>NZ_CP172959.1:870000-2332500 GCF_050548355.1 Enterococcus sp. AZ011
CTCCAAAACCGTTGGTGTGGGTTCAATTCCTGCTGCCCCTGCCATTTAATTATTTAATAGATACACTTTTTAAGATTACGGCGATCGTGGTGAAGTGGTTAACACACCAGATTGTGGCTCTGGCATTCGTGGGTTCGATTCCCATCGGTCGCCCTTTGTAATTTTATTGGGGTATAGCCAAGCGGTAAGGCAACGGACTTTGACTCCGTCATGCGTTGGTTCGAATCCAGCTACCCCAGTTTTTTTGTAACAAAAATGGAATATGGCGGTATAGCCAAGTGGTAAGGCAGAGGTCTGCAAAACCTTCATCACCGGTTCAAATCCGGTTACCGCCTTCCAAAATATCTTGCCGGCGTGGCGGAATTGGCAGACGCGCTGGACTCAAAATCCAGTTCCTTCACGGGAGTGCCGGTTCGACCCCGGCCGCCGGTATACTAAAGACTGTTAAATCAATGATTTAACAGTCTTTTTCGTTATTATTTTCTAGAATACATAAAAAAACCATCTCAAAAAAATGAGATGGAAAGTTAAGTGAGAGAGTGATAAGTATAGTGCGAATAAATACAAGGGTTACAGAAGAATGTGGGGGTTCTGCATCATCGTCATTAAATGTTCCTGCAGTAGGAATATGAATTTCTGTCATATTATATTCAATAACTTGAACTGTGATGATTGCAACAGTTCCAATGATTGCTAACATAGTAGTCATACTTTCACTCCTCTCTTAATTTTAAATAAAAGTACTTAACTGATTAACTAGAGACTAAAAATATACATCAACATGAACGTTGAGCTTTAGCACTATACAACGTAAAGATCACTCTTAGCTATTTTGAGAAAAGCCTTCTCCTCGACCAGTCTTGTTCTACTCATTGGTGTCTCTCGACATTTCTGAGCAATAGCCTATGTTTGTATAGGAGCCTCACCTAACTTATTACAAAGAAATAATAGTCTTTTAAGTAACTCTTTGTCAAGACATAAGCAGTAGTCAAAACAGTTCTATTTACAAATGAATGCGACGAACCATTTCTTCTGTTATTTGTTCTACAATATCAATGGTTGTTTTTGGCGAACGTTGATTTCTGGGGATATCGATTGAGTAAATTTTGGCAATACGACCAGGATTTGCATCCATTAATACAACCCGATCAGAAAGTTGAACTGCTTGTTGAACATCATGCGTGATCATCACAATTGATTTAGTCGCAATTTGATTGTTTAGCCAAATTTCTAATAAATCGTTAGATAATTGGCTGGCTGTAATGATATCTAAAGCTGAAAAAGGTTCGTCTAAGAGCAATAAGCTAGGTTCGATGGCTAAAGCACGAGCAAAGCCTACACGCTGTTTCATTCCACCAGATAACTCTCTGGGATAAGCTTTTTCAAAACCAGTTAAACCAATCATTTCAATGAGATTACTGACTCTTTTATTTATTTGTTCGCGAGAAATTTCTTTACGGTTTTCTAAGCCAAAGCTGATATTTTTTTCAACTGTCAACCAAGGAAAAAGGGCAAAATGTTGAAAAACCATGCCGATATTGGCATCAGGCTCATTAATGATTTTATCTTCAAAAGTAATTTCACCTCTAGTTGTACGAAGAAGTCCAGCGATACTTCTGAGCAACGTTGATTTTCCTGTTCCTGATTGTCCGATAATACTTAAAAATTCATTCGTTTTAACTGTTAAATCAATATTTTCAAGGACTTTTAAATGTTCTGAATGTCCTTCAATTTCAAATTCTTTATATACTGATTTTATGCTTAATAATTCTTTATTTTCCATCGTCTTATTAGATAGGTCAAGGGAAATCACCTATCGTTCTCCTCTCTAGTTTATCTTAAAAATTTAGTCGAGTTGAGTCGTCCAGCTATTAATAGTGAAATTTTTGTTTTGCTGCTCGATATAAAGGTTGCCAAACAAAGGCAATACATAAACCAACAACGAAACACATCGCTAAGGTTCCTAAGGCAGATTTATCTTTTACGCCATCGTTTGCCGCAATATATTGTCCTAGGCCAGTAACATCTATTGATTTTTTGCCCCATTGAATGCTTTCTGCTGCGATATCAGCGTTCCAAGCAGCACCAGCAGCGTTAATAATTGCTGTAATGAGGTAAGGTAAAATAGAAGGGATCAAAAATTTTGTCCACCATTGCCATTTAGATAATTTAAAAAGTTTGGTTACGTCACGAATATCATCAGGGATGGCTAAGTAGCCAGCAATTACATTAAAGAAAAAATACCATTGGCAACCAACCATGATGAGTGGTAAAATCCACCATTCTAATTTGTTGAAGCCCATACTAATAATCAACACAATGAATGGAGTATAAACATTTGACGGAATGGAGCCTAAAATTTGTCCAATCGGTTGAACGATACTTAAGCGCCGATTATCATTCGCAACCCAGATTGCTAAGGGAGTAAAGATAATGCCAGCAACGACCATAGCCAAGGTAACCCGTAGCGTAGTATAAAGGGTTAATCTAGGAATCATGCTGAAATCTTGATGGGGCAAAAAATGATAGAGCTTAATAGAACAATAAACCCCAATAATGGTTAAGCTGACATACCATAATGTTTTGAAGAAATGGCGTAATTTTGCTAGTAATCGATAGAGATAGTCTAGCTTGAAAAAGTACCAAACTTTTGGTAAACCGTAAATCCAAAAATGACTGAATTTCACAAAAGCTTTTGAAAAGTATTTCGTTAAAGTTGCTTTTTTTAATAAATGATAAATGATGGATTTAGGTGGCGTCGTACTTTCGACATCTGTTTCATATTTAAAATAATAAGTGGCTCGAACTAAAGGTTGAAAAACTAAAAAGTTTAAAATCACCACATTGATTAATAAGGCAAAAACAGCCCATAAACAGGATTTAAAGTCGGCTCGATTTAATGCTACTTGGATATAAGAACCAATTCCTGGTAAATAAAGGTTGGTTTCTTTAGGAAAGGCAACAGAAGCTTGCTCGCTGGCCACCAAGGCAAACCAAGCCGCAGTTTGAGAAATAATAACGTTCCAAAGTAAGCCAGGAATTGAGTAAACAAATTCAAGCCGCCAAAATTTTTCCCAAGCATTGTACTTGAACTGATCGGTCACATTGACTAGATCTGAAGGAATAACTTCCATTATTTGATAAAGAGTCAACATGATGTTCCAAGCTTGACCTGTGAAGATGGCAAAAATAGCAACCGCTTCTGCGCCCATCACATTTCCTGGAAATAAACCAAGTAACCAAGCAGTTGTAAAGGTCAAAAAACCTAGCAATGGAACAGATTCAAGGAAATTAACTAATGGTAAAATGACTCTTCGTGCCGTTTTATATTTTACGGCTAAAATACCAAAAACAAAGGAAAACAGGAAGGACCAAGCCATCCCCACAATCATTCGAAACATGGTTCGAATTGAAAAGTAAAAAAGATTTGATGGAGATAAGAAATCATCTGTTTTACTTGGTGTTGCGAGGAATTCTTCTGAGGGAAGGGTGTGGAGAGGGCGATTCATTTTTAGCCAAGAGAAGACGATGATAAAAATGAAAATGCCTAAAATGATGAGCAAGGTAAGATTCCCGATACTTTTAGCAAGTAGGGTATTTTTCTTAGATGATGCAGTGACAGCTTTCAATTTAAAAACCTCCAATTAATCATATTAAAGAGGTCGCCGAATAAAAGAAGATTATAGGGTAATCACAATAATTGAGCTTTGGCTTTCTGAGACGTAAGAAAAAAATTCTAGTTATCTTAGGAAAGCCTTAATTCGACAATCCCTGCTTTACTCGTTACTGTCTCTCGACATTTCCGAGCGATAACCTGTGTTCTTCAGAGTAACCTCACCTAATATGATTCTATTTGATTTACATGCTTATCATACTCGTGACTAAAAATAAAACAATTTCTAGCTGGTTATACCTGAATTACTGTTTGTTGTTATTCTATTCAATGATTCTTAAAAAGATTGCCCACATTCTGTTTTTTTAGGGAGAAATTATCAGATGAGTATGTTATGTAACGCAAGGTGAATAGTATAGGATGTTGTATTTTTAGTTTGTCTCGTTTACTGTTAAAGATGTAAGTAGTAACTATACGTGAATGGCTAAAAAAATTAAAAGTAATCTGGCACCTAAATTAAACAACAAAGAAATTTGTTCAGAAGAAAGGAAATTATGATGATTATTTGGTTAAACGGTGCGTTTGGAGCCGGAAAAACGACCATTGCACATGAGTTACAACAAAAACTTCCCAATGCAATCATTTATGATCCAGAAATTATTGGTAGTGCATTGATGGAGTTAGTTCCCGAAGAAATGAAAGAAAATGATTTTCAAGAGTATCAGGAATGGCGTTGCTGGAATGCTCATTTATTAAAACGAATGTCCAAAGAGTCTGGACGGCCGATTATTGTTCCAATGACCCTTTATAAAAAAGAATATGAAGAAGAGCTGATTGGATATCTGAGACGAGCAGGCATTGACGTTTATCATTTTTTGTTAGCGGTCGAGAAAGAAGAAATTTTACAGAGATTATTGAAAAGAAATGATGGAACTTTTGAATGGGGGAAAAATAAGTTGCCCGAAGTACTTGAAGGTTTTCGTCAGATTCAGTTTACCGAGATTTTTAGAAATCATTCAGCTGACACGACAGAAATTGTAGCAACCATTCTTAATAGAATAACCGAATAAAAACAAAATAAGGGACCTAAGCCGAAATGACTTAGGTCCTTTATTTTCTACTTCTTAAGATAATCAACTACCAGCTACCCTGATTTCTTCAAACTTTAAGATCGCACATTTACGACAATCTATTTTTACACTGTCAAAATTTTCTTTCAAGTCTTGCATTTTGTTATTTTTAGCAGTATATTTTAGGTGTACCTAAAATATATTAGAGGTTAACCTTCTAACGGGAAGGGCCTTTTAAAATTATTGCAAAACGAAAGAAGGAATTGAATTGAAAAATTCAGAAGAACATGAACCAAAGCAAAGACATCATTTGATTGAATATGCAAATGGTCCTTCGCTTGAAGAAATTAATGGCACCATCGACGTGCCTAAAAATATGAGTTTTTGGAAAACGTTATTTGCTTACTCAGGTCCAGGGGCATTGGTAGCAGTGGGGTATATGGATCCAGGAAACTGGTCTACTTCAATTACTGGGGGACAAAATTTTCAATATTTATTGATGTCGATTATTTTAATTTCCAGTTTGATTGCAATGTTGCTCCAATATATGGCTGCTAAATTAGGCATTGTTTCACAGATGGATTTAGCACAAGCGATTCGTGCTAGAACTAGTAAGACGTTAGGTATTGTATTATGGATTTTAACAGAGTTAGCAATTATGGCTACAGATATCGCTGAAGTTATCGGGGGCGCAATTGCCTTATATTTATTATTTCATATTCCTTTAGGTCTGGCTGTCTTCATTACGGTATTTGATGTTTTACTTTTGTTGTTATTGACAAAAATTGGTTTTAGAAAAATTGAAGCTATTGTTGTTGCTTTAATTGTTGTTATTTTTGTGATTTTTGCTTATCAAGTGGCATTGTCAAATCCAGTATGGGGAGATGTAATTAAAGGGCTGGTTCCTAGCGCAGAAGCTTTTTCTACATCACATGCGGTGAATGGGCAAACGCCATTGACAGGTGCATTGGGGATTATTGGTGCAACAGTGATGCCTCATAATTTGTATTTACATTCTTCTGTTGTGCAAAGTCGTAAAATTGATCGTAAAGATAAAACCGATATTCAACGCGCTTTACGCTTTTCAACTTGGGATTCTAATATTCAATTAACGATGGCATTTTTTGTTAACTCTTTGTTATTGATTATGGGTGTGGCCGTTTTTAAATCCGGCAGTGTCAAAGATCCTTCATTCTTTGGTTTGTTTGATGCTTTATCAAATCCAGCGGTTATGAGTAATTCTATTTTAGCGCATATTGCAGGTTCTGGAATTTTATCAATTTTATTTGCGGTAGCCTTATTGGCATCAGGACAAAATTCAACAATTACAGGAACGTTAACTGGTCAAATCATTATGGAAGGGTTTATTCATATGCGCGTACCAATTTGGTTACGTCGGATGGTCACACGTTTGTTATCTGTTATTCCTGTCTTAATCTGTGTTTTAATGACCAGCGGAAAAAGTACAGTGGAGGAGCATATTGCGATTAATAATTTAATGAACAATTCACAAGTTTTTCTAGCATTTGCTTTGCCATTTTCGATGTTGCCTTTACTGATGTTTACAGATAGCCGTGTTGAAATGGGTGAACATTTTAAAAACTCGTGGTTAATTAAATTGTTAGGCTGGGTTTCTGTCATTGGCTTAATTTACCTCAATATGAAAGGCTTACCTGATCAAATTGAAGGATTCTTCGGTGATAATCCGACAGCGAGTCAAATTACGTTAGCCGATAATATTGCTTATGTCATCATAGCACTCGTCATCCTCTTGTTAGTTTGGACGGTTGTGGAATTATATAAAGGTGATAAACGATACGCACAGCAGCTTGCAGCTATGGAGCAACAAGTAGAGGAGGTTAAATAATGAAATTTTCAAAAATTATGGTTGGTGTTGAAGAGTCGCCAGATGCGTTAAAAGCATTTCATTATGCTATCCAAAAAGCAAAAGAAGAACAAGCTGAATTGGTTATTGTTTCGATTTTAGAAGAGAAAGAGATTAATGTTTACCAATCGTTAGATAAAAATTATTGGCAAGAACAGTTGGCGAAATTAGAGAAACAAACGGAAAAATATCAACAAGAAGCGTTAGCGAATGGCATCGATAAAGTAAGTGTAATTGTCAATGAAGGGAACCCAGGAGAATTAATTATTAATAAGCTTATTCCTTTGAATAAACCAGATTTGTTAATTATTGGCTCCAAGTCAACTAGCAAATTAAAAAGCTTTTTTGGTAGCCAAGCAGCTTATATGGCTCGATATGCCCCAATTTCTGTAATGATTATTCGCTAACAAAATTGAAACAGTTAAAAAAGCCGCCACGATTTACTATTCGTGGTGGCCTTTTTATAGTAATTTTTGTTTATATAAATAAACAGCCAAACTTAGTTGTAGCGAACTATCAGGAAATTCTAAAGTTAAGTGAAGAATCTCTTCTATTTTTTTTAAGCGGTAAATAATTGTATTACGATGTACATACATATTTGTGGCAGTCAACGAAATATTTTTATTCGATTGAAAGTAGGTGTTGATGGTTTCTAGTAGGGAACTTTCATGTTTTTGATCTTCTTTTTCCAATGGTTCAATCAATCGTTGATATATTTTTTGTTTGGCTTGTTTGGTCAGGGTTTCGATCATTAAACGATAAAAAAAGAGGTCGTCATAATTCAAAATAGTTCGTTGTTGTAATTCTTGACTTGCTTGTGCTAAGTGGAATGTTTCTTGTGCTAATTTATAAGAATCACACAGATTGGTGATTTTTTTGACAGTTGGCCCAATCGCTAATTTAAATGATAATTTTGGATTCAGTTTCATTAATTGCTCTAGTAAATTCTTGGCAAGATGAGAGGTTTGTGCAAGGTAGGTGGCTTCCTCTTGTGCTGGATTTTCTAGTAATAAAATAAAGCCAGTTTGTGTAGGAAAGGCAGTAATTTTTTGTCGATATCCTTCTAAAATATGATTCAATTGATGGCCAATGCTATTCATTTGAATAGTCGGATTAAACAGTTGTTCCAATTGTTCAATGGCTACAAGCAAGAGACTAAATGTATCTTTTTCATTTAATTGCAGATAATTACTAAATTCTTGCCAAGCTTGAGGATTGGTATTTTTTTCTTGGATAAGGTCTTGAAACAGCGCCCCGATCTTTTGCCTCGTTGTTAAATTTTCCGAAGATTCTAATTGAAGTTGTGGTAAAAGGTAGTGAGCACAGACCTCCACAGATAATAAATCAATCGTCTGTAATTTTTTGGTAGTTTGCCAAATCACTAAGTAAGATAAGCTGAGATTTTTCTTTTTGATGGGTAAAATTCGCAAAGATAACTGATGGTTCGCTAAGGAAAATTCAACAGTCAATGGTTCTTTATAAAATAATAGGAGCTCATTGTTCTGGGCTTTTAAAGCTGTCTCAAACTGTTTTTTGAGAGTCGCGTTGTTTAAAATACTGGTGATTCTTGTTGGCGCATCAGGTAAATCAAAATGATTCATAATCTGAAAACGCTCGTCTAAAAGCATTACAGGCGCTTGAATCGCGGCACTTAATACTTCCAGTAATTGGGTACTTTTTCCGCCAGCTTTGATAATTGTATAAAATTTATTATGCATATGAACAGAATGTTGGCTAATCGTTTCGTCAGGTTGATTGACTCGGCGATTGACCAATGAAATAATTTGAGAAAAGTTGTAATTATAAGGGATTGAGAGAATTGGTAATCCGACGTCATTCGCTAATTGGATCATCTCTTGTGGAACTTCATTGAAATAACGTTGGACTTTAAAGCCTAGAGCAGCGCAGTTCATATTTGCTAGTTCTTGAATAAGACGTTTTTGCAAGCAAGGCTGATCTTTGAAAATATAGCCGGTAGTTAATAAAATTTCTCCTGGCGTTAACCAGTCAAAAGCATCAGGATTTTCTAAAATATTTGCTTGTAGAATTGGCGCATCTAAATTGGTCTCGTGCGTCAATAAGGTTAAACCAGGTAGTTCTTCTGCATGGAGTAGATCATTGACCGTCATCATTAGCAAGGCCTCCTTTTGTATGAATTATCTAAAAATTAAGTGTATTTATTGTAAGATGTTACAAAACTATTTTAGGGAAAATAAGGTATCCTTATACTAATAGAAAAAAGTTCCAAGTCATCACGTGATTGGTAGTCACAAGTGACCAAATAAGAACAATCAGCGCTTACAACCTATAGAAACGCATCGTTTAAAGATATAGCAATAGTATACTTAATTTTTAATGCTTTTACTATTGTTTCAGCTACTTTAAATTTCTCAAGTATTTCTATAATCTGTAAGTTTTTTGAGACTCTTATCAGATATGCTTCTTTTTCTATATTTTATCAGAAAATTCTGGTAACTTTGAAGGTTATAGTTTGTAAAATGGAGGGATTGGTATGAAGAAATTAAAAATGTTAGGATGCGTCGGTTTGCTTTTAGCTTTAACGGCTTGTCAGGCGGGAACGGGAAACTCGGCTGATAGTAACAAAGCAGCGGAACAAAAAATTGCAATTAGTTCTGAAGCGGCTATTTCGACAATGGAACCACACACAGCGGGGGATACGACCTCGACTTTAGTCATGAATCAAGTTTATGAAGGACTCTATGTTTTAGGTAAAGAAGATGAATTAGAGTTGGGGGTCGCTGCCGAAGAACCAGCGATTTCTGAAGATGAAACCGTTTATACATTTAAGATTAGAGAAGATGCCAAATGGTCGAATGATGATCCAGTAACAGCAAACGACTTTGTTTATGCATGGCAACAAGTTGCTTCCCCTAAATCAGGATCGATTCATCAAGCTTTATTTTTTGATGTCATTAAAAATGCTAAGGAAATTGCTTTAGAAGGCGCAGATGTGAATACTCTTGGGGTTAAGTCGCTAGATGATAAAACGTTAGAAATAACTTTAGAACGGCCCACCCCTTATTTGAAATCTTTGCTTTCGTTTCCTGTTTTGTTTCCACAAAATGAAAAATATATCAAAGAACAAGGGGATAAATATGCCACTGATGCAGAACATTTGATTTATAATGGTCCTTTTAAATTGAAAGAATGGGATAATGCCTCTTCCGATGACTGGACCTACGAAAAAAATGATACGTATTGGGATGCTGAAAAAGTTAAATTAACAGAAGCGAAAGTTTCAGTAATTAAGAGCCCAACGACAGCGGTGAATTTGTTTGACTCGAATGAATTGGATGTAGTGAATAAGCTAAGTGGTGAATTTATTCCTGGTTATGTTGATAATCCAGCCTTTCTTTCAATTCCTCAATTCGTCACATACTTTTTAAAAATGAACAGCGTTCGTGATGGAAAAGAAAATCCGGCTTTAGCGAACAACAATATTCGTAAAGCGTTGGCACAAGCTTTTGATAAAGAAAGTTTTGTAAAAGAAGTCTTGCAAGATCAATCAACGGCTACAGATCAAGTAATTCCTCCGGGACAAACGATTGCGCCAGATGGAACAGATTTCACAAAACTAGCTGCTAAGAAAAATAACTACTTAACCTACGATACAGCGAAAGCAAAAGAATTCTGGGAAAAAGGGAAAAAAGAAATTGGGCTGGATAAAATCAAATTAGAATTTTTAACAGATGATACAGACAGCGCCAAAAAAGCTGCTGAGTTTTTCCAATTTCAATTGGAAGAAAATCTAGATGGATTAGAAGTGAATGTTACTCAAGTTCCTTTTACTATTCGTGTTGATCGTGATCAAACGAGAGACTATGATTTAGAATTATCTGGTTGGGGAACCGATTATCGTGATCCATTAACAGTTATGCGCATCTTTACTTCGGATAGTACCTTGGGCGGCGTAACGTTCAAGAGTGATACGTATGATCAATTAATTCAAGAAACTAGAACAACACATGCGGCTGATCAAGAGGCTCGTTTAAATGACTTTGCTCAAGCACAAGATATTTTGGTGAATCAGGAAACGGTTTTAGCACCAATCTACAATCGAAGCATTTCTGTATTAGCTAATCAAAAAATCAAGGATATGTATTGGCATTCATTTGGACCTACGTACAGTTTAAAATGGGCTTATGTTAACTAATTGAATGAAGGTAGGAAGGGGTTTGTCATGCTTTTAAAAAACTGTAAATTAGAAACAGGATTTTCTACTGTGAATCAGCGAATTGTTGCGACAGAAACAGCTAGCTATGATATTCGAATTGAAAACGAGGTCTGTACTGCGGTCGCACCGCAGTTAAGGCCTTTAGAGAACGAAACAGTTATCGATGTGAATCAGCAACTCGTTTTACCTGCTCTAAGAGAAATGCATATTCATATTGATAAAACGTATTTTGGGGGACCTTGGAAGGCCTGTCGTCCACTAACGAAAGGAATTTTAACACGTATTGAAGAAGAAACTTGGCTGTTACCTGAACAATTACCAACTAGTTTAGAACGTGCTTGCCAAGTTATTGAGCAGTATATTCAACAAGGCCATTATCATATTCGCAGTCATTGTAATGTAGATCCATCTATTGGAACGAAACATATTGAAATCACTAAAGAAGCATTTAGTCGATATGAACAATACATTACTCATGAAATTGTGGCTTTTCCTCAACACGGATTACTCCGCTCACAAGTCGAACCTTTGATGCGCGAAGCCTTACGCATGGGGGCAACTCATGTCGGCGGCGTTGATCCAGCCCTTGTGGATCGTCATGTGGATCATTCAATCGCAAAAATATTTGAATTAGCTACCACATTTAATAAAAAAATTGATGTTCATTTACACGCCCGTGATACTTTGGGACTTTATGAATTTAATAAATTTGTTGATTATACAGAACAAGCAAAAATGTTTGGCAAAGTCACTTTAAGTCATGCTTTAGCTTTGGGGAGCTTAGAAGAAGCAGCAATTAGAGATGTTGCGCAAAAATTCATCGAAACAGGTATTGATTTGACTTCGACTGTACCGATTGGAATGCCCACCATGCCGATTCCAACCTTGGTTGAACAAGGTGTTAAGATCTCCGTGGCTCATGACAGTTTGACGGATCATTGGTCGCCTTTTGGCAGTGGCAATACAATAGAAAAATTAAATACAGCCGCTCAAAGATTTAAAATTAGCGATGAGTATCGCTTGAATCGTTTATGGGGCTTAGCGAGTAATTTTGTAACGCCTCTTGATCCTAACGGGCAGCAAGTTTGGCCTAACGTCGGCGATTCTGCAGATTTCCTACTATTTAATGCTGAGAGCACTGCTCACGTGATTGCACGCCAACAGCCAATCCAACAACTGATACTAAAAGGACAACTGGTTGAAGCCGTTCAAAAGGGGGAAAAAGAATGACAGCATCCATTGTTTATTTGAATAATGTTCGTTTAGAAACTGGTTTTGCTAAAGACCACCACGAATTAACGTATACTAAAACCGCACGCTATACTTTAGCGATTCAAGAAGGCAAAATCCAAGCGATTATTCCGCAAAATCAAGTCACTGAAAAGCAACAAGGCACTGATTTAAACGGACAACTGGCTATTCCCGCTTTTCAAGAGAGCCATAATCACTTAGATAAAACCTACCTTTCATTAGGCTGGCGTGCTAGCCAACCTGTTAAAAATTTAAAAGAGCGTTTAGCAGACGAAGCCAGTGAACTTAAATTGTTAGCTCCGTCAACAGAACAACGAGCGACGGCCATGATTGAAAAATTGATTGGTTATGGAGCCTCTTATATTCGGACACATGTCAACATTGATCCTTATGTAGAACTAGAAAACTTCTGGGGCGTCAAAAGAGCCTTAGAAAAATATGCGCATGTGATTGATTATGATATTGTTGTCTTTCCACAGCATGGATTATTAAAAAATCCCCAAACGGTTTTACTCATGAGAGAAGCCCTAAAAAATGGTGGAACAATGGTTGGCGGTTTAGATCCTGCAGGCATTGATTATGCAATTGAAGAATCTTTAGAAACCATTTTCGATCTGGCAGAAGAATTTCAAGTAGGAATCGATATTCACTTGCATGATACGGGGGAAGTGGGTGTTTATACAATTGATAGATTTTTAGACATTTTGGAAGAACGAAAATTTACTCAGCGAACCGCTATCAGTCACGCCTTTGCGCTGCTAGATGTACGACCAGCAGAAAAAGAAAAACTATACCAACGCTTGGCAACGCATCAAACGGCGATTATGTCTACAATTCCCTATGATCCTCGTTATTTATTGCCACCAATTGATGTGTTACGCCAAACTGGTGTATCGGTTCATTTAGGTAGTGATGGCTTTTTTGACTCTTGGAGTTCTAATGTTTCAGGTGATTTATTTGAAAAATTACGTAATTTTTGTGAAATGACAGGAAAGATTACAGAAGAGCAACTTACTCAAGCTTACGTCCATGGCTGCGGCAAAGAAGCACCTTTTTCATTTGAAGAAGAACGTCTTTGGTTTACAGAAGGCGACGAAGCAAACTTTATCTTTACAGAAGCAGCTTCTACAGCAGAAGTGATTGCTAGAAAACCACAGAAACGCCAGATTATGTTGAAAGGACAATGGGTTTAACTTGCTTTAAAATTAGGTAGAAATAGAATGCTAAAAAGCCAAACAGAGGAAACGGGGTTCAGCTCTGAGCAACGCACAGTGTTAGTCCTGCGGTTACTCGTCACAGTTTAATGCGTATAAAGTGCTTCTGCTCACAACGTGGATCAGCTTTTCAAGTTTGTTTGACTCACTTTAACATAGCACTTTTGCGTATCTTCCTTTATAATAAGACAAAATGAAGGAGATGAACCAAGCATGACTGAACAAACGAGAGAAAACAAAAAAGCAGCCTACGAATTGTGCTTACAACAATTGAGCGGTTTGTTAGAAATAGAAACGGATGCTATTGCAAATTTAGCAAACTCGTCCGCGTTACTTGCACAAACGTTACCAGACACCGTTTTTGCTGGGTATTATTTATATAAAAATGAAGAATTAGTTTTGGGGCCTTTTCAAGGGAAAGTCTCTTGTACCAGAATTAAAATGGGCAAAGGTGTTTGTGGTGAGTCCGCGGAAAAACAAGCTACATTGATTGTTGATAACGTGAAGACACACGCCAATTATATTTCTTGTGACTCAGCTGCGATGTCTGAAATCGTTGTACCGATGGTAAAAAATCATCAATTGGTCGGTGTTTTAGATATTGATAGTGGTGTAACAAATAGCTATGATGCGGTTGACCAACTGTATTTGGAAAAATTTGTTACCTTGTTACTAGAAAAATCAGATTTTTAAGCAGACTATTTTTGCTTTCTGACAAATCATGAGAAAATAAAGTATAAAATTTGATCATGAAAGAAGGTGAGTCATTTGTTAGAGCTGTATATAAATTTTAAAGGTGAAGCAAAAGAAGCAATTGCGTTCTATGAAGATGTTTTTGATACAAAATGTCAAAATTTAATGACTTTTGGCGAAGCACCTGAGGATCCTGAGCATCCTATAAACGACGAGATAAAGGATTTAGTGATGAACGCAAGTATCATTATTGAAGGAACCTATGTAATGATTTCAGATGTTCCTGATATGTTTGGTTTTGAAGTTACGGAAGGAAATAACCTTTCGCTCGTGGTTAGCACAGATGATGATGAAAAAATTGATCGCTTATTTAAACGATTATCTGAAGGTGGCACTGTTACAATGCCATTATCTGAAACTTTTTGGTCCAAAAAGTATGGTTCCCTAAAAGATCAGTTTGGCATCCATTGGATGTTTAATTATTATGAAGAAAATTAAAATAAAAAATCCCCAATCCGTTATTTTCATTGGATTGGGGATTTTTTATTCATGAAAGAATTGCTTCTTAGCGATTTGATACTGCCGTTGCTTTTCTGTCCAAAATTGCTGATCGTTTTCATCAATTTTGCGAATGACTTTTGCTGGATTACCCCCAACAATCGTGTTGGCAGGAACGTCTTTTGTAACCACAGCACCAGCAGCAACAATAGCGTTTTTTCCAATTGTAACGCCAGGTAAAATGGTGGCACTTCCGCCAATCCACACGTTATCTTCAACAATAATTGGCGTACCGAATTCTAATTCTGCAGTTCGAATCGTTGGATCAATTGGATGGCCGGCAGTATAAAAACTAGCACGAGGGCCAACCATGACATTATCACCGAAGATGATTTTGTTTACATCTAAAAAAATGCAATCCATATTTGCATAAAAATTTTCTCCTACCTCAATATGGCGACCGTAATCTACATGGAGGGGTGGGGTGATATATAACTCATTGCCAGTTTTTCCTAATAATTCTTTTTCTAGGGCCACAATTTCTTTCACATTATCGATAGGAAGTTGATTGATTTTTTGAGCTAACACCTTGCCTTTTGTTGATTTGTTTTCGGGTAAAATGGTGGGGGCGTAATATAATTCACCTTTTAACATTTGCATATAATCAAAGTCATTTTGTTTCATGTAAGCGCTCCTTTAGGCTTTTTCTCTATTGTATCAAATCAATACAATAAGTCGAGGAATATGTAAAATAAAAAAGGACAGATAGCAAAATAGCCTTGCTTATCTATCCTTTACCTAAGGTTATCCAATTTTTTTAACTCTCCCGCCAATTTTATCTGCTAATTTTTGTGCTTCTTTTTCAGAGTGGTAAACTAAACAACCTGATTTATCTCGCGTACGTTTACCATCTGCAGTTAAATAGCCATGAAAAAATTTGATTGCATACATAGACATCACCACCTTTCTAATTGAAAATAGTGTAAATGGAGCGTTTAAAAATGTCAAATAATAGAAGTGCTCTTAACCATTCTTATCTTTTTTAGTTCGAAGATAAGCTTGGTTAAGAGCATCATTTCACTTAATAAATTAGTTTGAAACGGGTCGTTGAGTGAAATTCCTGTTCAGGTGAGAGGGTGATAGAACCGAACAACGGAAATCTTTCAGCACCAGGACAGACTTGGGTTTCAAATGTGAGCGCTCCGTGATTGACTAATTTTTGCCCTTGAATATCGGGACCGTCATCAGCAAAATTTGCTGAAAAAATAACAACTGAAGGTTGATCAGTGAACATCTCTAAGGTGATATCTTTAGTAGGACTTTTTAAGATAACATCTGGGTTAATTAAATCATGATTGGTTAAGATGAAAGGGTGATCGAAGCCGTTCATCTTTTGGATTTGTTCATCGTTACTTGAAAAAACCTCAGCTAATTTTTTAGGTTTTTGTAAATCAAAAGCTGTCTGGTCAACGGAAGCTAATTCTCCAAATGGTAAAACTCTTTCATCAAGCGGGACAAACTTTTGGGCATTTATTTGTAACTCATGCGCATCAATGGGGATTGCGGGATTTCCAGTTAAATTAAAGTAGACATGATTGGTTGGATTAAAAAGTGTTTGTTCATCTGTAGTTGCCTGATACTCAATTTGCCATTCATTTTCTTCAGTCAATGTATACGTGACTGAAACAGTGAGATTTCCAGGAAAACCATTTTCACCAGCAGGACTCTCTAGCCAAAATTTCACAGAAGGATTCACTTGTGCCTCTTGGATTTCGCTGTGCCATTTTTTACTTTCAAACCCAGGTGTGCCGCCGTGAAGTGTTGTTTGAGTAGGAGTATTAATCATCGTTTGATACGTTTTACCCGCTAGTTCAAAGGAGCCATCGGCAATTCGGCCAGCTGTTCGACCAATTGTTGCACCAAAATATAAGTCTTTAGACAAATATTCATCTGCTGAGGGAAAGCCTAGCACGAGTGATCGGGATTCATTTTTTGTAAGAGGAACGTCGAGCGCAACAATTCGCGCACCAAAATCTGTTACTTTTAAAGTCACACCATTTTTATTCGTCAGTGTGTAAAGAAGCATTCCTTGTCCAAATGATTCAGTTGAAATAGTCAAAATAATCAATCCTTCCTTCAAGTAAATATTTAGTAAATTTAACTTTGTTTTTTAGATTATTTAAATAGTCAAAAAGAAACGCTAAGAAAATAAATCTTTATTTAATTGTATTGTACACGTTTTCAATCAAAATGACAATCAAGAAAATGTTAAGTAAATATTTGCAAAAGTTTAGTAAATATTATACAATTTGTTTACTAGTGAAAGGAGCGATTAGTGATGGAAGAACTGTTAATGAATCGATTTGTAGAAATATTTGGTGAGAAAGGGACAGCCTGTTATTTTGCCCCTGGAAGAATTAATTTGATTGGTGAACATACAGATTACAATGGCGGTCATGTTTTCCCAGCGGCTATTACTTTAGGGACATTTGGTGTGGCAAGAAAAAGAGACGACCAAAAAATTCGGATGTTTTCTGATAATTTTAAAGAGGTTGGTCTCATCGAATTTACATTAGAAGATTTAACCTATTCAGATTCAGATGATTGGGCAAATTATCCTAAAGGCGTTTTAAATTACTTGATTGAAAGCGGACACAATATTGATTCTGGCTTAGATGTGCTCTTCTACGGTACGATTCCTAATGGTGCTGGATTGTCTTCTTCTGCTTCTATTGAACTTTTAATGGGGACGATCTGTAATGATTTATATGCTTTACACTGTCCAATGCTTGAATTGGTGCAAATCGGTAAAAAAGTGGAGAATGAATTTATTGGCGTTAATTCAGGAATTATGGACCAATTTGCCGTGGGGATGGGAGAAAAAGATCAAGCTATTCTACTAGATACCAATAATATGCACTATGAAATGGTTCCCGCCAAATTAGGTGAGTATACGATTGTTATTATGAATACTAACAAACGTCGTGAATTAGCAGATTCAAAATATAATGAACGCCGTGCAGAATGCGAAGAAGCCGTTCGTTTGCTTCAAAAAGAGTTATCTATTGAATTTTTAGGTGAATTAGACAGCGAGACATTTGAACAATATCAAGCATTGATTGGAGATCCAACGTTGATTAAACGAGCGCGTCATGCCGTCACAGAAAATGAACGAACTTTATTGGCAAAACAAGCGCTAACTGAAGGGGATTTGGAAGAATTTGGCTTATTATTAAATGCCTCACATCGTTCGCTAAAAGAAGATTACGAAGTAACCGGTATTGAGTTGGATACCTTAGTGGCTTGTGCGCAAGAACAACCAGGCGTTTTGGGCGCACGGATGACTGGTGCAGGGTTTGGCGGTTGTAGTATTGCTTTGGTACCAAAGAAAAATATAGATGCATTTATTGAGGCTGTTGGCCAGAGTTATCAAGATAAAATTGGCTATGCTGCTGATTTTTATCCTGCATCAATTGATGATGGTGCCAGAAAGTTATTTTAGAAAGGAAGGCTTTAAATGTCTATTTTAGTATTAGGTGGCGCAGGCTACATCGGCTCACATGCCGTCGATCAATTAATTTCAAAAGGATATGCCGTTGTGGTTGTTGATAATTTATTAACAGGGCATCGTTCAGCAGTTCATGAACAAGCGACTTTCTATGAAGGCGATATTCGTGATAAAGCTTTTTTACGTAGTATCTTTGAAAAGGAATCAATTGAAGGTGTGTTGCACTTTGCGGCCAATTCTTTAGTAGGAGAATCCGTGGAGAAACCGTTAATGTATTTCAATAACAATGTTCACGGCACTCAAATTGCCTTGGAAGTCATGCAAGAATTCGGAGTGAAACATATTGTTTTTTCTTCCACAGCGGCCACTTATGGCGAACCAAAAGCAATGCCTATTACAGAAGAAACCCCAACGAATCCTAAAAATCCGTATGGGGAAAGTAAATTAATGATGGAAAAAATCATGAAATGGTGCGACAACGCTTATGGAATGAAATATGTTGCTTTGCGTTATTTTAATGTTGCGGGAGCAAAAAAAGATGCCTCAATTGGTGAGGATCACACGCCAGAAACGCATATTGTGCCAATTATTTTACAAGTGGCATTAGGCCAACGAGCAGAGCTAAGTATTTTTGGGGATGATTATGATACACCAGATGGCACGTGCATTCGAGATTATGTTTATATTGAAGACTTGATTGCAGCACATATTTTGGCTTTAGAATATTTGAAAAATGGCGGTGAAAGTGACGTCTTTAACCTGGGTAGCAACAACGGTTATTCTGTTAAAGAAATGTTAGATGCTGCTCGCGAAGTGACAGGCCAAGAAATTCCTGCGACAATCGCGCCACGCCGAGCAGGGGATCCTAGTACGTTAATTGCTTCTAGTGAAAAAGCCAAACGAATTTTAGGCTGGCAACCAGAAGTAACTGAGGTCAAGGACATTATCGCCACCGCTTGGCAATGGCATGTGAAACATCCTCAAGGCTATAATGAATAGGAGAACATCAGATGATGAAAGAAAGTAGTAAATGGATTGCTGCATTTGTAGAGATAATCATAGAAAATGGCGATTGGACGGAAACAGACCGCTATTATTTGACGAATCGGATTGCCAAACTAGTTGGCTGTGATTTTTTTGAACAACCAGAAGCAGTTGCTTGTGAACAAGAACCGTTGCATGTGGTGGAACAGCTTTTAAACATTGCACAAGCCAATCACCAAATCGATGACTCAATTACGGAAGCAGAACAACTAGAAGCGGAGTTAATGGATTTTATTACGCCGACCCCAACCACTATTAATCGGAAGTTTATGGATTATTATCAAGAGTCTCCACGAAAAGCAACGGATTATTTTTATCAGTTATGTAAAACGAATAACTACATTAAAACGAAAGCAATCGCCAAAAATATTATTTTCCCAATGGACTCACCCTATGGTAAACTAGAAATTACCATTAACTTATCGAAGCCAGAAAAGGATGCTCGAAAAATTTTGGCTGAAAAGAAAATGAGTCAAAAAAAATATCCAGCGTGTATGTTATGTATGGAGAATGAAGGCTATTATGGTCGTGTGAATTATCCAGCACGGACAAACCATCGGATTATCCGACTAAATTTGGAGGACGAAGCTTGGGGCTTTCAATATTCGCCATATGCTTACTATAATGAGCATGCGATTTTCTTGGACCAACAACATCGAGAAATGAAAATCGAGAAAAAAACGTTCCAGCGGCTCCTTAAAATTACGGAGTTATTCCCTGAATATTTTGTGGGCTCTAATGCAGATTTGCCAATTGTTGGTGGTTCTATTTTATCTCATGATCATTACCAAGCAGGACGTCATACATTTCCAATGGATTTAGCACCAATGGAAAAAAGATTTTCTTTGAAAAAATATCCTGGGATAACTGCAGGTATTTTAAAATGGCCGATGTCTGTGATTCGTCTTCAAAGTGATCGTCAAGAGGAACTCGTTGAGGCGGCCGAATTAATTTTGACCAAATGGCGCAATTATTCTGATGAACGTGTCTCAGTTCGGGCCTATTCAGAAGATGGCACACCGCATCATACGATTACGCCAATTGCCCGACGCAAAGGGTCATTATTTGAATTGGATTTAGTTTTACGAGATAATAATGTTTCGGAGGAATTTCCAGATGGCATTTTTCATCCACATCCAGAAGTACAACATATTAAGCAAGAAAATATTGGCTTAATTGAAGTAATGGGACTAGCTATTTTGCCACCAAGGCTGGCACAAGAATTAAGAGAAGTCGAAAAGTATTTATTAAAGCAACCCAATCAAATTGCTGAAAGTCATCGAGCTTGGGCGGATGAACTCAGTCAGCAAACCATCACTGAAGCCAATGTCAAAGAAGTGATCCAACAAGGAATTGGGACAATTTTTGTTCAAATTTTAACAGATGCCGGCGTCTTTAAACGTGATGAAGAAGGCCGTCGTGCTTTTGAACGATTTATTCAATGTATTGAAAATGATTAATTTGAGGTGAGGAACATCGTAACCATTAAAGATATAGCAGAGCAAGTCGGTGTTTCTTCAGCGACAGTTTCGAGAGTTTTGAACTATGATGAAACATTATCAGTTAGTGATGAAACGAAGAAGAAAATATTTGAAACAGCAGAAACGTTAAATTATAAAAAGCGAGCCAGAAAAAAACAAGCAGGCAAAAAGAAAATTCGGTTTGTCCAATGGTTCAGCGATCCAGAAGAACTGGATGATATTTACTATTTATCGATTCGTTTAGGTGTTGAAAAGCGGGCAGAGGAATTGGGTTTTCTTTTAGTCAAAGAATCTCTGACAAACCTGTCTCAAAAAAGATTTGACGGGACAATTGCCCTAGGAAAATTTGATGAAAAGCAAGTGGCGGCCTTAGCCGCCTTAGGCGCACCTCTTCTATTTGTAGACTTTGATGCAATGGCTTTTGGCCAAAACTCCATTGTTGTTGATTTTGCTGGAAGTGTTAAAACAATTGTGCAAGAATTTTTGGCGCAAGGGCATCAGAAAATTGGTATGCTTTCTGGGCAAGAATATACGAAAGAGTCCCACGTGGCATTGGTTGATCCACGTTTTGTCGCTTTTAAAGAAACCTTAAAAGATCTGGACCTTTATCATCAAGAATGGGTTGTCGAAGCAGCTTTTTCTGTTGAAGAAGGCTATCAAGCGATGAAAGACTTTATTGAAGAAGCGGACACTCGTCCAACCGCTTTTTTCGCTGCAAGTGATACATTGGCGATTGGTGCAATGCGGGCGTTACAAGAAGCAGCCATTCGTGTGCCAGAAGATATTTCTATCATTGGTTTTAATGATATTAGTGTCGCAAAATATGTTTCACCAACATTAACAACAGTTAAAGTTCATACTGAATGGATGGGTGAGCTAGCCGTTGAGACAATGAAAGAGTTATGCTTGAATACCCCCCCAGTTCCTAGAAAAATTATTGTCGGAACGGAATTCATTCAGCGAGATTCAACGAAACATTCATCAAAATAACAGCAAAACTTGGAGAGTTTTTTCCAAGTTTTTTGCTCTTTTGTGCTGGTTTTCAACAATCAAGAAAATGGAGGGAAACAGATGCAACCGAAATTAATTATTTTACGTGGTAATTCTGGTAGTGGTAAAACAACGATAGCTAACGCGCTTCATCAGTGTCTTAAAGAACAATCGTTATTGATTTCTCAAGATGTGGTGCGCAGAGAAATGCTTCGTGTTAAAGATGAAACAGGTAATCTAAGTATTGCTTTGTTAAAACAGTTGGTAGCTTTTGGGTATCAAGAATGCCAGTATGTGATTGTTGAAGGGATTTTTCAAAAAGCCATTTATCATTCCTTTTTTCAGGAAATAATCCATCTCTTTGAAGGAAACGTTCAGGTTTATTATTTTGATATTTCTTTTGAAGAAACGTTGAAAAGACATAGCCAGAGAAACAAGAATCAAGAATTTGGTGTCGTGGAAATGAAACGTTGGTGGCTACCAGAAGATTATTTAGGGCTTGCGGGAGAACAGCGGTTATCTGAACAACTGTCTGAAAAGCAGATTATCAGGCAAATTTTAGCAGATATTCAGTAGTAAGTGCTGCGCTTTTTAGAGAAATGGATGTTGTGGTATGATAAAAAAGAAGGAGTGGTTTCAATGGATTACCAAGAACGATTAAAAAATTTACCACCTGAAGTCATGACAGCTTTTTCAGAATCATTTATTTTTTTAATCAGTAACGATAAAGTTCAACATTTTCCTGCACGAGACTTAACGCAAGCTGAAATGATTCAACGAGTGAAAGAGAAATTAGGTGAAGCGGTGACGTGGTCCTTATGGCAAGGGTTCGTTATTGCTGTTAATTCAGAAAAAACATGTGTTGCTGTTTTGCCCAAATATCATCAACTCGATGGTTTTTGAAAATGAATAAGGGAGCGAAGAAGTATTCGCTTCGTTTTATAAAATGAAAACGCTTTTCGGGAGGAAATGCTAATGTCTGAGCTAGTGGTTATTAGAGAAATGCAAGAGAAAGATATCTTAGCGCTGGATACTCAATTTGTCCAACAAGGTTGGCCAAGTCGCCAAGAGATTTTAATGAACTATTTAGAAGAACAATTAGTCAAGCAACGAACGGTTTTTGTAGCGGAGAAAAAGGCAACGCTGTTAGGTTATGTGACGTTACTGCCATTAGCTAAGGAAGGACCTTTTAAAAATTTATATCCTGAAATAGCTGATTTCAATGTATTCTTGCCATTTCAAAAACAAGGAGTGGGGCGGTTATTATTAAATCGTGCAGAAAATGTTGCCAAAAGTTATGCAGATACTGTTTCTTTGGGAGTAGGCCTGCATCCTGGTTATGGTGCAGCGCAAAGATTATATATCAAACAAGGATATGTGCCAGATGGTTCAGGAGTCTGGTTTCAAAATAAGCAGCTGAAACCAAACGAACGGTGTGTTAATGATGATGAGTTAGTTCTTTATTTATCGAAAAAACTATAGAGTAGCCAAAGTAATACTCTATAAATATCATTTAGGAGGTTGTTACCCTTGATTAGAAAAATGAAGCCAACAGATGCAGCGGCGTTAACTATCATTAATAAAGAACAATTGGGCTATGAAGTTCCCGTTGACGTGACCTGTAAACAGATTGAGAAATTACTACTAGCCAGTGACAGAGAGTTTTTATATGTTTATGAAGAAACGAAGACAGGGAAGATTTTAGGCTATGTGCATGCGCAACTGTATGAAACAATTTATTCCCAAACGTTATTGAACGTTCTGGGGTTAGTAGTGGCAAAAGAATCAGAAGGCCGTGGAATTGGCAAACAATTAATGACGAAACTAGAAACGGAAGCTAAAAAGTGTAACTTGTCTGCGATTCGCTTAAATTCAGGGGAACAGCGTACAGCAGCACATCAATTTTATGAACACATTGGCTATGTTTCTGATAAAAAACAAAAGCGATTCATTAAATACTTGGATACTTAAGTTATGTCTTTAAAAAATAACAATTTCCTTTAAAAAAATAAGTAAAAACTAGTGAAATTTTCAGTGAATTAGTGTAAAATGTATCTCAATGACTCAACGAGTGTTTCAGCCGAAACACTGTCAAAGAAAGTACATACAAAGAAACAGAAATAGCCATTTTTGATGGCTGTTTTTTTATGGAGGAGGCAAATTATGACGAAAAAAAATAGTATGATGTACTTAGCAATTTCTAACTTATTTCTTGTTTTTCTAGGCGTAGGCCTAGTCATTCCCGTAATTCCCCAATTAAAAGAAGAAATGCATTTTTCTGGTACCACAATGGGAATGATGATTTCTATTTTTGCGATTGCCCAATTAATCACGTCGCCAATCGCAGGTGTCCTTTCGGATAAAATTGGTCGGAAAAAAATGATTGCGACGGGTATGTTGGTTTTTTCAATTTCTGAGTTATTATTTGGTTTAGCCCAAGCGAAAAGCGGTTTTTATATTTCTCGTGGTTTAGGTGGGATTGCCGCCGCTTTATTAATGCCGTCAGTGACAGCTTTTGTGGCAGATATGACCACGATTTCTGAACGTCCGAAAGCGATGGGACTTGTGTCAGCTGCAATTAGTGGTGGTTTTATTATCGGACCAGGAGTTGGTGGTTTTATTGCTTATTTAGGTATTCGCGCTCCATTTTTTGCGGCCGCATTTTTAGCGTTTATTGGTTTTATTTTGACATTAACTGTTTTGAAGGAGCCAGAGAAACGAATTTTAGCCGCTGTTGAAGCGAAAAAAGGTTCATTTATGGATATTTTAAGAAATCCAATGTTTACCTCATTATTTGTGATTATCTTAATTTCCTCTTTTGGCCTGCAAGCGTTCGAATCTATTTATAGTATTATGGCGACTATTAATTTTGGCTTTACCACAAGTGAAATAGCAATCGTGATTACGGTTAGTGGTATTTTAGCGTTGATTTGTCAGTTGTTTTTCTTTGATGCAATCGTCCAAAAAATAGGTGAAATGGGTTTAATCCAATTAACCTTTTTTGCAAGTGCCATTTTTATTGCCGTGATTGCCTTTACAAAAAATAATTTAGTTGTTGTATTTTCAACGTTTATTGTCTTTTTAGCGTTTGACTTGTTTAGACCAGCAGTAACTACTTATTTATCCAAACATGCTGGAGATCAACAAGGAACCATCAACGGACTAAATTCGACATTTACAAGTTTTGGTAATATTTTAGGACCAATGGCAGCAGGAGCTTTATTTGATATCAATCACTTTTTCCCTTATTATGTTTCAGCAGTAATTCTGTTAGGAACGGGCTTTTTATCGTTATTTTTAAATCGAAATAAGATGTAAAAAGTGATAATAGGGTGTTACGGCGTCAAAAAGTTAGATGAATATTCTAACTTTTGATGCCGTTATTTATTTTTTATAGGCAGAATATGCTATAAAAAAGTATGATATAGATATGTTGTTAGTAGTTGTGATAGCGGTTTCTGGAATTGTGTGTTATGTTTTTCCTGATTACTTTGATGTTAGAGCGGCGCACACACAAACTTGGAAAGGCTAATCTTAGTAATTTAATAGAAAGTAGGTCTGGTTATGAATCTCCTTAAATATATTAGTAGCTTTATTTGGATGTTGTGCTCTTTGGGGATTATATATGCTATTCTTCGAATGATAACTAGTGTGAGCAAGACGGATTTTTCAGGAAATGGAACAAAAATCTATCTTATTTTGATAGTACTGTACACACTAGGAACGATAGGATTAGGTATGCTAGTTTCTAAAAAATGGTTCTATTTTTTGATTATTTTTATTTCTCTATGTGTATTATCACCTATAATATTGATTTGGATATTAAACTACACCAATCTATTAAAATAATCATGTTTTATATAGTATTTATTCAAGTTTATCCTCTATGTATTAATCTGAATACACTGTTATTTTATTGGAGAGTTCTTTTTCAAATATATGTAAATAGTCTAACAACAGGGTTCTGTTTGTTGTTGGACTATTTTTTTGATCACCGACCGTTCTTGAAAAAAACAAAAAAATAAACAGTGTTCGCTTGATTAATCGAACATTTGTTCGTATAATGATTTTGCAAGTGAGGTGATGTTTATGAAATTTGATTATGAAAAAGAACCTAGTCGCGATATTCTTTGTATTGATTGCAAAAGTTTTTACGCTAGTGTAGAATGCGCAGAACGTGGGTTAGATCCGTTGAAAACGATGTTAGTAGTGATGAGTAATGCCGAAAATGCGGGGGGATTAGTTTTATCAGCATCGCCAATGGCAAAAAAAGTTTTAGGTGTTTCAAATGTTACGCGTAAAAATCAAGTGCCCGCTCATCCTGATTTATATGTGGTTCCGCCACGAATGAATTTGTACATGAAAAAAAATCAAGAAATCAATAATTTATATAAAAAGTTTGTCGCAGATGAAGATCACTCTGTGTTTAGTGTAGATGAATCATTTCTTGATGTAACGGCTTCTTTAAGTTATTTTCATTGTGAAACCGCCTATAAAATGGCTCGGATTATCCAAAGAGTCGTTTATAATCATGTGGGTATTTATGTGACCGTTGGGATAGGGGACAATCCGTTACTGGCTAAATTGGCGTTGGACAATGGCGCCAAACATTCGCCAGACTTTATTGCAGAATGGCGGTATGATCGTGTACCAGATACTGTCTGGCAGTTGCCTTCTTTGACAGATTTTTGTGGGATTGGTCGCAGAATGGCTAAACGACTGAATCGTTTAGGAATTGATTCTGTATATGAGTTAGCGCAAGCGAATCCGCATCTTTTACAAGAAACATTTGGCGTGATGGGGCTTCAATTGTATGCTCATTCATGGGGGATTGATCGTACCTTTTTAGGGAAAAAAGCGCAACATAAAGCTGAAAAATCATTTGGAAATAGTCAGATTTTGCCGAGAGATTATGCGCGAAGAGATCAGATTGAACTAGTCTTAAAGGAACTGACAGAACAAGTGGCTGCTCGTTTAAGAAAAGCGCATTGTCAAACGGAATGTATCACAGTCTACGTTGGTTATTCCAAAGGTCAAATTGACCGTGAAGGACGAACTGGTTGGCGAAAACAACAAACGATTCCTGCAACAAACAATACAAAAGTTTTGATTACCTATGTATTAGCCCTTTTTAGAGAACATTATCTAGCGGGAACCGATGTCCGGCAATTAGGGCTTTCTTATGGAAAATTAGTTTGGAATGAATCTTTACAATTAGATTTATTTTCGGAACCAGAAGAGCAAATTAGTGAAATGGAGTTAAACTATCTGATTGATAAAATCCGACAAAAATTTGGCTTTCAAGCTTTAATTCACGCCTCTTCTTTGTTGGAAGGCGCGACGGCAATTCATCGTTCAGGATTAGTCGGTGGACATGCTGGAGGAAATGTCGGTTTAGGAGGATAACATCATGAAACGAACAAAAAAAGAATTTACACCTTATAATGAGTACCATGATCGGCCCTTTGAACTGAAATGGGCGACCGCTTTTGCATTGGGGGAGTTACAAGAAGGAATCGAAGCTTCTGACGAATATTCTAAGAGAGCGTTTGAACGCTTACCGCAACAGACAACAGAAGAAATTGAAGAATACTTAGAGCAGTCTTTAAAAAATAACCAAGTTTTAGAAATCCAATTGAATACATTGGATGATTTTGGCCGTGTTCAACCGCCAATTGTTGGTGTTTTTGAAGGGATGAGTTCAATGGAGTATGCAAAAGTTGGACATACACATATTTTATTTGAAGAGATTCGTCATATTAAAAGTCATGAGTTTACAAAGTGGTCGAGCCTTGATTAAAAAACTATTGTTATACGTGCGTTTTGTGAAAACATATGAGATAATGTTCATAGGTAATAGAAATAAAAATTATGGAGGTGGCTAGGATGGGACATCATTTAAAAGGACACCATGGCAAAAAAACAAACGCAAATGGCGGCTTTTTAACAAAGTTATTGGCAGGCGGCGCCTTAGTGGGCGTAGGAAAAAAGTTATACGACAATCGTGAAAAAATTAAAGAGCTGTTAAGTGACGACAAAGAAAAAAGCAACGACACTGAAAACAAATAAAGGACTGGATTGACGGAATGGTAAAAGATGCAGCGTATATTATTGAAGAGATTACCACGATTTTAGAGGGAACCTATTTTGTGATAACCAAGAAAGCGAATAAGCGCCGCATGTGTTTACATGTTTCGGATACCGCGAAAGAATTTTTACGTTGTCGACTGGAATATGAAACATTCTTAGAGCAACAGTTTGATTATGCCACAAGGTTTTTAGAAACATGTACGGAAGATGTTTCTGTTGAAATTCAAACGGGACTACTTGAAGAAACAAATTATCAAGCATTAACTGTGGAAAAATTACAACAGATAGCCACTAAAATGTAACACAGCTGTTGTGTTAGTTTTGATTCTTAATTTGGTTAAGGAGGCGGATAAAATGTCAGTATATCAACATATTTTGGTTGCTCTTGATGGCTCAGATCAATCTGAAAAAGCTTTTCATGAAGCTGTCAGGATTGCTAAAGAGGAACAAGCCACTCTTTATTTAGCTACAATTATTAATGATGCTGAATTTACGACGAGTCCATTTTCTTTTGAAGAATTGTATGATTTAGAAAAACACAAGTCAGAAGAGATGCTCACTGAAAAGGCAAAACAAGCGAGTGAAATTGGTGTAAAAACAGTCAAAAAAATTGTTGAGCTTGGGAGCCCAAAACGTTATCTTGCCAATACGATTTCTGAAAATTATGCCATAGATTTAATTGTGCTAGGTGCCACGGGAAGAGGTGCTATTCAACGAACCTTGATTGGTTCTACTACAGATTATGTAGTTAACCATGCTTTGTGCAATGTCTTAGTTGTTCGCTAATTGTGAGTAAATAATCAAGGAAACAATGTTTTATCGGGGCGTTTTTTTAAATTAAACGAGAGGTGAGTTTATGAAAACAAAAATCGGAAAAACAGTTATCTTGTCAGCGTTTTTATTCACAAGTTTCCTTTTACTGAGTGGTTGTACCTCGGCTGGCGAAGAGATGGAAAAAACAATTGATCGACAGAAAGAAAAAGTCGATAAAACGGTCGATAAGCAGAAACATAAAAATGAAAATTCCATGGAAAGTTACGACGAAAAAGTTGACCGTTCTTTAGATAGTCAAGAAGACAAAATCGATACTACTGAGTAACGGGAAAGCTTTCAACTATCGGCTAGTAAATAAATAATATACAAAAGGGAGCATCCACTGCAGTTATTTCTCACAGCGGATCCTCTCTTTTGTGGTTAAAAAGAAAAAGTTAACAGCTCCCCAACAGTTAACTTTTAATCATGTTGCACATAGTTAAAACACTCTATATATCATTTATATCATTTGAAACGGGTGGTGTAAAAAGAAATCTCTTGAAAAGAGTCTCCATTTATAGGGAAGATTTCCCATAAAAAAGAGAAACGTATAATCACAGAAAGTTAGAGAAAGCAAAGGGAAATAAGTATGTTAAAATAAGAAGCAAGAAAGAATACAAGTATGCAGAAAATAACAACTAATTAGGTGAAAACAATGGAAATACATTTTGAAAAAGTAACAAGCGATAATCGTAAAGCAGTGGAAAACCTACAAGTTTTCGCTGAACAACAAACCTTCATTGAATCAATGGCAGAAAATCTAAAAGAATCGGACCAATTTCCAGAATGGGAATCGGCAGGTATTTATGACGGCAATCAATTAATCGGCTATGCCATGTATGGACGTTGGCAAGATGGGCGCATTTGGCTAGACCGCTTTTTAATTGATCAACGGTTCCAAGGACAAGGTTATGGGAAAGCAGCCTGTCGACTTTTAATGTTAAAACTAATAGAAAAATACCAAACAAACAAGCTATACTTGAGTGTTTATGATACGAACAGCTCAGCAATTCGGTTGTATCAACAACTCGGTTTTGTATTTAATGGTGAATTAGATACGAATGGTGAGCGGGTAATGGAATGGACATATCAGAATAAGTAGATAGAACAGGTGAGACAAAAGCCACAGCGCATTTTGTTTCACCTTTTTCTTTTAATTGGCTTCATTTGTTTACTTTTAGTAAGTAAAATGGTAAATTTAGTTCAATCTGTTTTGAAAAAAGAGTTACTGGAGGGGAAGGATGAAAATAGAATTTTTCCATGATGTTATTTGTAGTTTTTGTTTTCCAATGTCTGACCGCATGCATGAGATTCAACAAGAATTTCCTGAAATTGAATTGATTCATCGGTCGTTTGCGTTAGGATGGTCAGCAAACGATTTTGAAACAATGTTTGGCTCACGAGCAGCAGTAAAAGAAGAAGTTTTGACGCATTGGGTGCATGCCAATCAAAACGATTCAAAGCATCGTTTTAATATTGAAGGGATGAGGAAGCAACGATTTGATTTTCCAACATCAAAGAATGCATTATTAGCAGCAAAAGCAGCTGGATACATTGGCAACCAAGACACCTATTGGTTACTGTTTGATAAGTTACAAGAAGGTTTATTTATGAGAAGTTTAAATATTGAAGAGCCAGAAGTAATTGAGGAGCTAGTAAAAGAGACAACGATTGATTTTGCTTTATGGAAAGAAGCTGTTGCTTCCGAGGCTGTTTGGACGGCGGTTCAAGAAGATTTCGCGCTAGCTTCTGCTTATGGTCTACAAGGAGTTCCCGCACTAATCATTAATCAAAAATATTTAATTAATGGTGCAGTACCGAAACAGCAAATCAGCCAAACTATTCAAAAAATTCTCGCAGAAGAAAAACAACAGCAACCGTTAGTTTCATTAACTCCTTCTTCTGAAGAGTCAGCTTCGTGTGAGTTTAAGGAAGGCACATGGACGTGTCATTAAGCGGCATAAAATAACGTTATTCTTTGACAAAACGAAAGACTTCTGTAATAGTTAATGCGGGGGTGATAATATGTTTAACGCGTATAGAGAATACTGGAATAATATTACAACAATGAATGCGTCAGCAACACGAGCACAATATTGGTGGCCACAATTAATTAATTATTTGGTGTTAGGGATTTATTCAGCAATTACGGGCGTTTACAGATATATTGAAGTAACACCCAATGATGGAACAATCATTAAAGAATGGAATACTGTGACCATTATCTTTTTCTTGCTGACTGCTTTAATTTGGTTGGCAAACTTTACTGTTCGAGCAAGAAGATTGCATGATCGCGACCACAGTAACTGGTGGATTTTATTCTATTTACTTCCTTTTATCGGTACTTTAGTGATCTTCATTACATTAATTTTGCCAAGTAAAAGTCACACAAGATGGCCAGTGAATCAATCAGAAATTTAATTTGCTGGTTTAGCTGATTATCTTAAGAGTGAAAATAGGACATAAGTCATTTCGACTTATGTCCTATTTTCTTTTTTATTTCAGAAAAATAAAAATATCTTCTGTATGATGGCACCTCACATTACGCGGTTCTTGCTAAAAGGGCTATCTTTTTGGTAGATAGGGAAAACCATTAAGACGTTAAAAGTTTAATAAATCGAGCAATTCTCTTTTGTTAGAAAATAAGATAGCATCATTAATTAAAATACTTGGAACACTGGTTTCAATAATTGGTTGATTGGTAATAATCAAGTCAAATTCTTCGAGTCGATGGTCACCTAATTGTTCTTCCGTAATTGCTAACGTATTTGAACGAATCCGATGCAAAGCTAAAATATCGTGGACATAGTTTCCAATATATTGACTATGATTCAGGCCCATGTCGCTAATAATCAAAATCTTTTTTGAGTCGAAACTCTGGTTAATTTCTGGAAAAGTATTAAGCAACCAAAAAATATAAGAAGATGAATAGTTTAATAGATTTGTTTCTAAAAGAGCGGAAAAGAAATGCAATTCTGCTTTTAATCGTGCATATAAGTGAAGCTGAGTAAAATGAATTTGTCGAGTGAAAAAGGTGGCCCTTTGTGTCAATTCGGAGGTGTCAAAAGGCACTAATTGAGAAAACAAATAAAGACAGGTTAACAAGTGAACAGCGAAGTCGACGACTTCTTCTGTTAATTGTTCAATCTGTGAAAAAGCATTAAATTTTAAATTTTCACGTATTCTTTGACTGATGACTTCTTGGTCTTCGGAGTAGTATTGCTGAAAAGCGCCTCTTTGAAAATACCGGAGAACTTCTCGATAGGTTTCACGGCTGAGCCCAGTAAAATGACGACTGAGTAAAAGATAATCTTCCATTTTGATTGGACTCTTTTTATCTGTTTTTTTCTGGAAACGTTGTTGAAATCCTTGATGCTCTCTTAATAAATCAACAATAAAATACATAATAAAGAAATCGTGTTCATAACTGTTATCCATACTAATAATATTTAATTGGCATTGATTACGGCGCATTAATTGTTTGATTTCCTGCTTATCTAATTGATAAGGCAATTCATAATGACCATAATACATTAAAAAGAAAAAGGTTGTAAAAATACGTAAAGGCAATTCTTCTGTTTGGCTAGTTAATTGATAGCCTTGATCAACGATAACGCGAAGAGAGTAAGTTTCCAAGACCTGATTACACTGCTTCAATTTTCGAGCAAAAGAAGAGCGACTAATATTAATGGTATCGCAATAATATTCGATGGTTTTGCCAGGATTTTGGATAAACTCATGGAGCAATTGGGTGGTCGTTGACGTTTTTGCCATATCCGTCAGCACGTTTAAATATAAGGACACATTAAAGTTTTCTAAACGATAGCCTAATTTATGCGATGTTTTAATGGTTAAACTTTCGCCCCAACGCTGTTTAATCTCCTCAATATAACGAATAAAAGTAGACTCAGAACTACCAATATATTTTGCAAGTTCTTTTTTAGTCATCCATTTATCAGAAATGGATAAGACACGAATGATTTCTTCCATTTTCCGATAATTTTTTTCTAAAAACCTAATCATATTGTTTCCTCCCAAGTCCTTTACTTTAATGAAACAATCATCGAAACAATAACGCAATTTCAGAAATGAAACCGCTTGGTATGAAAGCTGGTGTGATTTAATGAGCTCCTTCTCTGTATAATAATTATCAGATTAGAATAATGAAATTTTACGTGCTAGGCAATTCTAATTTAACTGTTAATTCATAAAAGAAAGGAGAGAACAGACATTAAATTACTAAAGAAATTTGGGGTTTTCGGCGTAGTCTTTTTACTTGTCTCATCCTATTTCATACCGCTCATTGGCTATGCAGAAACAGCCAAAGAAGTTGAAATTACATCCGCTCAAATGATAACAGATGAGAATGATAAAACGAATATTAATATCGAGTTAAATCTTCTCAACCAAACAGAGCAGCCATTACAACGAGAAATTCAATTGAAAAATGCACAGTTCATGGATACTGCTGTAATTGAAAAAGACGGATATTCTTACCAAGTGACTAATGGTACGCTTTATCTGACTTTGGACGCACAAGTAAAAAAGCCGGTACAGCTTTCGTTAGCTGTTGAGCAAAGTTCGCTTCAAACAGCTCAGCCACCTAAGTTATTGTATGAAAACAACGAATATGATGTTTCAGTTACTTCTGAAAAAATAACAGTAGAGGATTCTGCTAAAGAATCAACTGAACCAGAAAAAATAACTGTACCAGAAAATACGAAAGAAACTAACAAAAATGATTCGGCTCCAGAAAAAACAGAACAGCCGACCGCAACAGAAGAGGTAACCAATCCATTTGCAGAAGCAAGAATGGCGCCAGCTACTTTGAGAGCGAATCTGGCACTGCCTTTAATTGCACCACAATACACGACGGATAATTCTGGGACTTATCCGACAGCTAATTGGCAGCCCACAGGCAATCAAAATGTGTTAAACCATCAAGGGAATAAAGACGGTAGTGCACAATGGGACGGCCAAACGAGTTGGAATGGGGACCCTACTAATCGCACAAATTCTTATATTGAGTATGGCGGTACAGGAGACCAAGCCGATTATGCCATCCGAAAATATGCTAGAGAAACAACAACACCAGGGCTTTTTGATGTATATCTTAATGTGCGTGGGAATGTTCAGAAAGAAATCACGCCATTGGATTTGGTCTTAGTCGTTGACTGGTCCGGAAGTATGAATGAAAACAATCGGATTGGTGAAGTTCAAAAAGGAGTGAACCGTTTTGTTGATACATTGGCAGATAGCGGTATTACCAATAACATCAACATGGGCTATGTTGGCTACTCAAGTGACGGTTATAATAACAACGCCATTCAAATGGGACCGTTTGATACAGTCAAAAATCCAATTAAAAATATTACGCCAAGTAGCACTAGAGGAGGAACTTTCACTCAAAAAGCATTAAGAGATGCTGGTGATATGTTAGCAACGCCAAATGGACATAAGAAAGTCATTGTACTTTTAACGGATGGCGTCCCAACCTTCTCTTATAAAGTGAGTCGAGTTCAAACAGAGGCGGATGGTCGCTTTTACGGGACACAATTTACGAATCGACAAGATCAACCAGGTAGCACTTCTTATATCTCTGGTAGCTATAATGCGCCAGATCAAAACAATATCAATAAACGGATTAACAGTACGTTTATCGCCACGATAGGTGAGGCAATGGCCTTAAAACAACGTGGGATTGAAATACATGGATTGGGCATTCAATTGCAAAGCGATCCACGAGCTAATTTATCTAAACAACAAGTTGAAGATAAAATGCGTGAGATGGTGTCAGCCGATGAAAATGGAGACCTTTATTATGAATCCGCGGATTATGCACCAGACATTTCTGATTATTTAGCGAAAAAAGCCGTTCAGATTTCAGGAACGGTTGTAAACGGAAAAGTAGTTGATCCAATTGCTGAACCTTTTAAATACGAGCCAAATACATTATCAATGAAAAGTGTGGGTCCTGTTCAGGTTCAAACATTACCAGAAGTGTCGCTAACAGGCGCTACAATTAATAGTAATGAGATTTATTTGGGTAAAGGGCAAGAAATTCAAATTCATTATCAAGTACGTATTCAAACAGAGTCAGAAAACTTCAAACCTGATTTTTGGTATCAAATGAATGGTCGGACAACGTTTCAGCCATTAGCCACGGCCCCTGAAAAAGTTGATTTTGGGGTTCCTTCGGGAAAAGCACCTGGCGTGAAGTTAAACGTGAAAAAAATCTGGGAAGAGTATGATCAAGACCCAATAAGTCGGCCAGATAACGTGATTTATGAAATTAGTAGAAAGCAAGTAACTGACACAGCCAACTGGCAAACTGGGTATATTAAATTATCAAAACCAGAAAATGATACCAGCAATAGTTGGGAGCGCAAAAATGTAACCCAACTTTCCAAAACCGCGGATGAAAGCTATCAAGAAGTTCTTGGACTTCCCCAATACAACAATCAAGGACAAGCTTTCAATTATCAAACAACCCGTGAATTAGCAGTTCCTGGTTACAGTCAAGAAAAAATCGACGATACTACTTGGAAAAACACGAAGCAGTTCAAGCCATTAGATTTAAAAGTAATCAAAAATTCTTCCTCAGGTGAGAAAAACTTAGTGGGAGCCGTCTTTGAATTGAGTGGTAAAAATGTTCAAACAACATTAGTGGACAATAAAGATGGGAGCTATTCCTTGCCAAAAGATGTGCGCCTACAAAAAGGGGAACGCTATACATTAACTGAAGTAAAAGCACCTGCAGGACATGAGTTAGGTAAGAAAACGACTTGGCAAATTGAGGTGAATGAGCAAGGCAAAGTAAGCATCGATGGACAAGAAGTGACCACCACAAATCAAGTTATTCCATTGGAAATTGAAAATAAATTTTCTTCTTTGCCAATCAGAATTAGAAAATACACCATGCAAAATGGCAAACAAGTGAACTTAGCAGAGGCGACTTTTGCGTTGCAAAGAAAAAATGCTCAAGGAAGTTACCAAACTGTGGCAACTCAAAAAACAGATACTGCAGGATTGAGCTATTTTAAAATTAGTGAACCTGGTGAGTATCGAATGGTGGAACAATCAGGACCATTAGGCTACGACACTCTTGCTGGAAATTATGAATTTACTGTTGATAAATATGGGGAAATTCACTATGCAGGCAAAAATATTGAAGAAAATGCGCCAGAATGGACACTGACACATCAAAATCATTTGAAACCTTTTGACTTAACGGTTCATAAAAAAGCCGATAATCAGACGCCACTTAAAGGAGCGAAATTCCGTTTAACAGGACCAGATACGGATATTGAATTACCAAAAGATGGCAAAGAAACGGATACTTTTGTTTTTGAAAACTTAAAACCAGGGAAATATGTCCTAACAGAAACCTTTACGCCAGAAGGATATCAGGGGTTAAAAGAACCAATCGAATTAATAATTCGTGAAGATGGTTCAGTCACGATAGATGGGGAAAAAGTAGCAGATGTTTTAATTTCTGGAGAGAAGAATAATCAAATTACTTTAGATGTTACGAACCAAGCAAAGGTTCCTTTACCTGAAACTGGTGGCATAGGACGCTTGTGGTTTTACTTGATAGCGATTAGTACATTCGTGATAGCGGGTGTTTATCTCTTTATTAGACGACCAGAAGGGAGTGTGTAATCAATGAAAAACGCACGTTGGTTAAGTATTTGCGTCATGCTACTCGCTCTTTTCGGGTTTTCACAGCAAGCATTAGCAGAGGCATCGCAAGCAAGCGTTCAAGTTACGTTGCACAAATTATTGTTCCCTGATGGTCAATTACCAGAACAGCAGCAAAACACAGGGGAAGAGGGAACGCTGCTTCAAAATTATCGGGGCTTAAATGACGTCACTTATCAAGTCTATGATGTGACGGATCCGTTTTATCAGCTTCGTTCTGAAGGAAAAACGGTCCAAGAGGCACAGCGTCAATTAGCAGAAACCGGTGCAATGAATAGAAAACCGATCGCAGAAGATAAAACACAGACAATAAATGGAGAAGATGGAGTGGTTTCTTTTTCATTAGCTAGCAAAGATTCGCAGCAACGAGATAAAGCCTATTTATTTGTTGAAGCGGAAGCACCAGAAGTGGTAAAGGAAAAAGCTAGCAACCTAGTAGTGATTTTGCCTGTTCAAGATCCACAAGGGCAATCGTTAACGCATATTCATTTATATCCAAAAAATGAAGAAAATGCCTATGACTTACCACCACTTGAAAAAACGGTACTCGATAAGCAACAAGGCTTTAATCAAGGAGAGCACATTAACTATCAGTTAACGACTCAGATTCCAGCGAATATTTTAGGATATCAGGAATTCCGTTTGTCAGATAAGGCGGATACAACGTTGACACTTTTACCAGAATCAATTGAGGTAAAAGTGGCTGGAAAAACAGTTACTACAGGTTACACATTGACGACGCAAAAGCATGGATTTACGCTTGATTTTTCAATTAAAGACTTACAAAACTTTGCAAATCAAACAATGACTGTGTCGTATCAAATGCGTTTAGAAAAGACCGCTGAACCAGACACTGCGATTAACAACGAAGGACAATTAGTCACGGACAAGCATACCTTGACTAAAAGAGCCGCAGTTCGTACAGGCGGCAAGTCTTTTGTCAAAGTTGATAGTGAAAATGCGAAAATCACCTTGCCAGAGGCTGCTTTTATCGTCAAAAATCAAGCGGGGGAATACCTCAATGAAACAGCAAACGGGTATCGTTGGCAAAAAGAAAAAGCATTAGCTAAAAAATTCACGTCTAATCAAGCCGGTGAATTTTCAGTTAAAGGCTTAAAAGATGGCCAGTACTTCTTGGAAGAAATCTCTGCACCAAAAGGTTATCTTCTGAATCAAACAGAAATTCCTTTTACGGTGGAAAAAAATTCTTATGCAACGAACGGACAACGAACAGCACCGTTACATGTAATCAATAAAAAAGTAAAAGAGTCAGGCTTCTTACCAAAAACAAATGAAGAACGTTCTATTTGGTTGACGATTGCAGGCCTGCTAATCATTGGGCTGGTAGTCATTTGGCTATTTTATCAAAAACAAAAAAGAGGAGAGAGAAAATGAAGCAATTAAAAAAAGTTTGGTACACCGTTAGTACCTTGTTACTAATTTTGCCACTTTTCACGAGTGTATTAGGGACAACAACTGCATTTGCAGAAGAAAATGGGGAGAGCGCACAGCTCGTGATTCACAAAAAGAAAATGACGGATTTACCAGATCCGCTTATTCAAAATAGCGGGAAAGAAATGAGCGAGTTTGATAAATATCAAGGACTGGCAGATGTGACGTTTAGTATTTATAACGTGACGAGCGAATTTTACGAGCAACGAGCGGCAGGCGCAAGCGTTGATGCAGCTAAACAAGCTGTCCAAAGTTTAACTCCTGGGAAACCTGTTGCTCAAGGAACCACCGATGCAAATGGGAATGTCACTGTTCAGTTACCTAAAAAACAAAATGGTAAAGATGCAGTGTATACCATTAAAGAAGAACCAAAAGAGGGTGTAGTTGCTGCTACGAATATGGTGGTGGCGTTCCCAGTTTACGAAATGATCAAGCAAGCAGATGGTTCCTATAAATATGGAACAGAAGAATTAGCGATTGTTCATATTTATCCTAAAAATGTGGTAGCCAATGATGGTAGTTTACATGTGAAAAAAGTAGGAACTGCTGAAAATGAAGGATTAAATGGTGCAGAATTTGTTATTTCCAAAAGCGAAGGCTCACCAGGCACAGTAAAATATATCCAAGGAGTCAAAGATGGATTATATACATGGACAACGGATAAAGAACAAGCAAAACGCTTTATTACTGGGAAAAGTTATGAAATTGGCGAAAATGATTTTACAGAAGCAGAGAATGGAACGGGAGAATTAACAGTTAAAAATCTTGAGGTTGGTTCGTATATTTTAGAAGAAGTAAAAGCTCCAAATAATGCAGAATTAATTGAAAATCAAACAAAAACACCATTTACAATTGAAGCAAACAATCAAACACCTGTTGAAAAAACAGTCAAAAATGATACCTCTAAAGTTGATAAAACAACACCAAACTTAGATGGTAAAGATGTGGCAATTGGCGAAAAAATTAAATATCAAATTTCTGTAAATATTCCATTGGGGATTGCAGACAAAGAAGGCGACGCTAATAAATACGTCAAATTCAATTTAGTTGATAAACATGATGCAGCCTTAACTTTTGATAACGTGACTTCTGGAGAGTATGCCTATGCGTTATATGATGGGGATACAATGATCGCTCCTGAAAATTATCAAGTGACTGAACAAGCAAATGGCTTCACTGTCGCCGTTAATCCAGCGTATATTCCTACGCTAACACCAGGCGGCACACTAAAATTCGTTTACTTTATGCATTTAAATGAAAAAGCAGATCCTACGAAAGGCTTTAAAAATGAGGCGAATGTTGATAACGGTCATACCGACGACCAAACACCACCAACTGTTGAAGTGGTGACAGGTGGGAAACGTTTCATTAAAGTCGATGGCGATGTGACAGCGACACAAGCCTTGGCGGGAGCTTCCTTTGTCGTCCGTGATCAAAACAGCGACACAGCAAATTATTTGAAAATCGATGAAACAACGAAAGCAGCAACTTGGGTGAAAACAAAAGCTGAAGCAACTACTTTTACAACAACGGCTGATGGATTAGTTGATATCACAGGGCTTAAATACGGTACCTATTATTTAGAAGAAACTGTAGCTCCTGATGATTATGTCTTGTTAACAAATCGGATTGAATTTGTGGTCAATGAACAATCATATGGCACAACAGAAAACCTAGTTTCACCAGAAAAAGTACCAAACAAACACAAAGGTACCTTACCTTCAACAGGTGGCAAAGGAATCTACGTTTACTTAGGAAGTGGCGCAGTCTTGCTACTTATTGCAGGAGTCTACTTTGCTAGACGTAGAAAAGAAAATGCTTAATTTCTAGCATCACCGAAGAAATTTTTAGAAAAACAAAGAGCCTGGGCCAATCACTGTCCCAGGCTTTCATGCTTTATTTTTAAGGAGGAAGCAATGAAGTCAAAAAAGAAACGTCGTATCATTGATGGTTTTATGATTCTTTTACTGATTATTGGAATAGGTGCATTTGCGTATCCTTTTGTTAGCGATGCATTAAATAACTATCTGGATCAACAAATTATCGCTCATTATCAAGCAAAAGCAAGCCAAGAAAACACCAAAGAAATGGCTGAACTTCAAGAAAAAATGGAAAAGAAAAACCAAGAATTAGCGAAAAAAGGCAGCAATCCTGGATTAGATCCTTTTTCTGAAACGCAAAAAACAACGAAAAAACCAGACAAATCCTATTTTGAAAGTCATACGATTGGTGTTTTAACCATTCCAAAAATAAATGTCCGTTTACCAATTTTTGATAAAACGAATGCATTGCTATTGGAAAAAGGAAGCTCCTTGTTAGAAGGAACCTCCTATCCTACAGGTGGTGCGAATACACATGCGGTCATTTCAGGCCATCGTGGTCTCCCTCAAGCCAAATTATTTACAGATTTGCCAGAATTAAAAAAAGGCGATGAATTTTATATCGAAGTTAATGGGAAGACGCTTGCTTATCAAGTAGATCAAATAAAAACCGTTGAACCAACTGATACAAAAGATTTACACATTGAGTCTGGCCAAGATCTCGTCACTTTATTAACTTGCACACCGTATATGATAAACAGTCATCGGTTATTAGTTCGAGGACATCGTATCCCATATCAACCAGAAAAAGCAGCAGCGGGGATGAAAAAAGTGGCACAACAACAAAATTTACTATTATGGACATTACTTTTAATTGCCTGTGCGTTAATTATTAGCGGCTTCATTATCTGGTACAAGCGGCGGAAAAAGACGACCAGAAAGCATGGAAATTAACGATTCGTATAATAAAAGTGACTATGTTTTTATTTTTTTAAACCCTTTACGTAGTAAATCAATGACCAAACCTAAGCAAAAATAAGTACAAAAATGAAGCCCAGAAGAAATCAACATTCTGGTTGTTAAAGGCTGCTGGGAATAATAAGTATCCAGCACAGGCGTTTGGTGAATAATAGAAAAACCTAGAAAATCTGTAAGGGCCAATAGAAATCCCTTACTATCATATCCAGAAAACCAAAGTAGTATGACGAAAAGGCTAAACATACTAAAAAAAAGAGTAAAAAAATAGCTTTTCAATTTTTAATCCTCCTTATCGTGCATAATTGAACCAGAGAAACAGAAGTATTAACGAAATAACTAAAAGAGCAAGCCCTGAATAAAAAGCGACAAAGGGCCAATCAATCGACTGTTTAAATTCCTGCCAAGTTTGGATTTTTCTGTTTTTTTTCGCGCTATCCTCAAGCGTGAGTAAATAATTCAATAGTAAGAGGAGCAGCAACACCGTGAAATCATTTGTGGTAAAAAGCACATGTAAAAATAGAATGACAAAGACAACACGGGATAACACTCGATTCCGCAAAATTAAAAATAACTTAGCACGCATAATAAACCACCATTTCTTATCAGAGATAATGAATCTGTTTTTGTCTACTCTTTAGTTATATCATAAAATTCTTAATAACGAAAAAATGATTCGAGAAAATAATTGAAAAAAGTTTTTTTCCTGAATCATTATTTTCGTAAATAAAGAATAAACGTGTTACTCTTGGCTTATCAAATTTGGAAGGAGTGTTAAAAATGAAATATCTGGATATTATTGCTTTAATTTTATTGATTGTCGGAGGTTTAAACTGGTTATTAGTTGGTGCATTTAATTTTGATTTAGTTGCAACAATTAGTGGCGGTGCAACCACACCATTAGCAAAAATTATCTATATTATTGTCGGAATTTGTGCGATTTATTCTATTAAGTTTTTAGCTCCTTTGTTCCGCGAACCATAGGATTGATTTAAAAGATTTAGATAACGTGAAGTTATTTTGACTTAGCAATTGAGAGTTTCCTTGAGAAAGGGGACTCTTTTTTTATTTTCTATATTCGTTTCAGAAGGTTTAGACAAGCTCAAAAAATATTTCAAGAGAGCTGCGTTGTTTTCAAAATAGAACCTAGCATTACCTCGAACGTACCTCAAATAACCTGTGTCTTTTTTTGAATCATTAGTTCAAATTGATGTGATCACTAGTGAGAAAAATCAGCTCTAGGATATATAGGAAAATATAAGCATCAAATAGGGATTTTGATGATAAATTATCTTTTTCCTTGTTATGATTATAACAAGGAAAAAGAAAGTAGGGATTTATTTATGGAATTACAGGTGACAAAAAAGGCTAAATTTTTTTGTTTGGCGATGGCATTACTAATGACATTAGGTATTTTTATCAGCGCTGGTACAAGTGTTTATGCATCTGACCAGCTAGAGGATTCAGAAGTTGAGGCTGTAGCAAAAGGACTGGAAGAAATGTATGCGAATGGAGTGACGGAAGATAACTTTAAAAACTATGTCAAAAATAATTTTGCTCAGCAAGAGATTTCTTCAGTTGAGGAAGAGTTAAATGTAAATATTTCTGATGCTTCAACAGTAGTTCAAGCACGTTTTAATTGGAATGCATTAGGAAGTTGCGTTGCTAACAAAATCAAAGATGAGTTTTTTGCAATGATTAGTATCAGCGCAATTGTAAAAGCTGCACAAAAGAAAGCCTGGAAAGAATTAGCAGTGACTGTATTACGCTTCGCTAAAGCCAATGGGTTAAAGACGAATGCTATTATTGTAGCTGGACAACTAGCTTTATGGGCAGTTCAATGTGGGCTAAGCTAATGAATTTAAAAGATCATGTTACGGAAATAGTAATTACTTTTATCATCGCTTTTGTGTATACTTGGATAGATTCAGGAGAAATTGAAATCTTAAAAACTCTTTTGATAACAATAATATTTTTAGCCATGTTCTATGCAATACCCAAAATCACCAATAGAAAAAGAAAATGAAGTGGTTTTAGAAAGATAATGTGTTAGGAAGTGTAAGAGGAGGTAACGAGCCTTCTCTTGCTTATAGAAAAAAAGAGCTAAAACCTTTATTTTATAAGGTTTTAGCTCTTTTTTGTTTTTCTCTACTTTTCTAAAAATGGAGACGGCGGGAATCATAAACCATTTAAACAGAAATTCATTGTTGTCAAGGCATTTAGATTTTCTACAGCACTATAAAACAAGAAAATGAACCCACTTTTCATTTGAAAGCAGTTCAAAAAGTGGTCAGAGGTCAGAACTTATTTAAATTGAATAAATTTCGTGATAAAATAGAAATAGCATAGCAAACGTTGCTACACTTATTGGTGTTATTATCTTAATTGACAAAAGTAATGATAACACAGAGTGTAAATCTTAACAAGACAGGAGTCCCAATTTTTTTGCTATGTAACTAATAAAGAAAGGATAATTGTATGGCAAGTATTAACGAAGCATATTGTGAACAAGATAAGAGAGTTTTGTCTATTGAGTAAATATCTAATTCTATAAATTTCGAAGAAATAAAACATTTGTTGAGTTGTTCAACAATTGGCTGTTCAGCAAGATTAGATTTTGTAAATGGGCAAAATGAAAACTTTTTGAGAACCCATAGAAATGAAAATCATTTAGAAGAATGTCCACATTACTTTGAACGAAACCCAACAAAATTAAAGAGTAAAAAAATTGGAGAAGTATCTGTTTCCATAGGAGAAGATGAATCAGACACTAGATTGGATTACCTCTATAACAGCATTTATAAGAAAAAAACTAGTGGTAGAACAACTCCTAGAACAACTCCTAACAGAACTACTAGCAATTCAGGTAATGAAGAAGATGAGCATATTGATGCAGTTTTAACAAGAGGGACTGGAACTGAAGAGTTATCTGATTTAAAAGAAAAAAGTGATGTTGTTGTCCGAGGACCTAAAACATTTAACCGTGCTTTAAATCAAGTAACTGACAAAGATATTTTTGTTAAATCCTATGCTTATGCTGATTCTGCAGAAATTAAAAAAGAACTCTGTGAGATAAAAGTACATTTTGGTAAAAAAGAAGGAGTTTTTATTTTCCCAGACACTTTCTTCTCTGAGTATGTTCAAGCCCAAGAATTTATGACAGCATTAGTAAATTATATAAATCTTAGTGAAAATGAACGTTACCCTGTTATGCTTCTTGTTTTAGCAGAAGTTAAAGAAGTATCTGAGCAAGAAGGAAAGCAAAATTTATTTGTAAATAAGTATCCTTGGTTAAAAATTGTCATCGAAAATTCTGCAGAACTACCACCAAAATTAAAACTAGCTAATTTTATCAATATGTTAAATACAGGAGTATTTAACAAGGAAATTGATGAAGAATAGTAATTTTACAACGAAAAAGGGAAAATTCTTTTTCGTTGTTTTTTAGTTGTTACCATTTCTGGAATGTACCTATCTCACATCAATTTTTTAAATTCTTGATTTCCTCATCAATCTTCTTATTAAATATTTTAATCAGAAATTTCATATCCAAATTTTTTAAATCTATAATAGTCTAACATCTGGAGAAAAACAGTTCATGAAAGAAGGTGGTATGATATATAAGTATTTAAGAGCGATTTACCAATAAAATAATGTTTATAAAAGTGGTGATGCTATGTCAGAATATAATGTACAACTTTTTTTGATTCCTAGAAGTTGTGAAATTTATTTCTATGCTGTTCCTGTTATCTATGGCTATACTACTGAAAATAAGCGAAAATCGAACAGTATAAATTTAGAGAAAAATGAACTGTCATAAATTGAAGCTAGGAAAAAAAGAGAAAATTACTATAAGAACAAGGTACAATATATTCGGCGTCTAATCAATATGAATTTCGACAGCCAAACAAAATTTTTAACTCTTACCTTTGCAAATGAACTTGAGGATTTGAGCGAAACCAATTATCTATTTAACAAATTTATTAAAAGGTTGAATTACAGACTAGTCAAAAAGATAAATCTACCGAAAACAAAGTATGTGGCTACAATGGATAGAAAAGTAGAAATAGGCTTAAAAGAGCTTGTGAAAAACAGAGAAATTTCTCTAAGAGAGTTAGCCCGCTTATCTGATATGGAACCTTCAATTATTAACAAGCTGGCTAATGAAAAACGAGAAAAATTTATCTGCCACACATTGAAAGAATCACTGATGCTTTGGAAATTGACGATATTTCAGAAATTATCAGGCTCACCAAAAAAGAATAGGCTTTAAAGTGTGGTCAAAATAAAAAAGAGGACGTTTAGAATCCTTTCAAAACACTGTAACAGCGCGAAATTTCTAACGTTCTCTTTCTTTTTGTACCTTATGGAGACGGCGGGAGTCGAACCCGCGTCCAAACATATTGCCACTTAAATCTCTACGTTCATAGACACTCATTTAAAGGTTCGCTTTACAGCGTGCCGAGTGACAGGCATTCTGTATTGCTAGTCTGGTAAGCTCTTCTAAATTTTACAGACGGAAAAATTTAGCGTATCCCACTTCGATTAGGACCCTGACCCGAGCACATGGGCGATGCCGGGAGGATCTTCGCTAGCTGGTTTTTAGGCAGCTAAAGCGAAAGAATTGTTTTCGTTTTTAGCAGTTATATTTAACTGTAACGTTTTAACGTAGCCGTAACCTACGAAACGCAATTCAAGCTCAACTATGCCTGTCGAATCCGTAACGCCCCCGAAATAACATAAGTATCCCTTGATACTTATCAAAGTATAGCATAAATTCCTTATTTTTTCAAAGAGTAGGATAACACTCTGTTAGATATTCATAAAAAGAGGAAGGATGGACCGTAACTCAGTTCATCCATCCTCTTTTTATGAAAGTGTGTGGGTATGTTTTGTAATCCATTGTTGCAAACGGATATTCAACCAAAAACCATAAATTCCTAAAGTAATTATAGTTAATAAAAGCCATTTAATCCAATGACCGAATAATTGCATAGCTGTACCGTCAAAATAAAGGCGTTTACCATCAATAACGGTATGCTTGATTTTCCAGTTGTACATCATACAAATTCCCCAAGGTGCGCAAATGCCTAATGTAAAGACAGTAATCAAGGTTGCTAAAATTGAAGTCCCGATATACGTGGCTAAACCACCGTCAAAATATGAATTTTTCATTCTTTTCCTCCTTATCTCATAAACTTTATTATAACAAGAATAAATGGCCGGGGAAACAAAATGAGGATGAAATAAGTATTTTTATTCATTATTGGTTCGAAATATGTTATTTATGCAACTCAAACTTGGCAGCATTAGATATTTTGTAACAAATGTTATCTAATGTAACTACCATAATAAAACGTTTTCCTTAGGAAGTGAATTAGAAATTTAAAAAAAAGGCTACTTAAATGAGCATTAATATTGTACGAGACATATCTTTTTGCTATTGTCAACTTCTGAAAAAGACCACTAAGTGGAAAAAATAAGAGAAAAGAAGGGTGAATAATTTTTTATGACAAAAAGTGTAAAATTTTTAGTGTTACTGTTGGTAATGATTCTACCAATTGCGGGGGCGTTATTGATTGGTCCAATTTCGTTTGGCGCCGAATTGAGCAAAAGTCCAATCGTTGACAAAGTAGAATTAGATCACACTACTTTATATCAAGGGGAGATGACCTCCATTAAAGTATCTTTTAGTGACAAAGAAAATCAGAAAATAAAACCTGGAGATACTATTACTTTAACTTTACCAAATGCATTAGTTGGAATGACCGAGAACGATGGCTCACCACGAAAAATCAATTTAAATGGTTTAGGGGAAGTTTTTATCTATAAAGATCATGTTGTAGCAACATTTAATGAAAAAGTTGAATCTTTACATAATGTGAATGGGCATTTTTCTTTCGGGATTAAAACGCTTATCACCAATAGTTCGCAACCGAACGTGATAGAAACGGATTTCGGAACAGCAACGGCGACTCAACGTTTGACGATTGAAGGAGTGACTAACACAGAGACTGGCCAAATTGAGCGAGACTATCCGTTTTTTTATAAAGTAGGCGATTTGGCTGGAGAGTCAAATCAAGTACGTTGGTTTTTAAATGTGAACCTCAATAAATCCGATGTCACAGAAGATATTTCAATTGCGGATCGACAAGGAAGTGGTCAACAATTAAATAAAGAGAGTTTTACATTTGATATTGTGAATGACAAAGAAACTAAATATATTTCACTTGCCGAGTTTGAGCAACAAGGTTATGGCAAAATTGACTTTGTGACAGATAACGACTTTAATTTACGTTTTTATCAGGATAAAGCACGCTTTACTTCCTTTATCGTCCGTTACACTTCGACAATCACAGAAGCAGGCCAACATCAAGCAACATTTGAAAATAGTTATGACATCAATTATCAACTAAACAATCAAGACGCAACGAATGAAAAAAATACATCACAGGTTAAAAATGTTTTTGTAGAAGGCGAGGCAAGCGGTAATCAAAATGTGGAAATGCCAACAGAAGAAAGTCTAGACATTCCTTTAGAGACAATAGATGAATGGGAACCAAAGACACCTACTTCGGAACAGGCAACAGAAACAAGTGAAAAGACAGGCGCAACAGAAACTGCAGAAAGCAGCCAACCAGAAGTTCATGTGTCGCCAACGGAAGAAGAAAATCCAGATGAAAGTGAAACGTTAGGTACAATTGCACCGATCATACCTGAAAAACCAAGCGTAACAACTGAAGAGAATGGCACAACAGAAACCGCAGAAAGCAGCCAACCAGAAGTTCATGTGTCGCCAACAGAAGAAGAAAATCCAGATGAAAGTGAAACGTTAGGTACAATTGCACCAATCATACCTGAAAAACCAAGCGTAACAACTGAAGAGAATGGCACAACAGAAACCGCAGAAAGCAGTCAACCAGAAGTCCATGTGTCGCCAACAGAAGAAGAAAATCCAGATGAAAGTGAAACACTAGGTACAATTGCACCAATCATACCTGAAAAACCAAGCGTAACAACTGAAGAGAACGGCACAACAGAAACCGCAGAAAGCAGTCAACCAGAAGTCCATGTCTCACCAACAAAAGAAATTACTACAACTGAGAAAAAACAGCCATCCACAGAAACAACTGTGGAGACAAATAAAAATGTTACATCAAAAAATCAACCACAAATACTAAACGCTCCATTAAATACATTGAAAAATGAAGGAAGCCCACAATTGGTTCCCCAACTGCTTAGTGAACCAATTCAAAAATTAAATGAAGCAAACGGGCAACGAGAACTTCCCAAAACAGGCACAACAAAAACACCGTTTATGTTAATAGCAGGAATACTGGCAAGTACATTTGCCGTTTTAGGTGTAAGTTATCTACAAATCAGAAAGAATTAACAATAGAAAAGCCATCCAGCTTTCGCTGGGGGGCTTTTCTATTATCTGGAGATAAATTGTTGATAGGCGCCAATCAAAAACTATGCTACAGTAAGGTATATAATGCTCGAAAAGGAGGGAGTAAATGACTAAAAAAATATGGTCGCACTTTCGGAAAAGCTTCACTTGGTACATTTTGATTGGCGTGATTGTTTCATTATGTAGTGCTTTAGCAATTTATTTTTTTCAACAGTTGTTAGATCATTATCAAAAAAGTTTCCAACTAGGGTTGTTAGTAGCGTATGGAACAACAATTATTTTAATTCCGCTATTGTCTTACTGTGAACAGAAACCGAAAGCTTACTTAACTAATGGCATCTATTTCTATTTGAAGAAATTAAGTTTAATAAAAATGAGCAAGATTTCCTATGAAGAATATCTAAAACTGGGAGCGGGAGCTTTACTACAAAAAGTAGAAGTTGGTGCAGCAGCTGGGAGAAATATCCACTTGAATTTTTATGGGCGCTTATTTCGAGAGCTAATTCCAGAGACGTTATTTAATTTATTTTTCATAGCATTGATTGATAAAAAATTACTGCCAGCAATTCTAATTGGTTATGTGATTGTATTTATTTTAACCAAGATACTTTTGAAAACGCTACAAAACATGAAAGAAAAAACACTTATTTCCGAAGAAGCAATGAATGCTACTTTGATACGAGGGATGACAGAACTAGTAACTTTTAGAATTAATGGAAAATATAAAAAAGAGATTGAAAATTACGCGTTAATGGCAGAGGAAAATAGTCAAAATATAACAAAAATGACTATGATCCATGAATTTTTCTTTGGCTTTTTTGCCTTGTTAGTCGCACTAATCAAAGTAAGTATTGTCGTACTTAGTTTTACTAACGTCGTGACGTTAAGTTTAGGTGGACTTGTAGCGATAGTGATGTATATCGATCGAATTTATACGCCGATAGCCATATTTAATGTTTTATTTGTTCAATATAATTTGGATAAAGTAGCCTATCAGCGCTTGGAAGATTTTTATAAAAAAGAAGATGATCCTGATTTAGCGGTTTCCGGCAAAGCGTTACCTGAAATTCAAACAATTTCATTAAAAGATGTGTGTTTTAGCGTAGATAGTCAAACGATTATGTCCCAACAAAATCGACAATTTTCAATGAATAAAACCTATGGCTTGATTGGAAAAAGTGGGACAGGCAAATCTACCCTGATTAAATTGATTTTAGGATTATTGAAACCGACAGAGGGGACAGTTTATGTGAATCAATTTCCTCTAACACAATTCAATTTGGAAGATTATTATGAAAAAGTTTTTTATTTATCGCAAGATGTGCCAATATTTCAAGGAACGTTAAAAGAAAATATTGTATTGAATCAAGAAATTTCTGATGAACAAGTAATTGAAGCTATGTATCGTTTTCAGTTGGGGGAACTTTATGAACGGTTGCCGGAAGGTTTAAACACTATTGTGAGTGAAAAAGGAATGAATTTTTCTGGTGGCGAGAAACAACGGATTGCTTTCACGCGCTTAGCATTTACACAAGCAGAGATCCTTATTTTAGATGAGGCGACTTCCGCATTGGACGAAAAGACCGAAGAAAAAGTGTTACAAGAAGTACAAAAATTTACCCACAATAAGTTGACTATTTTGGTTACTCATCGACCTAAAACCCTGCGATTTGTGGATGAAATTATTGATTTAAATGAGTGAACTTGTTAGCTCTTTGGCGCTTCTTTTGCTACACTTTTTATAAGAATTGAGAGAAAGGGGCAATTGTTGATGAATAATAATGAGCAAGAATTGGCGGAATTTTGGGATGAATTTGCAGAAGAATATGAAGAAATTCAACAAGAATCGCCATTTCCAATTGCTCGAGAATTACGTGATTTCTTGGTCCAAGAAGGTCTTTTTCCGTGTCAGACATTTCTGGATATCGCAGGTGGGACAGGACGATACTTACCTTTTTTTCAAGAGCAAGTCACGGAGTATACGCTAGCCGATATTTCTCAGAGAATGTTGGAGATTGCGGAAGCAAAAGCACAAAGCAACGTTGTTTTTCTTCACCAAAGCCAAGAAAGACTGATTGAGACTGGGAAAAAATTTCAAGTCGTTTTTTCAGCGATGAACCCTGCTTTGGATACGCCGGAAAAAGTTAATGCATTGTGCCAATTAAGTGAGGAATGGTGTCTTATATTTCGGCTAGTGGAAGAGCAAGATTCGTTGTTTTCTCCTTTTGAGCAAGAGAGCAACCCGCAGTTAAATTGGATGGCAAAATACAAAGCATTTCTAAAAAAAGAACAGCGACCTTTTTTCACAAAAAAATTTTTCTTTGAAGCATCAGAAACTATTTCAAAAGACTTTTTCCGCAGCTATTTTGAAGAACAATGGTCAGTTCCAATTTTAGAACGACGCGTACAAGAAATTTTTGGTTCTCATGAAATTAAGCAAAATCAGCGTACCATTATTTATGAATTAATTGCGATTCCATGTAAAAAAACAACCAGCGATGACTAATTATCGCTGGTTGTTTTTCGGTTATTTAATTGTGCGAAAGCTTTTTCTGGAATCTCTTTTTTATCAATTTTGACAGGAGATTGGATGATTCTTTTTTTACTAATGGTTGCTTCTATGTAAGCATTTGGTTCCAAAGGTTGAGGATTTTTGTCTGTCCGTTCGTAATCCATGACTTGTGTTTTTCCATTACTTTTAACAAAAGTTAGTCGATAGTGTAAAGAATATTGGCCATCTATGCTTTTTTGATTGTCATCTACTGTTTGTTTTCGTTCAGGAATTTCTAGAGGAACTTGTGCATAGGCTTTTTCACCCTTATATGTATCTGCATAATAACGATAGCCTGTATAACCACCAACAATGAATAAGCCAATAAATAAAATAGCGCCGATTTTTTTCATTTTTTCTCCTCCTAACAATTTACAAAAATAGCATAGCAAAAGAAGAAGGAGATGGAACATCGAAAAAACGAACAGTTGTCTTACAAAACTGTTCGTTTTTTTGGGTCTATTTAGCTTTCATCAGAGAGTAGAAAGGAATCATTTTTCTTACGATAACTAAAGAAAATAACAAAGTACAGTAGGCCTGTTAAAAGAGTGACGCCTAACGAATTCGTAAATAAGATGCCAATAAAGATGAGGCCTAAAATGATTAAAGCAAGGAGATTAATACTTTTTTCAAAGAGAGACCCTCGTTTTAAAGACAGAACAAACGCCGCAGCACTAATTAAAATCCAAATTAGCAAGACAGTGTAAGAGAGAGAACCGGCTAAGTAACCAAATAATTCATCGCCAACAAAATAAGAAAGAATAACGCCCAGATATAAAACACTAGCGCAGAAGAAAACTGAACGTTGAGGTACTTGGTGCTTGTTTAAAACCGCTAGTTTACTCATGGGTCCTTTTTTATCTTTTAAGCGAAAATATAAAAGGCGAGAAGAGGCGTATACCCCAGAATTAATAGAAGAAAACAAGGCTAAAATAATCACAAAATTTACGATGTCAGCAGCAAAAGGAATATTCATTTTTTCAAAAACCATAACAAATGGACTCACCGTTGTGCCTGCTAATGTATTCCAAGGGAAAATAATCAAAAGTAAGAATAATGGAATGATATAGAAGGAAATAATCCGTCCCATCACACCACGAATCGCTTTAGGAATGGCTTTTTTAGGATCATCTGCTTCACTGACAGTAATCGCGATTAATTCTGAACCGCCATAAGAATAAATAACTACTAATAAAGAATTAACAATACCTTTCATGCCATGTGGGGCGAAGCCACCATGATCGGTGATACTTTGTAAAGTAGGGAAGACACCACTGCCTAGCATTTGTTGTCCCACCAGATAAACACCAAAAATAATTAACAAAATGATGACACTAATTTTAGCAAACGCCAACCAATATTCTGTTTCTGCAAATAAACGAACCGAGTAAAGATTAATGAGCGTCGTTAAAATAGCTAAAATGAAAACAAAAAACCAAGCAGGAATATTAGGAAACCAAAGTTGTAAAAAGGAAGCTGCGGCAACCGCTTCTGCGATAATATTAATTGTCCACATGGAATAATAAACCCAATCAATAAAGTCAGCAGAATGTGCACCTAAAAATGGTCGAACTAAGCCAGACAAACCATGATGTGTGTCTCCGCCATCTAAAACGAGTTTTCCTAAACCACTCATGACGATGAAGAGAACAGCACCGCCAATTAGAAAGGCGATTAAAACAGAAGGACCAGCAATACCAATTGCTTCGCCACTTCCTTTAAAAAGACCTGCGCCAATCGCTCCCCCTAAGGCTAACATCGTAATGTGGCGCGAGCTTAATTGTTTTTTTAAGGTTGTTTGTTGTGTTTCACTCATAGGATTCTCCTTTAATTGAAAAAAATAATATGAAAATAACTTTCTTTATTATATACAATTTTCTGACAATTACAACTATTCTGTCAATGAAAATGAAAAAATAAGTGAAAAATATTATGAAAATAAAAAAATTGAGCAATTTAAGTGATTAAAATCGCTCAATTTTTTTATTAATTTTTATTTTTTAATAGAGTCATAATTGTTAATGGAACAGTAATGACTACATAGCCGATGATACTAGCCACTACTAAATAAGCTATAGGACTCGAGAAATTAAATAAGTCCGTTAAAAGTATTGCGACAATCATTGAAATAGCATAACAAATGAATAATTGAATAAACCGCTTTGCAGACAAAAAATCACCTCTTCCTAATTAGTTAAAGTCTCTTTTCAATCATTTAGTATACACCTGAAAAGAAGAATAAACTATCATTAATTAAAAGAAAAAGTGAAATAACTAGCGGATTTTTTGTTCAGCTGATTATCTTAAGAATTAGAAAATGGGACATAAGTCATCTCGACTTATGTCCCATTTTCATTTATGACGTTGGCTTCGTGTAAATTGAGAAGTCTCGTCCTCTCTAGTGGTTAGTTGCTGTGTTCGTTGTACGGTTTGCTTTTCCGGCTCGCTCTTTTTTGCAACATCAGTCACAACATTTGGCTTCTGAGAAGGGGGAACAGTTGTTTTTTTGTTTAAAGTTGGCGTAGTTCTTTTTGTTTCTTTCTTTTGTTTCTTTTTATTATTTTTATCATTTCCAGTGACTGTCAAATAGATAATCAGAAAAATCATTAGGATCGTTGCAACAATTAATAGAATAAACATGTTAAATGAAATGAACATGCATGGCCCTCGTTTCTCGTTTTTTCTTAGTTTACCAAAATTTCAAAATTTCGTCACTCTTTTCTTCAGAAAAAACGAATTTCAAAGGGGTTAAAAGAAACTTTTATAAAAAAGCCTCCTTTTTTGTGTGAAAATGCACAAAATTTCTGGAATCGTTTGCTGTTAAAACCAGATACTGGTAAAATAATTATTGTATAAGAATCATTTTAAAAAACGATTTTTGTTACAAATAACGTATTTGTTGAAAAGGCACTGTGAAGTAGTTAGAGACGACAGCCAAGTGACTTTTAATGACAGCCGCCCAATTAATTTCATGGAGCCTTTTCGTAGAAAACGAGGAGGTTATTTTGCGTGAAAGTGAGTATATTTTCGACATGCGTGGTGGATTTACTTTTTCCAAATGTAGGGCAAGCAATGGTAGAGGTTTTGGAACGTTATGGCTGTGAAACGGTTTTACCAACAAGCCAAACGTGTTGTGGTCAGCCAACGTACAATAGTGGCTATGTGACAGAGAGCACGACAACGCTTAAGAATCAAATTGATAGTTTTGACGGTGCCGATTATGTGGTGGGACCTGCGGGGTCTTGTGTCGGCATGATGAAAGAATACCACAAATTTTTAGCAGATGATCCTATTTATGGACCAAAAGCACAACGTTTAGCTGAGCGAACTTATGAGTTTAGTCAGTTTCTTTATCGTGTCTTAGGGGTCAAAGATGTTGGCGCAACGCTATATGGGAAAGCCACTTATCATCGTTCTTGTCATATGACGCGAATTTTAAATGAACGAGAATCACCCTTTGTTTTGTTGGATCATGTGAAAGGATTAGAAATGATTCCTTTAGGACATCTTGAAAATTGTTGCGGATTTGGCGGAACGTTTTCAGTGAAAATGCCAGCTATTTCTGAACAAATGGTGACGGAAAAAATGAACGATGTGATTGATACAGGCGCAGAAATTTTAATTAGTGCGGATATGGGTTGCCTGATGAATATCGGGGGTAAATTCAATCGTGATGGGAAAAAGATTAAGATTATGCATATTGCAGAAGTCCTTAATCACGAAGTGGATGAAGCACGCATGGACCAACCGCAAATCATATCGGTAGGGTAAGGGGGAAGAACTGTGGGATTATCAACGAGCAATAAGCCGTTAAGTGAACGAATTGAAGAAAGTAAAAAAGATGTGTTTATGCAAAAGGCTGTCGCCAAAGCACAAGATGCCCAATGGGAGAAACGAGAAGGTGCGCGGGAAGCTTTAGGCAATTGGCCACAATGGCGTGAACTGGGAGAACAAATTCGCCAACATACCATTCAATATCTGCCTGACTATTTAGAAGAGTTCAGTGATAACGTTGCCAAACGAGGTGGCAAAGTCTTTTTTGCTCAAACCGCCGAAGAGGCCAATGAATATGTGAAACAAGTGGTTCTAGAAAAAAGGGCGAAAAAAATTGTGAAATCTAAATCAATGGTGACGACCGAAGTCGATATAGATCCAATGTTATTGGGATTAGACGATGTTAGTGTGATGGAAACAGATTTGGCGGAATTCATTTTACAAATGGATGACTGGGATGAGCCGTCACATATTGTTTTCCCAAGTATTCATAAAAATCGCGAACAGATTCGTCAGGTTTTTGCGAAAAAATTAGGGTATCAAGGGGATAATGACCCGGTAAATTTGGCACGCTGTGCACGAGAAGTGATGCGCAAATTCTTTTTGGAAGCGGAGATTGGCATTACAGGTTGTAATTTCGCTATTGCGGATAGCGGCTTAATTAACTTAAATACAAATGAAGGAAATGCTGATTTGACCATCAGTATTCCTAAGACACAAATCGTGTTAATGGGAATGGAAAGAATCGTACCAACAATGCGTGAAGCAGAGGTTTTAGATAACCTTTTAGCCAGAAGTGCTGTTGGTCAAAATTTAACAACGTATGTGACGTTTGCCGGGCAAAAAAATGCGGATGAATCCGATGGTCCAGAAGAATTTCACGTGGTCATTTTGGATAACGGACGTTCAAAAGCGTTAGGAACAGCCTTTCAGCCAGTCTTGCAGTGTATTCGTTGTGGGTCTTGTCTGAATGTTTGTCCGGTCTATCGCCATATTGGAGGGCACGGTTATGGCTCTATTTATCCAGGACCAATTGGTGCTGTGCTTTCTCCAATTTTAGGTGGATATAAACAGTTTGGGGAATTGCCTTATGCGTCTAGTCTTTGTGGGGCATGTACGGAAACGTGTCCTGTGAAAATTCCATTGCACGAATTATTAATTGAACATCGTAAAGTGATGACCGATGATCTGAAAATGAAACATGGATTTGAAGATTTCCAAATGCGTATGGTAGGTAAAGCCACTGGTTCACCAGCAATGTTTAAAGCAGCCATGAAAGTCGATCATGCTGCAGCGGGCATTTTAAGTAAACAAAAAGACATTACTGTTGAAAACATGTACAATCATGGGGGCTACCTTGATAAAGGACCAGGGTTAGTAAAAGGTTGGACCGATGTTCGTGATTTGCCAAGACCACCAAAATCTTCAGAAAACTTCAGAAGTTGGTTCAAAAAACATCAAGAAGGTGAAAAAAATGACTAACGAAGCGATTCAAAATCGAGAACCTTTTTTACAAAATCTACGAGAAAAATTAGGCGTAGAAAAACAGCCTGTTTCGGCCCATCCATTTGAGCCAGTTAATCATTTACCAGAAGAACAGTTGGCAGATAAAACACCAGCAGAGCTATTAACGATTGTGAAAGAACGTGTGGAAACGATTCACACGAACTTAGTGGAAACCACACAAGAAAATTTACTGACGACGATTCAGCAAATTGTTGCTGAGTTTGGTGGGGGCAATCTTTTATTGCCAACAGATGCACGTTTTGAAGCCTATGGATTAGCTGATTTAGCTAAGTCATTAGAGGCTGTTTCTGTTAAGCAATGGCAACCTGGAAGTGAGCAACGAGAAGCGAATATTCAAACAGCTGCTCAGGCAAATATTGCGATTGCCTTTGCTGAGTTTTTACTAGCTGAATCAGGAACAATTGTGGTGGAGTCCAATGCGGGACAAGGCAGAGCCTTACATTTTTTACCGAAGCATTACATTTCAATTATACCGTTTAGCAAACTCGTTCCACGTTCGACTCAGCCAGCAGCTTTTTATACAGATAAAATAGAAAAAGGCGAAAAAATCGGCTCAGCGATTCACTTTATTTCAGGGCCTTCTAATTCAGGAGATATTGAAATGCAACTGGTTGTCGGGTTGCATGGTCCTTTAGAAGTTTGTTACGTGGTTGTGATGGATCGCTAAAACGCTAGAAGCATAATCAATTCAGTCCTTTTTAGAATTGATTATGCTTTTTTTATGGGCAGGATCAAAAAAGTAAGAATCAAATTTGAAAGAAATACGTTTTTTTTCTGACCATTTTGTAAAAAAAGCGTACATAAAAATTAATTGAGTGTTAAGCACTATAGGATTGATTTACTTTGTGGTAGAATATGAGACATAAGATAATAAGGTTTTTGGAGGAATGAGTTTGAAATCAAAAGAATTAATTAAAACAGTCGTCTTTTTTGCCTGTTTAGCTTTGGGTCTGTTTTTACTGAGACAATTTGTATTTACGCCTGTCGTAGTGAGAGGTCATTCAATGGATCCAACGTTAGCAGATGGTGAACGGGTAATTACATTAAAAAACACAGAAATTAATCGTTTCGATATTATTACTTTCCCAGCGCCAGATGAACCAGATAAAAATTATATTAAACGTGTGATTGGTTTACCTGGAGATACAATTGCGTACAAGGATGATACGTTGTACATCAATGGAAAAGAAGTTGACGAACCCTATTTAGATGAATTTAAAAAAGCCTTAACAGATGGTCAACCTTTGACAGGCGATTTTTCATTAAAAGAAAAAGTACCAGCAGATAGCTACTTTGTTTTAGGTGATAATCGACGGAATTCAAAAGACGGTCGTGTCATTGGTTTTATTCATAAAAAAGATATTTTGGGTGAAGTGAAATTTGTTATGTGGCCATTCTCACGGTTTGGTCCAATACCAGAAGTGTCAAAACAATAAAAGATACAATGAGTAAAAGAGAAGGACGGAAATGTGTAAAAACAAACACATGTTTCCGTCCTTCTTTTGTGGTAAAATAAAGGCAGTGCAAAGGAAAAGGATGTGAAACCATGAGTGTGCAGTTTATTAGAGGAACCGCTGTGGCAGATTTAGAAGCGCCACTTATACAGGCGACAAAACAATGGCTAGAGGAAGACGCACAGCATGAAGTATTCTATTTAGTCCCGAACCATATTAAGTTTGAGCAAGAAATTCAAGTCTTGCAAAAGTTACGTCAATTACAGACAACTACGTCTGATTCAATAACCAGTACCCGTCTGCAGGTTTTTAGTTTTTATCGTTTGGCTTGGTACTATTTACAACATACACCTTTTTACTCGGCAGATGTTTTATCTGATGCAGGCGCTGCGATGATTTTCCGCAAAATTTTAGTAGAAGTAGAAGAAGAGTTAAAAATTTTTAGAGGTGAAATTAACAAGCCTGGCTTTATTCAGCAACTATTTCAGCTTTATCAAGAAATGCGCGAAGGCAATATTGAGATTGCGGAGCTTTATCCATTTTTAGAAAAACAAACGGAGAACCCTAAAGGACAAGATTTACAACTTAAGTTTCAAGATTTAACGTTAATTTTTACACGATTCCAATTACAAATGAGTCAGTATGGCTATGAATCAGCGGAGATTATTCAACATTTAAGCGAGTATTTACAAACGGTTGATTTGTCGAATGTTCAATTCGTTATTTCAGGCTATCAGCAGTTTACTGCCAGAGAATTAAAGTTGATTGAAGTACTAATGGCGCAAGCAGGTTCTGTGAAAGTAGCCCTCTTATTGGACAAACAATATCCGCATGACTTACCTGATCCGCGGTCGTTATTTTATGAAGCGGGACAAACCTATCATCAGCTTTATCAACTAGCAAGACAGAAGCAAATCCCGATTCTTTCAGATTATGTGGAAAAGAAAGAGGTATTAATTACAAATCCAGACTTGCAAGGATTAAATGATTATTGGATTCAATCGCAAGAACACCTGCCTCCATTAAGCACAACTGACTGGAGGGGCGATGGCTTACTTCTGTGGCGTGCTGAAAACGTTAAAGAAGAATTAACACATGTTGCAACCGAAATTCGCCGTTTAGTGGTGGAAGAAGGGTATCGGTACAAAGAAATTCAGGTGTTGACTCGTGATTTAGATTGTTATGAAAATTTATTAGAACCGATTTTTGCGGAACACGAGATTCCTGTTTATGTCGACCGAGATATGGCTATGGATCGGCATCCTTTAGTCGAATGGATTGAATCTTTATTTGCTATTCATTCGTACAATTATCGTTATCGCGATGTGCTCCGTTTTTTGAGAACGGAATTATTTATGCCAATGAATCAACTCGCTACTTCTGAAGAAAGCTTGACTGATTGGTTAAACCAACGGAACGCTTGGCGCAGAAAAGTTGATATTACCGAAAATGTGGTCCTGGCATACGGCTATGAAGGTTATTATTGGTCGCAAGAAAAAGATTGGGAATTTATTCGGTATGATTTTGAAGCGGAAGAGCAAGAAGATGTCGCTACGATGGAAGAAGAGTCAAATGCGATTCGTCAATCGCTTCAACGGCTGCTACCTAGTTACTTTCAAGCAATGATAAGTGCCAAAAATGGTTTGGAAGCAGCGACCGTCTTCTATCACTTTTTACTGCAAAGTGGTGTGGCAACACAATTAAAAATGTGGCGCTTACAAGCTATCGAAGCTGGTCAACTAGAAACAGCTCGTAACCATGAACAGACTTGGGATGCATTGATGTCGTTACTAGATGAATACGTCACTGTTTACGGAGAAAGTTCGTTTGATTTTACAACGTTTCAAGAAATATTTGTTAGTGGCTTGGAAGGTTTGCACTATAGTAAAGTGCCGACAGCGATTGACCAAGTACAAGTTCGCGCAATGGATTTAACTCGACCTGGCGCTGCCAAGGTTACTTTTGCTATTGGGATGACGGAAGAAATTTTTCCACAAAAGATTGAAAATAAAACACTATTGTCTGATGAAGAACGTCAGGCAATCAATGATACTTTAACGGAAAACCAATATTTACGTGGGACAACCGGACGCAAAATTGCGCAAGAACCTTATGTTGCGTATCTCGTCTTTTCTTCAGCGCGAGAACGGTTATATTTAACCTATCCAAGTGTTAAAGACACCGCTCAAGAAGTCAAACCGTCTCCTTATTTTAAAAATATCCAAAAAGATTTAAACTTGCCCGTTTTTGAAAAAAATGAAACAACCATTTTCGATGATGAAACGACCAGTTTATCCCATATTAGTACGTATCGGACGTTAATCGGTGAATTAACGCGTTTGAAAAGACAACGGAAAGAAACACAAGAAGGATTGTTGCCTTTCTGGTTAAATATGGAAAAAGCGCTAATGAACCAATCAATTGCGCCGCTAGCCAAGCAAGTTTTCGAAAGTTTAACGCATCAAAATATTCCTGAAAAGATTGATGAGGTCTTAGCAGAACCTTTATATGGTAAAGATATTTATACATCTGTTTCTCGGATGGAGAGTTTTTATCGGTGTCAATATCAATACTTTTCTCGCTATGGCTTACGTTTGAAAGAAAGAGATGTCTTTGGGCTTTCACCAGCAGCTACAGGAGAATTTTTCCATGAAGCATTGGATCAGTTCTTTAAATTATTGATTATGAATCAACGGAACTTATCTGAATTAACCGATCAGGAAGTCAATTTATTGGCGGAGGAAGTACTAAATAGTATTTTAGGGGATGCACGTTTTTCTGTATTAACGACCTCTAGTCGCATGAACTATATTCGCTATCAATTGAGTCAAACAATTAAAAAAGTCAGTTGGGCGCTGAAACGCCAAAGCCAACGAAGTGGCATGACGACTGTTCAAACAGAAGTGTTATTTGGCCAAATTGCCGCTAAAAAAGGAATTTCTGGTTTGGAATTACCATTAAAAAATCAAGGGAAAATTCATGTTCGGGGGAAAATCGACCGGATTGATCAATTGGTTACCCCCGAATCAACCTATTTAGGTGTGATTGATTATAAATCGAGTCACCGTAAATTTAATATGACAGAAGCGTATTACGGCTTAGCCATGCAAATGCTGACGTACTTGGATGTGGCTTTAATGGATGCTGTGCAATTAGTTGGTCAAGAAGCTAAACCTGCTGGCTCACTTTATCTGCATGTACACAATCCTACGTTATCTTATGAAGGCAAAGACGACATTGAACAACAAATGCTTAAAAAATATCAGTTTGATGGTCTTTTGATGAAAGACCCAGATTTATTGGATCATTTAGATACGAGTCTGCAAGCTAAACAAAGTTCGTTGCTGTTTCCGATTGAAGAATCAGCCAAAGAACAAATTAAACCTGGTCGTCGCCAAGAAGATAAATTTGTGACAGAACCAGAACTAGGCGCGTTGCTTTCCTATAACCGAAATAAATTTATTGAAGCGGGGAATCAAATTATTGGCGGCGAAGTTCAACTTAATCCCGCTTATCAAGGCAAGGAACGGATTGCTTGTCGCTATTGTCCGTTTCGAAGTGTCTGTGATTTTGATGTGATGTTAAAAGAAAATAATTATCATCGTATTGAGAATTTATCCAAAGAGGAAATCATGGCGCGCTTGTTAAACAAAGATGAGGAAGGAGCAACCGAAGATGAGTAAAACAATTCCACTACGTCCAGCCAATGAGCAATTCACCGACAGTCAATGGCAAGCGGTGTTTGATGGCGATGAAAATATCTTAGTTTCTGCTTCGGCTGGCTCAGGAAAAACCACTGTTTTAGTCCGCCGTGTCATTGAAAAAGTCAAAAGCGGCGTCGATATCGATCGTCTCTTGATTGTGACGTACACTGAAGCCGCCGCCCGTGAGATGAAAGAACGTATCCAAGTGGCGTTACAAAAGGCAATGAATGAAGAACAAGATCCAGAAAGAAGACGGCATTTTTCTCGTCAAATTGCTCTTTTGCCAACAGCCAATATCAGCACGTTACATGCCTTTTGTTTAACTGTTATTCGTCGTTTTTATTATTTAATTGACATAGATCCAGTTTTTCGGATGTTAACAGATGAAACAGAAACATTGTTATTAAAAGAAGATGTTTGGGATGCATTACGTGAACAATTTTATGCGGAAAATCAAGAAGAATTTTACCAATTAACAGCGAATTTTTCCAATGATCGTAGTGATGACGGACTCACTAACTTAATTTTTTCTTTTTATGAATTTGCCAAAGCCAATCCTGATCCAGAGGCGTGGATTAATGGCTTAACACCAGCCTACGAAGTAGGGGATCAGCTAGGCGAATCAACGTTATTTCAGACGTATTTAAAACCGCTAGCCGTTGAGACGTTACAACGAACTCTTCAGCGTTACGAAGAAATGGTGACCTTAACAGAGGGCGAAGAGAAACTTCAAAAGATTTGGTATTTAGCTCAAAATGAAAAGGAACAAACAAAACAATTTTTACAATTTTTAGAGAGAAATGATTTAGAAAGCGCCTATAATTTGACTGAATTGTTAAGCTTTGACCGCTACCCAACAGTTCGTGCCGAAGAGTTGAAACCGACCGCGGAACAAGCCAAACAGTTGCGAGAACAAAATAAAAAAGCGTTAAATGATTTGAAAAAGCAACTGTTTACACTTTCTCCAGATGCCATGAAACAAGTCTTGAAAGAGGCCACGCCCATTGTTCAAGAAATGGCTCACGTGGGGAAACAATTTATGGAGGCCTATGGCGCAGAAAAACGGCTTAAAAATTTAGTGGATTTTAACGATTTAGAACATTATACGTTAGCTATTTTAGCGAAAAATCAGGCAGATGGCTGGCATGCATCAGAAGCCTCGGTTTACTATCGAGAAAAATTTGATGAAGTGTTAGTCGATGAATACCAAGATATCAATCAATTACAAGAATCTATTTTGTATTGGTTGCGCCGCCCGCTTAGCGCAGAAGGAAACCTTTTTATGGTAGGAGATGTGAAACAGTCTATTTATTCTTTCCGCTTGGCAGATCCTACATTGTTTATTGAAAAATACAATCAGTATGGGCAAGGCAAAGAGGGCAAACGAATTATTCTAGCTGAAAATTTTCGTTCCCGCAAAGACGTTTTAGACTTTACGAATTTAGTATTTAGTCAATTAATGGATGAGCGAGTGGGCCAAATTGCTTACGATGAGTCAGCTGCTTTGGTTCATGGTTTTGATCAATTTTCGGAGGCGGCTGATTATTCAACTGAATTGCTAATTTATGAAAAAAAAGCAACAGAATCAGTTGAATTTCCAGAATTACAATCCCCTGAGTTGTTGATTGAAGATAAGACAGAAGGGGAACTTTACGTTACTGCTTTGAAAATTCGTGAATTAATTGACCAAAATTTCTTAATTTATGATAAAAAGCTGAAAACGGATCGACCGATTACGTATCAAGATATTGTCTTATTAACGCCTACGAAGAAAAATAATTTAACTATTTTAGATGTTTTTAAATCATTAGAAATTCCAGTTCAAGTCAATGATGCTCAAAATTATTTCCAAGCAACGGAAATTCGTACAATGATTGCCTTGCTTCAATTGATTGATAATCCTTATCAAGACATTCCTTTGGCAGCTGTGTTACGTTCACCAATTGTTGGATTAAAAGAAAACGAATTAGTGCTTATTCGTTTGGCTAATAAGGAAACCAGTTACTACGAAGCATTTTTAACGTTTAATCAAAAGATGGAACCAACCATGGAGGAAGCAGTTGTTCAGGAAAAAACTATACGTTTTGCTGAATCATTAGAAAAATGGCGGGAACAGGCTCGACGCAACCAGCTTAGCAACTTGCTGTGGACAATTTATCGGGAAACGGCCTATCTTGATTATGTTGGCGGGTTGCCTGTTGGCAAACAACGCCAAGCCAATTTATATGCGTTGGTCGACCGGGCCGCGGCGTATGAAAAAACAACCTTCCGCGGATTATTTCAATTTGTTCGCTTCATCGAAAAAATGCAAGAAAAAGACAAAGATTTAGCAGAACCAGTCGTTTTAAGTGAAGAGAATGCCGTACGCGTCATGACGATTCACGCTAGTAAAGGGTTAGAATTTCCGGTGGTATTCGTTTTAGATATGACCAAAGAATTTAATGTCAGTGATTTGAATGAACGCTATATCTTTGAAGAAAATTTAGGGGTAGGTATTCGTTATTTACAACCTGAAGAACGAGTTATGTACGATACTTTACCATTTTTGGCGATTAAACAAGTACGATTAAGAAAATTACTATCCGAAGAAATGCGGAAGTTATATGTGGCGTTGACACGTGCAGAACAGAAACTTTTTCTGGTAGGCTCCTATAAAGACCAAGCGGCGATGTGGAAAGAGTGGCTGAAAGTTGGCGATGTAGAAACACTGGTGCTACCAGCTGAAAATCGCTTGCAAAGTAAAAGTAGTTTAATGAATTGGGTTGGGATGACATTGGTACGTCATCAAAAAGCCGATGAATATCAGCAAGAAGTAGTAGTAAGTAACGTTCCGCAAGTCAAAAAGCACCCAGCTAACTTTCATATTCAGTGGTTCAACGAAGAACAACTACGAGCAGCCATTCAGCAATTACAATTGCCAGAAAGACAAGCAGAGGATTTAGCCGAAAAAGCGCAATTATCTGCTGACAAAATCAATCGTGGCCTTGCACGGTTAAGTTTCAATTATCCGTTTGAAGTGGCTACTCGGACCACCAGTTATCAGTCTGTTTCTGAAATCAAGCGAGTATTTGATGACCCCGATAACAAAGAAATTGGTAAAATTGAGGTTCGGGAAGACAATACTATTCAAGCGCAACCGTTGATTGTCAATCGAATGATTGAAGGAGATTTAAGTAAGCCTAAATTTTTAGATACGGTTCAAGCGCCCTCAGCAGCTGAAATTGGGACAGCAACCCATTATTTATTACAACTAATTGATTTAAGTAAGCAACCTTCTTACGAGGAAGTGCGAGCTGTTCAAGAACGCTTAGTGGAAAATAAATTGATTTTACCAGCAATTGCTGAAAAAATGAATCTGGAACAAATCGTGGCCTTCTTTGACACCGCCTTAGGAAAACAATTGATTCAACACCATCAAACCGTTAGAAGGGAACAACCTTTTTCTATGCTGATTGAAGCAGAAGAGCTCATTCAAAATTATCCAGAGACGACACAAGATGATTTATTAATTCATGGGATTATTGATGGCTATATCGAATTAGACAATCAATGCATTTTGTATGACTATAAAACCGATCATGTAAAAGGCACCTCTCCCCAAGCGATTTCTGAAATTGTCGAACGGTATCGCGGACAGATGAATCTTTATCGTAGAGCGCTACAAGAGGCAACGCATAAAGAGGTGTCGCACGTCTATTTAATTTTATTAAATGGAGGAGTAATTATTGACATGCAGACAGGAAATGTTGTAGATTTTATAAAGTAGAAAAAATTAGAAGCAGAAACACTTACATTTTGTAAGGAATGTGCTATACTCATTGAAGAGGTGAGGAAGATGGAAAAAGTAAAAACAGAATCGTTTGTACTTTGTCCCAAATTTGAAAAATCATTTTCAATACTTGGTAAAAAATGGAATGGTTTAATTATTGATGTTTTATTAGAACGAGGTCCTCAACGTTTTGGCGAATTAAAAGAAAAAATTCCAATGTTAAGTGATCGTGTCTTAGTAGAGCGATTGAAGGAACTAGAAGCTGAAGGAATTATCACCAAAGCTGTTCGTTGCGGTGAAGGAAATCGCTTAGAATATTTCCTGACCGAAAAAGGCGAAGACTTGCAATTAGCAATGGAACAAATTCAACATTGGGCAGAAAAATGGGTAAAAGACGAAGAATGCAGTTGACCGCAAGCAAAACTTCTTGTAAACTAAACGTAATTAAATAACTAAAAAAACAGTGATGGAAACAAGTAGTTTGAATTGACGTGTTTTAGGGAGAGTCAGCCAGAGACTGGAAGCTGATTTACACAGTCACCAAGCGAAATTCACTTCCTGAGTTTGTTTGTTTTCAAGAAGAAAGCAAACCGGTAATTGCCGTTAAATGAAATGAGTGCATGACAACAATTTGTTATGAATTAGGATGGTAACACGATAGCTCGTTCCTTTGAAAGGAATGGGCTATCGTTTTTTTTAGTTTAAATAAAAGATAGAGGGGAACGCATAATGACATTACAAGCGCAATTAGAAGCTCTTAGAGACAATACGCTCAAAGAAATCGCACAAGTTGCTACTTTAAAAGAATTAAACCAAATTCGCGTAGAAACATTAGGGAAAAAAGGGCCAATCACCGAAGTATTAAGAGGCATGAAAAACCTTTCACCAGAAGAACGACCAGTGGTGGGGGGCTTTGCAAATGAAATTCGTGATTTATTAACAGAAGCAATTGAAGCGCGCAAAGTTGTTTTAGAAAACGAAGCGTTAAATGCGGCACTAAAAGAAGAAAGTTTAGATGTAACTTTACCTGGAAAACAAATGCCTCAAGGCACACGTCATATTTTGACACAAGTTATGGAAGAGATTGAAGATATTTTCTTAGGCATGGGTTATCAAGTAGTGGAAGGATACGAAGTAGAATCCGATCATTATAATTTCGAACGCATGAATCTACCAAAAGATCATCCGGCACGCGACATGCAAGATACGTTTTATATTTCAGATGAGATGTTAATTCGTACGCATACTTCACCAGTTCAAGCTCGAACAATGGAAAAACACGATTTTTCAAAAGGTGCATTACGAATGATTTCTCCTGGGAAAGTATTCCGTCGTGATACAGATGATGCGACACATAGTCACCAATTCCATCAGATTGAAGGCCTTGTTGTCGATAAAAATGTCACAATGGGTGATTTAAAAGGGACGTTAGAAGTCATGATGAAAAAAATGTTTGGTGAAGATCGTAAAATTCGTTTACGTCCTAGCTATTTCCCTTTTACAGAACCTTCAGTCGAAGTAGATGTTAGCTGTTTTAAATGTGGCGGCGCAGGTTGTAACGTCTGCAAACATACAGGTTGGATTGAAATTTTAGGTGCGGGGATGGTTCATCCAGATGTGTTACAAATGTCAGGGATTGATCCAACAGAGTACTCAGGCTTTGCCTTTGGCTTAGGACCAGATCGCGTTGCTATGTTACGTTATGGTGTAAATGATATCCGTAATTTTTATCAAAATGATTTACGTTTCTTAAATCAATTCAAGGTAAAGGAGTAGTTGAAAAATGTTAGTTTCTTATAAATGGTTAAATGAATATGTTAATCTTTCAAACGTTACTCCGCAAGAATTAGCGGACAAAATGTCTGTGACAGGTATCGAAGTTGAGGGCGTTGCTGTACCTGAAGAAGGATTAAAGAAAATTGTTGTCGGTGAAGTAAAAGAATGTGTTCCTCATCCAAACTCTGACCACTTATCAATTTGCCAAGTAGACATCGGTGAAGAAGAATTGTCACAAATTGTTTGTGGAGCACCAAATATAAAAGCAGGAATTAAAGTCATCGTAGCATTACCTGGTTCAAGAATTGCAGGAAATCAAAAAATTAAAAAAGGTAAAATGCGTGGCGAAGTCTCTAACGGAATGATTTGTTCGTTAGAAGAGCTAGGATATTCAGACAATGTCGTACCAAAAGCTTATGCTGAAGGGATTTATTATTTACCTCAAGAAGCAGTGAATGGGACACCTGTTTTCCCTTATTTAGACATGGATGATGCGATTATTGAATTATCAATTACACCAAACCGTGCAGATGCATTAAGTATGAGAGGGGTAGCCTATGAAGTTGGCGCAATTTATCGTCAAACGCCTCAGTTTAATGATCCCAAACTCAAAGAAGATGCTTCAGATAACGTGGAAAATTACGTAACAGTGACTGTTGAAGATTCACAAGATGCACCAGCGTATCAAATTCGTGTCATTAAAGATGTGACGATTGCAGAAAGTCCTCAGTGGTTGCAAAACCGATTGATGAATGAAGGAATCCGTCCGATTAACAATGTGGTGGACGTGACAAATTATATTTTATTATTATTTGGTCAACCATTGCATGCATTTGATTATCAAAAATTAGATAGTAAAGAAATCTTGGTTCGTCGAGCAACAGCAGCAGAAGAACTAATTACATTAGATGGTGAAACACGTCAATTAACAGAAGAAAATATCGTCATTACGAATGGAAAAACGCCTGTCGGCTTAGCCGGTGTAATGGGTGGAGCTAATTCTGAAATCAGTCAAGAAACAACAACTGTGGCTTTAGAAGCGGCATTGTTCAATCCATTGTCTATTCGCAAAACGTCTAAACAATTCAATTTACGGAGTGAATCTTCAAGTAGATTTGAAAAAGGCATCAACCAAGCGACAGTTGGGCTAGCTTGTGATGTGGCAGCCGCGATGATTGCAGAGTTAGCCAACGGAACAGTGGTCTCAGGCACTGCAATTGGTTCTGAAGTGGCCGTAAAAGAAGCGCAGGTAGCTGTGACTTTAGAACGAATCAACCAATATTTAGGCACTGCATTAGATGAAGCAACGGTGAATGAAATTTTTGAAGCACTCGGTTTTGCTTATGAAGTAAATCAAGGCGCATATGAAATTACGATTCCACCAAGACGTTGGGATATTGCGATTGAAGCAGATATTATTGAAGAAGTGGCGCGCATTTATGGATATGATCATTTACCTTCAACATTGCCAAGTGGAGAAACAGTTGCTGGAAGTCTAACCAAAGCACAACATGTTACGCGCCAATTAAAGAGCTTACTGGAAGGTCATGGTACGAGTGAAGCCATCAGCTATGCGTTGACAACAGAAGAAAAATCCCGTCAATTTATGATGAAAGAAAGTCAAACAACACGTTTGCAATGGCCAATGAGTGAAGAGCGTTCTGTGTTACGTATGAACTTAATTTCTGGTTTATTAGATGATGTCGCATACAATGTGGCACGTAAAAATAATAATATCGCCTTCTACGAAGTAGGACGCGTTTTCTACCAAACAGAAGATCCAACAAAAAATTTACCTACAGAAGAAAATCACTTAGCACTTGCTTTAACTGGTAATACAATGGTTAAAGATTGGCAAACAAAAGCAACAGCCGTTGATTTTTATACAGTAAAAGGCTTAGTGGAAAGTATTGTAGCTGTTTTAGGATTAACAGAAAAAATCAGTTATCAAGCGACAACGGCGATTCCAGAAATGCATCCAGGCCGGACAGCATGGATTTATTTAGAAGATGAAGTGGTTGGTTTTGTCGGACAAGTTCACCCAACGACAGCAAAAGCGTACGATATTCCTGAAACATATGTTGCTGAATTAAACTTGCAACAATTAGTAGCCACAGAAGCAGGCGGGGTTACTTATGAAGCAGTTTCTAAATTCCCAGCAGTTTCTCGAGATATTGCTTTATTAGTCGATGAAACAGTTACCAATCAAGAACTAGTTAAAACTATTTCAGATAACGCAGGTAAATATTTGAAAGAGATTCATTTATTTGATGTATATCAAGGTGAAAAACTAGGCGCTGGCAAAAAATCAATGGCGTATAGTTTAACTTTCGTTAATGCAGAAGCGACATTAGTGGATGAAGAAATTAACCGTTCAATGGAAAAAGTTGAAAAAGCGCTAATTGAAAAACATCAAGTAGAAGTAAGATAAAATAAAAACAGGAAAGTGGGGCATAAGTCGAAATGACTTATGCCCCACTTTCTAAATCTTAAGATAATCAGCTGAACAAAAGCAGCTCCTTCGGAAATAAGCCGAAATTCTCCAAAAATTAAAGAACAATTTTCGGAAATTCCTTCTTATTTCTTGGAGCTAAACACTTTTGTCTCAGCCTCCTGTTTTTAACTACATTAATAACTTTTCGCCCAATTTCGTGATAGCCAACGTGAAAATTGCGAGATACTAAAGTTAATAATGAAATAAATTAGGGCGACGATTCCGTAAATAGTGAATACTTGTCCTGTTTGTGCGTAGCGCCCCATTAAGATATAAGATTTGCCAAAGAGTTCTTGCAAAGCAATCACGGAATACAAGAAACTTGTATCCTTGATGACAGTAACAAACTGAGAAACGATCGCTGGTAAAACATTGCGAATGGCTTGAGGCAAAACAATATGATAAAGAATTTGCCAATTTGAAAACCCTTGAGAACGCGCCGCTTCAATTTGGCCTTTATCAACACCATTTAAACCACCACGAATAATTTCCGCTAAAGCAGCGGTAGTAAACACAGTAAAACTCACAATTCCAGCAGGTGTGGATTTGATTTTGAAAATCAAAAAAATAACATAAATCCACAATAAGTTTGGAATATTACGCACCACTTCTACATAAATACTGGCAAGTAACTTCAGTGGTCCATGGGTTTGATTTCGCAAAACGGCTAGAATGGTGCCAAAAATCGTACTCAAAATAATTGAGACGAAGGAAATATAGAGCGTCAATTTTAAGCCGTTAAATAGAAATTGAAAATTATTTGCTGTCAGTAATTGACGCATTTCTTCTGAAAAAGGCATCTGTTTTCCTCCTATCTACTATATGCTTTCTTATTTTTTTCTTCCATTTTTCTAGCCAAATTCGCTAATGGGAAGCAAAGAATGAAATATAAGAAACCAGCAAGCGCAAAGGCGGGAATGTAGTTCAAGTTGACAGACGACCAACTATTGGCAGCAAACATTACGTCAGCGCCAGAAATAATGGCAACTGTTGACGTATTTTTAATTAGGTTCACTACTTGATTGGTTAAAGGCGGTAACATAATCCGCCATGCTTGTGGTAAAATCACATACCGCATCGTTTGACCATACGTTAATCCTTGGGAGTAAGCCGCTTCAAATTGCCCTCTTGGGACAGCTCCGATTCCTGAGCGAACCACTTCAGAAATGTAGGCGCCATGATAGAGGCCTACACACAGAATGGCAATCGTAGTAATAGAAAATGAAAGCAGCGGGCTTAGCAGAGGAAAACCATAATAGACTACGATAAATTGAATCAACAAAGGTGTGTTTTGAAAAAATTCTACATAGACACGACTAATTGCGTGTAAAAGTTTACTTTTGGTCGCTGATAAACTGCCAAAGAAAATGCCTAAAGCAAAGGCAACTAAGATCGCTCCTAAAGAAAGCAGAATAGTATAGAGAAATGCCTGACCAAAAATTCGCCAATCTTGAAATAAAGCTTCCCAACGATATAAGGCAAATGGCCCTTCTTCAAGCCAGGAAATATTGGCTAACAAAAACATAAAAATCCCTCCTAAAATTTTTGATTCTTCAAGTCTTAGGAATGATTAATTTTTTAAGCCCCAGTCTTGATAAATTTTTTCTAGTGTGCCGTCTTTTTCCCATTTTTCAATTAAACCATTTAGATAATCATTTAATTCAGTATTTGCTTTCTTTGTGGTAATTCCATATTCTTGTGGCGAAAAACCATCTTTTAAAATTTCTGTCTTGCCATCCACATAGCCAGATAGGATTGATTTATCCACTGAAAATGCATCAATTCGTTTAGAAGTTAACGCTGTTTTTAATTCTGGATAGGAACCTAATTCTTGATAAGTAAATTTGATTCCTTCCTCTTGCGCTTTTTTCTCTAAGTTTTCTTTTGTCGTAGCAGATTGTGCAACGCCGATTGTTTTTCCGTCTAAATCTTTCATACTGGAGAAGTTATCCTCTTTGCGCACAAGGAAACCAATCTCATCTGTATAATAGGGAGTTGTAAAATTATAAGTCTTTTTACGTTCATCAGTAATTGTAAATGTAGCAATTACCATATCTAGTTCACCATTGTCTAAAAGGGGACCGCGCGTTTTCGCTGTCACGCCCACAAATTCCACATTCTCTTCGCTGCCGGTAATTTCTTTCGCAATCAAGCGTGCAATATCTGGTTCCATTCCTTCATTTTTGTTTGTATCAGGATTCATATAGCCAAAATTAGGAATGTCTTCTTTGACACCTACTTTAATTTTCCCTGCTTTTTTTAATTGTTCTACTGTGACCGTTTTGTTTGATGAAGCACTTTTGGAAGTTGAGTCATTGTTGCCGCTACCACAGCCCACAATGATGCCTGCTAATACAAGTAAGGAGAGTCCAGCCAGCCATTTATTTTGTTTTTTCATTCCTTCATTCCTCCAATTTTTTGTTTTTTATTCATTACCCGTTATGAATAATTTTACTTAGAAATTCTTTTGCACGAGGGTTTTCAGTGCTTGTAAAGAAATGTTCAGGCGTTCCTTGTTCAATAATCTGTCCTTGGTCCATGAAGATTACACGGTCAGCCACTTGACGAGCAAAGCCCATCTCATGTGTGACACAAACCATGGTAATATTTTGTTTGGAAAGATCGACCATTACATCTAAAACTTCTTGAATCATTTCTGGATCAAGTGCCGAAGTCGGTTCATCAAAAAGGATAATCTCAGGATGCATATTTAAGGCACGAGCAATAGCGACCCGTTGTTGCTGCCCGCCAGAAAGCTGCGAAGGATAAGCAGAAGCTTTATCAGCCAAACCGACTCGTTCTAAATACTCCATGCCAGTAAGAACCGCTTCGTCTTTGGAAACGCCCATCACTTTAATCGGTGCTAACGTTAAATTATCAATAATCGTTTTGTGAGCATATAAGTTAAAATTTTGAAAGACCATGGCAACTTTCTGGCGAACCTTTTGAATCGGTGCTTTCGGTTTGGTGATGTCAATGTTATCAATTACGACGGAACCATCATTGACTTTTTCCAATTGGTTCATACACCGAATTAATGTACTTTTGCCAGAGCCAGAGGGTCCGATAATGACAATTTTTTCTCCTTGCTCTACATTCAAAGTAATATCTTTTAAAACGTGATGCTCCCCAAAATACTTATTTACATGTTCTAAAGAAATCATAGGCAGTCTCCTTTGCAATCATTTGGTAGAAAAGATAACAGAGGATTCGGTGAGAAACGTGTTATTTAAATTAAATTAACCAAATGTATTTCTAATTGTATTCTCAATGTTAGGAATTATAACATACAAAAAAATGAATTACTAGTTTTTTAATCGAAAAAGATTTCCTTCAAAAAAAGAAATAAATGAGAGCAAAACAGGAAAAATTGACAATAGTCCTTAAAAAGTAGAAAATAAAGGCAGTGAATAAAAGGCAAAGGTAGGATGAGAATGAGCAATCAAGAAGCCATTGGATTAATTGATTCTGGCGTTGGTGGATTAACTGTTTTAAAGGAAGCGCTAAAGCAATTACCAAATGAACGATTAATTTATTTAGGAGATACAGCCCGTTGCCCATATGGTCCACGACCAGCCGAACAAGTCGTTCAGTTTACTTGGGAAATGGCCGATTTTTTATTGAAAAAACGAATAAAAATGCTAGTAATCGCATGTAATACCGCGACGGCTGTCGCATTAGAAGAAATTAAAGCTGCCTTGCCAATTCCAGTTGTTGGTGTTATTTTACCTGGCGCACGAGCAGCCGTTAAAGTCACAAAAAATAACAAAATTGGTGTCATAGGTACCTTAGGGACAATCAAAAGTGCTTCCTATGAAATCGCCATTAAAAGTAAGGCACCAGCAATTGAGGTGACTAGTTTAGCTTGCCCTAAATTTGTCCCCATTGTTGAAAGTAATCAATATCGTTCTTCCGTAGCAAAAAAAATTGTGGCAGAAACACTTCAAGCACTACAATTAAAAGGACTTGATACGTTGATTTTAGGTTGTACCCATTACCCGTTGTTACGTCCGGTGATTCAAAATGTGATGGGGAGTCATGTGACATTAATTGACTCAGGAGCCGAAACAGTTGGCGAAGTCAGCATGCTTCTCGATTATTTTGACATTGCCCACACGCCTGAAGCGCCTACACAGCCCCATGAATTTTATACAACTGGTTCTGCAAAAATGTTTGAAGAGATTGCAAGCAGTTGGCTTGGTATAGAGAACTTAAAAGCACAACAGATTCACTTAGGAGGAAACGAAAATGATTAGACATGATAGTCGTGCACCAAAAGAATTGCGAAAGATCACTATTGAAACCAATGTTTTTAAACATCCAGAAGGTTCGGTGGTTATTTCGTTTGGCGATACAAAAGTAATTTGCTCAGCCACTGTCGAAGAAAAGGTTCCCCCATTTTTACGAGGCGCGGGAACAGGTTGGGTAGCAGCTGAATATAGCATGCTCCCTCGCGCGACGAACACAAGAAATATTCGGGAAAGTGCGAAAGGAAAATTAACAGGGCGAACAATGGAGATTCAACGTTTGATTGGGCGGTCATTGCGAGCTGTTGTTGACTTAGAAAAGTTAGGGGAACGGAGCATTGTTGTCGATTGTGATGTGATTCAAGCAGATGGGGGAACCCGTACTGCTAGTATTACAGGCGCTTTTGTTGCTCTACGCTTAGCAGTTAATCATTTATTGATGACTGGTGCGCTAGCGGAAGACCCAATTAAAGAGCATTTAGCTGCTGTCAGCGTGGGTATTTTACCCGATGGTTATTGTGTGCTGGACTTAGATTACGCAGAGGACTCGAATGCTGCAGTGGATATGAACATCGTGATGACCGAGTCTGGTGAATTTGTGGAAATTCAAGGAACGGGTGAAGAAGCTACCTTCTCAGGAGATGAGTTAAATGCCATGCTCTTTTATGGAAAAACAGGGATCGAGGAATTAATTGCGTATCAGAAAGAAGCGCTTTATGCTTTAGCCTCTGAAGAAGTCCCTTCGCAAGATTCAGAAGAGAAAGTGATTGTCATTGCAACTAGAAATCCTGGTAAAGCGAAAGAGTTTAGTTCAATTTTTGGTGAAAAAGGATATACAGTTAAGACGTTATTAGATTATCCGAATTTGCCAGATGTAGAAGAAACTGGTCGAACATTTGAAGAAAATGCTCGTCTAAAAGCTGAAACAATTGCAGAAATTTTACAGAAACCAGTATTAGCAGATGATTCAGGATTAATTGTTGATGCGTTAGGGGGAATGCCGGGAATCTATTCTGCTCGTTTTGCTGGTGAGCCAACTAACGATGCTTCAAATAATGCGAAACTACTACATGAGTTAACGGGCGTGCCAAAAGAAAAAAGACAAGCGCGTTTCCATTGTACATTGGTTTTTGCTGAACCAAAGAAAGAAAGTCTGGTGGTCGAAGCTGAATGGCCAGGAGAAGTCGGTACGATTCCTCGTGGTGAAGGAGGCTTTGGGTACGATTCACTTTTCTATGTTCCAGAGCTTGGTAAGACGGCAGCTGAATTGTCTGGAGAAGAGAAAAATAAAGTCAGTCATCGTGGACAAGCAGTGGCAAAATTAAAAGAACAATGGGAAGAATGGCTAAAAAAATAGGAGTTGAAACGTATGAAAATCTTGGTAGTAAGCGATAACCATGGCGATCGCGACTGTTTGGTTGACTTAGTGAATCATTATGAAGGACAAGTCGATGCACTCTTTCACTGTGGTGATTCTGAATTAGAACCGACAGATGAACTTTGGCAAAAATTCATTGTAGTGCAAGGAAATTGTGATTTTTATGATGAATTTCCCAAAACTGTGACTAAAAAAGTGGGGGATCAAGTTATTTATATGACACATGGTCATTTGGCCAATGTTAGAATGGGGCTCACGACACTTGCTTTACAGGCGGAAGAAGCAGGAGCGACAATTGCCTTATTTGGTCACACTCATGTACTCGGTGCAGAGCGACACAATAACATTCTCTTTGTTAATCCGGGAAGTATTCGTTTACCTCGTGGACCAGTTCAAGAGAAAACATATGCCATAATTGAAAGTACACCTGAACAATATCTCGTTCAGTACTATAACAAAGAGCACCAACCATTGGAACGATTAAAGGCAACGTTTACGAAGTAAGTGAATGTTAAGAAATAAGTGCTACTTTTTTATTTATCAGATTTTGAGCGTAGGACAAAAATCTCTTTTTGATTTTTGTCCTACGCTCTTTTTTTAGTCGACTTGGATAACCTTTAAGCCGGTCTTACGAAGTTCTGTAATTAAAGTTGATGAGCAATGTTTGTCTGTAATCAAACAATCAAAAGCGGTAATATCAGCAATTTTAAATTTAGATGTCAAGCCGATTTTTCGATGGTCCGCGACCAGAATTTTTACTTTTGTTGTTTGTTTTATCATAAGCTCATTAATTTTTGCTTCATTGAAAATTTTTGTAGTGACGCCATGTTCTAAACTGACCCCGCTACAGCCAATTACGCAAACATCGGCATGCGTTGCGGTGATTGTGTTAATGGCAATATCTCCTACCAGAACTTCTTTGGGAAAACGTAATTCGCCTCCGGTCAAAATATAATTGTATTGAGAAACATGAGGCTTGGTGGCAATTTTTAAATTATTCGTTACGATGGTCAGATGGTCGGCCTTTAAATAATGGAGAATATTCAAAGCAGTGGAACTTGAATTGATGAAAACGGTATCATAATCACTTAGATAGCTACAAGCAACACGAGCAATGGCTTGTTTTAATAACTCCGGTCCTGATTGATCAAAGTCTTTCTGATTTTGGTCGTTGTAAATACAATACCCATATTTTCGAATGATGTCATTCTTAGTTTCTAAGACATTTAAATCACGACGAATTGTGCTTAAGGAAACATTTAAAACATCTGCTAATTTATAGGTAGTCATTTGTTTGTTTTTTTGCAGCAGCGCGAGAATGTTTTGTTGCCTTTTTTCAATGGTTTCTAATGAACTTTTCAAGTAATACAACCTCCTTTAGTTATTTTTTTGGACACGGTCCCCCATGAAATAGTATAACTCATAGGAAAACAAAACACGTAAAAGAATCATTAAAAGTGCAAACAATCATATAAAAGGGTTTTCATTGTGATTTTTTGCGGCTATGATTTTCTTATAAAGCATAACACAATCATTTGAGAAGAGGAGTGGTAGCATGAGCAAATCGATTCATGAAATTACAAAAGAAAGTTGGTTGAAGGCGACATTTCCAGAATGGGGCACTTATTTAAACGAAGAAATTAATCAGACAAATGTGCTTCAAGGAACGGTTGCACTCTGGTGGCTTGGTTGTACAGGCATTTGGCTGAAAACGCATGAGAACACGAATATTTTATGTGATTTATGGTGTGGAACAGGAAAACAAACGCACGGGAACGGCTTAATGAAAAATGGCCATCAAATGATGCGCATGAGTGGTTGCCAAAAAATGCAACCTAATTTAAGAACACAACCTTTTGTGATTGATCCTTTTGAAATAAAAGAGGTAGATGCTTTAGTTGTCACACATATTCATTCAGACCATTTGGATATTCACACAGCTGCTGCTGTTCATCAAAATTGTCCTAAGGCTCTATTTATTGGTCCAAAAGAAGTAGTGAAAACATGGCAGCGTTGGGGTGTTCCGTCAGAAAAAACACGGGTTATAGAGCCTGGTCAAGAAATAAAAGTGAATGATGTGAACGTATTGGCCTTGGAAGCTTTTGATCGAACCGCGCTAATTACTTCTGATGATCCTGAAAATACATTTAAAGGTAAAATGCCTCAGGACATGAATGAACTAGCTGTCAATTATCTATTTGAAACCTCAGGTGGTACGGTATATCACGCCGGAGACTCTCATTATTCTAACTTGTTTGCGAAACATGGTAATCAATATGCAATTGATGTTTGCTTAGGAGCATATGGCGAAAATCCTCGCGGTATCACAGATAAAATAACTTCTGTTGATATGTTGAGAATGGCAGAATCTTTAAATGCGAAAGTAGTCATTCCTGTTCATTATGATATTTGGTCTAATTTTATGGCGGATCCAAAAGAAATCATGGAAATTTGGAAATTTAAAAAAAATCGTTTACATTATCAATTTAAACCATATATTTGGCAAGTGGGTGGCAAATTTGTTTATCCAGATGACAAAGACAACTTAGAATTTAACTTTGATCGTGGCTTTGATGATGTTTTTGTTAAAGAAAATGATACACCATTTCCTTCATTCTTGTAAGAAAGGCTGGATGTACAATGTTAACTTATTTTTGGGAGCAAGAGCTTATTCATTACCCTGATAAAGAACCGGTTAGTTGGCAAGAGGCGATTCAGGAAAGTTGTTTGATTTTACTCCAAAAACACATCATCGATCAGAGTTACGTCGATGAGATTATCCAGTGTGTCGAAACGTTTGGACCTTATATCATCATTGCTCCTGAAGTAGCCATGCCACATTCATCAGAGGAAAGCGCAGGCGTTTTTGGAACGGCCATTTCTTTTACAAAATTTAAGCAAGCAGTCACTTTTGCTGGCGATCAAGAAGCAAAAACAGCAACATTATTTTTTACATTGGCAGCCCAAAATCCCGCCGAACATCTTGAAAATATTCAGCAATTGATGGATTTATTGATGACGGATGGCGTGATTGCTGACTTGTTAGAAACAAATACGCCAATGGATTTTAAAGAAGTTATGGAGAAATATCAATTATAGGGGGAAAAATCAATGGGGGAGTTCTTGTTAAATAGTTGGACTTATTTTGCTACGAACGTTTTAACACAGCCAGCATATTTGATTGGTTTCATCGTGTTATTAGGTTATCTCTTGTTACGGAGGCCCTTTTATGAATGTTTAGCAGGTTTTCTGAAAGCGACAGTTGGTTATTTTATTTTGAGTGTTGGTTCTGGTGGTTTGGTTAATAATTTTCGCCCTATTCTAGTAGGCTTGAAAGAGCGATTTAATTTACAGGCAATGGTTACCGATCCATATTTCGGGCAAAATGCAGTCGATGCTGGATTGATGAAAACCTTTGGACGAACCTTTGGTGATGTGATGATTTTGTTATTGATCGCATTTATTATGAATATTTTGTTGGTTCGTTTTCAAAAATATACAAAATTGAGAGCCGTTTTTACAACAGGGAATGTTCAGATTCAACAAGCAGCTACCGCTTTCTGGATTTTACTCTTTTGTTTTCCTAACTTAGGTAGGATCGAAGTACTAATTTTTATGGGCTTAATTCTTGGGTGTTATTGGGCAGTTGCTTCAAATTTAACGGTAGGGATTACGCAGGAATTAACAGAAGGTGCTGGTTTTGCGGTAGCCCATCAACAAATGTTTGGCATATTTATTTTTGCAAAATTAGCAGAATGGTTGAAAAAACGTGATCAAAAGAAACATCGTTCAGAGAAGGTCGATAAAAAATTGGAAGATATCGAATTACCAGGATTTCTATCCATTTTTAATGAAAATATGGTTGCTACGTCCATTTTGATGCTCTTTTTCTTTGGCATTATCTTGCTTGTTTTGGGACAAGATTATTTAATTCAAGCTAAATTTATGCAAGAAGGGCAGAGTTTCTTCTTTTATATCATGACCACTTCATTAAATTTTGCTGTCTATTTAGCTATCTTACAATTAGGCGTTAGAACCTTTGTTGACGAGTTGACGCAGTCATTCCAAGGGATTTCAAATACCATTTTACCAGGCGCTGTTCCTGGGATTGACGTAGCAGCGACTTTCGGGTTTGGTTCGCCCAACGCAGTAACAATTGGGTTCCTCTTTGGCGCATTAGGCCAGTTTTTAATGATTGGCTTACTGATTCTATTAAAGTCTCCGACAATCGTTATTGCGGGTTTTATCCCATTGTTTTTTGATAACGCTGTCATAGCTGTTTATGCAAATAATCGTGGCGGAGTAAAAGCTGCTTGTTTATTCCCATTCCTTTCAGGTTTAATCCAAGTAGGTGGCTCAGCTTTATTTGCTACATGGATTGGATTATCTCAATATGGCGGTTATTTGGGCATGTTCGATTGGGCAACAGCTTGGCCGTTATTTACAATCATTATGAAAGTTCTAGGCTATGTTGGCGTAGCAGTGGTGGTGATTGGGTTACTAATAATTCCGCAACTTCAGTATCGGAGAAATCCAGAAGGTTACTTTATGATTGTCAATGATTATGAACAATATGCTAAAAAATTTCAAGAGAATTAAAGGAGGAATTTAAAATGAGAATACTTGTTTCCTGTGCCAATGGTTCTGGCACGAGTCTAATGATGATGCGGAGTGTTGAAAAAGCAATGAAAGAACTAGGTGTACCGATTACAAAAATTCATCATTGCGCCATTTCAGAAGGAAAAAGCTCTGCTAGCCAATACGACGTTGTTTTTACTCCAGTCAATTTTTTACAAATGTTTCAGCAAGCAGAAAAACGCGGAGTCACAGTGATTGGCATTAAAAATGTAATGTCTGCAAAAGAAATTCAAGAAAAATATATGGCTTCAGATCGTTATCAAAAATCTGAATAAAAGGATGGGAAAGATGAAAAGACCAAACTTACAAATCGCTTTAGATCATAATAGATTAGAAGACGCTTTAGCAGATTGTATGAAAGTCGGAGAAATTGTCGATATTATCGAAGTTGGCACTATTTTGTGTTTACAAGAAGGCCAAAAAGCAATTCGTTGTTTAAAACGCATGTTTCCTAATAAAACAATTGTTGCTGATACAAAATGTGCTGATGCGGGCGGTACAGTTGCTCGTAATGTCGCACAAGCAGGCGCTGATTTCATGACGGTCATTTGTTGCGCCACCTTACCAACGATGGCTGCAGCTCAAAAAGAAGTCCGAGAATTACAAGTAGAACTATATGGAAATTGGACAATGCAACAAGCTCGACAATGGCGAGAATTAGGGATTAATCAGGTGATTTATCATCAAAGTAGAGATGCTCTTTTAGCTGGCGGCAGCTGGGGAGAAAAAGATTTGAATAAAGTTCAAGAACTAATTGACTTAGGCTTTGAAGTGTCCGTCACAGGTGGTTTAACTGTCGAAACGCTTGAATTGTTTCAAACAATGGCAGTTGCAACATTTATTGCGGGCCGTGGGATTACTGAATCAAAAAATCCTGAACAAGCAGCCAAAGATTTTCAAAAAAAAATCGATCAGATTTGGAAGTGATAAAATGGCACGAATTGGACTATATGAAAAAGCACTCCCGCAAAATTTAACTTGGGCAGAACGATTCACATGGGCCAAAAAGTTAGGGTTTGATTTTTTAGAAATGTCAATTGATGAATCCGATGAACGTTTAGCACGATTGGCTTGGACACCAAGCCAGTTACAAGAACTTTCTCAATTAATGGTGAAAGAAGATTTTTTTATCCATTCTTTGTGTTTAAGTGGTCATCGGCGGTTCCCTTTAGGCTCTTTAAATAAAGAAACACGTGAAAAAGGACGGAAAATTTTATCTCAAGCGATTCGTTTGGCTCATCAATTAAACATACGGGTAATTCAAATAGCTGGCTATGACGTCTTTTACGAAGAAAAAACTGCCGAAACAAGGGAATTTTTTCTTCAAGGTCTGAAAAAGGGCGTTGAGGAAGCTGCACAATACGGTGTCATTCTGGCTGTTGAGATTATGGATGACCCTTTTATGAATAGCATACAAAAATTTCTAGAAATTAAGGAACAAATTCCGTCTCCTTTTTTGCATGTTTATCCTGATTTAGGTAATTTGTCTGCTTGGCCGGAAAATAATCCGGCGGTTGAACTTGAAAAGGGAATTGCTGAAATCGCTGCTATTCACTTAAAAGATACCTTCGCTGTAACAGACACATTTGAAGGGAAGTTTCGGGAAGTTACTTTTGGAGAAGGCTGTGTTGATTTTACAGGCTTATTGAAAACACTCAAGCGGTTAAACTATAGTGGTCCTTTTTTAATTGAAATGTGGAATGAAACGGATTTGAATTTTCAAGAAAAAATTCAAGCCGCGCAGCAGTATCTCTATCCCAAATTAGTAGAGGCGGGTTATTATGAACAATAAAGCGATCATCCAAGCAATGAAACAACGTGTTTATGAAGCGAATCTGGCTTTGCCAAAACTGGGCTTAGTCAAATTAACGTGGGGCAATGTTAGTGAAATCAATCGGTCATTAGGGATTATCGTAATTAAACCAAGCGGCGTCAAATATCAAGAAATGACCAAGGAACAGATGGTAGTGACTGATTTAAAGGGACAACTATTGGAAACCAATGCATTAAAGCCGTCTTCTGATTTACCCACGCATCTTTATCTCTATCAAAAAATGCCAGAAATTGGAGCGATTGCGCACACGCACTCCCTGAATAGTGTTACATGGGCTCAAGCAGGGCGAGCCTTACCTCCTTACGGTACCACCCATGCGGATGCTTTTTATGGCGCTGTACCTTGCACAAGAGCGCTCTCTGAAAGTGAAATTAAAGAAAACTATGAAGAAGAGACTGGCAAAGTCATTGTTGAAACATTTCATGAACAAGAACTAGATCCTTTAGCAGTTCCAGGAGTGTTAGTTTATGGACATGGCCCATTTACTTGGGGAATGACTCCGGAAAAAGCAGTTGAAAACAGTTTGATTTTAGATGAAATCTGTTCAATGGCCCGTTTGACGGAAATAATTAATCCAGATGTTGAACCAATTGATCATTTTTTATTGGATAAACACTATTTTAGAAAACATGGGATTTCCGCTTATTATGGTCAGTGATGGCTGTGATAAAATGTGTGAAAAAGAAGTATAATTGACTGATTAATTGGTCTTTTATAAAAACTTAGTTGTCTGTTATGGGACAACTAAGTTTTTATTTTTTTAAGAAAGCGTTCTCTTATTTTTGGGGAGAATAGAACAAAACGTTAATTTTCGTTTGTTAAGTTATGAAGAATTTGCGAATTCCAAGACTTTTTCCGCAGAATTAGGTACAATAAGTTACGTGTTAAAGAATTAGAAATGGAGGCAACCCAATCATGATAGGGACTGCTGTAAAAGAATTATTATTAGAAAAACAAGAAACGTTTTTAGTACCTGCCGAAAATGTCGCCAATGTAATGTGTTTAAATCCTTTAAGTCACGCGGCATTAGTCTTATCGAAAGTTCGCTATTCCAAGATTCCTGTGTTAGATAAGGGAGATCGCTTTGTTGGTTTAATCGGTTTGACAGACGTTGTAGATAAAATGTTTGATTTGACTTCAGTGGATTTTGAAAAATTGAATGAATTTACTGTGGCCGATGTAATGGAAGTCAATGTTCCTGTAATTGGTGAATCGTGGGATTTAGAAGAAGTGTTACATTTATTAGTAGATGCTTCTTTTTTACCAGTGGTTGATGATAATCAACGCTTTAAGGGTATCATTACACGCAAAGAAATTTTAAAAGCGGTCAATCATATGGCGCATGAATTAGAAAAACATCATCTTGTTCTGCCTAAATCAGAAGAAGAAATGAAAGTAATTTAAATAAAACGCAAGAAACTCTTTACTTTTTTCTCATAAATGCGTTATTCTGTATGATAACACGAAGTAAAGGAGTGCTGTGATTGGACGCATATGAGATTATTCAGTATATTGGCGATGCCAAAAAGCAAACGCCTGTTAAAGTAACACTGAAAGGGCAATTAAAAGAAGTCACGTTTCCGGAAACAATTAAGGTCTTTAATAATTGTAAAACTGGGACATTGTTTGGCGATTGGGCTGACGTAAAACCTTTTTTAGAAGCAAACAAAGAAAAAATTGAGGATTATGTTGTAGAAAATGATGCACGTAACTCAGCAATTCCTTTTCTTGATCTGAAAGACATTAATGCTCGGATTGAACCAGGTGCTTTGATTCGCGAAAAAGTTGAAATTGGCGATCAAGCGGTGATTATGATGGGGGCTATTCTAAATATTGGCGCCGTCGTTGGTGCAGGGACTATGATTGATATGGGCGCTGTTTTGGGCGGTCGTGCAACTGTAGGGAAGCATTGTCATATTGGCGCAGGAACGGTTTTAGCTGGTGTCATTGAACCACCAAGTGCCGCACCTGTGGTTATTGAAAACGAGGTTGTCATTGGAGCGAATGCGGTCGTACTAGAAGGGGTTCGTGTTGGTGAAGGTGCCGTTGTGGCTGCTGGGGCAGTAGTTGTGGAAGACGTTCCAGCGCATACCGTTGTCGCAGGCGTGCCAGCAAAAGTAATTAAACAAATTGATGATAAAACCAAGAGTAAAACAGAGATTTTAGAAGAATTACGTAAACTCTAAAAATAAATTAGTCAGTCGCGATGAAGAAACTTCTTCATGGCGGCTTTCGATTACCCCAAAAATGAAGGAGTGGCTTTTGTGGAGCAAGAAGAATTAATTGCGATTAGACGGCAACTACATCAAATACCTGAAATCGGTTTAGAAGAAAAGGAAACACAAGCCTTTTTACTTAATGAAATTGATAAAATGAAGCAACCTTATCTGCAAGTTCGAACATGGCAAACGGGGATTTTAGTCTTCATAGAGGGCAAAAATCCTCAGAAAACCATCGGCTGGCGTGCTGATATTGATGGTTTGCCTATTCAAGAGGAAGTGGTTTCTGCTTTTCAATCAAAACGAACAGGGTTTATGCATGCCTGTGGGCACGATTTTCACATGACAATCGGTTTAGGGGTTTTGAAAGAATTAAGTCAACAGCAACCAGACAATAACTTTTTATTTTTATTTCAACCTGCTGAAGAAAATGAAGCAGGGGGGATGTTGATGTATGAAGACCATGCGTTTGGTGAATGGTTACCTGATGAATTTTATGCGCTTCATGTTAATCCTGATTTGCCAGTCGGAACTATTAGTACCAGAGTAGGGACATTGTTTGCTGCCACTTGTGAAGTGAACATTACCTTAAAAGGAAAAGGTGGACATGCGGCTTTTCCGCATCAAGCGAATGATATGGTCTTGGCGGCTACCAATTTAATTCAGCAAGCGCAAACAATCGTTAGTCGAAATGTTGATCCTGTGGTCGGGGCAGTCGTTACTTTTGGGACTTTTCATGCAGGGACTGCCTGCAATGTGATTGCCGAAGAAGCAACTTTATCTGGTACAATTCGCACATTGACAGCAGAAACGAATGAACAAACGCAGCGAAGAATTCGCGAAATTAGTGAAGGTATTGCGCAATCTTTTCAATGTGAAGTAACTGTTCATCTTGATCAGAAAGGGTATTTACCTGTAGTGAATGAGCCAGCATGTACCACGAATTTGATTGAATACATGAGCAAACAAGCAACAGTTCAATTTCAACAAGCACCGGTTGCAATGACAGGTGAAGATTTTGGCTATCTATTGTCTAAAGTCCCAGGCACGATGTTTTGGTTAGGCGTGGCAAGTCCTTATAGCCTTCATTCTGCCAAGTTTGAACCCAACGAAGAGGCGTTATTGTTTGGAGTGAAGGCAGTTAGTGGCTTTTTAAAATCATTGGACAATTAGAAAAAAAGCCACCAGATAACTAATAAGTATCTGGTGGCTGTTTTTTATTTTGCAATAATGGGCGTATTGGGAATCGTAAAGCCGGCCTCTGTTAATGCTTTGATATATTGAGCTAGAAATTCTTCTTTGACCGCAAATTGTTTGCCGTTTAGTACATACATGGTCGTTCGCACCGCAAAGTTACCATTGCCTAAATCGACCATACCAAAAATATCTGGCCCAGTTTGAATACTTTCGATATACTTTTCTTTTAACGTTTCATTGACTTCTGTAATCACTTCACAAATTTTTTCATAACCTTCTTCAGGATTGATGCGGACATCAATTAACACTTGCATATTGGCACGAGACAGGTTACTGATTGTGGTGATGTTTCGGTTTGGAATAAAATGAACAGTTCCATCAACCGCTTTAATTTGAGTGGTTCGTAATCCGACAGAAGTAACTGTTCCTTCAATATTTAACGCCAATAAGCGAATATAATCGCCTACATCCATTTGTTGTTCTAAAATAATGAAAAATCCGGTAATTAAGTCATTCATGAATCCTTGAGCTCCTAAACCAATGGCAACACCGGCAATTCCCGCTCCGGCTAATAATGAGCCAACAGGTACACCGACAATGGTCAAAAGAGAATAGATGAAGAAAAAGAACAGCGTATATTGAAATGCATTAATAATTAAAGTGTGTAACGTTTTTAAACGGCTTTCACTAAAATGTTGCTTTTTACTATAATTTGCATAGGTGCGATCAATTAAATATTTCCCGATTCGCTGAATAATAAAAAATAGAAAAATTAAAAATAAAATTGATAAACTTTTTTCAATTAAGGTAGCGACAATGGCATCCCAATTAATATTGTTCCAAAAGCGTTGTAGCGCGCTCACTTTTTTTACGGTCGCTTCTGCTAAATCAGGAGCAGAAGAATCGACTGTTTCAGTACTGGCTAAACCAAGTATCAACATAAAAATCCAACTTTCTCTAAAATTTCTTCTTTTAGTATACTAAATCTCTCGGCGAAAGGGGAAGAAAATAGAAAGTTTTTTTAAAGACTTAACATGTTTTTTTAGGAATGTTATAATTTTGTAAATAATATATTTTATAATTTTGTTAAAGGTTGTGAGTGCTGCGTGAAAGTTTCAATTGAATGGGCAAAAAATGATTTACTTTCTAAATTACCTGTAACAATTTTTATTGATGAACGATGTGCCACTCGCTTGACGGCTGACAAGCGACGAACATTCATCTTCCATAATCCAGTCGCTTTACGATTAGGGAGTCGTTTTTTTAGTAGTCAGATAATCGAAATTGCAGAATCATGTACATTGAAAGTTTCCTTTAATTGGTCCTGTGTTTATCTCTTTTGTATCTGGTTACTTGCAGTTAAACTGTGGATTGGAAGCGTTAGCGGTCGAACAATTGTAGTTGTGGCACTAATCGGAGTGCTGACCTATTGGCGTCGTTATTTATTAAAAATAAAGAAAATGACCTGACGAGTCGTGATTGTTTCGTGAAAGAAGAATGCGTAGTATACTAAAAGTAATGAAAATGAAGGGGCTGAAGAAACACATGACTTTGGATAAAACAAAAAAATTAGCAAACGGCAATGAAATGCCACGCCTAGGTTTAGGTGTTTGGCGTGTAGAAGATGGCTCAGAAGCAACAAATTCAGTAAAATGGGCTTTAGAAGCGGGTTATCGCTTGATTGATACAGCAGCCGTTTATAAAAACGAAGTAGGGGTGGGCGAAGGCATTCGTCAATCGGGTATTCCCCGCGAAGAAATTTTCGTGACGACGAAATTATGGAATGAAGATCAAGGCTATGAAAATGCGATTAAAGCGTTTGATAAAAGCTTAGAAAAATTAGGGTTAGACTATGTTGATTTATATTTAATTCACTGGCCTGTTGCTGGTAAATATAAAGAATCATGGAAAGCATTAGAAGAAATTTACGCAAGTGGTCGTGCCAAAGCAATTGGCGTTTCCAATTTTCATCAACATCATTTGGAAGATTTATTAACAGAAGCAAATGTTGTGCCAATGGTGGATCAAATTGAATTACATCCTACGTTAACACAAGAACCGCTACGAAAATATTTAGCCGAAAATAAGATTGCCGTGGAGGCTTGGTCTCCTCTAGGACAAGGTAATTTATTATCTGAACCAGTACTAGTGAAAATTGGTGAAAAATATGGTAAATCAGCGGCCCAAGTGATTATTCGTTGGCACTTACAAAATGATATTATCGTGATTCCCAAATCTGTTCACGAAAAAAGAATTCAGGAAAATTTTTCTGTCTTTGATTTTGAATTAACGCCAGAAGAAATAACCACAATTAATCAGTTAAATAAGGATCATCGTTTTGGTGCAGATCCAGATAATTTTGATTTTTAAGTATGATAGCAAGCAAAAACGGAGGGGCGAAAGACGTCCCTCCGTTTTTACTATAATTTTTGAACAAAGTAGTTAAAGAGTGCTTGGGATTTGGCATCACGTGCGTACATTAGTTCAGGATGCCATTGAACAGCTAATAAAGGCTGCTGTTCATTTGTTGATTCCACTGCTTCTGCAAGGCCATCAGAGGACCAAGCAGTAACGCGTAAATCTTTTCCTAAAGTATGTAGTGCTTGGTGATGGTACGAGTTGACTTGACCAGTTGTACCATATATGTTTGATAATTGACTGTCTGGTTCAACATCAATACGATGCGTCGCAAAGATTGGTTGAGTGGGTTGTTGTCCGTGCTTAACTGACCATTGAGGATACATCGATAAATCTTGATATAATGTGCCACCTAAAGCAACATTGACTAATTGCATTCCACGGCAAACCGCAAAAATAGGTTTGTTTTGTTTTAAGGCTTCTTCAATTAGGGCTAATTCAAACTCGTCACGATCACGATTCGTTTCTTCTAATTTTATATGGGGTTCTTGTCCGTAAAATTCAGGGGCAACATCTTGACCGCCTGCTAAAAGTAGTTTATCAATTTGTTGTATATACGTAGCGGCTAATTCTTTGGAGCCAATTGGCAAAACGAGAGGAACGCCACCTGCGGCTTGAACAGCGCTAACAAAACCTTGTGGGGTGTAAGTCACTTGGTTACCGTGAAACACTTCAGCTGCCTGCAAAAGTTGATTGCCAGCGATTCCAATAATTTTTTTTGTCATAATAACATCACATCCTCAATAAATTCATACGTTCTATTGTAGCACTTTTTTTGAAAAAAGTGTTTGAGAAGAAGTCGAGACAAGTTTTGTCTCGGACAGCTCTCAAACACAAAAAGCTCAGTAAGTGAACAAGTGAAACTTTTTAACGTTCACGAATGACTTCGATTTTATACCCATCTGGGTCGACAACAAAGTAATAAGATGGTGCAGTTCCAGGTAAGCCTTTTAAGTCAGTGACAGTTAAGCCAGCCGCTTGATGTTTTTCGTGTAATCCTTCTAAATCATCTGTACTGATGGCGATATGACCATAACCGTTTCCTAAATCGTATGCTTCATGATCATAATTATAAGTTAGTTCTAGTTCGTAGTCGTCTCCTGGTAAAGTTAAATAAACCAAAGTAAATTTATTTTCTGGAAAATCACGACGGCGACTTTCTTCAAAATTGAAGGCTTTTTGATAGAAATCTAATGATGCCTCTAAATCTTTTACACGCACACATGTATGAGCCATTTTCATAGTTAAAAACTCCCTTTCAAACTTAATTATATTTCCAACGTTAATAGTAGCATAGATAAACGTGAAATGTAGAGAAAAACGCTTGGTTTCTGACTTGTTCTAAAGGAATTTCTCAGGTAAAATAGATGAAAAGAGAAGAGGTGCGCCAATGAAAACGCCAACGTTTGGAAAAAGAGAAGAGACATTGACCTATCAAACAAGATATGCTGCATACATTATTGTTTCAAAGCCAGAAAATAACACAATGGTTCTGGTACAAGCGCCAAATGGAGCTTATTTTTTACCAGGAGGCGAAATTGAAGGCACCGAAACGAAAGAAGAAGCGATCCACCGAGAAGTGCTAGAAGAATTAGGAATTAGTGTAGAAATTGGCCGTTATTTAGGGGAAGCTGATGAATATTTTTATTCGAACCATCGCCAAACTGCCTATTATAATCCTGGCTATTTTTATGTAGCGAATACTTGGCGGCAACTTAGCGAACCCTTAGAAAGGACCAATACTTTACATTGGGTTGCACCAGAAGAAGCAGTCCGTTTATTAAAAAGAGGAAGCCACCGCTGGGCCGTTGAAAAATGGCTAGCGGCATCATCATAAAATAACGAATAACCCTCAATCTATGTTGATTAGATTGAGGGTTATTGTTATTGAAAAGAATGTTTAAATTAAAACCATTTTTTCAATAATTTGAGCGACACCATCTTCGTCATTACTAGTGGTATGCACATCGGCAATTGTTTTAACATTTTCTGTCGCATTGCCCATCGCAACACCAATCCCAGCGTAATCAATCATAGATAAGTCATTTTCATTGTCACCAATGGCCATCACTTCGTCTTTATTTAAGCCTAAATGGTCTGCCAATTTTGCTAGAGCATTGCCTTTGCTAGCATTTTTATTCATGATTTCATAGTAAAAAGGCGTACTTTTAACAGTCGTATATTTTTCGGTAAAATGTAATGGTAATTTTGCAATGGCAGGATCTAAAACTTCCGGCTCATCAATCATCATCATTTTAATAATGTTCATCTCTGGTGTCATTTCATCCACCGTACGATATTTCAAAGGCATGTTCACTAAAGATGCTTCGTGAATCGTATATTTACCAATATTGCGATTGGCAGTGTAAATAGCGGAATCATCAATTGTGTGCAAGTGAGCGCCGACTTTACGAGAATACATTTCAATTTCTAAAAAATCCTCATAACTCAAGGTATAGCGTGAAATAATCGTATTATCTTTGGTTGCTTGGACAAGCGAACCGTTGTAGGTAATCACGAAATCATTTTCACCATATAAGGCTAATTCATCCAATTGTTCTTTCACGCCTGGCAAAGGACGGCCTGTACATAAAACAATACGAACGCCTTGCTCATTTGCTTTTTGGAGCGCTTCTTTGACCCGTGGGGAAATCTTGTGTTGTGAATTTAGCAATGTTCCGTCGATATCAATAGCAACTAACTTAATTGACATAGAATCCTCCTAGAAAACCTATTTTTTTAAAACTAACGCACCATTATGAATGTAACTTGAAAACTCACGATACGTCTCATCAAATAAATCGTAATGTTTTTTATTTCCTTGGTCAAGCATTTCTTTAGGGAAATAGAAACGTTCATCTCCTTGACTTTGACCAGCAAGTGCTGCAACTAGGGGACTAACCGTTGCCAATTCCACTAATGAGCCATCTTTTTGCATTAATTCAATTTGTGTACGATGACGGTCTTTATTTGGACGATAAAAATCGTAAGGTAAATCATAGCTTGAATTAATGGCAGTATAATATTTAGGGTTGAAACCAACTTTTTCAATCAATTCCCTTAAATAAGCAATCGTTGCTGCGCTCTCTTTTTCGTTCGTAAAGGTGGCTGACTTCAGAGGCTTGCGCATAAGGAAACGTTTGGCTAAATCACCTAGAATTGAATCAGGCACATCCATCCATTGTGTAAAGTACGTAGAGAGGACGCCATCATCCAATTTTAAATATTCTTGTAAGGTGAAGTCCCCTTTAAAGAATGGTACAAGCAGAGAGGCTTGTAAATCATAGTCAAATTCAGGGTTTTCAAATAATTCTTTCGCTCGATGCAATAAATGATCAAGAATCACTTCCATCCCACGAGAAACAGGGTGGAAATAGACTTGGACATACATTTGGTAACGACTAACGATATAGTCTTCCACCGCATGCATCCCATTCATAGCAAAGGCAATGCCTCCTTTGTAGGGTCGAATCACACGTAAAATTCTAGTTAAATCGAAGGTTCCGTATTCAGTCCCTGTAAAGTAAGCATCACGTAACAGATAGTCCATACGATCGGCATCAATTTGACTAGAAATCATTTGCACCACTTGAGGATTTGGGTATTGTTTAGTAATAACGCTGGCGACTTTTTCAGGAAAATCTGCCGAAACACGATTTAAAATTTGATAGACTTCCGTTTCTGGTGAGGTGATGATTTGGACCGTGATTGCTTCATGGTTTGTATCAAAAATATGCTCGAATGTATGTGAATAAGGACCATGACCGACATCATGTAATAAAGCTGCGCAAAGTGTAATCAGGCGCTCGTCGTCATTCCAGCCGTTTTCACCTAATCGTTCCACAGAGTAGTTACGTTGGAAAATCTCACAAATCCGACGTGTAATTTCGTAAACCCCCAAAGAATGGGAAAAACGACTATGTTCGGCACCGTGAAACGTAAAAGAAGAAGTGCCTAGTTGCTTAATGCGACGTAATCGTTGCACTTCAGCAGAATTAATAAGGTCTAAAATCACTTGATGTTGGACATGAATATAATTATGGACGGGATCACGAAAAACTTTTTCGATTGGTAATCGTTGCTCTTTATACGGAATCGTCATACGATCTCTCCTTTAATTAAGGCGTTTCGTTGCGCCATTTTTTCCAGCTGGACAGTTAAATTTGTTTGGAACCATTCCGAGGTTATAATTGGTTCGGTTAAGTTTGGATCAATAGATTTTTCAAATTGTTGAGGTAATGCTTCGATTAAACGGGTTTTTACGGCGTCTATTGTTAATGGAGTCTCAATCAGGGTTTCTAAATTTGCCATCACTGCTGGATCAACGGGTGGATAGCCGTTTTCACCAAATTGTTCTTGTAACCCAGCAAGGTAAAAGTCTCGAACCACTTCTCCACGAGCAAGTTGATTGCCGTTAACGCTGATGTAAATCATGACAGAAATACCGTCTTTGACGCGTCGTTGGGCAATCCCAGCAAACTTTTGACCGTCAATACTTAAATCATAAGTACCGGGACAATAGGATGTAGTAATTTCAAAGGCGTCAATCTCTTTCTCCGGAAAACTCTGACGGAGCCAAGCCCACATTAATTCATAAGCCGCATCGATACTTAATTTGTGTTCAGAATTATTTGGTAAAATAAGTGAAACATTTAAAATACCCGAATCGGCAATCACCCCTAAACCGCCGGCATTGCGAACGACTACAGAATAATCGTTTTCTTGCAGAGAAGTGATGCCTTCTTTTAGATGAGGTACACGGGTATCTTTCATGCCAAGAATCATAGCTTGATCCAATTGCCAGAAATGAATGATTGGTTGGTGCTGCATTCCTGAAAAAGTGGTTAAAACATCGGTCAAGGCAAAAGGTAAAAAATAGTCACTGTTTGTTAAACAACCTGAATCAAGGAGCATAAATGATTCAGTGTGAAGGGGAAAAGTTGTGCTCATAAAAAACGTCCTGTCTATTTATAATTACGTCATTTAATACGTTTATTTTCATACTCTCTCTTATATTATATACAAAAAACGCAAAAAAGCATGTTATATAAACGAATTCTGAAGGAATTCTCTAAAATAGTAAACGGTTTTCTTATTAAATAGATGAAACAAATGCTTGCAACCCGTGAAAAGAGCTTATACAATAAGAAAAGGTACATAAGCAAGGAAAAATTGACTTTAGTTGACAAATACATTGAAAAAGTCAACAATAAGAAAGTTATATTTTGGAAAAGGAGTGACCATTATGGATTTATCAACAGGCGTTCCTGTATCGATTCAACTAAAAACGATTGTCCAACAAGGCAACGAACAAAAAGATTTTTTCTTTGACTTAGAAGGTCAATTAGTAAAAATGGGTGATACATTATACATTCGTTACAAAGAAGAATTATTAGAGGATACAGAACCAACCCCCGTAACCATTAAAATTGAACCAGACGGGCATGTTCAGCTGATTCGTGCCGGTGAATTACGGATGCGTTTAAGATTTGGCTATCAGGAAAAATTAGATACAAGTTATCGAACCCCTTATGGCTTGCTACAGATTAGTACGTTTACACATAATTTGCGTGTTAGTTTAAAAGATCAACCAATGTCTGGTAAGATTTTAGTTGATTATGATTTATACTCTCAAACAGAGCGAATCGGAGAATATCATTTAGAATTAGAATTTACTGCATAAATATTGCAGAATAGAATTGATTTTTTTTCAATGTTTTTGTATGATAAGGAGTAGACTGTGAAAGGACGTGTACCTCTTGGAAATTAATGTATTTGAAGGGTTGAACAAAAAAGAATTATCCATGATTGAAGTAGCACACGCTATTTTAGAACAACATGCAGATGTAATGGATTTTTCTGATTTAGTTAACCAAATCCAAAATTATCTTGGCAAGTCTGATAGTGAAATTCGTGACCAATTAGCACAATTTTATACAGATTTAAACATCGACGGTAGCTTTATCTCATTGGGAGACAATCGTTGGGGCTTACGTTCATGGTATCCAATCGATTCAATCGATGAAGAAGTTACACATGGCTTGGAAGAAGACGAAGAAGATGCACCACGTCGTAGAAAACGTAAAAAAGTAAATGCCTTCATCACTAATCCAAACGATGAAGATGTAATTGACTATAACGATGACGATCCAGAAGATGCTGAATTAACAAATGATGATGAAGAAGACATCTTGTACGATGATGAAGAAGATGAAGATGAAGAAATCAAAGCATACAACTCTGACTTACAAGAGATTGGTGCAGATTCAGACGATGATGAAGAAGACATTCCGCAAATCGAAGAAGATTTAACGATCATTGATGACGATGATGTTGAAGATGAAGACGATTTTGATGACGAATATTCTGAAGAGTAAGAAACCAAAAAGCTTGATTCCTAAGAAGGAGTCAAGCTTTTTAGTTGAATGCTTAAGAAAAATGAGAAAATAGAAAAAATTATTTTCTTGAATAGAAGTACTTGACCTGATGTCCGTTTGCTTGTATTATACTACTTGGGCACCTTTAAGAAGGTCAGAAGTTTGAACGAACTTACAAGCTCCCTATTCGTAATGGATAGGGAGCTTTTCTATTTTTGTTTCTTTTTTATTTGGAGAAACGTAAGAGTCTCAAAGTTGTTTTACTTCTCTCTACAAAATATTATCAAAGAAAGGGTTTTTAACTATTATGACAAAATACATCTTTGTTACAGGTGGCGTGGTTTCTTCTATTGGAAAAGGGATTGTCGCAGCATCTTTAGGACGATTATTAAAAAATCGTGGATTAAAAGTTACGATTCAAAAATTCGATCCATATATTAATGTGGATCCGGGGACAATGAGTCCTTACCAACATGGAGAGGTTTTTGTCACAGATGATGGTGCCGAAACAGATTTGGACTTAGGTCACTATGAACGTTTTATTGATATTAACTTAAATAAATACTCAAACGTAACCACTGGGAAAATTTATTCAGAAGTCTTACGTAAAGAACGTAAAGGGGAATACTTAGGTGCAACAGTGCAAGTTATTCCACACATTACCAATGAAATCAAAGAAAAAATCATGCGTGCAGCGAAAATGACGGATGCCGATGTGATTATCACAGAAGTAGGTGGTACTGTCGGCGACATCGAATCATTACCTTTCCTAGAAGCATTGCGTCAAATGAAAGCTGATATGGGTAGTGACAACGTAATGTACATCCATACAACCTTGATTCCTTACTTAAAAGCGGCTGGCGAAATGAAAACTAAACCAACACAACATAGTGTCAAAGAATTAAGAAGTTTAGGGATTCAACCAAATATTTTAGTGGTCCGTACGGAATTACCTGTTTCTCAAAACACTAAAAACAAATTAGCACAATTCTGTGATGTTAATCCGGAAGCGGTAATTGAATCTCGTGATGTTGAAACGTTATACTCCATTCCATTAGCACTTCAAGCACAAAACATGGATCAAATTGTTTGTGATCATTTAAAATTGGATGCACCGGCTGCAGACATGACTGAGTGGCGTGCATTAGAAGAAAAAGTTCTTAACTTGAAAAAGAAAACAAAAATTGCGCTGGTTGGTAAATATGTTGAATTACCAGATGCCTATATTTCTGTTGTAGAAGCATTAAAACATGCTGGGTTTGATTTTGATTCAGATATCGAAATTGATTGGGTTGATTCACAAGAATTAACTGCTGAAAATGTCGCTGAAAGAATTGGTTCAGCAGATGGTATTTTGGTTCCTGGTGGTTTTGGTGATCGTGGAATTGAAGGAAAAATTGAAGCGATTCGTTTTGCTCGCGAAAATGACGTACCATTCCTTGGTATTTGTTTAGGTATGCAAATGGCCTGTGTAGAATTTGGTCGTAACGTTGTGGGCTTAGAAGATGCTGGTTCTGCAGAAACTAATCCTGACGTGACAAATAACATTATTGATTTAATGGCAGATCAAGAAAACATCGAGAATTTAGGTGGCACACTACGTTTAGGTTTATATCCATGTAAATTGAAAAAAGGAACGAAAACTGCGGCAGCATACGGAAATGAAGATGTTGTCCAAGAACGTCACCGTCATCGTTATGAATTTAACAACAAATATCGTCAATTATTTGAAGAAAATGGCTTAGTTTTCTCTGGAGTTTCACCAGATAATCGTTTAGTTGAGATTGTTGAAATTCCTGAAAAACAATTCTTTGTGGCTTGTCAATTCCACCCAGAATTAATTTCTCGTCCAAATCGCCCACAACGCTTAATCAAAGGATTTGTTGGTGCAGCTTTGGCAAATAAAGAAAGTAAATAAGCAAAAATGGACGAAGTGATTCAGTTCACTTCGTCCATTTTTAATCTAAAAAAGTACGGGGCTCATCATGAGCCCCGTACTTTTTATGCTGCTTTATTTTCATCTGGTTTAGAACTACTTTCAGGTGGTTGCGGCGGTTCTTGTGAACTAGAACTTGATGGTTCAGGTGGTTGTTCCGATGTTGCCGGTTGCTCTGCTGAGGAAGAGCTTGCCGGTTGTTCGGTTGAGGGTGGCGCTTCAGAGGAAGAAGGCGCACTTTCTGAACTAGAACTTGATGAACTTTCCGCTTCTTTTGTGGAAGAGGATTCCACCGTACTGCTAGATTCTGGCTGTGGTGCTGAAGAGGTAGTACTTGGTAAAACTTGTACATTTGGTACCTCATAGGCATCTTTCACGTATAATTCATTACCTACCCGCACAACACTGTCTGGCTGCACCCAGTCATCGTTTGAAACATTTTGAGATAAGTAACTCATTATTTCACGATAAACATCCGAGGCAATTCCATAGTATTCTTGATAGATTGGTGTATTTCGATCATTGTATCCAGTCCAAACAGAAACGGCATAGTGTGTTGTATAACCAACAAAGGTACTATCCGGGGCAATTCCTTTTTCTGTTGTCCCCATTCGTGCTAAATCTTCATCAGTATAGTTAGAAGTCCCTGTTTTGGCCGCTTGGATTAAGCCTGGAATGGCGCCGTTAAATCCTGTCCCGCCGTTTAAAACATCTTTTAACATATCCGTCATCATATAGGCGGTAGAGTCTTTCATCGCACGTTTACCATCAGGTTGATAATCAACGCTAGTTCCATCATTGAAAACGACTTTGTTTACGTAATACGGTTTGTTGTATATCCCGTTATTGGCGAAAGCCGCATAAGCTGCTGCTAACTTCAATGAGGAAATTCCATATTTATCGCCATCTACATCGCTTGTGTTACTTGAAATGGCATTCGAGGCTTCTAAGTTTTTATAGTCAATTCCTAGTCCTTTAATGAAAGGCATGATGTTTTCTTTACCAACTTCATCAAACGTCTGGACCGCGGTCGTGTTACGAGAACCCATAATCGCACGGCGCATAGTAATGACGCCTTGATATGTTAAATCAGAGTTGAAGACATCAATGTCGGTACCAGGATATTTCGTTGGTTTATCCACCATGAGGCGACCTGTCGAATAATTTAAATTCTCAATTGCGGGACCATAATCCATGATTGGTTTCACGGTTGAACCAACATCACGTTGGGTGTTAACAGCTAAATTGTTTCCTAATTGCACATCATCAGGAATGTGACGACCACCAATCTGTGCTCGGACTTGTCCAGAGGCAACATCAATAACAGTTGAAGCCACTTGCATTTTATCATCTGGAAACGCAACGTATTGATCACTGTTGACAATATCGTAAAGTTGTTTTTGGGCATTCATATCTAAGTTTGTGTAGATATCTAGTCCGTCTGTGTAAACATTTTTACCAGTTTTTGCTTTCACTTCATTGATTACTTCTTTGACATAATTATCTACGACTTTTCGATTGTCATCACTGGCTTTTAATGGCACTAAGCCTTCATCGATTGGGGTAGCTTTAGCTTTTTCGTACTCTGCTTTCGAGATTTTTTTATTGTCGTACATTGTGTAGAGTACAACATCCCGGCGTTCTTTAGCAGTATCTGGCTTTGTATAGGGATCGTATGAGTTTGGCGCTTGTGGCATTCCTGCCAGTAGGGCCGTTTGTGGTAAATCAAGTTCAGATAAATGTTTACCATAATAATTTTCAGCCGCTGTTTCCATTCCATAAAAACCATTCGCCATGTAGACTTTGTTAATGTAGTAAGTTAAAATTTCTTCTTTTGATTTTTCACGTTCTAAACGAACAGCCATCCATGCTTCTTGTGCTTTCCGTTTCAAGGTTTGGTCAGATTCTTTTGTAGAGAAGTAGGACAATTTAATTAATTGTTGGGTTAAGGTACTTCCGCCTTGTAATCCACCATTTTTGACATTTGAAAGAGCAGAACCGATAATCCGAATCGGATCCACACCAATGTGTTTATAGAAACGACGGTCTTCGACAGAAACAATGGCATCTTTTAATAATTGAGGCACATCATTTGGTTGAATTAATTCACGCTTTTCTGCGCCTAAATCCTCAAAAATTTCATTATTAATATCGTAAAGCTTCGATGAAACTGTCGCATTCAGTTTGTCATCTTCTAATTTTGGGGCTTGTCGTGCATAGAACCAAAAAAGACCAACGCCTGCTAAAAAAGCGACCATCCCAGCGATAAGTAAGCCAAGAAAGATTTTTAAAACAAGCCGTTTTTTCTTTTTCGGCGGTTGTGTCTTTTTCTTGTAACTCGACTTCGATGAGGTGTTGGATGCATGTCTAGCAGCTCGCGAGCCTGAATTTGCGGTTGGCATAAATAGCAACTCCTTTGTTATACTTTCAAAACTTTATGAATCTAGTGTGTCTGAATATATTGTTCCACTGCGTCGAGATAAGGGATTCGCGGTGCGATTCCAAAAGATAATTCAATTCCTTCTTTCTCGATGAGTGCAAGCGGCATAGATTTTTTTCCAGTAACTGCTTGGTTTTTCCAATGCGTTATTAGATTTTCACCACTAAAAAAGAAGCAGCGTTTTAAGCTTGAAAACCATAATAGCACAAAACAAATCCCTTGTTGTGCTATACATTGTTCCATATGATCAATTTGATGTTGATGAAAATTTTTAAAGGGAAAGGACGTGGTATTTTTCGTTTCTTTCGCTTCAAAATCTATGTAACGGCCTTGATATACACCGTTATAATCAGTCGTTGAAGCTTGTCTAAAGTAGGCCTCCTTAATAACAGCCGCACTTCGTTTGGGATAATCTACTTTAACAATTTGAACAGGAGTGGGTTTCTTATGAACGACTGCTTGCTTATTCAATAGATAATATTGATTGCTTTGATTGATCGCTTCTTCGAAATCCATCCCGCGATTACCAAATTCAACGGGGCGTTTCTTTTTTACTTGTTTTTTTGGTGATTGTGCTTCATGATGATTATAAGGTATTCCGTTAGGATAATGGAACGTCACGTTTATCACACTCCTAGCCTGTATTATACCAAAAAAAAGACCTGAAAGAAAAGGGATGACTTATGGAAATGATAAAAACCCTCTATGTCACCGGTTATCGCAGCTTTGAATTGGGGATATTTCAAGGAAAAGACCCGAAAATCACAGTTATTAAAAATGTCTTAAAAAAAGAGTTAGCCAGTTATATTGAAGCGGGAGTAGAATGGATTTTGATTTCTGGCAATTTAGGTGTTGAACTTTGGACAGCTGAAGTAGTTGGGGAATTAAAAATGGAATATCCAGAAGTTCAGCTAGGTTTGCTTTATCCATTTAAAGACTTTGGCAATAATTGGAATGAACAAAATCGAGAACTGTTAACGAAAGCGGAAAGTTTGGCTGATTATATCAACTCAGTAAGTCACCAGCCCTATCAATCGCCAGCACAATTAAAAATGCATACAAAATTTCTTTTGGAACATTCTGGGGGCAGCTTACTTATTTATGACAAAGAGTACCCTGGCAAAACGGAGTATTTTTTAAAGGACGCACAACATTTTTCGGAACGAGAACCCTATGATATTCGCTTAATTACAATGGATGATTTACAAAACTCGGTGATTGATTAGAGAATCTGTTTGATTTTCTAGCTATTTTTCGTTACAATAGTATTTGTGGAACTATGAAATTTTCTATCGTAAATAAACAAATGAGGTGTAAACATGGCAAATTTAGTATATAGTCCTAAAGACATTTTACAAAAAGAATTTAAAACGAAAATGATGAACGGGTATGACCCAATTGAAGTAGACGAATTTTTAGACAATGTCATTAAAGACTACGAAGCTTATAATAAAGAATTATTAAGCTTGCAAGAAGAAAACAGCCGCTTAATGGCAAAATTAGACCAATTATCAAAAGCCCAACCAACGCCTCGTGTTGCTCAAGAAGTACCAAAAAGTGCAGCAGTGACCAACTTTGATATTTTAAAACGTTTATCAAACTTAGAGCGTGAAGTTTTTGGTAAAAAGTTAGATGAAACACCTTCAACACCTGTAACGCCTTCTGCACCGTCAATGACTGCAGAACCAGCGAACCATGATGTTGATAATGCACAAACACGTCAATTTTAACAAGACAATTTAAGTCAAGTTTTCACGAGGAACAAAAAGCATTTGTTAGAATAGCGGACACTTGTTTTAGTGTATAAATTTTTGCTGTTCGTTTAAACAGATTTGTAATTTTCGGGTGATCGCGGTTTGCTTTTGCAAGCTGAGGAAAGTCCATGCTCGCACAAGCTGAGATGCTTGTAGTGTTCGTGCTTAGCGAAATCATAAGCTAAGGTACTCTTTTAGAGTAACGGCAGGAAAAATGACTAAGGTTTCGACTATGTCAAAGTATCCTTGAAAGTGCCACAGTGACGAAGCGATGTGGGAAACTCCATCGGTGGAACGCGGTAAACCCCTCGAGCGAGCAACCCAAACAATGGTAGGGGCGCTCTTCTAAAGGAAATGAACGAGTAGAAGAGGCAGAGTTTACTCTGCAGATAGATGATGACCGTCACCAATTTTTCCTGAAGAATTGGTGATACAGAACATGGCTTATAGAAAATTACAAGTAATTCAGGAAGACCTTCCAACGTAGTTGTGAAGGCTTTTTTTACGAAAAGAATAAAAAAATGTTAAAATAAAGAAACTGAGATAAAAGTAGTAAGCTGTCTGTTCTAAAGAGGCCGGAACAGGACCGTTTAGTTCAGAGAAAGCAGACAATTACAAAAAACAAGCGGAGCAGTAGTCGGCAGGACTGTTAGCTCCAGACAATAAAAAAGAGTCAAGAAGGAGTTTTTATGACGAAAGAAAAAACATTCAAACTTGTTGCAACGGCTGCTAGTGGCTTAGAAGCATTAGTTGGAAAAGAATTGCGTGATTTAGGGATTCCCTGTGAAGTAGAAAATGGTCGGGCCGTCTTTGAAGGCACAGTTGAAACAATTGCTACTGCCAATTTATGGCTACGAACAGCAGATCGGATTAAAATCGTCGTTGGCGAATTTAACGCCTATAGTTTTGATGAATTATTTGAAAAAGTTAAAGCACTTCCTTGGGAAGATTATTTGCCTTTAGATGCAGAATTTCCAGTTGCAGGTAAATCAATTAAGTCAAAATTGTATAGTGTTCCTGATTGCCAAGCCATCACCAAAAAAGCCATTGTTAACCGTTTAAGAGAAGTTTACCATCGTCCAGCGACGGTGCCTTTAACCGAAACAGGAGCTTTGTTTAAATTAGAAGTGGCTCTTCTAAAAGATAAAGTGACGTTGACGTTGGACACGACTGGACCAAGTTTATTTAAACGAGGCTATCGCATTGAAAAGGGGGGCGCACCTCTTAAGGAAAACATGGCAGCTGCTTTAGTGATGTTGACCAATTGGCGCAAAGATCGTCCTTTTTATGATCCAGTTTGTGGTTCTGGAACAATTTGTATTGAAGCAGCATTAATTGGCCATAACATTGCCCCTGGCTTTAATCGTAGTTTCACTTGTGAAACATGGGATTGGGTTGATCCAGCAATTTTTGAAAAAGTACGTAACGAAGCCGAGGCAAAGGCAGACTACGATGTTGAATTAGATATCTGTGGTTCAGATGTTGATGGGCGAATGATTGAAGTCGCACGAGCGAATGCTGAGGAAGTTGGTTTAGGTGATTCAATTACCTTTAAACAATTGGCCTTAAAAGATTTTACAACCGAGAAGGAATATGGTGTAATGGTAGCTAACCCGCCTTATGGTGAGCGTTTAGGAGAAGAGGAAAGTGTTCGCCGTTTGTATAAAGAAATGGGCCATGTTTTCCGTCCGTTAACTACTTGGAGCAAGTATATACTGACGAGTGATCTTGCTTTTGAAGAATATTATGGTGCCAAAGCTACTAAAAAACGGAAGCTTTACAACGGAGCCTTACGAACAGATTTATTCCAATACTGGGGAACACGTCCACCAAGAAAACCACGGGAAGACTAAGAAAGCTGGTGTAAAAAAATGAAGGAAGCTGTATTTTTACAAGAAGTGAAAGAAATTCAATTACTAAAAAATGCCTTGACATTATTAGACTGGGATTCATCAACTGGGATGCCAGAAAAAAGTAGTCCTTTTCGAGGAGAAGTAGAAGGGTATTTAACCGGATTATATTTTGAACGAAGTATTGGCCCAGTTATTCAAGAAGCATTGGCCTATTTTGAGACACGCCCTGAAGAATTATCTGAATTAGGGAAACTGGTTTTTGAAAAAGTAAAAGAAGAATATGCTTTGAATAAAAATGTTCCAGCTGAACGTATGCAAGAATATGTTAAAGTATTAAACCAAGCACATACAGATTGGCTAAAAGCACGCGCTGCACAAGATTTCGGCTTGTTAGAAGAAACCTTAACGAAGGTCGTTGCGTTCCAAAAAGAGTTCATTCCTTATTGGCAAAAAGAAGAAAAAACACCGTACGATGTGTTATTAAATCAATTTGAACCAGGGATGACGGTTGAGAAGCTAGACCAAGTATTCGACCAAGTAAAACAAGGGATTCAAGAGATTCGGACCGTTTTAGCAGAAAAAGGTATGCCGCCTAGAACTGACTTTTTATCTAGAAAAATGACCAAAGAACAACAACGCCGTTTTGTGATTGGTGTGGTTGAACAATTAGGCTATGATTTTTCAAAAGGCCGATTAGATGATACAGTTCATCCATTTATGACAGCTCTAAATCGAAATGATGCGCGGATTACTACGCGCTGGGAAGAAAATAATTTCTCAATGGCAACATTTGGTGTGATTCATGAAGCGGGTCATGGGATGTATGAACAAAATTTTGATCCTAAATTTGACTTTACGCCACTAAGCGAAGGCGCCTCTATGGGGATTCACGAATCACAATCGCTCTTTAATGAAATTATCATTGGTAGCAACCGAGCTTTTTGGCAAAAACAATACCCGTTTTTCCAAGAATGCGCAGAGGGCACTTTTGATGATATTACTTTTGAAGATTTCTATGCTTCTTTAAAAGAAACGAAAGCAAGTTTGATTCGGATTGATTCCGATAGTCTCACCTATCCTTTGCATATCATTATTCGTTATGAAATTGAGAAAATGTTGTTTAATGGTTCTTTGGAAGTCGCTGATTTGCCAAAAGTGTGGAACGAAAAATACCAAGAGTACTTAGGCGTATCACCTGAAAATGATTTAGAAGGTGTCCTTCAAGATGTTCATTGGTCTGGCGGTAGCTTTGGTTATTTCCCATCTTATGCCTTGGGTTATATGTACGCTGCGCAACTATTTCACGCAATGAAACAAGAATTATCTGTTGATGAAATTTTAGCTTCGGAGGATTATTCTGATATCCGTAAATGGTTAACACAACATATTCATCAGTACGGCGCTTCACGTAAACCAAATCAATTAATTTATGATGCAACGGGAGAAGAATTGAATCCTAGTTATTTAATTGATTATATGAAAGCTATTTATTTTGATGTTTATCAAGTGCAATAAGTGAAACAAGCAAGGGGAAGTGGACAACAACAATGTTATCAATTCGTGAATATTTAGAAGCTGGTGAAACAACAATCTCAAACTTACTATTTGATCATTACCAAAAAATTGGTTTGAAAGATGATGAATTTCTCTTTTTACTGCAACTTTTTCGTTCGCAAAATGCAGGCGATTTATTTCCAGACTTAATGGCGATTGCAGAGACGATGGGCAAAACGCCAGATACGATTTATAAGTTATTAAATCAATTGGTTTCTCGCGGATTTATTCGAATTGAAACACAACAAAACCAAAAAGGTCAAATGATGGATACGTATGATTTACTGCCTGTTTTTCAAAAGATTCAATTATTTTTACAAACGAGCAAAGAAAAACAAGTTGTCGCAAACCACGAAGATGAAATTAAACAGCTTTACCAAGGCTTTGAAAAAGAATTCGGACGTCCACTTTCACCCATTGAATTAGAAATGATTGGTCAGTGGTTGAACACGGACCATTATTCCCCTGAGTTAATCCGGTTAGCGTTGCGAGAAGCCGTTTTAAATCAGGCGTATAGTTTGAAATATATTGATCGTATTTTACTTGCGTGGGAGCGTAAAAATATTACCACCAAAGAACAAGTGGCTGCTGATCAGAAAAAACGAAAAGATTCTATGATTCAAAATGAGATTGAACAACAAGGTCAGACACAAGAATCGTTACCAAAGGTTACATTACACAACTGGTTAAACCCAGAAGACAGTGAATAAAAAGGAGGTGGGCCATGCTATCAAAAGAGAAAACGATGGAAGCTATTGAAATTATGTATGAGATGTTTCCAAATGCAGAATGTGAATTAAAACATAAGAATCCTTTTGAATTATTAATTGCTGTGATTTTAAGTGCGCAAGCAACCGATGTATCGGTAAATAAAGCGACTCCTGGTTTATTCGCAGCTTTTCCAACACCAGAAGCTTTAGCAGCTGCGCCGGTGGAGGAGATTATTGCTAAAATAAAAACCATTGGTTTATATCGCAATAAAGCAAAAAATATTAAAGCGTGCGCACAACAACTTTTAGAACGTTTCAATGGAGAAGTTCCGCAAACTAGAGATGAACTGGTCAGTTTACCTGGCGTGGGGAGAAAAACAGCCAATGTAGTAATGGGAGATGCTTTCGGCGAACCGGCTTTTGCAGTAGATACACATGTGGAACGAGTGTCCAAGCGCCTTAGAATTTGTAAGCTAAATGCGAATGTTACTGAAGTTGAGCAAACCTTAATGCGTAAAGTTCCGAAAGAACTCTGGGTGAAAACGCACCATACCATGATTTTATTTGGGCGTTATCACTGCCTAGCAAGAGCGCCTAAATGTGAAGCCTGTCCGCTACTCTATATGTGTCAAGAAGGCAAAGAACGGATGAAAGGGAAATAACATATTTTTTCCTAAAAAAGCGAGCCACAAGTCCAACCGACTTGTGGCTCGCTTTCTTTTTTGATTTTTAAGAAACGCAACAAATGATTGCGGTTTCTTAAAAATTGATTTAGTATAGACAGTGTGGTATATACTAGAAAATTTATTTTTTTGAAGAAAGATAGGCGATGAAATGACAGAAAATGCACCCAAATTTAAGCAAATTTCTGCAGAAATTGAAAAGAAGATTAGAGACGGTCTGTATGTAAGTGCACAAAAATTACCTTCAGAATATGATTTAGCTAAAGAATATAACTGCAGTCGCTTGACCATCCGTAAAGCGATTGATGATTTGATCCGCAAAAATATTTTGGTAAAACGACATGGTAAAGGTAGTTATGTGATGTCGCAAGCGAAAATTCAAAGTGGTCGCGCTGGCTTACAAGGTTTTACTGAGGCAGCCAAAGCTTACGGGAAAAAAAGCCAGACAGAAGTCATTTCCTTTGAAGAAGTAGTACATCCCGCTGAGAAAATTCGGGAGGCGCTCCAAGTAGGCAAAAATGAGGCAATTTATGAACTGATTCGCCGCCGAATGTTAGACGGCGAGCCAATGACAGTTGAAAAAATTTATTTGCCACAGGCATACGTACAAGGCCATACGAAGCAAGACTTCGAGGGCTCTCTTTTCTGCTTAATCGAGAAGAACGTCGAGATTGCTTATTCGCATCAAGAAATTGAAGCAATCTTAGTTGAAGCGGAAATTTCCGAATTATTGAATGTTCCTGTGGGCCAGCCACTTTTACAAGTCCACTCTATCACCTATGCGCTTGATGCAACCCCTATTTTATATGATGTCTCTTTATATCGAGCAGATCGGTACACGTTTAAAAACACACTGACCCGCTATAGCCCGTCTGAAAACAACCAAGTGGAGCTAGGAGGTTCTTGGAACGAATGAAGATAAAAGAAGAAATAGCCGCTCAAAAAGATTTATTTTATGAAGACTTAAACAAAATTATGGCGATTCGAAGTGTGAAAGGGTCGCCTAAAAAAGAGGCACCTTTTGGCGAAGGACCGAAAAGAGCCTTGGAAGAAACGCTGAAACTGGCAGAGCGTTATGGTTTTCAAACTGGGATTGTCAATGACGCAGTTGGCTATGCGCAATGGGGAACAGCGGAAGAATATCTGGGAATTATTGGTCATTTAGATGTAGTACCAGAAGGTTCTGGTTGGTCAGTGCCGCCCTTTCAATTAACGAAAAAAAATCAACGTTTGTATGGTAGAGGAATTCTAGATAATAAAGGTCCTATCTTGGCTTGCCTGTATGGAATGAAATTACTGAAAGAACTTGGTTACCAACCAAAGAAAACCATTCGCTTAATGTTTGGCACGGATGAAGAAAGTGGGAGTGGAGATATCCCCTTATATTTAGAGAAGGAAAACGCACCCGTTTTTGGATTTACTCCAGATTGTAAATATCCAGTAGTTTATGGGGAGCGAGGGATTGTTAATTATGAAATCACAACGACCATCCCAGATGATTCAAGTGAACAAATTGGTCAGATTATGGGTGATCAAGCAAAAGACCACGTACCTGATCAATTAAGTGTGGTGATTGCGGGAAAAACAACAGCAATCACGGGAAAACGCGCCCCTTCCAATGCGCCAGAACTAGGCAAGAACGCGATTACTTTATTGGCACAGAAAATTAGCGAGGAACAGTTAGTCAAAGGAAATTTATTACAGTATTTCGACTGGTTAACCGCTAGTTTTCACGAAAAGCACTATGGCGAAGGAGTAGCTCTAGACTTTAAGGATCAGGATAGTGGGCAATTGATTTTAACGCCCTATGCGTTGGAAAAACGAGGACAGCAATTGGTGTTATCATTGGCCGTGCGTTATCCTGTTTCTATTACAGAAAACGAAGTAACCACGCAGCTAACGAAGGCACTATTTCCAGAAAGTGAAGTGACCGTCATCCGCCGCCTCCCTAGTACGCTGTTTCCAAAAGATGAGCGCAATGTTCAAAAATTAACCAAGGTTTATGAACAAATTACTGGCTTAGATGGGACGCCAGTCACAACTACAGGTGCTACGTATGCTCGTTTTATGCCGAATATCGTTGCTTTTGGTCCATCATTTCCTGGTCAAAAAGGCATTGCGCATAACCAAGATGAATATATGGATGAAAAAGATTTACTGCTTAATCTGGAAATCTATATGCAAGCGATGATTGCATTAACAGAAGCGTAAAACCAATAGAAGATACACGTATGAGAAGAAGCCAATGTGTTTCGTAGAGGTCGCATACGTGTATCTTCTATTTTTCTGTATAAAATTTCATTTTCAGTATATACAAAACAGTATATACTAGTTTATAATGGTGGAGAAATGTAAGCGTTAACGAAAGGGCGGATGGAAAATGACTTGGGGTGCAATTGCGACATGGCGGATGGCACATGATGGGTTACTAAAAGCTACAGAAGAATTACAACAAGGAGGTGCTGCAGGCACGGCCGTGGAACAATTAATTAAAGAAGTAGAAGACTATCCTTTTTATAAGTCAGTGGGCTACGGCGGTTTACCTAATGAGGAAGGAATTTTAGAAATGGATGCTGCCTATATGGATGGAGACACATTTGCAATTGGTGCTGTGGCAGGAATTACAGATGTTAAAAATCCGATTTCAGTGGCTAAAGCATTAAGTAAAGAGAAGTTTAATAGTTTTCGTGTTGGCGCAGGTGCAACGAAATATTCAATGTTGCACGGTTTTGAAAGAAAGAATATGTTGACAGAACGCGCTAATCAATGGTGGCAAAAGCGTTTAAAAGAAATTCAGGAAAATCAGTTGAACCCCTATGATGGGCATGATACTGTCGGCGCTATTACGTTAGACCAAACAGGATCAATGGCAGCTGGCACTTCCAGTTCGGGACTCTTCATGAAAAAAGCAGGACGTGTTGGTGATTCACCACTGTCAGGTTCTGGTTTTTATGTTGATAGCGAAATTGGTGGTGCTGCGGCTACAGGATTAGGTGAAGATTTAATGAAAGGCTGTCTTTCTTATGAAATCGTCCGTTTAATGGGGGAAGGGTGCTCGCCACAACAAGCATGTGATCAAGCCGTCTATGCTTTTCATGAAAAATTGACCCAACGTTATGGGAAAGCAGGAGCTTTTTCACTGGTGGCCATGAACAAACAGGGAGACTGGGGCGTAGCTACGAATGTGGAATTTACTTTTACGGTTGGTACTGATATGCAGCAACCAGAAATCTATATTGCAAATCCAGGCAAGAATCATACCACAGAGATTCAGCCGATTTCACAAGAATGGTTAGCGGCCTATGAAAAAAGAATCAAAGCACCAATTGAATAAATGAGGAGAGTGAAGGAACATGAGTAAAAAACAAATTTATCTTTTTTGTGATGCAGGGATGTCTACAAGTATTATGGTGAATAAAATGATGGAAGTGGTGAAAAAACATCAAATGCCTTTAATGATTACTGCTTTTCCTATTGCAAGAGCACAAGAAGTGGTTGAAGCAGAGAAGCCTGTTGCTATTTTATTAGGACCACAAGTCCGTTTTTTATTAGAAAAAACAAAAGAACAATTTGCTCCTCAAGGGATTCCTGTCGCTGCAATTGCGCCAGAAATTTATGGCATGATGGATGGCGAAAAAGCATTGAAAGAAGCGCTGCGGTTAATTAAGCAAAATAAAAAATAATAGATAGGAGTGACGACCGTGCAAAAATTTTTGGATTGGTTAGAGCGCGTATTGACCCCTTTGGCAAAAGTGATAGGAGAAAATAAGTATTTAGTAGCGATTCGTGATGGCTTCCTTTTATCAACGCCCTTGTTGATTGTTGGTTCGGTCTTCTTATTAATTGCTAATTTCCCTTTGCCACAATGGGATACTTGGATGTCTCATTTGCTTGGTAAAGAATGGGCGACAATGATGTCTGTTCCAGCTAGTGCTAGTTTTGATGTAATGACCATTCTGGCCGTTGTCGGTATTGCCTATAGTTTAGGGAAACAATTCAATGTGGATGCAATGCAAGCAGGAATTATCGCATTGGTTTCATTTTTTATTGTAACGCCTTATCAAACATTATTTACACCGGAAAATAGTTCAAAGGTTTATGAAGTTACTAGTTTACCTTTAAAATGGATGGGTTCCAGTGGCTTGTTTTTAGGAATGATTGTCGCATTAATTGCGACTCGTTTATTTGTGGCCATTGTTCGTAAAGGGTGGACAATAAAAATGCCAGAAGGAGTGCCACCAACAGTGGTTAAGTCTTTTGAGGCCCTGATTCCGAGTTTTTTAGTTGTTACTCTCATGTTTTTAGTTAATTGGCTGGCTGCTTTAACTCCTTATGGTAATTTACAAGATGTTATTTTTGAATTTCTACAAACGCCCTTATTGAGTCTTGGTAATACCTTAGGTGCAATGAGCATTGCTTATTTATTTTTACACTTCTTTTGGTTCTTTGGCATTAACGGAGGTAGTGTGGTTGGCGCAGTCTTTAATCCTGTTTTGCGGGCATTGTCTGTTGAAAATTTACAAGCATTTAAAGACGGCCATGAAATTCCCAACATCATCACTGGACAATTTCAAGACATGTTTGCAACATTTGGTGGCGCCGGTTCCACACTCTCATTAATCATTGTGATGGTCTTATTCTGTAAAAGTCAACGAATTAAAAAGCTTTCGCAACTTTCACTAATTCCTGGTGTTTTTGGGATTAACGAACCAATCATTTTTGGGTTACCAATTGTTTTAAATCCAATCCTTTTAATTCCATTTGTTTTAGTACCCGCAATTAATATTATTATTGCCTATTTTGCTATGGATTGGGGCTTAGTTCCATTGACGAATGGTATTCAATTGCCGTGGACGACCCCACCAATTATCTCAGGATTTTTAGTCAGCGGTTGGCAAGGATCAATTCTGCAAGCTCTCTTATTGGTACTAGGAATGTTCATTTACTATCCTTTTATTCGAGTTATGGATGACCAATATTTACGTGAAGAATGGAAAGCACAAGAAGAAGAGAGTGAAGAAATTGATTTTGATTCCTTTGACTTCGATGATTTATAAATAAGGAGGAAATAGGCATGAAAAAAATCCTTTTAGTCTTAAACCACAGTTTAGCAGGATTTGGCAGTGATGAACAAGCTCAGCTGAAACCAAGTGGTAAAAAAGCTCCCTTAGGCCCAGGGGTAACATTGCTACCATTTTTACAGAAGCAAGGAGCGGAAATTGTTGCGACACTTTATTGTGGAGACCAATATTATTTGGAAAACGAGGAAGAGGTAGCAAAGAAATTTATTGGCTTTGCAAAAAAGTTTCATGCCGATGCGGTTCTTTGCGGACCTGCCATGCATTATCCTAATTTTGGAGAAATGGCCGCTCATCTAGCTTGTAAGTTTAATGCTGCGGGCATTCCTGCAATTGCAGCAATGGCAGAAGAAAATCCAGCAGTTAGTCACTATTATCAGCAAGTACCGATTGTGAAGATGCCCAAAAAGGGCGGCATTGGTTTAAATAATTCGTTTAAACAAATGGCGCAATTGGTCGTGGCAAAAGCAAATGGAAAAGAAACCAAACAGTTAGAAGAAACAAGTTGTTTTTAATTGTTGATAATCTAAAGAGAAATCCAGAATGAACGCATGATTGTGTTCGTTTTGGATTTTTTGCTTTTGTTTAGCGAATGTATGTTCTATAATAGGGAGGCAGATAGGTGGGATTACGTGAAATCAACGAGAAAAATTGCGGTTCGTCAAGTGGTCGAATTTATTTTAAGGCGGGGAAGTATTGATTCTCGCCATGTAAGTGAACATACACCACAAGAAGGTAGTCGCCTTCATCGAATGCTGCAAAAGGAAGCGGGGAGCCTTTATCAAAAGGAAGTATCTTTAAAAATTGAGGTGCCTTTAAATGGACATAATTATTGTGTAGAAGGTCGTGCAGACGGCATTTTTGTGAAAGAAACTGGGCAAGTGGTCATTGATGAAATTAAAACATCCGAGCCAGCGTTTGAAGAATTGCCGCCAGAAAAGGTCGAATTGTTTTGGTATCAAGCGATGTGTTATGGTCACATGTATTGCCAACAAGAACAACTTTCTGAAATAACGCTGCAACTCACTTATTATCAGACCACCACAAAACAAATCACACGACAAGAACGCCATTTTACAGAAGCTGCATTAGCGGAGTTTTTTACTGATTTGATGAAGCGCTATGAACAGTGGGTAATTTTTAAAGAAGAGTGGCGTATTTTGAGAAATAAATCATTAAAAAATCTTAGTTTTCCTTACGGGGAGTATCGCAAAGGGCAACGAGAATTGGCGGTAGCCGTCTATAAAACAATTCTTAGTAAACAGCGGCTCTTCGTGGAAGCACCAACTGGAACAGGCAAGACAATGTCCACTCTTTTTCCAGCGATGAAAGCAATTGGTGAAGAAGAAGGTGAACGGATTTTTTATTTAACAGCTAAGACAATTACGCGTCAAGTGGCTGAAGATGCCGTCAAAGCGCTGTCCGAAAAACAAGCGCAAACTAAGAGTATTACGTTAACAGCAAAAGATAAAATTTGTTTTTTAACTGAACGAAATTGTACACCAGAACATTGCCCGTTTGCTGACGGCTATTATGATCGTTTAAATGAGGGACTGTGGGATTTATTGCAACATGAAAATCATTTAACGAGAGAGGTTATTGAACGGTATGCACAAAAGCACCATTTGTGTCCATTCGAGTTGTCGCTAGATGCAAGTCTTTGGTGTGATTTAATTATTGGCGATTACAATTATCTATTTGATCCAACGGTTTATTTACGGCGCTTCTTTGAAGAACCCCAAAGTGCAGAAGAGAATATTTTTTTAGTTGATGAAACCCATAATTTGGTTAATCGTTCACGGGAGATGTATTCGGCCGCTATTTCTAGGAATGCGGTTTCGCAAATTCAAAAAAGATTGCAAAAAGAATCTGTTCAATTAAAAAGAGCTTGTCAAAAAGTCTTAACTACGTTTGATGATATTGAAGCAATCTGTGAAGAAAAAGACACGGATTTTTTTGCCCAACGTGCGCCAATTGATTCATTAGTTAAACAGATACATCGATTAACAGAAGTAATTGCAGAATGGTTGCCAGAAAATCAACACATTGAGGAATTGGCGTCGATTCTCAGTTTTTATTTTGATTGTTTAAGTTATCTTCGAATCAGCGAGTATTACGACAACGGCTTTTATACGTCTATTTCTTTGCGAAACTATGACTGTGTTGTGAAACAATTTTGTGTCGATCCGGCTTATTTATTGTCACAACGATTAGATAAAGGGAAAGCGAGTATCTTATTTTCGGCAAGTTTAACACCTCTGAATTATTATCAAGAAGTGCTTGGTGGAGGTGAAGAAAGCCTACGTTATCGGATTCCGTATCCTTTTCCAGAAGAAAATCAATTGTTGATGATTGGTAGTCATCTTCAAACAACCTATAAAAACCGTGAAAAAAGTTATCCACAGATTAGTGAACTTTTAGGGAAGTTAAGTGAAACAAAAACAGGTAATTATTTAATTTTCTTTCCTTCCTACGCCTATATGGATGATGTCTATCAAGTATTTAGCCAACGTTACCCGCAAGTAAAAACTCAAATTCAGGGAACGGACTTAAACGAAAAAGAGCGAGAAGCATTTTTAGCTGAATTTAAAGAGAATCCTCAAGAAACTTTCATCGGTTTTTGTGTTTTAGGTGGTATATTTTCAGAAGGAATTGACTTGAAAGGTACCCGATTGATTGGTACGATAATTGTTAGTGTCGGGCTACCACAAATGAATCCGGAGCAAGAACTGATTCGCACTTTTTATCAAGAAGAGCGAGGGCAAGGGTTTCAATTTGCGTATCAAATTCCAGGTATGAATAAAGTCTTGCAAGCGGCTGGACGTGTCATTCGAGATGCGCAAGATAAAGGCTTTGTGTTGTTATTAGACGAACGATTTGAATTACCAAGTGTCCAGCGTTTCTTTCCGCCGCATTGGTTGGCGCATCGAAAGGCAAACACCAATGAACAACTCATTCAACAAGTGAAACAATTTTGGTTAAAAAATAAAGAAAACAAAGGAGGAAACAAATGAAGACCATTTTAGTCCTTCATACAGGTGGGACCATTTCCATGTCGAAAGTAGCAGGAGGAAGTGTTGCCCCGAATGAAAAAAATCCGTTGATGGAACAAGAAGCATTATTTTCTGGCAAGGTTCATTTAGTTGTCGAAGATATTTTTAATATTCCCTCACCACACATGACCTTAGAACGGATGTTTCAATTAAAAGAACGGATTCAAAAAGCTTATTCTGAACCAATTGATGGCGTGGTTATTACGCATGGAACAGATACATTAGAAGAAACAGCTTATTTTTTAGATATAACCTTAGAGAAAAAAATCCCCATTGTTTTAACAGGAGCAATGCGGTCAAGTAACGAAATCGGTAGTGATGGCTTGTATAATTTCATCAGTGCTATTTGGACTGCTTGTTCAGACGAATCGTACGATAAAGGTGTTTTAGTCGTGATGAATGATGAAATTCATACGGCGCGTTATGTGACAAAAACACATACAACGAACGTAGCAACGTTTCGGACGCCAACTTTTGGACCAATTGGAACCATTGCGAAAGAACGTGCTTTTTTTGCGAAAGAGGTCTTACCGCAAGAAGTCTGCGATGTTTCTTCTGTGAAAGGAAATGTCCACGTAGTGAAGGCCTATGCGGGGATGGGTGAACGGATGTTTGAATTATTAAACACCCCAGAAACGGATGGGTTAGTAATTGAAGCGCTAGGCGCGGGTAATTTACCGCCAGAAACGCTCCCAGCATTACAAAAAATGCTAGACAACGGGATTCCAGTCGTTTTAGTTTCTCGTTGTTCCAATGGCATTGCTGAAGATATCTATGATTATGCTGGTGGTGGCGTTGGCTTGAAAAAAATGGGGGTCGTTTTTGCCCGTGGTTTAAACGGACCGAAAGCGCGGATTCGTTTAATTGTTGGTTTAAACAGCGAAAAAAATCCTGCAGAGTTAAAAGAATTTTTGGAACAGTAACTAATTTTAAGGAGAAAATAAATGAAGCTGTTTGAACGCATTCATCAAGATACTGAAATTCGACAAATTTATGATGCAATTGGTCAAATGGAAGATGAAGAAGCTGGGTGGGCATACCACAATTGGTTTCATGTAACCAATGTCGTGGCCATGACGGAAATGATTTTGAAACAACTTGCTGTTTCAGAGGAGTATTTAGAAGCGGCAAAAATTGCGGCACTGCTCCATGATGTGGGTGCGCTACAAGGAAAAGCAGGACATGCGCTTCGGGGGAAACAATTTGCAGAAGCATATTTTCGTAAGCAAAAGATTTGTTTGCCTTATCAAGAAGAAATTTTATCTTCTATAGAAAATCATAGTAATGGCTTTGATTCGGAAGAGTTAATGACGCTAGCGCTAATCATTAGTGATAAATTAGATATTACAACCTCTCGTGTTGCAAAGGCTGGTTATTTCGTACCAGGAATGCGGCAATTTCAATTTTTAAAGAAAATTGAAATTATGCTTTCAGAACAAGAGGTTTGTGTCTCATTTACGGCAGAAGAAGAACTGGATTTAGAAGAATTAAATGCGTTTTATTTTATGCCAAAGGTTTTCAAAGCAATTGCCGCTTTTTCAGGAAAAATCCAACGCCGACCAATCGTTTTATTGAATAATCAAGAATGGCCGGTACCAAAACAAAAAAATCATTCAACTGTTCATTAACAGTTGAAGGATTTTTTTAGCGATAATTATTAAACTCAAGAGCCATGGGTAAATCTAATTCTCGTAAAAGAGCCATGACTTTTTGTAAATCATCCCGACTTTTTCCAGTTACCCGAATTTTGTCTTCTTGGATTTGTGACTTAACTTTAATACCAGAGTTTTTGATAGCTGTGTTGATTTTTTTTGCATTTTCTTTATCAATACCACTGATTAAATCACCATATTGGCGAGCGGTACCGCCTAAGGCTTTTTCACTTTCTGAGAAATGAATATTTTTAATCGGAACATTGCGTTTGACTAATTTTCCAAATAAAATATCCTTCACTTGCTCGACTTTATAATCATCTTCAGCTACGACTACTAGTTTATCGTTTTCCAATTTAATATCAGCAATTGACCCTTTAAAGTCAAAACGATTTTTCAATTCTTTCAAGGCAATTTGAATTGCGTTTTTGACTTCCTCCATATTGACCTCTGAAACTACATCAAAACTTGCTTCTTTTGCAGCCATGTAAAAACCTCCTAAAATATTCTTTGCTTCATCATATCATGAAATAGTAAAAAAGGTTAGGCTAGAATCATTTTGAATAGAGAAATAAGAAGATCAGTTTTTAGGGATATCTTCCCGCATTCTTTCATGGAAACGTTGCAAAAAAATTTTTTTCAATGTTCGCTTTTAGCCCCTTTTCTTTTAGGATAGAACCTGTTATTCTAAGTCAGAAGAATAGCGAAGGAGCGAAGAAAAATGAGTCGATTGGTTAGTACTTACCAAAGGAATGAATCGATAAAAAAAATAGCAGTGATGGCGATAACCGCTTTGACTTCTGCGGTCGGTTTGAATTTCTTTTTGATTCCGGCAAAAGTTTTTTCGGCAGGGATGAACGGAATTGCGCAAATCATTGCTACATTATTATATACAAATTTAGGAATCCATATTAATACAGGGATCTTCATTTTATTTTTAAACATTCCCGTCTTCATTCTAGGGTTTGTAAAATTAGGGAAACAATCAACGATTCTTAGTTTCATCAATGTTATTGGCATTTCCGTTGTCACTATGTTTGTGCCAATCGTAACAGTCACAACGAATCCTTTGATGAACGCAATTATGGGTGGTGTCTTAGTCGGCGTTGGCGCAGGGCTTTCATTGAAAATGGGCTTTAACACTGGCGGCATGGACATTATTTCACTGATTCTTTCAAAAACAACAGGGAAAACCGTTGGTAATTTTATGTTCTTATTAAATGGTATTATTGTGCTGTTGGCTGGTTTTGTATTTAACTGGGAAAGTGCGTTGTATACTATTATTTCTATTTACTGTTTGAGTCAGGTGGTCGACATGATTCATACCAGTCACCAAAAAGTCACAGCAATGATTGTCACTACGAGACCAGAAGCCGTTGCCTTAGAAGTTTCTCAACAAATCGCTCGTGGCATGACCTTGTTGCCTTCAATCGGCGGCTATTCAGGTGCAGAAGGTCGGATGATTATGATGGTCATTACTCGCTACGAACTCTATGATTTAGAACAAGCAGTTTACAGTATCGATGAGAATGCCTTTGTAAATATTTTACCAACACAATCGGTTTTAGGGCGTTTTGCCAATGAAGATGAACAACGGATTTTTCATAGTACAGGAACATTTCCTGAGCTTCAATCCTACAAGGTGAAACGTTATCCGCCAAAGAAAAAATTAAAATAGCAAGTCGGCCTTCAGGTCCCAAAGTCTTAACGGGAAAACTGGAGGTTTTTTTATAAAAATGAAGGTTATGTGAAAGAATAGACAAAAATTTTCTGAAAAAGGGAATTTTACTAGAAAAGTGTCAGGAATTCTGCTAAAATAGAACCGTTGGTTAGGGAACACCTAACAAATAAAGTTTTTAAAAACTTAGGAGGAATTTTTTATGCCAGTAGTATCAGGAGCAGAATTCTTAAAAGCAGCACGTAAAGGCGGCTATGCAGTAGGTGGCTATAACACAAATAACTTAGAATGGACACAAGCGATTTTAGAAGCAGCAGAAGCTAAAAAAGCACCAGTTCTAATCCAAACATCAATGGGCGCTGCTAAATACATGGGCGGCTACAAAGTAGCTAAAGACATGATTACTAATTTAGTAGACTCAATGAATATCACAGTTCCAGTAGCAATTCACTTAGACCACGGTGACTACGAAGCTGCTTTAGAATGTATCGAAGTTGGCTATACTTCAATCATGTTTGATGGTTCTCACTTACCATTCGAAGAAAACTTAAAATTAGCGAAAGATGTAGTTGAAAAAGCTCACGCTAAAGGTATTTCTGTTGAATGTGAAGTTGGTTCAATCGGTGGTGAAGAAGACGGAATCATCGGTACTGGCGAATTAGCTGATATCGAAGAATGTAAACAAATGGTTGCTACAGGTATTGACTACTTAGCATGTGGTATCGGTAACATCCATGGTCAATATCCAGAAAACTGGAAAGGTTTAGCATTTGATCACTTACAAGCAATTGCTGAAGCTGTCGGTTCTGATGTACCTCTAGTATTACACGGAGGTTCTGGTATTCCTCAAGAACAAATTGAAAAAGCAATTTCAATGGGTATCTCAAAAGTTAACGTAAATACAGAATTCCAATTATCATTCGCTAAAGCAACGCGCGAATATATTGAAGCTGGTAAAGATTTAGAAGGTAAAGGATTTGACCCTCGTAAATTATTAGCACCAGGTAAAGCTGCAATCATCAAAGATGCAGAAGAACACATTGATTGGTTCGGTTCAGCTAACAAAGCTTAATCAACTAGTTACGTTAAAGACAGCCACAGCACGTGGCTGTCTTTTTTATTTTTTGTTATTTTTTCATTCTATTAAAATACCTGAGAAGTTTTCTTTTTTCTTAAGCTTGATTATGATAGAATGATTGGGTAGTTTATTTAGAAAACGTATATTACAGATAGGTGAGAATATAAATGAAAAAAATCGTAATCAATGGGAATCGTCCATTAAAAGGCGAAGTAACCATTAGCGGCGCTAAAAATAGTGTGGTCGCTTTAATTCCAGCTGCTATTTTAGCAGATTCGCCCGTGACTTTAGATGGCGTTCCTGACATTCAGGATGTTCACTCATTAATTGAAATTTTAGAAATTATGGGTGCTAAAATTACTTTTGAAAATAATACATTAATTATTGATCCAACAGAAGTTGTTTCTGTGCCTATGCCAAAAGGAAAAATCAATAGCTTACGTGCGTCCTATTATTTTATGGGCTCACTTCTTGGTCGATTTGGGGAAGGCGTTGTCGGCTTACCTGGCGGTTGTTACTTAGGACCTCGTCCAATTGATTTACATATCAAAGGATTTGAAGCATTAGGCGCTCATGTAACCAACGAACATGGGGCGATGTACTTGAGAACAGACGAAGCTGGCTTACAAGGAACCCGAATTTTTATGGATATGGTATCTATTGGCGCTACAATCAATGTCATGTTAGCCGCAGTTAAAGCCAAAGGCAAAACGATTATTGAAAATGCTGCGCGTGAGCCAGAAATTATTGATATTGCTACATTATTAAATAACATGGGTGCAAAAGTTCGAGGAGCTGGAACGGACGTTATTCGGATTGAAGGTGTCGAAGAATTACATGGTTGTCGTCACTCGATTATTCCAGATCGAATTGAAGCTGGGACTTATTTAGCTATGGCAGCAGCTATGGGTGAAGGAATCAAAGTTCGAAATGTTATTTATGAGCATTTAGAAAGCTTCATTGCGAAATTGCAAGAAATGGGCGTTAAGATGACAATTGAAGAAGACATGATTGAAGTTCATCCGTCACATGATCTGAAAATGACGACGGTGAAAACCTATCCGTATCCTGGTTTTGCCACAGACTTGCAACAACCGTTAACGCCATTACTTTTAAAAGCGCAAGGAACTGGTGAAATTATTGATACGATTTATGCTCAACGAAATAAGCATATCCCTGAGTTAGTGCGGATGGGGGCTGATGCTTCGGTTGAAGGCAATATGATTATTTTAAATGGTCCAAATCAATTGCACGGTGCAGAAGTAGTCGCCTCTGATTTACGGGCAGGCGCTTGCTTAGTCACTGCCGGCTTGATGGCTGAAGGTACGACCACAATTTATAATGTAGAATATATTTTACGTGGGTACGACCACATTATCGAAAAGTTAACTGCTTTGGGCGCTGATATTCAAATGCTAGAAACCGAAGAACAAGAAGGTCCGTTTGAGGTGGATCAATGAGCGACTATTTAACAATGGCTGAATTGGAAAACAGTACGTTAAAAGATATTTATGCGTACGCGAAAGAGTTTAAAATTCCTTATTATAGCCAAATGAACAAAAAAGAATTGTCTTTAGCTGTGATTCGTGCACAAGCTGAGAAGCAAGGGTTTTTCTTCATGGAAGGAATTTTAGATATTGTTTCTCAGGATGGTTATGGCTTTTTGCGACCAATTAATTATGGACCAAGTGCAGAAGACATTTATATTTCTTCTTCTCAAATTCGTCGTTTCGGATTGAGAAATGGGGACAAAGTAGCTGGCAAGGCGCGTCCGCCAAAGGAATCAGAACGTTATTATGGACTCATGCATGTTGAAAGTGTCAATGGGAAAGATCCTGAAGAAGCGAAAGAGCGGCCACATTTTCCAGCGCTAACACCATTGTATCCTGAAAAACAATTAACGTTAGAAACAACGGCTGGCAGATTATCAACACGAATGATTGATGTATTTGCACCAATTGGTTTTGGGCAACGTGGTTTAATTGTAGCGCCGCCAAAAGCCGGGAAAACAAGTGTTTTAAAGGAAATTGCTAATGGGATTACAGAAAATCATCCTGATGTGGAATTGATTCTGTTGTTAATTGACGAGCGTCCTGAAGAAGTGACTGATTTAGAGCGAAGTGTTAAAGGCGATGTGGTTTCTTCAACTTTTGATCAACAACCACAAAATCATACGCGAGTTGCTGAATTGGTTCTGGATCGAGCAATGCGCTTAGTTGAAGACAAACGGGACGTAGTTATTTTAATGGACAGCATCACTCGTTTAGCAAGGGCCTATAATTTAGTGGTCCCGCCTAGTGGTCGAACCTTAAGTGGTGGAATAGATCCAGCTGCGTTTTTCAAACCTAAACGATTTTTTGGTGCTGCCAGAAATATCGAAGAAGGGGGCAGTTTAACTATTTTAGCCACAGCATTGGTGGATACAGGTAGCCGAATGGATGATGTCATCTATGAAGAATTCAAAGGCACAGGCAATATGGAGCTCCATTTATCTCGTGAATTAGCAGAGCGCCGTATTTTCCCAGCAATTGATATTAAAAAATCAAGTACGCGAAAAGAAGAGTTGTTAATGACACCAGAACAACTAGAAGAAACGTGGAAATTGAGAAATAATATGTCAGGAGACTCGCTGGAATATACGGATCAATTCATAAAAATGTTAAAACGGACCCAAAATAATCAACAATTATTTGAAGTTTTCCATGATGTTTCGTTTGGCAAACAAATTAAAAGAAATCCAAAAAGATAATTGCATACCAACTGAAAACATGGTAAGATAGCATTGTTGTATACCGACAAAATAACTCTGATACAGCAAATGGATCAGGGCAAAGGAGCGAAAAAAACGTATGAAACAAGATATCCATCCAAATTACCAACCAGTAGTATTCATGGATTCAACAACAGGTTTCAAATTCCTTTCAGGTTCAACTAAAGGATCTTCAGAAACTGTTGAATGGGAAGATGGCAACACTTATCCATTATTACGTGTTGAGGTTACTTCAGACTCACACCCATTCTACACTGGTCGTCAAAAATTCACACAAGCCGACGGACGTGTGGACCGTTTCAACAAAAAATACGGTCTCAAAGACGAAAACGCAAATCCAGACGCATAGTCTTTCAAAACATTGTTATGACAAGGTTTATAGAGGTTTTCCACTGTGGTGGGAAACCTCTATTTTTGCGTTAAATATGTAGTTTTAATTCAGAGAAAAGAAATAAAGTAACTTAACAATCTTTTCTTCTTTCTTTTCAAGATTATCCTTCCCAAAAGTCAAAGATTGATCAGCATTGTTTCGCTGATTTGTTAGACTAGTAAGTACATTCAGCTTTATAAAGGAGATCTTGAAGAAATGAGTAGAAAAAAAGTCGGTGTTTTCTGTCTATTTCTGTTTTTTACATTTTTGATTATTGTTCCAAAAGTAGAAGCTACAGAAGAAATGAAGACTAAATTTACAGTAACGCCTGTTTTACCAGAAAATCAAGTGTCGGGAACATCTAGTTATTATGATTTAATTCTGGCACCAAAGCAATCTTCCACTATTGTCTTAGATATAAAAAATAAGACAGACGAAAAATTGTCCATCGTATTGACTCTAGCAAATGCATCAACAAATGATAATGGGTTGATTGTGTACAATGATTTTGATAAACCACTTGATTCATCGTTAAAGGTTCCGCTGACAGACTTGGTTACTTTAGAAAATGAGGAAGTGAGTGTGCCGCCTCATCAAACAGTATCAGCAAAGATGAAGGTGAAGGGACTTGATCAGCCTATCAAAGGAGTTGTGTTAGGCGGGGTTTATGCGCATCTCAAAGATGAAAAAACAGAGGAAGAGAACCAAACAACGGGATTAACCAGTCGCTACGGGTTTAATGTTGCGATTGCCATGAGGAGTGCTGAGAATGCTCCTTTAACAGAGGTGAACCAACTGAAATTAGCGAAAGTAACACCTACAATTGCTTTAGGGTCCAAATCGCTAAAGGCGGTCATTCAAAATCCGTATGCTGCTATTTTTCCAGAAGTTCGTTTAGAAGGTCAAGTGATAAAAAAAGGATCCTCTAAAAAAATTGCACAACGGACACTAAAAAATGTTCGCTTTGCCCCAAATAGTTCCATGAATTTTCATCTTGATTTGGGCAAACAGCCGCTAGATGCTGGGACTTATATATTTACAGGACGTGCTATTTTACAACAAGATGAACAACAGTCTTGGCCTTTTCAACAAGAATTTACGATTAACACTCGTGAAGCAAAAAAATTGAATCAAGAAGCTACGGTCAAATGGGTCCTACCTACATGGTGGTTACCGACTTTCTACACGTTGTTAGTAATCACAATTGGGGCAATTTATAGTGTCATTTGGCGCAATAATTATCAAAAAACAAGCGAAAAGGAGAGTGAGAATAATGGCTAGTTGGTTTTGGTTGTCTGGCGGTTTAGCGGTCATTTGTTTTATGTTTTTCCTCTTTTCTTTGCTGACTAGTATGAGTTTTATTCAGCATGCAAAAGAACCCAGAAGTATTCTAAAAGAAACGCTTTTAAGTTGGTTAATGCTTTTACTTAGTGGTGGGTGGATTACAATCGGACTATTGTTATATTTTTCGCTAAAGAATCAATAAACAAAAAACGAGCATTCATTGTTAGATAACCGTGAATGCTCGTTTTTTTGTTTTAGGAAAATGCTCTTTAGCAACTTGCCAGATTTCATTGGGCAACCTGACTGAAATTGTTAAATTGTTCTGTCGAAACGACAAAAAAGTGGTAAACTAAACGTGTATGTTAGTTATTTAATCAAAAGTAATGTATCCGCTTACTTATAAAATGGAAACGAAGGAGCATATTGCAATGACAGAAAAACTTTTAGGAAGTATCGAAGCCGGTGGCACAAAATTTGTATGTGGCGTTGGGACAGATGATTTGACCATCGTAGAACGTGTCAGTTTTCCCACAACAACCCCAGAAGAAACAATGAAAAAAGTAATAGAATTTTTCCAACAATATCCTTTAAAAGCGATTGGGATTGGTTCGTTTGGTCCGATTGATATTCACGTTGATTCTCCTACGTATGGTTATATCACTTCTACACCAAAATTAGCTTGGCGTAACTTTGACTTGTTAGGAACTATGAAACAACATTTTGATGTGCCAATGGCTTGGACAACGGATGTGAATGCTGCGGCATATGGTGAGTATGTTGCTGGAAATGGGCAACATACATCTAGTTGTGTATATTATACAATTGGAACTGGTGTTGGCGCTGGAGCGATTCAAAACGGTGAGTTTATTGAAGGCTTTAGCCACCCAGAAATGGGGCATGCGTTAGTCCGTCGTCATCCTGAAGATACGTATGCAGGAAATTGTCCTTATCATGGAGATTGTTTAGAAGGGATTGCAGCAGGACCAGCAGTTGAAGGTCGTTCTGGTAAAAAAGGTCATTTATTGGAAGAGGATCATAAAACTTGGGAACTAGAAGCTTATTATTTAGCGCAAGCAGCGTACAATACGACTTTATTATTAGCGCCAGAAGTGATCATTTTAGGTGGCGGCGTCATGAAACAACGCCATTTGATGCCGAAAGTTCGTGAAAAATTTGCTGAATTAGTCAATGGATATGTGGAAACACCACCTTTAGAAAAATACTTGGTGACGCCTCTTTTAGAAGATAATCCAGGAACAATTGGTTGCTTTGCCTTGGCAAAAAAAGCTTTAATGGCTCAAAAATAACCATTTATTCGCAGTTCATGCATTATATTTGAAGGAAATGGCTAAGAATGATACTCTTATTATGTAATTAATTATTTAGGAGGGATTAGCATGGCAGATTTAAAAGGACGTTTTGACGATGCAAAAGATAAAGTAGAAGGTACTGCAAAAGAAGCGCAAGGCAAAGTTACGGATGATAAAGGCAAAGAACTTGAAGGAAAAGCTCAATCAACCTTTGCTGACGTAAAAGACAAAGCACGTGATGCCGGCGACGACCTTAAAGAAGGCGCTGAAAAATTAACTGATAAAGTTAAAGAAGGCTTTGAAGACTTAAAAGACAAATTTAGTAAAGATAAATAAAAATTAACAAAAGAGCGTGGGCTTACGTTGAAATAACGTAGGCCCACGCTCTTTTGTTTAGACATCAAATCCTTGTTTTTGCAAGAAAATTTTTACTTCTGGGCGACGGTTATAAGAAAAATAGGATAAAGACTTCTGCGACCAATCCGCTGTTTGGGCGTTACTTGAGCGGCTGGCATAATAATCTTTTAATAATTCATCATACGCGTGCATATCTGTCAATTTGTCTGGTTGGTAGTGATTTTCGCTTAAAATATTTTCAAAAGGCATCCGTGGTTTCACACCATTTAACGTTTCTGGTACACCGATTGTTAATCCGAAAAGTGGTACAGTTAATTCAGGCAAAGATAAGTGTTTGGCTACTGTGTCTAAGTCATTTCGAATGCCGCCAATATAACAAATCCCTAAATCCATAGATTCAGCCGCAATGGCCATGTTTTGCGCAGCAATCGTTGTATCAACGGCAGCTACTAATAATGATTCTGGTGTCTTTAAGGGTTCTAATGATTGCCCCTCTTTTGACAAAATCGTTGCATGACGATACAAATCAGCAACAAAAACATAGAACACACCAGTGTTAACGACATAGTCTTCACAATTTGCTAAACGTCCCAATTCTCTGCGTAGCTCAGGATCTTTGATTTCTATAATTGTATAAGCTTGTAAAAAATTGGAGCTTGATCCTGCTTGAGCTGCAGTAATTAACTGTTGTTTCTGCTTGTCCGTTAACGCTTGCTTTTTAAAATGACGAACGGAACGGTGACTTAGTAATTGTTCAATTGTTTGATTCATAAAAAACCTCCGTTTAAATTAAGAAAGAGAACAGAAAAACCCACAGCTTAATAGTGGGTTTCTCTGTCGTTAATTGCTAAAGATTACAGAATGCGTTCAAATGGATCTAAACTAATTCCTTGGTCTAAGACGATTTTTGCGTATTCTTTCGCTGCAAATAAAGAATGATCTTTGTAGTTTCCGCACTCTTTTGCAGAGACTGCTGGAACAACTTCTGTATTGATTACTTTGTTTAAAACGTTGACTAATGCATCACGGATTTCTTGTGGTGAATGTTGATCCCACATAATCATATAAAAACCAGTGCGGCAACCCATTGGCGAAATGTCAATGATTCCTTTTAATTCATCACGCATGTTAACTGCTAATAAATGTTCCAACGTGTGTAATGCGCCTGTTGGTAGGGCATCTTTGTTTGGTTGTAAGAAACGTAAGTCATATTTTTCGACTAACGCATCACCATTTTGTTCTGTGCCAGCAAGGCGAACATATGGTGCTTTTACTGTGTTGTGATCTAATTCAAAACTTTCTACGCGTGCCATGAAATTTCGCTCCCTTTATAATTAAATTCGTTTTAACTATAACAAATTTAAGTCAAAAGTCAATGGATAGTCCTTTGATGGGTAATAGTTTTAAAATATCATGGGAAAATAAAAAAATCATTTTTTTGACTATGTAGGTTTTTTCAATACTATGGTAAAATAGGACAAGTAGCTTTTACAAGAAGGTAAGAGGGGAGTATGAAAATATGGGAAAAGAATATCATGTTGCCGTGGTAGGAGCAACAGGTGCTGTCGGGACAAGAATGATTGAATTGTTAGCAGAAACAAGTTTGCCAATTGCCAGTGTGAGGTTATTGGCGTCTAAGCGTTCTGCCGGACAAGAGATTCAGTTTAAAGGGCAACCTCTTATCGTGGAAGAATTAGTCCCGGAATCATTTGAAGGAATCGATTTAGCATTATTTAGTGCTGGCGGGAGTATTTCCGAAAAGTTTGCACCAGAAGCAGTTAAGCGAGGAGCTGTTGTTGTTGACAACACTAGCCATTTTAGAATGGCAAAAGATGTTCCTTTAGTTGTTCCAGAAGTAAACCCGGAAGCCTTGAAAAATCATCAGGGAATCATCGCAAATCCCAATTGTTCTACGATTCAAATGATGGTGGCCTTGGAACCAATTCGGCAAGCGTTTGGCTTAGAACGAATCATCGTTTCAACGTATCAAGCTGTGAGTGGCGCAGGTATCCGTGCAATTAATGAGCTAAAAGAACAAGCCGAAGATTTTTTAGAGGGAAAACCTGTCAGCGAATGGTCAGCTGAAATTTTACCAGCTGGCAGTGACGAAAAACATTATCCAATTGCTTTTAATGCGTTGCCTCAAATTGATGTTTTTTCAGAAGCAGGGTATACCTACGAAGAATGGAAAATGATGAATGAAACAAAAAAAATCATGGGAGACAACAAGCTAAAAGTCGTTGCCACCTGTGTCCGTATTCCGGTAATTTCAGGACATTCTGAATCTGTTTATATAGAAGTGAAACAAGCAGATGCATCGGCCTCAGCCATCCAAGAATTAATGGCGCAAGCTCCAGGTGTAATTTTGCAAGATGAGCCAAGTGAACAACTATATCCACAAGCGCTAAATAGCGTCAACCAGAAAGAAACATTTGTCGGCCGTATTCGTCAAGACGTTGACGTGAAGAACGGTTTCCATTTATGGATTGTGTCAGACAACCTATTAAAAGGAGCTGCTTGGAACTCGGTCCAAATTGCTGAAACGCTACACGAAATGAATTTGCTTCGTGTACCTGAAAACGACTAGAAGGTTTGTATTGTATACTCGGGAGGGAATAGGATGGATTTAACGAATGCAACAATTATTACGGCAATGGTTACGCCGTTTCAAGAATCGGGAGAAATAGATTTTGATAAACTACCGCAATTGGTAGACTATTTATTGGCCAATCATACAGAAGGCGTTATTTTAGCAGGAACAACTGGTGAATCACCCACGTTAACTCATGAAGAAGAATTACAATTATTCCAGCGAATTATTGAACTGATCGATGGACGTATTCCGATTATTTGTGGTGTAGGTACGAATGATACACGTGACTCAGTCGCTTTTGTGAAAGAGTTAGCGACAATCGCTGGTATCGATGCTGTTTTGGCGGTTGTTCCTTATTATAATAAACCAAATCAAGAAGGTATGTATCAACATTTTAAAACCATCGCAGAAGCAAGTGAACTACCAATTATTTTGTACAATGTTCCTGGTAGAACGGCTGCATGTCTAGAAGTGGAAACTACTTTGCGCTTAGCACAATTGGAAAAAATTGTGGCAATTAAAGAATGTGCAGGGTTAGATGCAATTACTGAGTTGATTGAAAGAGCGCCAAAAGACTTTCTAGTGTATACTGGAGAAGACGGGTTGGCTTTTGCCACCAAGGCACTTGGCGGACAAGGGGTTATTTCGGTAGCCAGTCATGTCTTCGGTTCGTCAATGTATGAGATGTATCAAGCGCTGGAGCAGGGGAACTTGCCGGAAGCGGCTAAAATTCAACGACAGTTATTACCAAAAATGAACGCATTGTTTTCAGTGCCTTCGCCGGCACCCGTGAAAGCGGCCTTAAATCATTTAGGTATTCCTGTTGGAAATTTACGTTTACCTCTAGTTGCTTGTACACCAGAAGAAGAGCAAAGAATTATTCGCACGTTAGAGATTTAAAGAACGTGTAATCATAGAGAGGTGAAAAGAGTGAGTACAATAAAAATCGTTCCATTAGGCGGCGTTCGTGAAAATGGAAAAAATATGTACGTTGCTGAAGTGGAAGATGAAATTTTTGTACTGGATTGTGGATTACAATATCCAGAGAACGAACTTTTAGGAATTGACGTTGTCATTCCGGATTTTACGTATTTAGAAGAAAATAGTGAACGAATTGCAGGGGTCTTTTTAACACATGGCCATGCAGATGCAATTGGGGCCTTACCGTATTTGCTTTCAAAAATTCAAGTGCCTGTTTTTGGGACAGAATTAACGATTGAACTAGCAAAACTAAGTGTCAACAGTCATGCGGAAACGAAGAAATTTAAAGATTTCCATGTGATTGACCCGCATACAGAAATTGATTTTGGTCAAGCAACGGTGAGCTTCTTTAAAACAACGCACACCATTCCAGATTCGATTGGTGTTAGCATCAAAACAAAAGAAGGTAACATTGTTTATACTGGTGATTTTAAATTTGATCAAAGTGCGATTGAGATGTATCAAACCGATTATGGCCGCTTGGCTGAAATTGGGAAAGAAGGCGTCTTGGCGCTACTTAGTGATTCATCAAATGCTGAAAACCCAGCCCAAGTTGCATCGGAAGCCCAAATCGCTGATGAGGTGTTCGACACGATTCGCTATTGGGAAGGACGAATCATCGTGGCATGTGTGGCAAGTAATTTGCAACGGGTCCAACAAGTATTGAATGCAGCGGATCGTTCTGGTCGTAAAGTCGTTTTGACAGGCCAAGATTTTGAACGGATTATTCGGACGGCGATGAAATTGGAAAAATTACAATTGCCAAGCGAAGATCTATTAGTGAAACCAAAAGAAATGAAAAAATATGCACCCGAACAGTTATTAATTTTAGAAACAGGCCGAATGGGAGAACCGATTAAGTCACTTCAAAAAATGGCTAATAATACACATGGTGTCGTTCGAATTGAAGAAGGCGATTTAGTTTATATTACGACAACGCCGACAACGGCCATGGAAACAACGGTTGCCAAAACAGAGGATATTGTCTATCGGGCCGGTGCTACGGTGAAGCAAATTTCCGACAATTTACGTGTGTCTGGTCACGCTAATCCGAATGACTTGCAATTGATGCTGAACTTAATGAAACCAAAATATTTCATTCCTGTCCAAGGTGAATACCGCCAGTTAGCTGCGCATGCGGACTTAGCACACGAAATTGGCATGCCTTATAAAGATATCTTTATTACAGGTCGTGGGGACATTCTAGAGTATACAAAAGGTAGAATGTCGGTAGCTGGCAGCACAACGGCCGAAAATATTATGATTGACGGGATTGGTGTCGGTGATATTGGTAATATCGTTTTACGGGATCGTCGTATTCTTTCCGAAGATGGTATTTTTGTGGCTGTTGTGACAATTAATCGCCGAGAAAAACGAATTGTTTCACCAGCTAAAATTACTTCTAGAGGTTTTGTTTACGTTAAAACAAGTAAAGACCTAATGAAAGAAAGTAGCAATATTGTTACAGAAATTGTTGAAAAACATTTAGAAAGTGACGATTTTGAATGGAGCAAACTGAAACAAGAAATCCGCGAAAACTTAAGCCGTTATTTATTTGAACAAACCAAACGTCGTCCTGTGATCTTACCAGTTATCATGGAAGCGACGCAACGCAAGCGTCCCAAAAATAACGCATAGTTCGTCCTGATAAAAGCAGGTGATTTTAGGAGAAATTCTTCTAAAGTCATCTGTTCTTTTTTGTAACTTTCTTCTATAAATATGGTACTATTAATCAGAGCGCTGAATAAAGGAGGCGATTTTAGTGGAAGAGATTGTGTTGTTCCATACCAATGATCTTCATTCTCACTTTGAAAATTGGCCCAAAATACGGCGTCTGGTTAAAGCCAAACGTTCGCTGTACCAAAAAGAGGGCAAAACAGTCGTAACCATTGATTTAGGTGACTTTTCAGATCGGTGTCATCCTTTGACCGAAGCAACAGATGGTCGAGCAAATGTAGCTATAATGAATACATTAGCGTATGATCTGGTTACAATTGGAAATAATGAAGGAATCGGCAATTCAAAGAAACAATTAGAGCATTTATATGATCAGGCAAAATTTGAAGTGGTCTTAGCTAATTTAGAAGATCCAAAAACCCAAACGTTACCAGATTTTTGTCAAGCATATAAAATTGTGACAACTAAAGAAGGCACGAAGTTAGGGTTTATTGGCTTAACCGCACCATTTCCTTTAACGTATAATCCCAATGGCTGGACAATCAAACAAGTGGAAGCAGTCCTTCCTCAACTGATTACAGAAGTTGCGCCTCAATGTGATGTTCTCATTTTGCTTAGTCACTTGGGGATAGATACTGATTTTATGATTGCGGCGAATTATCCTGAAATTCAAGTGATTTTAGGTTCCCATACACATCATTTATTTAAAGATGGTGAAAAAATTAATCATGTGCAACTAGCAGCTGCTGGCAAATATGGACAGTATATTGGTGAAGTGCATCTGTTTGTGGATGACGACACGAAGCAAGTCACAAGTTATGCAAAAACGATTGAAACAGCAAGTTTAGAAGAGCAAGCAACTGATGCCAAGGAAATTGCGGGTTACTTAACGGAAGGTCATCGACTATTGCAAGCGCAGCAAATTGCACAAATCCCTGAAACCTTGTCAACGGACTTACGGCAACCGCATGCCTTTATAACTGTTGCCTTGAAGGCGTTAAAAGAAGCGGGGCAGACCGAAGCGGCTGTGTTGAACAACGGGTTATTTTTAGCAGATTTACCAGAAGGAATAATCAATGCAGACCAATTACATGAGGCCTTGCCTCATCCAATGCATTTAATCAAGGTTACCTTGAAAGGGTCAGACATGAGCCGTTTGATTCGTGAAATGGAAAAAAGTCGTCAATTTCTGCGGAAATTTCCGATTCGCGGGATGGGCTTCCGCGGGAAAATTTTTGGCGAATTATGTTATGATGGGATTCGTTTTGAGCGAAATAGCCAGACCGTTTTTTGGCAAGGGAAACCTATTCAGCCAGAGCAGAAGTATACGCTGACAACAGTGGATCACTTTCAATTTGTTCCGTTTTTCCCAACGATTGAGTTAGTTGGAGAAGTCGAATTTTTATTTCCAGACGTTTTAAGAACTGTCGTGGCGAACTATCTGCATGCCCACTATCCAATCAAATAAAAACAAGGTATAATAAAAACTAGGTGGTGAAAAAATGACAGACAAAAAGACAACCGAAAAAAAAGAAACAGAAACTGCTGCAACCTTTACAGAAGAACTAACAGCAGTTCTTGAAGAAATAAAAGAAGAACCTGTAAAAGAAAAGAAAAAAGGGGAAATTGTCACCATTGTGAATGAAACAGATATTCAAATTGGTGAAAGAGAGTACCGAATTGTTAAAAATCATCGTGATGCCTTTGATCCTGAACGCTTAGGTGAACGGTTTAGTGAAGTATTAGCGCGTTATGATTATATCGTAGGAGACTGGGGCTATGAACAGTTACGCTTGCGTGGCTTTTTTGATACTTCTAATCGTCGGGCAGCGCCGGATCAACGCATTGATACACTAGAAGACTATTTGTATGAATATTGTAATTTTGGCTGTGCCTATTTTGTAATTGAACGAACAGGGGAACGTAAAGAAAAAACAACGCATCGTCGTCGTCGCCATAAAAAGAATAATCGTTCTAACGCGTTTGTCGAGGAAAAGAGTGCGCCCGCTAATAAAAATAGCAAGCCAGTGATTCGTACGCGAAAAGAAGAAAATAAAAAAACGACTACACCCAAACAGCCTAGTCCCAAAAAATCTGGCAAAGGCTTTACGATTCGTCAACGTGAGGAGTAAACAGAGTGAAAAAAGAATATCAAGGATATTTAATTGATTTAGATGGAACGATTTATTTAGGAAAAGAACCAATTCCAGCCGGAAAACGTTTTGTCGAGCGGTTACAGGAAAAAGATTTGCCTTTTTTATTTGTAACGAATAATACCACTAAATCTCCTGAAACAGTGGCACAACGTTTAGCAAATGAATTTGATATTCATGTCCCAGCATCCCTTGTTTATACAGCGACTTTAGCGACGATTGATTACATGAAAGAAACCAATCGGGGCAAGAAAGTCTTTGTCATCGGCGAGGCTGGTTTAATTGACTTAATTTTAGAAGCAGGTTTTGAATGGGATGAAACAAACCCTGATTATGTTGTCGTGGGACTTGATACAGAATTATCTTACGAAAAAGTGGTTTTAGCTACCTTAGCCATTCAAAAAGGGGCGTTGTTTATTGGAACCAATCCAGATAAGAACATTCCGACAGAAAGAGGCTTATTACCTGGTGCAGGTTCAGTTGTGACGTTTGTGGAGACAGCTACTCAAACAAAACCAGTTTATATTGGCAAACCAAAAGCGATTATCATGGAACGAGCGATTGCGCATTTAGGCGTGGAAAAAGAGCAAGTGATTATGGTTGGAGATAATTATGAAACCGATATTCAATCAGGGATTCAAAATGGTATTGATAGCTTGTTAGTTACATCAGGTTTTACCCCTAAGTCAGCTGTTCCAACTTTGCCAACGCCGCCAACCTATGTTGTTGATTCCTTAGATGAATGGACTTTTTGAGTATGATGAGGTCGAAATTGCGTTTAAGGGAAACGCTTGGACTCATTTGTTTGTTTTTAACGATTGTGGCTTTAAGTATCACGATCACGATTAATTTTCGTCCATTGTATCTTTTTGATATCCAACACTTAAATATTTTAAAAGACGTAGAGGTTGATCGTGTGACCTTGATTAAAAATTACGATCATTTAATGATGTACTTAAACAATCCTTTTGAAAAAACATTAGTATTTCCTGATTTTCCAATGTCTGATAGCGCGGCTTTTCATTTTTATGAAGTGAAAAAATTGTTTTTATTGTGCTATGGCGTATTACTAGTTACGTTGATGCCTAGTGTCCTTTATTTAAAATATTTGGTAAAAAATCAGCGTTTATGGACATTGATACGGCCATTTCAGTGGGGAATGTTTTTGCCTGTGCTTTTTGGCTTTTTCATGCTGATTGGCTTTGATCAATTTTTTATTGCGTTTCATGGATTATTTTTTAACAACGATGCTTGGTTATTTAATCCGCTGACTGATCCGATTATCAATGCCTTGCCTGAAGCCTACTTTATGCATTGTTTTATCTTGTTTTTTGTTTTATTAGAAGTCCTGTTTTTGATAGGTGTTTTAATCGGAAAACGTTCTTTAAAAAAATAAAGAGAGAAAAGTGAACAATTCCAAAATTGCTCGCTTTTCTTTTTTGTTCAATCTAGTTTTAAAAACTAGATTGAATAATTGTCAAAAGTATGATATTCTTTTTTAGAAATGGTTAGGAGGGTTTTTATGGACGAGATAGAAAAATCACTACAAGATTGGGGCCAACAATTGGAAAACGTTCATTTGCCAAGATGGCATGAGTTACCAGACATTGAATTATATATGGATCAAGTGATTACTCTGATAGAAAAATACTTATCCCCATTGATTACACTGGAAAAACATACTTTGTTAACGTCCTCAATGGTTAATAATTATGTCAAACACGGGTTAATCCCGGCCCCAGTGAAAAAGCGCTACAATCAAAAGCATTTAGCGTTTTTAATTGCGATTACGTTGTTGAAACAAGTGTTAACATTGCCAGAAATTAAGCAAGGCATTTTATTCCAAGGAGCCACGGTTGGTATTCGTGAAGCGTACAATTTATTTTGTCAAGAACAGGAACGAGCGATTTATGTGATTGCTGCTCAAGCGCAAGAAAAAGAAGTTCAGGCCAAATCACAAGAACCTATGGGGATTGAATATTTGGCTGTAAAAGCAGCGACAATGTCTTTTGCTACTAAAATGTTTAGTGAAAAAGTGATTGAATTGGAACAAGAATACTTAAAAGAAATGGATGAGATGACACATGAATAAAGAAAAGATCGCACTACTGGTTGATTCTGGAACAGATGTTCCAGAGGCATTAGTCAAACAATACGGCATGTATGTCTTGCCTTTACAGATTATTTATCCTGAAAAAACCTATACAGATAAGGTAGATATTACACCAGAAGAAGTGTATCAACGTTTAGAGAAAGAAATCCCTAGTACTTCATTACCAGATGGCGCAACAATCCAAGCTATTTTTGACAAAATTAAAGAAGCGGGTTACGAAAAAGTCTTAGCGGTGACCATTTCTAGTGGTTTAAGTGGAACCTATAATGTGGTTCGCTTGCTTGGAGAACAAACCGAAGGACTAGATGTATTTGTTTTAGATACAAAGAGCATTGGTATCGGGGCTGGCATTCAGGCGATACGAGCAGCAGAATTAATTGAAACAGGATTAGGATGGCAAGAATTACAACAAAAATTAACAGAAGAAGTAGCCAATGCAAAAGTATTTTTTAATGTAGCCACTTTAGAATATTTACAAAAAGGTGGACGAATTGGTTTAGTCACTTCTATTTTAGGGAATGCGCTAAAATTAAACCCCATTATTTCTTGTAATGAAGAAGGCATTTACTATACGGTGGCTAAGTCTCGCGGCCGTAAAAAAAGTCTTGATAAAACGTTTGAGTTGGTGACGAACTTTATAGGTGAGGCACCCCGTTTTCGTTTGGCAGTCGCTCACGGTGCGGCAGAGGAAGAAGCAAAAGCAATGATGGAACGCTTGAAAGCGGCTTTTCCACAAGCAGAAGAAATTTACTTTGGAACAATTAGTCCGGCATTAGTTGTTCATACAGGACCAGGACTATTAGGTGTTGGCATACAGTTATTAAATGATTGATTAAATGAAAAATCCTCTCAAATTTTTTTGAGGGGATTTTTCATTTAAGATTTCTCTTTTTCATAGAAATATCATTTTGCTGAAAAAACAACGAAAATTATATTGAAAATTTCACGAATGTGTTACAATTTGTCTACAAAGGGGGAATTTTTTGTGAAAAAAGCAATAGCAGAATGTTTAGGAACATTTATTCTTGTCTTTTTTGGGACAGGAACAGCCGTTCTAGGAAATGGTATGGAAGGGATTGGAACAACGGGGATTGCTTTAGCATTTGGGTTAACAATCGTTGCTGCTGCCTATAGTATTGGCACAATTTCAGGTGCACATCTAAATCCAGCTGTTTCTATAGGAATGTGGCTTAATAAACGAATAACAACAATGGAACTAATCTACTATGTAGTGGGACAAATTGTTGGCGGCTTGATTGCCTCATTTGCATTATTAAGCATTCTAAAAGGTGCTGGTAAAAGTATTGAGAACTTAGGTCAAAATGGCGTAGGGGAATTAAGTGTTGCTGGTGCATTGACAGTCGAAATTATTTTAACATTTATTTTTGTTTTAGTTGTCATGACAGTTACAAGTGCTAAGAAAGGCAATGCTTCATTAGCAGGAATCGTAATTGGGTTAACACTAACAATGATTCACTTAGTCGGCATTCCTTTGACAGGAACTTCTGTCAACCCAGCTCGTAGCATCGCGCCAGCCGTTTTTGCGGGTGGTTCAGCGTTATCTGAGTTGTGGATTTTTATCGTTGCGCCATTAATTGGTGGATTATTAGCCGCTCTTGTAGCAAAATTCGTCTTAGATACGGAAGAATAGATTAGCGAAAGAAGAATCTTTGATAACAAGCGTCAATTGTTGTCAGAGATTCTTTTTTTGTTATACTAGGAGAACCTAAAGGCGCATTTTTAACCAAAGATGAAAACATCATCAAAATAAGGTATAATAGGAAAGTATCAAATAAGATTAGAAGGAAAAAGAGGTGTCTCTTTGTGAAGAAAATTTTAGTAGTTGATGACGAGAAGCCAATTTCAGAGATCGTTAAATATAATTTGGTTAAAGAAGGATATGAAGTATTTACTGCTTACGATGGAGAAGAAGCACTTGAAAAAGTGGAAGAAGTGGAACCAGACTTAATTATTTTAGACTTAATGCTCCCTAAAATGGATGGCTTAGAAGTCGCGCGAGAAGTGCGCAAAACACATGATATGCCAATCATTATGGTGACTGCCAAAGATTCTGAAATTGATAAGGTTTTAGGATTAGAATTAGGAGCCGATGACTATGTAACGAAACCATTTTCAAATCGTGAACTAGTCGCTCGTGTAAAAGCCAATTTACGGCGAGGTGCAACCAATGCGAAAGAAGCCGAGGTGACAACACAATCTGAATTAACGATTGGTGATTTAACCATTCATCCTGATGCATACATGGTCTCAAAACGGGGTGAAAAAATTGAATTAACCCACCGTGAATTTGAGTTACTTTATTACTTAGCAAAACATATCGGACAAGTGATGACTCGTGAACATTTATTACAAACCGTTTGGGGTTATGATTATTTTGGGGATGTGCGGACAGTGGACGTAACCGTACGTCGTTTAAGAGAAAAAATTGAAGATAGTCCAAGTCATCCAACGTATTTAGTTACTCGTCGTGGGGTTGGTTATTATCTAAGAAATCCTGAACAGGAGTAATCAGGTATGAAGAAAAAAGTTCACTTTTTTCAATCTGTTAATTTTAAGATTGCTTTATCATTTATTCTGCTGTTACTGATTGCGATTCAAATCATTGGTGGCTATTTCATTCGTGAACTGGAAGCCACTACAATTTCCGATTTTAAAAAAAATATGGATTCCCAAGTTGTCCAATTGTCAAATACGTTAAGCACGCAGATGAGCAATAAAGATCTCGAACGTAGTGACGTTGATGCAAATTTAAAAAAAGCGTTATCTGATTTTTCAAATGCAGACATTTCTGAAGCGAGAATTGTCGATGATAAAGGGATTATTCGGGCAACCAATGATTTAAATCAACAAAATATTATTGGGAAAAAGAATGATTATCGTGATTTAAATGACTTTACGAGTAAAAAATATCAAGCTTTAGACAATGATAAACGCGTGTATGTGAATGTCCAGCCGATTCAATCGCCTACTGGAGAAACAGTGATTGGTGTCCTTTATGTGAAAAGTAATTTAGAAAATAAATACCAAGAAATTACCAACACAGCAAGTATCTTTTTCACTGCTTCTATTATTGCCGCAGCAATCTCGATTATTGTGACTTTACTGATTGCACGATCAATCACGAAACCGATTGGTGAAATGCGCGAGCAAGCCATTCGAATCGCTCGTGGTGATTACGCTGGAAAAGTAGAAGTCCATGGAAAAGATGAATTAGGCCAATTAGCAGAAACATTTAATCAATTATCAGAACGGATTGAAGAAGCACAAGAAACAATGGAAGCAGAAAGAAATCGGTTAGATAGTGTCTTAACGCATATGACAGATGGTGTCATTGCGACGGATCGCCGCGGAAAGGTGATTACGATTAATGAAATGGCCCTTTCATTATTAAATGTAAAAAATGAAAATGTGATTGGGACCTCGTTATTAGAGTTGTTAGATATTGAAGAAGATTACACATTGCGGAAGCTGTTAGAAGAGCCAGATGAACTGCTGATTGATCGCTCAACGTCTGATCGTGAAGAAGACCAAATGATTATCCGGGTAGACTTTACGATGATTCGTCGGGAATCAGGATTTATTACTGGCTTAGTTTGCGTACTTCATGACGTCACAGAACAGGAAAAAAACGAACGGGAAAGACGGGAATTTGTTTCCAATGTTTCTCATGAGTTGCGAACGCCTTTGACAAGTATGCGTAGTTATATAGAGGCTTTGAGTGAAGGAGCTTGGGAAAACCCTGAGATTGCGCCGAACTTCTTAAAAGTCACGTTAGAAGAAACCGACCGAATGATTCGTATGATTAATGATTTGTTAAATTTATCTCGGATGGACTCTGGGAATACACATCTTCAATTAGAGTATGTGAATTTTAACGAATTGATTAATTTTGTCTTGGATCGCTTTGATATGATGATTGAAAATGAGCAAAAAAATTACAAAATTCGCCGTGAATTTACTAAACGCGATTTATGGGTAGAGTTAGATACAGACAAAGTAATTCAGGTTTTAGACAACATTTTGAACAATGCGATTAAGTATTCGCCAGATGGCGGCGTCATTACCTGCCGACTAGTTGAAACACATAATAATGTCGTCTTTAGTATCTCGGACCAAGGTTTGGGCATCCCTAAAAAAGATCTCGGGAAAGTCTTCGAGCGTTTTTATCGTGTGGATAAAGCACGTGCGCGAGCACAAGGTGGGACTGGTTTAGGTTTAGCAATTTCTAAAGAAGTAATTCGGGCCCATAACGGGAGTATTTGGGTGGAAAGTACAGAAGGTGAAGGATCGACTTTCTATATTTCACTACCATATGAACCTTATGAAGAGGATTGGTGGGAATGATGAAATTATCAGAATGGATTACAAGAATTGGCTTGATTTTAATGGTCATTTTAAGTATATATTTTTCAGTCAATATCTGGCTGAATTCTGCCAAAAAAATACCAGAAATGAAGTCGGGAAGCCAAGTCACAACAGCTGTCAATGAAAAAGCCATTGGCGATGTCTATTTACCTTTGCAATTGATTCGAATAACTGATGGAAAAGCGATGCAAAGTAATCGTGAAACATTAATTAGTAATGTTCAAAATGATATTAAAATGGCTACGTTTGGTAAATTGACACAAGTTGTGACAAAAAATGCAGAGCAACTTAAGCGCTACAACCAAATGGAACAAGGCATTGAACTTCTTTATCAAGGTCCCTTTTTAATCTCGGACTATGCTTCGATTTATAATCTATCCATTAATTTTACTAACTTTAATGAGTTGACGGACCAGTATTTTACGAAAATTCAATTGGATTTTAACGAAAATAAGATACGTTTTTTAGATTATGACCAAGCCAACGTCTATGAAGCGCCCATGACTGTCAATAAGGCGCGCTTAATGGGAATTATCAATAAAGAGGGATTACAATATCAAGACGTTTCCGAAAATACGCTAACCAAACAAGGGCAATGTTATTTAACCAATGATATGAAGTTGAAAAAGTACAGTTATATCTTAGCTTCGCAACCAGTTACTCGTTTTAGGAATGCTTTTTTCAATGAAACGGAAGATATCCAAACCAATGAAGACAGTCAAGACTTAACCTACACGAGTAAAGAAGAACGATTGTTTGCAGAAGAAAAACTGGGAAAAATCGATTTTAAAGGGACCTTGCCAGAAGAGAATAAACGGGATTCAATCTATAATCAAAGCTTTTCTTATGTAAAACGTTTAGGAACCAATATGGGGAATTTGCGTTACTTTGATCGAACGAAAGATAGTGTCAATTATCGGACTTTTGTGGAAGGTTTCCCAGTGTTCAGTAATGATTTAAAAGGCCAAGTGGATATCCGTATCACGAACAACGATGGTGCTGCGCCAAGCGTAACCATTAACACAAGTGTGAATACAATCCAAGTACCGATTCCTTCAGAAGAAGAAGTGACGCTGGAAAGCACGGAAAAATTGATTAAGCGTTTAGAAACGGCTGGTGCTAAAAAGGAAAAAATCCAATCGGCTGTTATCGGTTATACGTGGCAGACAATTGAAGAAGTCAAACAAGTCGTTGATTTAAGTCCGGAATGGTATGTCCTTTATAACAACAATTGGTACACTGCAACGGACTTGGTAAAACAATTACCAAGCTTGGAGGTGGGCTAATGGATTTTAAACGAATTGAGTGGATTTTCTTCTTAGCATTTTTAGGATTAAATATCTTTTTATTTGGAATTTATCGGGAAGGTCAACAAGAGGAGAGCAACGTCTCTTCTTCCAGCCAAACAGAATCGATTGAAAGTCGGTTGGAAAAAGATAACATCTCGTATAAAGGGACACTTTCTTCAGAACGATTGGAAGGCTATTATTTAAGTGGCGAACAAACCAATTTTTCTGCTGCTTTAAAAATCCAACGTGAAAAGAATAAAAATTTTTTGAGAAATGGGCTGCAAATTGCGGATAATACTTTAACGAGTGTACCTAGTAAAAACTATTTTATTGATCCTAAGAAAATTGATAAAGATTTAAGTACCTTTTTAAATGAAAAAAATGCTTTATTATTCGGAGACGAATATCAATACTTACCAGAATTTTCTCATTTAAAAGAGCCAACGGCAGAAATTGTGGCTGCACAATCGTATAAAGGAATTCCCTTTAGAGATGACACGGCAAAATTAAGTATTTTAGCAGATACGTCAGGTGAATTATGGAAAATTAGTAAATATTCGCAAACGCACATTGAAAATATTGAAGAGTTACGGGACAAAACGGATTTATATTCCAATCGTGATGCGATAGACACGCTCTATATGAATAACCGGATTCCTAGTAATTCCAAAATAACATTCATTAAATTGGCCTATTCAAGAATTTATAAAATTCGTGAGAAAAATGTATACGTTCCAGTCTGGTTTGTAGGAATTTCTACTGGTGAAGATTCAGTTGAAATTGAACAGGTGAATGCCGTAAGTAATACCATCATCACAAATAATACTGTGCCAAAGGTGGAAAAACATTAAGGTCCGTTGTATAATGAAACACGTTAATGTTGTAATGTAGAAGGGAAGAGTTTTAAATGGATTCAGAGTTTGCTTTTAATATCAGTGTTCTTGCCAGTGGCAGTACAGGCAATTCCCTTTTTATTGAAACCAACCAAAAGAAAGTATTAGTAGATGCGGGTTTAAGTGGCAAAAAAATCACTTCACTGTTAGCAGAAGTCAATCGCAAACCAGAAGATTTAGATGCGATTTTAGTTACACATGAACATCGGGATCACATTCACGGCGTTGGCGTGTTAGCGCGAAAATATAAGTTAGATGTCTATGCTAATGAAAAAACGTGGCAAGCGATGGATCCCATGATTGGCAAAGTCGATGTCGCTCAAAAACATATTTTTGAAATGGGCAAAGTTTTGACCTTGGGAGATATGGACATTGAAAGTTTTGGTGTCTCACATGATGCGATTGCGCCTCAATTTTATCGTTTTCATCGCAATAATCGTTCCTTTGTTGTTCTAACGGATACAGGTTATTGTAGCGATCATATTCGTGGTACGATTGAAAACGCAGATGCTTATTTAGTCGAAAGCAATCATGAAATTGAAATTTTGCGAGCAGGACCTTATCCATGGAGTCTTAAACAACGGATTTTAGGAGATAAAGGCCATCTATCCAATGACGATGGTGCTCTTGTGATGGCGGATGTATTAGGTGATAAAACAAAACGCATTTATTTAGGTCATCTTAGCAAAGAAAATAATACGAAACTTCATGCGCGAATGGCAATGGAGTCTACTTTGAAGCAAAAGGATTTAGGCGTCGGGGAAGCATTTAAGGTATATGATACAGACCCCGATTCAGCCTCAGAGTTATTTCAAATTTAGAATAATGGTGGTTTATCAGTTTTTGAGCGTGGAGCAAAAATCCAAAGTGATTTTTGTCCCATGCTCATTTTTTGTTCTTTTATCCAGCTGGTTTGACTGATACATCGGTGATAATACTTTTAAACTCTTAGTTAATTTTTTGACAAATACTTGTGTTTGTCTGGTGTTAGGAGTATAGTTAACTAGATTTTTACTAGTGGGAGGTCTATGATGTTTCAATTTTTACCAAACTCTGTTTTACAGATGAGCACTATTTTTCTTTCGATTATTATCGAAGCATTGCCTTTTGTCATGTTAGGTTGCTTGATTTCAGGCGCTTTACATGTTTTTTTAACACCAGAACGAGTAAAAAAAGTGTTACCTAAAAATAAATTTTTATCAATTTGTGTAGGGAGTTTCCTAGGGTTTTTCTTCCCTTCTTGTGAATGTGGGATTGTACCAATTGTGCATCAATTTGTTAAAAAAGATGTACCAACACATACCGCTTTTGCTTTTATGTTAACGGCACCAATCATTAATCCAATTGTGCTATTCTCAACATACGTAGCCTTTAGTGGCGCAACAAAATTTGTGATTTGGCGAGTTTTAGGTAGTATGATTGTCGCGTGGGTTATCGGCATTTGGTTAGCTTATTTTCGAAAAGAATCAATTTTAACAGAAAAAGAGTTGGCGCAGATTAAAGAAGAGCAGGTTGCTCATACGCATGAACACGTTGATGAAGTTCGTTCATTTTGGAAAAACGGCTGGTCAGCGTTAACCCATAGTATTGATGAATTTTTTGATACGGGTCGTTATTTAATTTTTGGTTCTTTGTTGGCAGCAATCATGCAAACCTATATTCCAACTGGTGCGCTTATGCAATTGGGCCACTCAAAGATTTTAGCGATTCTAGTCATGCTAGTCATTGCTGCCACTCTATCACTTTGTTCAGAAGCAGATGCATTTATTGGTTCTTCTCTTTTGAGTTTGTTTGGCACAGGACCAATTGTCGCCTTCTTAGTTTTTGGTCCAATGGTAGATATTAAAAATTTATTGATGATGAAACGTTATTTTAAAATGTCATTCATTGTACAATTTGTTTTGATAGTGGCGCTTGTCGTAACTATTTATGCGGCAGTAGTTTAGAAAGGAGGCCTACAATCGATGATACGATTTATTATTTTAATTGGATATATGGGGTTGATGATGTATCTTCAAATTTCAGGTGAACTGAACCAATATATCAATATTCATTATAATTACTTAGCTGTTTTATCAATGGTTTTAGCTTTTATTATGGCGATTGTCCAATTGATTTTGTGGAACCAAGCAGATCCATCAATGCAAAAAAAACATGAAGACATGCACCAACATGGGGGACATGAACATCATGGCCATCAGCATAATTTGGAAAAACCCAGCCAAAGAGGGCTTGCCTATTTACTACTTTCTTTACCGTTGATTGTTGGCTTATTATTTCCGACAGTTAGTTTAGACACAACAATTGTTGAAGCAAAAGGATTTAACTTTCCAGTAAGTAAAGAATCAGTAGGGGATCCTGATATGCAAACGCAATATTTGAAACCTGATACAAGTATGTATTTCAATAAGACGGATTATGACAAGCAGATGGCAAAAGCCATGAAACAATATGATGGCCAATCTGTGATTTCAATTACGGATGAAAACTATTTGGAAATTATGGAACTAATCTATAATTATCCAAGTCAATTTGCAGGGAAAAGGATTTCTTATAAAGGCTTTGTCTATAATTCAAAACGAGAAGAAAGTGTTGACCAGTTTGTCTTCCGTTTTGGAATTATTCATTGTGTCGCTGATTCTGGCGTTTTTGGCTTGTTGGTTCATTTTCCTGAACATACCCAATTTCAAAACAATGATTGGGTAACGATTACCGGCACGGTTGAGTTGTCCTATTATCCACCGTTTAAACGACAAATACCAACTGTTCAAGTGGAGAAAGTCAAAGCAGATCAAGCACCAAAAAATCAATATGTCTATCGTTCCTTTTAAAAAAAGTTGGTTGCTTCCTTATCAAATGGAAGCAACCAACTTTTTTGCTATCTATTTTTTAATTTTGTTGCGTTTACGACGAATAAAACCCAAAGATTCTCTTTTTTCTCGAAAGCTGCGGATATTCTGATTGAAAACCTCAGAAGCGACTAAGCCTAACGCAATTGCCCCAGCAATCATTACAGCTTGCACGGTAAAATAGGCACCTTTTTCATAATTGCCAATTACGATATTCCGAACAGCTTGATAAGCTAAGCCACCAGGTACCAATGGAACAATACCAGGAATATTAAAAATCGTGACAGGCATTTTCAATATTTTTGAGAATAGGTAGCTTACTGCCGCAACACCGACAGCACCGATGAGGGAACCTAATGCTGCATTTCCACTAAAAACTTCAACGATTACCCAATAAAGCATCCAGCTCACACTACCAGTTAGACCACAAGCCACCAGTGATCGTCGAGGAACATTAATAATAATCGCAAACGCCGCAGAAGCTAAAAAACTAAAGATAAATTGTACCAAAACGATTCCTAGCAAGTAAGTCACTCCTTTTAATAGAAAAGTTGAAAGACAAAAGCAATGCCAAAACCAATCATTCCTGAAGTCATTAATGCTTCAGTCCCACGAGAAACACCCGATAAGTAGTGTCCAGCTAGCAAATCGCGAAGAGCATTGGTAATTTGCACACCAGGCACTAAAGGCATGACACAACCAATGATGATTAAATCTTGTGATTGTCCGAGTCCCAATTTGACTGAAAGAATAGCGGCTGCACCAATGAACAGCGAAGCTAAAAATTCAGATAAAAATTTAATCTTGAGAAACTTTAAACTAAAATAATAAAGACTATAGCCGCAACCACCAATCAGAAAAGTCAAGAACAAATCGGACCAGACACCACCAAAAAGAATCATAATTGTAGCGCTGACAACGGCCGCACTAACAATGCGTGCGCTAATTGGAAAATGTCGGTGTTCACTATCTATCACTTTTAGTTTATTCAGTAATTCCTCTAAAGAAAAATCACCAGCCACATAAGCACGAGACAGCTGATTCACACGAGAGATTTTTTCTAAATCAATGCCACGTTTCATTACTTGAACCATACGAATCGTGGAGGTTCCATCTATGCCAACAAATAACCCGGTTTGTGTCACATAGCTAACCATTCGATAGTTGCCAGAAGCAAGCGCAATTCGGCTCATTGTATCTTCAACACGGTACATTTCTGCATCGCTTTCTATCATAATTTTACCAGCTAACAAACAGGTTTCTAAAAGTAAATCCAAATGAGCAGGAGTCATTGAGCAAGCCTCACTTTATGTATTTTCTTCTAGTGTACTACAAACGAACCAAAAAGAGGAAATAAATAACAGCTGCAATCGAAAATTTACATCGTAAACAGATTGTTAGCGAATTGTAACATTAAAAGGCTGATATTATTTAATCATAGATATTTAAAAGTTTTCAAAAGAGAAACGTCGATTTTTTCGCAAAATGAATTGGAGGGAAAGGTGATATTCTGGCGATTTAGCAGAGCTTTATTCTTGTTTTATAAAGTTGTGTATTTGTTTTTATAATTTTAAAATTATCGATGGCTGTCATTTTTTTACGAAGCCTTTATTAATAAAAGACTAAGAAATAACAAAAAAGAGAGAAGGAGAAGAAATTTTGTTTGTAGTTTCGGTTCTTTTCTAGTAAAATGAAATTGTATAAAAGTAGAAGTGAGGTGTAGTAAAATGGGTTTTACAGACGAAACAGTACGCTTTGATTTTGATGATAATCGAAAAAAAGCAATCAGTGAAACGTTAGAAACCGTATATCGGGCATTAGAAGAAAAGGGATACAATCCTATTAACCAAATAGTAGGGTATTTACTTTCTGGGGACCCGGCTTACATTCCTCGTTATCAAGATGCTCGAAACTTAATTCGTCGTCATGAACGTGATGAAATCATGGAAGAATTAACCAAATATTACTTAGCGAACCACGGAATCGATATCAAATGAGGATCATGGGGCTAGATGTAGGTTCACGGACAGTCGGTGTGGCTGTTAGTGATTTATTAGGTTGGACAGCACAAGGCATCGAAATTATTCGCATCAATGAAGAGGAAGAGAACTTCGGTTTTGAGCGATTAGGTGAATTGGTGAAAGAATACGAAGTCACGAAATTTGTCGTAGGTTTACCGAAAAACATGAATAATTCCATCGGTCCTAGAGCTGAAGCATCCATGGCATATGGTGATAAGATTCAAGAATTATTTCAATTACCTGTTGACTATCAAGATGAACGATTAACAACTGTCCAAGCAGAGCGTTTCTTGGTGGAGCAAGCAGATGCTTCAAGAGCCAAAAGAAAAAAAGTCATTGATAAACTAGCGGCAGTAATGATTCTACAAAATTATTTAGATGCACATAGCCGATAATTATCGAGCTTTGAATACATCAAGGGAGAGAAGAAGAATGACAGAACACAACCACGATCATGATCACGAAGGACATGAACACATTACTTTAGTAGACGAACAAGGAAATGAAACATTATACGAGATCTTACTAACTGTTGACGGTCAAGAAGAATTCGGTAAAAATTATGTTTTATTATATCCAGCAGGAATTCCTGAGGATGAAGATGTTGAATTGCAAGCTTACTCATATGTGGAAAACGCAGAAGGTACAGAAGGCGATTTACAGCAAATCGAAACAGACGCTGAATGGGATATGATTGAAGAAGTTTTCAATACATTCATGGCTGAAGAAGAAGAGTAAAACTGTAACGAGAGAAGCGCTACTTCTCCTATTGAGAAGTAGCTTTCTTAATAATAATTGTTATAATGTACATGTTGTTTCTATCATAAGATACTATCACTATCATTGAGTGTGATGGATAAAGAAGGACAGCATTGTCTAGTTTTACAAGATGTTGTAAAAACGTAACATCCTTGTAATGACGTTAATTTGGTGACTATCTAGCATAATTTATAATTTGTGTTATACTAAGTGTGAGGTTTCAGAAATACTGTTAATTTTATAATATTAAATAAAAAAATGGCTCCACCTACTGGCATAGGTAGAGCCGTCAGAAATTCAGTTAAACAAACACGTAATTATTGGTGTGGTGCATTGCCACGAACTGAAATTCCAGTTAATAAAGCAAGTAAATCAAACATATATTTCACCTCCTTTATTATGATAGCTTCATTATAACATTATCTGTAAAATGATGGTATGTTTAATACAAAAAAAATAGAAAGATTGGAGTTTTGACTGTGAGAGTAGCGGGAGAAAAAATCAAAACAGCGCGTAAAAAGAAAAAATTATCGCAAGCTGAATTGGCAAAAGGAATTTGTACACAAGCAACAATTAGTAACATTGAAAACAAAAATGTGTGTGACAGTTTAGACATTTTCTCATCTGTATGTCTACGTTTAGACTTACAAGTGGAAGAATGTATCGAAGGTTCTAGTGAGAAAAAACTCGAAAGCTTATTAAATAAAGTAGAAGAATTATGCTTTTACTTTAAGCACGATGAAGCCTATGATTTGTTGAAAGACTATCCAGATGATATCGAAAGTTCAAACAGAATTTTAGAAACAAAATTTTTCTATTATAAAGGAATTACGAGTTTATTAGGTAAGAAAAATAATAGCGAAGCATTGTTCTATTTACATCGTGGTTCTGAAATTAGTCGTGATATTAATATTTATAATATTTTGAGTATGAATGCGATCGGTATTTTATATGAATTAGAAGATGATATTGAAAAAGCAAAAGTTTATTACGATAAATCTTTACAATTGCTAAGCGAATTCAAATTAGATTATCCATTAGAACAATGCCGTATTTATTATAATACTGCAAAATTCTATTCATTAATTAAAGACTATGCAAAGAGTATTGAATTAAGTGATAAAGGAATCGAAATTAATCGGACACACAGTTCTATTTATTCTTTAGATTGCTTATTATACGAAAAAGCGTTTAATAAACAAATGCTAGGACTAGATGCTGTTGAAGATTATCGTATTGCGTACTACTTTACACGTTTCTTTGAAAATAAAAAATTACTTGCTTATATTGAAAAAGATATGCAAGAGTTTAATATCAGTTTTAAATAATAGATTAGCGTTTCAGATTTAAAAAAGGAACAACCTAACTCCTCTTGAGTTAAGTTGTTCCTTTTTTCTCTTTTTAATTTGTTTCTTTGACAGCGTTACGGACGCTTTCGGCGACGACTTTTGCGACTCCTTCTTGGAATGGATCGGGAATAATATTGGTCGGCGTGAGTTCATTATCGGGTATCAATTTTGCAATACCTTTGGCAGCGGCAATTTGCATTTCAATCGTAATCTTTTTCGCCCGAGCATCTAAGGCACCGCGGAAGATACCAGGGAAGGCCAACACATTATTAATTTGATTCGGAAAGTCACTACGACCAGTGCCGACAATATAAGCGCCTGCCGCTAAAGCTTCATCAGGAAAAATTTCAGGAACTGGGTTAGCCATTGCAAAAATAACTGGCTGCTCATTCATCTGTTGAATCCACTCAGGTTTTAAAACACCTGGTGCTGAAACACCAACAAAGACATCAGCGCCTTCAAGAGCAGTAGCTAAATCACCGGTACGGTGTTCCCGATTGGTTAACTTCGCAATTTCTGCGTGGTGTGGTGGCAGAGCTGTATCTGTTTCGCTCAGAATCCCTGCACGGTCAACAATGATAATATGTTTTACACCAGCAGCTAAAAATTTTCTTGTGATCGAAAGACCAGCGGAGCCACCGCCGTTGATTACCACATGAATGTCCTCTATTTTCTTGTTGATTAATTTTAAGCTGTTGTACAAAGCCGCTAAAACAACAATCGCTGTCCCGTGTTGATCATCATGGAAAACGGGAATATCTAGTTCATCGATTAAACGCTGTTCAATTTCAAAACAACGAGGAGCGCTGATATCTTCCAAGTTAATTCCCCCAAAGGTTGGAGCCAAAAACTTCACTGTTTGGATGATTTCTTCAGTATCTTGTGTATCTAAAACAAGGGGAATCGAATCCACACCAGCAAAGCGTTTAAACAACGCAGCTTTTCCTTCCATGACAGGCATCGCTGCTTCAGGACCAATGTTACCTAAACCCAAAACTGCTGAACCATCACTGATAACGGCGACGGTGTTTTTCTTTGTTGTTAATTCGTAGGCGCGTTCTTTTTTTTCATGTATTGCAGAAGAAACAGCCGCAACACCTGGTGTGTAGGCAATTCCTAAATCTGCTTTTGTTTCAATCGGAACTTTAGGACAGACTTCTAATTTTCCCCCAAATTTTTTTGCTTGCTCAATCGCTAATTCTTTTACATCTTTTGTTGACATATCATTTTCCTCCTAAATAATTCACTTATAGTTAAAAAAGCATTCTAAAAATAGCAGTCATTGTTATTACTGTAATGGCACCGCCTAAACGTGTCGCAACTTGTGCAAACGGCATTAAGTTCATTCGATTGGCTGTACTTAAAATAGCCACATCGCCAGTCCCACCCATACCACTCTGACAAGCGGAGACAATGGCAGCCTCAACGGGATTCATATTCATGAAGCGTGAAACGAAAAATCCTGTAGCAATAACAGTGAAAACGACACTAATTACCACAACAAAATATTGCCAGCTAAGCATTCCTACGACATCTTTTAAAGGAATATATAACATACCTAAGCCGACCATTAACGGGAACGTAAAATTGCCAGAGATAAATTTATAAAGCTGTTTTGATCCGCGTTGGGTTTCTTTCGGTACTACGTTTAAGTATTTTAAAAAGGCTGCGACAACAATCATCAAAACAGGACCAGGAAAGCCTGTTAAGTGTTGCAATAAACCGCCTGTAATAAATAAGGTACACGCAATTAAAACACCAGCGCCCATTAATTTTACATCAATTGGTGCTTTGTCTTCTTCTAAAGCATCACTTAAATCATCTGAATTGGTAATTTTAATCAACTGACCTTGTCCAGAAAGTTCAGGGCGTTTTTCTCCTAAACGACTAAGTAAACCTGAACACATAATAGCAAAAAAATTACCAATAATGGTTGCGGGAATTAATTGCCCCACTAATTGTTCACTTGGCAATCCAGTAATGGCACTATAACCAAGGGATAAAGGAAGAATGCCTTCACCAATTCCACCAGCTAAAACAGGGGTGACAATATAGAAAAGGCTATGTTTCCAACCGAGACCTAACAGCGTTCCAACAAGGGTCCCAACGCCCATTGCTAAAATCATTCCTAATGCCATCGGGACAATCATGCGCATTAAACCTTGGACTAAAATTTTGCGGTTCATTCCAAGGATACTTCCACAAACTAAACAAGCAATATAGAAATAGAGAAAGTTTGCTTGTTTCATTAAAATATCTGTTGAGTCTAAGACATTCTGGTTGAGTAAATTGAAAAAGACCATAATTGATGGTACTAATAAAGATAAAATTGCGGGACCGCCAAAATGTTTCAAAATAGGAATATTTCCACCAATTGTTCCAAGTAACCAACCCATTGTTAAAATTACGGCAAAACCACCTAACATATTGACTGGTAGTTGTTCTAATAGAGCCGTAACAAGAATAATGCTAGCTGTTACAAGATAAACAGGTAACGTAACCGAACCAATCCTCGTTTTGGTTAATTTGTTGCGCCAATCTGTTTCATTAGCAGCTGTTGCGTGCAATTTCTTTTCCATGCTATTTCCTCCTATAACTTTAATCTATATTCATCATAATGTAAACGTTTTCTGTAGAGTAGATTATTTAATTAATTTAACTAAAGAAAAGTTTTTTAACCAAATCTTCCTATGCTATACTTTATTTGAAGAGAAAAGAGGGATGGAATGAAGCGTGGCGGGAAATTATGGTGCTTCTTATCAGTGATTTTTATTGCAACATTAATTATTATGATTACTTTCTTTTACGGAGTAACGACGGTCCAAACAATTAAAGAAGTTCGTAAAAACCAAGAGCAAGCACTTTTAGCCGTCGGGGAACAGTTGGCTATTGAACCGAATGTTATTGAAGCCTTAAAGAATGATCACTATTCAGATGAATTGGAAGCGTATACGGTTCGTTTAGGTGAAATCCATCAGTTGGATTTTATCGTGATTATGAATATGCAGGGGATTCGTTTAACACATCCTGATCGCCAAAAAATAGGTAAGCATTTTGAAGGTGGCGATGAAGTGCGAGCATTAAAAGGGGAGGAACATTTATCTGTTAGTCAAGGGAGTTTAGGAGAATCATTACGAGGTTTTGTCCCAGTCTATGATCAAGGAAAACAAATTGGGGTTGTGGCAATGGGCATTAAAATGACCTCGCTTTCACAATTGATTGAACGAACAAAAAATGATTACACAGTGAGTGTCCTTTTAAGTGTTGGTTTTGGCTTTATATTAGCCATCGTGGTTTCTTATTATTTAAAAAAACAACTTCACGATTTAGAGCCAAGAGAAATTGCTCGTCTATTAGAAGAGCGAAACGCCATGCTTGAGGAAACGAAAGACGCAATCCTTGTGATTGATACCGATCAAAATATTTTATTAGCAAATATTGAAGCAACTAAAATGTATCATAATATAACAAATAGTGAAGAAAATTTACTAGGAAAGAAACTTTCAGCATTGGTTTTATCTCCTGGAAAATTAATCGTACATTCAAAAACAGAGCAATTCTATCGTCAAAATGGCCAGGATTATTTCGTCTCAATCGCCCCGATTAATGTCCGTAAAAAAACAATTGGGCATGTTATCTTTCTGAAAAATGCGACGGAAACGTTTATTGTCGCAGAACAGCTTGTCAGCACAACAACATATGCTTCGGCATTACAAAGTCAATCACACGAATTTATGAATAAGATGCATGTTATTTATGGCTTAGTCGATTTAGAAGATTATGAGGCGCTAAAACATTATCTGGCCGATTTATTGAAACCAGAAAAGGAATTTGCACAGCGCTTAGCTATTTTGGTTAGAAATCCTATTTTAGCAGGTTTTTTAAGTGGGGAAAGAATCAAGTTTGCAGAAATTAAAACACAATTAGCTATTGAAATTTATCCAGAAATTCCACCAAATAAACGAGATGAAGATACACAAAATTTGATTGCTATCTACCGTTATATTCATCGTTTCCTGATGGAACAACCGTTGCCAGAAGAGATCATTGAAACCATTGATTATCAGCCAGGAAGTTTGACGACGACTTATTCGTTTGCTTATCCAAAAGAACAACTGGAACGCTTTGAGCAAGAGTTTTTCACTTCTTATTTGGCAAGATTATTAGAGAATGCGGAAGCGACATTGACTTGGGAAAACCAACAAAACAATTGGCTTGTCATTCGCATAAATGTTCATTACGAAGGAGCAGAGGAAAATGAACCTATTGATTATTGAAGACGATCCTATGGTTGCATATATACATCAAAAATATCTTGAAAAATTAATTCACCAACCGACTATTTTTGCGGCGGCAACAATTGCTGAAGGTCTACAACTAACGAAAGAAAAACAACCAGCACTTGTTTTATTAGATGTTCATTTGAAAGATGGCAACGGCTTGACCTATCTGGCAACAATTAGAGATGAAAAAATTGATACAGAAGTCATCCTGATTACGGCTGCCAACGAGTTGGAAAACGTTAAACGAAGCTTACATTTAGGCGTTTTAGACTATTTAGTTAAACCCTTCTCTTTTGAACGATTTCAACAAAGTATCGAAAACTATCAGAAAAAAGCTGCTCAATTCACGCTGGAAACGGAGGAGCTTTCGCAAACAAAAGTGGACCAATTGTTTCATTCTTCACAGACAAACGCACGTAAAAATGAACAAGATCTTCAAAACCTGTCCTTAGAAAAAGGACTAACACAAGCAACATTACAATTATTGTTAAAAAAAATAGACGAATTTACCGACTATTTTACGATTCAAGAATTATCAGAAGCAAGTCAGCTTTCACATGTTTCTGTTCGCAAATATGTGTTGTTTCTAGAAAAGAATAACCTTTTAGAAAGTAAAAATAGCTATTTAAAAGTGGGGCGTCCCTATCAATCGTATCGGAGAATTTAGTATTTTTTATTTTTTAGTAAATAAAAAAAGTAATTGAAAAGTGGCGAAATACAGAGGATACTCCTTTTTATTCTCATTTAAAGAACTTAATTGAGAATGGAAAAGAGGATATTATTTGTTATTTTTTGAGAATATATGATATTCTTTATTATGTAAGAAATAATATTATATGGGAGGAACGAGCGATGAAAGTTATTGTTTTAGGATCATCACATGGAGGTTATGAAGCGGTAGAGGAATTACTAAATCTTCATCCTGATGCAGAAATTCAATGGTATGAGAAAGGTGATTTTATCTCATTCTTGTCCTGTGGCATGCAGTTGTACCTAGAAGGAAAAGTGAAAGATGTTAATTCTGTTCGCTATATGACTGGCGAAAAAATGGAGAGTCGTGGTGTGAATGTCTTTTCTAATACTGAAATTACAGCGATTCAACCAAAAGAACATCAAGTGACAGTGAAAGATTTAGTGTCAGGTGAAGAACGTGTTGAAAATTATGATAAATTAATCATCAGTCCCGGAGCTGTCCCATTTGAATTAGATATTCCAGGTAAAGATTTGGATAATATTTACTTGATGCGTGGTCGTCAATGGGCCATTAAATTAAAACAAAAAACAGTAGATCCAGAAGTCAATAATGTGGTTGTGATTGGTAGTGGTTATATTGGGATTGAAGCTGCCGAAGCATTTGCAAAAGCCGGCAAAAAGGTTACTGTTATTGACATTTTAGATCGTCCATTAGGGGTATATCTAGATAAAGAATTTACAGATGTTTTAACAGAAGAGATGGAAGCTAATAATATTACCATTGCAACTGGTGAAACAGTTGAACGTTACGAAGGCGACGGTCGTGTGCAAAAAGTCGTTACAGATAAAAATGCGTACGATGCTGATTTGGTCGTTGTAGCGGTTGGTGTCCGTCCAAACACTGCTTGGTTAAAAGGTACCTTGGAATTACATCCGAATGGCCTAATCAAGACGGATGAATACATGCGGACAAGTGAGCCGGATGTATTTGCAGTAGGGGATGCTACGTTAATTAAATACAATCCTGCAGACACAGAAGTAAATATTGCCTTAGCAACGAATGCTCGTAAACAAGGTCGCTTTGCTGTGAAAAACCTAGAGGAACCAGTTAAACCTTTCCCTGGTGTTCAAGGATCTTCTGGCTTGGCCGTCTTTGATTATAAATTTGCTTCAACAGGGATTAACGAAGTCATGGCTCAAAAATTAGGAAAAGAAACAAAAGCGGTGACAGTAGTAGAAGACTACTTGATGGACTTTAATCCAGACAAACAAAAAGCTTGGTTTAAATTAGTGTATGATCCTGAAACAACACAAATTTTAGGCGCTCAATTAATGTCAAAAGCAGATTTAACTGCAAACATTAATGCTATTTCATTAGCGATTCAAGCCAAAATGACGATTGAAGACTTAGCCTATGCGGATTTCTTCTTCCAACCAGCGTTTGACAAACCTTGGAATATTATTAATACAGCGGCTTTAGAAGCGGTGAAACAAGAACGTTAATAGAAGAGAAAATAAAACCCATGAGTATTTATAGTACTCGTGGGTTTTATTTTTATTTTGTATTCAATTGATTTTTCAACTCTTGTTGGACACGAGTTAATTCTTGTTCATCCACACGTTGATAGGAAACACCATCTTGCATAAAACCAGTACCTTGAAGTTGGTCTTGTTTCACTTTACCAAAGGCACTGCGATAATCTAAGGCAATTTTTTTCATGTCATCAAAACTTAAATCTGTCTTCATATTATCAGAAACAGCTGTTAAAATTTCTTGATAGTTGCTCACGCTATTAAGACTTAAGACTTTTTGGACGATGCCTTCAATCACTTTTCTTTGACGTTCTTGGCGGCCGTAGTCACCATTAGGATCTTCGTAACGCATTCTTGAATAGGAGAGTGCTTGTTCACCATCCAATGAAATTTTACCAATCGTAAAATCATACCCGTCTTGAGAAAAAGTCAGATTATTGTTCACTTCGATTCCGCCAACCGCGTTGACTAATTCTTTTAAACCAGCCATATTAATTGAAACATAATGATTAATAGGTATATTTAAATAGTTTTCAACTGTATCCATTGCTAAAGATGCGCCACCAAAAGCATAGGCGTGATTCAATTTATCTTGTTTTCCTTGACCTGGAATATCAACATAGGTATCGCGAGCAAGACTGACTAAGGTTGTTTGCTTGTCACGAGGATTAACTGTTGCAACAATTGTTGTATCCGAACGACCTTGCTCGACACGCCCATCATCGCCTGTATCAATCCCTAATAATAAAACAGAAAAAGGCTCCTTATTGTTTAAATTGACCTGACTTTTTTTAGATCGTTCTACTGTTTCATAGGTTTTATCCATTGATTTAGAAACATCCCAATAAAGTTTTGCTCCCATTCCAACAACTGCAAGAAATAGAACCAAGATAATTCCAAAGATAATGGCAAAAATTTTCTTCCCTTTTGACATATTTTTCCTCCAATAATTTATCACAGGTTGTGATTTTTTTCTTATAGGTTAATCTTACTAATTTTTAGTGAAGAAGTATATAATAATTGTTGAAAGACTATAAAACTTTAAGGTATTTTGCATTATTTTTGCTTAATCTTTTGAAATATCTCAATTCTATTAAAATATGCGAATTAGTATATTACACGTTTTCAAGGTGTTTCATTGTTGATTAATTAGAATTTTAGTGGTATTTTTGTATTTGTAATTAGTACAGATTTTAATCGGAGGTATAACAGTGAGTAAAAAAGGATCAGATATCATAGTAGAAAGTTTAATCAATCACGAAGTGCCCTATATTTTTGGGATTCCCGGTGCAAAAATTGATGGGGTTTTTGATGCATTAGTTGATAAAGGCCCAGAATTAATTTTAGCTCGACATGAACAAAACGCTGCCTTTATGGCACAAGGGATTGGTCGTTTGACGGGAGAGCCTGGCTTAGTTATTGCAACTAGTGGACCTGGTGCCAGCAATTTAGCAACTGGGTTAGTAACTGCGACTGCAGAAGGGGACCCTGTTTTAGCATTGGCTGGACAGGTGAAACGGTCCGATTTGTCAAAATTAACTCACCAAAGCATGAATAATGCTGCATTATTTAGTCCAATAACAAAATTCAGTACAGAAATTCAAGATCCAGAAACATTATCTGAAAATATTGCCAATGCTTACCGTATCGCCAAAACAGCGAAAAAAGGCGCAACATTCTTATCGATCCCACAAGATGTCACAGATAGTCCGGTGACAGGCGAAGCGATTAAGCCTTTGTCGGCTCCGAAACTGGGCCATGCATCAGCAGAAACAATCGCAGCTTTAGCTGAACGAATCAAGCAAGCGAAATTACCTGTTTTACTTTTAGGAATGCGGGCCTCTGCACGAAAAGTTACCGCAGCCATTCGTGAATTGGTTGCTATAACTGGTTTGCCAGTCGTGGAAACGTTCCAAGGAGCAGGAATTATTTCAAAAGAATTAGAAGAACATTTCTTTGGGCGTGTTGGTTTATTTCGAAACCAACCTGGGGATCGTTTGTTAAAAAGAAGTGATTTAGTGATTGCGATTGGTTATGACCCAATTGAATATGAGGCACGTAATTGGAATGCAGAAAAAGATGCGCGCGTTATTGTTATTGATGAAGTTCAAATGGAAATTGATCAATATATGCAACCGGAAGAAGAGCTAATTGGTGATATGTCTAAAAATATTTTGAAATTATCAGAAGCATTTAGTGAACCAATATTAACAGAAGATGCGCAAGATTATTTAGAAACGCTTCAAGAAAAATTAACGATTAAAGAAGTAAAAACAAGTACAATTGAAAATCGGTTACATCCATTAGAAATTGTTCAAACGCTTCAAGAAAAAACCACGAATGAAATGACAGTTACTGTTGATGTAGGGAGCCACTACATTTGGATGGCTCGCCACTTTAGAAGTTATGAACCGCGTCATTTATTATTTAGTAACGGTATGCAAACATTAGGTGTCGCTTTGCCTTGGGCAATCTCAGCTGCACTAGTTCGTCCAAATACACAAATTATCTCTGTTTCTGGGGACGGCGGTTTCCTATTTTCGGCGCAAGAATTAGAAACAGCGGTTCGTTTAAAGCAAAATATCGTGCATATTATTTGGAATGATGGTAGTTATGATATGGTTAAATTCCAAGAAGAAATGAAATATAATCGATCCTCTGGCGTAGATTTTGGTCCAGTTGATTTTGTGAAGTATGCTGAAGCTTTTGGAGCCAAAGGGGTTCGAGTTCATTCACAAGCAGAATTTGCCGCAGCTTTAGAAGAAGGAATGCAAACAGAAGGCCCAGTGATTATTGATGTTCCTGTGGATTATTCAGATAATCAAGAATTAGGTAAAACATTGTTACCAGATCAACTTTATTAGGAGATGGAAAAATGAGCGAACAATATGTTTATCAACATGGTACGCTAGGCGGTTTAATGGAAAGTTTGATGGCAGGAACGGCAGAAATTGGTACGTTACTCACGCAAGGTGATTTTGGAATTGGGACATTAGAAGGCTCAAATGGCGAAATTATTTTATTGGACGGTACATTGTATCATGCAAATCAAACTGGCGAAATTACTATTCTAGGAGGCGAAGAATTAACGCCATATGCCGCAGTTACTCGTTTTCAAGAAGATGGCGCATTCCCTGTATCAACGGAAACCGATGAAAATATTAAAGCACAAATTTTAGAAAAAATTAGTCCTAATTTTTTTGCGGCAATTAAAATTAGCGGTCTTTTTGCGAAGATGCATGTCCGTGTGGCACCTAAACAAGAAAAACCGTATCCACCATTTGTAGAAGCAGCACGCAATCAACCTGAATTTACAGCGGAGAATATTCAGGGAACAGTTGTAGGGTTCTTTACACCTAAATTATTTCATGGTGCCTCTGCCGCAGGGTTTCATTTGCACTTTATCAGTGAGGATCACCAATTTGGTGGGCACATTCTTGATTTTGGCATTAAACAAGGGACTGTTTCGTGGATGGAAACAGCAGAATTGCGACAGCATTTTCCAGTTCATGATGCTGATTATCGGAATAAAGAAATTGATATTGCAAAAGCTTTGTCCGCAATTGAAGAAGCGGAATAACTGAATAACAAGGCACATTTCTCCACGCCCATTCAAGTTGACTAACTAGGTCAACTTGAATGGGCTTATTGCTGTTCGTCGCTTTTTGTTGTTATTTTTCAAAAAAAAATAGTATCCTTTTTATAATAAGCAAATAACAATTGGAAAGGATGGCGTAATGGACACACTTTATAGAAGTTGGCAATTGTCTGGTTGGCTCTATCATGATATTTTTGTTATCATTGTAGCAATTATTTTTATAGTAATTAGTGGTATTTTGGTTATTTCCTTAATAAGAAGGCGGAGTACAAGGAGACTGGTTCCCTATGCGTTAATTTTATTGGTTTATCTTGCAGTGGTACATTTTGCTGGTTTAATCTTTTTCGGAATGTTTCGTTCAGTAACGATTGAAGAGAAAAGTGCGACGTTTTATTCTGAAAAAACAAAAGGCTTAACTTCAATCGAGCGAATGATTATTCCAAATGGACGAACGAATGGCATTAGCACCAGTAACTCATTGTTCCAAGTGATTTCTGTTAATAGTCAGACGAGCGAACGAATGTGGAGTAAACGTTTAGGTTGGCGTGATTATTTAATTGGTCAAACAGATCAATATGTGGTTTTGAATAATGCTGGTAACGAGGCCATTTACTTACTAGATACAAAAACAGGGAAAAAACAGTTTTCTGAAGCAGATTTAGTGAAGAAATTCCCTGAATTAAAAGACTATTTAAGCTCTGATTTCGTTGATTATCGTTTTATGGATAATCGCTATCTCTATATTTATGGATTAAACAATCGATATTATCAATTAGATTTGAAAAATTGGCAGTTAAAACAAGACCCAACTTTCAAAGAAGTCTTTCAAACACAAGAAGCGCCTAAATGGACGGTAGATTCAAATGAGAGTCAAATTGGTCAAGAGCTGTCATCGGAAGAGCGTACAACAGTGCAAGGAAAACTAGAAGAGCAACTAATAGCACCAGTTTTATTAGGCAAGAAAGATGAAGCAAATTATTATGTTCTGTCATACAAGAAAAGACAAAGTAATCAAGCGATAGTTGGCTTATACAATTGGCAGAAAAAAACATACGAGTGGCAAACACCGTTGCTTTTAACTAAAGAAAATGTACCTATTGAAGCTTTTCAAGTAGAGGATGCGTTATTCATTAAAGTCCCGCGTTATTTATACAAAATTAACCTGAATAATGGTAATCAAGAGTATCAGTTTGATTACCGTTGGGGCCAAGTGATTCGTTAAACGAAAAGTGGTAAAGCATGCTTAGACAAATAGAAGGAGCAAATAGTCCTTATGATATAAAAAAACGCTTAGAAGAGTAGTGATTCCGCTAGTTTTCTAAGCGTTTTTTTATTTTATGCAGGTCCAGAGATTAAATTCCAGATAATCGAACCTGTATATGCGCCAGGAAATAATTGTGAAACAGGGGTTTGGATTGCAAGAGAAATATCGGTCATGCGGCCGCTCCACATTCCTTGTCCTTTTCTATCACCAGCGTTACTCATTAAAGTCGCACCGTTACCGATAATAATTGGGTTGGTCGGGAAGTCGGGTGCAGCAGGATCTTCTGAAAAATCCAGTCCATACATTGTATTTGTCATAAAGAAACGCCTTAACGTTTTGTCATAGCGAGCATAGCCGCCTGTTAATTGAAACGTAATGATGCCTAGTAAAGAATGAGCTTCGTTTCGCATGTGTGGGATTTCAGCAGTGACATGCCAACCAGTTAAGGCTCCGCGAACATCCCCCATCCCGAAGTGTCTCATTGTATGAGTATTGCCTTCAGAAGGTCGTATAGGAACTGCCGTTAAATCACCAGAAATCGCTTGGGTTTCAAAAGTAAATTCTTTCGGAATAAAGAGCAAGTCAAAACTAGTGTTAGGATTTTCTAAATCAGGATCAATGGCATCGTCAACCGATTCATCACCAGGCAGCCCTCCAATTTCTAGTTCAACTGAAACAGGCGTTTTTCCAGAACGGGTGGCAAAAGAAACCGATGGGTCAAAACTAAAGAGACTGAATACTAGCAACAAGGCTACAAGTGATTGATAAGTGAGTAGATTTTTTTGCTTCAAGAAAGTTCCTCCTTTAGGTGCTGATAATATAAGTATACGCAAAAGGAGCTGTTTTTATTTATCAGTAATTTACAGGAAATTCGAAAATATTGAGACAGATGGTTTTTAATATTAGTTGAGAAAGGTGAGTCGACAATTTTTACTTGTTGATTCTGTCTTTTTTGAGCACCATTCGTTATATCAAGCATGCTAAAATATAAAAGAAATCATCAGGTATCACTAATGAAAAGGGAGAGGAGGAGAAAACTTTGAGTAAGTGTTTCGGGTTGTTGGTGATTTTATTTGTATTAACTGGCTGTTCAGGAAGTAGGAATTCGCAACAGGAAGTCGTTATAGAAAAGTCTGCTAATAATGACAAAGCAAGACAATTTGTTGATCAAAAAAATCCGCATTTAGGAACGCAATTAGAAGCAGAATCTTATACTAAACAGGAAGCGATTGAATTTTTACAAAATGGTTTAGGGATACCAACAAATGACTCGGCGTTTCATTATACGTTTAAGCAGTCAAATAAAGGAAGTTATGTTGTTCAAATTAGATCTGAAAAGAATAGTGTCTCAAAAGAGAATGAATTGTTCGGATATTATCAGGTGTATCAAGATGGTATTATAGTGAAAATGATGGAAAAGGATCAAACGTTCCAAGAAAATTAAGTGATAAATAAAAAAGTTGACAAAAAACACAAACAGTCTTGTTTGTGTTTTTTTGTTTAATGTTCGTGTTTTATTTTTTAATAACCTTTTTCGAAAAAATATACGAACGTTCGGGTTTAAAAACGAACAAAAAGATGAAAATGTGTTGAAATATACGTTTTCCTTGCGTATACTGATGAAGTGAAAAAACGAACGAGGAGTGTACGAATGAACAAGAAAGTTCCTTATTTAATTGTGGCACCGGGGCTAGTACTATTATTATTTTTCTTAATGATTCCATTAATTACTAGCATTTTGCCAACCATTTTTACTGATCATGGCTTGACACTAAATCAGTATGTTACTTTTTTTAAAGATGACTATAATGTTTCAATTTTCTGGCGAACGATAAGAGTTTCGTTAATTGTGACGGGTATTTCAATCGTGTTGGGCATTCCAACGGCATACTTTATTGCTGGAGTTTCCAAAAAATGGCGTGGCTTTTTAATGGCTATGACCTTGTTTCCATTATTAACCAATTCAGTTATTCGAAGTTTTGCTTGGATTAATATTTTAGGAAAAAACGGTGTAGTGAATACGTTGTTATTAAAAACAGGCTTAATTGAGCAACCGCTGAATTTATTGTATACAGAATTTGCAATTATTATCGGTTCAGTGTATTTATTTTTACCAACAATGATTATGACCTTAGTTGGGGTTATGGAAAACATTGAAGGAGAAATGCTAGAAGCGGCTGAGACGCTAGGCGCCAATCCAATGACGGCTTTTCGGAAAATTGTTTTACCTTTATCAATTCCAGGCACCATTGTAGGAAGTATATTAGTGTTTACAGGAACTTTAACGGCTTATACGACGCCACAGCTGTTAGGTGGTAACCAAAAAATGATGATGTCGACCTTCTTATATCAAAAGGCTAATACTTTAGGTGATTGGCAATCGGCGAGTGTTCTTGCATTTATTATGATTTTAACGACATTAATTGTGATGAAAGGCCTAGACATGGTCGCTAAGAAAGTAGATCGGAGAGAAGCAAATCATGCGTAAGCAAAAAGGACTATCTGTTATTGCAATTCTAGTTTTTCTGTTTTTATTTTTACCATTATGTTTGATTGTGGTGACTTCTTTTGGAACAGCCGCAGCGATTCAATTTCCGATTAAAGGATTTACTTTAGATTGGTACGCCAAAGCATTACAATCGGAAACGTTTATGGACAGTTTTAAGTTAAGCTTGTTGATTGGGGTATTAGCGACTGTTTTAGCATTAATAGTAGGGATTCCGGCTTCCTATGCGCTGGCACGTTATTCCGTTCGCGGGCGCAACTTTATTAAAAGCTTTTTCTTATCCCCAACTGTGATTCCAGGAATTGTGGTCGGGTATACGTTATTTCAATATATTGTTATTAAATTAGGTTTGCCAGTCTTTCAAGGATTGTTAATGGGGCATTTTTTAATTAGTTTGCCTTATATTATTCGAGTGGTTGGATCAAGTATGGAACAACTAGATTATTCAATGGAAGAAGTAGCTTGGACATTAGGTTGTACAAGATTGCGAGCTTTCATTCAAATTGTTTTACCCAATGTGTCTTCAGGAATTTTTGCAGCCTTTATGTTAGCATTTGTCAATTCGTTTAACAATGTTCCTGTATCGATGTTTTTATCAGGTCCCGGTGTGACGATGCTGCCTACTTCTTTATTAAGTTATATGGAATACAATTATGATCCAACTGTTTCAGCAATTTCTGTATTGTTGATGCTACTAACAATGGGCTTAATGTTTTTAATTGAAAAAACGTTGGGACTAGCTTCCATTGCCTAAAACATGGAAGAAGCCCGAGATAGAAAGAGGAGAAAATTTTGACTTTTGTGGATTTAAAAGATATTCGCGTCAGCTATGACGGAAAACAAGATATTTTAAAAGATTTAAATATTTCAATGGAAAAAGGAGAGTTAGTTTCTTTATTAGGACCGAGTGGTTGTGGTAAAACGACTACGCTAAGAGTGATTGCTGGATTAATTAAGCCAAACGACGGACAGTTTTTCGTTGACCAAGAAGAACTAACAAAGGTTCCTGTCCATAAAAGAAACTTCGGGATGGTTTTTCAAAGCTATGCGTTATTTCCCCATTTAACGATTGCAGAAAATGTCGCTTTTGGGCTGAAATTACGCAAAGAAAATAAACAAACCATGGACCAAAAAGTCACAGAAATGCTAAAAGTATGTGGTTTAGAAAGCTTGGGCGACCGTTATCCAAAACAATTATCTGGTGGTCAAAGACAGCGGGTTGCGCTAGCACGTGCTCTGATTATCGAACCTAAACTATTACTACTAGATGAACCGTTGAGTAATTTAGATGCAAAATTGCGAGTGGCAATGCGGATTGAAATCAAACGGATTCAACAACAATTAGGCATTACGACAGTTTTTGTCACACATGACCAAGAAGAATGTTTTTCTATTTCAGATAAAGTGGCCATTATGAATAATGGCGTGATTGAACAATATGATTCACCAGAAACGATTTATCGTTTGCCTCGTACTAAGTTTGTTGCAGAATTTATCGGTTTTGAAAACTTTTTCTCTGTCGAAAAAATGGAAGCCGGTCATTATCGGACACAAACAAATCAAATAGTGAAAACGACTAATCCTGAACCAAATGTTACAACGACGGTGGCAACGATTCGTCCAGAGGACATTGAGATTGTTTCAGAAGCTGCTACTAATACTGTCGCAGGTACTGTCGCTGTCCGAACATTTTTAGGGAAAAGCTATCAATATGAAGTGGAAACAGCGTTAGGTACATTGCTTGTTAATGGAACAAGTGAACAGTTATATGAAACAAACGAAACCATTCACTTGGCTTTTCCAGCTGAGAAATTAGTTATTTTAGAAAAATAAAAACCATTTTGGAGGAAGATTTAAAAATGAAAAAACGCGTAATTTTAGGGACATTAGTCGCTGCAACGTTATTAATGACTGCTTGTGGAAACAGCGAAGCAACTACGAAAAGCGAGAGCAAAGGTGGAAGTAATGCTTTAGTCGTTTCAACTTTCGGATTAAGTGAAGATATTGTCAAAAAAGACATCATCGCTCCATTTGAAAAAGAGAATGAAGCGAAAGTTACCTTAGAAGTAGGCAATAGTGCAGACCGCTTTACGAAATTAAAAAATAATCCCAATGCGGGAATTGATGTCATTGAATTAGCACAAGCAAATGCAGCACAAGGTGGAAAAGAAGGGTTATTTGAAAAAATTACAGAAAAAGAAGTACCTAATTTAAGTCAGTTAACGCCGGGAGCAAAAGAGGTTTTTGAAAGTGGTGCTGGCGTACCAATCGCTGTAAACAGTATCGGGATTGTTTACAACAAAGAAAAATTAGGCAAAGAAATTAAGAACTGGGATGACTTATGGTCAGCTGATTTGAAAGGTAAAATTTCTGTTCCAGACGTTGCCACGACGGCAGGTCCTTTAATGTTATACGTTGCCAGTGAACATGCTGGTCAAGATATTACAAAAGATAACGGGAAGGCCGCTTTTGAAGCGATGAAAGAATTAAAACCAAACGTTGTTAAAACGTATTCAAAATCGTCAGACTTAGCTAATATGTTCCAATCTGGTGAAATTGAAGCAGCTGTGGTTGCTGATTTTGCAGTTGATATTATTCAAGGCGCAGCAGAAAACGTGACGTATGTCGTCCCAGAAAGCGGCACGTATGCCAACTATAATACAGTCAATATTCCTAAAAAAGCACAAAACAAAGAAACCGCCTTTAAATTTGTTAACGCACGGATTAGTGAAGAATCACAAAAGGCCAAAGCGATTTCGTTAAATGAAGGACCTACTAATCAACAAGTAACGCTAAGCGAAAAAGAAGCGAAAAATAAAACATATGGTGCCATTGCCGAACGTGCCAAAACAGTCGATTTTAATTTTATTAATAGTCAACTAGCGGATTGGATTGATCAATGGAATCGGACGATGAATCAATAGTTTTAGAAAAGAGGGACAAAATGAACGTCGATGTATTACTAAAAAATGTGTGGCTGTATCAAACAGTCACTCAAACATTCGTTCAACGAAATGTTGCGATTAAAAATGATAAATTTTATTACATTTATGAAGAAGAGAACGTCAATTTGCAGCCCCAAAAAACAATTAATGCCGAGAATCAATGGATGATTCCCGGCTTAATTGATGCACACATGCATATTGAAAGTTCCATGACGACACCTACTATTTTTTCCAAAGCAGTAGTGCGTTACGGTGTGACAACGGTGATTGCCGATGCCCATGAAATGGCTAATGTATTTGGCTTAGAAGGCTTAAAAGCTTTTATGGCCGCTGAAACAGAACTAGATATCTTTCACGCAATTCCTTCTTCGGTTCCTTCGACCACTCCCGAATTAGAAACAACTGGTGGGATTATCGGCTTAGCAGAAGTAGCAGAATTACTCAAAGAACCAAAAGTGATTTGTTTAGGGGAAGCCATGAATTTTAAAGGGATTTCCTATGAGCCAGATTCTTTAATTCGTCAAATTATCGATTTGTGTCAAAAACAACGACCAATCATGCCTTTAGAAGGCCACTGTCCTAAAATCGAAGATCAAGAGTTAGCAGATTTTCTATATAGCGGTATCACTTCAGATCATACCCATCAATTTCCTAAAACGTTAAAAGAAAAGATTGAAGCGGGCGTCTTTATGCAATTTCAAAATAAATCAATCACTCCTGAAAATATTCAGGTGATAGTAGACAATAACTTCTACAATTATGCAAGTATTATCACGGATGACGTGATGGCTGATGATTTGCTAAAAGGTCATCTAAATGAAAATGTCAAAAAAGCCGTTCAAGCAGGGTTGCCTATCGAAAAAGCCATTTATATGGCAACTTATACGCCGGCCAAACGAATGGGTCTCCATGATCGTGGCGAAATTGCACCTGGTAAAAAAGCTGACTTTTTGTTATTAAATGACTTAGAAAGTTTTGATATTAATACGGTTTATAAATCTGGAAAGGTCGTTTTTGAAAAAGGTGAGCCCTTCCATTATCCAGAAAAAATCGAAGAGTTTCCAGCCACTTATCAACAAACCATCCAATGTAAAAGGTTAACAGAAGAAGATTTACTTTTAAAGGTGGCTACAACAAAAGAAACAGTTCGTTGTAATGTGATTCAAAAACAAGAAATTGGCACATTTACAGAGCGAATTACAAAAGAAATTCCTGTTGAAAATGGATTGTTGCAATGGCAAAAAGCCAACTGTGCCTTATTAATTGTGATGGAACGTTACGGAAAAAATGGTAATATTTCTTTTTCTTTAATGGATCAACCCCTTTCCGAGAAAGGAGCCATTGCGACAACCTGGGCCCATGATCATCATAATTTAATGGTGATGGGTAATACGATTGAGGATATTCTGTTAGCGCAGAATGAATTATTAGCGATGCAAGGCGGCTATTTGGTTGCTTCGGATCAGCAAGTGATGGCAACTTGTCCTTTACCAATTGGTGGGATTTTATCGCAAGCACCGATTGAACAATTAGGCGCTTCTTTACAAAAAGTTCGACAAGCTATGCAAGCGTTAGGCTATCAAAATATGAATGAAATCATGTCCTTTTCCACACTATCATTGCCTGTCTCGCCAGCCATTAAAGTGACAGATTTTGGGATGATGGATACGAAGTCACAACGTTTCTATCCATTAGTTTTTCCAGAGGATGGAGTTCTTTTGCATGAAAACACTCATTAAAAATGTGCATATACTAACAATGGATGAGCAATTTTCAGAAATCAAAGCCGGCTATTTAGTGATTGAAGAAGACACAATTGTGGAATTAGCACCAATGACCACACTTGATGAAAAGCAAATGGCTGCAAATCAAGTAATCGATGGTCAAAATGGAATTTTAATACCTGGGATGATTAACACCCATACCCATGTAGGCATGATTCCGTTTCGTTCGTTAGGAGACGATGTGCCAGATCGACTCCGGCGTTTTCTTTTTCCATTAGAACAATTCATGACAAAAGAATTAGTAGGATGCAGTAGTGATTATGCAATTGCTGAAATGTTACTGAGTGGTATTACGAGCTTTTGTGATATGTATTATTTTGAAGATGAAATTGCTAAAAGTTGTGAAAAAATGAGTGTTCGTGCTTTGCTCGGAGAGACGATCATTGATATGCCCACTTGTGATAGTCCAGAACCTTCAGGCGGTCTTTTTTACGCGGAAACCTTTATTCGCAAGTGGCAAGGTCATCCGTTGATTACGCCTATGCTTGCGCCGCATGCACCGAATACCAATTCACCAGAAGTGTTGGCGAAAATTATTGAACTTAGTCGGCAATACCAAGTTCCTGTGACCATGCACGTTGCTGAAATGACTTATGAAATGGCTGAGTTTGAAAAAGCCTATCAAAAAACACCAATTGCTTTCTTAGAAGAACTGGGTTATTTGAGCGAGCCGTTTATTTTAGCGCATTGTATTTTGGCAACAGATGAAGATCTTGCGAGTTTAGCTGCTACTAATGGAAAAGCGCGTGTCGCTCATTGTATCGGTGCGAATACTAAATCAGCCAAAGGCGTAGCGCCGATTAAGCAAATGCTTGATCAAGGGATTATTGTCGGTTTAGGCACGGATGGACCTAGTAGTGGGAATACATTAGATTTATTCACCCAAATGCGTATGGTTGCGAATTTTCATAAGACAGCACACCAAGATCGCTCTTTGTTTCCTGCGAAAGAAATTGTTTATCTGGCAACGATGGGGGGCGCTAAAACGTTAGGCTTGGCGGAGCAAGTCGGCTCATTGGAAGTGGGCAAAAAAGCGGATATAACATTAATTGAAACGCAATCAGTTAATATGTTTCCGATTTTTGATGCCTATTCAGCGTTGGTTTATTCAGCAAATGCTAGCAATGTTGAAGCTGTTTGGGTGAACGGTCAACAGTTAGTTGCCAATAAAGAATTACAACAAGCTAATCTCAAAGAAATCAAGGAAAAATTATATCAGGCCATGAATACGTTTGTGAAAGAAGCTAAAAAAAGAGCTGCTCTCTAAACAAAGCAAGTGTGACGTATCGGATTGATTAAATAACGCTGAATTGACGTTTAGTGATTCAGATTCTAATAGAGCGCAGACAAACTTTTAATGAAAGAGTTGTCTGTGTTCTTTTTTGTTATAAACATTTTTCTTTTTCTATATATATTTTTAAGGTAAGTTGTATTATAGTAAGTTTGAGAAGATGAGAATGAGAGGAAAAGCAATGAATATACAACGGTTTATAGAAAAACGCAAAGCACGTGGTTTGTCGCAAAGTGAATTAGCTAAAGGGATTTGTACGCAAGTTACGGTTAGTCGCTTTGAAAAGAATGGTCAAGTCCCAACTTTAAAAATATTGATCCAACTATGCAATCGTTTAGAGCTACCTTTGGGGGAACTCTTCCCGCGCGTAGGGATTAAACAACCTGAAATTCTTGAAAAAATGGAAGAAGCAGAATTCTTCTTGATTACCAGCGAACATGACCAATTGCAAATAATTTTAAAAAATATTCCTTTTGATGAAATCAAAGATTCCCAACTGTTATTAGAATATTATTATTTACAAGGCTTTGTCATGATTTTTCAAAATGCTTCGTTGATGGATTGCTTATTTACCTTTGAAAAACTTCTGTTTGAAGAGCAAAAATACACGAGCGATATTTATCGTTTGTTAGCTTTTACTGGAATTGGCATGGCCTATGCCAAAGAAGGCGAAATTGAGAAAGCCGAATTTTATTTCAATAAGGTCTTCAAGGAAATTTATCTCTATACTATTCAATCAATGGAAGATACTTGGCGAGTATTAAATGTTGTCTTTCACTGTGGTGTTTTTTATGCAGAAAAAGGCGATTTAGAAACAAGTGATGCTTTGTTAGAGTATGCGATTTCCATCTGTTCTGATAATCACGTCACGTATTACTTGGCAAGAGCAGCTTTCCAGCTTGCGAAAAATGCCTTAGCTGAAGAAAAGCCGCAAGAGCAAATTTTAGAACTACTACAAGATGCCCGCGCGTATGCAAAAATCAATAAAAATCGCATCTTGTTGGAAGCAATTCAAACATTGAAAGAAACAATTTTATCTAAGAATAATTAGTTTATATAGAAAATTATATATTTATTTTTAAAATATAATAAAAAAAGCGTTTTTTAAAAGAGTTCAAGACACGTTACGACCTTAAATGAAAATTTTAAGGTCGTTATTTTATATAAAAAAATATATAAACGACTTGACTGGCATCAAATAAAGGCGTATGATTCATTTGTGAATAAATGTGAAATAAAACACAATCTTTCGTGGAGAGGAAGTCTTGAGGTGCAACAAAGTCAAACTATTTATTTGATGGGCACAGTAATAGATGTATTTGTAGACCATGAAGAACCTGAAAAAATTCTAGAAGAAGTGCATCAACGATTGATCACTTATGAGCAACGCTTTAGTGCAAATGATTCAACTTCGGAACTGATGGCTGTCAATCAACAAGCTGGGCAAAAACCAGTCAGCGTTCATCCAGAGTTGTATCAATTAATTGCATTAGGGAAAAAACATAGTTGTGATCCAGCTAGTCATTTGAATGTTACCATTGGCCCGTTAGTTCAAACATGGCGAATCGGTTTTAAAGACGCCCGTGTCCCGTCAGAAGAGGAAATTAAAGCCTGTTTGAAAAAAATTAATCCAGAAAAGATTCACTTAAATCCATTAAAACAAACGGTTTTTTTGGAAGAAGAAGGAATGAAATTAGATCTGGGGGCTTTAGCAAAAGGCTATATCGCTGATTTACTAATTGCCTATTTGAAAGAAGTCCATGTGACGTCTGCTTTGATTAATCTGGGCGGCAATATTGTGACGTTGGGGCCCTCTACGCATCAAAACAAAAAATGGCGAATTGGTATTCGCAATCCGCAAGAATCCAGAGAAACAATCAGCTTACTTGTCGAAGTGGCTAATCAATCGGTTGTGACGTCGGGCATTTATGAAAGAAGTTTAACCGAAGCTGGGCGAGTCTATCACCATCTGTTGGATCCGACAACCGGTTACCCATTGGAAACTGAAATGGCCAGCCTCACAATTATCTCGGATGCTTCAGTGGATGGTGAGATTTGGACAACGCGTTTATTTGGTTATCCAATTCCAGCAGCGCTTGAAATCCTCAATCAACTAGATGGAATTGAAGGAGTCATCATTACACAAGACCAGCAAATTTTATATAGCAGCGGGTTAGCAGATACTCTTCACATTATCCATTCATAGAACCGAAAAAGAAAGGACAGCTCATTATGAAAAAAATTATCGGCTTAGTAGGAACGAACTCAGAGCAATCAACCAATCGTCAACTTTTGCAATTTATGCAACACTATTTTGCGCAGGAGGCCGACATTGAACTAGTTGAAATTGTTGACTTTCCTATGTTTAACAAGCCAGAAGACAAAGCTTTGCCAGAAATAGTTAAAACGGTTGCTGAAAAAATTGAAGCAGCAGATGGCGTCATTATCAGTACGCCTGAATATGACCATGCGGTGCCGGCTTCTTTGATGAATGCCCTAAGTTGGTTATCTTACGGGATTTTTCCGTTTGTTGATAAACCAGTTATGATTACTGGTGCATCCTATGGCACGTTAGGTTCCTCTAGAGCACAAGCGCATCTACGTCAAATTTTAGATGCTCCTGAATTGAAAGCACGAATTATGCCAAGCTCTGAATTTCTATTAGCGCATTCCTTACAAGCTTTTGATGAAAACAATGCGTTAAAAGATTCAGAACAAATAGATAAACTAGCTGGTTTGTTTGCAGATTTTTGTGTATTTATTGAAATTACAGAACAGCTGAAACATGCGCATGCGCAAAATAAAAAAGAAGCAGAAAATTTCTCATGGGAAACGATTTAACGAAATGGAGTGAATAAAATGAAATTAATTGGGATCGTCGGATCAAACGCTGATTCTTCTTATAATCGGTTACTACTGCAATATATTGGCAAAGAGTTTTATAAAATGTTCGACTTGGAAATTTTAGAAATTAAAGATATTCCAATGTTTAATCAAAGTAAGGATCAAACGAACAGTGTCTTGATTCAGAATATGAATCGCAAAATTTTACAAGCAGACGGCGTAATTATTGCGACGCCCGAACATAACCATACCATTCCTGCCGGTTTGAAAAGTGTGTTAGAATGGTTATCTTTCAAAATTCATCCGCTGGAAAATAAACCAGTAATGATTGTTGGTTGCTCTTATTATGATCAAGGAACCTCACGTGCGCAATTACATCTTCGTCAAATTCTTGATGCACCTGGTGTCAATGCAATCGTGATGCCTGGAAACGAGTTTTTATTAGGAAAAGCTAAAGAAGCATTTGATGAAAACGGTAACTTAATTGCGGAGGGAACACGTCAATTTTTAGAAAGCACATTACAAAAATTCGTGGAATTCATTGATGTGATTTCAAAATTAGAAGGGGCTAAGCCAAAAGACTTACCTGAAGATTTACATGCAAAAGGAACCATTGAAACAACGATCGAAGGGGTTGATATGGCAGCAGATGATTGGGTAGAACAAGCAGCAGAAGCGGTTCAGGCTGTGGAAGGCGACACATACGTAAAATTAGATCGAGGCATTTTAACCGTTGATCAGCTAAATTATTTCTTAAAATCAATGCCAATGGAATTGACTTACGCAGACAGTAACAATCAATTTTTATATTACAATAAAAAAATGGCTGCTGAAGAAATGTTTGCTAAACGGCAACCAGGACAAGTTGGTAATCCATTAGCGAATTGCCATCCACCAAAAGCATTGAAAAATGTAGAATGGGTGATTCAACAATTACGGTCAGGAAAAACAGATGCTATTCGCGTTCATGTTCCAATGCACGGACCAGATACCTATGTAGTGCATAACTATCAAGCGATGTATGATGATAATGGAAATTACGCGGGAATTAATGAGTATATTTTAGACTTTAAACCAATTGTTGATTGGTATTTAAAACAAACTGGGCAAGAATTAGTCGGTGGAAAAAACGTCGATGCAGTCAGTGGTGCCTCCAAAAAAGAAGCGCCAGAAAAGGCAGATAGTGTCTCAAGTGCATCAGTCCATGAAGAAGAGTCAGCGACCGAAAAGCCAACAGTTGACAGCGTTTCTAGCGCTTCAATTAAAGAGTAAAATAACAGCAAAAAATAGCGGCAACAAGTAGTCATACTGTATTCAGATTAGCAATGCCAAATGAGGACTTTTATTGACAGAAGCTGATACTTAAAAGAGTAAGAACTTTATAGGAAGATAGTATAGAAGACGAACCAAAAGTTTCAATCATTTTTGACGAATAGGCTAGAAAAGAAACAGAAAATTAGTCAAACAAATCAGCTTTTCTTTAAATTTAAAGTAAAAAATAACAAAAAAGCCTCCTTGGTGACGCAAGGGGGCTTTTTTTGGTTAAAATAATACTTTTCTATGAAGATTCCTAAATATTGAAAGAATCATTTTTAAATTTGTGGAAAAAATAAGCAAGATTGACACTCACGTCTTGTTAAAAAAATAGATACTTAAGGCGTGATAGTTTGGAGTTGAAAATGTGACTACTTTGTTAGATGAATTATTAGACCAAGAATTCCGAGATAAATTACTTATTTATCAAACTTTTATGAATAGTGAAGGTCCATTATTAAAAGAAGAATTTTATGGATATTTTGATTTATCCACTCAAAAGTTAGAATCGTTGTGCCGTCAAATAAATTATGAATGTACACAGATTTCTTCAAGGAGTCAAATTCTTTTTCCAGCTAAAGGACTGATTAGTGCGCAAAAATTATCGCAAATTGATTATCAAGCCTTAAGAAAATATTATTTTGATCAATCACTAATGGCCAAGTTACTTCTTGATGTGGGCCTCTATCAAAAGCATACGATTCAAGAATTTTCTCAAATTCATTTTATGAGCAAAAGCAAAATTTATGCCTTCTCGTATAAACTAAATCTGATTTTAGCTAATTGGCGTATTAAATTAAAGTCAACAGGCTTGGTTGGAGAAGAGAAAAATATCCGAAGTTTTTGTTTTCAATGCTTGTATTATTTTTATGGAAGTAATCAAGAAAGGCTGCCTAACATTTTGCTGGAAAATAGTCCTGGCATTAAACGATTTATAAACGATTTACAACTGATGTATCAAAGAACGTTTAGTCTTAATCAAAGCGCACAACTATTTATTCTTTTAACGATCCAACGTTTTCGTGTATTTTCTGATCATGTAGTGGACTCTTTTACGGAAGTTCATGTGCCTAGCTGTTTACAGCATGCGTTTGAAAAAATCTATACAAGCGAAACACCTCTTTTTAAAGAGGATTTTGGCAAAGAGACTTCATATATTTTTCTTTTTTTAAGTTTAAATGAATACATTGATAGTCCGATTGTTTTTCCAGATAAGTTAACCATGTTAGACGAATTTATTGATCATATGAATAGTGTTATTCCTTTCTTTGAAAAGCGAATTACGGTGGAAACAAAAGAAAAATTAAAGTTGATTTGTTATCGCTGGGACCGCCTATACTTTTCGGTGGCTGCATTTATTCCCGCCAAGCAGAGCAGTTTCTTTGAAGAGCGGTTTCCTCAAATTCATCGCGCCTTAGATGGTTTTATACAAAAGACAGAGTCGCTGCATCAAAAACGATTTTTAATGTATGAACGCGTGCATCTATATTATGATTTTATGTTTTGTTTGTTAAATGATCGGTCTTTTTGCGCAATTGAAAAAACGATTCATGTATTTGTTGATTTTTCTGGTGGGGAGGATTATAACCGCTTTATTGCAAAAATTATTGCTTCTTTCAATTATATGGATGTCATGATTGATCACAAATTAACCTTAGAAACCGATTTGTATTTGTCCGATTTTTATAGTTCGAAAGTACGGTGTCGTCAATTGACATGGCGTCATTTGCCGGAAACAAAAGATTGGCAAGTATTTGCTGAGGTAGTCAGAGAACTAAGAAAGGGAGAGACTCAGAAAAATGAGCACTATGGGAGAGACCCAATCGAGATGTGGCGAGAACAAGAATACGAAGGATAGTCAATTGAGACAAGCAGTTAACTATAAAGATTTAACTGGTCAAAAGTTTGGTGAGTTGACAGTAGTAGCACCAACGGCAAAAAGAAAAGAAGGGCTAATTGTTTGGGCCTGTCGCTGTTCTTGTGGGAGCTATACAGAAGCTTCAAGAAGACAACTAATTCGTGGGTATCGAACCAAATGTGCGCACCATCGCTATCAAACAATGTTGAAAAAAAACTATCATGAATTAGTCGTGGTACGGATCGAAAGTATTCAACAGACAATGAAAGCGTATTGTCTGTGTTCGTGCGGACAATCTTGCTGGGTTCGCTGTGAAAATTTGTTGAATGGCCATACCAAAAGTTGCGGTCATCGTAAAAAGAAGGATTACCGACAAAGAGTTGCTGGTGTAATTCCAGGGAAGTTGCAAAGTAAACGCCCCAAAAATAATAGCAGCGGACACAAAGGAGTGAGCCAGACCGCTTCTGGGAAATGGCTGGCTTATATCTCTTTGAAAGGCAAGCGCCATAACTTAGGTATCTTTACGAAAAAAAGTGAAGCAATTTTAGCAAGAAAATTAGCAGAACGTCGTCTATTTCAACCAATTTTACAACAAGAAATAGTAACTACAAATAAGGAAGTTTAGCAACAGAGAGGATGCGAAAGATGTTAGCAGGCTTATTTTCAGTAACTGGAATGATTTTATTGGGGATTTTATTTTGCTTAATTGGTTATCAAACGTTTCGAAAACATCATCATTAAGAGAAGAATGTTCTAGCTAGATAATTTCATCGACAGATGAAATTATCTAGCTTTTTTTATAAAAAAGCTAAGAAAAGGATAAGAGATTGTGTAAATTCTTTAGGTTGTTTAACAAAGCCTTAATTTCCTTTGTTTTAGATTGTGGTTAAGAAGATTTTTCTCTATACTAAGTCTTCGGAAATCAAAGAAAAGAAAGGAGCGAGTGATGTGGTTAAAAAAATTGGTTTAAGTATAATGCTCTTATTTTTTTTCTTAATTATCGCACTCCCAATCTATGCGTGGAAGATTGAGCCGAATTTAGTTCACATTAATCAGGTGACTTTGGGAAAGAAAAATCAACGAGAACCATTGAATGTTGTGCAACTTTCGGATATACAAGTTTCAGAATTTTATGAGACGAAGCGGTTAGATAAAGTCATAAAAAAAGTCAATCGTGAAAAACCAGATATTATCGTTTTTACAGGTGATTTATTTGACAATTATGCCAAAAATCCGCAACAAAAAGAACCGATGATTGAAAAATTAAAACAGTTGCAAGCGACAATTGGAAAATATGCAGTTTGGGGAAATCATGATTATGGTGGCGGTGCTTCTGCGGTGTATGATGAAGTCATGGAGGCCAGTGGCTTTACCGTTATGAAAAACCAAGGAGAAACAGTAACCTTAGCAGATGGACGCCGTCTTTTTATTGGTGGTTTAGATGACTCGTTATTAGGAAATCCTTCCGTTTCAGAAACATTATCCTATCGAGAAACGTATGACTATGCGTTATTAATGACCCATGAACCAGATGTCGCGGATGCATTTGTTGGTACGGGTACACAGTTAGTTTTAGCAGGACATAGCCATGGCGGACAAATTTGGATTCCTTTTTATCCAATCACAAATGTTTTAGCTGAAAAGTATACCAGAGGATTGTATCAGTTGGACCAAGAAACGCAACTATATGTTAATACAGGCTTAGGGACGACCGCCATTCATGCCCGTTTTGGGGTGATCCCTGAAATTACACATTTTACTATCTATATTTAAAAAGTCTGGTCAATCCGACCAGACTTTTTTCTGTTATTTAACAGAATTATTTTTAAGAAAAAGATGTTCATATTTTGGTGAAACGTTTCTATAAAATGCTTTAAAATATCTAGAAAAGAGTATTTTTATGGAAAAAGAAGCAGGGAAAATAATTTCTTTATAAATGGTCTATAGCGCTTTTTAATGCTGTTATTTTTAAATAAAACCATAATGTAAGGGTTTACAACCGTTTGAAGTGAATGTATAATCTGTTTGTAGAAACGTTTCACTAAAAAGAAAGGAACCCTGCTTATGAAAAAACTAAAAAAGTTTTATGATCAGCGGCAATTGCATTGGATGGTACTTCCGGGTGTAGCATTCATGATTGTCTTTAACTACATTCCAATTTATGGAATTATCATTGCTTTTAAAAATTATACGATTGTTGATACGGTTTCTTCTGCACCATGGGTTGGACTTGAAAATTTTCGAATCATTATGGAAGATAGTTTTTTTTGGGAAGCAGTTCGTAATACCTTAGCGATTAGTTTAATGAAACTTTTTTTAGGATTCGCTATTCCGATTATCTTAGCGGTAATGATTTTTGAAATGAGAGATGGCCATTTAAAAAAAGTGATTCAGACAATTTCTTATATTCCGCACTTTTTTTCTTGGATCGTTTTAGGCGGGATGTTGATTTCGTGGCTTTCAACAAATGGCTTTATCAACCAAGTCATGATGTCGTTAGGCTTAATGAATCAGGGCGTCAATCATTTGTTAGATCCTGATAAGTATTGGTGGATTGCTGTTCTTTCTGATTTGTGGAAAGAAGTAGGTTGGGGCACGATTCTCTATCTTGCTGGCATGTCTCGTATTGATCCAACGTTTTATGAAGCGGCGAGAATTGATGGTGCTTCAAAATTAACACAAATCCGAACGATTACTTTGCCCTTATTAGCGCCGATTATTTCGTTGAACTTAATTCTAAATGTTAGCGGTTTATTGGGATCGAACTTAGATCAAACGTTGGTTTTAATGAATGCTCAAAACCAAAACAAATCAGAAGTAATTAATTCATTTGTTTATCGTATGGGGCTAACGCAAGGGGACTTTTCTTATGCGACGGCAGTTGGTTTAGGGATTTCTGTTATTTCAATTGTTTTATTAGTCATTACAGATCGCATTACTAGAAAAATGAACAATGGTCGGTCGGTTATTTTATAAAGGAGGCAACAGCTGTGATTAAAAGAAAATCAAAAGAAAACAAATGGTTTTACTTTTTCAATACGTTAATTCTTGTGTTGTTTTCTTTATTAATTATCGTGCCAATTTGGAATATTTTAGTTTCCTCAGTTTCGTCAAGTTCGGGTTTAGCTGGTAAAGGCTTGGTTTTATGGCCGAAAGGATTTACGTTAGAAAATTATCGGAAAGTTTTTTCGGATAGTAGCATTCCGCGAGCGTTTTTGATTTCTGTTTTAAAAACAGTCATCGGTGCGTCGACGCATACGCTGTTCTGTGCAATTGTCGCTTATGGACTTAGTAAATCTAGACTAGTCGGGCGTAATATTTATACAACGATGGGTGTCATTACAATGTACTTTGGTGGGGGCATGATTCCCACGTATCTTTTGATTAAGTCATTAGGACTCTTAGATACCTTCTGGGTATATATCATTCCAGCTTTATTTAGCTATTATGATGTAGTTATCTTAATGAACTTTTTCCGAGAAATTCCACCATCTTTAGAAGAATCCGCCAAAATAGACGGCGCCAGTGAGTTTCAAATTTTTTATAAAATCTTTTTACCTTTAACAAAACCGGCATTAGCCACCATTATTTTATTTAATGGGGTTGGTCAATGGAATGACTTTATGACCACGAAATTATATATTACCAAAGAATATCTGTATCCATTGCAGATGAAAATTTATGAAATTATTGTTCAATCAAACTTGAGTACCATGACAGAGAGCGGCAGTACAGATATGGTGGTGCAGGCAACGACACGTGGTGTTCAGCTGGCAACAATTGTCATTACAACGATACCAATTTTAATCATTTATCCATTACTACAAAAACACTTTATCGGCGGTATGATGGCCGGTGCAGTAAAAGAATAAAGAAAGTAGGGAACAATATGAAAAAAGTTTTAGGCGGTTTATTGGTGGCAACGGCGGTCGTTAGTTTAGCGGCCTGTAGCGGTGGGGAAAAGAAAGCTGGCTCAGATGTCTCAATTAAGGATCGGTATGAATTAGATGAAAAGACGCCTGCTTGGAAGTTAGATAAGAAGAAAGAACCGACCAAGATTAAATGGTATATTAACTCAGATTGGACGGCGCTGCCTTTTGGAAAAGACGTGACCACTGCGCAGATTAAAAAAGACTTAAATGTGGATATTGAATTTATTTCCGGCGATGATTCAAAATTAAATGCCATGATTTCAAGTGGAGATATGCCTGATATCGTGACATTAACTGAAAAAACTGGACAAGCAGCATTGAAAGCAGATTCTTGGGCCTATTCTTTAAACGATTTAGCTAAAAAATATGACCCCTATTTAATGAAAGTTGTTAACCAAGATACGTTTAAATGGTATGCCTTAGAGGATGGAAAAACATATGGTTACCCTAATTACTCTAATACAAAAGCGGATTATGAAAGTGGAAATATCCCAGTAAATGATAATTTTGTTATTCGTGAAGATGTCTATAATGCATTAGGCAAGCCAGACGTTTCAACACCAGAAAATTTTGAAAAAGTCATGCAACAGATTAAAGAAAAATATCCTGAGATGACCCCAATGGGCTTTACCACAGTGGGCGATGGTGCAGGACCATTTTTAGACAAATTACAAGACTTCTTAGGTGTTCCTTTAGAGGATAAAAATGGTAAATACTATGATCGAAATTTAGATAAAGAATACTTAGAATGGTTAAAAACATTTAATGATGTTTACCGAGCAGGCAATATTAGTGATGATAGCTTCACAGATGATGGGGCGACGTTTGATGAAAAAGTGAAACAAGGAAATTATGCAACCATGCTCGTTGCTGGAACCAGTGGTCAAGGTGGGAACTTCACAGAATTTATGAAAAAATCTGGCACACGTTATATAGCCATTGATGGACCAAGTAGCACTTCTGGCCGAAAACCAACATTAAATCAAACCGGCATTTCAGGTTGGTTAAGTAATTACATTACGAAAGATGCGAAAGATCCAGCGAAAGTCACTCAACTATTCACATATTTAATTGATGAACCAGGACAAATTTTAACAAAATATGGCGTTGAAGGAGTTACTTATGCGTACAATAATCAAGGGAAAATTGATTATTTACCAGAAGTGAAAAAATTAGAACAAACAGACAATGATGCCTACAACAAAAAATATGGCATTAGTCGTTTCCTATACTTTAACAATGACCGTGTTAATAAACTAAAAGTGCCAATGGAAAGTGCTTTAACGCAAATGCAAGAATGGGGCAAAGGAAAATTGGTCCCACATTTCGTAATTGAAAATATTAATCCAGATGCAGGAACGCCGGAAGCTCGGGCGAATGAAGCGATTGAAACCAAACTAAATACAACTGTTATTTCAATGATTCGTGCGAAAGATGATAAAGCCTTTGACAAATCTTTAGAAGACTACAAAGCATTCTTAAAATCAAATAAATGGGATGCAATTGAAAAAATAAAATCTGAGAAAATGGCGGAAAACAGAGACAAACTTAAGTAAGAGAGGAGGAGAGAAAAGCGGATAAAGCAACGAGAAATCCGCTTTTCTCTTTTAATATGAATAAGCTATTTGCATATGAAGGTTGGTATTATCGGATTTTTTCTTTTATTGCCAACTTGATCATTATTAATTTTCTCTTTTTAATTACCTGTATAACAGGCATCTTTAGCGGTGTCGGCTTAATTGCGTTGTATCGAACGATCTATCGTTTGTATCGTGAAAAAGATATTCCTGTTTTGCGAACGTTTTGGACAGCATTAAAAAATAACATCATGCGAGGTTTTATTTTAACAGGTGTCTTGTTCGTTGCTTTTTTACTGGGCGGTATTGTCGTAACAAGTTTATTTAAAATAGCCACTAGTTTAGGTTTCTTAGCTATTTTTCTATTAAGTTTTGTTGCATTATTTTTGACGAGTTTTCTTTTTCTCTTTTCCGTTTTTAATTGGTCCGTTAAAAAGACACTAGGTGAGACGGTTTATGTGGTCTTAAGTAATAGTGCAAATGCGATTATTTTGTTTATTTTACCTCTTTTAACGTTTGTTTTTTTCTATAAGCTTAATTTGTTTTTATATATTGCGTTAGGATTCGGGACAACGGCTTTTCTTCAAGTTGCGTTTTTTCAGAAAGTGTTAGGTGTGGAACATGAATGAGTATTTTGAGTTTTGGGAAAAGACTAAGGAAGAACTTCAAAAAATACCGCTAGATATCCATCGGCGGATCATTGACTATCCATTGGAAAATGTTCAAGTGGAACAGGTCGACTTTTTAAGTTTCCTAGGTGAGCGCATCTTTGGCTATTTGTTACTTCCTAAAACGGCGGGGAAACAGCCAATAGTGATTGACTGTTTAGGCTATATGAATCATATTCAAGAACCTTGGCAATTTGCTCATTGGACACAAATTGGTTGTGCTTGTTTTGTCATTGATAATCGAGGTCAAGGGGGATTAACCAAAGATCGCGTGCCATATCAAACAATTTGGCATGAAGCACCAATGGGACGAGGATTTCTAGACAAAGAAGATTGGTACCAACGCCGCTTGTTTGCCGACCATTTACGTAGCGTAGAAGTGGTGCGGACCTTTACTGAAATTAATCAGGACCAAATCATTCTTCGTGGTGGTTCCCAAGGGGGTGGCGTAGTGTTAATGGTGAACAGTTTAGTCGACTTCCCGATTTTAGCTACTTTTGCAGATGTTCCAAGTCATTCTTGTTTAGAAAATCGAGTAGCAGAAGGAACGGGGTCGTATCAAATTATTCATCAGTACTTACAAGAGCATCCCCAAGCGCATGAAAAAATTGCCGCGGTTCTTCCTTATTTTGATAGTCGTCACTTTGTTTCGCAAATTAAAAATCCAGTCTTTGCTTCTGTTGGGAGTCACGATCCGATATGTCCAATGAAAGATTTTTTCCCTTCTTATCATCAGATAAAGGCAAGAAAAGCAGTCAGAGTGTATTGGAAAAAAGGCCATGGTGGCGGTGAAACAACCCAGATCCGTCGTGAGATGCGTCAAATTCAACAACTATTGCAGGAGGTTAAAAATGAAAATAGCTACGTATAATGTCCGGGTAGATACAGAGTATGACCAAGATTGGCAATGGTCTTTTCGTAAAGAGGCTGTTTGTCAGTTAATCAATTTTCATGATTGGAGCCTTTGTTGTATTCAAGAAGTACGACCGAATCAAGTCAGGGATTTAAAGGCGTATACAACATTCACCTGTCTTTCTGCGGAAAGAGAAGGGGATGGTCAAGGAGAAGGACTAGCGATTCTCTATAACGAACAAAAAGTTCAGGCTATTGATACAGGGTATTTTTGGTTATCTGAAACACCTCAGCAGCCAAGTATCCATCCTGAAGCTGGCTGTCCAAGAATTGCTTTGTGGGGACTATTTAAGGAAACGACTCAAAATACGCCTTTTTTAGTCATCAATGTTCATTTGGATCATATTTCAGCTCATGCTCGTTTAGCAGGAATGACCGTTATCTTAGAGGAGTTACATGACAAAATTGCACAGTATCCAACTTTATTAATGGGCGATTTTAATGCAGAGTCGGGTGAAGCGGTGCATCAACTTGTTCAAAAAAAATTTCAAGATAGCAAAAATTTAGCTACTCATTATGGACCAAGAGGAACATTTCAAAATTTTACTTACACAAAACCTTGGGCGGAATTAGAAGAAATTGATTATATTTATGTAAAAGGTTGGCAAGTACAGCAAACCGCAAGTTTAACAGATAGTATTGATGGACGTTTTCCCTCCGACCATTTTCCTTTAGAAGCAGAAGTATGTATTGAAGAAAGGTGAGAGTATGAAAGAAAATCAACTGATTCAATTAGTCGAAGAAATGACAATTGATGAGAAAATTAATCAATTATTACAATTAGCAGCAGCGTTTTATTCAGATAAAGCAGAAGAAAAGACCGGCCCTATGTCAGAGCTAGGACTAAGTCAAGAAACGATTGATACGGCGGGGACAACACTGGGTGTTTCCGGTGCAAACGAAGCAAAACGTGTTCAAAAAGAATATATGCAAAATCATCGATTAAATATTCCAACACTTTTAATGGCGGATATTATTCATGGTTTCAGAACTATCTTTCCGATTCCTTTGGCTTTAGGAAGCACTTGGGATGAAGCAGCGGTTGAAAAAATGGCGGAGATTTCAGCAAAAGAAGCTGCAGTTTCAGGATTACATGTAACCTTTTCACCAATGGTTGATTTAGTGCGCGATCCACGTTGGGGACGTGTCATGGAGTCAACAGGTGAAGATCCATTACTCAACAGTCGCTTAGCTGCTGCAATGGTTAGAGGTTACCAAGGAGAAAATTTAAAAGAGGACAATTGGCGAGTAGCCGCGTGCGTGAAGCACTTTGCGGCATATGGTGGTGCCTTAGCTGGTCGGGATTATAATACGGTAGATATGTCTGAACGGCAGCTAAGAGAAATGTATTTACCTGGCTATAAAGCTGGAATAGATGCGGGTGCAAAACTTGTCATGACGTCCTTCAATACAGTGGATGGGATTCCTGCTACAGGCAACCAATGGCTGTTTAGAGACGTATTACGAAATGAATTTGGCTTTGAAGGAGTTGTGATTTCAGACTGGGGAGCGATTAAAGAATTAATTCCTCATGGCGTTGCCAAAGATGAAAAACAGGCAGCAGAATTGGCTATCAAAGCTGGTGTAGATATTGAAATGATGACCACGTGTTATCCAGATTATTTAAAAGAATTACTTGAAGAAGGCCGGATTGCTGAAACACTTATTGATGAAGCAGTTATGCGAATTTTAAAACTAAAAAATGAGCTAGGCTTATTTGAAAATCCCTATCGTGGTGCGGATGAACAAGCGGAAGCAGAAGTGATTTTAAGCAAAGAACATCGAGAAATAGCTAAAAAGATTGCTCAAAAATCAATGGTTCTTTTAAAAAATGAAAATATTTTGCCTTTTACACCGCAAGAAAAAATCGCGCTTGTCGGCCCAGGGGCCCAATCACAAGATATTTTAGGGGCCTGGTCATGGCAAGGAAAGAAAGAAGAAGCCATTTCCCTCGTGGCTGGTGCCCAAAAATTAACTACAAATCTTCTAGTTGCCCAAGAACCCTTTGATTACTTTGAACCGACCGCGGCGGCCATTGAAGAGGCTTTAACGTTAGCTAGTCAAGCAGATAAAGTAGTAGTGGCACTAGGCGAAACAGATTGGATGAGTGGGGAAGCTGCCAGTCGCAGTGATATTCGTCTACCCGAAAAACAATTAGCAGTAGTGGCACAAATTATTGAGAAAAATCCCAATGTTGTTGTCACGGTCTACAGTGGTCGGCCCTTAGATTTACAAGGGATAGATGTTGCAAAAGGAATTGTGCAAGCTTGGCAACCTGGAACAGAAGGGGGCAATGCGCTAGCAGAAATTTTGTGGGGAGAGTACAATCCAAGTGGTCGCTTAAGTATGTCGTTTCCAGAAACGGTTGGTCAAGTGCCAATTTTTTACAATGTCGACAATACTGGGCGTCCTTATGAGTCAGCACCAGAAGAAAAATATGTTTCTAAATATTTAGATGTCTCTAATTACGCTAAATATCCCTTTGGATTTGGCTTAAGTTATAGTCATTTCTCTTATCAACCAATTCAACTAAGTGCATTAACATTTACCAAAGAACAACCAGTCACGGTCTCTGTTTTAGTAAGAAATGACAGTCCAATCGCTGGAGAGGAAACCGTGCAATTTTATGTACGTGATTTGGTGGGACAAGTGGTTCGCCCAATTAAAGAGTTAAAAGATTTTCAAAAAGTTTGGCTGGAACCAAAGGAAGAAAAAGAAGTTCAGTTTCTTCTTTCAGAGGATATGGTGCGCTATGTTCATTCAGACAATCAGGTAACCAGTGATGCAGGTGAATTTATCGTAATGATTGGTGGAAATAGTCGCGATGTACAAACCGCAACAGTCACGTTAAATGAATAAGATGGGAAGGATAAGTTATGCAGATAAAGAAGCTTAAGCAAGCAGACACAGTTGCTACATTTCTAGAGACAGGTGATTTAAAAGAATTGAATAGCTATGGCATGATGATTAATCAATTAGAAGGTAATCCTTTAGACGGCAGTATGAACCAACTCTATTTGCGGATAATTACAGGGGACACAATTAATTATCGACCAATGATTGGTTCCAACAGTCAAAGTGATTTTTATCTTTCAGATAACCAATTGACATGGCGGGGCGAATTTGAAGCGGTTCGTTACCAAGTTGACTTTCGTTTGGGGCCAAGCAATCAATGGTTCTGGCGGGTTAATGTCACTGGAACTGGCTTAGTAGATATTGTTTATGGTCAAGATATTGGCTTAGCGACAAAAGGAACCGTTCAGTCAAATGAAGCGTATGTGTCGCAGTATCTTGATCATCACATTTGGCAAGAGGGCGAAGAGCTTGTTGTTTTATCGAGACAAAATCAACCGCAAAATGAGAAGTTTCCAGCCCTTATTCAAGGGAGTTTTCAAAAATTAGTAGGCTACTCAACGGACGGCTATCAATTTTTCGGACGTTCATTTAAACAAACGAACACACCAGAAGCATTGAGGAAAAGATATTTAGCAAATGAAGTCTATCAATATGAATTTGCTTACACCGCTTTACAAACGGAAGCCGTCCAATTAACGAATGAAAGTAAGGAATTTGTTTTTTATGGTGCGGTAACAGAAACACATCCGCAAGCATTAGCTGAACCTTTTTTATCGAAAGAAGACTTACAAGCTATTTATGAAACTGTGACATTCGATTCATTAGAAGAAACACAGGACTCTCCTCCGAAACTTTTAGGAGAACCTATCACAGGAAATCCATTAACAGAAGAAGAGTTGGCCGCACTTTATCCCCTTCAGACACAAATTGAAAAAGTAGCAGGTCAGACGTATTCCTTTTTCACGGAAAATTACCATCATGTTGTTCTTCAAGAAAAAGAAATTGCCATGGAAAGAGCGCATGGCCACATTTTATTAAGTGGTAAAGACTTAACGGTTGACGAACCTTTGCTTAGTACGACAGTGTATATGTATGGCATTTTCAATTCACAAGTAGTTTTAGGAAATACGACCATGAACAAATTAATGAGTAATAGCCGAAACGCTTTAAACGTTATGAAACGCTCTGGTCAACGAATCTACATTTTAGAGAATGGCTTATGGCGCTTACTAACAATGCCTTCTGCTTTTGAAATGGGGTTGAACTCTGCTACGTGGTATTATAAGTTGCCAAAGGATACAATTCGGGTACGCACCTTCACTTCGCCTGATTCAAGAGTGATTCAATTGGAAGTGACCAGTCAAAAGGATGCATATATGTGGGCTGTTTCTAACCATTTGTTATTAGGACCGGAAGAAGTACCAACCTATCAATTAGAACAAACTGGCAAAACGCTTCGAGTGACGGGAAATCATTCTGCTACAGAAAATTATTACCCAGAACTAACCTATGCATTGACAGTTGATAAATCATTTCAAGTAACCGATAGCACATTATTTGGTGGAGCTGAAGCAGACTTATTAGTCTTGGCAATCGAAAAGACCCAAAAATTTTCACTACTTATTACGGGCAGTATAGAGGACCAAGCATCAGTCAATACACCATTAGATTTTGAAAAAGCAGAAAGTCAATATTTAGCATTCATTAATGGCTTGTTACATCATTTTGAGTTAACACACACAGACTCAAGTGTGCAGCAAATGAATCAATTAACTCGTTGGTATACTCATAATATGCTCGTTCATTATTTGTCGCCACATGGCTTAGAACAGTATGGTGGAGCAGCTTGGGGCACACGAGATGTGTCGCAAGGACCGACAGAATTTTTCTTTGCGACGCAACAGCCTAAGATCGTGGCCTCCATTATTCAGCATCTATTTGAAAATCAATTTGAGGACGATGGCAACTGGCCGCAATGGTTTATGTTTGACCGATACGAAGAACAAAAAGCCAGTGAAAGCCATGGCGATATTATCGTCTGGCCATTGAAAGTAGTGACTGATTATTTGGAACAAACCGCAGATTATTCAATCTTAGCTACGGAAATCCCTTATACAAGTCGCAAAGATAATCACAAAACAAAAGAAACAGCATCTTTATTTGAACATTTGAAAAAAGAAATAAATTATATTGAACAACATTTTTTACCAGAAACTTTTCTATCCTGTTATGGTGACGGCGATTGGGATGACACGTTACAACCTTATGATAATCGTCTTAAAGAGCAAATGGCTAGTAGTTGGACCGTTGCCTTAACGTATCAAGTGTTGAAAAAATTTGCGGCTTTAATTACGGAAATCGATGCTACTTATAGTCAGCACTTAGCAATTTTAGTCGCAGGAATAAAGAACGATTTTCAAAAATATATGTTGGCGGATGAAACGATTCCAGGGTTTATTTATATGGAAACGCCAGAAACTTTTGAACAAATGATTCACCCAAATGACCAAAAAACAGGGATTCAATATCGATTATTGCCAATGACTCGTAGTATGTTAGCCGAATTATTAACACCGGAACAAGTAAGTCATCATTTAGAAATTATTGAAAAAGAATTAACGTTTCCTGATGGCGTGCGCTTAATGAACAAACCAGCGAACTATCGAGGCGGTGTGAGCACTAATTTTAAACGAGCAGAACAGGCGGCTAATTTTGGTCGCGAAATTGGTTTACAGTATGTTCATGCGCACATTCGCTATACAGAAGCGATGGCGAAAATTGGTCAGCGAGACAAAACCTGGCAAGCATTAATGCAAATCAATCCAGTTCAATTAAAAGAAGTGGTTCACAATGCAGAGTTACGTCAAGCCAATGCCTATTTTAGTAGTTCCGATGGCGATTTTAAAACAAGGTATGAATCACAAGAAAATTTTGGTAAACTAAAAGATGGAAGTATTGGGGTAAAAGGTGGCTGGCGAATTTATTCAAGCGGGCCGGGAATTTATTTAAATCAATTAATTACAGCTGTTTTAGGGATTCGGCAAAAGGCCCAAAGTGTGGTTTTTGATCCTATGTTACCAGAAAAATTGTCTGGTTTAACACTAACTTACCAATTGTTTGATAAACCTGTCACATATAAATTTTATCCAAATCAGTCAGCGAAAATAGTTATCGATGGTCAAGAAGTTCCGTTTAAGTTTGAAGAAAACCCTTATCGAGAAGGGGGAATGGAAGTTCAAAAAGACGAGGTGCTTTCATTATTAAATGAAGCAAGTGTTATTGAAATTTACCATTAGAAAGGAGAGTAGTCCATGGTAGGAATTAAAGATATTGCAAAAAAAGCAGGCGTATCAATCTCGACCGTTTCTTACGCATTGAATGGTAGTTCAAAGGTAACTGAAGAAACACGAACGCGCATCCAAGCAATTGCTGAAGAGCTAAACTATGTTCCTAACATGGCCGCTCGCACATTAAAACGTCGTCAAACCAATATTATTGGTGTCTATTTGGCCGATTATGGCGGTAGTTTTTATGGTGAATTGTTGGAGGGAATTAAGAAAGGCTTAGCACTGTTTGATTATGAGATGATTGTCTGCAGCGGTAAAAAGTCACATCTTTTCATTCCTGAAAAAATGGTGGATGGGGCAATTATTTTAGATTGGACATTTCCAACAAAAGAAATTGAAAAGTTTGCTGAACGAGGCCATTCGATCGTTGTCCTTGATCGAACCACTGAGCATAGGAATATCCGGCAAGTTCTCTTGGATAATCGTGGCGGTGCCACGCAGGCAATTGAGCAATTTGTCAATGTGGGTTCAAAAAAAGTTCTTCTGCTTTCTGGACCAGAAAAAGGTTATGATAGCCAAGAACGATTGGCTGTTAGTACACGAGAATTAACTCGTTTTGGGATACCTTATGAAATTATCCAAGGTGATTTTACCGAACCTTCTGGCTATGCGGCTGCTAAAAAAATTTTGAGTCAACCACAGACAGAACCAGTCGATGTTTTTGCTTTTAATGATGAAATGGCGATCGGTGTCTATAAATATGTTGCAGAAACAAATTACCAAATGGGGAAAGACATTCGGATTATTGGTTTTGATAATTCTGAACTAGGTGCGTTTGTGCAACCGCGATTAGCAACAATTGCCTATTCTAAACATCGATGGGGCATGGTGGCTGCAGAAAAAATTATTCATTTAATGCGGGGAGAAGCTGCTGAGAGCGAACACATTTACACACGTTTTATAGAAGGAGAATCTTTTCCATCTGAATAATAAATAAAAAGTTTGGTCCAATGCTAGCTAAGCTAGCGGACCAAACTTTTTTCTGTAATGGTAATTTCTTCTGATGCAATGGGTTCATCCAGACTGAGAAGGCGATCTCTAAATTTAAAATGGACCGGTTTGTTCTCATTAATAAATTCATACGGGTAAGCGCCTTGGATTGTTTCACCAGGATTGATTTCATCTGCTAAACGATCTAGTTTGTCTTGGAAAGGTGAATCTGTTAAGACTGCATATTGTAAATTTTGGGCTTTTCCGTGGACAGTTTGACTAACTTCCATAAAACTTTGAATCATTAGCTGAATATTTTGTGTTTTTTCGGTTGTATTGGTTAATTCAAACAGGACATAAAACATTGGTTTGCCTTGATAATCTTTTCCTTTATGCAAGGCAGTTAAGGCTAAACGACCATCTGGAACCAACAATGTTCGATTTTCATACGTCCCAATACTTGTCGCCAACACTTCATCAGGTGCGGGCACACTTTGACTTGCTGGGCTGCCGCTTACAGTTGAACAAGCACTTAATAAGGTACTTAGAACGAGTAAGCTCATTAAAATGTAGGGTTTCCTCATATAAAGTCCTCACTTTGGTTGATTGACTATGTAAAAAACAAGTTGCTTGTATCTATATTAAAAAGAGTGCTACAAGCAATATTTTAATCGTAGTTCTAGTAAATAGCAATACTTTTATCAAAATTCATGTTTGGAAATATAATTTGAAAAATATTTTTAACTAGCAGAAAAACATTTCTAACAAAAAGTATTGGCTCAAAGTAAAGAGATCGTTTTGTTAGAAATGAGAAATGGCAACATAAAAGTTTTCTATTTTTCTGCAATTAAGACAGTTTCAAAAGTGAATTCACTAGGAATATGATTCGCAATTGAGTATTCAAAAATATGTCCATTGCCTAGGTAAGCAATTTGTTCTGCACGCATCAGGAAATCATTATCGGTTAAGTTTAAATATTTTTTTTCCAACGCAGAAGGACGGATCCCAGAAATGCTGACCCGCGCACTTTGAATTTTTTGATGCAATTGTTCCGAAATATATTGATAAATGGAGACTTTCAATTCTTTCATTGTCAAGTTCGGAATTAAAGCAACGGGCATCCAAGTGTATTCAATAATTGAGGGCACATCTTCGATAATCCGTAAACGAATAATTTTGTAGACTAACTCTTCTTCTGTAATACTTAATTTTTCAGTCACCCAAGGCTCAGGTACTTCTGTTGCAAAGCCTAAAACCACGGATTCAACTTTTCCATCGTAGGTTGAGTAAGTGCCGGTTAACGGAGAAAATTTAGTAATGGTTCGATTTTGAAAGTCTTGAACAAAGCTGCCCGAGCCACGTCGTCTGACAACATAACCTTCTTGCACAAGCAAATGTAAGGCTTTTGTAATGGTTAGTTCGCTGACTTGATATTTTTCTGCAAGAAGACGACCTTGGGGTAACTTTTGATTAATGGGATAAACACCTGCTTCGATATCCTGTTTTATAGCAGCATAAATTTCTTTATAACGTGTATTTGTCCGCATCAGAGTCCTCCTTTATCACCAGTATTTCTCTCATTATACCATGAATTTAACGTGTTAAAACTATATATTTATTTTTAACGTAACCACTTAATAATCAAGTACTTAAATAAAAGTAGTTGACTTATCCTTTTTAAAACTATATAGTTTTAAAAGTAAACAGAAGAACTTATTGATCTGATTGGTACTTTTTGTGAAAACCTTTTACAATAAAAGGGCAGCACAGAAAAGAGGGAGGTATGACAATGGAACATCACCAACTAAAAGCATTTCCGCAAGATTTTTTATGGGGCTCTGCTTCGGCAGCTTATCAAGTAGAAGGTGCTTGGAATGAAGACGGCAAAGGCGCATCTGTTTGGGATGAATTTGTTCGGCTACCAGGAAAAACGTTCAAAGAGACAACTGGCGATTTAGCCGTCGATCATTATCATCGTTTTAAAGAAGATGTGGCTTTAATGAAACAACAAGGTTTAAAAGCATATCGTTTCTCGATTGCATGGACACGAATTTTACCTGAAGGGCGTGGTCAAGTAAATCAAGCGGGACTGAAATTTTATTCAGATTTAATTGATGAGTTATTAGCGGCAGGAATTGAACCAATGGTAACTTTATATCATTGGGATTTGCCAGCTGTTTTGCAAAAAGAATATGGTGGCTGGGAATCAAGAAAAATTATTGCTGATTTTGTGGCCTATGCGAAAATTTTATTTGACGCTTTCCGTGGCAAAGTTCGCTATTGGATTAGTTTAAATGAACAAAATGTGTTTACTTCGTTAGGTTATCAATTAGCCGTGCATCCTCCCGGCGTAACAGACAATAAACGGATGTATGAGGCCAATCATATTGCTAATTTAGCCAATGCAGCAGTGATTAATGCGTTTCATGAATTAGAAATGCCTGGCAAAATTGGCCCTAGCTTTGCTTATACGCCTGTTTATGCCGTTGATGCGCATCCTGCCAATGTTTTAGCGGCTGAAAATGCAGAAGATTTGCTGTCGCATTTTTGGTTAGATGTCTATCTTTGGGGAGAATACCCAGTTGCCGCATTAAATTACTTACAGGAGCAAGGTGTGGCCCCAACGATAAAAGAGGGCGATTTAGCGTTACTACGTTCAGCCAAACCTGATTTTCTAGGTATTAATTATTATCGGACGGATACGGTTGCTGCTAATCCATTAGATGGTGTTGGAATAGGGAAGATGAATACAACGGGTGAAAAGGGTTCTGAAACGGAATCTGGGGTACCGGGTTTATTTAAAAAAGTAAATAATCCATATGTTGAACGAACGAACTGGGATTGGGCCATTGACCCGCAAGGTTTGAGAATTGCCTTACGACGATTAGCTAGTCGCTATCAAGTCCCTATTTTAATTACTGAAAATGGGTTAGGCGAATATGATACCTTAACAGAAGATAAACAAATTCATGATACGTATCGCATTGATTATTTGCGAAGCCATATCCAAGCGATTCAAGAGGCGATTACGGATGGCGTTTCAGTTATTGGTTATTGTACATGGAGTTACACCGATTTACTGTCGTGGCTCAACGGCTATCAAAAGCGTTATGGTTTTGTCTATGTGGATCAAGATGAAACACAAAAAGGTTCCTTAGAAAGAATCCCGAAAGACAGTTATTATTGGTATCAAAAAGTCATTGAAACAAATGGACTTATCTAATTATAAGAAAAGAGTGTGGAAAATATGACAGTAAAAATGGGGTTTATTGGATTTGGTAAAAGTGCCAACCGCTACCATTTACCTTACGTAATGATTCGAGAAACACTAGAAGTGAAAACGATTTTCGATTTACATGTTAATGAAAAAGCAGCAGCGCCCTTTAAAGAAAAAGGCGTAAATTTTACCACTGACCTTAATGAATTATTGACGGATCCAGAAATTGAATTGGTCACAATCTGTACGCCTGCGCATACACATTATGATTTAGCCAAACAAGCCATTTTAGCTGGTAAATCAGTGATTGTGGAAAAACCATTCTGTGATACGTTAGAACATGCAGAGGAATTATTTGCTTTAGGGCAAGAAAAAGGGGTAGTAGTGATGCCTTATCAAAATCGACGTTTCGACGGCGATTACCTAGCGATGAAGCAAGTAGTAGAGCAAGGCTTTTTAGGAGAAATCAATGAAGTGGAAACGCATATTGATTATTATCGACCAGGAAGTATCACGGAACAAGGACCTAAAGAAAATGGTTCGTTTTACGGACTAGGCATTCATTTAATGGATCGCATGATTGCTCTTTTCGGGCGTCCAGATCAAGTCACTTATGATATTCGTAATAATGAAGTGAGCGAGGCAGTCGATAATTATTTTGACGTTGATTTACATTATGGTTCAAAATTAAAAGTAAAAGTTAAAACGAATCATTCTGTCGCTAGTCCGTATCCACGTTTTATTGTTCATGGCAGCAATGGCTCGTTCATCAAATATGGCGAAGATCAACAAGAAAATGATTTAAAAGCCGGAATCATGCCGGATGCACCAGGCTTTGGAGAAGATTCACCAATGTATTATGGAGAAGTGACCTACCGTAATGGCAATGGCGACTGGATTAAAAAACAAATTAAAACGCCTGTAGGTGATTACGGTCGTTATTATGATGCCGTCTATGAAACGTTGAAAAATGGTGCACCGCAACTAGTAACTAAAGAGCAAGCATTAACTAACATCGAAATTTTAGAAGCAGGTTTTCTTAACCCAAGTCCAAGTGTTTATCATTTGAAAGAAAACTAAAGCGTGTTTAAATGACTTGAAAAGCGCCTGCCCCACAGTCCAGACAACTGTGGGGCAGGCACTTTTATTTATAAAGAGTTGTGAATTTTAATATAAGAAACGTATATTGTTAGTAAAAATAAAAAAAGGAAAGACATCTTAGTAGCACTACTTCCCCAAGAATTGCTACTAAAATGTCTTTTGTGATGCTCGCTCAATTGAAGAGCCTTAAATAGGATATCGAATATCCAGTATAAATGCAAGTAAACTACTTTATAGTTAATATTAGTATACTTCATAAAATAATTTTTCAAAGAGAAAAAGGCTTGTTATGAGAAAAAATTAATTTTTAACTCGTTTTTTCTAAGCAAGATTCAGGTGAAAAAGACAATAATTACTGAAGCTGAATGGTAATTAAAGAGGTTCTTTGCTAAAATAGGAAAGACAAGAAAGTTTGGTTAACGAAAGAACCAAATCAGAAAGGAGGACAACCAGTGGAGAGTTGGCTTTTTTTACTACTGATTGCCTTGATTGCGTTTGTTGCAAAAAATCAAAGTTTATTAATTGCGTCAGTTGTTGTGCTTGCTTTAAAAGCTTTACCAAATAGTGCGAAAATCATGTCGTGGTTGTCAGATAAAGGCATTAATTTAGGCGTCACAATTATTTCAATTACCATTTTAGTCCCGATTGCTACAGGACAAATTGGCTTAAAAGATTTAATCCAATCATTCAAAACACCGATGGGATGGCTGGGGATACTTTGTGGAATTCTGGTGGCTGTTTTATCCTCAAAAGGAGTAGGTTTAATTAATCAATCGCCTGAGATTACGGTGGCCTTAGTTTTTGGAACGATTCTTGGCGTCGTTTTTTTAAAAGGAATTGCAGCTGGTCCGATTATTGCATCGGGGATGATGTACGTAATCATTACTACCTTTCAAGCCTTTCAACACTAAAAAAGCAAACAAAACGCGTAAACGTTTTGTTTGCTTTTTTAGTGTTGATAAATGTCCACATTACTATCTAATATGCCACTTTCATTTTTTAAAGTAATGGTTCCCGCATTCGGATGAATCACTAGCTGTAAATGCCCTGTTAAAAACATTTGGTCATACGTCGAAGTATAGACGTGAAAAGAATCATTAGCAATTGTTTCGGTATAAGGCGCTTCTGCTTGATCAACAGGAACGATAATGAAACGATCGCCAATCATACAACAACCTTCTGCGGAAGAATAAGGATTAGAGCCGTCATTTGCTACCAACAAGAAGGTGTTCGTTTCAGTTAAGAAAGGGGCTAAACGTTGTTTTACTTCTTCAGAAATAGTCAGAGACATTTGCCTCACTCCTTTAAATAGTATGTAAAAGGAAGAGGGTAGCTTGTCGCTATGCCGCTCTTCAAAGGTTTTGTTATTTGCTTGTTTCTTTACTGCTTTTTTTGAAAAGAGCAATAGAAAAGGCGACAACTAAGACAACTGTTGCAGCTAAAACAAATGGATTTTTTGTTGCTGATGTGAACCCTAGGACTGTTGAACCAATCGCACCTACGTAAGATAAAATAATCGCTGCTTTCTTTGGTGTTGAAAGTTCTGTAAAGCTATCGCGGAAGGCGACACCTAAACCTAAAGCGCCAATAAAGGCAAACATCCCAAAAATAATGTGTAAAAAGACCATGAATTTCACCTCCAACAGTCAGTATAGAGAGAAATAGCTAGTTTGTAAACTAATTGAGCTTACTTGTGTTATTTATCACTTGATAAATGTCTTTGCCAATGCAAAAAAACAACGTACGATCAATCGGCAGTACGTTGTTTTTTAGTTTAATATAATTAGGAAGCAGAAGCCTTATTTTGCTGGATTTTTTTGATCGATTCTTCTGTTGGCGTCACATATAACGTTCGTTGGTTTTCATAAATCACATAACCTGGTTTTGCTCCATTGGGTTTGTGCACATGTTTTACTTGGACATAGTCGACAGGCACTTGTGAAGAAAGTCGATATTTTGAAAAATAAGCTGCTAGAAGTGCGGCTTCAGTAAGGGTTTCTTCGCTAGGATGTGCGTCACGAATAATTACATGAGATCCAGGAATATCTTTGGCATGGAGCCAATAATCAGTTTTTTTAGCGGTTCGTAAAGTCAATTGATCATTTTGCAAATTGTTTTTTCCAACGAGAATAGGTGTGCTATCTGTGGCATAAAAAAGATCGGGTTGGCTTTTTTTCGGCTGTTTTTGTTTTTTATTTTTTTTACGTTTTAAATAGCCTTGCTCAATCAGTTCTTCACGAATCACTTCAATGTCCATTGGTGTCGCAATTTCAAGTTGTGCCACAACTGACTCTAAATAAGAAATTTCTTGTTGCGTTTGCTGAATTTGTGTCTTAACAACTCGGACAGCATTTTTCAATTTTTGATATTTTTGAAAATATTTTTGTGCATTTTGATTAGGTGAAAGTGCAGGATTTAGCGAGATACGCAACGGTGCATTTTCTTCATAATAATTTGGTAATTCCACCTCGGTGGCTCCTTTTGGGACTTGTGCCATGAAGGTTGTTAATAGTTCTCCGTCGCGACGGTAATTTTCAGCGTTTTCTGTATCGGCTAAGGTTTGTTGTAATTTTTTAAGTTTCTTTTGATTTCTTTTTAGTTCATTTTCAATTTTGCGAATTAGTTCGCCGCCTTGTTGTTTGACACGGTCTTTCTCTGCTTTACCAGAATAAAAGGCATCTAGTAATTCACTGAGTGTCGCATACGTTGTTTGTTCACCAACTAATGATTGATAAGGAATGGGCGTAAAATATTCTTTTTTTTCAGTAACTGTTAATGTCGGTACAACAGCTTCAGTGACTGAGGACCAAAATTCCGTCCAGATGGCCATTTTTTCATTTGGTTGTGCAAGTAAACGGGCACTTAATTCGTCTGCTGTATCTTTGCCTAGACCTTGGAAATGTTGTTGTAAATAGCGTCCGTTTAATTCAGGAGCTGTAGAAAGAAGCGCAAAGACTTCTTCTTTTGCGGCCGTGAGCGGATTAAGCCCCATTGGTTTTGGCGGTTCAATATAAGTTGCTCCAGGAAGCAACGAACGATAACTATTTTGGCTCATTCCAATGTGTTTTATCGCATCTAAGATTTTTCCAGAAGATTGGTTAACTAAAACGATTGTACTGTGACGTCCCATTAATTCAACAATCAAAACAATATTTTGTAAGTCACCTAGTTCATCTCTTTTTGAAAAGGTGAAGTGAATCACGCGATCATTTTCTATTTGTTGAATCGTTTCTAAAATGGCACCGTCCAGAAATTTTCGTAACATCATCACAAAATTAGGAGGTGTTTCCGGATTGCTATAGGTAATTGTAGATAGTTGTATGCGCGCATAACTAGGATGTGCTGATAATAATAATTTATGGTTTTTACCTTTCGCACGAATGACTAAAACGACTTCGTTTTCATAAGGCTGATGGATTTTTGAAATCCGGCCACTTACGAGTGTTTCTGTCAACTCATGAACCATGCTATGAGTAAATACGCCATCAAATGACATAATAAATCCCTCGTTTCTTTCCGACTAATAGCTTTATTATAGCGGAGTTTTTGAATTTAAGAAAGAAGCTTGTTAAAAAGGAGTTGGGTTTTCCTTAGAAAGCTGGGGAAGTTTGCTGGTTTTTTTAGTAATTAAAGCGCAAGGGTAGGCAAGAAAGAAAATGATTAGTATAATAGATAAGAACTAAAAGCGAGGAGCGATTAGAAGTTGAATAATTTTATGGAAGAACTAAAAGAGGCACTTTATGAATTAAGACAAAGAAAACTGTTAATGATTACCGCTATTGTAGCATTAGTATTAATAATTGGCTCAATCATTTTTATTCCAACGATGCAAAAAAATATTCGAGCTGCTCAAGTTGAATCGTTAGTCGCAGGACCCATCAAATCAGAGAAAGTCAGTGTCTTAGATTACAAAACAGCAGACAAGAAAATCCAAGAAACAGGAGCCATGTCAGTCATGTTTGCTAAACCATCTGGCAAGCAATACGATCAAATGGTGAAGCTGTTTAATTCAGATAAAATGAATGAATTTCATCGATCGCTGTATATCTATCCGTTAATTTATAATGCTGGCAAAGCACAAGAGCAATACAATGTTAGCGGCGATGAGATTACGCTTGTTTTCTTTGAAAACGGCAAAGAAAAGACACGGACGGTTGTCGAAAAATCTATGGATTTAAAAACACAATTAATACCAGAATTAAATCGATTACCAATGGCTGGCGTTTTGAAAGACCAGCAAAAAGCGGCGCAAGAAGCTGAAAAAGAAGCAGCAAAGACCGCTGAAACACAGACGACGACCAGCACGACTGGCGTTGCTCAATCTACTGAAACGACGACAGAAAGCACTGATACAGTACCAGAAACTGGTGAATAATAGCTAGCTATGTTAAACTTAGACTGTAGAAAGTTTTAAGGAATTAGAAAGAGGGGATTTTCGATGGCATTAGTAATTTCAATGACGATTTTAGTAAGTTTATGGCTGATTCAATCGCAAAAACAAGCAGTTAAAGTTCCCGTGAAAATTGAAAGAAACCGAAACAATTAAGTGGTAAATATGCTGAAATAAAGAAAAACGAGCCTCTCATAAGAGTGGCTCGTTTTTTAGAAGTAAAAGAAATGCAAGAAAATAAAAACTTTTTCTTGACGAACAAAATCAATATAGTGTAGACTACCTTTAACAACATAACTAGGAGGGAAAATACATGACACAATTATCTAACGTAAAAGAAATGCACCAATCATGGCAAAACTGGCGTAGATAGTTGTATGTATGATTCTTTCATAGATACAACTTTAGAAGACTTATTCTAAAAAGTGTATCTATGCTGGTTATATTCAAGAAGAAAAAACGACCACATAGAGGACCCATCTATGTGGTTTTTGTTTTGCATAAAAACAACGACCACTCCTAAACACTTAGGATAAGTCGTTGTTTTTTTGCTACGAATCACTACGATTGGCACGAAGTGACAGAGTAGATGCAGGCTGCGTATACTCGCCGCAGTTTGGCCTTCAAGAGTGATGAGTAGCACAAGGTGAACGAAGAGAACGTTGTCCCATTCGTAGAAAAAGTACTCCTGCGATTCTCACCAAAGTTGCGATCCTCGTCGCAGTTAAATCCTGACAAGCACTACGATTGGCACAAAGTGACAGAGTAGATGCAGGCTGCGTATACTCGCCGCAGTTTGGCCTTCAAGAGTGATGAGTAGCACAAGGTGAACGAAGAGAACGTTGTCCCATTCGTAGAAAAAGTACTCCTGCGATTCTCACCAAAGTTGCGATCCTCGTCGCAGTTAAATCCTGACAAGCACTACGATTGGCACAAAGTGACAGAGTAGATGCAGGCTGCGTATACTCGCCGCAGTTTGGCCTTCAAGAGTGATGAGTAGTACAAGGTGAACGAAGAGAACGTTGTCCCAATCGTAGAAAAAGTGCTCCTGCGATTCTCACCAAAGTTGCGATCCTCGTCGCAGCTAAATCCTGACATTTGTAAAAAAGTGTTCCTAGGATTTTGACTAAGCAGAGGATTACGAATCTCAGTTTCACTTTCAACGGAAGAAACGCCCTATAGATAATGGTTTTATTATTAAAAAGAAAAAGTTGCCAAACAAAAGGGCAGTTAGGAGAATGCAAAATGAAAAATAAACGTTTAACGTTTGTCGTGTCTTTATTAGCTATTTATTTAATTGGTGCTTTTTTTGTGAATCAAAAAGTGACGAATTCAAAGAAAGAAACAGTTACTGTAGGGGTTCTGCAGTTTGTCAGTCACCCCGCATTGGATGAAATTTATAAAGGTGTTGAGGAAGGGTTAAAGGAAAATGGCTATGACAAAGGCAAAAACTTAGAAATTATTTTTCAAAATGGTCAAGCCGACCAGAGTAAGTTAGCAATCATGAGTCAACAATTAGTACAAAAAAAGGCAGACGTTTTAATTGGTATCGCCACGCCAGCTGCGCAAGCGTTAGCCAACACTACCCAAGAAATCCCGATCATTTTAGGCGCCATTACGGACCCTGTTAGTGCTGGATTGGTGAAAGACAATCAAAAGCCAGGCGGTAACATCACGGGTGTTAGTGATCAATCACCTTTGTCAGCCCAGATGGATTTACTAAAAGAATTGATACCAGCTGCCAAAAAAATAGGTATTCTCTATGCTTCCTCAGAAGAAAACTCTCGATACCAAGTAGCTGAAGTGCAGAAAGCAGCTGAAGCCAAAGGATTGACAGTGAAAACATATGCTGTGCCATCAAGTAATGAAATTGCACAAACGGTTCAAGTGATGACTAAGGAAACAGATGTGATTTATATACCAACTGATAATACGATTGCTAATGCCATGCAAACGGTAGTCGGAGAAGCAAATCGAACCAAGACGCCGATTATTCCTTCGGTGGATACAATGGTAGAACAAGGCGGTTTAGCAACTGTAGGGATTAATCAATATGCATTGGGGGTACAAGCCGGCAAAATGGCAGCAGAGGTTCTGTCTGGAAAAAGTCAACCAGCAACTACACCCATTTATACCTTTAATACAGGTGACACAATTATCAATGAAAAACAAGCTCAAAAGTTAGGAATTACGATTCCCGCAGAGTTAGCAAAAAAATCGAAATTGATTAACTAATTATCAAAGAAAGTAGGAGAAGCGATGATTGTTTCAGCAATTGGACAAGGAATGTTATGGGCCTTGTTAGGACTAGGTATTTTTATGACTTATCGTATTTTAAATTTTCCAGATATGACCACAGAAGGTTCATTTCCGTTAGGAGGGGCGGTTTGTGTAACTGCCATTACAACAGGGGTTTCACCATTTGTAGCGACTCTTTTAGGGGTCGGAGCAGGAATGCTTGCCGGTTTAGTGACTGGTTTACTATTTACAAAAGGAAAAATTCCAATTATTTTAGCAGGAATTTTAGTGATGTCTGGTTTAAATTCCGTGATTTTATTTGTGATGAAATCGCCAAATAAGTCTTTATTAAACCAACCGAAGATTCAAGATGTTTTTCAAAAAATGGCCTTACCAGATTATTATGATACTATTTTTTTAGGGATTAGTGTTTTGGCTGTGGTAATGATTTTACTGTTATTTTTCTTTAACACTAGTTTAGGACAAGCCTATATTGCGACAGGTGACAATGAAGAAATGGCTCGCTCGATTGGCATTCAAACGGATCGCATGAAAATTTTAGGATTGGTTTTATCGAATGGCTTGATTGGCTTATCTGGCGCTTTGATTGCCCAAAATGATGGATATGCGGATGTAAGTAAAGGAACCGGTGTCATTGTGATTGGCTTGGCTTCACTCATTATTGGTGAAGTACTGTTTGGAGAATTAACGTTTGGTGAACGGCTGATGGCGATTGTTGTAGGGAGTATTATTTATCAACTATTGATTTTATTAGTGATTAAATTAGGCTTTGATACGACGTATTTGAAAATCTTCTCAGCAGTGATTTTAGCAATCTGTTTAATGATCCCACAATTGAAAAAAGCATTACGACTACACGGCTTTTCTGATAAGGGGGAAACGAAATGAAACCAGTTGTTGAATTAAAAAATGCGACAAAAATCATTGATAATGGGATGAATGAAAAAAAAGTGATTTTGGATCATGTGAACTTAGCCATTTATCCTGGGGACTTCATTACTGTTTTAGGTGGAAATGGCGCAGGCAAGAGTACGCTATTCAATAGTTTAGCAGGAACTTTGACACTAACAGAAGGACAATTTTTAATTGAAGGAGTCAATCGCACCAATCTTTCTGAAGTCAAACGGGCCAAATCTCTAGCGCGTGTTTTTCAAGATCCTAAAATGGGGACAGCACCAAGAATGACTGTGGCAGAAAATTTATTGCTTGCCATGAAACGCGGACAAAAACGTCCCTTAACATTACGGAAGATAAATGAGCAACGCGCCTTGTTTACAAAAATCTGCCAAGAAGTTGGCAATGGCTTGGAAAATCATCTGGATACACCGACAGGTAACCTTTCTGGCGGTCAACGCCAAGCCTTAAGTTTATTAATGGCCACTATCACAAAACCAGAATTATTACTTTTAGATGAGCATACTGCTGCCTTAGATCCCAAAACATCCAAGCAGTTGATGCACTTAACGGAACAACGGATTGAAGAAGGGAACTTAACTTGTTTAATGATTACCCATCGAATGGAAGATGCTTTACGATATGGCAATCGTTTAATTGTTTTACAAAAAGGTAAAATTGTTCAAGATTTAAACGCTGCTGAAAAAGCACAATTAACGCTACAAGATTTGTTGCTGTTCTTTGAAGAAGTAGAATAAAAAAACAAGCTCAGAAAATGAGCTTGTTTTTTTATTTTTTGACCAATCGGAAGAGTCGCTTGGGGAAAAAACGTTTGACAATTCGTTCCAGTAGCGATGTCACCATAAAGCCCGCTGCGATGGCTGCAGCAGTAAAGACAACTTTTAAAATCAACTGCAAACCGTCATCAATATTTCCTAACAAAATGCTCCGAACTGCTTGATAGGCAGGGCCTCCTGGCACTAAAGGAACCAAACTCGGAATATAAAAAATAATCATCGGCATTTTTTTGTAACGGGAAAAAAAGATACTAGCGATTCCTAACCCGACCGTTCCTAAAAAGTTTGCAAAGGTTTGACTAGCATCAAAAGTTTGCGTTAAGACATAATAAATCATCCAGCCTGTCATGCCAGTAATGCCACAAGCCACCAGTGCTTTACGAGGAATGTTCGTAATAATACCAAACGTCACAGTCGCTAAAAAACTAAAGAGAAGATGAAAAATTAGTTCCATTTGAACACTCCTTACATAAATAATTTAAAAATCAAGGCAATTCCCAGGCCAACAGACCCAGCAATAAAAATAGCTTCTGTCCCTCGCGCCGTCCCGCTGATGAGGTGGCCCGCTAAAATGTCGCGAAAAGAGTTCGTAATCGCCACACCTGGAACTAACGGCATTACCGCACCAATAATAATATTATCGATGTTGACCGCTAAGTGAAAATGCACAGCCAAATAGGCCAACAAACCAATGACAAAAGCGGCTGCGAATGAATCGAGGTAAGGAACTTGGAATAACTTTTGGGTAAAAAGATAACTGGCATACCCAATCACGCCAACAAAAAAAGTTGCAATAAAATCTTGCCAAGTGCCACCAAAAATGTACATTAACGTACAACTAACAATCCCGGCTGCTAACAAGCGTAACGAAATTGAAAAAGTGGGGGTATCTGTTTCTAATAGAGTTAAGCGCTGATAAAGCTCTGGTAGAGTAATCTCTTTTTGCGCAAATTCTCTTGATAATTGATTGACAAGGCTAACTTTTTCCAAATTAATCGAGCGCTGGGGGATGTTTTCTAATTGCGTATAATTACTGGAACGAAAACCCACGAAAATCCCTGTAGCCGTCGTGTAACAAACGCTCTCTGGCTCGCCAGCATTTGCTGCAATCCGAGTAATTGTATCTTCGGTTCTATATACTTCAGATCCGCTTTCCAGCATAATTTTTCCAGCTAAAATGCAAGTATCAATAATTAATTGTTTTCTTTTTTCGCTATTAACCAAAGGAATGGCTCCTTTCATTTCGAGTTCACTTTTAGTGTATCATTTTTTTTAAGAACTGTACGCAATTTAAAACAGAGATAGAAAAAAAGTGTGATTTTTTACAAAAATGAAACGAATCTTAAGAATAAATGAAAACAAATAAGGAATTAGTAAAAATTATGGCTTAGTTGTAAGAATCTAGGATCTTTCCTTGCATTTTAGTAGGAAACATCCTATCCTAAACATAGAAAAGCAAAGGGGTCAATAAAAATGGACAACCAATGGTTACTCTACGGAATTAGCAGTGTCGTATTAATTATTTTAATCAGAAGAACAATCCTATCAGGAAACATCGTATTAAGTTGTTTGTTGGGAGCGATTTTGCTGATTCAAGTAGTGGGAGTAGCTCTCTGTGCACAGCAGAAAAAGAAAAATGAACATACAAAAGAACTACCTTCTTCTAAAGTACATCAATAGAAGAAGGTAGTTTTCTCTTATAGTAAATCAAATTTTTTCAAGCCATTAACAATGCCATTCTCAGTATTTTTAGTTGAAATAAAGGTGGCTTTTTCTTTTAGTTCTTCTCGCGCATTACCCATGGCAATTCCATAATCACAGGCCTCAAACAGCGCCAAATCATTGATGCCATCACCAAAGGCATAAGTCGGAATGCCGTTTAATCCCAAGGTGTTAAAAAGATTTTTGACACCAGAGCCTTTAGAAACCCCTTTACGAACAATATCTATTGAAAAAGGACCATTGCGATAAAAGGTCAATTCAGGAAACCGCTCATAGTAATATTCATCATCATCGCCATGTTGACTTAAGACCAACATCATGTTGACGGCATCATTCTCATAACCTGTGGGATCAATTTCTGGAACAGCTGAATGAATATAATCATAGGCTTGTTTCACTGTGCCAGTATGCCCTGTACAAAAAATACGGCGCTCATTGTAAAAAGCCAATTCATGACCACGCTGTTTGACATGTTCATGCAGTGAAACACATTCCTCTGTTGTAAATTCATCTGAATAAATCGTTTTTCCTTCATAATGAATAAATTGCCCGTTCATTACAATCGCAGAATCAATGCCACTGGCTTTCATAATTGGCTGAATCTCACACAAGGTCCGTCCTGTCGCAATTAAAGGTAAAATTTGATTGTCTTTCAAGGCCGCCACTGCTGCGGTAATCTCAGGAGTTATTTGCGATGTTCCATCTAACAAAGTTCCATCTAAATCAAAAAAAGTAATAGCTTTCATTTTATCCATACCCTAACATCCTCTCTACGTTTGTTATTTTAACAAACTTTTCTGAAAAGACAATGGGTTCCTTTCGTTTTCTTTAAAAGAGCAGGAAAAAAATGATTTTTGATGGTTCTGTAAAGGATTTTTGAAGAAATATAGAATCGGTTGGTACAAATTCAATTTTAGAGTATACTACAATAGAGCAGTTTTATGAAAAGTGAATAAGGAGTGAATGAAATGAATATATTAATGATTGAAGACAATGAATCCGTCTCAGAAATGATGCAAATGTTTTTCTTAAATGAAGGGTGGGAAGCTACCTTTAAAGATGATGGCAAAGAAGGATTGGCAACTTTTCTTGCTTCGCCAGAAAAATGGGACATGATTACGTTAGACTTAAACTTACCTAGTATGGATGGGATGGCTGTTTGTCGTGAAATTCGCAAAGTTTCAGCCAATGTTCCCATTATTATGTTGACTGCTCGTGATTCTGAAAGTGACCAAGTAATTGGCCTTGAAATGGGTGCGGATGATTATGTGACAAAACCATTTAGTCCATTAACTTTGATTGCACGGATGAAAGCTCTACATCGTCGTGCCGAGGTGGCAGAGGCTGCGCATGATACGTCTGAGAATACAGATGAAACATTTGACGTGATTACGGATCATTTTAAAATGAATACGAAAACACGAGAAACATATTTAGATAATCAATTAATTGAAGGCTTAACACCTAAAGAATTTGATTTGCTATACACTTTAGCAAAAAAACCACGCCAAGTCTTTTCACGCGAACAACTACTAGAATTGGTTTGGGACTATCAATACTTTGGCGATGAACGGACAGTTGATGCCCATATCAAAAAATTACGACAAAAAATTGAAAAAGTGGGTCCTCAAGTCATCCAAACGGTTTGGGGCGTAGGGTATAAATTCGACGATTCAGGTGTTGCTTAATGAAGTATTTGTATCAACAATTACTTGCTTTTATAGGTGTGATTGCTCTGATAATTCTCATTGTCGGAACGTCTTTCACACAATTGACCAAGCGCACAATGCAAGAAAATAACTATGAACAGCTGTATGGTTATGCAGAATCGGCTTTAGAAACACGTGACTTTTTTATTAATGTTGCAGGTGTTTCAGATCGAGATGTTTTATCCTATTCATTTCAGTTGACTGAGCGCGTACTCCAGAAGCAAGATGTGCAATTTGTGTTTATTAACAAGGACCGCGAAGTGCAGTACCCACCAGTTGATAGCACAAAAAAATTAGACTTTTCCTTAATCGATAAAAATTGGGATCAAATCATGAAAGGCAATCGTGTTTATGCAACAGAAAACATTGATATTTACGGGGCCCGAAATACTTCGTCCTATGTAATGTTACCGGTGTATGCATCAAATCAGTCTTCTGATAAAAAAGTGATTATTGGTTCACTCGTTATTACACAACCTGCCAAAAACGTTGACCGAAGTGTTCAGTCCGTGACACAAAACTTGATTAAAGGCTTTATTTTTTCTGGTGTGATTGCCTTGTTACTAAGTTATCTATTTGCGACTTTCCAAGTGAAACGAATTAATCGGATGCGTAAAGCCACCAAAGAAATCACTAGTGGAAATTTTGATATTCAATTACCAGTCCATGACAAAGATGAATTTGATGACCTAGCAGAAGATTTTAATAAAATGGCTGCGTCTTTAAAAGAATCACAAGAAGAAATCAATCGGCAAGAAGAGCGCCGTCGTCAATTTATGGCGGATGCTTCTCATGAAATGCGGACGCCTTTAACAACTATTAATGGCTTGTTAGAGGGATTGCAGTATAATGCTATTCCTGAAAATCAAAAAGAGAATGCGATTAAACTGATGCAAAATGAGACCGCTCGCTTGATTCGCTTAGTCAATGAAAATCTTGATTATGAAAAAATTCGGACCAACCAGATTCAAATTGTTGTGAAGAAGTTCAACGGAACAGAAGCTTTAGAAAATATTGTGACTCAACTAACGGCCAAAGCTGAAGCCGCTGGTAATCAATTGTATTTAGACACCACCGAACCAATTGATGTGTATGCCGATTATGATCGTTTCGTTCAAGTAGTTGTCAATATTGTTCAAAATGCCATCCAATTTACTGAAAATGGCGAAATTCATATTGCTTTAGAAAAAGGCTATTTAGAAACTATTGTCCGTATTTCTGATACAGGAATCGGCATGACGGAAGAGCAAATTCTGAATATCTGGGATCGTTATTACAAAGTAGATCCATCCCGTAAAAATACGAAATATGGAGAATCAGGATTAGGCTTACCAATCGTTCAACAATTGGTCCGTTTGCATAAAGGAAAAATCAATGTTGAAAGTGAACTTGGTAAAGGCACCACATTTATTATTTCATTTCCTGATGTTGAAATTACTGAAAACTAAAGAAAACGTCTGGTCACAATCAGTGCCAGACGTTTTTTTAGTTTAATAACGCATGTAGAGACAGAGGGTGCACATAGGGACTATCAATAATTTGTGGCTCTTTTGTCAGAAATAGCAAGCGCTTGTTTCTTTTTTGAACTGCTATTTTTAATTGAGGTAAAATTTCTTGACGTTGTCCAATCGTTAATGAAGAAAAGATGTCATCAATCACTAACGTACTTGTTTTTGAAAGCAAAAGTTGTATTATGCGCATTTTAATTTTTTCAAAAGTCGTAAAAGAAGTAAAGGAACGACCAAGTAAGGCAGGTTCTAATTGGAACACCTGGAAAGCTTCGGCTAGAACTACTTTTCGATCCCGTTCTTTGATCGTACTAGCGATAAATAAATTTTCTTCTAATGGCAAGTAGGGCAGAAAGGTTTCACTAGAAGAAAGCCTAGTAATGGTTAGTTGGTTTGTTTGGAAAACATCGGCCAATGCGAGTTCTTGTTCTGGAGCAGAATAAATGATTCCATAAACTTCTCGCAAAGCTAACGCGTCGAATGAGGATTTTTTTTCGGTTGTTTTTTTGAATGATGGTGTGACATTCATAGAAAATCCCTCCCTTATTTCTGATGTGTGCGTAAATAAATCAATGTAAAAGGAGTCCCGCAAACAAGAGGAATACCAAGCAAGATTAAGCAGTTAACAAAGCAATTACGGATTGTATAAAGTGACTGCATACTTTTAAAATCAAAAGAAAACGCTTGGATCGTTTGAATCCCTAAATGCTGGATATTTGTAATCGTGACATCCTGGTCGGTACTTTTAGCTAAAAATGCTGGAGTTTCCAAATGAGACCACTGTAAAATAGCATCACGAGCAGCCCAAAGAACAGTATTATACGTTTCTTGAAACATTAAAGTGAAAAGTAAAAAAATGAAAATTCCTAATAGAGCCGGTAAACATAACTCTAGTAAGAGCTGTTTGGTGACATACATATTTGAAAAGTGCATGTGATACCATGTATGTATTTCTTCCTTTTTTATGCGTAATGTCACATACATCAACAGAAGAAAAGTAACACCAAAGAAAATGACACTACCTAGATAGAGGTGCCAATAGTATTGAATCAGTTGGTAATGGTAACTAGTTTGTTTTTCAATATCGACAAAGTCTGGCATCGTTCGTAAAAACTCTTTTTCAAAATCAATTAAGTTAAACAGCCCAGTCAATAAGAAAGAGAACAGGAAGAAGAAGAGTGCGGTGATTAACGTGATTTTTTTATGATAAAAACTACTAGCTGTAGCGTAACGGACACTTCTCATCAACTTTCACCTCTCTAAACTATCTTTAGTATAGTGAAATAATATGAATTAATTATGAAAAAGTAGCAAAAAAGCTTGAGCAAATTGCTCAAGCTTTTTGAAGATTTATTTACCCGTTTTTTGATAGCCTTGATAACTGTCAGTGTGATATTCATCAACGGTTGATTTATTATTGTTTTTACTGTAAACACTCGTTGATTTTTCACCTTTTTCTTTTTCAATTGCTTCCAGTTGTTGCAATTGGTTCTTGTAATCATAGTCTTCTGGGTTAACTGGTTTTAAGCCGCTATTGGTATAGAAACGAAGCAAGTCACCGTTAGTAATTTGGTCAGACGTTTCTAATTGTTTCGTCGCTTTGGCTTTTAAATCAGCGACTTCTTTCTTAACTTCTTCGGTTGGTTCTGTAATTAAAGTGCCTGTTTTAGTATCGTAAATGCTAGAACCTAAAATAGTATATTTAGGTGTTACAACATTGCCGTTGCGGAAAGCAACGATTTGATTGTGTTGTTTAGAGAATAAATCTTGGCCTAGCTGAATGTAGTTTTTCGTATCGACACCAAGCAAGTGTAGAAGGGTTGGTAAGGCATCAACTTGGCCGCCATACGTATGGTTCACACCGCCATTTTCTTGACCAGGAACGTGAATCATATAAGGAACACGTTGCATATTGGCGTTGTCAAAATCGTTCCAATCTGCTTTGGTTTTACCTACTAATTCTGCTAAGTTTTGGTTTCTTGAATTAGAAACCCCATAGTGATCGCCATAAAGAACAATGACTGAGTTTTCATAGAGACCTGAAGATTTCAAGTAGTTAAAGAATTCTTCTACCGCTTTGTCTAAATAATTCGCTGTTGCGAAATAACCATTAATTGTTTCGTCAGAGGTTTTTGCAATTGGGAATCCTGCTTCATCGTTTGTAAATTGAGAATAAGGATAATGATTGGATACAGCAATAAATTTAGAATAGAACGGTTGTTGTAAATGTTCTAAATATTGAACGGATTGATTAAAGAATGGTTTATCGTGTAACCCATATTGGAATGAGTTATCTGAATTAACATCATAATAACTAGCATCAAAGAAATAGTCATAGCCTAAACGTTTATAGGTTTCATTCCGATTCCAGAAGTTACCGGCATTTCCGTGGAAAGCAGCGCTAGTGTAACCTTGCGTTTGTTTTAAAATATCGGGTGCTGCTTCAAACGTATTTTTCCCACCAACTTGTGTAAAGAGTGAACCTTGATCTAAACCAAATAGTGAATTTTCAAGTAACGTTTCGGCATCACTTGTTTTTCCTTGACCAACTTGGTGGAAGAAGTTATCAAAGCTAAAGGTACTTTTACTATTGTAAAGACTATTGATAAATGGTGTGACTTCGTGTTCTACGCCATTTTCATCTTTTAATTTGTAATTAACTAAAAATTGTTGGAAACTTTCTAAATGGATATAAATTACATTTTTGCCTTTTGCAATACCAAACTTACTATCATCGGGTGCCGCATATTGTTGTTTCACGTAATCTTCAACTTGTTTCATATCGTTAGCACTAGCTTCGGCACGGACTTGGTTTGTTTGGTAAGTTGTAATGCCATCGTACACGGTAAAGGCATTTAAGCCTAAGAATTTCACGATATAGTCACGAGAGAATTGACGTCCTAATAATTGGGGACGTTCTGTTTCAGCCATAAATAGATTGAATAAGAAAAAGACAACAGAAAGGAGTGTGACAGAGACTGCTACACGTGCGCGGACTGGACGCGCATCTGTTTTAATTTTTTTTGTTAATAATAATACGCCAATAATAATGAAGTCTAAGAAATAAATGACGTCATAAGGTCTAAAGAGACGTAAGGCACTTTCGCCAAGACCGCTAGCTACTTTGCCAGCACCAAGCATCGTATTAACTGTGATGAAGTCAGTAAATTCTCGATAATACACGACATTTGAGAAGAGCAGTAAACTCATCAAGAAGTAAATAATCATCATTGTAATATAAGAAGCTTTTTTACGGCGAACATACAAAGCGATGGCTAATAAAAAGACCGTTGTGGCAATTGGATTAATTAAGAGTATGAAATACTCGTTAATATTTTCCAAACGTAAATGGAAATCAACGGCGTACGCAAAGAGGTTTTTTAGCCACAGTAAGATGGCGATTAGCGAGAATAACCCCAGTCGCGTGTTCAAAATATTTGTTTTAAATAATTTTTTCAAAATAAACGTCCTTTCTAAACGATGATTCTATAAAAGTAAAATTAGGTAAATTTCGTATTTTACAATATCGCTTTAATTTTACTCTTTCACAAATTTTATGTCAATTCTTACCGAAGTGAGGAATGGTGATGTTAAAGAAAACTTACTATTTCCTTAAACTTTTTAGTTCGTTAAATGACGTGAAGCTTGAATCCTTTAAAGACAGATGGGCCTTTTTTTGCTATACTAGATAGGACTTTGAAAAGTAGGTGTACAGAATGAAACTTCAAGTAACTAAAAAAGCAGAACATAAATTTAAAAAAGGATATCCTTTAATTCAGAAAGAAGATTTGCAACAAGTGCCAGCGCCGTTACCAACAGATTGGCTTACTTTGATTGATAGTAAAGGCCAGCGTTTAGCTGAAGGATATTTAGGCAAACAAAATAAAGGAATTGGTTGGTTGCTGTCATGGCATGGACCAATTAATCAATCTTTTTTTCAACAACTCTTTGAAATAAGTCGTGAGAAGCGGACGTCTTTTGAAAAGGATTCGCTAACAACCGCGTATCGATTATTTAATGGAGAAGGGGATGGCATTGGGGGTCTAATCATCGATCGCTATGCAGATTACGCCGTTTTTTCATGGTATAATGAAACCCTTTATCAGAAAAAAGCCGAACTTTTGACGACGTTTCGCACAGTTTATCCTGACATTATTGGTGCCTACGAAAAAATTCGCTTTTCCACAAAAGATTTACCAGAATCACAGTTTTTATATGGTGAACAAGCACCCGAGCCATTACTTGTGACTGAAAATGGCGTTCAATTTGCTACCTATTTAAACGAAGGATTAATGACAGGCATCTTTTTAGATCAAAAAGAAGTTCGTGGTCGATTAGTAGATGGTTTTGCAGGAGGTAAAACAGTCTTAAATATGTTTAGTTATACAGGTGCTTTTTCAGTAGCTGCCGCTATGGGAGGTGCCGTGGCCACCACTAGTGTGGATTTAGCTAAACGAAGCTTACCGAAAACGACTGAGCAATTTGAAGTCAATCATTTAAATCTTGCCCCGCAAAAGATTATTGTCATGGATGTTTTTGACTACTTTAAATATGCTTCACGTAAAGGCTTGAGTTATGACATGATCATTTTGGATCCGCCAAGTTTTGCTCGTAACAAAAAGAAAGTTTTTTCCGTTGCTAAAAATTATGGGGAGCTAGTGAAAGATTCTATTGATATTTTAACGGATAAGGGAACGCTTATTGCCTCAACCAATGCGGCAAATTTATCCTTAGCCAAATATCAAAAAATGGTAATCACTGCCTTGCAAGAGAAAAATGTCCGTTACAAGATTACGGACACGTATCAATTACCGGCAGACTTTCAAGTGAATCCTAATTTTCCAGAAGGTAATTACTTAAAAGTCCTGTTTATCGAAATTGAAAAATAATTTTTTACACCAAGCAAAAGTCCCAGCGCCGCTAATTGGCATTGGGACTTTTGCTTGGTTTTTATTTTATAGTAACTTTTGGGCTTTTTGGGTGTTTGCAAAATGCAGCTTCGCGTAATTCGCTAATAAGTCTAGGCCGCCTTTTTTCAAAATACGGGCGGCTACTTGGTCTGATTTGCTGCCAGCACCAGAGGGCACAGAGAAACCCAATTCTGCAGATTCTTTGTCTAACTCTTCTAAAAAAGCAGCGCGGCTAATAATAGAGGCGGCAGCAACAGCAACATGATACTGCTCTCCTTTAGTGACGAAGAACAATTTTTCAGTGACTTGATTTTTTTCATTACGAACATATTTCCGATAGTTATTTTCAGGCGTGAACTGGTCAATCAAAATCCCTTCTGGCTTTGTGGGAGCCAATTCTTGCAGCAACAGATAAATCGCTTGGTTATGCAAAGCGACTTTCATGTGTACAGCATTGTAGTTTGGTTGGATCTCATTGTATTTTTTGGGTTCAACGATTAATAACTTGTAAGGAATCAGTTCTTTAATGACATGTGACAATTGAATAATTTGTGGGTCGGTTAATTCTTTGGAATCACGAACACCTAATGCTTTTAGTTTGCTAATCATGCTTTTGTCAACATAGGCAGCACAGACAGTTACTGGACCAAAATAGCTGCCATTACCGACTTCATCGGAACCTATCACAGACCAGTTGCCAAAATCAGCAGGCAGTGTAGTAGTCTGGGGAGAAATTTTTTTCTTTGGTGTGGTACTCGTTCCTTCCCAACGAGCGGCCTCTTTTTCAGCTTGAGGTCCCTGAAACATGACTTTACCTGATTGATAAGCAGTGATGGTAGTGGTACCAACCTTGGCCACAAAGACAGTATAAGGGACCGTTTTATTTAAACGATTGGGTTGATAAACAGTGGTCATCTCTGCTAATGTTTTTTTACTAACTTTAATTACGTGATTCTGTGCCATCAATTGTTCCTCATTTCTTGATATTTCTTCTTTACTATAGTAAAGGAAAAACAAGTAAATGAAAAGGTTTTGCGTTAGCTTGTTCCTGAAAATGACAATGTTTAGGAAATGTATAATTTTTTTCTATAGTTGGACGCTAGTTGTTATCTAAATTTTTATTCAGTGCTATACTGTGGGAGAGAAGGAGACGATGAAAGAGTCGACTAGAACAAGGGGTGATGTGTTTGAGAAGAAAAAAAGAAATGCAAGAAAATGAACCAATAGCAGTGACTGCTAACGCGGAACGCTATTATCCAGAAGATAAACAAGGCTTGACGGCCGCACAAGTTGAAGAAAGACAGCGAAAAGGCTTAGTCAATGCCGCCGTCGACACAGAGTTTATCACAACGAAACAGATTGTTATTAATAACGTATTTACGTATTTCAACTTAATTTTTGTGGTACTAGGTGTGTTATTAATGCTGGTACAATCTTATAAAAATATGACCTTTTTGCCAGTAGTAATCATTAATACGGTCATTGGAATTTACCAAGAAATTAAGTCGAAGAAAGTATTAGATAGCTTAAATATTCTAAACGCTACAAAAGTAACCGTTGTGAGGGATGGCCAAGAACAAGAAATTTCGCCAGATGAACTGGTTTTGGATGATGTGGTGCTCTTTAAATCGGGTGAACAGATTTCTGGGGATGCAATTGTCTTATCTGGTGAAGTCCGTGTGAATGAATCCTTGTTAACTGGGGAATCTGATGAGATTACCAAAGTAGCAGATAGTCAACTTTTGTCAGGTAGCTTTATTGTGTCAGGTTCTTGTTATGCAAGAATTGATAAAATTGGCGCTGAGGCCTATGTTCATCAATTAACGCTTGAAGCCAAATCAATTAAAAAAGGGGAACAATCAGAGATGGTCGGTTCCATTAACCGTTTGGTGAAATGGGTAGGGATTATTATTATCCCGATCGGCTGTGTTCTATTTTTCCAAAGTTATTTCATCAACCATCAAGGGCTTCATGACAGCATTGTCTCCATGGAAGCTGCCTTGATTGGGATGATTCCGGAAGGGTTGTACCTTTTAACAACCGTTGCATTAGCTGCCAGCACAATGCGCTTAGCGAAGCGCGGCGTTTTATTGCACAACATGAAAAGTATCGAATCCTTAGCACGTGTTGATGTGTTATGTGTAGATAAAACAGGAACAATTACTGAAAACACGATGGAAGTCCAAGAGTTGGTTCCTGTGGTGAGTATCGAAAATGATGGTACAGACTTAACCAATGTCGAAAAATTAATTGGCGATTTTTGCCGAACAATGTCAGCTGACAATGATACGATGAAAGCGATGAAAGAATTTTTTGTTACTAATAATCAAAGGGAAGCCGTTAGCTACACCTCGTTTTCGTCTGTCGAAAAATTTAGTAGCGTGACTTTCCCGGAAGCGACGTATATTCTTGGGGCGCCAGAGATGATTTTGAGAGACAATTATGAAATGTATCAATCTGAAGTGGAACATTATACAAGTCAAGGCTATCGCTTATTGGTGTTCGGAAAGTATTTAGGAGAATTTCAGGAAACGTTGGCAGCAGAGGTTCAACCTCTAGGCTACATTCTTCTTTGGAATCCGATTCGTAAAGAAGCCAAAGCAACTTTTGAATATTTCGCTGAACAAAATGTGGCTATTAAGGTCATTTCTGGTGATAATCCTTTAACAGTATCCAATGTAGCACAAGTGGCAGGCATTATTGGTGCTGAAAATTATGTGGACGCGCGAACATTAACTACAATGGAAGCCCAGACAGAAGCGTTAGAAAAATACACCGTTTTTGGTCGTGTCACGCCAGAACAAAAGAAACAATTTGTACTATTGTTGAAAAAATTAGATCATACAGTGGCGATGACAGGGGATGGAGTCAATGATATTTTAGCCATGAAAGAAGCAGATTGTAGTATTGCCATGGCTTCAGGAAATCAAGCTACAGCACAAGCCTCGCAAGTTGTGTTGTTAGATTCTGATTTTTCAACGATGCCGGAGGTTGTCTTTGAAGGCCGCCAAGTAGTTAATAACATTGAACGCTCTTCAAGTTTATTCCTTGTAAAAAATATTTTCTCCTTGCTGATGTCTGTCTTTGCTATGATTTTTGCCGTGACATATCCTTTACAACCGACACAAGTCACATTGATTAGTTTATTTACAATTGGGATTCCTTCGACATTTCTAGCTTTGGAACCAAATCATCGTCGCATTGAAGGGAAATTTCTTTTCAATGTGTTATCAAAAGCAATTCCTGGTGGGTTAACGGATATGTTAGTAGTCGGTGCTTTACTAATTTGTGGTGATATTCTTGCACTTCAAAAAACGGACATTTCAACGACTGCAACATTGTTGCTAGTTTCAGTCGGTTTTATGGTTCTTTATAAAATTAGTTCACCAATGAATCGTTACCGCAAGCGCGTAATGATTGGTTGTTTAATCGGAATGGTTATTACAAGTATTTCCATGAAAAACTTGTTCTCGTTAACTTCGGTATCGCCAACAGCCTTGTTACTTTTAGCCATTCTTTTCTTTGCAGCAGACTCAACTTTCCAACATTTATCAACCATTTCTGAAAAAGTTCAATTATGGTTTTATAAGAAAAGACATTAGGAGCAAAACACCGAGCCAAAATTATTTTGGTTCGGTGTTTTTTGTTTTTTATTGTTGGGAAAAATAAAAACACTTGTACCTAGTTAATCCTTGATAGTATAAACCTAACCAATTATTTTAGATAGGAAGGATTGAATAAAAATGAAAAAAAGAAGTTTTGTCTATTGGGGAATGTTTTTCATTCTTTTGTCGATGCTGATAACGCCTTTTCTGAAACTTGAAACAGGATATGCGCAAACGGAACCAACTAGTACCAGTGAAACCAATCAAATTTCTGCTACGCCAAACGTAGTGCCGCGTAAGCAAGTGGGCAACATTGTGACAGCGATTCAGCTAACGGATAAAGAGGGAAACCCACTTGGGACCATTAATCAATATACAGACATCTACCTCCGAATTGAGTTCAACTTACCGGATAATACCGTTAATAGTGGGGATACGAGTGTGATTACTTTACCCGAAGAGCTACGTCTCGAGAAAAATATGACCTTTAATGTAGTAGATGATACAGGTGCTGTGGTTGCAATCACACAGACCGATGTAGCAAATAAAACGGTCACGTTAACGTATACAGATTACGTAGAAAACCATGCCAATATTAGTGGGTCTTTATATTTTACAAGTTTGATTGATTTCGAAAATGTCGAAAATGAATCCAAGATTCCTATTTACGTCACGGTTGAAGGGGAAAAAATATTTGCTGGCGATCTTGATTACCAAGGTGAAGGCGATGATGTTAACGAAAAATTTAGCAAGTATTCATGGTTTATCGAAGACGATCCAACCGAAATTTACAATGTGCTACGGATTAATCCAACAGGGCAAACGTATACTGATTTAGAAGTAGAAGATGTGCTAAAAACAGAAAGTTTAAGTTATATGAAAGACACTATGAAAATTGAACGAGGACAATGGACACTGGATGGAAATGCTATTTGGCAGTTCACGCCAGAGGAAGATATAACTGATCAGTTGGCTGTCCAGTATGGTCCTGGTGACCGCAATTTTTCGGTGCATTTTGGTAATATTGGGACTAACGAATATCGTATCACCTATAAAACCAAAATCGATCATCTTCCCGAAAAAGGTGAAACCTTCACAAATTATGCAAAATTAACAGAAAATCAAACGGTGGTGGAAGAAGTCGAAGTGAGTCGTGTCTCACAAACGGGTGGTGGAGAAGCTAATGGTGAACAATATGTTGTTGAAATTCATAAAGAAGATGAAGCAGGCCAGCGTTTAGCAGGTGCAGAGTTTAAACTCATTCGTAACTCAACCAATCAAACAGTGGCCAAAATCACAACAGATCAAAACGGAACAGCGATTGTTAAAGGCTTGTTAAAAGATAACTATACTTTAGAAGAAACCAAAGCACCTACCGGTTACCAGCTTTCGCAAAACAAGATTTCAATAACACCTGAAGACTTTGGTAAAAACTTAGTTGCACTGAAAACTGTTGTGAATCATAAGATTTCATATCAACCAGTCGCTGCTTCATTTTTAGCTGGAAAAGTTCTTTTAGGAAAACCACTGAAGGATGCTGAATTTCAATTTGAATTGTTAGATGAGAACGGTACAGTACTAGAAACGGTTAGTAACGATACTTTAGGGAAAATTCAATTTTCACCATTAACCTTTGAAACTCCCGGAAACTATCAATACACCATTCGGGAAGTAAACACGCAACAGGCAGGTGTTTCCTACGATACGCACAACCTTCAAGTTCAAGTAACCGTCGAGGCGCTTTTAGGAAATCTTGTGGCGACTACTCAGTATGATGGAGGTCAAGTATTTACTAATCACTATACGCCAGAAGAACCTATAGAAAGTACCACACCACCAACGAGTGGGACAACAGATACTACCACGAATTCAACCACAGAAACTACTTCAATAACCATTGAAAAACAGGCGATTCGTAATAAGGAATTGCCAAAAACAGGAGAAACAAAAGAAAACGCGTTTCTTTTCTTAGGTAGCCTTCTTTTGATTCAAGGAGTATTTATCTATTTTAAAACGAAAAAATAATCGCTTAGATAGTTTCAGTAATCGAGACAAAATGTGCAAATTTCGAGAGATTTAGCTTGTTCATTTGAGTTTGGAGTGGTTCTGTGCTATACTATTTTTAGCGTAATGATACTAGTTGGGAGTGAGCGGATTTCTGCTCACTCTTTTTGATGGAAAAGTCATCAGGACACGGTTCGTTACATCAATCTCGAAGGAGGCGAAAATTTTGAGTAGTGCTGTGGAAACAGTAACAAAGTTAGTCACACCAATCTTAGAAGAACAAAATTTTGAACTTGTGGAAGTAGAGTTTGTTAAGGAAGGAAAAAATTGGTTTTTACGAGTATTTATCGATAAAGAAGGTGGCATTGATATTGAGGAATGTGCCTTTGTCAGCGAAAAATTAAGTGAAAAACTAGATGCAATGGATCCAGATCCAATTCCGCAAGCGTACTTTCTGGAAGTTTCTTCTCCGGGAGCAGAACGTCCGTTAAAGAAAGAAAGCGATTATGAACAAGCGGTAGGTAAGTACATTCATATTTCTCTTTATCAAGCAGTTGATGGAGAAAAACAGATTGAGGGTACCTTAGTCCATCTTGATTCAGAACAATTAACATTAAGTGTAAAAATTAAAACCAGAGTGAAGGAAATGACTTTTGAACGTAAAAATATCGCAAAAGCTCGTTTAGCCATTCAATTTTAATCAACAGACTCGAATGTAAAAAAGGGTCCACTAAAAGTTTTACTTTTAGCTAGGCCTGTGACAAGTTTTAACGAGAAGTTTTTCCCTTGGAAGAAGAACCACTCGTTCAGCTTTAACGAATCCATAGGAGGAAAAGAAAAACAATGAGCAAAGAAATGTTAAATGCATTAGACGTATTAGAAGCTGAAAAAGGGATTCCTAAAGATACGGTGATTGAAGCGTTACAAGCAGCTTTAGTTTCTGCATATAAAAGACATTATGGACAAGCAAGCAACGTCGAAGTTGAATTTGAACCAAAAAAAGGCAATATTCATGTGTATGCTGTCAAAGAAGTAACAGAAGAAGTATTTGATTCACAACTGGAAGTTTCATTAAAAGATGCCGTTGCATTAAATGGTGCATATGAAATCGGCGACAAAATTCGTTTTGAAGTTACACCAAAAGACTTTGGCCGCATTGCTGCCCAAACAGCAAAGCAAGTAATTTTACAACGTGTCCGTGAAGCAGAAAGAACAATTATTTATAATGAATTTAGCGAATACGAAAATGACATCATGCAAGGAATTGTTGAACGTCAAGATCGTCGTTATATCTATGTAAACTTAGGTAAAATCGAAGCAGTCTTATCAAAACAAGATCAAATGCCAAATGAATTTTACCAACCGCATGATCGGATTAAAGTTTACGTATCACGTGTTGAAAACACATCAAAAGGCCCACAAGTTTTTGTAAGCCGTAGTCATCCAGATTTACTAAAACGTCTTTTTGAACAAGAAATTCCAGAAGTTTATGATGGAATTGTTGAAATCGTAAGCGTCGCTCGTGAAGCTGGCGATCGTTCAAAAGTAGCCGTTCGTTCAACAGATCCTAATATTGATCCAGTGGGTACCTGTGTCGGTCCAAAAGGCCAACGTGTCCAAGCGATTGTGAATGAATTAAAAGGCGAAAATATGGATATTGTGGAATGGAACGAAGATCCAGCTATTTATATTAGTAATGCCTTGAATCCAGCTCAAGTATTAGATGTTATTTTTGATCCAGAAAATAGCAAAGCATGTACAGTCGTTGTACCTGATTATCAATTGTCATTAGCAATTGGTAAACGTGGTCAAAATGCGCGCTTAGCTGCTAAATTAACGGGCCATAAAATTGATATCAAATCAGAATCTGATATGGCTGAATTTTATGAACAACAAGCCAATCAAGAAGTTGCCGAAGTTGCAGAAGAAATGGATGAAGCAATTATCCATTCAGATATGACGGCAGATGATTACGAAAACTTGGCTGCTGAAGAAGCAGTTGTTGAAGCAGAAATTACAGAAGAATTACCTGAACAAGAATAACGTTTTTGGAGGGTGAAAAAATGAAAAAGAGAAAAATTCCAATGCGTAAATCGGTTGTTTCAGGCGAAATGAAACCGAAAAAAGAATTAGTCAGAATTACTCGCTCCAAAGAAGGCGAAGTGGCCTTAGATCCAACTGGTAAATTACCTGGACGTGGCGCTTACGTTGATTTGGATCCTGCGGAAGTCCAAAAAGCTTGGGATAAAAAAATTCTTGATCGTGTCTTAGAAACAAAATTAAGTGATGAATTTTATCAAGAACTATTGGATTATGTAACACATCAAAAAGCCCGCAAAGAGTTGTTTGGCGATGGAAAATAAAACCAAAATTTTGAACCTTTTAGGTTTAGCAATGCGCGCCGGTAAATTAGTCACAGGCGAGGAATTAACCCTTAAAGATATTCGTGCAAACAAAGCGAAATTTGTGTTTGTTGCGCAAGATGCCAGTGAGAATACTAGAAAGAAAATCAAGGACAAAAGTTCTTATTATAATGTTCCTGTTAGCGAACTGTTCAGTCAATTCGAGCTCAGCCAAGCGATTGGGCGACCACGAATGGTTATCGGAGTAACTGATGCAGGATTTGCCACCAAAATCAAGGAATTACTAAAAGGTTAGGAAGGTGATTGCATGGGAAAAAAAAGAATTTATGAACTAGCAAAAGAAATGAATAAAGCAAGCAAAGACGTTGTCAATAAAGCGCATCAATTAGGTATGGATGTTAAAAACCATATGGGCGCAATTAGTTCCGAGCAAGAAACAAAGCTTCGTCAAGCATTCGGAGGAGGAAGTACCGTAAATACTCAATCAAAAGCAACAAACAACCAAAAGCAACAAACAACACAAAATAAACCAGCCAATAAGAAACCAATGAACAATAAACCTGGTGAACAAAGAAATAACCAAAATCGTCCAAACAATCAATCAACGAATGGACAACAAAGAAACAACAACAACCAAAATCGTCACGGCCAAAGCAACACACAAAACCGTAGCAATCAAACAAATACAAACAATCAAAACCGCAATACCCAAAACAATAACGGTTCTACAACGAATCAAAATCGGACCAGCCAAAATAACAATGGCGGGAACAACCAAAACCGTGGCGGCCAAAACCGTAACAACAATTTTGGTGGCGGTCAAAATCGTAATAACCGGAATAACTTTAATAACCAAAACCGCAATCGTTTCAATAAAAAAGGGAAAAAAGGCAAACATCAACAAGAATCAGCGAAGCCAGCAGTACCAGCACGTAAATTCCGTGAATTACCAGATGTTTTAGAATATACAGAAGGTATGAACGTGGCGGATATTGCGAAAAAAATCCACCGCGAACCAGCGGAAATCATCAAAAAATTATTTATGATGGGTGTCATGGTTAACCAAAACCAAGCCTTAGATAAAGATACAATTGAATTATTAGCTGTGGACTATGGCATGGAACCGCAAGAAAAAGTTCAAGTTGATATTGCGGACATTGATAAATTCTTCGAACCAGAAGCAGTTGTTGAAGAAAACTTAACTACACGTCCCCCTGTTGTCACAATCATGGGACACGTAGACCACGGGAAAACAACATTATTAGATACATTGCGCCATTCTCGTGTGACTTCAGGTGAAGCAGGCGGTATCACGCAGCATATTGGTGCCTATCAGTTAGATATTGATGGCAAACCAATTACGTTCTTAGATACACCAGGACATGCGGCCTTTACAAGTATGCGCGCGCGTGGTGCCAGCATCACTGATATTACCATCTTAGTTGTTGCAGCGGACGATGGAGTAATGCCACAAACAATCGAGGCGATTAACCATGCCAAAGCGGCAAAAGTGCCGATTATTGTAGCAGTTAACAAAATTGATAAGCCTGGTGCGAACCCTGATCATGTGAAACAAGAATTAAGTGAACATGAATTAATTCCTGAAGAATGGGGTGGAGATACGATTTTCGTCAATATTTCAGCGAAATTCAATCAAAACATTGATGAGCTATTGGAAAATATTTTATTGATTGCTGAAGTAGAAGACTTAAAAGCTGATCCAACGCAAAAAGCAATTGGAACAGTGATTGAAGCGCGCTTAGATAAAGGTAAAGGTCCGGTTGCGACATTACTCGTTCAACAAGGAACTTTACATGTTGGTGATCCAATCGTTGTTGGTAATACTTACGGACGTGTTCGTGTGATGACCAATGACATGGGCCGCCGTGATAAAGAAGCAGGACCCGCAACTCCTGTAGAAATTACCGGATTAAATGATGTTCCTCAAGCGGGTGATCGTTTTGTGGTCTTTGAAGATGAAAAAACAGCACGTCAAGCAGGGGAAGAACGGGCTAAACGTGCGTTGCTTGAACAACGTTCAGCAAGTAGCCGTGTGACATTGGATAACTTATTTGAAAGTCTAAAAGAAGGCGAATTAAAAGAAGTTAATATCATTGTCAAAGCAGACGTACAAGGATCTGCCGAAGCCGTTTCAGCAAGTTTACAAAAAATTGATGTAGAAGGCGTTCGTGTGAAAATTGTTCACGCGGCAGTTGGGGCCATCAATGAAAGCGACGTAACTTTAGCCGCAGCAAGTAATGCGATTATTATCGGCTTTAACGTTCGCCCAACACCACAAGCAAAACAACAAGCAGAACAAGAAGAAGTTGATATTCGTTTACACCGTATTATCTATAAAGCCCTAGAAGAAATCGAAACAGCGATGAAAGGGTTATTAGATCCAGAATTTGAAGAAAAAATTACGGGTCAAATGACGGTTCGTGAATTGTACAAAGTATCTAAAGTTGGCACAATCGCTGGCTGTTATGTTACAGAAGGCTTTATTCGCCGCGATAGTGGCGTGCGTGTCATTCGTGATGGTATTGTTATTTATGAAGGTAAATTAGCAAGCTTGAAACGCTTTAAAGATGACGTGAAAGAAGTCAAACTTGGTTTTGAATGTGGGGCTATGATTGAAAACTTCAATGATTTACGTGTAGATGATGCGATTGAAGGCTTCATTATGGAAGAAATCAAACAATAATTTTAGTAATTGGAGGAAGACACTATGGCAAATTATCGTGACCGTCGTTTAGGTCAAGAAATCATGCGTGAAGTGAATGATATCTTGAACAAACGCATCAGAGATCCGCGCGTCCAAGGCATCACTATTACAGATGTTCGTGTGACCGGTGATTTACAACAAGCAACGATTTATTACAGCTTGTTATCTGATTTAGCTTCCGAACAACAAAAAGCTCAACAAGGCTTAGACAAAGCCAAAGGACTGATTCGTAAAGAATTAGGACAACGGTTAACCTTGTATAAAACACCAGAGTTGATTTTTGAAAGAGACGAATCTGTCCAATACGGAAATCACATTGATGAGTTGATTCGTAAGTTGAATCAAGGTGAATAATTAAAAAGAAAAAGCACACCAGACGAATGAGCCGACCCCCAAAAGTTAGACCTAGAAATCTAACTTTTGGAGGTTTTTTTGTATGGCAAAATACAGTTTTGAATTTAAACTTAAACTTGTTCATGACTACTTATCTGGTCAAGGAGGTCTAAGGTTTCTCGCAAAGAAGTATGGGTTTAAAGATAGTTCTCAAATAAGCAAATGGATAAATGCCTATAAGGAACTTGGTGAAGAAGGCCTACTTCGCAGTCAAAAAAATAAGAATTACTCTGTTCAATTTAAGCTAGATGCGATAGAGTTATATTTAACAACAGAGTTGTCCTATCAAGAAGTAGCTAATCTTCTAAAAATGAACAATCCATCATTGATTGCGAATTGGCTTAGAACGTATCAGAAGTTTGGTATAGAGGGACTCTCTAAACAGAAAGGACGTCCACCTACCATGCCTAAGAAGAAACAAAAGGAAAGCCAACCATTACCAAGTGAACGATCTCAAGTAGAGAAACTAGAAAAAGAAAATAGAATGTTAAAAATTGAGAATGCCTATTTAAAAGAATTGAGGAGACTGCGTTTAGAGGACGAACAAAAAATGAACGAATCGCACGAATCATTCACAGTCTCCGAAGACACTTTCGATTAAAAGATATTTTGGAAACCCTAAGGTTTCCAAAATCTACTTACATGTACTGGCAAAAACGCCTCGACAGAACAGCTTCAACACAAATCATTGAAGAAGAAATTCAAGCGATTCGTAAAAAACATCAACATTATGGCTATAGAAGGATGACCCAAGAATTGAAACGACGTGGATTTCAAGTGAATAAAAAGAAAGTCCAGCGATTAATACAAAAGTTAAAGTTACAAGTCAAAGCTTTTACTAAGAAATCCAGAAAATATAATTCCTATAAAGGAACCGTTGGTAAAATCGCTAAAAATTTGATTCGTCGCCGATTTAAAACCTCTGTTCCTCATCAAAAAATTACAACTGATACAACTGAATTTAAGTACTTTGAAGCAGATAACGTAGGCATCTTTCGTCAGAAAAAACTATACTTAGATCCATTTATGGATATGTATAATAGTGAAATTCTAAGCTATAGCCTTTCTACTCAACCAAATGGTAAAACAGTTATGGAAGGTCTGAAAGAAGCAATTTCTCAAACAAATGATTGTCCCTATCGGCGCACCTTTCACTCTGATCAAGGCTGGGCTTATCAAATGAATGTCTATATACAAGCATTAAAGGACAACAATATCTTTCAAAGTATGTCTCGAAAAGGAACCTGTTTAGATAATTCTCCTATGGAGAATTTCTTCAGTATCCTAAAACAAGAAGTGTACTATGGAAAAATCTATCAAAGTCAAAATGAATTGAGAGAAGCAATTGAGAACTACATTTATTATTACAATCATCACCGAATCAAGGAAAAACTTAACTGGAAAAGCCCAGTAGAATTTCGACAATTCAATCAAAAAACTGCATAAAAATAGAGTGGAAAAATCCACTCTATAAAAAGTCTAACTTTTTGGGGTCACTACACGAATGGTGTGCTTTTTCTTTTCATGATTTCTTGATAAAATAGTCATGGAGGTGCAAAGATGAAAAGAATTGTTGCTTTCTATAAAAATGGAGATCGCTATTTAAAAGAAATGGGTTCAGGTAAAAGTTCCCTGTACTTTTTTCTTTTCTTCTTTATACTACATAGTATGCGGGAACGTATTATTCAGTTCATCGGATTTTGGCCGTCATTTATATTCGTCCTCATACTTGTCCCAAATCTTATGCTTGGCGTCGGACATATTAACCATTGGTACAAAAACCGCTCTTGAATTTTCCAGAATACTTTTAAGCATGGAACAAAATCCTTATTGATTTTGTTCCATGCTTTTTAAGTTAACCCAGTATTTAATACCATCACAGAATAATCCCTAAATTCAAAAATCCGTCCTTTATAAAGATAAGTGGCGCCATACTTTTGTCGATAGTACGTAATCACATTTTTTAATGTTTCAACATCGATTTCCAAAAATTCAGCACAAGAATAATGGTTGCTTAAGCCAGCTTCAGAGCAACGAATTAAATCGTCTAATGTAACTAATTGCTCTAAGGCCACATTGCGGGCTTTCAACTCTTGCTTCCGATTTTCTGTACAATTTTGATTTAAAATAGTGCCAACGGATGTTTGATAATGCCCGTATTCCTCGGCTAAAATATTCTTCTTTTGACGGGTACTCAATGTTTTTTCAATATAAATTTTGCCATTTCGATACAACCCATAACAACCTGTTTGATTGTATAAATCAATTTCTAAAACCGTCACATCCTTTTGAATGGAACTGACGAGTTTTTCATAATCATTCACTTTACCATTCACCTGCCATTACTTAATAAAAAGAGTAGATGGGAAGTTAATCCTCTTTTTTGTCAGAAGAAATCGATTGTTGATATTTGGCATCAATTTCATCCAAGTAATCGTGAATTTTCTCGATTTCTTCTTTTGAAAATATCTTTTCTGGATCCCCAGCGTGGGCAGCCAGTGTCATTTCGTCACGGCGAGGGAATGAGAGAATTTCTGCTTGCGTTTGTTGTTCGTGTAATTGTTGTTCGGCAAATTGATAAACGATGGCTTGTCGTTGGGGTTCTAATTTTTTATAAATGCGGTCGATAGTTGAGGCATTTTTTTCCATGGGAACTTCTTGTCCCATCAACCAGGCCTCATTAATGTCTAATGCATCTGCAATGCGATAAACTTTGTCTTGTTTTGCTTCGTAACGACCAGCTAGCCAATCGCTGATTGAAGATTTACCGATGCCAGTTTTTTTCGCTAAATCACTAGGTTTGATGTTCTTGGCTGTTAAAGCCTCTTTTAAACGGACAGCAAAAATGTTCATATTTCCGAACCTCCTATTGCCTCAAAGTATACTATACCTGTTTAGAGAAGGCAAGTAACAATCGCAATTAAAATCACCGGTTCATAAAACCGAACTTATGAGTTGACAGTGAAAATATTTGATGCTAAGATAGAGCCATTCGAATGTTCGGTTAACTGAACTATTTTTTTGAACACTTTGTTCGGAAAACCGTATTTTTGTAGAAAGGGTGAAGAAATGAGTCGGAATTATAAAAAAACGTTGTCGGATATGTTACTTTTAGCAATTATTTTATTAATAAGCAGTGTCTCAATAAAAATTGGAGCCATCGTGATTGGTATGATTGGCCTCATGGAATTACTAACAGAATAACAATAATTTAGTCAAAAGGAGAGAAGCGGATTGGCAGAACGACGCATGTTTGCAAAAACGATTATTGATAGTGATGCGTTTTTAGATATGCCCTTATCAAGTCAGGCCCTGTATTTTCATTTAGCGATGCGTGCCGATGATGATGGATTTATCAATAATCCCAAAAAATTGCAGCGAATGGTCGGTTGTGGGGAAGACGATCTAAAATTGTTGATGGTTAAAAAATTTATTCTAGTATTTGAAAGTGGTGTGATCGTTATCAAACATTGGAAAATTCATAATTATATTCGCAGTGATCGTTACAAACCAACCTTGTATCAAGAAGAGAAAAATCAGATTGTTGAAAAAATAGCAAAGCTTATACGTTTAAAGTAGAATCGTCTGTCAGTGGTCAACCAGCTGACTACCAACGGTTACCACAGGAAAGCATAGTCCAGTCTAAGTTAGGTCAGAGTCAAGGTAGTAGTTCAGAAAACGATTGTTTAAAGATGATTTATCATTTTTATGAGGAAAACGGCTTTGGTACACTGGCCTCAAAAACAAGCCAAGATTTTAAGTATTGGTTGCAAGATTTTATACAAAAAGGGGCTAGCCAAGAGGAAGCATGCCAATTAATCTTGCATGCTTTAGGAATTGCCGTCGATCGAAATAAACGGAATTACGGCTATGTAAATGCTATTTTGAAAAGTTGGGAGCAACAAAATTATTTATCCGTACATGAAGTTCTGGTAAATGATAAAAAACAAGTGTCGGAGCATGCGCCGCAAATGACAGAAGAATATCAAGAGTTAGGTTTTTAAAGAAAGGAGGAAATCAGTATGCATGCGACAGATCAAACTTTTCAAATACTATTGAGTCAATTGTTAGAAAAAGTTGAAGACCGTTGTCCTGAATGTGGCAGTGAACAATATGTTTGGCAACAAAAAAATAAAGATGGCACAGAACGTTGTGCCCCAACTTGTTGGTCGTGTGGGTATAAAATGCTAAAAAAACATGAACAAGAAGCCACTCAACAACGTTCTCAAGAGAGTTTTATGGCACGTACACAAAAATTTTTTCATCAAGGGTCCTTAATTGCTGATGATGCGCTACGGCAATGTCGTTTAACCAATTACCAAACCACTGAATTAGAAACAAGACAAGCAAAAGAACGGGCCTTAGCAGCAGTTTCAGCGATTGTTGAAGAAAAGCCAATTCACGTTATTTTTTCAGGGAAACCTGGTGTCGGTAAAAGTCATTTGGCTATCAGTATTTTAGTTGAAGTCTTAGAACGCTCTGCATATCAAAAGTATTGTTTATTTGTCAGCTACTCTGAGTTATTAGAAAAACTAAAAATGTCCATGAATGAATCGGCCAAAAGCCAAGCAAAGGCTCAAGCGTATATTACTAGAATGAAAAAAGCAGACGTTTTGGTCTTAGATGATTTAGGTGCTGAATTAGGAATTAAAAATAAAGTTAGTACGGATTTTAACAATGACATCTTAAACCGAATTTTAGAAGCTAGACAGAATAAAGCAACTATTTTTACTACTAATTTTTCTGGAAAACAACTGGTGGAGGCCTATGGAACACGCATTATTTCTCGTCTAATGAAGCACGCCAGTGGCTATGTTTTCCAATATAAAGACACAACAGACAAGCGAATGAGGAGTGTGAAATAAATATGTTAACAATTATTATTGGGTTTATCTTTTGGACAATGACACTGATGTTAGGTTATCTAATTGGTGAAAGAGAAGGCCGTAAACATGAGTAATTTAACAAAATGTAAAAAAGATTTATTTGAAATGAAAAGCGTTGTATTTAAAGATATTTCAAAGCAACAAAGCGAAAAAGCACAAAAAAGAAAACGACTCTTACAACTAATGAATCAATATCCCGATTGGGCAAGTCAAAAAAATAAACTTATTATGCAGGAAATTCAAGAATTAGGACAAGCAATCGGTAATTGGTCGATGGATCAATCAAGACCCATCCAATCCATCAAGGCCGCATCGTTTACAAAAAGCGAGTATCTCTATTTAATTTGGCTCGGTTATTCAGATGAAGCGATTCGTCACGGCTTAGACATGTCGAAAGAGTGTTATTTTATTTATCGATTAACACTTTTAAATGAATAAAAGTAAAGGAGATTAACCAATGCGTACGTCAACATTTAATTATATCAAAGATATTTTAGCAGACTTTTATAAAACAGATGAGTATATCCGGCAACGGGAAGAAGAATTACGGCACCCTTATCAAGAAGCAGATTTAAATGCTGGTATTAGAGGACAAGGACTTCACTCTGTAGTGACCGAACGAATGGCGATTACGATAGCTATGGATCGTCGTCTGTGGAACTTAGAGAGAAATCGAGACATTATCAAAAATTGTTTAGCTGAAGCGGATGAACAAACGCGCGTGATTATTGAAGAACTATATATGAAAAAACGGCCCTCTTTAACATTAATTGGACTTGCCCAGCAATTATTTATTAGTAAAAGCCAAGCCTATAAATTAAGAAATCATTTCTTTGAAGCGGTGGCGGATGAACTAGGGATGTAAACATGGAAAAAGCGTGGAATTTTTTCAGGTGTCAACATGGTAAATTAATAGTGTCGAAAGAGATAGATAAACGTGAGGCAACCAAAAAATGAAGACACGGAATTCTATAATTTTGACTGCTTTCTTGTGTCAGCTATGAAGGAGCAGAAAATGCCGGCTACTTTCAAAATCCTTCATTTTGACTAGAAGAGAGCCAATTTGTTAACCAATCCTGAATTTTTTGAATGGAAAGGTGGCGCTAAAAATGAATGAAGCGGAACAAGAGTTATATGAAGCCCTTGTTGCAATATGCCAGACGTCAGGATTTTTGTTGCTAGAGGAACTGCCGACAGATTTACCAGGTCAGCCATTTGTTTACTTAGGTGATAGTAAAGAATTACCTAAGCCAACTAAATCAGCTATTTTGGGTGAAATTGAATTAATAATGCATGTTTATGGTGCGTTATCTGAACGACAACAAATTTCTACAATTAAAGGAACGATTTTACGGCAGGCAACCAGTAACTTAAAACGAACGGCTCATTTTAATTGGGGTATCAAACATCAAGAAGTCAAAGCACAAATGGTAAAAGATACCAAACAAATGAAAAAAACAATTTGGCATGCTGTACTACCATTACACATGCAATTTTACTAGGAGGAATTATCAATGGGAGAAGTTATGCAAGGAAAAGACCGTATTTTATTAGTTCGTCGCTTGGATGAAGCAGCGACAAAGAAAGCAATGAAACCCTTATTTCAAATTGAACATGAATGGGAATTCTCACGTGAATCGAGCGGTACGCAAACAAAAGATGGCGTTGCGAATGCTGTATCTGGTTTAGAAGTTACGTTATCGTTAAGCGGTTTAGCCTCTCGAGATGATGAAAATTTATACATGAAAGACGCAGTCGAAGATGGCATCTTAATGGAATTTTGGGATGTTGATTTAAAAGGTGAAAAAAATGCGGAAGGTAAATATCCAGCAATTTATGCCCAAGGTTATGTAAATTCATGGAGTTTACCAGCCAATGTAGAAGAATTAGTAGAAATTGAAACAGAAGCCTCTATTAATGGCAAACCACAAGATGGTTTTGCAACAGTAGAAGCAGATATTATTGCAGAAGCACAATATGCGTTCCAAGATACCGTTCCAGATAAAGCACCACAACCTGGCGAATAATCAAAAAGTGTTGAATTTTAGGAGGATAAAAAATGAATTTAGAGATTAACGGAAAAACAATTGAAGTGAAATTTACGATTGGCGCGATTCGCGAATTAGATAAACGTTACCAAATTGAAAATGGCGCTGCCAAATTCGGCATGGGCATCAGTTCAGCAATGATTTATTTACGCCAATACAATCCAGTAATCTTAGTTGACATCATGGAAGCTTTACAAAGTGGGCAATTAAAAATAGGTAAGTCGGAAATTGAAGCATGGTTAATGACCCAAGATGTCAAAAAACTTTCAGATGATTTGCTTAAAGAAATGGGAAAGCAACCTCTTACAAAACCAATGATCGATCAGTTCAGCAAAGAAGCGAAGAAAGCAGAAGCGCAAGCGACCAACTAATTAAAACGAGCGATGACGTGTATCACGACATCGCTCTTTCTGCTTTTCGCTACTTAGGCTGTCATTCATTTGAAGAAGTGGATCGGATGACCATGTCTGAATTTGAATTACGAATGATTGCTTTTAATTTAGCAGAAGTAGATGAAGAGCGGAAAAGGCACGAGCTTGCCTACTTAAATGTTAAAGCGCAAGCGACAAACAAAAAAGGAAAACCCGTTTTTGAAAGCTTTAAAAGTTTTTATGATTATGAAAAACGAGTTGCTGAAGTTCTGGCAGCTAACCAGCCACAACGAACAAAATTAAATGAGCGGAAAAAAACGCAACTTGCCACTGTGGCAGAGCGTCTACGCCGCTATCGAGAAGGGAGGAGAGTAGATGGAGAATGACAAAGAAAAAACGCCGTTATCGGAGGCAAAGAAAAGCCTTGCAGGCGTCCAACAAGCATTAAAAAGTATGAGCGGTGAGTATGCCTTATTAAGTGGATATTTAGGGAAAATTAGTGCGGGTGTCAATCAGTCAGCCACGGTCATGAACACATTTAAAACCGTCATGCAACAATCTGGAGAAACAGTGAAAAAAACAGGAGACGAAACAGCAAAGGCAGCAGATCAAATGAACACAGCGTTAACAGATTCTGCTGAACAAGCCGGTGAAGCAGCTAAAAAAGCGGGGAAAGAAACCTCTGATGGCTTTACTAATGCACAAAATAATATGCTGAGCTTTGGGACGGCCATGACTAGTGCCGTTTCCTTACCTATGCTGAATGTTTTAAAAACAGTTATGGGCGTCGGTGCTGGGGTCAGTGGCGAATTTCAAGGAATGCAAGGACTGATTATGGCCAGTGCAGGAGGGATTTCTGATTCATTGCAAGGCGAGTTGCAAGGGGCATTGACTCAGATGAATCAATCATTTGAAGCGGCGGCACAAGTGATTCAAAGCGTGATGGCTCCAGGAATGGAAATTTTGGTTCAAGTGGTTATCACAGTCGTCAAAGGCATTACAGCTTTGGTGAATTTATTTATCAAATTACCAAAACCCGTCCAAGTTTTTATTGTTGCCATTATGGGCATTTTAGCCGCCATTGGGCCCATGTTGATTATGGTAACGATGGCTCAGCAAAAATTTCAACAGTTTAGTGCTGGTTTGGCTCTTGTACAAGGAAACATTGGGAAGTTAGGTGGTGGCTTATCAAAACTAAGTGCTAGTTTTAGTGCCTTAGGTGGAGGACCATTAATTTTAATTGTAGCAGCCGTTTTAGCAGCGGTAGCAGCGTTTATTTATTTCTATAAAACCAATGAAACATTTAGAAATAGTATCAATAGCTTAGCTAGTGCCATTCAAGGAGCTGTTTCAGCGGCGTTTGGCAAATTGGTAGGATTGCTACAACAGATCCAGCCGGCCTTTCAGCAAGTAATGGCAGTTTTTAAACAATTTTTTGCAGTAGGCTTAGAGAAAATGGCGACTATTTTTTCAACAATTGGTCGTGTGCTAGCAGGCGTTTTTGCCAGCGGCTTGCAATTAGGTAGTAACTTATTAGGGCAATTCGGTGGCACCTTTGACAAAGCTGGTTTAGCGGTTGGTCTTTTGGTAAAAGTTCTGACAAAGGTTGCACTGGCTGCATTAGGAATTTCTGGGCCGTTTGGTCTAATTATTTCCTTGATTGTTTCATTCGTGACGGCCTGGATGAAAACCGGTGATTTGAGTGCGGGTGGTATTACCCAAGTCTTTGATAATTTAGGTAACACGATTACATCGGTTACAACAATGCTTGCGGCTAATCTACCGAAAGTTATACAACTTTTTACAACCGTCTTAACCAGTATTCTCGGGAAAATAACAGAAGCTATTCCAAGCATCGTAACCGCGTTATCTAGTTTAATTACGTTAATTGTTGGTGCGATCGTTGCCAATTTGCCCGTCTTAATTGAAGCGGCAACACAAATTATTACTACGTTGATTCAGGGGATTACAACAGTCTTACCAATGTTGATAGAAGTTGGTTTGAGCTTATTAATGACTTTAGTTAATGCGATTGTCACCGCCTTGCCAACAATTACAACTGCAGCGATTAATATCATCACTACATTAGTGACAGCTTTTGTCACAGCGTTACCAATGCTAGTTACAGCAGGTGTTTCAATTATCACGGCCTTAGTTAATGCATTTGTTACTATGTTACCGTTGATTTTGACTGCTGGTTTACAAATTTTGATGGCATTAATCACTGGGATTATGACGATTTTACCTCAGTTAATTCAATCAGCACTGACGATTATTCTAGCGTTAGTGACTGCGTTGATAGGTGCCTTACCACAGATTATCAGCGCAGGTGTCAAATTGTTAATGGCGTTAATTCAAGGGATTATTTCGATTTTACCAACCTTAGTTGCAGCAGCTATTACCTTAATTTTGACATTGGTAAATGCCTTAATTGGTGCCTTACCACAAATCATCAGCGCAGGTGTCAAATTGCTAATGGCTTTGATCCAAGGGATTATTTCAATTTTACCGCAATTGGTTACTGCAGCAATTACGCTAATTACCGCTTTAATGGGTGCGTTAATCAATGCGTTGCCACAGTTATTAAGTGCTGGGATTCAACTGATTCAAGCCTTAATTAATGGTGCACTCAGTCTATTGGGTGCCTTGTTGTCCGCAGCAGGAACATTAATCTCACAAATGATCACGAAGATTGGTTCTTATTTTGGTCAACTATTAGCTTCTGGCGGACAGTTAGTTGAAAATATCAAAAATGGGGTTACCAATGCAGCCGATCAGGTAAAAAATGCCATTGGTTCTGTAATTGAAGGTGCTTGGCAAGCAATCCAAGGTTGGTTTTCAAAATTCACCGATGCCGGTGCGAATATTGTCGGCATGATTGCTGATGGAATTACAGGCGCAATTGGAAAAGCCAAAGAAGCAATCGATGGGGTCGTCAGTAAAATTCGTAACTTTTTACCATTTTCACCAGCAAAAGAAGGTCCCTTATCTGATTTGCATAAATTGAATTTCGGCGGCACGATTGCCACGGGGATTTATGCAGGCGAAACAGCCGTTAGTAGAGCAATGGCTTCTATTTTAGATTTACCGCTGTTAAATGATTTTGCCTTGGACTTAGCTGGTCGAGGAAACTTCACGGCAACGATTGACCATCGTTTAGAAAATGATGCATACAATCGACCATTATTTGTGACAGTAGAGTCAACGTTAGATGGAAAAGTTGTCGCAGCAACTACGGCGCCTTATTTAGCAACGGAGTTACAACGACAACAAGTGAAACAAAATAACCGCTTAGGAAGGAGAGGATAACATGTATAAATTTGTTGATACCAATCAAGCAACTCATTCAACGCCTCTTCCTTCAGAAGCGTTGAATTTTAACGGCCAATTTTTAGAAAAAGTCATCCCTGGCTATCAAACATTATCAGTTTCAGGACGAGAATTAGTTCCAAGCGAAATTGAAAGCTATCAATTAGGGATTCGTGATGGTAAACGTCACGTTTATGCGCGAATTCCAGAACGAGAATTAACAGTCAAATATCGCCTTTCAGCTGTGAATAATGAAGCATTTCGAGATGCATTTAATCATTTAAACGTTGCTTTGTTTACGGAAAAAGACGTTTCTATTTGGTTTAACGATGAACCGGAAATGCTGTGGTTTGGCAGTAAGTCTTCAGTGAGTGATGTACCCGAAGGTGTTAACCAAGTAACAGGCACCTTTACTTTATTGCTTTCTGATCCGTATAAATACACACGGAGTGATGCGACTAGTGTGATGTGGGGTTCGCCAACCATTACATTTCAAGCGAATTACTTAATGGGGAATACAGGCTCAGGTGCAGTTGATTTTCCAATTTTAATTGAAGGCGGGGCTTATTGGGGATCAACCATGATTACCTTTCAAAATCGGGCCTACACGATGGGGGATTTAGGCAAAGAAGTTCGGCCAATTGAAATTTATCCTACGGTCGAAGGATTAAAAGTCAAACCGACCATTATTTTAACAGGAACCGGACGTGGTGTTTGGATTAAAACACGGAACGATACAATTAACTTAGGAGACTTTGATCGTTCGGAAATTATCATTGATACTGAAAATTTTTATCTGACAAAAAATGGTGCACCGATGATTCGACCAATGAACGATTTTTATCTATATCCCAATGAACCGCTGTATATTCAAGCCAAAGATAGCGACTTCCGCTTGACGATTCGCTATCCTAACCGATTTGTGTAGGAGGGTGATTAAATGTTAATGGCGCTGGATTTGAAAAGAACATATACGGCAATTTTGGACAATGCCTATCAAGTCAGTTATGAAAAAATAGAGAACAAAATTGGCAGTTTAGATTTTACCATGCCACTAGATGATCCTAAAAATGAATTTATTGCAGAAATGCAATGGGTGGAACTAACCGACAATGAGAATGAATATATTGGTTTATATCGCGTGATGCCAACCACAATTAAGAAAGATGCGAACAATAATCAAATTCACTACTCTGCCACAGAAGCATTATGTACCTTAGGCGATACTGTCCTATTTGGTTGTCACGAAATTAAAAACAAAACAACGAAAGAGGCCATTCAATTTCTATTGAATAAACAAAAAACAAAGCATTGGGTCCTAAAAAAATGTGATTTTTCAAGGAGATTAACCTATAAATGGGAGAATGAAAATGGGTTAGTTGAGCCTTTATTTAGCATCCCAGCCGATTTCGAAGAGGAATATCTTTGGCAATGGAATACAGAGGTCTATCCTTTTGAACTTTCATTAGTCAAACCGCCAACAGAACCAGTTGCGCGAATTCAAGAAGGTTACAACATGCAAGGATTTGAAATAGAACGTAATCCCAAGATGCTAATCAATCGGATTTATCCATTAGGTTCAGGCGAAGGTGTTAACAAAGTCAATATTCGCTCGGTCAATCAAGGGGTTCCGTATTTAGAGAACAAGGCCGCAATTGACCGCTATGGTTTATTGGAATCAATTTGGGTGGAACAGCGTTTTTCTGATCCCAAGGCATTAAAGGAAAATGCTTTGCGAATGTTAGAAGAATGGACCAAGCCACAAGTTTCTTGGGTAGTGACTGCAGCTGATTTAATTAAATTAACAGATCAACCTTTGGCAATCGATCGTTTGCGGTTGGGCACGGTTATCATGATTAATACGAATGAATTTGGGAGTGTCAACCTTCGTATTAAAAAAGAAAGCAAAAAAGATGTCTTTGGTGCCCCCCAAGACATTCAGCTAGAGTTGGGAAACCTGCAAGAAACAATTCATAGTACCATGACAGCTTTCAGTCGGAAACAAGAGATTAACGAAACTTACGCACAAGGGGCGACGACACTTTTAAATCGTTCAATACAAGTAGAACTTAACAAGACACAGCCAGTGGAGCTAAATTTATACTTTGACGAGGACATTCTTTATGTAAACACCGCAGAATTAACGTTCAAGGCAACTGCTAAAGGACCTTCGCATTCTGTAACGAACATTGATTTGGTAGTGGATGGTAAAAAATTACCCCAACTATCATTGCAACAACAACGGCTAAACATTTTGAGTTATTTACGAAAAACAACAGATGGAAAAATCGAACGCGGCAATCACACGCTTCAATTTTTCTCTCATCAGCCACTATGGTTGGATGCTTCGGTCATCTGTCGTGTGTATATTCAATCCCAATTGGGTGGCCAGTTTTAATAAAATAATGAAAACTAGAGGAGTGTGACGAAATGTCAGTAGAACATATTGAAGAATTAGATACCCTGAATCAAGGTCGCCTTAAAATCAATGCAATCTTGGATCAGTCGAATGCATCAGCTGAGAAAGTAGATGCTTACCAAGTCCAGTTAACGAATGGAATTTCTGAAGCGAAAAACATCGCAGATGAAGCTGGCAAAGAAGCCGTACAAATTGCCACTGATGCAGGCAATCAAGCAAATGAAACAGCCAACCAAGCGATGAACAATGCCAAAACAGCCATCACGATTGCAGGAAATGCAGTTTCAACGGCAAATAATAATAAACAAGAATTTGATACTTTACGAAATGATTTTGATCAATTAGTAGCAGAAGCGGGTGATAGTAATCCAGAAATTGTCCAAGCACGCACAGATACACAAGGCATCAAACAAGCTACCTTAGCGAATCGTCTTCAAATTGATTTGAATGACCGTATGACAAAAGCAGACGGTATTTCTTTATTGGCTAAGCCAACCACTGTCAAATTGAAGTTAGACTTTAACGGTAAAACGGCCGGCAATACAGCCACCAATGCAAACAGTTATTCCACTGATTTTACGGCTAAAATTCTTAAGAAGCCAACAGACGTTTGGGAGGAAGTTTCCCAAGCGGACTACAATAAAATGGCCAGCCGTGATGATGAGGGCGTGAAAACAGGTTCCACCCAAAGCGGTGTGATTCCGCAACAATTAGCGGCCTTCAATCTCGTTGAAGCCGCTAAAAAATTAATTCCACAAATGTTTGAAACAGTCACAACTGACGAGGCGGTGGCATTTATTCGCCAGAACGTTCAATTTTTTACGATTAATCAACGTGTGAAAGCCGCTGCGCCCAATAATCAAACGATTAAAATCGCTACGTATTTACCAACTACGGATAATTGGGTAACTCAAATCCAAGAATCAGCAAAAGAGTTCAGCGATTTTTCAATTCAAATCAATGATCAGAATTTTATCACAGATGAAGGTTTCATTTATTTAATGAGCTATACAGATTCATCGAATGGGGTAACGCCAGCTAGCTTAGAAGTTGATTACGTGGGGCTTCATATTGGTCTGTCTGTTGATGCCCAAGCGGTTTTAGCGAAGAGTGGTTTTGTTCAAGCAGAGCAACTCAATACCCATGTGGAAAATCAGGATAATCCGCACCAAGTAACCGCTGAACAAGTGGGGCTAGGCAATGTAGAAAATTATGGCTTCGCATCAGACAGCGAAGCAGTCGCGGGAACTTTAACGAGTAAATATATGCACCCGAAAAACGTTGCGGAAGCGATTAAAGGTCAAGCTGTGACACAAACAGGTGATCAAGAGATTGCTGGGGTGAAGAATTTTGTAACTATGCCAACCGTCAATGGTGTGCCTTTGGAATCTTCTAGAATGGCCATTTATGAAGCTAGTGGAGTCGGTGAAGTCGAGGCAAAATATCAGGCGGCCTTTAATAAGGATAATATGAAATTTGTATTAATTAGGGTGGGAAATCGTGTCGATGCATTTGTAAGATGTAATTTGAGTGATCCAACGAAATTGAATAACCACATGCCTAAAGTATTTAACATACCAACTGGGTACAAAATGTCCTCAAAAATAAGTGCTAGTGTCTGGAATATTCCGCTCTCAGTTGCACCTTACGTTTTTCCGTATCCTAATTGTAATGCACTATATGAAATTGGAAATCAAGGGATAATTTTTGCCTCAAGCAGAGCCGGAAATGTTTACCTACAAGGAAGTTGGTACACGGACGATCCGTTTCCGACAAAATAACAAGCTAGTTTAGGAGACTTTTTATGGAACGTTATCTCAACACAATAACAATGCTTTTAAGCATTTTCGGTGGGATTGTCGTACGTTTATTAGGCGGATTAGATCAATTGTTGGATGTCTTCCTCTTTTTAATTATTGTCGATTTCATCACAGGTTGGATTAAGGCAATCGCCACAAAAGAATTGTCCAGTCGGATTGGTATGCTCGGAATTGCGAAAAAAGTGACGATGTTATTTGTGGTTGCTGTAGCGGTTCGTGTTGAAAAAGTTGTGGGGAACAATTTGCCAATTCGGGAAATGGTTCTGATTTTTTACATTGCGAACGAAGGACTTTCTTTTTTTGAAAACATTGCGACCTTTATTCCTATGCCGAAAAAGTTAAAAGAGTTATTTATTCAGTTAAAAAATAAAGATGATTAAGTAGAAGTGGTCGGGACAAACGTAGAACTTTCGGCTGATTGCCGAAGAAATTACTTCTGTCCCGCCATTTATCTGCAGGTTTAAGCCATGAAAGGGAAGTTATTTTGACTTTCCTTTCATGGCTTTTTTTAGAAAGGAGTATGCTATGTTTAAAAAATTAATGATTCAACTTGCTTTAGTGATTGGCTTAAGTTTAACGATTCCGATGACGGCTTGCGCTTACACCATCGAAGCGGATCCAATCAACTTTACTTATTTTACAGGCTCTTCAAGCAATGAATTAATTGTTTTACATGAATCAGGAAACGAGCGGAACCTAGGACCACACAGTTTAGACAATGAAGTGGCCTATATGAAACGAAATTGGTCAAATGCTTATGTCTCATATTTTGTCGGATCTGGTGGACGAGTGAAACAATTAGCTCCTGCTGGCCAAATTCAATATGGCGCAGGTTCTTTAGCTAATCAAAAAGCCTATGCGCAAATCGAATTGGCTCGCACAAATAATGCGGCGACGTTTAAAAAAGATTATGCTGCCTATGTTAATTTGGCCCGTGATTTGGCTCAGAACATTGGTGCTGATTTTTCGCTGGACGATGGAACAGGTTATGGAATAGTCACTCATGATTGGATTACAAAAAATTGGTGGGGAGATCATACAGATCCTTATGGTTATTTAGCGCGTTGGGGGATTAGTAAAGCGCAGTTGGCACAAGATTTACAAACGGGCGTTTCTGAAACAGGTGAGACTGTCATTATTCAGCCTGGTAAACCTAATGCGCCAAAATATCAAGTAGGACAAGCAATTCGTTTCACTTCAATCTATCCAACACCAGATGCTTTAATCAATGAACATCTATCAGCAGAGGCACTTTGGACACAAGTAGGAACAATTACAGCGAAATTACCCGACCGACAAAACCTTTACCGTATTGAAAATAGCGGACATTTGTTAGGTTATGTGAACGACGGCGACATTGCTGAACTTTGGCGCCCGCAAAAGAAGAAATCATTTCTAATTAGTGTGAACGAAGGCATTGTTTTAAGAGCAGGACAACCTAGCCTGTCAGCCCCAATTTATGGTATTTGGCCTAAAAATACTCGCTTTTATTACGATGCGTTTTATATTGCAGATGGGTATGTTTTTATTGGTGGAACAGATACAACAGGCGCGAGAATTTATTTGCCAATCGGACCAAACGATGGCAACGCACAGAATACATGGGGATCATTTACTAGCTAAAAAAAGCCACAAACTCTGATAAAAGCAGAGTTTGTGGCTTTTTTTGCATTTAGCAGAGATTTTGCCAAAGGGAATAAGCAACGGAGACTGCGAAGGTAGGTACTTTTATGCTATAATGACAAAGTTAGTATTATCGGAACTGGAGGAACTATAATGGACGGCATTTTACCGTTATGGAAAGAACGTGGCATGACAAGTCATGACTGCGTATTTAAATTGAGAAAAATTTTACATACCAAAAAAATTGGTCATGGTGGTACGTTAGATCCAGATGTCGAAGGAGTCTTACCCATCTGCGTTGGTAAAGGAACGAAAGTGATCGAATACATGGTAGATTCTGGTAAAACCTATGAAGGTGAAATTACACTTGGATTTGCTACGACAACCGAAGATGTTAGTGGCGAAATTGTTGAAAAAAAACCAGTTACAACACCTCTGTCAACTGAACAAATTGATCAAGCAATGGCCGAAATGACAGGTGAAATCACACAAATCCCACCGATGTTTTCTGCGGTGAAAGTCAATGGTAAACGTTTATATGAATATGCGCGGAATGGGGAAGAAGTTGAACGGCCCCAACGAAAAGCTACGATTTATTCATTTGAACGTACTAGTGAACCAATTTTTAATGAATCCGCTCAAACACAAAGTTGGCGGTTTAAAGTGGTCTGTGGCAAAGGAACCTATGTGCGGACACTATCCGTGGATACTGGCAAAAAATTAGGCTATCCTGCCCATATGTCGGATTTAACGAGAACGGCAAGTGGCGGTTTGCAAGCTGCGCAATGCTTAACGTTAGAAGAAGTAGCCAAACAAATGGCTGCTGAAACAATCGATCAATGCCTGTTGCCCATTGAAACAGCAGTAGAACAATTCCCACGAATTGATTTATCAGATGAATTGTATCAAAAAGTAAAAAATGGCATGCGTTTGCACAAAAAAGAATTAGGAATAAAGGCAATGCCAGAATCCTTAGTTGCCTTATTTTACCAAAATCAAGTGGTTAGTTTATACATGCCACACCCAACGCATGATAAATTATTGAAACCAAGTAAAGTTCTACGGAACAATTAAATAAAAAAGAAGGAAGTTTTTGCACATGCAAGTTATTCAACTACATCATCCCTATGAACCCAATCAAATTCCTAATGAAGAAGTCGTGATGGTCCTAGGCTTTTTTGACGGTGTTCACAAAGGCCACCAAAAAGTAATTGAAACAGGCAAAAAGATTGCGGAGGAAAAAGGCTTGAAGTTAGCTGTGATGACCTTCAACCAACACCCATCAATCGTTTTTCAAAAAGTTTTACCAGAAAATATGAAATATTTAACTAGCTTGGAACAAAAAGAACGCCTAATGGCCAACTTGGGCGTTGATATTTTATATATTGTCGAATTTACTTCAGCGTTTGCTCAATTAAAACCGCAAGATTTTGTCGACCAGTATATCGTTAATTTAAATAGTGCAGTGGCAGTCTCTGGGTTTGATTATACGTATGGTCCTAAAGAAATCGCTGGAGTCAAACAGTTACCAACTTATGCGCAAGGCCGTTTTGAAGTGGTGACAGTACCAAAAGAAGAAATGACTGGTGCCAAAATTAGCTCAACAAGAATTCGCGAAAAAATGGAAGCCGGCGAAATGGAGGAGGTCACGGAGTTGTTAGGATATATTTATGAAACAGAAGGAACAGTTGTCCATGGCGATGCTCGGGGCCGTTTATTGGGTTTCCCGACCGCTAATGTCAAAGTGAAAAGCACCGTGCGCTTACCAAGAATTGGCGTCTATGCTGTGCAAATCGAAGTCGGTGGCAAATGGTATGTTGGCATGGGCTCAATTGGTCATAATGACACCTTTGGAGAAGGCCGCGATTTAACCGTGGAAGTCTATATTTTGGACTTCCATCAAGACATCTATGGTGAGCAAGTGGTGGTTCGTTGGAATCATTATTTACGTGACCAAGTGAAATTCAATGGGGCTGAAGCCTTGATCGACCAATTAAAACAAGATGAACGAGATACGGCTGACTATTTCCAACAATCTGAGGACAAATAATGAAGATTCGTCAAGAAAAACCTTCAGAGTACCAAGCTGTAGAGCGTTTAACATATCAAGCGTTTAAGGAATTAAACTTGACCGAAAACTGGCGTCCCACAGAACATTTTATCGTGCATTTATTAAGAGAAAGTGCCGACTTTATTCCGGAGTTGTCCTTAGTTTCAGAAACTGATCAAGGAAAATTAACGGGTCATATTATGTCTTCAAAAGCCAAACTACAATTACCTGATCATACAGAAAAGGCTGTTTTGACCATTGGGCCGCTAAGTGTCCATCCAGAAGCACAGAACACGGGCGTAGGCTCAGCGTTAATTAAGCATTCTGTGCAGAAGGCCAAAGAATTAGGCATCGGCGGATTGATTATCTTGGGCCATCCAACTTACTATACGAAGTTCGGTTTTGTTTCAGCGACTACTTTTCAGATTACGTTACCGGAAAAAGAAACATCAGAAGCATTATTGGCTTTGGAATTACTGCCAGGTTATTTTGGCACAAGTGGTGGGGAGTGGCATTTTTCAACATGCTTTGCTTATCCAGAAACACACCTTGCAGAATTAGAAGCCTTTGAAGCAGACCTCGGAATAAATGAATAAAGAATAATAAGGAGGTCGGGACAGAAGTGTTTAACTCCGAGAAATAAGAAGGAATTTCCGAAAATTGTTCTATAATTTTTGGAGAATTTCGGCTTATTTCCGAAGGAGTTGCTTCTGTTCCCGCCGTTTATTAGTTTTTGAGCGTGGAGCAAAAATCCAAAGTGATTTTTGTCCCACGCTCCTTTACTACTTTTTATTACAAAGTAGTTGACAGAATCGGTACTCAGTATTATTATGTAGTGGTACATAGTAATAAAGAGTAGTTCAGGGAGGAAAAGCAGTGAAGCAGACAGAGTTGCTAAAAGGCATTTTAGAAGGTTTAGTTTTAGCCATCATCCAAAGGAAAGAAACATATGGTTATGAAATTACAAAAATTTTAAATGACCAAGGGTTTACTGAAATTGTTGAAGGAACCGTTTATACGATTTTACTGCGTTTAGAAAAAAATCAATGGGTTATAGCTGAAAAAAAGCCTTCAGAAAAAGGACCAATGCGGAAGTTCTATCGCTTAACCTCATCAGGAGAAGCAGAACTCGCTGATTTTTGGCAGCGGTGGACGTTGCTTTCAAAACAAGTAAACAAGATGAAAAAAATGGAGGGATAGAGCATGTCAAATTTTAAAGCGTTGATCAAAAAAGTTGTTGGGGATAAAAAAGAGTACAAAGAATATAAACGACGGATTGCAGCATTACCAGCAGAGTATCGACAAGTATTTCAAGAAATTGAAAAATATGCATGGCATTTTTCAGATCATAGCGGAGCCAATATGTTCAATGCGTTGACTGATTTACTTGATTTGTTTGAAGAAGGAGCTGCAAACGGAACACCTATCAAAAATATTACGGGAGAAAAAGTAGGCGATTTTGCTGAAACAATTGTCAATGAAGTCGCTGGCAAATGGACTGATAAACAGAAAGAAAAACTGAATCATCAATTTTCTAAACAATAGTCAAAACAAAAAAAGGAGAATAAATATGGTTGAAAATTTTTTTAAAGAAGGAAAGTTGCTGGTTATTCCCAAGAAAAATGCGAAAAAAGTCCAAGTGTTTCAACGTGTGGCCAACCAATTTGAATTTGGGAAAGAATATACGGAAAAAGAAGTCAATCAGCGACTTAGAGAAATCTATGAAGATTATGCACTTTTGAGACGGTATTTAGTAGATTATCAGTATTTAGAAAGAGATAAGTTTGGAAAAATTTATCAGAAATGTGAGCAACACACAAAAATTATATAAATGTCTTTTTTTAAAAGTAGCGAAACTAGGTGAAATGAACCAAGTCTAGCTACTTTTTGTTATGTAAGCTTAGTAATAGTTCTATAAAAAACTCTCTATTTGTTTTCTAACTCATACTGGTAAGATTGATTTAATTAGAAAAAGATAGAGGTGAGAGAATGAATCTACGTACTTTAGGTCTAACAAAAATTCTTTTGACCTTTATTATATTAAGTATTATTGGCGCGTTAATGATTTATAGCGCCAGTAGCTATGACTTGCTGATGCAAGGCGTGAAGCCCATTGCTGTTTTTATTAAACAAGGCATTATTATGTGTCTGAGCTGGGTGCTAATGTTCGTGATCTACAAAGTTCGATTAGAAGTGTTATTTAATAAAAAAATTGCGATTGGTCTGCTTTTAGTTTCGGTACTATTACTGTTAATGGTTCGACTACCCTTTTTTGGTGTAGCAGCGAATGGCGCACAACGTTGGATTTCTCTCTTTGGAATCCAATTTCAGCCATCAGAACTTTGTAATTTTGCGATTATTTATTACTTGAGCTGTTATTTAGGTGAAAAAGAAAATGGCTTGACAACGAAGCAGTTAAGGAAACAATGGCTGTTTGTTTTGGTCGTTGCATTTTTAGTTTTGATTCAACCCAAAGTTGGTGGGGCTATTCTTATTTTAGTTATTGGCAGTGTCTTGATTTTCTCAGCAAGTATTCATGCAAAATTTAGTGTAATTGCTGCGGGGATTGTCGTTGCTAGCGCGGCGTTTCTTTCTAAAATAATTATTTTTCTAGGCGATCACCGCTACTTACCACATTTTTTTGCGCATGTGTATGACCGCTTAGTTGTTTTGAAAAATCCGTTTTTATCCTTTCATGATCGCGGATTTCAGCCTTCAATGGCCTATTTAGCAATGTATAACGGTGGGTTTTGGGGCACTGGATTAGCCAATGGCATGGTAAAAAAAGGTGGCTTGCCAGAAGGTCAAACCGATTTTATTTTTGCGGTGATTGTGGAAGAACTTGGTTTGATTGGCGGCTTACTATTACTATTTCTTTTGTTATTTTTAGCGGCCTCGATTTTGCGGAGTAGTTGTGTAATAAAAAATCATTGTTACGGCTTGTTTTTGTTAGGAGTTGGGACCTTGATTTTAGCTCAAACGGCGATTAACATTGGTGGCGTTTTGGGTTTGATTCCAATGACGGGAATTCCTTTACCGTTTGTTAGTTACGGTGGGACAAGTTATTTAATCTTTTCAGTGGCATTAGGAATCGTCATTAAAATTATTGCAAACGAAAGGCGGCAGTTAAATGGTCAATACAAAAAAATTCAACTTACATCTTAATTATGATTTATTATTGCCCATTTTTTTACTCACACTTTTATCTTCTGGTGTGCAATATTGGATTGCCGTTAATGAAGGAAAAGACGGAACTGTGCCAGCATTAAAACAACTTTTCTTTATTTTTGTTGGCTATGCAGGCATGTTTTTAGCTAGTCGGCTGTCACAGAAATTTATTTGGAAAGTAGCTCCTTTTTTCTATGGGTTTTCATTAATCTTAATGAGTGCTTTGTATTTTTCCTATGACAAAGGAATGTATTTATTGACGGGCACAAAGCGCTGGTTAGATTTAGGGTTTATTAAATTTCAGCCATCAGAAATTGCGAAAATTGCGTTTATTTTAATGTTGGCAAAAATTATTGTCCAACACGAGCAACAAGACTGGTCCGATAAATGGCGTTCAGACAAGCAACTTCTAAAAAAAATCGTTGCGGTTAGTGTCCCTGTTTTTTTCTTGATGGCGGTACAAAAAGATTTTGGAACATCCCTTGTTTTCGTAACGATTATTCTATCTCTTTTAGTTATTTCAGGAATTGATCGCAAAATTTTAATCATTATTTTCAGTGCTTTAGCAACGTTAGGCGTGGTCTTGATTCTGTTAGTCTTTACAGAGTGGGGGCACAAAGTACTCTTCTTTTTACATTTTAAACAATATCAATTGGATCGAATTTTAGCATGGATTCATCCCTATGATTATGTCGATAAAATCTCCTATCAACAAGTGCAAGGCTTATTGGCAATCGGTTCGGGTGGTTTATTTGGTAAGGGTGTACATGGGATTGAAGTGTATGTCCCTGTTCGTGAGTCTGATATGGTTTTTACTTTTATCGGGGAAGCCTGGGGCTTTGTGGGCAGTGCCACCGTTGTTTTTCTCTATTTTTACTTGTTTTATCAAGTTTTAGTAGCTGGCTTGCGGAGCAATTCGCGTTTTTGTATGTACATCTGTGTCGCCCTCATTTTTTCGCTGGTCTTTCAAACGGTGGAGAATATCGGTGCGGTGATTGGACTGTTGCCGTTAAAAGGTATTCCTCTTCCGTTTTTAAGTCAAGGAGGCACTTCGTTAGTGATGGCTATCACTTCTTTAGGATTTGTTAAAGGAAGAGAAGCCGCTACCTGAAAACACAAATAAAAACCAAGACTGGAACTCGCTTGCCGACAAGCTCTAGTCTTGGTTTTTACTATTGGAATTGTTTTTGGCATTCAGCCAAAAGTTGTTGAAGTTGTCGACTCATGTAACGTTCTTTTAAATAATAAACTGCCATGTTTCGTTTAGGTAGTTCTTGGTAAGTCAGTGTATGAATCGAATTGTCTAAAAGTTGAATATTTGTGTATTCGGGGACAATAGCGAAACTATCGGAATGAGACACCAAGTGAGTAATAAGTGAAAGAGTATCCACTTGAATGACTTTCTCTGGAGAAAAATTAGAAAACGTAGTATCTAGCCAATTGGTTAATTTGTTTTGCTCGGAAAATTCGGTATTTAAACGGACGAAGGGGTACATTGTTAGTTCTTTTAAAATTTCTTCCGTCGTGGCTTTGGCCAAAGCTGGATGATCATTTCTTAAAATGAATTGATAATTTGCTGTAAATAAATCAATTTTACCAATATGTTCAGGTAATGGTAAGTCAGCAAAGGAAATACCAAAATCTGCATCCATTGTTTCCAAGGATTGAAGAATATTTTCTGTAATAATAGTGTGGACTTGTAAGTTGGATGAACGATCCGTTAATGTTGTCATTAGTAAGTCATTCAATTTATATTCTAAATCACAGAGATAAGTGGCTACATAAATATGGTTGGAAGAATGATTAATTTCTTTTAGCTCTTCTTCAATTGAGACCAACTCATTGGTGATGCGCCAACAATATTTTTCTAAAATTAATCCAGCCGGTGTTAAGGTGGTAGTTTGACCTTGGCGATTAAAAAGTTCAGCGCCTAACGTTGCTTCAAGAATTTTTATTTGCTTACTTAGGGCAGCTTGAGAAATTGCTAAATTTTCGGCTGCTTTAGTAAATTGTTTCACTTTGCATAACTCTAAAAAATAATGCAAACGAAATAGTTCCATGGAAATTCCTCCTTTTTCTATTCCTAGAATAAATAACGTAATTGTTCGAATAAATAACGGTGTGCTTCACAATGTCCGTGATGATTATTCTGAACTAAATAGATGGCTCGTTCTGGACTATCTTCCAGAGGAATACCAACTAAGTTACGTCTGTTTAGTTCATCAGTGAGTGAATAGGGAAGGATGCTACAGGCTTTTTCTCGTTGGACCATGTCTAAGACTAAATGAAGAGAAGGGAGTTCGATGACGATTTGCCGATTTTCCCAATTGATTTTACGTTCCCAACGTTTAAACACTTTTTTTTCATATACTTGATCGGAATATGCAGCAAAAGGTAAAGAACGAATTTCGTCAATCGTTACGCTATCGGCATGGGCTAAAGGATGATTTTTATTGACACAAAGGAGATAGCTTTCTGTATAAATTAATTCTTTCTCTAATGGAATCGAGGTATCCAAAAATATCCCAATCCCAATGTCAATTAAATCTGTTTCCAAGGCTGTTTCAAGATCGTAATAATACTTAAAATCAATACTTACATACGGATAGGATTGATTAAATAACAACAAGACTTCTCCAAATGCTTTATCTATATCAATTAAGTTTGTTCCAATCCGAATGGTCGTTGTCGATCCTTGGGTCACTAATTCATTAATCTCTTCTTGTGCTTCCTTAATGAGTGCAAAAATCATCTCTGTTCGCTTGGCGACGACTTCGCCTGCTGGAGAAAGCCGACAATGTTTCTTGTCTCTTAAAATTAATGAAGCACCTAATTCACGTTCCAACTCCTTGAGCTGGGTACTTAAATAAGGTTGACTCGTATGGAGCTTTTGAGAAGCTAAAGTAAAACTCGCATACTTTGAAACTGCCATAAAATATTCTAGTTGTTGTAATTTCATTTTCCTCACCGCCGTTTCTTTAACTATACAAAAAATAGCAGAAGAAAAGCTTCTCGACAAGGCTATCTGACGGTCTTTAGATTAATTTAACCAGTTATGATTCTATGAATAAATACGAATCATACCAGAAAACCATAGTAAATAAGCGGATTATTTTTCTTTTTGTTACTGAATGGACAAAAAGTTATCTGCTAAAAACTTTTTCTATATCGTTATTTTTTCAAGGAAGAATTATACTTGCTGTTGTAATTAAATAAGATTTGTTAGGTGAGGCTCCTATACAAACATAGGCTACTGCCCAAAAATGTCGAGAGACGCCAATGGGTAGAACAGGAACTGTCGAATGAAGGCTTTTCTTAAGGTAGCTAAAAGCAATCGCTTTTTACGTTGTATAGTGCTAAAGCTCAACGATAAGAACGATTATTCTTTGACACGTTGAGTTTTCAGCGTGTCTTTTTTTGTGGAAAGGGTGAGGAAAATGGAAGATGAACCGATCGTCAATTCAAGTCAACAACAGATAAATGAGGTGAAAGAAAATGGAAAAGAAAATGCGTCACTTGGGCCATGACTATAGTTACAAAAAGTTTGCCCATTCAGAAGTAGAAAAAGTTTTACAACGTTTCGGCTCAACTTGGGATGGCATTAAACACCAAGATATTGAAGAATTACAAGAACGTTATGGCCGCAATAAAATTATGAATGAAAAAAAAGCTTCACGGCTGCGACTTTTTATAAAATCGTATATCACGCCGTTTACTTTGGTGTTATTAGCACTAGCCACGATTTCATTTTTTACAGAATATGTCTATGCTGCGCCAGAGGAAAAAGATGTTACTGGCGTGTTAATTATGTTAGCGATGGTCATCTTAAGCGGCACGATGAGTTTTGTTCAATCAGTCAAATCAAGCAATGCAGTTGAAAAATTACAAAATATGATTAAAGTTACAGCGACAGTCATTCGTGACAAGAAGCAAATGGAAATTCCTATTGAGGAAGTTGTGTGTGGCGACTTGGTCCAACTATCCGCTGGCGATATGATTCCAGCCGATTTACGTTTAATCCAATCTAAGGACTTATTTGTTTCCCAATCATCCTTGACTGGAGAGAGTTTTCCCATTGAAAAACACGCGACTCATCAAAAAGATAGTGATCAAATTGATACAGAATATGACAATCTTTTGTTTTTAGGAACAAATGTCATTAGTGGCACTGGTTTGGGCATTGTCATTAAAGTTGGTAATCAAACTTTATTCGGAAGGATGGCTTCTGATAACGGAGAAGAGCAGCAGCAGACGAGTTTTGAAACAGGAATTAATAAAACAACGTGGGTGCTGATTCGCTTTATGTTGGTCATTACGCCAACTGTTTTTCTAATTAATGGGTTAACAAAAGGTGATTGGGTGGAAGCGTTAATGTTTGCGATTGCCACAGCTGTCGGCTTGACACCAGAAATGTTACCTATGATTGTAACAACCAATTTAGTCAAAGGTTCTCGAGAAATGGCTAAAGAAGGCACGATTATGAAAAATGTCAATGCCATTCAAAATTTTGGCGGGATGGATGTACTTTGTACGGATAAAACAGGTACCTTAACACAAGATAAAGTAATTTTAGAATACCACTATAATATTGGGTGCCAAGAAGATCAAAAAGTCTTGGATTTAGCATTTCTAAACAGTTATTTTCAAACAGGTTTGCGTAATTTAATGGATAACGCCGTTATTCAAGCGGCGACACAAGAAAGTGATATACAATCAGATGATTTTTATAAAGTAGATGAAATTCCTTTCGATTTCAATCGACGTCGAATGAGCGTGATTATCAAAGAGTTTAAAACGCGAGAAACACGCTTAATTACCAAAGGTGCGGTTGAAGAAATGCTCTTGGTCTGCACACAGGTACTTTTAGATGGCGAAATTGTGCCCTTAACAGAGACGCTGCGTCAAAAAATTACCAAAGACGTTGAAGCTTTAAATCGAGATGGTTTGCGCGTTCTAGCAATTGCCGATAAAAAAGTCGAAACGGCTGAATGGGAGTATACAACTAAAGATGAATCAGAGTTAATTTTACAAGGTTATCTTGCCTTCTTGGATCCGCCAAAAGAAACAGCAGCGGCAGCTATTCACGCCTTGCATCAACATAATGTAGCTGTGAAAGTATTAACGGGGGACAATCAGTATGTGACGCATTCTGTTTGTAAAGAAGTTGGTCTGGCTGGCGAAAAAATTATTACAGGAAATGAACTTCAACAATTAAACCAAGAAGAATTAAGAAAAACCGTTCAAGCGTATAATATTTTCGCCAAAATTACGCCTGACCAAAAAGTTCGTATTGTAAATGCGTTAACTGAAAATGGTCAAACTGTTGGCTTTTTAGGTGATGGAATAAATGATGCTGGAGCAATGCGTGCTGCTGATGTAGGAATCTCTGTTGATACAGCTGTCGATGTGGCGAAAGAATCGGCGGATGTAATTTTATTGAGAAAAGATTTAATGGTTTTGGAAAAAGGGATTTTATCTGGACGGCGCGTGTTTACGAACACGATGAAGTACGTCAAATTAACAGCAAGTTCTAATTTTGGCAATGTTTTTTCCGTGATCCCAGCAAGTATCTTTTTACCATTTTTACCGATTGCTCCGATTCAATCGCTATTATTAAATCTAATTTACGATACTTCGTGTATGTCAGTTCCTTGGGACAAAGTAGATGAAGAATACGTAGAAAAACCAAAAAAATGGGAACCAAAATCAATTGGTAATTTTATGCGTTGGTTTGGCCCAACGAGTTCTATTTTTGATATTGTTACCTATTTATTTATGTATTTCATTGTGTGTCCGGCTATCCTAGGTGGCTCATTCTTTGAATTAAATGGAGCAGATCAATTGCTCTTTATCGGTATTTTCCATGCAGGGTGGTTCATTGAGTCCTTATGGTCCCAAATGCTCGTCTTGCATTTCCTACGAACAGAAAAAATGCCTTTCCTTCAAAGTAGTGCTTCTGGAATTATGGCGTTAGTGACTACAGCAGGGATTGTTCTCGGAACTGTTTTACCCTTTACCGCTTTCGGTGCAGAACTAGGATTTGTCGGTTTATCACCAAGCTATTTCTTGTATTTAATCCCGACAATTGTTGCTTATTTAGCACTGGTTGCGTTCATTAAAGTTTTATACGTCAAACGTTACGGTCAATTACTGTAACTGATTTGTACTATTATATATAGAAAAATTTTTTTACTTTTCTTTCAAGGTTGAGGAGGTGTCGGTTTTTATGACAGCTCCTCGTTGTTGTTTTAAGTGACTGTGCGAATTTTTTTATGGATTTATTTGTCATTTACAGTTAGTATGGCTAGTAGAGACTTTCCAAAAAGAACGAGCTTTTTGGTAATAAGGAGATAAAACGAGCTAATGACCAAAACAAACCAACTTTCAACTTCAACGCCGATGTTCGATCGGTCGGCCTATATTCATATTCCATTTTGTGAGCATATTTGTTATTATTGCGATTTTAACAAGGTCTTTTTAGAAGGACAACCAGTTGATGAATATATTCAGAGTTTATTAAAAGAAATTCAACTTACGCAAGCATTGTATCCAGAACAAGAAATGAAAACCATCTATATTGGCGGAGGCACGCCAACTTCATTATCAGCGAAACAGTTAGATGTGCTACTAAAAGGGGTTCGCGAACAGCTAACGTTTGATGACCGAAATGAATTTACGGTGGAAGCAAACCCTGGTGATTTAACCCAAGAAAAATTACAAGTCATGAAAAACTATGGCGTCAATCGTCTTTCGATGGGCGTTCAGACATTTGATGATCGTTTGCTCAAAAAAATCGGTCGCAAGCACACCGCCGCAGATGTTTATGAAACAATGAAATTTTTAGAGAAAGAAAATTTTACCAATGTCAGTATTGACTTAATCTATGCTTTACCTGGACAAACATTGGAAAGTTTTCGCGATACTTTGACAAGAGCCTTAGCATTGGACTTGCCGCACTATTCGCTTTATTCATTAATTCTTGAAAATAAAACAATGTTCATGAACTGGGTTCGTCAAGGACGGTTACAGCTGCCTGAAGAAGAAATCGAAGCACAGATGTTTGACGAAACGATTGAAGCAATGGATAAAAAAGGACGTCATCAATATGAAGTCAGTAATTTTGCTTTAACAGGAAAAGAAAGCCAGCATAATCTGGCTTATTGGAATAATGACCACTACTATGGATTTGGCGCAGGTGCCAGCGGCTATCTTGGGCAAACTCGTTACAAAAATCATGGCCCAATCCAACATTATTTGAAACCCTTGCGAGAAAATCAATTGCCAATTGTGGAGACCGAAGAATTAACTCGTCTAAATCAAATAGAAGAGGAGTTATTTTTAGGCTTACGTAAAAAAGTAGGCATTTCTAAACAAAAATTCCAACATAAATTTCAGGAACCAATTGAAGCAATTTATGGAGAGGTCATTCAACGCTTAATCAAAGAAGAATTATTAATTGAAGAAGCAGATATCTTACGCTTAACGAAAAAAGGACTATTTGTGGGGAATAATGTTTTTGAAGCATTTTTGTTAAGTGAAAAAGAGTAAAAAAATCATCGAAGTGTGACAAAGCATTTCGATGATTTTTTTATTGCAAAAGTTGGTATTGATGGTTTTTGAAGGTGATTTGCAGCGATTAGCACTCTTGCGTGAAGAGTGCTAAAAAGTTGCGTATTTCCCTTGACAAAAAGGTAAGGACTTGTTATATTAGTATATGTAGTTAGCACTTAGATGTTAAGAGTGCTAATGAAGGGTGGTAATAACGATGATTACAGAAAGACAACAAAATATCTTGAGACTTATCATCCAAAATTACACGAACACGGGCTTACCTGTCGGTTCTAAGAAATTGATGGAGGATGGCATTGCCTCTAGTTCTGCCACAATTCGTAATGATATGAAAGCATTAGAAGAATACGGCTTATTAGCTAAGACTCATTCTTCTTCAGGGCGAATTCCCTCAATGGCTGGTTATCGTTACTACGTGGATCATCTTTTACAACCAACACAAGTAGAAGAGAACGAACTTAGAAGAATCCGTCAATCTTTTGGAAAAGAATTTCATGAGATTAATGATATTATTCGACAATCAGCTGAAATTCTATCAGAATTGACAAGTTATACTGCTTTTTCATTAGGACCTGAAGTGAAAGAACGGAAATTAACCGGCTTTCGAATGGTTCCTTTGAATGATCGGCAAGTCCTTGCTATTATAGTGACAGATAAAGGCAATGTTGAAAACCAAGTATTTGCCATTCCTGCCGCTGTTTCTAGCCAAGATCTTGAAAAAATGACACAAATCATCAATGATAAGTTGGTTGGACAACCTTTGTTGACCGTTTATCATCGTTTGCGGACGGAGATTCCGATGATTTTACATCGCTATTTCCAAACGCCAGAAGGAATGATGAACTTATTCGATGAGATGTTAGGACATGCCTTTGAAGAAAAAGTCTTTGTCGGTGGTCGCATGAATTTGTTAGATTTTGGCATCAAACAAGATATTGAACAATTGAAATCTGTCTATTCCTTTATGCAAAATTCTGATGAGCTGACGCATTTATTAAATGGTTCTGCAACAACAGAAAATCCAATTGTTTTTCGTATCGGCTCAGAAATTGGCAACAATCTCTTAGAAGATATGAGCATGATCACTGCTACGTATGAAGTATCAGGACATGGCAAAGGAACAATTGCCCTGCTAGGACCAACCAGTATGCCGTATTCAAAAATATTCGGTTTGGTAGACACGTTTCGACATGAGCTAGCTTCACAACTAGGTGACTATTACCGTTTTTTAGGTAATTAAGCAAACCTTGTTAGGATAAGAAGTAGATGCATAAAGAGAAAGGAAGTTGCTGAAGTGAGTAAAAAAGAAGAGAAGCAAGAAGAATTACAAGAAGAAATGGAAGCTGTTGATGCTGCTGGCGTTTCTGAAGTAGAAGTTGAAGCAACAGAGATTGAAAATCTTAAAGCAGAGCTTTCCGAAATGGAAGACAAGTTCTTGCGGGCAAGAGCCGAAATTGCTAATATGAGCAATCGAAATAAAAACGAACGAGAATTATTAGTTCGTTACCGCTCACAAGATTTAGGTAAAAAGATTTTACCATCCATTGATAATTTAGAACGAGCAATGGCCATTGAAGTATCAGATGAACAAGGCGAAAGCTTGAAAAAAGGTATTTCGATGGTGCTAGAAAGTATTACTGTGGCTTTAAAAGAAGAAGGAATTGAAGAAATCCCAGCAATGGGTGAAACCTTTGATCCAAATTTACATCAAGCCGTTCAAACAGTCCCTGCTTCTGAAGAAACCCCAGCAGATACCATTGTTGAAGTTCTACAAAAAGGGTACAAATTACAAGATCGTGTGTTACGACCATCAATGGTCATTGTTGCACAATAACAAACGTTAATTAAAAATATATTATTATAGAAAACTAATACAGATTGGAGATATTCACTATGAGTAAAATTATTGGTATTGACTTAGGAACAACAAACTCAGCTGTCGCAGTGCTAGAAGGCGGCGAAGCGAAAATTATTGCAAACCCAGAAGGTAACCGCACAACTCCTTCGGTCGTTTCATTCAAAAACGGTGAAATTCAAGTGGGCGAAGTAGCAAAACGTCAAGCTGTTACAAATCCTAACACGATTTCATCTATTAAACGTCACATGGGTGAAGCTGGCTACAAAGTTGATGTTGAAGGAAAATCATATACACCACAAGAAGTTTCTGCAATGATCTTACAATATTTAAAAGGTTTTGCTGAAGACTATTTAGGTGAAAAAGTTGAAAAAGCAGTTATTACAGTTCCTGCATATTTCAACGATGCGCAACGTCAAGCAACAAAAGATGCTGGTAAAATTGCTGGTTTAGAAGTAGAACGGATCGTTAACGAACCAACAGCAGCAGCTTTAGCTTATGGCTTAGATAAAACAGACAAAGATGAAAAAATTCTTGTCTTTGACCTTGGTGGTGGTACATTCGACGTGTCAATCCTTGAATTAGGCGATGGCGTTTTCGATGTATTATCAACAGCCGGTGATAACAACCTAGGTGGGGATGACTTTGATAATAAAATCATTGACTACATGGTTGCAGAATTTAAAAAAGAAAATGGCATTGACTTAGCTAACGATAAAATGGCATTACAACGTTTGAAAGATGCTGCTGAAAAAGCGAAAAAAGACTTATCAGGTGTAACAAGCACACAAATCAGCTTGCCATTTATTACTGCTGGCGAAGCAGGACCATTGCACTTAGAAATGAACTTAACTCGTGCAAAATTTGATGAATTAACAAGTGATTTAGTTGAACGTACAAAAGTACCAGTACGTCAAGCCTTGAAAGATGCTGGTTTAAATCCTTCTGAAATCGACGAAGTTATCCTAGTTGGTGGTTCAACACGTATTCCAGCTGTAGTTGAAGCTGTTCGCAAAGAAACAAACAAAGAACCAAACAAATCAGTTAACCCTGACGAAGTAGTAGCAATGGGTGCTGCAATCCAAGGTGGCGTAATCACTGGTGATGTTAAAGACGTTGTCTTATTAGACGTAACACCGTTGTCATTAGGGATTGAAACAATGGGTGGCGTATTTACAAAATTAATTGATCGTAACACTACGATTCCAACAAGTAAATCACAAGTCTTCTCAACTGCTGCTGACAATCAACCAGCTGTTGATATTCACGTTTTACAAGGTGAACGTCCAATGGCCGCTGATAATAAAACATTAGGTCGTTTCCAATTAACAGATATTCCTGCAGCTCCTCGTGGTGTGCCACAAATTGAAGTAAGCTTTGACATTGATAAAAACGGGATTGTAAATGTTCGTGCGAAAGACTTAGGCACTCAAAAAGAACAAACAATCACGATTAAATCTTCTTCAGGTTTATCTGATGATGAAATCGAACGTATGGTGAAAGATGCTGAAGCAAACGCTGAAGCAGATAAACAACGTAAAGAAGAAGTTGACTTACGTAACGATGCAGATGCTTTATTATTCACTGTTGATAAAACATTGAAAGAATTAGAAGGCAAAGTAGACGCTGAAGAAGTGAAAAAAGCAGAAGATGCGCGTGATGAATTAAAAGCAGCCATCGAAGCAAACGATATCGAACAAATGAAAGCAAAACGTGATTCATTGAATGAAATCGTCCAAAACTTAACAGTAAAACTTTACGAACAAGCTGCGCAACAACAAGCACAAGAAAATCCTGAAGCTGCCCAAGGTGGCGCTGATGATGTTGTTGATGCTGATTTTGAAGAAGTAAATGGTGATGACAAATAATCAATAACAATTGATTTTAGGGACTGGATCATTAGTACAATGACTAATGTCCCAGTCCCTTGTCTTTTGTGAGAAAATCAACCACAATCAAGTTAGCAAGAAACTATTTAGGTTTTGAAAGAACTGTGGTATGATTACAACGATGTTAAACAAGCTGAAAATACCTATTCACAGCTAGTAACACTGATTCAAGGTGTGACAGATAATCCAACCAGAGAGACCGAAAGCAATCGATGAATTTGGCTGGTTCTAAACACATTGTAAAGTTTGAAGAAAGTTGGAGGGAAGTCAATGGCGACGAAACGAGATTATTATGAAGTGCTAGGATTAGCAAAAGGTGCTTCAGATGATGAAATTAAAAAAGCATACCGCAAACTTTCCAAAAAGTACCATCCAGATATTAACAAAGAAGCCGATGCGGAAGAAAAATTTAAAGAAGTTTCTGAAGCGTATGAAGTATTAAGTGATCCACAGAAAAAAGCGGCCTATGACCAATATGGCCATGCAGGAACTGATCCTAATTACGGTGGCGGCGCTGGTGGCTTTGGCGGTTTCGGTGGCGGCGGATTTAGCAGTAGTGGTTTTGGTGGATTCGAAGATATTTTCGATTCATTCTTTGGTGGCGGCGGTGGCCGTTCTGTTGATCCAAATGCACCAAGACAAGGCGCCGATTTACAATATACAATTCAATTGAAATTTGAAGAAGCTATTTTCGGTGTCGAAAAAGAGATTAAGTACAATCGAGAAGATACTTGTGCAACCTGTGGCGGTAATGGCGCCAAACCAGGCACACACCCAGAAACTTGTCATAAATGTCATGGCTCTGGAACAATCAATGTTGAACGTCAAACGCCATTAGGTCGTATGATGAGTCGTCAAACTTGTGATGTGTGTCATGGCACAGGGAAAGAAATTAAAGAACCATGTCCAACTTGTCATGGCACAGGTCATGAGAAAAAAGCACATACTGTCAAAGTAAATGTGCCTGCTGGAGTAGAAGACGGCCAACAAATGCGCTTAGCTAACCAAGGAGAAGCGGGTACCAATGGTGGACCATATGGTGATTTATATGTAGTCTTTCGTGTTGAAGATAGTGATATTTTCGATCGAGATGGCGCAGAAATCTACTACGATTTACCAGTAAGTTTCGTCCAAGCGGCTCTAGGGGACGAAGTAACTGTCCCAACTGTTCATGGTGACGTGAAATTAAAAATTCCGGCTGGAACACAAACTGGCACAAACTTCCGCTTAAGAGGCAAAGGTGCGCCACGTTTACGTGGTGGGGGCAATGGTGATCAACACGTGAAAGTGAAATTAATAACACCAAAAAATCTTAATGAAGAACAAAAGGATGCCCTACGAGCTTTTGCAAAAGCTGGCGGACAAAATGTAACTGAACAACAAGAAGAAGGCTTCTTTGATAAAATGAAAGATGCGTTTGGCGGTAAGAAGAAAAAATAAACCAATCGAGTCAGAGACAAAAGTAGTTAGCTCCAAGTGTTCATCACTCTTGAAAGCTAAATTGCAACGAGTAATTGCAGATACTGCTTTTGTTTAGCTGATTATTTTAAGATTTAGAGAGTGGGACATAAGTCGTTTTGACTTATGTCCTATTTTCGTTTTTTATTTCCAAACATTTTACGAGAATATTTTAAAATTTAGCGTATACTTAATATAAGCAAGTTAGGAGGGCTTATTTATGAAACCATATGTTTATGTAATCAGTGATATTCATGGACAAGCAGATTTGTTTGATGCCTTACTTACAGACTATGACCCAGTTGAGCATCAGCTAGTTTTAATTGGTGATTTAAACGACCGTGGTCCGGATTCTAAAGCCTGTTTTCTCAAAGGAAAAGAACTTGTCGAGCAACACGGCGCTGTTTATTTACGAGGCAATCATGAAGAATATTTTTTGCAGTTTCTTCAAAATCCAGAGGACTGGTTTGCAGGATATATTCGCAATGGTGGCAAGGAAACAATTGAAAGCCTCTTGCATCCAGGAGCTACTGCAGAATACTCACCAACAGAAATGGCCTTAATGATCCGTAGTCGCTATCCAGAGTTAATTGATTTTTTAACAAAACGACCACTTTATTTTGAATGGCAGCATTACTTATTTGTGCATGCTGGGGTTGATTTAACGATGGAAGATTGGCGGCAAACAGCACCTAAGGATTTTTTGTGGATTCGCGAACCCTTTCATCAAGGGAAAAATAATACAGGCAAGACCATTGTTTTTGGTCATACCATTACTCCGATGTTACATGGTGATATGCAGACCACGGACCTTTGGCAAAGTGATGGAAAAATTGGGATAGATGGTGGTGCTATTTTTGGCGGCTCTGTACATGGTGTGATTTTTAATGAAAAAGGCATTGTCCAAGATATCGAATATCAAAAACGCACCCCTGCGTGGCAACCAGAATTTTGATTCCTTAATCGCATGAATCAGTTACCTCACTTCTATATTTAGAAGCAAAAATATGCTAAAATAGATAAGTATGCATAAGAAAAGAGGTATCTAGTTAATGGCAGAAGCTTATAACGAAGAAGTAGTAGCGCTACTTCAAAAAGAATTGACAACGTATCGTTCAAAACAAATAACAACGGTTTTAACTTTATTAAATGAAGGAAATACAGTTCCTTTTATTGCCCGTTACCGGAAAGAAATGACTGGAAGTTTAGATGAAGTCCAAATCCGTGAAATAGAAGAACGTTATCATTATTTACAAAACTTGAAAAAGCGGAAAGAAGAAGTTCTCCGTTTAATTGAAGAGCAAGGAAAACTAACAAAAGAACTCAAAACAGATATTCAAAAAGCAGTAAAAATGCAACAAGTGGAAGATTTATATCGACCATATAAACAAAAACGTCGGACTAAAGCGACTATCGCGAAAGAAAAAGGGTTGGAACCATTAGCAGATTGGTTGCTCTCTTTACCTGAAAACGCGGATATCTTAGCTAAAGCGGCTACTTTTATTAATGAAGAAAAAGAAGTTGCAACCGCTGAAATAGCCTTGCAAGGTGCTCATGAAATTTTAGCAGAACGTATTAGCGATGAACCAAAATACCGAACATGGTTACGTGATTATATGGTTAAACATGCGCAATACGTTAGCGTAGTTAAGGACGAAGAAAAAGACGAAAAGCGGACCTATGAAATGTATTACGATTTTGCAGAACCAGTTAGCAAAATGGTGCCGCACCGTGTCTTAGCAACGAATCGTGGTGAAAAAGAAGACATTTTAAAGGTTTCCCTTGTCGCTGATGAAACAAAAATTAATGATCATTTCCAACGTCAACTAATCGGCAAACAAGCAACAAGTTTTGCTGCTCCATACATTGAGGCTGCTTATTTAGATAGCTATAAACGATTTATTGGACCAGCGATTGAACGGGAGATCCGCAATGAATTAACAGAAAAAGCTGATGAACAAGCGATTGCAATTTTCGGTGAAAATTTACGTAATTTATTATTACAGTCACCACTTAAAGGAAAAGTTGTTCTAGGATTTGACCCGGCTTATCGGACAGGCTGTAAATTAGCAGTTGTCGATGAAACTGGTAAAGTTTTAGCAATTCAAGTGATTTATCCACATAAACCAGCGACTGCTGCGAAACGTGAAGCCGCTGGTCCAGCCTTTAAAAAGATCATTGAAGACTATCAAGTGGACATGGTAGCTATTGGAAACGGAACGGCAAGTCGTGAATCTGAATTGTTTGTGGCAGAGCAATTAAAAGCGGTGAAGCGGGACGTCTTTTACGTGATTGTTAATGAAGCAGGGGCTTCCGTTTACTCTGCGAGTGAAGTGGCTCGTAAAGAGTTTCCTGATTTACAAGTCGAAGAACGAAGTGCGGTCAGCATTGCACGTCGTTTACAAGATCCGTTGGCAGAATTAGTAAAAATTGATCCCAAAGCAGTCGGGGTCGGTCAATATCAGCATGACGTATCGCAAAAACGTCTTGCCGAGCAATTGGATTTTGTTGTAGAAACTGCGGTAAACCAAGTTGGTGTTGATGTGAATACAGCGAGTGCTCAACTTTTACAACATATTTCTGGCTTAAATAAAACAACGGCGCAAAACTTAGTCACTTATCGTGATGAAAATGGTGTCTTTACAGCACGAAATCAAGTCAAAAAAGTACCTCGTTTAGGACCAAAAGCATTTGAACAAGCAATTGGCTTTTTACGAATTCCTAATGGCAAAAATGTGTTAGATAACACTGGCATTCACCCAGAAAGTTATCCAGTAGCACAAGCAATTTTAGAAAAAGCAGAGATTGCTTCTAAAGAATTAGGGACAGCAGAAGCTATCGAAAAATTGAAACAGTTACCAGTGAATCAATTAGCTACTGAGTTAGAAGTAGGTTCAGAAACACTCACGGATATTATTGCTAGTTTAATCCAACCAGGTCGTGATATGCGCGATGAGATGTCAGCACCACTTTTACGTAAAGACGTGTTGACAATGGAAGATTTGAAACCAGGAATGGAAATGCAAGGGACTGTTCGAAACGTAATTGACTTTGGCGCGTTTGTCGATATTGGTGTGAAGCAAGATGGCTTAGTCCACATTTCTAAGTTAAGTACTAAATTTGTTAAGCACCCAACGGATGTTGTTGCGGTGGGGGATGTAGTCACAGTTTGGGTAGAAGATGTTGACTTGAAAAAGGGGCGTATTAGTTTAACTATGTTGCCTCGGGCTGATAGAAAAGAGTAGCAATGAAAGAGTCTCAACCAGTCTTGATGACAGATCAAGCGCTTCAAACGCTAGTGGAAAAAATTTCAATCGTATTTTTTCAGAAACCTTTTCTGCATCAAGCTACATTTAATCGGCGGTTAAAAACTACGGGCGGTCGCTATCATTTAGCTTCGCATCACCTGGATTTTAATCCAACTGTCTTTTTAAAGTATGGACAAGAGGAACTGGAAAAAGTCATTAAGCATGAGTTATGTCACTATCATTTACATTTAGCTGGCAAAGGCTATCAGCATAAAGATAAGGACTTTAAAGAGTTATTGGCTAAGACTGGCGGTGCCCGTTACGCACCGCCTCTAGTAGAACGGAAAAAAGCAGTTTTTCATCAGTACCAATGTCAGTCTTGTGGAGAAGTCATCCTCAGAAAACGACGAATTGATACGACACGATATGTCTGCGGAAAATGTCATGGGCGTTTGTCCTGGCAAGCGAAAAAAGAACAAATCTAACGATTCTGGTCTTTGTTATCTTGACAAAGACCAGTAATTATTTTAGGATAAATAAGTGCTCTTAAAATGCAGATGTGTTGGAATTGGCAGACAAGCATGATTGAGGGTCATGTGGACAGATGTCCGTGTGGGTTCGAGTCCCATCATCTGCATCAACTAGTATAACAAGAGGTCGGGACAGAAGTGTTTAACTCCGAGAAATAAGAAGGAATTTCCGAAAATTGTTCTATAATTTTTGGAGAATTTCGGCTTATTTCCGAAGAAGTTGCTTCTGTTCCCGCCGTTTATCAGTTTTTGAGCGTGGAGCGAAAATCCAAAGTGATTTTTGTCCCACGCTCTTGTTTATTACGGAAAAACCATCAATTTTTTATTAAATTCTGATATTTATTATTGCTTTTTCATTATAGTTGGCGTAACTTTAGAGTATAAATTTGTGAAGCGAGGGAGTCCGTGTGAGAAATTTTAAAAAATCTGATAAATTAAATAACGTAAGTTACGATGTCCGTGGTCCTGTTTTAGAAGAAGCAGAACGCATGCAAGAAGAGGGCATACGTATTTTGAAATTAAATACAGGGAATCCAGCGCCATTTGGTTTTGATGCCCCAAATGAAATTGTGCGCGACATGATTGTAAATGTTCGCGATTCAGAAGGTTATTCCGATTCAAAAGGTATTTTTTCTGCAAGAAAAGCGATTGAACAATATTGCCAATTAAAAAAATTTCCTAATGTAACGATTAATGATATTTACACTGGTAATGGCGTGAGTGAACTAATTACCATGTGTATGCAAGGCTTGTTAAATAACTGCGATGAAGTACTTGTGCCAATGCCAGACTATCCTTTATGGACTGCATCTGTTTCTTTGGCGGGCGGTACGCCCGTTCATTATATTTGTGATGAGCAAGCAGAATGGTATCCAGACATTGATGATATAAAATCAAAAATAACTTCGAATACAAAAGCAATCGTTATTATCAATCCCAATAATCCGACTGGTGCTTTATATCCGAAAGAGTTATTACTAGAAATTGTCGAAGTGGCACGTCAAAATGATTTAATTATTTACTCCGATGAAATTTATGATCGTTTGGTCATGGACGGTTTGGTTCATGTACCGATTGCTACATTAGCACCTGATTTATTTGTCGTAACATTGAATGGTTTGTCAAAATCACATCGAGTGGCAGGCTTCCGATGCGGTTGGATGGTGTTAAGTGGAGATAAATCACGAGTAAAAGGGTATATCGAAGGGCTAAATATGCTTGCTTCCATGCGGTTATGCTCGAATGTGTTGTCACAACAAATCATTCAAACCGCATTAGGCGGCTATCAAAGTGTCGATGATTTACTTTTACCAGGTGGCAGAATTTACGAACAACGAGAATTTATTTACAATGCGATAAATGATATTCCTGGTTTATCAGCCGTGAAGCCTAAAGCAGCTTTCTATATTTTCCCGAAAATTGATACGGCCAAATTCGACATTTATGATGATGAAAAATTTGTTTTAGATTTCTTACACAAACATCATATTTTATTAGTCCATGGTGGTGGCTTCAACTGGCAACAACCAGATCACTTCCGTATTGTTTATTTACCGAAGATGGAAGACTTAAAAACTACAGCAGATAAAATGCGTGAATTTTTAAGTACCTACAAACAAAAATAAAAGAACTACCAAAAAATAGCCTCTAACGAAGCTATTTTTTGGTAGTTCTTGTTTTATCAACAATACTATTCTGCGGTTTCACATGCTTTTTTACTAATAATCATTCGGTTGGTATATTTTTCTTCCATATCAGGACTAGGATTTGCTACTACGATGAGATAAGAATTTTCATACTCCTTCTCCACAAAGCCTGAATAATTTGTTTTTTCCCAAATGAAGTGAACCTTTTTCTCTTCGGCCATACAATAACACTCCTTTTTAATAAAAATGAACCTATTTATTTTCTAAGAAAACCTTAGATAATGTTCTTGCAGTATATTATGCAATAAAGTACAATAAAAGCATAATGCGAATTCGCATATTTTGACAAAATCCCCATTTTGCAAGGAAAATGGCCGATATAAATAGGAGCTATTGTGATGAATTCTTTAGGTGCAGTTATTAAAGAAATTAGAAAAAATAGAAAATTGACACAGAAAATGTTATCAGAAGACATCTGTTCGCAAAGTGTTTTAAGTCGCATTGAAAACAATGAAGAGTTGCCAAACGTTCTCGTAATGCAACAACTTTGTGATCGTTTAGGTGTGACTGTTGACCAGATTATGCGTTATAAATCTGGTGATGTGCACGTTGTTACGTATTCATTTGAAAAAATGGCTGAATATTTTCGCCATAAAAAATATCAATTATTATTAAATTATTTAAAGGAAAATCGTATTGAAGAACAATTGTATTTAGATACGGACTGGCAAAAATATTATTATTATTTAGGTAGTTGTGAATTGTTTGTTCTAAATGATTATGAAAAAGCTATTGCTAGCTTGCGTAAAGGGTTATCTTTCACCTATAAAGCTGATAAGTTAAATGTTTCTGATTTAGAGATTCAATTAATTAGTTGTCTAGGTGCCACTTATGGTTACATGGGCAATCGAGTAGAAGCAGAACGATTTTTAAGTTTGAGTATTCATTATTTTAATCAATTGCCAAATGAACGCAGTAATGCAGAATTAACGAAAATATTTTTTAATTATGCTGATTTCTTATTCAAAAATTATACAGAAAAAGATGCCGAAATTTATGTGGATCAAGGAATTACTTGGGCCCGCAAAAAAAATAGTTATTATTATTTAAGTGAATTATTAAATCTAAAATATTTAGTTTTAATGAGAAAGAATAAACATGAAGAAGCAGAACGTTATCTGAACTTAGCACAACAAATGAAAAATGTGGAAAGTGGCAATCTTTAAAAAATCCTCAGAATTGCTTAAAAGGTCTACACCATTTCTTGACTTTTGTACTGATTAAGAGTACTTTTGAAGTAAGTAAAATAAAGAAAGAAGGATGAAGATGAAAACATTTATCTTTGCAGACAAGTTCTTTTTAAAAAGCGATGTTAAAGGACCTGGTTATTTAGAAATCACGGATGGTATCTTTGGTAATTATACAAAAGATGAACCGCAAGGGGACGTAAAAATTATTCGTGAGGAAGGCAAATGGATTGCCCCAGGTTTAGTCGATACTCATATTCATGGTTACATGAATCATGACGTAATGGATAACGATGCAGAAGGCATTAAAGTGATGTCTGAAGGCTTATTATCTTGTGGTGTAACTTCATTTTTACCAACAACATTAACTTCAAGTAAAGAACGTTTAACAGACGTTGCACGTACGATTGGTCAAGTCTACCAAGAAGTACCTGGTGCAAAAATTCAAGGGATTTACTTTGAAGGACCTTTCTTTACTGAAGAACATAAAGGCGCACAAAATCCAAGTTATTTTGGAGATCCAGACCTTGATACATTCCACGAATGGCAAGAAGCTTCAGGCGGAATTATTAAGAAAATTGCGTTGGCACCAGAACGTAATGGTGTGAAAGAATTTGTTGAAACCGTTACAGATGAAGGTGTCGTTGTTGCTTTAGGCCATAGTAATGCGACCTTAGAAGAAGCTGATGTGGCAGTTGAAGCAGGCGCTAGCGTTTTTGTTCATGCATATAATGGGATGCGTGGCTTAAATCACCGTGAACCAGGGATGGTTGGTGCATTGTTAACGTTACAACACGTTTTCTCTGAATTAATTTGTGATGGACACCATGTACATCCGCAAGCGGCTGAAGTATTGATGGAAAAAGCGGGCCATGATCACGTTGCGTTAATTACAGACTGCATGATGGCTGGCGGTATGCCAGATGGCAACTACAATTTAGGTGAATTTCCTGTTGTGGTAGCAGAAGGAACGGCTCGTTTGGATACTGGGAACTTAGCAGGTAGTATTTTAAAACTAAAAGAAGCAATTAAAAATGTAGTTGATTGGGGTATTGCAACACCTGCACAAGCAATTATGATGGCTTCATTAGTTCCTGCGATCAGCTGTAAAATTGATGATCAATGCGGCATGATTGCAAATGGTCGTGATGCTGACTTTATCGTATTAGAACCAACCATGGAATTAGCAGCCACTTATTTAGATGGCGTAGAACGTTATCGAGCATAAGACACAAGAAAAAGCTTGCGGAAATTTATCCGCAAGCTTTTTTTATAATTCTTTTGGTAAAATCGCAGAAGTGATTTCTTTGTTTTCATAGGCAATAAAAAAATCGATTAATTGCTTGTCAAATTGCTCAATATCCTCTTTGTAAAGGGAGCTAGGAATCACAAAGGTTTGCTCTAGGGTGCCTGCTAGATAATCGCCATCTAAACTTTGGGCGACAACTAAAAATTCTTGTTCGCGCCAATGTTCCACATCTGTTTCAGAAATGGTTTCCGGAGAGGCTAAAAATTTACAATTTTCGACAAACTGTTCATCAATTTCTTCACTGAAAGTTAATTCAGCATCCTCTTCTTGAGGTTGAGAGAGGATTGCTTGCAAAAATGTTTGTGGTTTTGCATCGGGTAATGTTTCTTTTAGCTGTTCAAAATCCAATGAAAGTTCCTCCTTATTGTTTGTTTAAAATAGTTACTGAAAAATCAATGGGTGAATTTGTTTTAAGGCTTTTGGCTTCTAAGATGATTTTTTCAGCCAACAAATCGTTTCCGTTATATACAGGTGTCACGCGATAACGAACGGTTTCGCCGCGATCAAGAGCTGCCCGAATCTGATTTTCATATTTCGTCATATAAGGAGTGTTGACAGGATTCTGATACAAGGTGGTTAAGTTACGTGGATCATCACCACTGCCTCCCATTTGACGGCCGATTAGGTGGCCACGCGAATGATTAGCTTTTCCTGAAATGAAACCAGCTGGTCGAATATCTTTATTAGCGGAAGTTCCTGTATTGACCATTGCGGGTTTTAATAGCGCATCAGCGCCTGTCGCTCGTTTTAGACGATCTAGAGAATGATAAGTAATCCAGCCGTTTGAGCTATCCTTTAATTCCTCTGCTGAAAATGTGGCTTTACCATTTTCAATGGGTCCAGGATTATCTCCTTTTGGTGCTGGTGTGCTTGAGGGGGTGGTTGTTTGTGGTTGAACATTAAATAAATCTTGTAAAGCATCAGGAACTTTAACGCCAACCGCGCCTAAAATTAAAATGATTAATGCGCCAATCAGCATGATGGTTGAATTAAATGGTGGTTTCTTCTTTCTGTTTGCCATAACGTGCTCCTCTAATTTTATACTTGCAATAGTCCAAATTTAAGTGGACCATCTTTTCTATTATACGTAAATTTGCTAAAAAATCAAAAAAGGCTTTTCTTTGAAAGACTTGTATTCTCAGATATGTTACTATTTTAATGTAGAAGGGAAGGGATAGTGGATGGCCTATATTGAAGTCAAAAATGAATACAAGCGTTACCAAATGGGAGAGACAACTATTACTGCGAATGACGGCATTTCTTTTGAAGTGGAAAAAGGAGAAGTAGCGGTTATTTTAGGCCCCAGCGGTGCTGGAAAATCAACTGTTTTAAATATTCTTGGTGGAATGGACAGCTGTGATGAAGGGGAAATTATTATTGATGGAACAGATATCGCTCAGTTTTCAGAGAAACAATTAACCACTTATCGACGCAATGATGTCGGGTTTGTTTTCCAATTTTACAATTTAGTCCCAAATTTAACGGCAAAAGAAAATGTCGAATTGGCTTCGCAAATCGTTGCGGATGCGTTGGATTCGACCAATGTTTTACAATCGGTGGGTTTAGGGGAACGTTTAGATAATTTTCCAGCGCAACTTTCTGGTGGTGAACAACAACGAGTAACCATCGCCCGTGCGATTGCTAAAAAGCCCAAGTTACTTTTATGTGATGAACCGACAGGAGCACTGGATTATGAAACAGGGAAACAAATTTTAACTATTTTGCAAAATACTGCTCGTGAAACTGGAACGACCGTCTTAATTATTACCCACAATTCAGCCATTGCAGAAATGGCCGATCGGGTAATTCGAATTAATGATGCAAAAGTTCGCGAAATGACTGTGAATGATCAGCCTAAATTGGTTGCTGAAATTGAATGGTAGGTGCCTAAAATGAAGAAAACAGCGCTAATTAAAACAAGCTTACGTGAAATTAGACAATCTACTACACGATTTTTATCGATTATGGGGATTATTTTCCTTGGTGTAATGGTTTTTGTTGGTTTGAAAGCTACTGGACCAGATATGATTAAAACCGCGAATAATTATTACCAGAAAGAGCAGCTTCCAGATGCGCGAATAATTTCTACAATGGGACTGGAAAAGAAAGATTTAACAACTCTACAGTCTTTAAAAGATGTCGAAACAGTTGTGCCGCGCTATACAATAGATGCCACGATTGGGCCGCAAAATAATGCAGTAAAATTGTTTGGCTATCGAAAAAATCAAGCAGGATCGGTTAACTATCAAGTAGTTGACGGTCGGTTACCTAAACAAACAAATGAAATTGCATTAGATACATTAGCGAAAACTAGATATGACTATAAAATGGGTGATAAAATCACTTTAAACGATGCAGCGATTAAAGAAAAAGGGCTGAAACAAACTCATTTTACTGTTGTTGGATTTATCAATTCACCAGAATATATTGATAATACATCCAGGGGAACCACAACGGTCGGGTCTGGAACGTTAAACTTTTTTGGCGTGGTTTCGGAAAAAGCCTTTGACAGTCAACGGTATCCAGAATTGCTAATCTCATTTCGTTCATTAAAACATCAAAATACGTATTTCTCTGATTATGAAAAGAAAAGAGAGCAGGCCTTAAATCAGGTAAAAGAGGCACTGAAAAATCGGCCAGAAGAACAGATTGCGGCTCTGCGTGATTCGGCTCGGCCGGACATTAACCAAGGTCGGCAAGCGCTGGAAACGGGAAAACAAGCGCTTGCGCAGTTGGAGCAACAACCAGGAATTCCAGCTGAGATGCTTGAAAAGCAAAAAGACGAATTGGCTAAACAGGAACAACTGTTGGCTGAAAAAGAAACAGAGCTAGCCAATTTGAAAGCCCCAACGTATTATTATTTTACCAGGGAAGACAATCCAGGATTTTCTGAATATCAAGATAACGCTGATCGGATTTCTTCTTTAGCCACGCTGTTCCCGTTGTTCTTTTTCCTAATTGCGGCATTAGTCAGCTTAACTACCATGACACGTATGGTGGAAGAAAAAAGAATGGAAATTGGTAGTTTGAAAGCTTTAGGTTATCGTAATCGTGAAATTGCTTCGATTTTTATTACCTATGCAACGGTTGCTAGCCTAACAGGTGCATTATTAGGATTGGCAGTTGGCTATTATCTATTCCCTAAAATAATTTTTGATGCCTACGGTCAAATGTACAATATTCCTGATTTAGTTACACCGTGGTACTTAAATTACAGTTTATGGGGCATCATTGTAGCCTTAGCTTGTACTGTGGGAGCGGCCTTAGTGACATTAAGAATCGATTTATTAAGTACCCCAGCTACCTTGCTAAGACCCAAAGCGCCGAAAGCAGGCCAACGGATTTTACTAGAACGAATCCGCCCTTTATGGCAACGCATGAGCTTTATTCAAAAAGTGACCGCTAGAAATCTGTTCCGCTATAAACGACGGATGCTGATGACCGTTATCGGAATAGCTGGTTGTATGGGGCTGTTAATTGTTGGTTTTGGTTTACGCGATTCAATTGTGGATGTCGCTACAATTCAATTTAATAAAATCTGGCATTACCAAGCAGTCGTGACTTTTAAAGAGCAAACAACACCTGAAGAGACAAAAGAGTATCAAGAAACGTTGCGCAAACTGGATGGTTTGAATAAAACAATTCCGTTATATTCAGAAATCTTTAAAACGAAGGGCAAAGGCGCACCAACTCAAAATATTACTCTTTATGTGCCACAAGATCCTTCGAAAATGGCTGAGTTTCAATTATTTAATGATCGAGTCACTGGAGAAAAATATTCCCTCAACGATGATGGTGTAATCATTAATGAAAAATTAGCTAAATTATTTGGCTATAAAGTCGGAGATCAATTAAATTTAGAAAATAGTGATAATCAAACCTATCACGTGGAAATTGCCGCGATTGCAGAAAACTACACGGGTCATTTTGTCTATATGACGCCGAAACTCTACCAGACGATGACCAAACAGAAGCCGGAGTATAATACAGAATTCCTACTTTTTGACAAAAAGTTATCCTCAAAACAAGAAACCTCAATCGGAGAGGCGTTGACAAAACAGCCGAAAGTGTTGAACATTACGTTTTTAACTGCGATGAAAGGTTCGTTTGATGATATGCTGAAAAGCCTTGATATTGTCATTTGGGTACTAATTGCTGTTTCTGGTTCTTTAGCGTTAATTGTGTTATATAATTTAACCAACATTAATGTTTCTGAACGGATTCGAGAACTTTCCACGATTAAGGTTTTAGGGTTTTACGATCGTGAAGTCACCACCTATGTTTACCGTGAAAACATTATTTTAACGTTCATTGGTATTATTGTTGGCTGCTTCTTTGGGAAAATTTTGCATCAATATATTTTAGCAACCGTTGAAGTTGATTTAATTATGTTTTCGCCAATTATTCATTGGCCAAGTTATCTATATTCCGCAGTCATCACCATGTGTTTCACGTTGTTTGTGATGGTCATTATGCATCGAAAATTGAAGAAAATCAATATGATTGAAGCGTTAAAATCAAATGAATAGCACATTTTAAAAAACGAGGAGTCCGTAGAAGTTCGATAATTCTAGGGCTGCTCGTTTATTGTTGCTTCTTTTATTAAGAAAAAATAGGTCTTAAGATGTATCTTTTGAGATTTATTTGGAAATTACTACTCTTTTTATTTAAAAATTGGTACACTATTACTAGGTTATAGCACAGAAAGGAGTGTGGGAAAAGTGTTAGAAGGTCTACCATTGGAAACGGTTTATTTTTATGCATTAGTGGGGAGCGCGGTCCTCGCTTTTTTACTAATTATTTTTGGGGATGTTTTTAATTTTGATGGACCGGTGGACCCAATGCTGATTATTCCATGGATTGCTTTTACCTCGCTGTTTGGGTACCTTGGGGAAGAATTAACAGCGGTGAATAGTTGGCTTATTTTAATTGTCAGTGGTATTCTTTCAACCATTATTGTTTTCTTCCTGAATTTTTATGTGTTGGTCCCTTTGAAAAATTCGGAGGCCACAATTTCTATTTCGGAAAAAGACATGGAGGGTCGTGTTGCTACTGTGATTACCCCAATTCCTGTCCGGGGAATGGGCGAGATTCAATTGAAGAGTGTCACAGGTTCGTTAAGTCGACCAGCAGCATTTTATGTGCCACAAGAAGTGGCTGCGCCAAGAGGTAGTGAGGTATTGATTATTGAATTGAAAGAACGGGTTTGTTATGTCATTCCTTACGAAGGCAGTCTAAAAATATAGAGTAGGAGAGAAGGAAATGGGGATTTTGTTACCGATTATTATTGCAGTTTTAGTATTATTAATGTTATTAATTGTGTTTGTTTCTAAATATCAGACAGCCAAACCTGATGAAGCGTTAATTATCAGCGGGAGCTATCTAGGCTCTAAAAATGTTCATGTAGACGAAGGTGGCAACAAAATTAAAATCGTTCGTGGCGGTGGTGCGTTTGTCTTACCAGTGTTCCAACGCTCAAATCGAATTAGTTTGCTTTCAAGTAAATTAGATGTTTCTACACCAGAAGTATACACAGAACAAGGGGTTCCTGTGATGTGTGATGGGACATCAATCATTAAAATTGGTTCGTCAGTTGAAGAAATTGCGACAGCAGCGGAACAATTTTTAGGAAAAACAACGGAAGAATTAGAAAATGAAGCACGTGAAGTATTAGAAGGACATTTACGTTCGATTTTAGGTTCAATGACAGTGGAAGAAATTTACCAAAACCGTGATAAATTTAGCCAAAGTGTACAAGAAGTTGCCAGTGTTGACTTAGCTAAAATGGGCTTAGTTATTGTGTCGTTCACAATTAAAGAAGTTCGTGATAAAAATGGATACTTGGATTCATTAGGAAAACCAAGAATCGCTCAAGTTAAACGTGATGCAGATATTGCAGAAGCAGAAGCCTTGAAAGAAACTCGCATCAAAAAAGCGGAAGCAGAAAAAGAATCACAACAAGCGGAATTGCAACGTCAAACAGAAATTGCAGAAGCTTCAAAAGAAAAAGAATTGAAATTAGCGTTATACAAACAAGAACAAGATATTGCCAAAGCCAAAGCAGACCAAGCCTATAACTTGGAAAGCGCGCGTGCACAACAACACGTGGTGGAACAAGAAATGGAAGTCAAAGTCGTTGAACGTCAAAAACAAATTGAGTTAGAAGAAAAAGAAATTACGCGTCGTGAAAAACAATACGACTCAGAAGTGAAGAAAAAAGCCGATGCAGATCGTTATGCACGCGAACAAGAAGCTCTTGCTCAAAAAGCACGCGAAGTGGCAGAAGCCGAAGCAGAACGTTTCAAAGTTGAAGCATTAGCCGAAGCGGAAGCCAACAAAACGCGTTTAACAGGCCAAGCGCAAGCCGAAGCTATTTTAGCTCGTGGTGCAGCGGAAGCCGAAGCCAAACAAAAGATTGCTGATGCCTTCAAAGAATATGGTGAAGCAGCTGTGTTAAGTATGGTGATGGAAATGTTGCCACAATTAATGAAAGAAGCAGCACAACCACTGGGCAACATCGACAAGATTTCAGTGGTAGATACAGGCGCAGGTGGCGAAAATTCTGGCGCCAACCGTATTACCAATTATGCAACAAACTTGTTGGCTGGTACACAAGAAACACTAAAAGAAACAACGGGCCTCGACGTGAAAGAGCTAATTGAAAACTTTTCTAAAAAAGGTACCTCAAATAGCGTGAACTATCATGCAGCAGAAGGTTCAGAAAAAGAATAGAAATCAGCCTTTAAGGAGTAGCGAATCGCATTTCGTTACTCCTTAATGCTGTATTGAAACGATAAACGAACAAGCTGACAGAGAAATAGCGGGTGCTTGTTTTGTTTTAAAGATTCTGATAACATAGAGTTCTTGGAGGGATAGAGATGTCAAAAAAGAATAAAGATATTGAAGTACGTGTTGAAGAAGAAAAAGCCCAATACAATGGAGCAAATGTTTTAATGAACAAATTATTTATTGGTAAAAAAGAAATCGGTCGTGTCATTCCGCAAAATGATAAAAAATTCATCATTGAAATTGATGGCAAGCAAGAAGGTACAGCAAAAAATCTGGACGAAGCCTTTGAAACAATTATTCGTCAATGGAATTTAAGTGAATAAAAAATAAATAACAATTTTTTTAAAAAAAGGGTTGCTTTTTTCTGGAAAAGATTGTATTATAACTAAGTCAGGTCGTTACAGCGACAATGACTTTTTGGAGGAATAGCGAAGTGGCTAAACGCGACGGACTGTAAATCCGTTCCTTAGGGTTCAGTGGTTCGAATCCACTTTCCTCCATTTTCTTTTTTGGGGTATAGCCAAGCGGTAAGGCAACGGACTTTGACTCCGTCATGCGTTGGTTCGAATCCAGCTACCCCAGTTTTCAGAACATTTCTGGTAGAGAGATGTTCTTTTTTTGTATAATTATATAACAAAAATGAGGTAAGATTTTCCTCATGTACAGGCTAGAAAAGTTTTCATTTATATAAGAATATGCTAAAGTATTAAGAAAGAATAGTCTGGAGTTGATAAGAATGAACTTTAAAGAAAAAATTACAGAAATGGTTGAAAATGTTTACGATTTAGCACGCGATGGTAAGTATGATGTCAAAGTTGACTTAATTCCTCGTAAAAAAGGTAACATCAAAAGTGGTGTTAAAGTCACTTCTTCAAGAAATACAGCCCACAATATCAAATGGCGTTCAAAAAACTAACTCGTCTTTAACAGAAACACCGGAGCAGACAACATTATTGTCTACTCCGGTGTTTTTATTTTTCTAATTCGATGCCTAAGACAGTTAAATGACCATTACCAACTAATTTGATAACTAATTGGGCTAAGTGGTTGGGTGTCATATCCGTCTCGCTAGTAATCCACCAATGAAGGGTACCGATGAAGATAGAGGTCATGTATTCAATAACAAAATCTATCGGTACATCAATATCATTTTCGGTAATACGCAACTGCGAAAAAATCGTCGCATATTTTTCTTCGATAATTTCAGCTAAGCGTTTTCGAAAGTGTTCGTTGAAATTATTGTCCATGATAGTTAAGAAGAAAGATTTGTTCTCTTGAATATTAATATAGAGTTGCGTCAGAAGTTCTTCAATGTGCTTCACGCGGACACGGTTGCCATTAACCAGTTGTTGCGAATCAAGAATAGCGGTAAAAGCACTAAGCGTAAAGGTGAAGATTGCATCATATAAATGCTGTTTGTCTTTAAAATGAGCATAAAAAGTCGCACGATTAATCATAGCTTCATCAGCAATATCCTGAATCGTCACCGCTTCGTAGCCTTTCGTTTCTACAAGTTTAAAAAAAGCTTCAATAATCATTTTTCTGGTTCGTTGTACTCTAAGGTCTGTTTTCTTTGCCATCATAAATTCCTTTCGAGATAGTCAACATTCGCGGAAACTTTGTTGTTTATCTCACAAAATAGGGTAAATTGCTTGTTGCAAATCATTTAGAACCTTTCTAAAATAGGTATATCTATTATAACAAACAGTTTGTATAATAATCAACAAACTGTTGAAAAATGAAGGGGTATTTTAATTGATGGTTATGAGAGCAGGGATTGATGTTGGGTCAACGACAGTAAAATTAGTATTTTTAAATAAGCAAAATCAGCCTATTTTTACAAAATATGAACGCCATTTTTCAGATGTCAAAGCAGCAACGGAACGCATTTTAAAAGAAGGGCTAGCAAGGATCGGTGCAGACCAACCTGTGACAATGAGCATAACTGGCTCTGGTGGTATGGGGCTGGCTGAGGTATTAGGGATTCCCTTTGTTCAAGAGGTTATCGCGTGTACACGAACTGTTGAAACAATAATACCAGAAACGGATGTTGCTATTGAACTTGGCGGAGAAGATGCAAAAATCACTTTTTTTGATGGTGCTTTAGAGCAACGAATGAATGGTAGTTGTGCAGGTGGGACAGGCGCCTTCATCGATCAAATGGCTGTTTTACTTAAAACGGATGCCAATGGAGTGAATGAATTGGCGAAGAATTATCAAACTATTTATCCGATTGCTTCCCGCTGTGGGGTTTTTGCCAAAACGGATGTTCAACCTTTAATCAATGAAGGAGCAGCGAAAGAAGATATCGCGGCGAGTATTTTTCAAGCGGTAGTTAATCAAACAATCGCCGGGTTAGCTGCTGGTCGAAAAATTAAAGGTAAAGTAGCATTTTTAGGGGGACCTTTATTTTTCATGTCAGAATTGAGAAAACGGTTTGTTGAAACCTTAGCAATTCAGCCAGAAGATGTTATTTTTCCAGAACAACCGCAACTGTTTGTAGCAATGGGTGCAGCACTTTATTCAGAAGATGCAGCCGAATGTACATTGGAAGAATTAATTCAGCGCTTAGTGAACAGCCAGGCTACTGATTTACAGCCGAGCGACACGTTACCACCGTTATTTAACAGCGCAGAAGATTTGGCAGATTTTCGAGAAAGACATGCGCAAGCCCAAGCAACGGAGAAACCTTTATCTCAACATACTGGCGTGACCTTTTTAGGGATTGATGCAGGCTCCACAACGACAAAAGTCACATTGATTGATGAAGATGGTCATTTGTTGTTTTCTTTTTATGGTAATAACCAAGGGCAACCTTTAGAAACCACCATGACAGTACTGAAATCACTTTATCAACAACTGCCTGAAGAAGTTTTTATCGGAAAAGCGGCTGTTACAGGATATGGAGAACAGCTAATAAAAAATGCGTTAAAAGTCGATATTGGTGAAGTTGAAACGATGGCCCATTACAAAGCAGCCAACCATTTTCAGCCAGGTGTGTATTTTATTTTGGATATCGGAGGACAAGATATGAAAGCGATGACCATTAAAAATGGCGTGCTTTCCTCCATTCAATTAAATGAAGCTTGTTCTTCTGGGTGCGGTTCTTTTATCGAAACCTTTGCGCAATCTTTAAAATATAATGTGAAGGATTTTGCTTTGGCGGCTTTAGAATCGCAAGCGCCTGTTGATTTAGGTTCTCGGTGTACTGTTTTTATGAACTCAAAAGTGAAACAGGTTCAAAAAGAAGGGGCCTCTGTCGGCGATATTTCTGCTGGACTATCTTATTCAGTCATCAAAAATGCCATTTATAAAGTCATTAAGGTTCGCCGACCTGAAGAGTTGGGAGAAAAGATTGTCTGCCAGGGAGGAACATTTTACAATGAAGCGGTCTTGAGAGCTTTTGAAAAAATTAGCGGTCGTGAAGTGGTTCGTCCATCTATTGCTGGTTTGATGGGGGCCTATGGAGCAGCGCTGATTGCTTTGGACGCTTATGAAATTGGGGAAGAAACCACGCTTCTTTCTTTAGAAGAGTTAGCGGCATTTACCTCTGAAAAGGAATTTACTCATTGCGGCTTGTGTGAAAACAATTGTCAATTAACGGTCACAGTGTTTTCAGATGGGCGCCAATTTATTACGGGAAATCGCTGTGAACGTGGTGCACGAATTAAAATTAAACGAGAAGAACGCAAAGCGAATTTGGTTGATTATAAGTACCGCAAGTTATTTAAGTACCGACCTTTGCGGGAAAATAAAGCGTTTCGTGGGCGCTTGGGTATCCCTAGAGTCCTAAACATGTATGAAAATTATCCTTTGTGGCATACATTTTTTACTGACTTGGGCTTTCGGGTCGAATTATCGCCACGTTCTAATAAGCAAATCTATGAACAAGGCCTTGAAACGATTCCCAGTGATACGGTTTGTTACCCAGCGAAAATGGCGCATGGACATATTCAAGCATTAATTGATGCGCAAGTGCCAATTATCTTTTATCCTGGTGTCGTTTTTGAACAGCAAGAAACAGTGGAAGCGGATAATCATTTTAATTGTCCAATTGTGCAAAGCTACCCAGATGTCATTCGAAATAATGTGGATGCCATCAGAGAGGGCCAAGTAGATTATCGAAATCCCTATCTTAATTTAGCGAATGAAGCAGCAGTTGCCAAAGTTTTAGCTGAAAATTTTGCTGATTTAGGGATTTCCTTAGAAGAAATTCAAACAGCGCTGCATCATGGTTATCAAGAATTAGCAGCCTTTAAAAAAGAAATTCAAGAAAAAGGCGAAGAAACGTTAGCCATGTTAACTGAAAAAGGCCAGAGAGGAATTGTCTTATCGGGACGACCGTATCACTTGGATCCAGAAATTAATCACGGCATTGCCGAAGTCATTACACAGGAAGGATTCCATGTCTTGACAGAAGACAGTATCTCGCATCTTGGAGACGTGCAGAATTTACGTGTGGTGAATCAATGGGTCTATCATTCTCGCTTATATGCGGCGGCTAAAGTAGTGGCTAAGACGAAAAATTTAGAACTTGTCCAACTGAATTCCTTTGGTTGCGGCTTAGATGCTGTGACAACCGATCAAGTAGAAGAAATCATGGATCGGTCTGGCAAAATTTATACAGTCCTCAAAATCGATGAAGGCGCGAATTTGGGCGCAATTCGTATTCGGTTGCGCTCCTTGAAGGCGGCTGTCAATGAGCGGGAGAAGCAACAGTTTGTTCCGCATATGCAAATGGAAGAGCCAGAGAAAATTGTGTTTACAAAACAAATGAAAAAAACACATACCTTACTGTTACCAATGCTTAGCCCGATTCATCAATCTGGATTAGTCGATGTAGCATTACAAGCTTCTGGCTATCATGTTGTCTGTTTGCCTGCGCAGGATAAAGAAGCCGTGAATGTCGGGTTAAAATATGTCAATAATGATGCGTGTTACCCAGCGATTATTTCTATCGGACAACTAGTCGAAGCTTTGGAAAGTGGTCAATATGATTTGGATAATGTCAGTGTCTTAATGACGCAAACAGGGGGCGGTTGCCGCGCAACGAATTACATTCCATTATTACGAAAAGCCTTAAATGATGCTGGTTTTTCTCAAGTTCCTGTAGTTTCAGTTTCGATGGGCAATAAAGGAGTCGAATCCAATCCAGGATTTAAATTTACGTTGCCAATGATCAAGCGCTTAGTAGTTGCCTTTTTATATGGTGACTTATTCGAACGAGTAGTTTATCGAACAAGACCTTATGAAACAGAAAAAGGAATGGTGGATCAACTGCACCAAGATTGGCTAAAAAGAGTGGAAGCCAATGTCCGGAATGGTTCGCTGACACAATTTAATCACTTCATGAAAAAAATTATTCGGACGTTTGATGAAATTCCTTTACAAGAGATAAAAAAACCAAAAGTCGGTGTGGTCGGGGAAATTTTAGTGAAATATTCGCCGACAGCGAATAATGATATTGTGCGTTTGCTAGAAGAAGAAGGTGCTGAAGCAGTTGTGCCAGATATTGTTGGCTTTATGAACTATTCTTTGTACAATCAAATTTGGAAATACGAAAATATGGGCATGTCAAAACAAAGCAAACGTTTAGCAGAATTTGCGATAAAAATCATTGAATTGGTAGAAAAACCAATGGATAAGGCATTGAGAAAATCGGTCCGTTTTGATGGTATTCATTCCATTTATGATATGGCAGCAGATGCAAGTAAAATTTTATCAATTGGTAATCATACAGGTGAAGGTTGGTTTTTAACAGCTGAAATGATTGAGCTCTTAAAACACGAGGTGAATAACATCGTTTGTATGCAGCCGTTTGGATGTTTACCAAACCATATTGTTGGAAAAGGGGTCGTGAAAGAGCTACGACGTCAATATCCGCAAGCAAATATTGCGGCGGTGGATTATGATCCAGGGGTATCTTTGGTCAATCAGTTGAACCGAATCCGTTTGATGATGGCCACAGCGAACAAGTTGTTGAAAGAAGAAAATGTAAAAAGATAATAACTAATAGCAATTCGTTTAAAAACATTTGACTTGGTCACTTTTTACTGACTAAGCCAAATGTTTTTGTTATAAAAAGAAAGCATGCAACTAGACCAACTTTGATAAAAATTCCAATTCCTCTTTTATTTATCATTTTTTGGTTGTTTACACGGTCTATACCAGTTATAATAGAAGAGGAGATGAACGAAGAGGAGGAAGCGTAAATGGTTCAAAATATACCAATTTATATTCAAATTCACGATAAAATCAAAGAAGATATTGAAAAAGGTGTCTGGAGTATCGGGGATCGTTTGCCCTCTGAGCGAGAATTAGCCTTGAAATTTGATGTTAGTCGAATGACCTTACGCCAAGCCATTCAGACTTTAGCAGACGAAGGGATTTTAGAACGAAAAATTGGTTCAGGAACATATGTAGCACGTAAGAAAGTTCAAGAAACAATGACAGGTACCACTAGTTTTACAGAAATTACCTTGTCTCAAAATCGCGTTCCTTCTAGTCGGACGGTGTCTTATTTTGTAGCGAAACCTAGTTCTAGTGAGATGGAAAAATTACAACTAGGTCCAGAAGATTCAATTTTACGAATGGAAAGAATTCGTTTTGCGGATGACATTCCGATTTGTTTTGAGGTGGCGAGCATTCCTTATTCATTGGTCTCGCAATATGGCAAATCTGAAATCACGAACTCTTTTTATAAAACACTTGAAGCCAAATCTGGCCATAAAATTGGCCATTCTAACCAAACAATCTCTGCTGTTCAAGCATCGGAACAGATCGCAGAATATTTAGAGATTAAACGAGGCGATGCGATTCTGCGTGTGCGCCAAGTATCCTATTTTGAAAACGGACTACCTTTTGAATATGTTCGTACGCAGTATGCAGGAAGTCGATTTGAGTTTTATTTAGAGAAGTAGAGAAAAAGAATGAATAAAAGATAGGAAAACTTATCAATGTGATAAGTTTTCCTATCTTTTAATTTTTTTTTGCTAAAGAAATAAATTGTTTTTTTAATAAAATGTATATTTACTTATTAATTTATCTGACGTTAAAAAATAACGATTTAATGGAATTTATTTATTTTTTAAATATTTTTTAAATAATTTTTATTTATCAGTTATTTTTTGTTTTTATTTTGATAAATATTGATTTGGATGGTTTTGTAATGTTGTTTTTAAGAGTTTTTATTTGTTTATTTTATTGTTATAATTATTTTTATGCGAATACGTATATTTTTAAATAGTTGTTGACTATATTTTTTATATATAGTTATAATATTTGTAACAGGTAATAAAACTATAAAAAATGTGGAGGGATTACTTATGGCAGGATCAATTGCTGTAACACCAGAACAACTGAAATCACAAGCGAAAGTATATTCGCAAGCATCGTCTCAAATTCAAGATGCAATTCGTAAAGTGAATTCAATGAACCAACAAATTTCACAACAATGGAAAGGGCAAGCATTTCAAGCGTATCTGGAACAGTACAATCAATTGGAAGGTAATGTCAAACAGATGGAAGAATTATTGATTAGTATTAATCAACAATTAAACAAATATGCAGACACTGTCGCAGAACGTGACCGTCAAGATGCAGGATCATTTGGCTTTTAATTGATCAAAGATTGAAGCGCTAGCGCAATGAATTGCACTAGCGCTTTTTCTAAAGGAGAGAAGATAATGGAAGGGAAAATAAAAAAAGGTATCCCTTTTGCCTTAGCAATTGGAGCAACTTTCTTGTTATTACTTTTTTTCATTCATTTAGGGTTTAAAGATGAGAACGTGACTCGAAGTAGCAAAGATCAGACAACAAAGATGCAGTACGCATTAGTTAATGAAGATAAAGGCGCAAGTTTTGAAGGAAAACGTTATGCATTAGGTTCTGATTTTGTCACATTAATTAACAAAGATACAGCTAATCGATGGGAAACAACGACTCGGAATATCGCAACATCTGGGGTTGAAAATGGACAATTCGATGCTCAAATTATTATTCCGCAAGATTTTTCGGAGAAATTATTGTCACTACAAGCTGTTAGTCCAGAGCAGGCTTCTGTTGAATACCAAGTGCGAGACGGACAAAATGAATTGACCAATCAAGCAATTCAAGACAAAGTAAATACTATTTTGAAAGATTTTAACCAACGCGTAATTCAGATGTATTTTTCCAGTATTGTTGGAAATTTAGTTATCGCACAACAAAACGTTAACCAAATTACTGATACGCAGTTGCTGTATCAAAATCAATTAGAAGAAACAATTCAGCAACCATTTAAAGAAATTCCCATGAATTATACGACAGTATTAAGTACGGCTAGTATTTTAGATGAGGACAATAAATTATTTACAAACGAGCAAGAAGCGTTTGTAAAATCAGTACAAACCTTATTAGAAAGCAACAGTCGGAGCTTAGAATCAACTAGTAAGACAACGGAAGATACGAAAAAATCAGTGGACGAGTATTCGAAAGAAGCAAATGAAAAAATAAAAAAATCAATTGCACAATTTAATGAACAGTTTGAGAGACAAAAACAAGAATTGACTAATCAATGGGAAAGTGACACGACAGTATACAAACAACAATTCGATCAACTAAATGGAATGGTAATCAATCAGTTTAGCTCCTTCTACACACCAAGTGAACAAGGAAGCTCAGGGATTTATGCTGACTTTTTATCAGAATCTAAATTATTTCAAGAAACACAAAGTAATCGCATTGGCGAACTACAAAAAGAAATCGCAGAACTACATATGCAAGTAGAACAATTAACTGAGTTAAAAAAGCAAATTGCGGCTACATATTATAATGATCTTGAAGCAACACCTGAGATAGCAACAGACACTCAAATTAAGCAAGCGATTATTCAGTTAATTACGAACGAAAAAGAAAATATACCTAACTTAGATAAAAATTATCAGGAAAGATTGGAAGAATCACTAAGTGAAATTTCTTTTGTAAGTTTAGAAAGACTCGTTAGTGAATTAGAAATGAATAATAGGATTTCAGTTGAACAAGGCAATCTTTTCCGTGATGAGTTACAAATTATTCAGCGATATGCAGAACAACATGAACTTGATTTCACCAATTCAAGCCGCTTTATGTATTTGGAACCTAAACAACTTCATGAAGATACTATAGCGATTCCACAAGAAAAAGTAACTTTTTCACTAGCGACAAATCAAGAGTCGGTTATTTCATTACGACAAACCAATACACAAAATGGCGAATTGTCATTTCTTTTAGATGATTCAAAAGTTCAAACAATTAAAACATCTTTGAATCAGCAGTTAGCAGGTACAGGTTACAGCATTGATATTTCAGCAATTACCCCAACACAGCTAACAATTACCAAACCAGTCAAAATACAAGCTGAGATTCCTGAGAATGATGAAGTGGACGAAGAAAATACGCAAGAAGAGTTGGCAGAAGAATCCGAAGATGAATCTGAAAAAGTAACTGAGCCAGTAAATGATTTGCTCTCACTTCCAGAAAAACTTTCCTTAACGATTGACTTACCAATGTCTTGGCAACTGACACCAGAACAACAAAAAACAGCATTTAATCAGATTGATTATTCTTGGTGGGTAAATAATGAGCTTCAAAATGCACGTTCGTTCGCTGTGTATATTGCAATGGACCAACCATTAGTAACCGATATTCCTGAAATCATGAAGCAATTTCAACTTTTAGATACTGTATCACAACAAATTGTGACTTTATATGGTACGCCTAATCAAAGTCTATCTATTCAAGAGTATGCAGCAATGTTAACCGCTCCTGAAAATCAGGATAAAACAATTGAAGAGTTAGCAGGTGAGACATCCATTTACTGGATGTACGACAATATCACTGAAAACGAGCAAACCATGATGATTACAGATAAATTATTAGACGAATATAAAAAAACAGGAAATCAATTATATCGAGAAACAGATGAACAAATTAATCAATTAAAACAATTAATTGGTACTGAGACAGATCAAAATACAGACGGACGACCTACAACACTTTACGGAACATTAAATTTAATGACGGTCCCTGAAAAATTATTACGAGAAGCGGAGAAATTAAATACATGGTTTGATGAAGCAACAAAACAAGTCAATGCGACATATGCTACTTGGCAAGAAGCTGGAAAAGTGGGAGCTACTTCTGTAATTGATGAAAGAAATCCACATCCAGAAGAAAGTCAAACCAGCACTTTAGATGTAGAAACAGAAAATTTAGTTAAAATGATGCAAACGTTAATGCAAACAACGAAAGAAACTAGTCTAACAACAGCTGATTCAGCAGCCAAAGTCAAAGATGTTGCCCAGACTATCAAAGAATTGAAAGCCTCAACAACCAAAGTTCAAGATCATGCGCAAAATATCTTAGCAAACTTAAATGATTCAATTGATGAGTCAAAGAAAACAACCAAAGAAAATGAAGAGTATGCCAAAACATTTGAAAAAGTATTGGCTAATACAAGAGACGGCGGTGCTGATAATCCACGGGTATTTAGTTTCCTTGCGAGCCCAATTCAAGGAGAAGGGATCTTTGGCGAAACCCGACAAGTCTCTTTAATTCCCTATTACGCTACCTTGATTGTTAGTATTTTGACATTCGTTATTGCGCTAACTTTCCAAGGCTTTATGAAGAAAAGAACAGTTACTGTAGCGGATGCGTTGGTTGAACCAACCAGAGTTTGGCAAAATATACCAAATCTGTTATTACTCTTGATTACGGTTATTTTGTTTGGGAGTGTCTTTTCACTTCTACTGGTGTTCAATGTATCTCAAATAAATCGATTCGCTTGGTTTAGCTATAGTTTCTTAGTATTTGCTAGCGGTGCACTTTTGGTTTGTGCTTGTTTACGCCAATTTAAAAAACTTACTTTATATGTTTATGGAGCTATGCTGGGGTTATTTTTCATGTTGACACCTTTATTAGGTATTGCAACAAAGGTAGGCTCATTAAGCAATTGGCTCTATCGTTTATCGCCGCTTCAAAATATCCAAAATGGCTTTACTGCTTTAGTAAATGGCGTACAAATTAGTTGGGTTAGTTACCTTATTTTAATCGTTTTACTTGTTTTAGGTGTTGTCCTTAATTTATTTGTACGACCGGAGGAATAGCCATGAGAAAATTAATAAAAATAGTGATTGTTTTAAGTGTTAATATGCTCTATTTGTCATTGTCATCAACAAAAACAAAAGCAGAAGAAGTAGGCGCTTTAAAAATAAATAATCAAGTGATCTACCAAGATAATCAGCAGAAAAAAAACGTAGAAGTGAATTTCATTATTCCAGATTTGTTTTTACCGATAAAAGCAGAGAGAGAAAAAGAAGTCAATCAAAGTAAAGCGAGGGTTGTCAACGAAGCAAAAAATGATGTATTTAGGACAGAACAGAATGCAAAAACATTAGCAGTTGATAAAAAGGTAAGGCCTTTTCTGTTCAAAGAGACGGCAACGGTCACTTCTCCTGAAAGCGTTGAATCTCTTGAGGTTCAACGAGAAATATCCATAAACTTTTGGTTGTACAGTGGTATTTTTTTAGGAAGTATAGTTATTTTATTCGTTGGTGTTTTTCTAGGAAACCGTTTTTCATATCATCGTGCGCAAAGCGGAAATTAAGGAGTGAAAGAAACATGAACAAAAGAACATCGATTGGTATCGGCTTACATGTGTCGAATCAAATTATTGATTTGCAAATCCCTAATCAGGTATCAGTTGCACGTTTAAAAGAATTGTTACTCGAATCGTTTGAGATGTTGCCAAACCGTTTGCCAGCATCATTTGAATTGGTTGTTTTGAATAAACCAATTCATTTAGCTGACAATCAATTAATTGCAGATTATCCATTAGGGAATGGCGACCAACTAGTAGTAAAAGAAATTGTAAAGGAGACACATGGATGAGCGAGTTAAAGGATATTTCAGAGACAATCACGTTAGAAGCAACAAAAGAATATGTTCAAGTGACATTACAAGCAAATCAATATCAGTTAGAAAGACTAGAACAGTTTCAACAATTTTTAAAATCAAGTCGTGGATTTTTATCGGGAAAAATAATACAAGCAACGGAAGAAGCGTTAGTGATTCAATACCATAAGGATCAATATATGCAATCCATTTTACAAGCGATAAAAAAAATGGATCAATATGAGCGATTATTGTTAGCGCAAAGAGTTCATTATTTGGTTGATTTCTTAGGTACGCCGGTCCAACCCTTTATTCATCCAGAAAACATCTATATCTTGGGAGAAGAATTATTAATTGCTCATCGTGGTTTTATGCAGGTCATTGTGCCTTATTCAGCAGATGAAAGAGAATTTTTTAAACAATATCGAGCGCTGATTTTAGCAATCTTACATCCAAAGTATGAGTATGAACAATTGATTCAAGGGAATGGCACCCTGAAAGATACGCTATCTAAACAATTACAAGAGGCGAAAACAATCAATGAAATTGAGCAAATCATTGGTGAACAAATCATTCGTCAAAAAGCCAAGCGCGAAGCAGAAACCAAATTAGTGAGTAAAAAAAGTTATTTAACCTTTAAATGGGCCAGCTTAGTGTTATTGGCTTTAACGCTACTTTTTGCAACTACAACAGGGATTTATGTCTTAAAAAAATTACCAGCCCAAGAGCGAGTGAGTTTGGCAGAAGCGCAGTATATTTCTAATGACTATGCAAGTGTTACGAAAACATTAAAAGAAGATACACCAGAAGAATTGCCGATAGGAGCTAAGTATGTTGCTGCTGTTAGTTCTGTCCAACTAGATAATTTATCAAATGAACAAAAAACAGCAATTTTAAATAATTTATCTCAAAAATCTAGTGAAAATACCTTACTTTATTGGATTTATATTGGCAAAGGAGACTTTGAAAAATCATTAGATATTGCCCAAAATTTAGGCGATAACCAATATATATTACATGCCTATACAAAATTATATGATGCAACCAAAGCCAATAACAAAATGAACGGCGAGAAAAAACAAGCATTGTTAACAAAATATGAAGAAGCAATTGATAAATACATGAAAATCTTGGGAGGAAAAACGGATGACAACGAAAATCAGTAAAAAATTGGTCTCTGTGAATGATCAAATTCATACATCTAGCATGATTTATTTTGACATTTTTTATTTTGGTCCCCAACTTCTTCACCGTCAAATTACGGCTAAAAACCCAAGTGTTTCAATCAATCAACAATTATTTTTTTACGAAAATGAAGAATTATTCTGTAATGGTGAAACCTTTGATTCTGCTGAAAATTTTTCTGTTTTTCCCCACGAAGAATTAATTACTGTCACCACCAATAAACCGCAGAAAGATTTTTTAATTGCCTCTGCCAAAAATGCTGCGATTTCATTAGAAACAGATGCCATCATCAATATTACACTGGCACCAGAAACTGGGGAATATACAGCAACGATTTATCCCGGAGAAGATACGATTTACTACAATCATTATTTAGTTGAAAAAGGAAGCTATGCTTTTACAGTCGGTGATCAATTAGTTGTCAATGGCTTAATCATTGAAGTCCGGGAAAAACAATTAAAGTTAACAAGTCTAGGAGCTACATATTCCCTGAATCCTTGGCAAATTGTAGAAGAGGAGGTTATTCCAGAATATCCTGTCGATTTCCCGTCATTTCGACGAAGCCCACGGATTCACTTGAAGGAGCCAAAAAAACAAATAGAAATTGCTGCCCCAAAAGCCAAGCAAACAGAAGGGAAAAATGAACTGTTACGGACGATTGTCCCACCTTTAGGAATGGTCGTTTTGAGTGGCGCAACAAGCTTTTTAAGTGGGGGCAATCCAATTATGATGCTTAGTATGGGCGGAGCGAGTTTATTGACGGCTGGTTTTTCAGTCTCTAGTTATTTCACCAATAAAAAAGAAACAAAGCAAAAGAATATCGAACGGACAAATAGCTACGAACAATATTTAATACAAGAGAAAGCTCGTTTAAGTATACTGCAACAAGAACAAAAAGAGGCCTTGGAATATATGAATCCTGCCATGAATGAATTAGCCTTAATGACAAAAGAGTATCATGCGCGGATATATGAACGCATGATGACTAATGAAGATTTTTTGACAGTTCGCTTAGGAGTTGGTGAAATTTCTTCAAGTTTTACGACAAATTATCAGTCAACGGAAGATGATTCACTAAGTCAAGAAGCTGAAGAACAATTAGTATGGCCATATAAGCAATTAGAAAAGGCGCCGATTGTTGTGCCACTAATGGGACAAACCTTAGGATTGGCGGGAACACCTGCTGTTTTAAGGACAGCCATTCAAACGTTGTTATTTCAAGTGTCTGTTTTACATTCCTATCGTGACGTAGAGTTTGTTACTTTAGTACCAGAGGAAGATTATCAGAAAGATTGGCATTCTTGGCGTTGGTTGCCACACGTCAAAATCCGCAGTCTGAATTTGCGTGGGATTGTTCACGATCCTCAAACAAGGGATATGGTTTTAAATTCTTTCTATCAAATGATTACGAAACGTCGTCAACAAGTGCGCGAAGCCGGTAATGAAAAAGTTCACTTTCAACCACAGTACATTCTGTCGATTTTAGAGGAAAGTTGGTTGTCAGGGCATGGCTTAAATGAATTTTTAGCTGAAGATATGAGTCAATATGGTGTGACAGTTATTTGGGGAAAAGATGCTTTAAATATGTTACCAGAAACGACAACTACACTGATTGAGTATCAAAGTAGTGAAGCGGCGACTTTAATCAATCAAAATAATAAATATGTGAACCAAAACTTCGTTCCTAATCATTTACCGACTGCTTATCCGCTTGCTTATGCGATTCAGCGCTTGGCGAACTTGCAGCATGTGGAAGTGGAGAAAAATGCTATTCCTGAAGCAATTGACTTTTTAGAATTATATGATGTAAAGGAAATAAAGGATTTAAATGTAACAGACCGTTGGCAAAGAGCCGATACTTCTAAGTCTTTAGCAGTTCCTCTTGGCGTTCGTGGCAAAGATGACATTGTTTACTTGAACCTACATGAACGTGCCCATGGACCGCATGGACTTGTCGCAGGAACGACTGGCTCTGGTAAGTCTGAAATCGTTCAAAGTTATATGTTGTCATTAGCTGTTAATTTTGCTCCAGAAGATGTAGGTTTTTTACCTATTGATTTTAAAGGAGGCGGAATGGCTAACTTATTTGCAAAATTACCTCATTTGTTGGGTTCGATTACTAACTTAGATGGAGCTAGTTCAGCTAGAGCATTACAAAGTATTCGTGCAGAACTACAAAAACGGCAACGAAAATTTGGAGAATACGGGGTTAACCACATCAATGGTTATACGAAATTATATAAACAAGGAAAAGAAATTACTGACCCAGAAGAAAAGAAAAACTATCCAAGTGAGCCATTACCCCATTTATTTTTAATCAGCGATGAATTCGCTGAATTAAAAGCTAATGAACCAGATTTTATGGCAGAACTTGTCTCTACTGCACGGATTGGTCGTTCGTTAGGTGTACATTTAATTTTGGCGACACAAAAACCAAGCGGCGTAGTGGATGACCAAATCTGGTCAAACTCACGGTTTAAGCTGGCCTTAAAAGTTGCTGACGCCAATGATTCCAATGAGATTATTAAAACCCCAGATGCTGCTAGTATTACTCAACCGGGTCGTGCTTATTTGCAAGTAGGGAATAATGAAATTTACGAATTATTCCAATCTGCTTGGAGTGGTGCTAACTATGATCCATTCGCTACCAAAGAAGAAAAAGTGGATGAAAGGATTTGGTCAATTAATCAATTAGGACAATACGAATTATTAACTACCGACCTTTCCGAAGAAGAAGAGGTTTCTATTAAAACGGAGGAAGAGTTAACACAATTAGACGCAATTGTTGAAGAAATTGCCAAGCATGCGGAAGAAAGTCAAGCAACTTTACCAGAGAAACCTTGGTTACCTCCATTAGCAACAGAAATTGTTTCACCACTTTTTAAAACGCAATGGCAAGAACAACGAGAACTTTCTGTTCCTTTTGGTTTTATGGATATTCCAGCAAAACAAGAACAAGTCAATTTCAATTTCGATTTGCACGAATTAAATCATACTGCCTTATATGGTTCACCGGGGTTCGGTAAATCAACAGCTTTGCAAACCCTAGTAATGAACTTTGCTCGTAAAAATACACCAGAACAAGTTCAATTTAATTTGTTTGATTTTGGTACAAATGGGTTGTTACCATTGAAAAAATTACCACACGTTGCTGATTTAGTCCGTTTGGAAGAAGAGGAAAAATTAGTTAAATTCTTAAAACGAATTCGTAAAGAAATTCAAGAGCGTAAAGAGGCCTTTACTGAATACGGTGTTGCTAGTTTAAATCAATACGAAGAAAAATCAGGACAGAAATTACCAGTGATTGTTACGATTGTAGATGGGTTTGATGCAGTCAAAGAAAGCCCATTAGAAGATCCAATTGAATCTGTTTTAAATCAATTGCTACGAGAAGGAGCAAGTGTTGGCTTGTATACCATTATTACGGTCTTAAGAACAAATAGCTTTAAAATGAGTATGACAAGTAATATCCCAACACATATCGGTTTGTATTTAGTAGAAGAAGATGCGATTCGTGATGTTGTTGGACGAGAAGCTTTGATTCCACAAGAAATTATGGGACGTGCACAAGTGAAATTGGAACAGCCGCAAGAAATTCAAATCTATCTACCAACAGAAGGGGAAAATGATATCGCTCGTTTAAACCGTTTAGAACAAGAAATTGAAAAGATGAGCCAAAAATGGGGCGGTGAACGACCGCTACCAATCCCAATGTTACCGAAAACAATCGCTATGGCGAATCTATACAATCATCCACACGCTCAACAAATGCTGGAAAATATGGAGTTTCCTATTGCCTTTGATAAAGAAACGACTAACATAGTGGGCTTCAAACCAACGGAACACGGTTATTTTGTGATTGGGGATGATACACCACAACAAAATGAATCTGTTGAAAAAGTGATTATCGAAGACATGAAGCATTTTAGAGGGCGTGCCGAACGGATTATCTTTAACCATAGTGACCGTTTTGGCGGTTATGCAGATAGCTTTGATACGGTGATTGCAGGAACTGAATATGGAAGCTTTGTCAATGAATTATTACAGGAAATTGAACAACGACAAATGATTAGTGAGTATGAACCGATGTTGATTTATATTCCCGAAGCACAACAATTTGTTGAAAAATCCTTTATTAGTGCTGAAAACCTAAATATCCTACTGAAAAAAGGTAGCCAAGTCGCGATGTATTTTATTTTCCAAACCAATCAAAAATTATTGGAAAACAGTTTTAATGATGCCGATAAATTATTACGTGCTAATATCCCAGCGGGTATGGTTGGTACCAGACTCGCAGACCAAAGCTTTGTTAAAACGAAAAGTGATTATAATGAATCTGCCGTGGAATTGGATGAATCTCATTTCTTTGAAGGTCGAACAGCAATGCGGGTGAAGTTAGTAAGTGAATAAAAAGGAGTGGAATTATGAATAATGAATTCTCAAAATTAATTGATATGAAAAAGAGCGAAGAAGAAATTGAAACAAATCATTTTATTATCAAAGATAACATTTTAAGATTTGATCATTTAACTTTACAATTAAGTAACATTTCCAGAATATATGCTGGAACTAAGCGGATGAGAATTCCTGTGATGGCGATAAGCATTTTTGTTTTAGCTTTTGGAACTATTCGGTTTGAAGGATTACGTTGGATTAGTTTAATTATTATGGGATTGACAGGATTGTATATCTATATGGTTTATCAAAGACATCAAAGTAATAAAGAATATTTAATCTTTCAACTAAATTCTGGAGATAATTACTCCCTTTATTTTCAAGATGCTGAATTTTTAAACAAAGTCCGTAATGCAGTTGAAGCAGCATTCAATCACAAAAATATGTATTCAGAAATCAATATTGCGGAACAAAAAATTATTCAAGGAAATCACCATGTGATTCATGGCAACCAGGCCAACCTAAACACAGGGATTCAACAAGGCAATACAATGCATTCGAATAATCATGAAGAACATTCGTCAACTACTGTTGGGGATATCACAGATAGTACTATTCATCATTCGACATTTGGCAACCAGAATCATCAAAAAAATGAACAACCTGTTTATGATTGGCCGGTACTTGAAGCTAATTTTAAAGCAGTAATCACTTCATTGAAAAATGAAGACGAAACAAAACAAGTCAACAGGCAAGCGCTAAAAGCTGTTGAAAAAAAAGACGCAAAACAATTTGAGACAATCATTAAAATGAATCGGAAAATTTTTACGTCTAATCTATTTTTAAATACCGCTAGTGGTGTATTGGCTCAAGTGATTTCAACGATTTTAGGGATTCGGTAAAGGAGGAACCTCATGAGTGATGAAGCAATAAAAGCGCAAAAAAGAGCACTGGCAGCCGGAAAGCGTGCTGAAGCCAGTCATTTAAGTAGTCAGGTCAACATGGCACAAGCCAACAAAAATCAAATTGATCAGAAAATTCGAGAATTAGAAAAAGCAATTCGTGAATTAAGTCGAGAGATTCTTAGTATTCATCAATTGAAATCAACCGTTTCTAGTCAGTTAAAGAGTATTTCTGGAAGTAATTTTAAAGGCACACGACGGAATAAGTATAATGAAAAAGTTAGAAAAGTAGATAGTGATTTATCAAAATATGCCACAAAAAATCAAGAAAATTTACAAACGTTTCAACGGAAATTATCTAACTTACAAGAAGAAGCGCAACGTGAAGCCATGACAATCAGTTCATTAAATTCACAAATTTCGGCACTATTATCAATAGCAATGAGTTTGGATTCTTAATAAAGGAGTGAAAAAAATAATGAAAAGCGGTGTAAATTTATCGGAATGGACGCAATCTGTCAATAAAGCAAACAGCACAATTTCAGGAATTGGCAAAATGAAAACTGTATCTTTTTCTCAAACAAATGCTCGACCTTTTACAGAATTCAAAACAATGATAGAGCAAATCAATTCTTCTCTAGAAAGTTACAAAGAATTTGCAAAAGGAAGCACCAATAAAATGATTGCTGCCGGAAAAAATAAAGTCAATGATGATAAAGCGGGAGCTGCTACTATGAAAATTAGTCAATAAGGAGTGAAGAAAAATGAATCAACAACAAAAGGAGTTGTGGGTGGCTACTATAGAAAGTAGTAACCTGACTGGAGAAATAACAAAGGACACCATAAACGAACTCGGTTTAATTTTGGGCGGTCAACCCCAATTAGCTCAAAATATTTATCAAAGTTTCCTCAATCAAACCACAAGTTATGAACATAAACCAAGAATTGGCGCGATTATTCATATTAGTTTTGATTATGAAGAGGAAAGAGTCACTTTTGCTTGGTTAAAAAAACAAGTTGTATTGACCGTGCCACAATTTAAACGATTTATGGGTTTCGTTGATACAATTTTTACAGAAATCTATCCAATTGGAACCATTGTCGAATTAGATGAAGAATTATTAACCGAAGATGTTAAAGTGCTTTTTACTACAGATGAATTAGGTTTATTTGTTTCTGTTCAAGGGAGAAAATTAACCATTCCAGAAACGCAAATGATGATTGATTACGTAGGAACTTTATGGCCATTTGGATTACAAGCAGAGGTGGAGCCAATTTATTTTAACTCGGTCATGGTAAAACGAGTTATTTCAGAAGGGCCTACTAATGCATATGAGGAAAAGTTTACTTTTGAAGTTTTGAGAAAACAATTGGCGCAAGATGAAAAATATTCGTGTACGTATGTCTAATGAGGAGGTGGGCAAATGAAAATTAATATGCGTGAAGTAATGGAAGCTAAAAACAAAATTACTTCTTCCAGAAATAAACTACAAGCAGAAATCAATCGTGCCAAAAGAGATTGGAAAACAGTCCAAGGAAGTGATGCTTTATCTGGAAAAGTCAAAACAGCTATTAATGGTGAAATTGGTAATTACCAACTACCGATGCTAACCAATTATTATGATCTTTTACATACAATAGCACAAGAAATGGAAAAAACAATTAGTGATTTTAAAGCTAGTGTGAAGGAAAATAGTGAATCAGCCATCATCGATACAGATGCCTTAAATGAAGCAAAAGGAAAATTTTCAACACCGTTATCAAATTTTGCGAAATTAGATAAGAAAATTAGCAACATCTACAGTTCTGTAGCACATATCGTCCCTATTTCCGCGCCATCCAATCAATTTAATAAAAAAATGGAAGAGGCTAAGAAAATTTTGACGGAAACGCTGAAAGGCATGGACACTTTTAACGGACGCAAAGCAGGCAGTGCTGTCAAAGACAAACTAGCCCAACAATCTAGTCAAATCACGAAAGTCGGAGGATTAAGCTATACCAATCCCAAATCATTGGCAATATTTACGGATAAGACATTTAAAAATGAAATAAAAGAAGCGCATAAAACTGTAAAAAAAGAAGAAAAACTTGATTTTAAAAAAGAACATCCACTCATAGCAGCCATGAACGAGAATCTAACCGAAGCAGATTTGCAGGAATTGGATAAATTGATAAATAGTTCGTTGGCAGGTTCTATAAAAGAAGGGAAGCGGTGGACAAAGCATGTTAAAAACTTATACATTTCTTCCAGAATTAAACGAATGTCAGACGGCACTTTAGTCATCAAAAAAGCCGGGAAATGGTTGAGTAAGTTTGATAAACTAACCGGAATTGATAAATATATGAGAAAAGGCAAAGATTTTACTCGACTAAGCACCTCAGGAGGCTTAAAACAATTTACTGATTTAGGTGATTCATTACTGGATAAATTGAAGTTAGTGGATAAAAATGTTGTATTAAAAGGATCAAAACAAGCATTCAAAGAATCAGTTAAAGGAATTGGCAAAGGAACTTTAAAGAGTGCTGGTGGTGCGTTGAAAAAAAGCGTAATTTTTGGGATTAATGGTGTTGTGAAAGATGCCAAAGCATTAGTCAATGCAAAAGGTGCAGGAAAAATTGTGCCAGGGTTGAACATAGCTTTAGGAGCTGTAGATGTCGTTCAAGGAATAAGCAAGAGTGAAAAACAAGCCAGAAAAGACGGATTGAAAGGGCATGAAATTACCGCAAGTAAAGTTGGCGGTGCATTGGTGGATGTCGGGAAAGTGGCGGTGACAACAGCGGCGATAGGAGCGGCAGGTGCTGTAGCAGGATTTTTTGGCGCTCCTGTTGTGGTTGTTGTAGGAGCAGGTATGCTCGTAGGGGCATTGGCTGACTTTTCTATAAAAAAAAGCAAAGTTGTTGATAAAGCAAAGAAAGGTGTAAACTCCTTAGTAAAAGGAGTTTCAGGATGGTTTAAATGAATAAAATTATAGAGAATTTCATACCAGATTTTTATAAAAAAATTAGCAAGAAAGAATTTAAGATGAATTCGTTTTTATTAGCTGTAGGTGGTTACGGTACATTAATTACAATTCTATTAATCTTTCAATTGACTGATACAAGATCTATTTTTGACAATTCTTTTTCTAGAAATTTATTTGTAGGGATGACAGGAATATTATTAATAAATTTAATTTGTATATTTTTGTTTAAAAATAAGCATATACAAAAATATTTGGTAATAGTTGTCTATTTGTCTGGGGTAGTATTTTTATTTTTTATGCTTGCTACAGTAACGTTGTTGATAGAGAATTCTTTAGAAGTATTTTTAAAAGAAAGTATAGTTATTTTAATTGGAGTAGTAATTGGTTTTCTGTACAATTTATTTTTAGTAAAAATTTCTTTAAAAAAGCAAGATTTCTCAATTAGAGATTCATTTGCAAATTACTATATGAATATTTTAGGAGGAATAGGTACAATTATCTTATTATTATCGACAACAATTGATAATACAAAATTACTTTTTATAGGTGTGCCATTTGTTGTAATATCGTTATTATGTTTAAGCTTTTTTCACTTTTCACGAGTAGTAAGCTATTGGAAAAAAGAGTCAAATATAGAGTTAGATAAATCTATTTATGGAAATTCCATTGAAATAATGAAGAAAAGGAAAAATAAAAAGTAGTAACTACTATAAGTTTGGGGATTAACGGTGTCGTGAAAGATGCCAAGACCTTAGTCAATGCAAAGGGTGCAGGAAAAATTGTGCCAGGGTTGAACATAGCTTTAGGAGCTGTAGATGTCGTTCAAGGAATCAGCAAGAGTGAGAAACAAGCAAGAAAAGACGGATTGAGAGGGCATGAAATTACCGCAAGTAAAGTTGGCGGTGCATTGGTGGATGTCGGGAAGGTTGCAGCTGTGACAGCGACTGTCGGCTTTTTTGTTGCTGCATTACCAGCAACTGCTTCATTAACGGCAGTTGTTGGTGTAGGAATAGGAAATTCATTTTGAAAAAAACAAATGCAATTAATATAGCAAAAAAGGGAGTGAACTCAATGATAAAAGGAATTTCAGGGTGGTTTAAATGAAATCTATCATAAAGCATTTTGTCCCAAATAACTTTAAAAAGCAAAAAGAATTATTATTTTCAAACGCGTCCTTCATTAAAGTTATGATAGGCTATGGAATATCGTTAACTTTTCTATTGATAATTTACGGAACGATTGGGAATAAAAATGATTTCACAGAAAATAAAGGGTTTTTATATTTTCAAATAATATATTCTGTGATAGTGATTCTTATCAACGGAATAAGTTATATACAATTTAAAAAGATAAAACTACAAAAATATTTAGTTCTCGTTGTATACTTTTCAGGCGTTTTAGGAATTTTTAGCGGGATAGCATTGTTATCTCTAATAACAGATAGACCGCTTCATAACTTTGTTGTAGGTATGATTGTGATATTTATTGGATGGATTTTAGAGCTACTTGTACATGCTCTTTTGGTTTGGTGGTCGTTGAAACGAAATAACCTTAAATTGATAGCTGCAGCTACTAATTATTTTTCGAACGTTATTGGTATTTTGGGGATATCATTAGCAATAATCTCTTATGTTACAGAAAAAGAAAATTTATTTTTTCTTGCAGCATGTTTAATTGTAATGGTTGTTCTATTTTTCGTAACTTTTGATTTTCAACGAGTATATGAATATTGGAAAACCCAAAAAAATGAAGATGTTTCTGCATATGGAAATTCAATTGAAATGATGAAGAACAAGAAAACAAAAAAATAAAAACATTTCTTCCAGAATTAAACGAATGTCAGACGGCACTTTAGTCATCAAAAAAGCCGGGAAATGGTTGAGTAAGTTTGATAAACTAACCGGAATTGATAAATATATGAGAAAAGGCAAAGACTTTACTCGGCTAAGCACCTCAGGAGGCTTAAAACCAGCCTTCTAAGATTCAGTCAAAGGAATTGGTAGGTATTGAAAAATTTAAAAATAGATCGATTTTAGGAAATTAATTTAATGAAAAGAGGGAAGAAGATGATTGAAAAAGTATCATTGGAAATGAACAATTTAGTGTATATTGAAAAACGAGCAACAACAGATCAATTAGTGGATTTAATTTTACAATCAGAAGAATTAACTTATGAAGAAGGTTTTTATAAAAATGGACCAACATTGATTGAACTAAAACCAACTGAATTAAGTGAAGAACAACAAACGTATAAATTTTATATTCCTGTGAATGAGCCAGTTGAAAGTGGCGAGATTTTTACTGTAGAAAATATTCATTATGATCATCTAGTTCGTAAAAGAATTCCTTTTGATGATGAACTTGGTGCTAATATTGAGGAAATGACGGATTACTTGCTGGAACAAAAGATTGAATTTGACGATAAATTATTGTTGGTAATGACCTTAGTTTATGATGAATATTGGGTAGATGTTTTAATCCCAACAAAAGAGTAGGTGAAAAAATGAGAAAAACAATTGGCTATAAACAATCATTACATTATCAAAATGTCATCAGTCGTTATTATGTAACGACTTCAGAGGAGATGGGTCGTTGTTTAGAAGATGCTTTGGAAACAATTTTTGAAGCAGATTATTCTTTATCAGACAGCTTTTTCTATTCAATGAATTCTGACATTCGTGAAGAAGAATTGCTGATTCAAGTTTTTTTACCTGTCAATGAAGAATGCCAAGAGAATCTTCCAGCAGAATATCGTTTCCAATCTTATTTTCAGGTGAACAATATGTTAGCAACTAGAGCAAAAGGCGATAAGTTATCTGAATTCTCTAAAGCATTAGAAGAGTTAATCACTATAGTTGTTCAGGAAGATTTGACAATTGTTTCACCAATTTTCTATTGTCCGCAAGTAATAGATAATAAGGTATACACTGATTTGATGATTGGTATTAAATAGTTTTGAACTGATTAGAGTTTTCTCGTAAGGAAAGAGAAGATAAAAGTTTATAAATGAGGAAGAGATATTTGAAGTGAGACTGACTAAGGCAGATGGGTACAAAAAAATTGGTATAGGACTAGGTGTTATTTTTGTCACACTTATTTGCTTGGTATGGTTTTACTTTTCACTCTATAAAAATCCAGTGACAAGTAATATAAATTTTTTTGTTTTTTTAACAGTAGTGGCTATACTAATCAGTGCTTTATCCTTACTTAAATTAATATGTATGTTTGCTTTTTTGATAATCGAAACCGGGATTAATGAGACTAAGTATATCAGAAAATATGGTGGCATTTTATATAGAATGGACAGTCATGGTTTGTCATATCATGAAAAGGGATTTCTAATAGTGCGTAGTTGGTCGGAGGTCATTGATGTAGGACTTTTCAGACAAATGGAAAGTGAAGTTATTTATAATTATCAAATAAAATTTAGTGATGATGATAGACACACTTTTGATTTAAGAGGGAATTATCCAACGATAGCATTCAAAGAAAAAATTGAAGAATTCTGGTTTAAATACAATAGCTAAATTAATCTTCATTCCCCCTCCTAGAAAACACAAAACCGTGGTACAATAACTTACGTAATAGACACACCTACTCCGAATGTCAAAAAAGGGCAGAAAAGTAGACAAGAAATTGTTTAAGGAGTAAAGTAAACTTACTTAAAATTTTGGGGGAAATAAAATGTATGATGTAATTATCATTGGTGCCGGTCCTGCTGGGATGACGGCAGCACTTTATGCATCACGGTCCAATCTTTCTGTATTGATGATTGAACGCGGTGCGCCTGGTGGGCAAATGAACAACACTGCTGAGGTAGAGAATTACCCAGGCTTTGATTCTATTATGGGTCCAGAATTGGCCTATAAAATGTATGAAAATGTAGAAAAATTTGGTACGGAAAATGCGTATGGTATTGTGATGGGCATCGAAGACCACGGATCCTATAAAGAAGTGATTTGTGATGACAAATCTTATGAAGCTAAAGCGGTAATTATTGCAACAGGCTGTGAACACCGAAAATTGGGTGTAAAAGGCGAAGAAGAATTTGCTGGCCGTGGTGTTTCTTATTGTGCCGTTTGTGACGGTGCCTTCTTTAAAAATAAACGCTTAGTAGTTGTTGGTGGCGGCGATTCTGCAGTTGAAGAAGCAATCTATTTAACACAATTTGCTTCTGAAGTAGTGATTGTTCACCGTCGTGATGAATTGCGTGCGCAAAAAATCATTCAAGATCGTGCCTTTGCAAATGAAAAGATTTCCTTTGTTTGGGATACAGTTGTCGAAGAAATTGTTGGCAATGAAATGGTCGTGACAGGTGTGAAAGCACGGAATGTCAAAACAGATGAAGTTTCTGAAATTGAAGCAAACGGCGTGTTCATTTACGTGGGGCTAGATCCATTAACAGAACCATTTAAGAAAGCTGGTATTACGAATGAGGCTGGTTGGATTGAAACAGACCAAGAAATGAGAACAAAAATTCCTGGTGTTTATGCCATTGGTGATGTCCGTGAAAAAACATTGCGTCAAATCACGACAGCGGTCGGTGAAGGCGGTATTGCTGGACAACAAGTATTTAACTATATTGAAGAACTAAAATAAAAAAATGCTTTTGCCTTTAATAATAAGGGCAAAAGCATTTTTTAATAGGTTCCTTTAATGACAAAATAAGAGCCGCGAATGGTTCCAGCTAATTTTGATTTTTGACGAGCAAATTTGAATTTTCCTTCAAATTCTGCAGGGATTGCCATACCATCTGAAAGTTTAAACCCAACGGCGCGTTTGCCTTCCTCAGCTAATGTGTACATCACGTTAACTGCTAAGCCGTTTTCATAAAATACATAGGCCATTTTTATGCCATCTAAAGTGAAAGAAGAAATTTCAAGTGGCTTGTACGGGAAATGTAATTCTCGTTCTAATAAAATTTTTTCAATCCAGGCCAATGTTTCTGGAGCTTCAGAGGCAGGGACGGTCGTAAAGCGATGTTTGTATTTATTCCAAAAATAGCGAGCTTCATTCGCTCTTAGTCCAGCAAGGGCAGGTGCCACTGGTGAACTTTCTAAACCAATAGTGGCTACTTCTTTAAAATCAACTGTATAAACCATGAATTGATACTCCCATCTTTTCTTTTAAACTAAGTATAACGGTAGCAGGGGTAACGAACAATTATTATTACTTAAAAGAATGAAATTGGGACAGAACGATCGGCTTCGGAAAATGTTAAGGTTTCCGAATGCGTAGGTTCTGTCCCAAAGAGTATTTTAAGATTTGGTTATTTCGTGATAAGTTATACGCTTGTGCTTATTCGTTGGCATCTAAGGTAACTTTTTCATCTGCCGTAGTTGTTTTAACATCTACTGTATAAACAAGTTTATTGTTATTTTTGGTTAACTTCCAAGTCAAAATACGTGGAGAAAGTCCTCCAACTTCTTTTTTTGCTTTGGCTAAAACGTCGTTAACAGCGCCTAATTCTTTGACTTCAGCAGCTGAAAAGGCTGTCTCGTTTTCTCCAAGTTGATTTGCTTCAGTATTTTTGGTGACTTTTCCTGTTTCAGGATTCACGTAAAGTGTTTCTGTATCGTTAGTAAAGATATAGCTGTAGTCACTTGCTGGTTCTGTATCAAATTGGACATTTACTAATGGTTTGCTGTTGCCAGCTTCTTTTTCATAGATTTCAGCAGCTTGCTGCAAACTAACTTTGTACTTAGTATCAGTGACAGCATCTTTTCCTATGCCACAACTAGCTAAAATAAAAATAGCTCCTAAAAGTGAAAAAAATAGTAAAAATGGTTTTTTTAACATGAAATTACCTCGTTTCTTTTTATTAAGCATTCACAATCATTTAGTATACGGTGGTTTTATAAAAATTACAAACAAAAAATAATCCTTTAAGAGAAATTAAAGGATTATTTTTTGTTATTTATTCTGCACGTAAAGCAACTGCCGCATCTTTTTTCGCTGCCATTCGGGCAGGAATATGGCCACCAATCATGGTTAAGATTGTGCTAATTACAATCAAAATAATCCCGTGAATTGGATTTAAGGTGGCAACATTTTCTAAATCAGTCAGGTTATAGAGCACTGCATTGATCGGAAATGTTGCGAGAAAGGCAATCACAACACCAAGAATACCAGAGGCAACGCCTAAAATAGCAGTTTCGGCATCGAACACCCGGGTAATATCTTTTTTACGAGCTCCTAACGCTTTCAGGATACCGATTTCTTTGGTCCGCTCAATGACAGAAGTATAGGTGATAATCCCAATCATAATCATACTTGTAACAAGGGAAATCCCAGCAAATGCAATCAGCACATAAGTGATGGCATCCATTAAACCACCTGTTAAGCGGGTCATTGTTCCAGCTAAATCAGAATAGATGATTTGGTCTTTTTTATCTTTTCCTTTGTTATAAGCATCTAAATAATCAAGAATTTTATCTTTTGATTTGAAGTCGTTTGGATAAATCATAATACTTGAAGGGATTTCATTCGCTCCTAAATAAGACAACAGGTTTTCTTTCGCGGAAGCATCTAATGTTTCGTTAGTCATAACGTTAGTGTTGCTGGCTTCTTGCGCTTTAACAATATCAGAGGTTTTGTTTTTGGCAATCATATTAGTTGAAAGTGCATCGCTATAAGCAATTCCAGGTGCTAATAGATTCATTGTTGAAGAATCTTTAATTCGCAAAATCCCTGAAATTGTTAATTCAGTATTTTCTGGGTTATCGTAAACAGCTTGCAAATCTTGGTTAGGAATGAAGTTGCCTGTCGGTAATTTGGTGTAAAATGCATTATTATTGGCTAACTTCATTTTTGTGCCGACAATGTCTGAAAAGGCAATCTTTTGATTATCTTTCGCGTCAAAGCCAAGATTTTTTAAAGCATTAATATTGGTGGTATTGTTACTATCAACGATTAAAACGACATCGGTTTCTTTTTCTGGATAATTTCCTTCAAGCAACGAGTAATTGTCTTTTAAGAAATTGTTTTTTCCATTTTCTAGTTGTTTAGGAAAAGCAGAAACGCCGACGCCAGTTTGGGCAGCCATCATAGAAGCCATCGCGTTTGATTGGCCGTCGGGTGCATCGTTTGAAAATTTGACAGCTTGTGCTTTCCCGTTGATTTCTCTTAATAAGTTCATATTAACTAGACGAGTATAGCCGATATTATTACTTAATTCAGGATCAATGTGATTGACATAGTCAATAAACTTTTGATCAATTAAATTCGTGTGTTGCGCACGGTCCGCATCGCTAATTTTAGCAGTCACTTCTTTTTCTTTCGGGAAGGTGCCTTTTTTGTCCTGATTATTGAAACTTTCTGGATCTTGATCGGTCGCTATTTTAGAAATGGTAATCGGAAATTGCGCTAACGTTTCCGACTGAGTTTTATCAATTTGTTTCTGGAATCCTGTTGAAAGAGAAAGGACAATCGCAATACTGATAATTCCGATACTTGAAGCAAAGGCGGTTAAAAAAGTTCGCCCTTTTTTAGTGCGGATATTATTAAAAGATAAACGCAGCGCAGTCGTGAATTTCATTTTGGTGCGTTTCAATTCGAAAGGTTCTTTTTTTTCATGTTCAATATGAGGACGCGAGTCATGACGAATTTGGCCATCTGAAAATTCAATAATTCGATCAGCGTATTCGTGAGCTAATTCAGGATTGTGGGTCACCATAATAACTAATTTTTCTTTCGAAAGTTCTTGGATAAGTGCCATAATTTGCAGACTGGTTTCTGAATCCAATGCACCAGTTGGTTCATCACAAAGTAAAATATCGGGATCATTAGCTAAAGCGCGAGCAATGGCAACCCGTTGCATTTGACCGCCAGATAATTGGGAAGGTTTTTTATGGATATGGTCCTTCAAACCGACACGGATGAGTGCATCTTCGGCTTTTTGGCGTCTTTCTGCTTTTGAAATACCACTCAGTGTCATACCAAGCTCAACATTATCCAAAATCCCCTGATGACTAATTAAGTTGTAACTTTGAAAAATAAAACCAATTGAGTTATTCCGATAAGCATCCCAGTCGGCTTCTTTAAAATTTTTTGTTGATTTGCCGTTAATGATTAAGTCACCAGAATCGTAATTGTCCAATCCGCCAATCACATTCAACATCGTCGTTTTACCAGAGCCGCTGGGACCCAGAATGGCTACAAATTCTTGTTTTCGAAAAGCGACAGAGACGCTATCTAAAGCTTTAGTGGTCGTTCCGCCGACAGTATAATATTTTTTTATCTCTTTGAGTTCTAGCATATTTTTCGCATCCTTCTTCCAATTTATCAACAACACAACCTTAAGTTAGTGTATAACGTAACATAATAGTTAACAAAAATCAATCATTACCATTTGATAATCAAGTGAATTTAGTATACACTAGGTGGGAAACGAGGGAGAACATATGGATAAAGAGAAGCATTCATCAAATTTAGATATTAGTGTCTTTACTGAAATTTTTTCATATATGAGCCAATTGCTTTTTAAAGACCTAGACTTGGAGGATCTAAAATTAACCAAGTTAGACATGTTAATTTTATTAATTGTGGCAACAAATGAAGGAATTAGTATGACGGAGTTAGCCAACCAAGTAGGAACGTCGAAAGTTCAAGTGAGTCGCTCTATTGCGGGGTTAGAAGAACGAGCGATTGTTCAACGTCGCCATAATCAAGAAAATCGCCGCGTGGTTAATGTTTATACGACAAAAGAAGGCGAGAAGCTCTTTAAGCAAAAAGAAAATCAAGTAAAACAGCAACTATCTGAAACGCTTAGTGTTCTTTCGTTAGAGGATTATCAAGAAGTCAATCAACACTTTTTGGCGGTCATGAAAATTTTGTCCAATTATCAAGCGCTACGAAGAAAAACGTGTAAGGAAAACAACGCCAAAAAATAAAAAACATCGTTTGGGTATAAACCAAACGATGTTTTTTTCTAGCCTTTGACAGAGCCGGAAGTCACGCCTTCTACATAGAAACGTTGCATTAATATAAATAAAATAGTAATTGGAATGGCAATTAGCACACATCCTGCTGTAAAAGCCATGAATAGTGAATTGGCTGTTGATTTGGTCATCATCGAAAAGAGACCAATCGCAACGGTGTAATTTTCAACTTTATCACCCATAATAACTTTTGCGAAAATAAAATCCATCCAAGGACCCATGAAGGCGGTTAAAGAAGTATAGACAATAATTGGTTTCGACAATGGCAACGTAATTTTTGTGAAAATTTGCCACTTGTTGGCACCGTCAATCATAGCCGACTCGTCTAAAGCCATCGGAATGGTATCGAAGAACCCTTTGGCGATGTAAAAACCTAGCGCCGAGCCTGCAGAGTAAACCAGAATTAAAGCGAATAAACTTTCAGTTAAATTTAAGGCTTTTAAAATATAGTAAACGGCAATCATACTCATAAAACCAGGGAACATATTTAAAACGAGCGCCACTTTTAAAAATGGTTTTCTTAAGCGGAAACGCAACCGTGACAGCGCATAAGCCATTGCGATTGTAATAAAAGTTGATAACAGACAGCTTGCGATGGAAACGAACAAGGTGTTCAAAAACCAACGGACAAAGGGGAAGTTGCCAGTCTGATTTGTTAATAATACTTTATAGTTTTCTAAAGTGAATGTTTTGGGAATGATATAGGGAACAAATGCACCGCCTTCGCCACGAAAACTTGTTAAGATAATCCACACAATGGGGAACATCCAAAAAACTGCTAAAATGGTTAGAATGATGTAAACGCTGGTAAGTGCAGTGCGTTGTTTTTTCTGGTAACTTTTTGCTTTAGCCATAAGTTACGCCTCCTTAAATGAATTCGTCCGTGTATAGGCAATTAAACTGAAGACTGCGGAGAGAATGAAGATTAAAATACCAATCACAGAGGCTAAATTGTAATCCATTGTATCGACAGTCAATTTATATAACCAGGTAACTAAAAGGTCAGTTGAGCCTGCACCGTAGAAGTTAGAATTGGCTGGCCCACCACCTGTTAATAGATAAATGACATTGAAGTTATTGATGTTGCCAATAAACTGTTGAATCAGCGCCGGGGTCATCACAAATAGAATTTGTGGAAATGTAATACTTTTAAAAATTTGCCATTTATTGGCGCCGTCAATTCTAGCGGCTTCGATTTGATCTTCAGGAAGATTTTGGATAATCCCTGTAGAGATTAACATCGTAGCAGGAATACCAATCCACATATTGACAACAATAATGGTTAATTTTGCCCAATTCGGATCTGTTAAGAAGGGGATAGAAGAATCGATTAAGCCCCAATTTAACAACAGAGCATTGATAGGTCCAGAACCATTTAAGAGGTTTCGCATAATTAAAAGTGAAACAAACGGAGGTACGGCCATCGTGATAACAAAAATAGTCCGCCAAAATGCTTTATATTTTAAGCCTTTTGTATTGATAAGCAAGGCTAAAATGATTCCAAAAAAGAAACAAGTTGCGGTTGCGAAAACAGCCCAAATCAAGGTCCAGCCAAGTACTGGAAAGAACGTTGAAGCCATATCACCTGTGATTACATTACCTAGATTTGCCAATCCAACCCAAGTAAAAAGGTTTTTCGGTGGCAAATGGTTATGGTCGTAGTTGGTAAAGGCAATTGAAATCATATATAACAACGGCAAGATGGTAAAGAAAAGAACGCCTAGTAAGGGAATCGTCATTAAAGTTGCATGGAAACGTTCGTTTAACAAGCTACGTAAATCATCCATAGTTGTTGGAATTTTTTTGCCGGCTGTCTTTAATTCATATAGGTGACGGGCGCTTTTTAAATTGATTACATATAAAATGATTAGCGATAAACAGACTAAAATTGCTGCAATTCCGAATAATAATAAGAGCATTGAATTATCGCCTTCTTTTAGAACTTCAATCCCTAAAGAATCATCATATACTAATCCTTGCTGTTGGGTCCCTAGTGTTCCTAGCATCATTAATGCGTGGAAACCATTACGGATTAACCAATAGATAAAGCCAATTTCAGCTGTTAAAAAGATGATTCCCTTTAACCACTGCTTGTTGGCGAAGTTTGCAGCACCCATAACTAAAAAAGATAGTTTTGTAGCGAAGTCGCCTTTTTTAAAGACCTCTCGAAATGACGTCTGGGCTTTCTTTTTCTTGAACATCTTCGTTCACTCACTTTCTACTTAAATAAAAAAGATAGAGGAAATGGGACAGCAGATTGAAGCTCGTCCCATTTCTTTACTCTTTTTATTCTTTTGCTTCTTTTGATGTGTCTTGGACTAATTTATCTAATTTTGCTTGATAATCCGCAGGTTTGATATTGCCTTTGTACGTATCATTGATCACTGCATCCATCGCAGGCCAGAATGAAACGATTTCTGGGATTTTTGGCATTACCACAGAGTGGGTTGGTTGCGCCATTTCTAAGATAGCTTTTGCAACAGTATCTTGTGTAATTTCTTCGTTTGTTTGTAATTTTTTGTTTGAAGGGACAAAGCCGATTTCTTTGAAGTAAGTCATTTGTGCTTTTTCACTGGTTAAATAGTTTGCTAATGTCATTGCGGCCAATGGTGCTTGTGTTTGTTGATTGACAGCAAAACTACGAACGCCCAAGAAAGCTTTCATTTGTTTTTCTCCATTGCCAAAATCAATGGTTGGGTAGGCAGCGGCCCCCATTTTGTCGCCAAGAGCTTTTTCTACATCGTTTTTAGACCAAGGGCCAGAAAGGAAGGCATCCGTTTTGCCAGAACCTAGATTAGACAATGCTTCTGTATTTGATTGGATCACACCAGGATTATTTTTTTGATCGGCAATCCATTGTAATACCTCAATGCCTTGTTGATTATTAAAGTTGGTACCTTTTGGATCTTCGCCATTTTCACCATATAAGTAATCGCCGTTACTCATAAATAGAGGACCGAAGATATAATTTGCGCCATCTTCGCCAAAATTGGTACCGATTTTGCCTTTTTCAGTTAAAGACTTCCAAGTTTTGATTTCCTCTGGAGAATACGTATCTTTGTTATAATAAAGAACTTGTGACTCTACGGCATAAGGGTAGGCATAGACTTTGTCTTTCCAAGTGACTCCTGCGACTGCCGAGTCGATATTGTTTTCTTTGACTTCTTTTTCATATTTTGTGTTAGGGTAAATCAGACCAGCTTCTGCCATTTGACCAATTTGATCATGTGGCATCATGAAAACATCTGCGGCAGCTTTAGGATCTTTTGCAATGTCTTTTTTAGCATCTGCCGAATTTCCAGCAGTTAAGTTAACTTTAATATCGGGGTTTTCTTTTTCAAAATCGGCGACAACTTTTTTAAAGACGCCCATATATTCAGTATCAACCCATAATTTTACGTCACCAGCTGCTTTATTTGCTGAACCGCTTTCATTTTCAGCTTTCGTTTTTTCTGCGCCACCACAGGCAGTAAGTAAAACCGCGGAAGCACTTAAAAGGATACTGCCCATTAAAATCTTTTTCCAATTCGCTTTCATTTTTGAACCCTCCAAAAATTATTTTTTACAAGTCTTATTATGCAACCGATTGCGGAAATAATCAAGTGTTTTTCATCGAGAAAGTTAAAAAAGTTTTTTTGTTATAAATAACATACTGTTTATTTAAAGTGGTGTATACCACTAATTGAGCATTTTAAATAAAAAAATAAAAAAGGGTATACAAATGCAATCGTTTGCGCTAAAATGTGTTCGAGTATTAGAAAATACACGAAAAGCGACAATTAAAGGAGAGAATTAAATGAACACTGCTGCAATCTACCATCGTCCAGAAAGTGAATTTGCTTATCTTTATACAGAAGAAACAATGCATATTCGTTTGCGTACGGCAAAAGGCGACATTGCCTCTGTCCAATTAGTGCAAGGAGATCCTTATCTTTTAGGGAAAGAAAAGTGGTACCAACAGTCGTTAACCATGGAGAAGTTAGTATCTACGGAGTTATATGATTACTGGTTTATTGCATTAAGTGCAAAATTTAAACGCCTTTCATATGCTTTTACTTTAGTAGGGACGGATGGCTTGACGGCGTTTTATGGCGAACACGGCATTTATCCTTTAGAAGAAAAGTATTTAGCGATGGCGAATAATTATTTTCGGATGCCGTATTTTCATGAAATCGATCGTTTTAAAGCACCTGAATGGGTGAAAGAAACGGTTTGGTATCAAATATTTCCAGAGCGTTTTGCAAATGGTGATCTCGCCAATGATCCTGAAGGGACGTTGCCTTGGGGATCTAAAAGACCAGATCGTCAAGATTTTTTTGGTGGGGATTTGCAAGGGGTGCTAGATCATCTTGATTACATTGAAGATTTAGGTGTTAACGGCTTATATTTTTGCCCAATTTTTGAAGCGTTTTCTAATCACAAATATGATACGATTGATTATTTAAAAATTGACCCAGCTTTTGGTGATGGCGCTACCTTTAAGCGTTTAGTCGAAGAGTGTCATCGACGGGGCATTAAGATTATGTTGGACGCCGTTTTTAATCATATGGGGGACACTTCGCCTCAATGGCAAGATGTGTTAAAAAATGGCCAGGACTCAATTTATGCCGATTGGTTCCACGTAAATGAGTTTCCAGCTAGCTATGAAGAAAGTGCTGATTTTGAAGAAGCAAGCAACATTACCTATGATACTTTTGCATTCACTCCGCATATGCCTAAATTAAATACAGCAAATCCAGAAGTGCAAGCCTATCTTTTAGAAATTGCTCGTTATTGGATTGAGGAATATGATATTGATGCCTGGCGTTTAGATGTGGCAAACGAAGTGGATCATGCGTTCTGGAAAAAATTCCGGCAAACATGTGATGACGCAAAAGAAGATTTTTATATTTTAGGAGAAATTTGGCACTCGTCGCAAAGCTGGCTCCAAGGAGACGAATTTCATGCAGTGATGAATTATGCATACACAGATGCGATTATGGGCTACTTTGTCAAGCAAGAACTGTCCTTGGAAAAGATGCTTTCTGAAATGAACAACCAGTTAATGCTCTATCGACAACAAACGAATCAAATGCAGTTTAATGTTTTAGATTCCCACGATACACCACGCTTATTGCATGAAACGAAAGAGGATAAAGAGCTGATGCGCCAAGTGTTAGCGTTTACGTATATTCAACCAGGCGTCCCTTGTCTTTACTATGGTGATGAAATTGGTATGACAGGTGATATGGATCCTGATTGTCGTCGTTGTATGGTTTGGGAGGAAAATCAGCAAGATTTGGATTTGAAGGGATTTGTAAAATCATTGATTGCCCTTCGCAAAAAGTATGCAGCTGTTTTTTCTGGTGGAACAATCGATTGGACAGGCACTTCTTTTGAAACGGGGTTGATTAGACTCGCTTGTCGTTTGGAGGAACAGACGATCTATGGGATTTTTAATACTGGCCAAGAGACACAATTTGTCGATAGAACTGATCGAGAAGTTTTGCTAAGTTCTTCTATCGAAATTGCTTCAGAACAGATAATGGTTTTACCAAAAGGTTTTCTTTTATATGAAGCATAATAATTAAGAAAAGGAATGTGAAGAAGAATGGAAAAACATTGGTGGCAAGAAGTCGTGGTTTATCAGATTTATCCTCGCAGTTTTAAGGATAGCAATGGAGATGGCATTGGAGATTTACCAGGAATTATTGAAAAATTGGATTATTTGGAAACGTTAGGCATTGGGGCTATTTGGTTATCGCCAGTTTATCAATCACCCAATGATGACAATGGTTATGACATTTCTGATTATGAAGCGATTATGACAGAGTTTGGGACGATGGCGGATATGGACCGTCTAATTGAGGAAGCGAAAAAGCGAAAGATTGAAATTATTATGGACTTAGTGGTTAACCATACGTCAGATGAGCATCGTTGGTTTATTGAAGCGAAAAAAAGCAAGGAGAACCCCTACCGAGACTATTATGTATGGGCTGATCCTGCTTCAGAAGGCGGTGTGCCTAACCGATTGAAATCTGCCTTTTCGGGTTCGGCGTGGACGTTTGACGAAGCGAGTGGGCAATACTATTTGCATTTGTTTAGTAAAAAACAACCAGATTTAAATTGGGAAAACCAACAAATGCGTCAGTCGGTTTACGAGATGATGAATTTTTGGATTGATAAAGGAATTGGCGGTTTCCGTTTAGATGTAATTGACTTAGTGGGTAAAATTCCAGGAGAAGAGATCACCGCGAATGGCCCTCATTTACATCGTTATTTACAAGAAATGAACGCCGCGACATTTGGTGGCAAAGAGCTGTTAACTGTAGGTGAAACATGGGGGGCCACACCTGAGATTGCAAAAATGTACTCTAGTCCAGAGCGTCATGAATTATCCATGATTTTTCAGTTTGAACATATGAGCTTGGATCAACAACCAGGTAAAGAAAAATGGGACCTTCAGCCAATGGAAGTTGCCAAGTTGAAACAGGTTTTTGCAAAATGGCAAACAGAATTAGGAAATGATGGCTGGAATTCTTTATTTTGGAATAACCATGATTTACCGAGAATGATTTCACGTTGGGGAAATGATCAGGAATATTGGTTGGAAAGTAGTAAGTTATTCGCTATTTTACTGCACATGATGAAAGGCACACCTTATATTTATCAAGGGGAAGAAATTGGTATGACCAATACGCCGATTACAGATATTCGTGAAGCACGGGATATCGAAACAATTAACATGTACCATGAGTATTTGGAAAAAGGATATTATAAAGAAGAAATTTTGCTGAAAATTAATACTAAAGGTCGCGACAATGCACGCCGGCCTATGCAGTGGACCGCTGAAAAAAATGCTGGCTTTACGACGGGTACACCTTGGATTGATGTTAATCCCAATTATCAAACGATTAACGTCGCTGCTGCTTTGGCAGATAAAAATTCACTATTCTATACGTACCAAGAAATGATTCGTTTGAGAAAAGAACATCCTTTAATTGTTTGGGGCGACTTTGAATTGCTGGAAACAGTGGACGAAGTGATTAGTTTTTATCGTACCTATGGTGAGGAACGCTGGCTTGTTGTAACAAACTTTTCTGACAAAGTTCAGCCATTTTCTGCAGACGTTCATGTAGAACAAGTAATGATTGAAAATATGCCGACAGATGTCACTGCTTTAGCAGACTATTCGTTAGCGCCTTGGCAAGCCTTTGTTGTGAAAGTGAGTCAATAAGATGGAACAATGGTGGAAAAATGCTGTCGGTTATCAAATTTATCCTCGGAGTTTTAAAGATAGCAACGGGGATGGCATTGGTGATTTGCAGGGAATTATTGAGAAATTACCGTATTTAAAAGAACTAGGGGTCGATTTTTTATGGTTAAATCCGATTTACACTTCGCCAAACGTTGACAATGGTTATGATATTGCGGATTATCAAGGGATTCAGCCAGAATTTGGTACGATGGAAGATTTTCAAGAACTTTTGGACCAAGCGCATCAATTAGGTTTGAAGATTATTCTTGATTTAGTGGTCAATCATACAAGTGATCAACATCCGTGGTTTGTTGAAGCAAAAAAAAGTTTAGATAATCCGTATCGTGAGTATTATTTATGGGCCGATGCGACACCAGATCGTATGCCGAATGAATGGCAAAGCTTTTTTGGTGGCTCGACTTGGACGTATGACGCGGGTACAAAACAAGCATATTTTCATGTGTTTGCAAAAGAGCAACCTGATTTGAACTGGGAAAATCCTAAAGTTCGTGAAGAGATTTATGCGATGATTCGCTGGTGGTTAGATTTGGGAATTGATGGTTTCCGATTGGATGCGATTAGTCATATCCAAAAAGAACCTTGGGATTTTAAAATTACCACGAATCCGTGGGCTCCATTTATGAATGTAAAAGGCATTGAAGACTATATGCTGGATTTGAAAGCTATTTTTGCTGAGTATGACATCATGACAGTGGGGGAAGCTAGTGGCGTTTCAAGTAAAAAAGCGGTGGAATGGACCAATGATGCGGGCTATCTGAATATGATTTTTGAATTAGAGCACAATGTTCGAGAAGGAAAGCCAGGAGAAGAACGGTTAAATATTTTAGGCTATAAAAAAGTAATGGCTCGCTGGCAAAAGCATTTAGGGACAGAAGGCTGGAATGCATTATATGTAGAAAATCATGATAATCCCAGAATCAATTCAATTTTAGGCAATGAAACCTCTCATTCTGCTAAGGCGATTGGAACAATCGCCTTGCTCTTGCGAGGAACGCCGTTTATTTATCAAGGACAGGAAATCGGCATGGTTAATTATCCGTTTCAACAGATTGACGAGTTAGATGCTAAAGATTCTCATAACCATTATCGTTTGCTTATAGAAAGTGGCTACGATGCGAAACAAGCATTGAAAGAAGTGGCGCATTGGACGCGGGACCATTCGCGTACGCCTATGCAGTGGACGAGTCAAGAGGCAAGTTCATTCACCTCGGGGCATCCGTGGTTAGCAATTCATCCCAATTTCAAAGAAATAAATGTGGCTGACCAAGAAACGGATGCACAATCCGTGTTGAATTATTATAAAAAGTTAATTGCGTTGCGGAAAGAAAATCCAGTCTTTACAGATGGACAGTTTGAACTATTAGCGCCCAATCATCCGTCTGTTTTTGCTTTTTTAAGAAAAACAACTGAGGCAACAGCGTTAGTGATTGTCAATTTAAGTGGAGAAAAGTGCCAATTTGACTTGCCGAATAAATTACTAGGCAGAAAGTGGCAACAATTGTTAGGGAATCAAGATTTTACGGTGAAGAAACGGATGCAGTTAGCACCTTATCAGGCAGGCGTCTTCCAATAACTGATTTGTTCTATAACGAGTGCAAGAGGCTTACTTTTAAGTGGGGCTCTTGCACTCGTTTTTAGGAACTTCAACAACCGAGAGACTTCATAAATAATTGAATTTTTACAGAAATGCGTTATACTTACTTTGGGTAAGTTATTTAATTTTTATGAAAGTAGGGGGAAATGATGCCGAAAACACGTGTAGAAGCATTTACAGATGCAGTCATTGCGATTATTTTAACGTTATTAATTTTAGAATTAAAAATTCCTGAAAAAGCAGATTGGTCTGCTCTGACTCAATCTGGACACAAAATCATTATTTATTTAATTAGTTTTGTTACTTTATTAATTTACTGGAACAATCATCATCATTTATTTCAAAGTGTCCGTAAAATTGATGGACGTGTCCTTTGGATGAATAATTTTCTAATTTTGACGTTGACGTTTTTCCCGTTTGTTACTGGTTGGGTAGGTGAACATCCGTTTTCTTGGCCGCCACAAGCTTTGTATGGCTTAGTAGTATTAGGAGCTGATGTTGCTTATTATCTAGTGGTGCGGGCATTGATTCAGGCAAATGGGCCCAAATCCGAAGTACAACGTTTGTTTGGCCACTATCCAAAATTAACGCTTTCGATTGTGTTGAATATTATTGCGTTGATTGTAGGCAAACTGGTAGCGCCAATCGCTGTCCTGATTATTGATACGATTGTTTTAGTCATGTGGTTTGTTCCTGAACGAAAAGCAGAAACAAAGGAAATTTTAAAGTAGTCATTTTTTATTTATAACAAAAAAGTCATAAATCTTTTGACAAGAATGTCAAACTCCTCTATTATAAGAAGTGGATAAAAACTGAATAATTGTTAGGTGAGGCTCCTATTTGGACAAATGCTGCTGCCGCGAAAGGATCGAGAGACCCTTAGTTGGTTGAACAGGAATAATCGTGAAGGTTATTCATAATGTAGCTGATACATGTTATCTACGCCCTATAGTGCTAAAGCTCAACGATAGAGAATCTTATTTAAAGATGGTATTTTGGGACGTACTCTATTGTTGAGTAGGTCCTTTTTTGTGTGTTTGGCAAAAAAGCAATTATTCACTGGAAGTATAAATAAGAAAAAGAAAGGATGACTGTCATGGAAGACCCTGGAAGTGAACAGAGAAACAAAATACAGTCACCGATGAAAGGAGAAGATTTTAGCACTCTTTTCGGCAGGTGACCACAACCTTGGAGGAAAAGAAAATGATGAACAAAAAAACAATGGATATGAGAAAAGCCACCAAAGATCAAGAATTACGTAAATTGGCGTTGCTTTCTGAACGGGAATTAATGATGGAATTACGGACATCTGAAAAAGGACTCTCGAATGAAGATGCTGAAAAAAGATTAGAGGAATTTGGACCAAACGAAGTTTCTGCACAAAAGCCAACCCCAGCAATTATTTTATTTTTAAGTGCATTCAAAGATCCATTTGTTTATGTCTTAGCCTTATTGATGGTCGTTTCAACTTTAACGAAAGATTTCGAAGCCGCTATCGTGATGGGCGTGATGATTTTAGCCAGTGTCTTGATTGCTTTTATACAAGAGTATCGTTCTCAAAAAGCGAGTTTGGATTTAAAAGAATTAATTGAAAACACCGCTGCAGTGACACGGGAAGGAATTACGAAAGAAATTCCAATGGACGAAATTGTTCCAGGAGACATTGTAACTTTAGCTACAGGAGACATGATTCCTGCAGATGCCGTGTTGATTTGGACCAAAGATTTATTCGTTAATCAATCGTCGCTAACAGGCGAATCCATGCCTGTCGAAAAATTTGTGGATGCAGGTGTGGATCGTCAACAAACAGAGGTTTCTGCATTAGATATGCAAGACCTAGTGTTTATGGGTACAGATGTCTTGAGTGGACAAGGAAAAGCGATTATTTTAAAAACTGGGCAACATACATTTTTTGGTGATATTGCTAAAAATGCTACAACACAACGAGGAAAAACTAGTTTTGACTTAGGCTTAGCAAAAGTCAGTAAGTTTTTATTACGAATGGTAATGATTTTGTTTCCAATCGTTTTCTTGATTAATGGTTTAACTAAAGGTGCTTGGGGCGAAGCGTTTTTCTTCGCGATTGCCGTTGCAGTTGGTTTGACACCAGAAATGTTGCCAATGATTGTTACGAGTAACCTAGCCAAAGGTGCATTATCCTTATCGAAACATAAAGTCATTGTTAAAGAATTAGCGGCTATCCAAAATTTGGGTGGTATGGATGTGCTCTGTACAGATAAGACTGGAACGATTACCGAAGATCGTGTAGTTTTGGTTCAACATTTGAATCCATTAGGTGATTTGAGTGACGAGGTTCTAAATTTAGCCTACTTAAATTCTTCTTATCAAACAGGTTGGAAAAATTTAATGGACATTGCCGTTATTAATTTTTATGAAGAGCATCGATGGAAAACGCCGTTTAAAAATGTCACTAAAATTGATGAAATTCCTTTTGATTTTTCCAGACGCCGCTTAACGGTTGTCGTGAATGCAGATGATCATCAATTGATGATTACGAAAGGCGCCGTGGAAGAAATGGAAGAAGTGTGCACGCATGCGCAAATTAATGGCGAAATTGTACCATTAAGCACTGCTGTACGAGAAGAACTACGCCGAGTGAATGTTCAAATGAACAAACAAGGGATGCGTGTGTTAGCGGTAGCTGTAAAAAAAGATGTCCATAAAGAAGCAGTTTATTCAGTTGAAGATGAAAAAGAGATGACATTGATTGGGTTTATGGGTTTTCTTGATCCAGCAAAAGAGTCAGCCGTCAGCGCTATCCGCTCCTTACATGAACATGGTGTCAACGTGAAAGTGCTAACGGGCGATAATGACATTGTCGCCAAAAAAGTCTGTAAAGATGTAGGCATTGAAGTTTCCCATGTGTTATTAGGTTCTCAAATTGAAGCAATGACAGATGAAGAGTTGCGGGCGCAAGTAGAAGAAACTAATTTATTTGCCAAATTAAATCCGATGCAAAAATCTAAAATTATTGAATTGCTACAAGCAAAAGGTCATACGGTTGGTTTTATGGGGGATGGCATTAATGATGCACCGGCATTGCGAAAAGCTGATGTGGGTATTTCAGTAGATACTGCAGCTGATATTACTAAAGATGCTAGCTCGATTATTTTACTGGAAAAAAGTTTAAATGTACTGGAATCTGGTGTGATTGAAGGACGAAAAGTATTTAGCAATATGATGAAATATATTAAAATTACCATCAGTTCTAATTTTGGGAATGTCTTTTCAATTTTAGTAGCCAGTGCCTTTTTACCATTTCTACCAATGCTTTCCTTACAACTCTTGATTCAAAATTTGATTTATGATGTGGCTCAGTTGACAATTCCTTGGGATAATGTCGATGAAGAAGAGTTATTAAGCCCTGTTCGGTGGGAAACGAACGGACTAGCGAAATTTACGGTATGTATTGGCCCGGTAAGTAGTATTTTCGATATTCTAACGTATCTTGTCATGTGGTTTGTGTTTAGTGCCAATAGTTTGGCCACTCAACATTTATTCCAAACAGGTTGGTTTATGGTGGGACTTGTTAGTCAAACGTTAGTTGTTCATATGGTCCGGACGCGGAAAATACCATTCATTCAAAGTCGTGCGTCAATGCCTGTGATGTTAAGTAGTTTAGGCGCAATTTTACTCGGTTTCTTGATTGTAGCAACGCCTATAAGAGAGGTTTTTGACTTTGTGAAACTTCCGGCTAACTACTGGCCATGGTTCTTTGGAATCATCATTGCGTACATGTTAACTGTTGAAGTAGCTAAACGTTTATATATTAAAATTACCAAGGAATGGATTTAGTAAAATCTACTGAAAGAGAAAAGAATTTGCTAAGCTGTATTACTCGTTTTGCGAAAATTTGGTGATTTTAAGCAATGAATGTTCGTGATAAAACCTAAGGTAAAGTATTTGGCAAAAAAACGAGCCAAAAAAAATAAAAATTAACGAAAAAAACTTTGTTCTCTAAAAAATAAAAAACCGCATGCTGAGTAGGTTACTCGGCTGACGGTTTTTATTTTTTTGGTTTTTTCAAGATAATTTTCATGAAAACGCAAAGTTCGGAAATCAGATTACTAGCCAGTTCGGGGATAAGGGGGCTCAAATTAATAGAACTGTTATATAATATTTTCAAAATAGAATATAACAGTTAGGGGAAAAATAGTACAGAAGAAGTGTGGAACAGAAACCGTTTTCTTGTTTGTGAAAATTATCACTAAACCGCAAAAACATGCGGTTTTGCTCTTTTGTGAAAAAATGAAGAAATTAGAGTTTTTTTCTTGCGCTTTTTCGAATTTAGTGATAATTTGTTAAGTGTAGTCGATAAAAAGTAATACAGTTTCGCACTCTGTTTTACTTTTATCGAAATTAAAGAAACGTAATAGAGAGGATTGTGTGACAAAATGGCAAAGGCTAAGAAACAAAAACCTATTGACTTTAAAGAGCTAATGGCTAAAGTCGACGCTGATTTCCCAACTTTCCAAATCTTGGATCAAGATGGAAAAATTGTGAATGAAGATTTAGTACCTGATTTATCGGATGAGGAATTAGTTGAATTAATGACACGCATGGTTTGGTCTCGTGTGTTAGACCAACGTTCTACTGCATTAAACCGTCAAGGACGCTTAGGATTCTTCGCGCCAACAGCTGGACAAGAAGCAAGCCAATTGGCAAGTCAATTTGCAATGGAAAAAGAAGACTACTTACTACCAGGTTACCGTGATGTACCTCAACTAGTACAACATGGTTTACCATTAAGAGAAGCTTTCTTATGGTCTCGTGGTCACGTAGCAGGGAACTACTACGCGGAAGATTTAAATGCATTACCACCACAAATTATCATTGGTGCTCAATACATCCAAGCAGCTGGTGTTGCTTTAGGATTGAAAAAACGTGGAAAGGAAAATGTTGTATTCACTTATACTGGTGACGGCGGTTCTTCACAAGGGGACTTCTATGAAGCAATTAACTTTGCTGGTGCTTACCAAGCAAACGGTGTCTTCATTATCCAAAACAATGGTTTTGCGATTTCTACACCTCGTGAAAAACAAACAGCGGCTAAAACTTTAGCTCAAAAAGCTGTTGCAGCAGGAATTCCTGGTATTCAAGTTGATGGTATGGATCCATTAGCAGTTTACGCAATTGCAAAAGAAGCACGCGATTGGTCAGCTGCAGGAAACGGTCCAGTTTTAATTGAAACATTAACCTATCGTTATGGTCCACATACTTTATCTGGAGACGATCCAACACGTTACCGTTCAAAAGAAATGGATGACGAATGGGTACAAAAAGATCCATTGACTCGTTTCCGTAAATATCTAACAGATAAAGGCTTATGGTCTGAAGCAAAAGAAGAAGAAATTATTGAAAAAACAAAAGAAGAAATCAAAGTAGCGATTGCAGAAGCGGATAAAGCGCCAAAACAAAAAGTTTCTGATTTCTTGAAAAATATGTTTGAAGTTCAACCTCAAACAATTAAAGAACAAATTGCATTTTATGAAGCGAAGGAGTCGAAATAAAAATGGCACAAAAAACTATGATCCAAGCAATTACAGATGCCTTAGCTCTTGAATTAGAGAAAGACGAAAATGTCTTAATCTTCGGTGAAGACGTTGGTAACAACGGTGGGGTTTTCCGTGCAACTGAAGGTTTACAAGAAAAATTTGGTGAAGACCGCGTCTTCGATACACCTTTAGCTGAATCTGGTATCGGTGGATTGGCTTTCGGTCTTGCCTTGCAAGGTTACCGTCCAGTTCCTGAAATCCAATTCTTTGGTTTCGTTTTTGAAGTATTTGACGAAATCGTTGGTCAAATGGCTCGTACGCGTTACCGTATGGGTGGAACTCGTAATATGCCAATTACTGTTCGTGCCCCATTTGGTGGTGGTGTTCATACACCAGAACTTCACTCAGATAACTTAGAAGGATTAATCGCACAATCACCAGGTGTTCGTGTTGTTATTCCATCAAACCCTTACGATGCAAAAGGACTATTAATTTCATCTATTCGTAGCAACGATCCAGTTGTCTACTTAGAGCACATGAAATTATACCGTTCATTCCGTGAGGAAGTGCCAGACGAAGCTTATGAAGTGCCTTTAGATAAAGCGGCTGTAACTCGTGAAGGAACAGACGTATCAATCATCACTTACGGCGCTATGGTTCGTGAAGCGATTAAAGCAGCTGATAGCTTAGCGAAAGACAATATTTCAGCAGAAATCATTGACTTACGTACAGTGGCTCCTTTAGATGTGGAAACAATTATTAACTCTGTTGAAAAAACTGGCCGTGTGGTTGTCGTTCAAGAAGCACAAAAACAAGCTGGCGTTGGCGCTATGGTTGTTTCTGAAATTTCTGAACGTGCCGTATTATCATTAGAAGCACCAATCGGACGTGTATCTGCTCCAGATACAATCTTCCCATTCGGACAAGCAGAAAATATCTGGTTACCAAATGCGAAAGATATCGAAGCAAAAGCTAGAGAAATCGTCGAATTTTAATAGTTATTCGAAGTAGATAAACGAAGAATTAAACAGGTGGAATACGGCTATAGGCATGAAATGTTCAGCTACTATAGTCGTTTCCCCGCGTTTTGCTCCTAAGAAAATAGACAGATCCAACGAAGAAGGGAAGACTTAAAAAATGGCTTATCAGTTTAAATTACCGGATATCGGTGAAGGGATTGCCGAAGGCGAAATCGTTAAATGGTTTGTAAAACCTGGCGATACAATCAACGAAGACGATACGTTATTAGAAGTACAAAATGACAAATCAGTGGAAGAAATTCCATCACCAGTAACAGGTACTGTAAAAAATATCGTTGTACCAGAAGGAACAGTTGCAAACGTTGGTGACGTGTTAATCGAAATCGACGCACCTGGTCACGAAGATAACGATGCAGCACCAGCAGCTCCTGCACAAGAACAAACACCAGCACAACCTGCTGCTGTACCAACAACCGAAGCAGCTGGCGGATTTTTCCAATTCAAATTACCAGACATCGGTGAAGGAATTGCCGAAGGCGAAATCGTTAAATGGTTCGTTAAAGCGGGCGACACAATTAATGAAGATGATTCATTATTAGAAGTACAAAATGACAAATCAGTAGAAGAAATTCCATCACCAGTAACAGGTACTGTAAAAAATATCGTTGTACCAGAAGGAACAGTTGCCAATGTGGGCGACGTGTTAGTTGAAATTGACGCACCTGGTCATAATTCATCAGCACCGGCAGCCGCAGCACCAGCTACTGACGCTCCTAAAGCTGAAGCATCAGCTCCAGCCGCTTCAACAGGCGTAGTTGCAGCCGCTGATCCAAACAAACGCGTTTTAGCAATGCCATCTGTTCGTCAGTATGCGCGTGAAAAAGACGTTGATATTACACAAGTAACTGCAACTGGTAAAGGTGGCCGTGTCATTAAAGCGGATATTGATGCCTTTGTTTCTGGTGGCTCTCAAGCAGCACCAGCTACTGAAGCTGCCGCAACAGAAGCAGCACCTAAAGCGGAAGCAGCTGCACCTAAAGCAGCGCCAAAAGCCTTTACTTCTGATTTAGGCGAAATGGAAACACGTGAGAAAATGACACCAACACGTAAAGCAATTGCTAAAGCAATGGTTAACAGCAAACACACTGCTCCTCACGTAACATTACATGATGAAGTAGAAGTTTCTAAATTATGGGATCACCGTAAGAAATTTAAAGATGTTGCTGCTGCAAATGGTACAAAATTAACATTCTTACCATACGTTGTAAAAGCATTGACTTCAACTGTTCAAAAATTCCCAATCTTGAATGCATCAATCGATGACGCAGCACAAGAAATTGTTTACAAAAATTACTTTAACATTGGTATCGCTACTGATACAGATCATGGCTTATATGTACCAAATGTTAAAAATGCTAATACGAAGAGCATGTTTGCTATCGCTGATGAAATCAACGAAAAAGCAGCATTGGCTATCGAAGGTAAATTAACTGCACAAGATATGCGTGATGGTACAATCACAATTAGTAACATTGGTTCAGTCGGTGGCGGCTGGTTTACACCAGTAATCAACTACCCTGAAGTTGCTATTTTAGGCGTTGGTACAATTGCACAAGAACCAGTTGTTAATGCAGACGGCGAAATCGTTGTGGGACGCATGATGAAATTATCATTAAGCTTTGACCACCGTATCGTTGACGGCGCAACTGCTCAAAAAGCAATGAACAACATTAAACGCTTATTAGCTGATCCAGAATTACTATTAATGGAAGGATGATTAACAAATGGTAGTAGGAGATTTCGCCATTGAACTAGATACAGTCGTAATCGGAGCTGGACCTGGAGGATACGTTGCTGCAATTCGTGCCGCAGAAATGGGTCAAAAAGTTGCGATTATCGAACGTGAATACATCGGAGGCGTTTGTTTAAACGTTGGATGTATTCCTTCAAAAGCTTTAATTGCTGCTGGACATCATTACCAAGAAGCACAAGATTCTTCAACTTTTGGTGTAACAGCTAAAGGAGTCGAATTAGACTTTGCAAAAACACAAGACTGGAAAGATAACACAGTTGTTAAATCATTAACAGGCGGCGTTGGCATGTTATTGAAAAAACACAAAGTAGAAATTATTGAAGGCGAAGCATTCTTCGTTGACGAAAATACATTGCGTGTTATTCACCCAGACTCAGCACAAACTTACTCATTCAATAATGCTATTGTAGCAACAGGTTCTCGTCCAATTGAAATCCCAGGATTCAAATTTGGCGGACGCGTGTTAGATTCTACAGGCGGTTTAAACTTAAAAGAAGTTCCTAAAAAATTCGTTATTATCGGTGGCGGTGTCATCGGTGCTGAATTAGGTGGCGCTTATGCTAACTTAGGTTCAGAAGTAACAATTTTAGAAGGTAGCCCATCAATTTTACCAACTTATGAAAAAGATATGGTTAAAGTTGTCACAGACGACTTCAAGAAGAAAAACGTAACAATCGTGACTTCTGCAATGGCTAAAGAAGCTGTTGACAATGGCGATAGCGTCACTGTTAAATATGAAGTTAACGGAAAAGAAGAAAGTGTTGAAGCAGATTACGTAATGGTCACTGTTGGACGTCGTCCAAACACAGACGACTTAGGCTTAGAACAAGCGGGCGTTGAAATTGGCGAACGTGGTTTAATCCCAGTTGACAACCAAGGACGTACTAACGTGAAAAACATCTTCGCAATCGGCGACATCGTACCAGGTGCTGCGTTAGCGCATAAAGCAAGCTACGAAGCAAAAATTGCTGCTGAAGCAATTTCTGGTAAGAAAGTTGCAGTTGATTACAAAGCAATGCCAGCTGTTGCCTTTACTGATCCAGAATTGGCAAGCGTTGGTATGACTGTTGCAGAAGCAAAAGAAGCGGGAATCGAAGCAAAAGGCTACAAATTCCCATTTGCTGGTAACGGCCGTGCAATCTCTTTAGATAAAACTGAAGGATTCATGCGTTTAGTTACAACTGTAGAAGACAATGTCATCATCGGTGCACAAATTGCCGGTGTCGGTGCAAGTGACATGATTTCTGAATTAGCTTTAGCTATTGAATCTGGCATGAATGCAGAAGACATTGCTTTAACAATCCACCCACACCCATCATTGGGCGAAATTACTATGGATACAGCTGAATTGGCTTTAGGTTTACCAATTCATATTTAATAGTATCACTTTGTCGCACGACAGATATAATGCGCCTTTTGCACTTGTTGCATTAGCCACAGCAAGAGCAAAAGGTGTAAAAAAACAACGACTTCTCGGAGTCGTTGTTTTTTTTATGCTCTGTTCTTTCTTTTACGGTATTTAAGAGGTGTTTCACCCGTTTCTTGTTTAAAGATCCGGACAAAATAGCTATCTTCAACAAACCCTAAATCTTCACTGATTTGGGCGATCGTTTTATCTGTCTCCAAAAGAAGCTGTTTAGCCCATGTGATTTTTAATTGTCGATAAAATTGACTAAAGGGAATACCAAACTCCTCTTTTAATAAACGACTTAAATACGTCGGTGTCAAATGAACAAGGTCTGCCAGTTCTTGTAAATTTAAACGCAGCGATTTGTTTTCCCAAAGGGCATCTAAAACCGGTTGTAATTGCTTATTTTTAGTTTGATAGGCACTTGAAGGAGTTAATTGAGCAGTTAATAAAGTTTGTTGAATATCTTTTTGGATCATATTCAATGGCTCCAGCTCTTCTTTTAGCGAACTAATCTGTAAGGATTGTTTGTACGTATTGATTAAATAATCTTTTTTGATGGCTTCAGAAATAATATATTGGCTTAGATCAGCGATTAATGTCGCGCTCTTTTCTAAGTCTGCTAGTTCTAAAACAGGGTATTGTTGATACAGCTCTTGGTGTGTTACTAAAAATTCTTGAATGAAGGCATCATTCATGGTTAAAACCTGTTCTAACTCTTCTTGGTGATCTTCGAGCAAAACTTCACCAGCCATAATGGCTCCTACATACTGGTCATCAACAATAATGGGGATGGCCATATCAACGATGTTAAAGTGACAACGGTAGATAAAAGGCTGACCAGTGCGAACAGCTTCCAAGCCACCACGAGCATCACATTTTTCACAAAGTTTCGAGAGCTCAGGGGAGTGACGTACCAGTTGGCAAAAGGGTTGAACTTGACTATGTTTCGTCACAGGACGACCTTTATAATCGACTAAAATAATGGCTAAACGAGTGCTTAAGGCCAATGATTCTTGCAATTTTTCCCACTTTTCTAAATCTAAAATATTTTTTAATTCTACAGTCATAAGGCAATCCTTCAATCTAAAGTTTAAAAATCATAATATTTTATTATTTCACAAAATAATTCTATCATTTTTTGCAAGAAAACGATACCAAAAGTTCAATGCTTTTTGAATGAAAGCGTTTTATACTATGTATGTAAACAAAATATAGGAGGCTATCAACATGAGAAAAGCATTGATTTTACCAACGAAATATGTTCAAGGGGAAGATGAATTACTAAACTTAGGTTACTTCGTTTCAACTTTTGGAAAAAAAGCGTTACTAATTGCAAATCCTGCTGACGTTGATCGTGTACGTCCACAATTGGAAGAAACAGCGAAAAAGTTTGACATTACCTTCGTAGAGGGTGGCTTTAGTGGAGAAGTAACGCGTGAAGAAACAAAGCGCTTGCAAAACGTTGGACAAAAAGAACAAGCAGACTGTATCATTGGTTTAGGTGGCGGTAAAGCAATCGATGCTTCAAAAGTCGTAGCAGAAGGTGAAAACTTAATTATTGTACCAACGATTGCGGCTCAAGATGCACCAACTTCGCATTCAGCTGTACTATATCATGAAGATGGCTCATTTGATGATTATGCTTACTTTAAACAAAGTCCAAGCGTCGTGATGGTTGATACAAAAGTGGTTGCCAAAGCGCCAACTAGATTTTTAGTTGCTGGAATGGGGGATGCCTTATCCACATATTTTGAAGCACGCGCAACACACAATTCATATTCTCGGGTTAATGCTAGTTTGCCAATGGGTTCAAGAGAAGGCTTAACGCCTGCTGCTAGCGGCACATATGCAGCTTTGGCCATGGCGAAACTTTGCTGGGAAAACCTACAGGAAGATGGGTTAAAAGCGAAATTAGCTTGTGATGCAAATGTGGTTACTGAATCATTGAATAAGATTATCGAAACAAATATCTTACTTTCAGGCTTAGGTTTTGAAAGTGGCGGTTTAGCTGCAGCGCATGCGATTCATAACGGTATGACAGTCTTACCTGGTGCGCACAGTTATTTACATGGTGAAAAAGTAGCCTTTGCAACGATTGCACAACTTGTATTAGAAGATGCAGCAAAAGACGAATTAGAAGCTGTTTTAGACTTTAGCGCTTCTGTAGGTTTACCATTAACGCTTTCAGACATTGGTGTCGATGAAATCACTTATGAAGAAGCGTTGGAAGTAGCCAAAATTGCTTGCATTCCAGAAGAATCAATTCATTCAATGCCATTCCCAATTGTCGTTGAAGAAGTAGCGAATGCAATCATTGTTGCAGATAAAGTCGGACAAGAATATAAAACAAGACATAAATTAGATTAAGGAAGTGTCCACATGAAAGCAGATATTTTACTCGTTTCACATAGCAAAATGATTACAGATGGTATTAAAGAGATGATTGAACAGATGAATGCCAGTGAAGAAATTACGATTCATTCACTTGGTGGCACATCAGATGGTTCATTAGGTTCAGATCCAATGAAAATCATTGACACGATTAACGAAGCGGACTCTGACCGAGAATTTTTAATTTTTGCCGATTTAGGCAGTGCCGTTTTAAGTTCAGAATTAGCTTTTGATATGCTAGAAGAAGACCAACAGAAACATTATCATTTAGTCGATGCACCATTGGTTGAAGGTGCCTTTGCGGCAGCAATTACTGCAGGTGTCTCAGATGATTTGACGCAAATTTTAGCAGAAGCTCAAAATGCTGGTAAGAAAGGGTGGAACTAAATGAAAAAAATTATTAATGAACCTGGTAAAATTGTCGAAGAAATGCTCCAAGGAATTGTGAAAAGCTATGGAAACCTTGTTCATCAAGTCGAAGATTCTCGCGTGATTGCTCGCAACGACTCAAACAAACAAGTTGGGTTAGTATCTGGTGGCGGAAGTGGTCATGAGCCTGCACATGCTGGGTTTGTTGGTGATGGAATGTTAAATGCCGCAGTTTTAGGTGATGTCTTTACTTCACCAACACCAGATCAAATTTTAACAGGGATCCAAGCGGCAGACCAAGGGGCCGGTGTTCTGTTAATCGTAAAAAATTATACAGGCGATATTTTGAACTTTGAAATGGCCAAAGATATGGCTGATATGGAAGACATTCATGTAGAAATGGTCGTTGTCGATGACGATATTGCTGTCGAAGATAGCACCTATACCGCTGGAAAACGAGGCGTTGCCGGGACTGTTCTTGTCCATAAAATTTTAGGACATCATGCCCGCCAAGGTGCTTCTTTAGAAGAACTCGTTTCTTTAGGAGAAAAGATTGTAGCAGCCACGAAAACAATTGGAGTGGCTTTAAAAGCAGCCACTGTGCCTGAAGTTGGCAAACCAGGTTTTACTTTACCAGAAGATGAAATTGAATTTGGCGTAGGGATTCACGGAGAACCAGGCTATCGTCGTGAAAAAATCCAACCATCGAAAGAGTTAGCGAAAGAATTAGTTGAAAAAACATTAAGTAGCTATGAACAACAACCACAAACAGTTGGGATACTTGTCAATGGCATGGGCGGCACGCCATTAATGGAACAATTTGTATTTATGAACGACGTGCTAACATTATTAGAAGATAAAGGTGTTCAAGTGACCTTCCATAAAGTGGGTAACTATATGACGTCTATTGACATGCAAGGATTATCTTTAACGATGATTGACTTGGCGACAAAAGACTGGCAAACAGCGCTAGAAAGCAATGTAACAACAATTTCTTGGTAAGGGTGATAAAAGATGGAATTAACAGTAAAAGACATTCAAACATGGTTAGACAATTATTCAAAAGTTATTGAAGAAAAAAAAGACTATTTAAGTGAATTAGACACGCCGATTGGTGATGGGGATCACGGTAACAACATGGCTCGTGGTATGGCTGAATACAAAATTGCGTTTGACAAAAAAGTACCAACAACAATCACGGAGACATTTAAAGTCCTATCCATGGCTTTGATTTCAAAAGTTGGCGGAGCTTCTGGTCCTTTATATGGTACTGCGTTTATGAATATGACTAAAGCGACAAAAGATTTGGAAACCATCAGTTCGCCAGAGCAATTAAAAGAAATTGTTCAGCAAGGTCTAGCTGGGATTCAGATGCGCGGCAAAGCTGAACCAGGAGATAAAACGATGGTTGATGTCTGGGCACCTGTTGCTGAAGTAATTGGAACGGAACAATTTAATGAAGAAAAAATTGAACAATTTGCTGAAGCAACAAAAGATTGGGTGGCGAAAAAAGGACGTGCCTCTTATTTAGGGGAACGAGCAATTGGTCATATTGATCCAGGAGCAGCATCTAGTGCATTATTATTTGAAGAACTAGTCAAAGTAATCAATCAATAGCAGTGAAAAAAAGTTTAGCAAGTGCCTCTCTTGAAGCACTTGCTAAACTTTTTTATAAATAATGGTTTCTTTTGTTCATCTATGGGATAATTTAAGTAACAAAAAATAACAAAGATAAACAAATGGGGGATTTAAAGATGAAAAAGCATGTGATTGTGGGATGTTTATTAATCGTTAGCTCAATGTTTGTAAGTGCTTGTGGAAATTCATCAGACGTGACCACGGAAAAAACCAGTGTCACAAAACAAGTCGAAGCTACGGGACAAAGCACATCATCTTCCGTAGACCAAACCAAGTATGATGCCATTATTACAGAAGCTAAAAAGTTAACGGCAGAGGGGCAATATAAAGAATCAGAAGAAAAATTAGCTACGATTCCTGTTAGCGATTTAGGGAAACCTCATTATTCAATCGTTAAAGAAACGGTTGAGAAACTAAATAATCAAAATAATGAAGGTTTAAAAAGACAAGAAGAAGTCGCGGTTGAAAAGCAAACGAAGTCGAGTCCGGCACCAACGGAATCACTTAAACCAATTCCAGATGAATTTGCTAAATGGGCAACCACGTATCTTTTTTATTATCCACGAGGAGATCAAAAGCAAGCGGGGTTAATCATTGAAGCGAATGGAGCGGTCACGCAGACGAATACGAATGGCGAAATTTACACAGGAAAAGCCGAAATAAGTGGAGTTTCGGGCACTATTTTAAGTTATGATACGACTAGTTATCGCCCGACGACCCAACCAGCTACAAAATCGATTACTCCAAATGTTAAAATCACTGTTACTTGGAACAATGGCGGCGGTGTTGATGTTTATTATGGCTACGTTTCTTATTCACAACGTTTAGCTTTGACAGATGGTATCGCCGTGACAGACGGGGTCAAAGAAGTTTGGCTTTCATAAAAAGAGCTAGGCATTCAAGCAAAAACTTGAATGTCTAGCTCTTTTGTTGATTGAATCGGGGGATTTAAATACTTAGTTTCGATAAGAACGAACGGTATTATTAATAGCAGAAATACTATATTTTAATTCATCTTCTAACGTTTGATCAATGTCTGTGTCTAAAGTTTCTGCAAACATGGCTTCATATTCAGCGATAGAAAGTTCTGTCCGATTATCCAGCAGTGCTAAATGAGTTTCTTTTTGTAAATGATTTTGATAACCAGCTACTAATTCGCCAGTGAAAAATTCAGCGACAGCACCAGAACCATAACTGAATAAACCAATTTGATTGCCTGCGGTTAAAGTCGTTGCATTTTCTAAAAGGGAAATGAGTCCCAGATAAAGTGAACCCGTATACAAGTTTCCTACGCGGCGACTATAGATGATGCTTTCTTCATAACGAGCTAAAATTCGTTCCTGTTCTGCTTCAGATTGATCGGAGATTTTTGCTAATAAGGCTTTTTTACCCATTTTTGTGTAAGGAATATGGAACGCTAAAGCATCATAATCTGCAAAATCAAGACCGGTTCTTTTTTTATGTTCATCCCAGACTTGGGCAAAAGATTGGATGTAGGTTTCGTTTGACAAAGGACCATCGACCATAGGATACGGGTGGCCTGTTGGACGCCAAAAGTCATAGATATCTTGCGTCAGCATCACATTATCCTCTTTTAAAGCCAAGATGCGCGGTTCACTAGAAACTAACATTGCAACCGCCCCAGCTCCTTGTGTAGGCTCACCGCCAGAATTTAAGCCATATTTTGCAATATCTGCTGCTACAACCAAAACTTTTTTATCTGGATGTAAGGCGACGTGATTCTTAGCTAACTGTAAGCCTGCTGTTGCTCCGTAACAAGCTTCCTTGATTTCGAAAGAGCGAGCGAAAGGTTGAATCCCCATTAAACGATGTAAGACAACTGCGGCCGCTTTTGACTCATCGATACTGGACTCAGTCCCGACAATCACCATATCAATGGCCTTTTTATCTTCTTTGGTCAAGATCGCTTCTGCGGCATTGGCTGCAAATGTCACAATATCTTGGCTGATTGGGTTCACCGCCATTTGGTCTTGCCCAATACCAATATGAAATTTTCCAGGGTCTACATTTCTGGCTTCAGCCAGTGCCGTCATATCAATATAATAAGGGGGCACAAAAAAACTAATTTTATCAATCCCAATTGTCATTTCTTTAACTCCTTTACGATAAATAGATTCATTATATAAAATAGCACGAAATGAACCAAAATGGGGAATTTTTGTATTAACTTCATAGATTATTAAAAAATATCTTATAAGTCTGTTAACATTCAGTAATTGGCACTTGTGATTCTGGGATTTTATGATATATTTCAAGATGGAGGTGCATTTAGTTGAAAACAGTAGTTATTATTGATGCATTACGAACACCAATTGGAAAATATAAAGGCAGCTTAAGTCAAGTAAGTGCCGTAGACTTAGGAACACATGTTACAACACAACTTTTAAAAAGACATTCCACTATTTCTGAAGAAATTGATCAAGTAATCTTTGGAAATGTTTTACAAGCTGGAAATGGCCAAAATCCCGCACGACAAATAGCAATAAACAGCGGTTTATCTCATGAAATTCCCGCAATGACAGTTAATGAGGTCTGCGGATCAGGAATGAAGGCCGTTATTTTGGCGAAACAATTGATTCAATTAGGAGAAGCGGAAGTTTTAATTGCTGGCGGGATTGAGAATATGTCCCAAGCACCTAAATTACAACGTTTTAATTACGAAACAGAAAGCTATGATGCGCCTTTTTCTAGTATGATGTATGATGGATTAACGGATGCCTTTAGTGGTCAGGCAATGGGCTTAACTGCTGAAAATGTGGCCGAAAAGTATCATGTAACTAGAGAAGAGCAAGATCAATTTTCTGTACATTCACAATTAAAAGCAGCTCAAGCACAAGCAGAAGGGATATTCGCTGACGAAATAGCCCCATTAGAAGTGTCAGGAACGCTTGTGGAGAAAGATGAAGGGATTCGCCCTAATTCGAGCGTTGAGAAGCTAGGAACGCTTAAAACAGTTTTTAAAGAAGACGGTACTGTGACAGCAGGGAATGCATCAACCATTAATGATGGGGCTTCTGCTTTGATTATTGCTTCACAAGAATATGCCGAAGCACACGGTCTTCCTTATTTAGCTATTATTCGAGACAGTGTGGAAGTCGGTATTGATCCAGCCTATATGGGAATTTCGCCGATTAAAGCCATTCAAAAACTGTTAGCGCGGAATCAACTTACTACGGAAGAAATTGATCTGTATGAAATCAACGAAGCATTTGCAGCAACTTCAATCGTGGTCCAAAGAGAACTGGTTTTACCAGAGGAGAAGGTTAACATTTATGGTGGCGGTATTTCATTAGGTCATGCGATTGGTGCCACAGGTGCTCGTTTATTAACGAGTTTAAGTTATCAATTAAATCAAAAAGAAAAGAAATATGGAGTGGCTTCTTTATGTATCGGCGGTGGCTTAGGACTCGCTATGCTACTAGAGAGACCTCAGCAAAAAAAAAACAGCCGATTTTATCAAATGAGTCCTGAGGAACGCCTGGCTTCGCTTCTTAATGAAGGCCAGATTTCTGCTGATACAAAAAAAGAATTTGAAAATACGGCTTTATCTTCGCAGATTGCCAATCATATGATTGAAAATCAAATCAGTGAAACAGAAGTGCCGATGGGCGTTGGCTTACATTTAACAGTGGACGAAACTGATTATTTGGTACCAATGGCGACAGAAGAGCCCTCAGTGATTGCGGCTTTGAGTAATGGTGCAAAAATAGCACAAGGATTTAAAACAGTGAATCAACAACGCTTAATGCGTGGACAAATCGTTTTTTACGATGTTGCAGATCCCGAGTCATTGATTGATAAACTACAAGTAAGAGAAGCGGAAATTTTTCAACAAGCAGAGTTAAGTTATCCATCTATCGTTAAACGGGGCGGCGGCTTAAGAGATTTGCAATATCGTGCTTTTGATGAATCGTTTGTATCTGTCGACTTTTTAGTAGATGTTAAGGATGCAATGGGGGCAAATATCGTTAATGCTATGTTGGAAGGTGTGGCCGAGTTGTTCCGTGAATGGTTTGCGGAGCAAAAGATTTTATTCAGTATTTTAAGTAATTACGCAACGGAGTCGGTTGTTACGATGAAAACGGCTATTCCAGTTTCACGTTTAAGTAAGGGGAGCAATGGCCGGGAAATTGCTGAAAAAATTGTTTTAGCTTCACGCTATGCTTCATTAGATCCTTATCGGGCAGTCACGCATAACAAAGGGATCATGAATGGCATTGAAGCTGTCGTTTTAGCTACAGGAAATGATACACGCGCTGTTAGCGCTTCTTGTCATGCTTTTGCGGTGAAGGAAGGTCGCTACCAAGGCTTGACTAGTTGGACGCTGGATGGCGAACAACTAATTGGTGAAATTTCAGTTCCGCTTGCGTTAGCCACGGTTGGCGGTGCCACAAAAGTCTTACCTAAATCTCAAGCAGCCGCTGATTTGTTAGCAGTGACGGATGCAAAAGAACTAAGTCGAGTAGTAGCGGCTGTTGGTTTGGCACAAAATTTAGCGGCGTTACGGGCCTTAGTCTCTGAAGGAATTCAAAAAGGACACATGGCTCTACAAGCACGTTCTTTAGCGATGACGGTCGGAGCTACTGGTAAAGAAGTTGAGGCAGTCGCTCAACAATTAAAACGTCAAAAAACGATGAACCAAGACCGAGCCATGGCTATTTTAAATGATTTAAGAAAACAATAAAAAAAATAGTTCAGCAGAAATTATTCTGCTGAACTATTTTTTTTCACATTAGGTAGCCGTTTCAGGCCACGAATTGGTTTTACTTTTAAGACATCTAAGAAGAAAGTGAACACAGGGATTCCTACAATAAGTCCCCATACACCAAAGAGACGCTCACTAACTAATAAGATGACAAACGTATAAAAGATTGGTAACTCTGTTTTACTAGACATGAATTTAGGATTTAGCACGTAAGATTCAAATAAATGGACGATTGTAATTAAAGCTAAGATATAAATCACATCGTTCAAGCCACCTTGGGAATAAGCGATGAAACTTAGCGGAATGCAGGAAATAATCACACCAGCAACTGGGACTAAGCTCAAAATGAAGATCATAATGGCTAAACTAGGTAACTGAGTAAAGCCGATTATCGCCAAGGCCAAAGTAGTAATGACTGTGTTCACCACAGCAATGAAAAACTGAGCTTCCATTACGACACCAAATGTGTTGACGAACTTGTTGGCGAAATAATAGATATCCTGAAAAAACCAATCAAAATCACTTTTTAAAAATAACTTAGAAAAATCGGCCATTTGCTTCTTCTCAATCATAAAGAAGAAACTTAAAATAAAGGACATGACAAATGATAAGCCGACAGCGCCAATATCTTGAATGTAGCGTAAAATCATTGAAGCGCCATTCTGGAGTTGAGAGAGTAAGTTAGATTTTTCCAAGTATTGATCAATAAATTGCAATACTTGATTTGTATCTGTATGTGGACTTTGATAAAAATCAACTACAGAATTAATCATTTGAGTCGTTTGGTTAACTAGAACGGGAACATATTTAGTAATCGCTAAATAGATTAGAAAAACAACCAATGCATAGGTTAAGAGAACGATGACAATCGTCGGGATTTTCATATAGCGTTGAACAAAATGGACCAAACGAACAGCTAAATAGGTAAAGATAAATGTTAAAAGAATTGTTGTAATCATACTTCTGGATAAATAAAGCACAAAAATAATCAAAGCAAGGACGCAAAAACGTCGCAAACGTTCATTTTGAATAAATTTTTGATACAAACTCATAGGGGAAACTCCTTCTTTACTGAATAATCAATCCTGTTAAGAATAACATAACCATACCGATGGCAGCTAGGCCGCAAACAATAATATGGCGGCGTTTGTACATCACTACAATGGCGATGAACTCTCGAATAAACGCGTTAGGTAAAAAATAAAAAGCGGTTTTTGCACCAATGCCATCAGCTTTTAAGCCAGCCATTCGAGCGAAAAGACCCGCTCGGAAAAGGTGATAATTGTTTGTAGTAAAAATGGCTTGGAAATTAGCATTTCCAAAATCCTCAATCATTGTTTCTTTGGAAAAACGCATATTTTCTAGTGTGTTTTTTGAATGAGCTTCTACTAAAATATCATCATCAGGAATACCTTGTGTCAAAGCATACATTTTCATCGCGACACTTTCAGGAAGTAATTCATCGGGACCTTGGCCACCAGACATGACGATTTTTGGCGGATTTAACGTTGCGCGATTTTGAGCCTTGTAAAATTGAATGGCTTTGTTGATGCGGGCTTGCAATAACGGCGGCACAATCTCACCATTGATTAACCCCGAACCTAACACAACAATATAATCCTGTGTATATTTTGGCTGATTAAATTGATACAACGTAGAAACAGTTAAAAAATTATAAAAAACAAACGCGAAATAAGTCAAAATAAATGGCGCAATAGTTAATGGTAAGGAGAGCCACGTTGGTAACAACGATTGAAAAAAGAAATTATAAATTAATAGTAATGTTAAGCCAATTGCCAGCAACAACGTCAACAAGTTCCCTAGAGACCGACCTTCTTTTCTCATAACAACGACCGCATTCCAATAGAGGAAAATAATTAAGGCATAGAGTCCTAAAGCCAAAGCGATAAAAATTGCCAGCAGGGCAATAATTGCTAAGGTGATTAGAAAGTAGTTGTTTGTACGAATCGCAGTAATCCCTAAATAAGTCGCTAGAACCACAAGAAAAATATTAAATAATGTTCCATTCAGTAAACGCCTTTTTTCTTTGAAGTAGAAGAGCGCAAACAAGCCAAAAAAAGCAATGGGAATTAAAAAGAAGGCTGTGCCACGAATGATTTCTAAATATAAAACATATGAGAAGAACATAAAGACAGTCCAGCCAAACATCCACGGCAACCAATCGTGTTCTTTTTTCTTTTTCCGCCACGAGGGAATGAAAAAGAGACCCAATAAATAAACACCTAAAAAGGTTAAATCACCATAAAATTGCATAAATAAACTCCTTTAAAACATTTTTCCTCTTCAGTATAACGAAAACTCTTCAAAAAAAATAGAGGAAGCACTTAGTTTCAGAAAGTTTTCTTGTTCTTTTTTTATAAAAAAAACCTGACGATTAACGTCAGGTTTTTGAGTCAGTATTGTTTAATTAAGCTTTAGTAACGTTAGTTGCTTGAGGGCCACGTTGACCTTCTTCGATTTCGAAAGTTACTGCTTGACCTTCTTCTAAAGTTTTGAAGCCGTCACCTTGGATAGCTGAGAAATGTACGAATACATCGTTTCCGTTTTCTGCAGTGATGAAGCCAAAGCCTTTGTCTGAGTTAAACCATTTTACTGTACCTGTTTCCATAATAAATATCCTCCTAGATGTGTGTTATAACACATTCATATTTTGCAATTACTTGAAAGGTGAAAAATGTGGAAGATGTTTATTTGAAACAGCTACCCATATTACCGAACAAAAACTACATCTATTACTATAGCATACTAACTGGTTTTTGTATAGCGATAACCTTATTTTCTTTTTTATCGGATGTTTTTTAAAAACTAGAAAGTGAAGATAAGGCTGTTATAGTGCTGTTTCAATAAGGCTCAGAAAAAAAGCCCATTGTAAGGCGCTTTCTTACAATGGGCTTTTTGCCTGTTTTTAATAACGGAGGATAGCCGCTAAAGATTTTTCATCTGGTGCAGCTTTTTGGTCTAAAACAAAAACTTGACCGCCGTTTTGAATGACTTGGTAAGCAATGGTGTTTAAAAGTTTGCGACGATCATACTCTTCAGATGACATTTCATTGTTTTCAGTAACAAAGAGTGACGTTGCAATAAAAAGATGGGAAATTTTGCCGTCAGCTGCCGCTGGCGAAATATCTGTAAATTGATCTAAGAATTTACGATCTAGTAATTTGTTATAAGAAGCTGTTTCTTTTTCTGTTAACTCTGCAGCTATTTTTTCACTAGCGCTGCGGATATCTTGAATGGTTGCTTGTGCAGGTGAAGCAGCAACTGAAATTGAGCAATCATAATAAGGATTTTTAGCAATCTTTTTAAAGAGTGTTTGGTTTTCTGGTAAAGCATAAAGATAAAGCGGTAATTTTTCAGGATTATCCAGTTGATCTTTTAAGAAAGTATCGACTGCTTGATAGTAGTTCACCCAATCAATTTCAACTTCTTTATCTTTAGTATTGATGCTATGATAAGCGACACCTTCTTTAGAACCGTTAGAACTACCTTGAGTTGAAAAGTTTAAATTACCACCCGTTAATTCATCACCTAAAGCTGTGACCACGTCTGTTGGCGCGTCTTTAGGCAATTCAACAGGAGTCACAGTCGTATGATCAACCTTGTAAAGTTTCATTGAATCGCGATTTAGAGCAAGTAGGTAATAATGGTAGTTAAATTGTTTGTCTTTGACTAGTCCAAGTAAATAAGGAATCGTGTCCACGTAATATTGATCGTCAACGGGCACATCTAATCGTTGAACAAAGGTGTTTTCTGGAGATAAGATGATTGAAACACTTGCTGTGCCGTTGCGCCAGAAGGAAGCATCAGCTAGAAGTGCGTCAATTTTTTCTTGGAAAACAGACCATTTTTCCTCAGGAAATTTTTTTTCAAAGCGTGTTTTTGCCGCTTTTGCAAAATTTTTCAAAACAAGCGAATCTTTTTCTACGTTTTGATGAGCGACATGGGTGTTAAACAAGAAAGTAACAAACGGTCCATGAACTTCTTCAGAAAATAATGTTGATAAGCTATCTTTTTTTTGATTTGCCATAATAAAATCCCCCTTCTAAAAGTAAGTGTAGCACAGGAAATCGAATGTTTAAAACAATATGTTCAATAAAAGAAAACGCTTTAAATAATCTAAATAAAGGACTGTTAATGGTGTTCTAATAAAAGTTTTATAAAAAATATAGCTGAAACTCATGATAAAAAAGGCACAAACCACTATACTTACGTTATGCCAATTATCCCGAATTGGTTTTTTCATACTTACTCCTACCAAGAGTAAATAACAACCTTCATTTCCACCACAGACGACGGTCGTGGTGGTTTTTTTTGTTTAGGTTCTAGTTTTTGCTATCAATTGACTAGGAGAAGTGAACGTTCTTTAAGAATTTGTCATTTCAAATTTACGGAACCGCAAGAAACGATTTGCTTCTTCCTCTAACTGAGTAATTTCTTCTTCTGTTAACTCTTCCGTAGTAATGTGAATATGTAACTCTTTTTGTGTGCTTGTCATAGGTGCCTGATGATTAATCTCTGTTTGTTGGGTGCGGCCCATTAAATAGTCCAAGGAAACAGAAAAATAGTCTGCTATTTTTAAAAGATTCTCTACTTTAGGCGAAGAGGTATCCCAACGACGAATTTGTCCATTGGAAATGCCGACGTTTCTTTCTAATTGGGCGAGGGTTAATTGCTTTGACTGAGCTAGTTGTTTAATGCGAGAAATTAAGGTCATTTCAAGTCCTCCTTGCGTTTTCCGTTTGCTAATTTTAAATTAGCGTAAAAGCGAATGGTTGTCAATTGCGAGCGTGTAATAAGAAGGTGAACATCTCATGAGTGATTTTTTAGAAAATTTCCGATGAAAAAAAGAAGAAATAGAGTTATTATTAGTAAGTAAACTGTTTTGGAGCGAGAGGGGATGAATCAATGGAGAAAATTAAAAGTTATCAAGAGGATTCTGAAGTGCAGAAAAATCGTTGGTGGATCTTAGTTTCTGTGGCTATGTTTACCTTCATGTCTACATTAGATTCCAGCATTGTAAATATTGCTTTACCGACTATTTCAAAAGAAATGTCCGTACCCATGAATCAAGCGGAATGGGTCGTATCTATTTATTTAATGGTTGTCTGTGCTTGTTTATTATTATTTGGAAAAATTGGCGACAGTTTTGGAAAAATAAAAGTTTATCGAATTGGCACGGTTATTTTTACGATTGGTTCGTTACTTTGTGGCTTTAATCAATCGCTGAGCTTTCTATTATTTGCGCGAGTCGTTCAAAGTATTGGTGCTAGCATGACCATGGCGACCAATTCAGGAATTATTACGGAAGTATTCCCTTTAAATGAAAGAGGGCGGGCGCTTGGTGCAGTAGGTGCCTTTGTCTCTTTAGGCGCGATTGCTGGTCCTGGGATTGGTGGATTGATCTTATCAAACTTTTCTTGGTCGTATATTTTTTGGATTAATGTTCCCGTGGGGCTAGTTACAATTTTAATTGGTGAAAAGTTTCTACCAAAAGATATTACAAAAACAAAAGAAAAAATCGATTTTTCAGGATTTGCTTGTATTGCCATTGCGATTATGACGTTCTTCGGCGGGATTTTCCTCGGACAAGAGAGCGGGTTTGGCTCGTTACAATCCTATTTATTGTTCATTATTGCAGTAATCGCACTAGGATTATTTATAATGGTTGAACGAAAAAGAAAAAGCCCACTTATTAAGTTCGCAATTTTTAAAAACAAAATTTTTACTTTAAGTTTATTGTCCGCCGTTTTAATTTTTGCCTCAAACTTTTTTGTAAATGTTGTCATTCCATTTTATTTGCAGGATGCACGCAAACTAAGTGCTAGTTATGCTGGTCTATTAATGATGGTATTTCCGTTATTAATGGTGGTTGGGGCTCCTCTGAGTGGCTATTTGACGGATAAAATTGGCCCAGGTATTTTAACATTTGGCGGATTGTTGCTTTTGTGCTGTACGTCGTTAATGTATATGTTTTTAGATATGAATTCGCCCATCTGGTATTATGTGATTGCAACGGCCATTATGGGCTTGGGAAATGCACTTTTCCAGTCTCCAAACAATACAATGGTTATGAGCAGTGTTGAAAAGCAAGATTTAGGTGTAGCAGGAAGTATGAATTCTTTTGCTAGAAACTTAGGGATGGTCATTGGGATTGCGTTGTCAACGACCATTTTATATCGTGGTATGAGCGAAGCCTATGGTGAACGAGTAACCACGTATCTGGCTAATCGCCCAGATATATTTATTGTGGGAATGCGTGAAACCTTTTTTGTCGCCTTTCTATTATGTGTGGCGGCCTTTATATTAACGATTTTACGTTTTCGGAAAACAACCAAATAAGTAAAAAGAAGCAGACGAGAAAGATTCATGATTTTTCTCGTCTGTTTCTTTACTAGCTAAGAAAATAAGCAAATGCGATTGTATATTTCTAATTCTCTGTTACAATAAAGAAAGTAAACTGTACTAAACTGTACTACTTTTAAGAATGAATTTGACGATTAATTATCATAAGAGTGTGTAGAAAATACCGTAGGAGGAATACAAATGGAACTGATAGGACATGGACATTCATGTATTGAAATTCGTCTAAACGACGGCACGAACCTTTTATTTGATCCTTTTATTAATGGCAACCCTTTAGCGGACGTTTCACTTGAAGATTTACACCCTGATTACATCTTAATCACCCACGGACACAGCGATCATATTGGCGATATGCTAGCAATTGCTCAAGCAAACAAGGCAACGATTATTGCGATAGCTGAAGTGGCCACGTATGCGCAGTCGCAAGGGGTAAAAGCGCATGGAATGAATCTAGGTGGGCGTTATGTCTTTCCTTTTGGTTCGGTTAAATTTGTGCCAGCTTTGCATAGTTCCGGTTATGAAATAGACGGCGTAATGACCTACATGGGCGAAGCAAGCGGGATTATTTTAGAAGCAGAAGATAAAAAAATTTATCACGCTGGTGATACGGCGTTGTTTTCAGATATGCGCCTTTTTGCAAAAGACAAATCCATTGATGTAGCGTTCTTACCAATTGGCGATAATTATACGATGGGACCAGAGGATGCGCTAGAAGCAGTCTCTTACTTAAATCCCAAAATAACCATTCCAATTCATTACAATACCTTTCCTGTTATCCAACAAAATCCAGCAATATTCGTAGAGCAAGTAGTTGGCGGGAAAGTATTAAACCCAGGAGAGACGATCCTAGTTTAGGAGGAAATTATGGCGACGAAACATGATCAAATTTTAAAACATATTGAAGAATTACCGATTGGCGATCGAATCTCTGTTCGAAGCATTGCCAAAAGTTTAAGTGTTAGTGAAGGAACAGCGTATCGGGCCATCAAAGATGCAGAAAATATTGGGCTTGTTTCCACCATTCAACGTGTTGGTACGATACGAATTGAGCGTAAGTTAAAAAAACATATTGAAAAATTAACATTTGGTGAAGTGGTCCGGATTATTGAAGGGGATGTGTTAGGCGGTAGCTCTGGTCTAGACAAAGTCCTTAATAAATTTGTAATTGGTGCGATGACAGAAACCGCAATGACGCGATATATTACTCCAGGTTCCTTAATGATTGTTGGTAACCGCCAAGGCGTGCAAAAGCTTGCTTTAGAAAATGGGGCAGCCGTTTTAATTACAGGTGGATTTGAAACATCTGAAGAGATTGCGCAGTTAGCAGATCGTCTGGGTATGCCTGTCTTGAGAACCACATATGATACATTTACTGTGGCTACTATGATTAACCGTGCTTTAAGTGATCAGCTGATTAAAAAAGACATTTTACTCGTCAGTGATATTTATACAGCGCTTGAAAAAACCAATTATTTGTTGACAACTCAAACGATTGCAGATTATCAGGCATTATCTGAAAGTACCCATCATTCTCGTTTCCCAGTAGTAAATAAGAAATTACGTTTAGTGGGGATTGTCACAGCCAAAGATGTCATTGGTAAAAGTGAACATTTAACCGTGGATAAAGTCATGACAAAGGATCCCAATGTTGTGAAAAAGATGATGAGTGTAGCGAGTGTCAGTCATCAAATGATTTGGGATGGTCTAGAAGTCATGCCGGTGGTGGAAGATGATTTAGCGCTTGTTGGAATTGTTTCTCGCCAAGATGTGATGAAAGCCATGCAATTGGTGCAACGACAACCACAAATTGCAGATACAATTTCAGATCAAATTTCCGGGGAAGTGATGCCTGTTGAAGAAAATGGCAAAGAAACAACCCGTTTTCGTTTTTCGGTTGCGCCCCAAATGGTTAACAGTGTTGGTACCATCTCGTTCGGTGTCCTAAGTGAAATTATTTCTAACGTGACACAACGAACAATGTTGATGAATCAAAAAAGAAATGTATTAATTGAACAAGTGAATCTACATTATTTGCGGCTAATCCAGTTGGAAAGTGAATTGGACATTCGTCCACGTATTTTAGAAATTGGTCGTCGCTCTGCAAAATTAGATATCGAAGTTTATTTAGAAAATGTCATTGTGGCAAAAGCAATTGTTGTTTGCCAAGTGATGGAGAGAACGTAGGAGGCTACAAAGAATGGACGTAGTAAAAGAAATTATGGCAGCAATTAAACAATATGAAACAATTATTATTCATAGACATCAAAGGCCCGACCCAGATGCAATTGGCTCACAGGTTGGGTTAGCAGAACTCTTAAGAGCGAGCTTTCCTGAAAAAAATATTTATCAAGTAGGCGGACCAGTGGAAGGCTTAGAGTTTTTAGCTGAAATGGACGTTATTACTGACGATGTCTATCGAGGTGCATTAGTCATTGTAACAGATACTGCAAATGCTCCACGAATTAGTGATGCGCGTTTTTCTTTAGGCGATCAATTAATTAAAATCGATCATCATCCGAATGATGAACCTTATGGAGATTTAGTTTGGGTGAATACAAATGCAAGTAGTTGTAGTGAAATTATTGTTGATTTTTGGCAACAGCATTTAGCAGAATTAACGATGACAGATAATGCAGCTCGTTTATTGTATGCTGGGATTGTGGGGGATACAGGACGTTTTCTTTATCCTTCCACTTCGGCGCATACACTCGCTGTCGCTGCGCAATTGCGTACGTTTAACTTTAATGCCGCAGACTTAAATCGTGAGTTAGACCAAATGCCTTTAAAGGTTGCTAAATTAGCGGGTTATATTTATCAAAATTTAGAAATCGACGCAAATGGCGCTGCTCGTGTCGTTTTACCACAAAGTATTTTAAACAGTTATGATATTGTCGATTCTGAAACGGCAGCCATTGTTTCAATGCCAGGAAAAATTGAAGATGTTCTCTCATGGGCAATCTTTGTTGAACAGCCGGAAGGTTATTATCGCGTTCGGTTACGTTCCAAAGGACCAATCATTAATACAATTGCTAAAAAACATCATGGCGGCGGCCATCCTTTGGCAAGTGGCGCTAATGCACGTGATGCGGCTGAAATTGAAGTGATTTACCAAGAAATCCAAGCAGCTTGCCAAGAGTGGGCTCAAAAATAAATAAGTAATTAGAAAGTAGTTATCGGACGTTGATAAATCATTAGGACTACTTTTCATTCACTAGAAAATAAGGTAAAATGAAAAAGAATTATTTTTTACAAAGGAGAACGTTAATGACAGAGCAATTACCAAACTGCCCTGAATGTGGGTCGGCATATGCCTATGAAGATCGCGGATTATTTATTTGTCCAGAATGCGGTCATGAATGGTCACCAACAGAAGAAGTTGCAGAAGAAGGCTTAGTAGTCAAGGACTCAAATGGCAATCTTTTAGCGGATGGTGACAGTGTTACTGTAATCAAAGATTTGAAAGTTAAAGGTGCCAGTGGCGCAATTAAACAAGGCACAAAAGTGAAAAACATTCGTTTAGTGGAAGGTGATCATAACATCGACTGTAAGGTAGATGGCTTTGGTCCAATGAAGTTAAAATCAGAGTTTGTTAAGAAAAATTAAATTTCATTTGAATGATGAGACAGTAAGAGTCTAGGACACAACCATCGTCCTAGACTCTTACTAATGTTTATCGGTCTTGTATTTTATCATTGTACGAAGGCCGTGCCAAGCGTTGTAAAGTGTGAGGATTAACCCGATACCTAAAGGAATCCATAACCATTGCGGAGAATAAGCGGCATCTTTTAACGTTTCAGGGTTGATGGTCCATGATTCTTGCAATACTTGGAAACTAAAAACCATGAGAAATGTTGAAATAAGTAACAAAATAAACCGTAAATAATGAATCGTTGTTTGACGGTGAATCAGTGCAAAGAGTAAGTAGAGCACAAGTAAAAATAGCGGCACTCCAAACGCAAAATATGGCTGTAACATGAGAACGTCCTCCTTTTTCTTAATGATACTGCAAAGGAGAGGATTTGCAAAATAAAATTTATTGTTGGTACATTTTTTTAGAAACAAGTATAGTGTTATTGAGGCATTCATACTTGAAATTGTTTATCTTGGAGGAATTTTTATGGCAGTATATAGCGAACCAATTAAATGGGCAATCATTATTTTCCCGTTTCTAGCATTTTTTATTTCTGGGGCATTATTAATCTATGAATACCGCAAATATGGTTCCTTTGTTTGGACACGAGCAATGATTTTGTATTCATTTGTTTTTTATTTATTATGTGCCTATTTCTTGGTAATTTTACCGTTGCCATCTCGGGCAGAAGTGGCTCAATACACAGGACCAACAATGGAACTGCGGCCTTTTCATTTTATTTCAGGGATTTTAAATGAAACTGTTTTTTCGCTCAAAGATCCTAGTACGTATTTGCCAGCATTAAAACAGCATGCCGTTTTAGAACCACTGTTTAATGTTTTATTAGTTTTACCTTTTGGTGTGTATTTACGGTATTATTTCAAATGTTCATTTTTAAAAACAGTTCTTGCGAGTTTTTTATTGTCATTATTTTTTGAATTAACACAGTTATCTGGCCTTTATTTTATTTATCCACGTTCGTATCGCTTGGCGGATGTCAATGATTTAATTAATAATACCGTCGGAGGCATGGTCGGTTATTGGTTGACGCCACTCTTTACCTTTTTATTGCCAACACGAGAAGAAATTGATGCCACCTCTTATGAAAAAGGGCAGACAGTTAGCCTGTTGAGACGTTTCTTTGCATGGGGGATTGATTGGTTGGTGATTGGCTTTGTGCAAGGCCTGCTCGTTTTTGGACTAAATTTCATTCCAGCTTATAAAAATTGGGCAACCAATTATCCGATTTTTTCAGATCGGATGTGGTTCTTTATCATGGTGTTTGCGGTCTTTATCGTCATGATGAAACTGACAAATGGTCAAACGTTAGGGAAAAAAGTTGTTCGCATTCGGGTGGTTGAAACAGGACATGAAAAAATTCGTTTAAAAGCCTTGTTTGTTCGCTACGGTTATTTGTATTTTGTGTATGGTTTAATTAGTATTTATCTAGCCAATGCCACTGATTTATTGAATTCTTCTAATCGGATGTTGCAAATGGTGTCACTGCTTCTGTATTTGTTCTGTTTAATTTTATATTTACTGTTTTTGATCAACGTTTTGTTAACCTTGATTCGTAAAAAACGGCGTTTGTTTTATGAAAAAGCCAGCCATACTTATACAGTCAGTACATTAGAAGTTGCGAAAACAAAGGAATCAGCAGGTGAGTAAAAGTTGTTTTTGTGTTATAATGCCAAAGTGCATAAAGAATTTAACGAGAAGAGGTGAGGCAAGTGCCTTCATTTAAACAATTTCAATTTCAACCTTTTATCAACGAAGCACTCGCAGAAAAAGGGTTTGAAGAACCAACAGAAGTCCAAGAAAAATTAATCCCAATCATTAAGAAAGGGAAAAGTGTCATTGGACAATCGCAAACAGGAAGTGGAAAGACGCATACTTTTTTACTTCCATTAATGGATAAAGTTAAGCCAACTATCGACGAAGTACAAATTGTGATTACTGCGCCTAGTCGTGAATTAGCCAATCAAATTTATCAAGAAGCGCAGCAACTGGCTCGTTTCAGTCAACCAGAAATTCGAGTGTCAAATTTTGTTGGCGGAACAGATAAACAACGTCAATTAAATAAATTAAAGCATCAGCAACCTCATGTGGTGATTGGTACACCAGGGCGTATTTTAGATATGATGAATGAACAAGCCTTGAAAGTGCATACGGCTTTTGCCTTTGTTGTCGATGAAGCAGACATGACATTAGATATGGGCTTTTTAGCAGAAGTCGATCAAATTGCGGGTCGTTTGCCAGAAAAATTACAAATGCTCGTTTTTTCTGCAACCATTCCAGAAAAATTACGACCATTTTTAAAAAAATATTTAGAAAATCCAGTGATTGAACATATCAAACCAAAAGCAGTTATTTCAGAAACAATTGACAATTGGTTGATTTCCACCAAAGGAAAAAACAGCAATCAAATAATTTATCAATTATTGACTATCGGGCATCCTTATTTAGCGATTGTTTTTGCAAATACTAAACAAAGAGTTGATGAAATCACCGATTACTTAAAAGATCAGGGCCTAAAAGTTGCCAAAATTCATGGAGACATTACACCACGCGAAAGAAAACGTGTGATGCGTCAAGTTCAAAATCTTGACTACCAATATGTGGTAGCTACTGATTTAGCCGCACGTGGGATTGATATTGAAGGAGTTTCACATGTCATCAATGCAGAAGTTCCACATGAATTGGACTTCTTTATCCATCGGGTTGGCCGCACAGGACGTAATGGATTGAATGGGACTGCCATAACATTATATTCACCAGCAGATGATGAAGCGATTACTCAGATTGAGCAGTTAGGTGTTTCTTTCAAACCAAAAGAAATTAAAAATGGTGAGATTGTAGAGACGTATGATCGCAACCGTCGAACAAAACGAGAAAAATCTCGAGAAGAATTAGACCCAACGTTAATTGGTTTAGTGAAAAAGAAAAAGAAAAAAATTAAACCAGGATACAAGAAAAAAATTAATTGGGCAATTGAAGACAGCAATAAGAAAAAACGTAAAATTGAACGTCGTCAAAAAGATCGTTCTGCTAGAAAAGCAAAAAAGAATTCTTCTAACTAAAAACGTTGTGGATTATAAAAAGTAAGGGACTAGAATCGTAAAGATTTTAGTCCCTTACTTTTTATATGATAAATATTTAAGTCACTTTTAAAATAACTCTTTTTTAAAAGTAATTATCGTTAAAAGTAGAGAAAATTACCGATTAATTGTAAAGATTTTTGTCGAAAACATCAAAATGTTAGTGTTAAACATCAACATTTTGATGTTTTCTCAAGAAAAAAATAATAAAATTACAGAATTTTTGGCGTGTTTTAGCAAAAAGTAGGAAGTTTCGGCACTTTTTTTGTTAAAAAATCAGCTTTATTAGTTGATATTAAAGGAAATTCATTTTTTTTTACGGAGGATAAAAAAATTTTACACACAAAAAAAATCATTTTCTAATATAATATAAATAACCACCAAAATAAAGAATAAAGGAGCGAAGAGAGATGAAGATAAAAAGGTGTTTATTAACCAATCGATGGAGAAAACACGCGATTTGGTAACGTATTTTGATTGGTGCGTTTAGTTATTGGTAGCAGAAAGAGTTCTAGGAGGAAAGAAGAAATGAGAAGGATTTTGGTATTAACAAAGAACATTTTAGTTGAGCAAACATTTCAGCAGCAATTACAACATTTAAATTATGAAGTCTTTTGTACGAACTGCTGTGAAGAAACTATAGAACATGAGTTAACTTTTTTTAATTATTTTGATGCAATTGTATTAAGCGAAACACTTTCTCAGAACGATTGCTTGAGATTATTAGGAAGTCTTTCATCGTTAGAGAAGCCGATTTATCGACGTTCACAATCGATGTGTAATAAACGTGAAGCAGAGATTTGGCAGGAAAGAGGTATTATCCGGTGGTTAGGCCTCAAAGATTCATTGGAAGATATTCGTGAAAAAATTGACACGGTCGATCAAAGTTTTGCCGAAGTCACAGCCGAGCTACTTGATGACCAAGTAAAAAAGATTCGCTTTACAAAAAACGAACAACGCTTTTTAAAAATCTTGTATCAGCATGCCCACGAAGGGTTGGATCGTGATCAAATTTGTCGCTTGCTTTGGCAGAAAGAACCAGATGCTTCTACAAAATCGCAGCTGTCTTTCGTATGTAAACGAGTGAAACAAAAATTTAGTGATGCAGGTATGAACGAAGAGATTATTACAACCTCTTGGGGAAAAGGGTATCAAATAAATGAACAAATTTTGCCTTATTTAGAGCAAACGTTATTTGAAACAGCTCAGTAAGGAAAGATTCCTACGAAAACAATTGACTTTTTAGCAGATCTTTCTTATACTTTTGACTATAAGCTAAAGGATATGAGGAATCTTATTTTGATCACAGAAAGCCGTTCATTGCTGAGAGAAGGGCATCAGATAAATTTACTTGCTCCCTTTAGATGGACTTGATAGAAATATCAACGCGACTCTGCGTTATAGAGCTTAAGAGGTAATGATCCAACATCATTGCAATCAAGGTGGTACCGCGAGCAATCGTCCTTGACTGCAATGGTGTTTTTTGTGTTCACAATCTGCCACTTAAGAGGGTACAAAATATAAATAGTTAATTATTAATAGAAAGTAGGAAAATCAATGAAAGAATTAACAAGTAGTCAAGTTCGCCAAATGTATTTAGACTTCTTTAAGTCTAAAGGACATTCAGTAGAACCAAGCGCTTCTTTAGTACCAGTAAACGATCCAACATTATTATGGATTAACTCTGGTGTTGCAACCTTGAAAAAATATTTTGATGGCTCTGTTGTGCCAGAAAATCCAAGAATTACGAATGCTCAAAAATCTATTCGTACAAATGATATTGAGAATGTTGGGAAAACGGCTCGTCATCATACAATGTTTGAAATGTTAGGGAACTTCTCAATTGGAGATTATTTTAAAAATGAAGCGATTCACTGGGCCTGGGAATTTTTAACTGGTGCTGAATGGCTTGCTTTTGACCCAGAAAAATTATATGTGACTGTTTATCCGAAAGATACAGAAGCAAAACGCATTTGGCGTGATGAAGTTGGTTTATCTGAAGACCATATTATTGATGTAGAAGATAACTTCTGGGATATCGGTGCTGGTCCAAGTGGTCCGGATACGGAAATCTTTTATGATCGCGGCGAAGAATTTTTAGATATTCCAGAAGATGATCCAGAAAATTATCCTGGTGGCGAAAATGAACGCTATTTAGAAATTTGGAACTTAGTGTTCTCTGAATTTAACCATACACCAGAAGATACGTATGAACCATTACCACATAAAAACATTGATACGGGCATGGGCTTGGAACGTGTTGTATCTATCATTCAAGATGCACCAACAAATTTTGAAACTGATTTATTTATGCCAATCATTCATGCGGTAGAAGCTTTAGGAACCAACGTGAAATATGGAGATGCACCACAAACGGATGTTTCCTTTAAAGTGATTGCTGACCATATTCGCGCCTTGTCCTTTGCAATTGGTGATGGTGCGCTTCCTTCAAATGAAGGTCGTGGCTATGTGTTACGTCGTTTATTACGTCGTGCGGTAATGCACGGGAAAAAATTAGGCATTAATGAAGCCTTTTTATACAAATTAGTGCCTGTTGTTGGCGAAATCATGGTAAGCTACTATCCAGAAGTATTACAACAAAAAGACTTCATCGAAAAAGTGGTTCGGACAGAAGAAGAACGTTTCCATGAAACCATCAATGAAGGTTTAAGCATGTTAAATGAGGTTATTAAAGAAGTTAAAGATGCAAAAGGCGATACATTAGATGGAAAAATTATCTTCAAACTTTATGATACTTTTGGCTTCCCCGTAGAATTAACGGAAGAAGTTGCGGAAGATGAAGGCTTGAAAGTCGATCATGCTGGGTTTGAAACAGAAATGGAAGCACAGCGTGAACGCGCTCGTTCTGCCCGCAGTAAAGAAACTTCAATGGGTGTTCAATCTGCTTTATTAACAGATATTAAAGTAGAAAGTAAATTTGTTGGCTATACAGAATTAACACATGATAGTGAATTATTTGTTATTATTCAAGGTGACGCACTAGTAAATGAAGCATCTGCAGGAACAGCCGAATTAATTTTTGCTGAAACACCATTTTATGCTGAAATGGGTGGACAAATTGCTGACCGCGGCTATGTAAAAAATACCGCAGGGGAAGTCGTTGCCAACGTGGTGGATGTGAAAAAAGCACCAAACGGTCAATTTTTACACAAAGTAGAAGTTTTGGCGCCATTAGCAGAAGGTCAAATTTATCAATTGCAAGTGGACGAACGGATGCGGACACGTATTTTGAAAAATCATACGGCAACCCATTTATTGCATCGTGCTTTAAAAGATGTGTTAGGGGAGCATGCCAATCAAGCAGGCTCATTAGTTGCACCAGGACATCTACGTTTTGACTTTACTCATTTTGGGCAAGTTACATCAGAAGAACTAGCGCGGATGGAAGCCATCGTTAACGAAAAAATCTGGGAAGCTATTCCTGTTGTCACAATTGAAACAGATATTGATACAGCGAAAAACATGGGCGCAATGGCGTTATTTGGCGAAAAATATGGCAAAGAAGTCCGTGTAGTTAATATTGGGGATTACTCTATCGAATTATGTGGTGGAACACATGTTGCTAATACAGAAGATATCGGGATTTTCAAAATTGTTTCTGAATCTGGGATTGGTGCAGGAGTACGCCGTATTGAGGCAGTGACGAGTAAAGAAGCGTATCAACTTTTACAAGAAGAAGAACGTCAATTGAAAGAGATTGCTACATTAGTTAAATCACCTCAATTAAAAGAAGTGGTTACGAAAACAGAGCAATTGCAACAACAATTACGTGATCTACAAAAAGAAAACGAACAATTGGCTGGCAAATTAGCGAACCAACAAGCTGGTGACATTTTTAAAGATGTCAAAGACGTCAACGGTGTTCGTTATATTGCCGCTCAAGTCAATGTTAAAGACATGAATCAATTACGCCAATTGGCCGACCAATGGAAACAAAAAGAATTGTCTGATGTACTAGTTCTAGCAACTGCACAAGATGAAAAAGTAAGCTTGTTAGCGGCTATGACAAAAGACATGAACGGAAAAGGCTTAAAAGCCGGTGACTTAATTAAAGCAATTGCGCCAAAAGTTGGCGGTGGCGGCGGTGGTCGTCCTGATATGGCTCAAGCTGGTGGGAAAAATCCAGCAGGGATTGCGGATGCCTTAGCAGAAGTTGAAAACTGGTTGGCAAATGCCTAATTAAAAATGTTTTCCCTATTATTAATATAAGGAGAATGCTCTTTATAGCAATAATGACAGCCCTCTTCAAAGTTATGAAATTGATTTTGAAGGGGGTTCTTTTTTTTAAATGATTAAGGAGAGGAAACAGTAGATTGCACGAATGTGTAAGTTTTCATCTTCAATTGACAATGGTATAATAAGCAACGGAGGAATCAAAAATATGAATGAAAATCAATTATCAAAACGTCTCGCAACGGTTGGTGATTTAATCCCTAGAGGAAGTCGCTTAGCAGATATTGGTTCAGACCATGCTTATTTACCAGTTGCTTTAATGTTAGAAAATAAACTGTCTTTTGCTGTGGCTGGGGAAGTGGTGGAAGGCCCTTATCAATCTGCCAAAACCCAAGTCAGTAAATCCAATTTGACGGATAAAATTATTGTACGTTTAGCGAACGGGCTAGATGCAATTGAACCTGAAGATCAAATAGACGTCATTAGTATTTGTGGAATGGGCGGCACATTAATCCGAGATATTTTAGAAGCTGGACGCAAAAAAAATCGTTTAACAGGGAAGGAACGCCTTGTTTTACAACCGAATATTGGTGAACCAACTTTACGCCGCTGGTTAATGGCAAATGACTACAGTATTATTGATGAAACAATCGTGGAAGAAAACCGTAAATTGTATGAAATTATCGTAGCCGAAAAAACAGAGAAATCCGTTTCTTATACGGATCAAGAATTACTATTTGGGCCAGTTTTAATTAAAAAACAAGGACCGGTTTTTACTAAAAAATGGCAAAGAGAATTAAAACAGCGCAAAACTGTTCTTGCACAACTAGCAAAAGCAAGTGGAGAACATATTGAAAAACAAGTAAAACTACAGCAAGACCAACAATTAATTGAGGAGGTGCTGGCCAATGGCTGTGAACGGTAAGACATTGATTCGACGCTTCAATGACTATTGTCCCGAGTGGTTAGCTGAAACGGGAGACCCTGTGGGCTTGCACATTGGTACGTTAGATAAACCAATTGAAAATGTGATGATTACCTTAGATGTTCGTCCTGAGGTCGTTGCAGAAGCAATTGAGAAGCAGGTTGATTTAATTATTGCGAAACACCCACCTATTTTCCGCCCAGTTAAGCGATTAACCACAGATAATTTTCAAGAAAAAATGTACGCTGATTTATTAAAACACGATATTGCTGTTTACGCAGCGCATACTAATATGGATATTATTGACAATGGGCTAAATGATTGGTTTTGTGAATTATTGGAAATTAAACAGACCACCTTTTTAACTAAAACACATACTGTTCCTTATAAAAAATTAGCCGTTTTTGTGCCAATTGATGAAGCTCCGCAAATGAGAGAAGCTTTAGGTCTAGCTGGCGCTGGAGCTCAAGGTGATTATTCTAAAACAAGTTACTCTTTAATTGGAACAGGACGTTTTACACCAACACAAGGAGCAAATCCCACGATTGGCGAAATTGGTCAAGAAAGTGTCGTCCAAGAAGCAAAAATCGAAGTGATTTTCCCTGAAACTAAGCAAGAACAAGTTCTTGCAGCTATGTTACAGGCGCATCCTTATGAAGAACCGGCGTATGATGTTTATACCATTGAAAATCAATCAAAAGAATTTGGTTTAGGTCGGGTTGGAGTATTAGACAAGCCTGTGAGATTCTCTGATTTTGTACAGCAAGTCAAGGAAGCTTTCCAATTGGATGGCTTGCGGGTCATTGCAAAAGATGATACTAAAATGATTCAACGGGTAGCCATTTGTGGTGGAAGTGGTGAAAAATTCTATCATGATGCATTACGTAAACAAGCCGATGTCTATATTACTGGTGATGTGTATTATCATACGGCACATGACATGATTGCTGAAGATTTACCAGTCATCGATCCTGGTCATTACATTGAAGCGCTTTGTAAGCCAAAACTTGTGGAATTAATGAATCAATGGAAACAAGAAAATGAGTGGGCTGTATCCATTTTTGAATCAGAAGCGAATACCAACCCATTTCGTTTTAAATAAAAAAATGAAGATTAAAGGAGTGTTCTTTTATGTATGAAAATTTATTACCTCGTTTTTTACGCTATGTGAAAACAGAAACACGCTCAGATGCAACAAGCACAACGACACCATCAACACAAACACAAGTAGCCTTTGCACAAACCTTAAAAAAAGAATTAGAAGAATTAGGGATGAGCGATGTTATTTATAACGAAACAAATGGTTTTGTGATTGCTACGTTACCTAGTAACGTGGAGAAAGACGTTCGTTCAATCGGCTTTATTGCCCATATGGATACGGCTGATTTTAATGCAGTGAATGTTTCTCCGCAAATTGTTGAGAACTATGACGGAGAATCAACGATTCCTTTAGATAAAGAAGGCAAATTCACTTTAAATACGAAAGACTTTCCTAACTTAAAAAATTATCGTGGTGAAACACTTATCACAACCGATGGTACCACTTTATTAGGAGCTGATGATAAATCAGGTATTGCGGAAATAATGACAGCCATGGAATATTTAATTAATCACCCAGAAATTAAACATGGTACCATTCGTGTGGCTTTCGGTCCTGACGAAGAAATTGGTGTAGGTGCCGACAAATTTGATGTCGCTCAATTTAACGTGGATTTTGCTTATACAATGGATGGCGGACCAGTAGGTGAATTACAATTTGAAACGTTTAATGCGGCGCAAGCAGAAATTACAATTCAAGGGAAAAACGTTCATCCAGGAACAGCAAAAAATACAATGATTAATGCGTTACAATTAGGAATTGATTTCCATAATGCCTTACCTGCTGACGAAGTTCCAGAAAAAACAGAAGGTGAAGAAGGCTTTTATCATTTAGCAGCGTTTGCTGGAACGCCAGAAGAAGCTACAATGACGTATATTATTCGCGATCACAATCGCGAGATTTTTGAAGCACGTAAAGCTAAAATTAAAGAAATTCAGCAAACATTGAATGCACCATTTGATGAAGAACGAATCAAAGTTGATTTATTTGATCAATACTATAATATGCGAGAAGTGATTGAAAAAGATATGTCCATTGTCGAAATTGCTAAACAAGCAATGGAAGAATTGTCAATTCAACCAATTATTGAACCTGTTCGCGGTGGAACGGATGGCTCAAAAATTTCTTATTTAGGGATTCCAACACCAAATATCTTTGCTGGTGGCGAAAATATGCATGGCCGTTTTGAATTTGTTTCATTACAAGCCATGGAAAAAGCGACCAATGTGATTATTAAAATTGCTGAATTAAATGCAAAATAAATGAGGTACTCAATAGGAAAGTAAGAAAACGGGCAACCGAGAGCTTACTTTCCTGTTGTAGTTTCATGAGTCATTGAAAATTTTTTTGCAATTAGAATCAGAACAAGGTATCCTAGTACAGTAACTAGTTAGGAGGCCAGAAAGAATGCTTCAGTGGATAGTAATCATTTATTTCCTCGTCATTAATTTAGTATTGTTTAGTATGATGGGTTATGATAAAAAACAAGCAAAACGTGGGAACTGGCGTATTCCGGAACGCCGCTTATTGATGATAGGACTTGTCGGTGGCGGTCTAGGTGGGCTAATGGGACAAAAGAAATTTCATCATAAAACCCAAAAACCAGTTTTTGCATTGTGTTATTCAATTGGCGTAATCGCGATGATTAGTTGCATCTATCTAACATTTAAGTAAGAACAAAAAAGGAGAAGCGATGAAAGGAAAAGTAAAAATTGGCTTAAATATGTTGTTAATGATTATCGTTTTAGGCGTAATCTTTTATGTCATGGATAATTCATTAAGTGATATTTTTGCTCAACTGATGGAAACGAGTTGGCTGGTGCTGATTGCTGTTATTTTTTTTGGTGTAGTTTATCAATTTGCAGAAGGGCGCTCAATCAAGGAAATAGCTCGTTATTTTAACAAAGACTTTACAACAGTGGATGGTTTTTTTACTTCTTGTTATGTAGCATTTTATCGGATTATTTCATTTGGCACGGGAACCTTGCTTTCAGAAATTTATTTTTATAAGAAAAAGGGAATTCCTGTTTCTAAAAGTGTGGGGATAACGGCATTACATATGATTATGTACAAAGCAGCCGTGATTTTTTTAGCAATTATTGGTTTGATTATTCAATTTTCCCTGTTTTATGAAAATGCGCCTAAGATGATTCCATTCATTTTAGCAGGTGTTATTTTAACATTAATAATAATTGCAGCATTACTTATTTTATCTAGTAGCTTAAAGTTGCAAGTTTTATTGGTTAAGTTTGCCAATCGTTGGTTTAAACGACCAAAACTAAGAGATTGGGTGGATAATTGTAATTTACAAATCTATTCCTTGCGGGCAGCTGTCCAAACAATTACACAAGATCGCTCAGCGTTGCTTCGAATCTTTTCATGGAATGTATTTAAATTATTATTTTGGTACATTATTCCTTACATTGTTTTAGTAGAAAATCACCCGAATATTGATTTATTATTAGTGATGTCCTTTACCAGTTTTGCTGTTATTCTTTCAGGAGTTATTCCGACACCTGCTGGCATTGGTCCATTTGAATTTGTTTACTTATTGTTGTTTAAACCATTGGTCGGCAATGTTGATGCTGTAGCATCTGTTTTACTGTATCGATTTGGTAGCTTTGTGTTACCCTTTTTGATTGGCTTGGTTTATGTCGCCATTGAGAAACGAAAATCATTACGCATTGAGATTGAAGAAATAAAACGTCAAACAGATGAATAAGATAGAACGAGAAAAAGAGTCGCTCTTTTTCTCGTTCTTTTTTTTTAAAAGGAATTGACTTGTACGAGGGATGTCTTATAATAGACTTAATACATGACTAAAAAATATTTTTTTGAACTAATAAAAATTATGGTAAAGGGGTGGCGAAAATTATTGCTGATTGTACAGCAGTGCTGTTATGCGGCGGGAAAAGTTCACGGATGGGATTTGATAAAGCATTATTGAAAATTCAAGGGCAATACGTGATCTTGCAAACAGCTGAAAAGTTAATGGAACTGTTCGAAGAGGTTATTTTAGTAACGAATGATAGTCAAAAATTTCCTAAGGCGTTTAGAAAATGCACAATCATTCAAGATATGTATCTTGGAAAGGGGCCATTAGGTGGGATTGTGACAGCAATGAACTATACTCAGAAAGCTGAAGTGTTTGTAATTGCCTGTGATATACCAACTTTTTCTCCTAAACTTGTGTATCAGTTAGCCTCTAAGCGTGGACAAAATCAAGTAACAATCTTTGACTTTGAAGGTCGTCAAGAACCATTATTTGGCTTTTATCGATGTTCTTGTTTACCAACATTTCAAAAACAGCTTGCGCAAAATAACTATCAGGTTCGCCAAGAATTTGAGCGTCTATCTGTAAAAACGGTGCAACTATCAAAAGAGAATCAACTTAAAAATGTCAATCGAAAAGAAGAATTGTCTCAGTGGTATCGATAAAAAGGAGGAATCGTAATGGATTTTTTCAGTAGTGAAGAAATAGTTGCAAGCTTAGGTGATAAGGCAGAAATGAAAGGTAAATTATCGTTTGTTCGACTCTGTATTTTAGGCATCATGGCTGGTTTTTGTATTGCACTAGGTTACTTGGCGTTTATTCGTATCACTGGAACTGCCCCCACAGAATGGGGAAGTTTTAACAACTTTCTGGGTGGAGCTTTATTTCCAGTTGGATTGATAGCGCTTACTTTTGTTGGTGGTGAGTTAGCAACAGGCAATATGATGGTAATGACATTAGGCGTATTACAGAAAAAGGTTAGAGTGGGCGCTCTTTGTTATAACTGGCTAGTTGTTTTATTGACCAATTGTCTAGGCGGATTTCTTGTGGCGTATTTATTTGGCCATATTGTTGGGTTAACTGAAGGTGCGTTTCTGGATAAAACAGTCGCAGTTGCTCAGGCGAAAATCGCTGATCCACCGCTAGTTGCTTTTGTTTCAGGGATTGGCTGTAATATTTTTGTTTGTTTAGCGGTTTATCTCGGAGCGTTGGCAAAATCATATTTAGGTAAAATGTTTGGCTTATGGTTTCCTGTCATGGTTTTCGTTGTTTGTGGGTTTCAACACGTGGTCGCCAATGCGTTTATTATTCCAGCGGCAATTTTTTCACAAAGTACCACAATCAGTTGGTGGGATTATTTGCAGAATACATTATGGGTATTTTTAGGCAATGCAGTAGGTGGCAGTCTTTTTATGGCCGTACCATTGATCTTTATGACAAAACCAGCAACTGTCAAACCAAGAGTTGAGAAAACGATTCAGACGGAGGAGCCCTATGGCAATTGAGGTACCAAACATGATTCAAATTGGTTCTACTGGTCGGAATAGTGGCAAAACGACATTAGCCGAAGCCCTTATTAAACAGTACCAAGAAGTCTATCCAATTTATGGCTTGAAGATTATTACGATTAGTGGTCAACGAGGGGTGTGTCAACGAGGCACAAAAGGATGCGGAATTTGTACCAGTATTACAGCTGGTTATGAATTAGTAGAAGAGCAAGAGACGATTGGCAATAAAGATACCATGAAATTATTAGCTGCAGGTTGTCAAAAAGTTTTTCTATTGAAAGTTTTTCAAGAAAATTTGGCGGAAGCCATTCAGCAATTTCTGAAAGCTGTGCCGGCCCAAGCATTAATCATTTGTGAATCAAATTCATTACGTAATGTTGTGCAGCCAGGACTATTTCTTATGATGAATAACCAGAATCGCCAAAAAGAATCAGCAAAAAAAGTTATAGATAAAGCCGATTTTTGTTTACTATCTGCTGAAATACCAAAAGAATTGCGTATCTATTATCAAGGAGAACAACTTCAAGTTTCACTAAAAAGGGGGAATAAAAAGGAATGTGTGCATTAAGCTTAATTGAAAAAGAAGCGATTATTCTAGAAAACGATGCTGATCCACAACGAATTTTAAATATTTTAATTGAATTACAATTTGCTTCAGAAGAAGGGTATATCGATCAGGAGACAGCTCAATTAGTTGCAGAGCATCTACATTTAACGGAAGCGCGAGTCTATGAAATCGTCAGTTTTTATGCCATTTTAAAGACGGAACCGCAAGCGAAGTATGTCTTGAAGATTTGTAACAGCACACCGTGTCATTATACTGGTGGGGCGATGGTTGCCGAAGTTTTAGAAACTATTTTAGAAGTGCCAGAGAATCAGCCGACCCCAGATGGCTTATTTATGTATCACAGTATTCCTTGTATCGGGGCTTGTGATTTGGGTCCAGTAATTAAAATTAAGGACACCGTTTTTAGTCAACTAACAGAAGAGAAAATTTATCAATTAATTCAACATTTACAAAATGATTGCTATGAAGGATTGTAGGAGGTGAGTCAATGCTTAAGAGAAACCAACCAATGTTATTAGAGAGAATGGGAAAAATGCAATCTGCGACCGATGTTGCTGAGTATTGTAAATACGATGGATTTGATGGTTTAAAAAGAGCAATTTCACTATCGGATGAAGAAATTTTAAACGAACTGGATGTTGCTCACTTAAGAGGTCGCGGTGGAGCAGCCTATCCTTTAGGAAAAAAATGGCGCCATCTTTATCATGCAAAAGGAACCACAAAGTACATTGTTTGTAATGCTGATGAAGGCGAACCAGGGACCTTTAAGGATAAAGTACTTTTATCTGAAGATCCATTGAGTGTGATTGAAGGAATGATCATTGCTGGCTATTTATTTTCAGCAAAAGCAGGTTATATTTATATGCGAGGAGAATATCGCAGAATCCAAAAAACATTTCAAGAAGCACTGGATAATGCACGACAAGCTGGCTTTTTAGGGGAAAACATTTTAGGAATTGAAGGATTCAATTATGATATTACGATTATTTCTGGTGCTGGCGCCTATATTTGTGGGGAAAATTCAGCACTTTTAAATTCAATTGAAGGAAAAACGGGGCGGCCGCGTGTCAAACCACCACACTTAGCAGATGTTGGTTTATATTTGCAACCAACATTAGTAAATAATGTTGAATCATTTGCAAGTGTTCCTGTAATTTTACGAGAAGGTGGACAAGCCTTTTTAGAGATGGGTACTGCCGATGGTGGCGGAACAAAGCTAATTTGTTTGTCTGGACATATTAAAAATCGGGGCTTATACGAGGTCAACCTTGGAACACCATTAGAAGAAATAATTTATGGCGAGCAATACGGCGGAGGCTCTGCAACTGGTCGAGCATTAAAATTTATTCATTTCGGTGGACAATCCGGTCCAATTGGTGCTGTTGCAACGTTAAGGGATTGTTTGTATTCCTACGAAGATTTATGGGCCCATGACTTATCTGTCGGCTCTGGCGCAATTGTAGTAATGGATGATTCAGTCAATGTTGTGGACTATTTAGTACACGTGGCGGCCTTTTTTGCTCATGAGTCCTGTGGTAAATGCACCCCTTGTCGATTGGGAACAACTAGGATTTTGGAATTATTGAGTAAATTCAATCGGAACGAGGCAACAGCTAGTGATTTGCCACGATTGGAAAAGATGCTCACACATGTCACGCGATTATCAGCTTGTGGTTTGGGCCAATCCGTCGCAAATCCAATGAAGAGTGCATTGGCTTTGTTTCCAGAAGAATTTGAAACGACTGCTGAAACAGAAATCTATGCCACTAGCAAAGGAGGTTGGTAAAAATGAAAACAAAGTTGCATACGCAAACAGTTACATTGTCTATTGATAACCAAGAAGTAACTGTGCCTAAAGGGACTACCATTCTCGAAGCAGCGAAAGGGCTAGGTGTTGAAATTCCAACGCTCTGTCATTTAAAGGAATTAGCACCTGATGGTTCTTGTCGGATGTGCGTGGTTGAGGTGGAAGGCGGCCGACGTGGTGGCTTAACAACTGCTTGTACGGCACATTGTCAAGAGGACATGGTTGTGTCAACACATTCTGAAAAAGTTGCTGATTCCAGACGTTTTATTCTTGATTTATTATTGAGTAATCATAAATTAGAATGTTTTTCTTGTGGAAAAAACGGGGATTGTCAATTACAACAGTATGCGCTAGATTATGGGATTGATGCCACTAGCTTTACCGAGGGAAAAAGAATGCCTTGCCATCAAGAAGATACCAGTAATCCATTTTTCTCTTATGATCCAGAAAAGTGTATCATGTGTCGTCGTTGTGCCCGTGTCTGTCAATTGCGGCAGGGAAGAGATGTACTTAGTATTGCTAATCGTGGCTTTGAAACAAAAATGATGCCAAGTTATGGGCAGGCGTTTGATCAATCTATCTGTGAATCATGTGGCAATTGTGTCTCTTCCTGTCCTACAGGTGCGTTAACAGCAAAAGATACAAAAGAGTACCGCAAATGGGAAACCCAGAAAATTCCTACAACTTGTCCGCATTGTGGGACAGGCTGTCAGATGAATTTACTCGTTAAAAATAATCGTTTGGTGGGTGTTGAACCCCTGGATGGACCAGCTAATAAAAATTTACTTTGTGTGAAAGGAAAATTTGCTTCATATAAATTTGTTGGGTCAGGAGATCGCTTAACGGAGCCATTAATTAAACGGAATGGGATTTTTGAACCTGCTTCTTGGGAAGAAGCCTTAACGCTTGTTTCGTCAAAATTTAACGAAATTAAAGCAGAAAACGGTCCGGATGCTCTTGCTGGTTTTTCGTGCTCTAGAGCGACAAATGAAGATAATTATGTCTTTCAAAAAATGGTGCGTGCTGCTTTTGGTACCAATAATGTTGATAACTGTGCCCGTGTTTGTCATTCGGCTTCGGTCCATGGTTTAGCCCAAACCTTAGGCTCTGGTGCGATGACTAATCCTATTGCTGATATCACTGAAGATGTCGACATGATTTTATTAGTAGGTTCCAATCCAGAAGAAGCTCATCCAGTTATTGGTGCGCAAATTCGCCAAGCCATCCAAAGAGGAACGCAAGTTGTTGTTGTTGATCCGCGGAAAATTAACTTAGTGAAGGATAGTGCGCTGCATTTACAAGTTCAGGCGGGAACGAATGTCGCATTTGCTAATGGCATGATGCATGTGATTTTGAAAGAAGGTTTAGCAGATCGCCATTTTATTGAAGAACGGACAGAAGGATTTTTAGATTTAGAAAAAATGGTGGCTGATTATACGCCGGAAAAAGTCGCAGAAATTTGTCATATTCATCCAGAAGATTTAATTCAAGCAGCACGCATGTATGCAAAAGCAGAGAAAGCACCAATCATTTATTGTTTAGGCGTAACGGAACATTCGACAGGAACTGAGGGTGTTATGAGTATGTCTAATTTGGCAATGTTGGTTGGTAAAGTTGGAAAACCAGGCTGTGGTGTCAATCCTTTGCGAGGTCAAAATAATGTTCAAGGTGCTTGCGATATGGGCTGTATGCCTTATGATTTCCCAGGCTATCAAAAAGTCAACAATCCAGAAGTAATCGACAAATTTGAAAAAGCTTGGCATGTGCCGTTAAATCGAAACACAGGTTTAACTTCTACTAAAGTCTTACCAGCAGCAACGGCAGGAAACGTCAAAGGCCTTTATATTTTTGGAGAAGATCCAATTGTTACGGATCCAGACACAGGACATGTTCGTCAAGCTTTAGAAAGTTTAGACTTTTTAGTTGTTCAAGAATTATTTATGACAGAAACGGCTGCTTATGCAGATGTCGTTTTACCAGGCATCAGTTATGCAGAAAAAGACGGGACATTTACAAATACAGAACGGCGCGTGCAAAGAGTCCGTAAAGCTGTTGAACCAAGAGGACAAGCGCGAGAAGACTATGAAATTTTTTGTGAAGTCATGACACGAATGGGCTATCCTTGTGCGTATGAATCTGCAAAAGAAATTATGAAAGAAATTTCAGCTGTGACGCCTTCGTTTGGTGGAATTAATTATGAACGTTTAGAGAAGGAGAGCTTACAATGGCCTTGTCGGAGCTTGACAGATCCAGGTACGCCGATTATGCATGTGGGCAGTTTTGCTCGTGGGAAAGGTTTATTTAAAGCAATTCCGTATAAGCAAGCCCAAGAATTACCAGATGAAGAGTACCCGTATTTAATGTCGACAGGCCGAATGCTTTACCATTACAATACCCGAGCAATGACAGGACGAACGGAAGGGATTAACCAAATAGCGAATCACTCTTATATTGAGATAAATGCAGTCGATGCACAAGTTCTGGGAATCCAAGAAGGTGACAAAGTTGAAGTTCATTCTCGACGTGGCAAAATTGAAACCTATGCGGCTGTCGGAAATCGAGTATTTCCGCAAGAAGTCTTTATGACATTCCATTTTCCAGATGGGAATGTTAACGAAATCACCAATGCTGTATTTGATGATATCGCCACAATTCCTGAATATAAAGTTTGTGCCGTTGCGATTAAACCAGTGAATAAATAAAAAAGGATGGTTAAAACATGATCGAGTTGGAAGAAGCACGAGAGAAAATGACCCAACATATGAAGAGTCAATGTGAAACAGAAGAAGTGGCGCTGCTTGATTCCTTGGGACGGATTAGCGGAGAAACCATTTTTGCAGAGACAGCGATTCCTCATTTTCCTCGTGCCGGGATGGATGGGTATGCCGTTCGTGCAGTAGAAACACGAGGTGCGACTGCTGAAAGCCCAAGTTGTTTAAAAGTCGTCGGTTCTTTAGTGGCAGGGGATTCCATGTTTTATTGTAATCAGACGAATAACTGTGCGATTAAAATAACAACAGGTGCTTTTATTCCAACCGATTTTGATGCTGTAGTGCCACAAGAATGGACGGATTTTGGGCAAGACCATGTTAAAATTTTTCGCTCTGTCACTGCGGGCCAAAACTATGCGGAAATTGGAGAAGATATTGCTTTTCAGCAAAAAATTTTAGCAAAACATCAACAGATTAATAGTCGCATGATTGGTTTGTTGGCAATGCAAGGGATTGATAAAGTTGTTGTTTTGAAGCGCATGAAGGTGGGGATTTTAGCGACCGGTAGTGAGTTAGTTTCTTTGGAAGAACCACTGTCAGTTGGGAAAATTTATAATAGTAATCTCTACATGTTAGCAGCTTTTGTCAAAGCGAGTGGTAATGAAGTAATCCACCTAGACCATTGTTCAGATGACCCTGAAGAATTAGCGAAGAGGCTGATTGAGATTTCACCAAAACTTGATGTATTAATTACTTGTGGTGGTGTTTCGGTAGGTGAAAAGGACAATTTACCTTTAGCAATTAAACGTATCGGAGGAACAGAGTTGTTTCATTTTGTAAATATGAAACCTGGAACCCCAGTTATGGGAAGTCAATTTCAAGAAACACTCATTTTAAGCGTTTCAGGCAATCCGTTTGCGGCAATGGTTAATTTACATCTTTTTTACTGGACATTATTAGCTACTTTTTTTAATTGTGTCGAGTTAAATCTAAAGGAACGAACAGTAATTTTAGCGCATGAATTAGCCCCCAGTAGACTACGTCGATTTTACCGAGCGAAAGAAATAGATGGCACAGTAAATTTAGTGACAAAAAGTCATCTTTCATCCAATTTATCAAATACTTTAGAAACAAATTGCCTGCTAGAACAACCAGCTGGTGTACTACTCAAAAAAGGCGCGCTTGTAAAAGTCTATTATTGGCAGACTTGATGACAACCTGACCTAAGATTAGTATGAAAGTAAGAGCCTGGAACAAAAATCACTTTGGATTTTTGTTCCAGGCTTAAAAATTGATAAACGGCGGGAACAGAAGCAACACTACGCGTTGCTCCGATCTCAACAACTTCTAAGGTGTTTTCTCGACATGCGTCTCGTCACAGTACAGCCTTCAAAAGAGCTACAGCTCTAAGAGTTGCGATGTTTCACTGTGAAGCATGAACAGATGAAATCATCGTACCTACTTGGTGAAGGTCCTTCGGAAATAAGCCGAAATTGTTGAGAATCACGAAGAACGTAGTGATTCGATGATGAACAATACCTACTTCGCAGAGCTCCGATCTCATCAATCTCTAAGTGATAAATCACTAAGAATTGAAGGACTTGGTCTCCAAAAATTAAAGAACACCGGGTCCTTCAATTCTAGCATGTTCCATGCGTAGAAATTGATGCGAACGAAACGGAGTGTAGTGTATCATGCAACATCAACTCGTTCCTCGTTGTGTTTTATGACAATTTTCGGAAATTTCTTCTTATTGCTGAGAAACACTATTTGCAAAGCAAATAGATGTTGAACAGTACCTACTTGGTTCTCGGAGTTAAGCACTTCTGTCCCGACCTCTTATTACTTATCAAGTTTTAAGACTAAGACAAAAGTCTGGTCAGGCTAAGCGAAGCACGTAATTTTTGTCGCTTAACTTTTTTAACTTCGATTTATCGCTAAAAAAAATTATGGATGCCAGATTGTTTTTTTGATGCAAGAGTGATACACTTGAAAAAGAAGTATTGTGTAAACGTTAACAAATGTCAAATGTGAGGTGGAGAAATGGTTCAAAGTAAGGAATTTACGCACTTGAATACACAAGGAGAAGTGCATATGGTTGATATTTCGGAAAAAAATGACACTGAAAGAACAGCCCTCGCTTATGGAGAAATTCACATGTTGGAAGCGACAGCAGAAGCGATTCAGACCCAAATGATTAAAAAAGGTGAAGTATTACAGGTAGCAAGAGTAGCTGGGATTACCGCCGCAAAACGAACGTTTGAATGGATTCCTTTGTGTCATTTGGTTGCTTTGACAAAGTGTGAAATTCAGTTTGATTGGCGCAATCAAACTTGTTTAGAAGTACGTTGCTTTACAAAAACAGTGGGTTCAACTGGCGTTGAAATGGAAGCGCTAACAGGTGTGCAGGCAGCACTCTTAACAATTTATGACATGTGTAAAGCAATTGATCGAGGAATGACAATGACAAACATTGGTTTATTAGAGAAAAATGGGGGACGTAGTGGTCATTTCATTCGTTCTTCAATTAAATCAAAGGAAAGTGATGAGTGAACAGCATGAAAGATGCATTTAACCGTGAAATTGATTATGTTCGTTTGTCTTTAACAGATCGTTGTGACTTACGTTGCACGTATTGCATGCCAGCAACAGGTCTTTGCTTTTTAAAAAAAGAGCAGCTTCTAACAGATGATGAGATTATTTTTTTATTGAGGATATTAGCGAAAGAAGGCATCAAAAAAGTTAAATTAACAGGTGGTGAACCGCTTGTTAGACCAAATTTACTCTCTTTAATTAAAAGGATAAAGCAAATCTCAGGCATCGAAAAAGTAACCTTAACGACTAATGGCATGACGTTAGCTCGTGAGGCTCAAGGATTAAAAGAGGCGGGCTTGGACGGCATTAATATTAGCTTAGACACTTTGGATCCAGAAGAATTTCGTGAAATAACAAGAGTTGGTCAGTTAAGGAATGTTCTGGCGGGCTTAGAACAAGCGATTGATGTGGGACTAGCTAATATCAAAATTAATACTGTAGCTAGGAAAGAGATAAGTGAAGCAACAATTGTAGAACTGGCTGAAATCGCTAAGAAAGAGACTGTGCATCTTCGTTTCATTGAAATGATGCCAATTGGATTAGGGAAGGAGCATCCAGGTAAGCAACAAGAAGAAGTAGAAGCCATTTTAACCAAACATTATGGAACGTTGCAACCATACAAAAAACCATTGGGCAATGGCCCTGCTAGTTATTACGCCTTAAAAGATTTTAAAGGAAAAATAGGTTTTATTAGTGCATTAGGGCATTGTTTTTGCGAGACGTGTAATCGAATTCGAATTACTGCAGACGGCCATTTAAAAACGTGCCTGCATTCTGCAGACGGCTACTCGTTAAAGGAAGCTTTAGCTATGGAACAAACAGCAGAATTGTTAGGGATTATCAAGAGTGGCATTGCCTGTAAGCCTGAAAAACATCTTTTCTTGGAACAACAAGGAGAACAACGATTTATGTCACAAATAGGAGGGTAAGTATGAAAACAGGAGAAATTATTGCAATAAATATTAGCCCGCGAAGAGGCACACAGAAAAAGGAAATTCCTGAAGTCAACTTAATTAAAGGTTTCGGATTAGAAAATGATGCGCACGGCGGTAATTGGCATCGACAAGTCAGTTTGTTATCTTTTGAAGAAATAACGGCTTTCAATGAAAAAGGAGCTCGGGTTGGCAATGGTGCTTTTGGGGAAAATATAATCGTATCAGGGATTGATTTACGTCAATTACCTGTTGGAACGAAAATGAAAATAGGCGATTCCGAATTGGTGGTTACTCAAATTGGGAAAGAGTGCCATAAACACTGTCAGATTTACGCGCGAGTGGGCGATTGCATCATGCCTAGAGAAGGAATCTTTGCAGTTGTTGTGACAGAAGGTCATATTAAAAAAGGAGACCAGTTAGACGTTGTTTAAAGTGGGCATTGTAACATTAAGTGATCGTTGCTTTCAAGGGCTTGCTGTCGACCAATCGGGTCCCTTGATTCGTGAACAGTTACCTGCGCTCTACCAGGTAACCAAACAAACCATTTTACCAGATGAAGAAAATCAATTAGTAGATCTATTGCAAGAGTGGTCTAAGACCTGTGATTTGATTTTAACGACAGGCGGCACAGGGTTGAGTGAACGGGATCGGACCCCAGAAGCTACCTTACGTGTAGCAGAGCGAATCATTCCTGGGATCAGTGAGGGCTTGCGTCAACTTAGCTTGGAAAAAACACCATTTGCTATGTTAAGTCGAGGCGTTTCTGTTCAAAGAGGACGCACGCTCATTGTTAATTTGCCTGGTAGCCCGAAAAGTGTAACAGAACATTTGCATTTTTTGTTGCCTGTTTTGCCCCACGCTTTGGATTTAATCACAAATAAAAAAATCATACATGATGAGGAATAAACCATGAAAACAATTCGAACAGAAGAGGCAGTTGGCCTTCCATTGAGTCATGATATTACGCGAATTGACTATGGGAAGACCAAGGAAGTGTGTTTTAAAAAAGGACATATAGTTGTTCAAGAAGATATTCCAATTCTTTTATCATTAGGGAAAAAACATCTGTTTATTTCCTTGGATCCAGCAGAAATACATGAAGAAGAGGCAGCGACATTTTTGTATAACCTGTTAACAGATGACTCATGTCAGCCGAGTGAAGTCCATGAAGGAAAAATTGTTGCTAAAGCTAGCACGAGAGGTCTTTTAAAAGTCAATCGAGAAAAATTAATTGCTTTAAATGAAATTGAAGGTCTCGCCTTGTCAACTAAAGTTACCAATATAGAAGTTCAGAAAGATGAAAAAGTTGCAGCCTTTCGAGTGATTCCACTAACAATTTCTAAAAGCCAATTAGAAAAGGCATGCCAGTTCAGCACGTCTGAGCCACTAATCTCTGTGAAACCTTTCAAAAAAATACGGGTCGGGATTGTAACTACTGGCAGTGAAGTTTACACAGGATTGGTTGAGGATGCTTTTTACCCTGTGTTAAAAGCCAAGTTCTCCGCGTATCCTTTAGTTACGATTGTCAAGCAAGAAATTGTCGATGATCAGCCGCAAAAAATTACTGTTGCGATCAAAAAGATGTTAGCACAAGGGCTTGATCTGATTGTTTGTACAGGTGGTATGAGTGTAGATCCTGATGATTTGACACCGTTAGCAATTAAGCAGACAGGTGCTGAAATCGTAACCCATGGGACACCAGTCTTACCAGGCTCAATGTTTTTGCTGGCTTATAAAGGAGAGCAAACGATCATTGGCTTACCAGGTGGTGTTTTATTTTCAGAAAAAACGGTTTTTGATTTGTTGTTACCAAGATTAATGGCCAAAGAAGTGATTAAAAAATCTGAAATTATTGACTTGAGTTATGGCGGGTATTTATAAAAGAAAAGAGGCGTTCAAATGTCTAAACAAAAAAAGACTGTGTTCTTGCTTAGTTTATTCAGTTTAGTTGTCCTAATTGCTGCATGTACAAATCAGCCGCAAAAAGAAACAGTTTCAACAAAAAAAGAAGAAATAACCCTTGCGGCAGCAGCTAGCTTAGAATCAGTCATGGAGAAGAAAATTATTCCAGCCTTTGAAAAAGAGCATCCAGATATTCAGGTAACTGGAACCTATGATAGTTCTGGAAAATTACAGATGCAAATTGAAAAAGGCCTAAAAGCCGATGTATTTTTCTCGGCTTCGACAAAACAAATGAATGCATTGGTTGCAGAAAAACTAATTAATAAGAAAAGTGTCGTTCCTTTATTGGAAAACCAGCTTGTTCTTATTGTGCCTAACCAAGATCAAGCAAAGTGGCATGATTTTTCTGATTTAAAAAAAGCCCAAATGATAGCAATTGGTGATCCTGCGAGTGTTCCAGCTGGTCAATATGCCGAAGAAGGCTTAAAAGCTTTAGGTGCTTGGTCCTATGTAGAAAAACACGCAAGCTTTGGCACGAATGTAACAGAAGTCCTTGAATGGGTAGCGAATGCAAGTGCAGAAGCTGGCTTGGTTTATGCGACAGATGCAGCAACCAATTCAAAAGTAGCGATTGTTGCGGCCATGCCTGAAGCTGCTTTGAAAAAGCCAATTATCTATCCAGTTGGTAAAGTTGCCGCCTCTAAGAAACAAAAATCAGCAGATGCTTTTTTAAATTTTTTACAGAGTCAACAATGCAGAAAATATTTTGAAAGTATTGGCTTTAAGTTAACAAAGTAGGTGGGAAAATGGATGTTCGACCAATTCTTTTATCTTTTCAGACAGCAATAATCGCCATTTTATTTACTTTTGTTTTAGGAACAGGCGTTGCGTATATTGTTTTTCGTTTGAAAAATCGTAAATTAAAAATTCTTTTGAATAGTTTATTTACGTTGCCATTAGTTTTACCGCCGACTGTTTTTGGTTTTTTTCTCTTAACTATTTTTGGTGTTCAGCAACCAGTAGGCCAGTTTTTACTTGATTTTTTTGCCATTCAAGTTGTTTTTTCATGGCCAGCTACGGTTATTGCTGCCGTTGCTGTTTCATTTCCTTTAATGTATCGTTCAGCCTTAACGGCGTTTGAACAAATGGATAGTGAGTTGTTGGCGGTGGCCCAGACACTCGGGTTTTCGGAAAGTCGATATTTTAGAAAAATTGCGTTACCTTTGTCGATGAACGGTCTCTTGGCCGGTGGCGTGTTAGCCTTTGCCCGCGGGTTAGGCGAATTTGGAGCGACGACAATGTTAGCAGGGAATATTGCTGGCAAAACAAGAACGCTTCCTTTAGCTATCTACTCTGCTGTAGCAAGTGGGGATTGGCGTTTAGCCAATCAATATGTTGTGATTATGTTATTACTTTGCCTGATTATTTTATTTTTTACGGAATTTTTTAGTCAGCGCGCTTGGAGAAGATCGGAATGAGATTAATTGTTGATATTCAAAAAGAATTGAAAAGTCATACTTTGCAAATTCAGTTTGAAACAAAGACGCAAACAACAGGAATTTTAGGTGCTTCTGGTTGTGGCAAGAGTATGTTATTAAAATGTATTGCGGGTGTTGAGACTGCGGATAAAGGTCAGATTGTTTTAAATGATCAAGTCTTATTCGATGCTGAACAAAAGATCAATTTGTCGCCGCAACAACGAAAAATTGGTCTTTTGTTTCAACAGTATGCGTTGTTTCCTCATTTATCGGTAGTAGAAAATCTGACGTGCGTGACAAAAGATTTACAATTGGTCACTCAATTGCTTGCATCTTTTCACTTAACTAAAGTCCAACAACAATATCCTAGTCAACTTTCTGGAGGACAAAGACAGCGAGTGGCTTTTGCGCGAATGCTAGCGGCTCAGCCGGCTTACCTGTTATTAGATGAGCCATTTTCCGCATTAGATGCACCCTTAAAGGAAGAGCTGCAAATTGAACTTCAACAGCGATTAAGTAATTTAAATCAACATGCCTTAATTGTGAGTCATAGTTTAGATGAACTGTATAAGTTATGTCAGAGTTTAGTGATAATCACAAAAAACCAAACACTTTTTGGTGCAACAAATCAATTATTTAACCAACCTCAAACGATTGAAGCAGCTAAACTCACTGGTTGTAAAAATATTTGGCCTGTCAAACGCATAGATGCGCACAGAGTCCAAGTGATTGGCTGGCAACAAACACTAATGGTTACACAAGAAGTTCCTATTTCTTGTCATTCTATAGGTATTCGGGCCCATGATTTCACAACAGAACCGCAGGCAACCAATCAAATCGAAGTGCATCACTTACAAACATTGTCAGCACCTTTTGAACAAAGTGCTTGGTTTCAACACCAACAAACCAAAATTTGGTGGAAAGGCAGCAATAGACTCAATCCGAAAGTTATTACTCAGTTATCCATTCCACCTACAGCAATTATGCCATTATGTCTATAAAATAGAAAAAGATTACGTGAAGCGGTTGACATATGATTGTATCTTCATTTATAATAGATTCATGAAAGGTTATTCATGTAAACGGAATAATCGCTATTATATAGGGAGTGAAGGTGTTTAAATGCAAAAGAGTTATAAACTAGAAGGACTTGATTGTGCAAGTTGTGCAGATAAAATTGAAAAATCTGTCCAAAAAATTCACGGAGTAGAAAAAGCGCGTGTGGACTTCATGGCTGAAAAGATGACACTGGAAGTTGAATCAGGACATGATTTAGAAGTCGAAAATGAAGCGCGTGCAGTGATTGGTAAGTTAGAACCAGATGTCAAAGTTATTTCTTTAAAAGATGTCAAAGAAGAAGAGGGACGTAATCCCAATAAGAATCGCTTAATTCGTATCATTATTGCATTTGTTTTATTTTTAGCACTTATTATCATTAAGCCAAGTAATAATTGGGTTGCTTTGGCGTCTTATTTAGTCGTTTATGTCTTAATTGGTGGCGACATTGTCAAACGAGCGGTAACGAATATTTTTCGTGGGGAAGTGTTTGATGAAAATTTCTTAATGTCTGTGGCAACGATTGGGGCATTCTTTATTGGGGAATATCCCGAAGCTGTGGCAGTAATGTTATTCTACCAAGTCGGCGAATGGTTCCAAAGTGCTGCAGTTGATCAATCCAGAAAATCAATTGCCAAATTAATGGATATTCGTCCAGATTCAGCAAATCTTTTAGTAAATGGACAAATAAAAGCGGTCGCTCCAGATACAATTGAAATTGGACAACAAATATTAGTGAAACCAGGTGAAAAAGTTCCATTAGATGGTCAAATTATTGATGGATCAAGCATGGTAGATACCTCTGCGTTAACTGGTGAATCCGTTCCAAGAACGGTCAAAGTCGGCGATGAAATCTTAGGTGGTTTTATCAATAAAAATGGGGCCTTGACCATTAATGTTACGAAAAAATTTGGGGATTCAACAGTTAGCAAAATTTTAGATTTAGTTGAAAATGCTAGCAGTAAAAAAGCCCCTGCAGAAAACTTTATTTCTAAATTTGCTCGTTACTATACACCAGTTGTCGTTGTTTTAGCTGTCTTATTGGCAGTGATTCCACCATTTATTTTCCCTGATACTTCTATTAATGAATGGGTTTATCGGGCATTAACGTTCTTGGTTATTTCTTGTCCATGTGCCTTAGTCATTTCTGTTCCTTTAAGTTTCTTCGGTGGAATTGGCGGAGCCAGCAAACTAGGTGTTTTAATTAAAGGAAGCAACTATTTAGAAATTTTAGCGAATACGGAAACGATTGTTTTTGATAAAACTGGTACGCTAACAAAAGGAAATTTCGTGGTTCAAAACATAACTAGTGTTGTTTTACCTGAAGAAGAGTTGTTGCGTTTAACAGCAACAGCAGAACAATTATCCACTCATCCTATTGCTATTTCTATTAAAGAAAGCTATGGCAAAGAAACTGTTCCAGCAACAGCAATTGAAGAGGTTGCCGGACACGGTATCAAAGCCACAATTGAAGGCAAAACAGTTTTAGTCGGTAATGCGAAGTTAATGAGACAATTTGGTATCGAAGCACCAGAAGTGAAGGAAGCGGGAACTTTAATTTTTGTCGCTATTGATAATCAATTTGCAGGCTATTTAGTGATTGCGGATCAATTGAAACCAGACGCCATTTCAGCAATAAAAGAATTAAAGGCTGAAGGGGTCAAACAAACTGTTATGCTGACTGGAGACAATCAACAAGTTGCAGAAGCTATTGCAAAAGAAGTTGGTGTTGACAAAGTTTATGCAGAACTTTTACCAGATGGCAAAGTGGATCGTTTAGAAGAGTTGTTAAAAGCATCTTCACCTAAAAACAAAGTTGCCTTTGTTGGTGACGGCATGAATGATGCACCTGTTTTAGCCCGGGCTGATGTTGGGATTGCCATGGGTGGTTTAGGAAGTGACGCGGCAATTGAAGCAGCTGATGTGGTGATTATGAATGATGAACCAAGTCGTATCGCCTCTGCGATTAAATTATCAAGAAAAACATTGAGAATTGTTAAACAAAACATTATCTTTGCGATTGCTGTTAAAATCATTGTTTTGGTACTAGGTGCATTAGGCTTGGCTTCAATGCAAGCAGCAGTGTTTGCTGATGTTGGTGTAACTATTATCGCTGTTTTAAATGCTATGCGTTGTTTACGTGTAGAAAAGATGAAAGATAATAACTAAGCCTTAAAAAGTACAGCTGAAACAAACATTTTTAGCTGATTATCAGAGTTTGAGCGTGGGACAAAAATCACTTTGACTTTTTGTTCCACGCTTTTTCTCCTACACAATTTCTATTCGTTCTTAAATTGCCAGAGTTCTTGTAAAGAAATCTTTAAATTTTTCGCTTTGTGGCATATAATAAGAGAGAATTTGTACGAAAATTGCGCTTCGCTTTTTTTTCATGGTACAATAAGCAAGAATGGATTGATTTACAGGAGGGAACCTCAACATGGCATCAAATGAAAAAACACGATATAAAGCAATCATTGCAGACCATACGTATACAATTATTGGCCAAGAGTCAAAACAACATATGGATTTAGTCACAAAAATTGTCAACGAACAACTGGCGGAAATTAAACATCTTTCTCCGCAAACTGATACGGAACAAGCTTCTGTTTTATTAGCAATTAATGCAATTTCAGATCAACTAAAAAAACAAGAATATGCTTTAAAATTGGAAAAACAAGTAGCAGATTTAAAACAGAAAACCATTCGTTTGGCTGAATTAGAGAATCGTGTGCGCCGAATGGAAATTATCGAAGAAGAAGCACGGGATGTTTTGAAAAAGAATGGACAAGAAGATGTAGAAATTCATAATCATGTGGAAGCCCAACAAATTTTGAATGAAAATCGAAAACAGCAGATTCAAAATAAAGGTGTTTCGGAGTAGTTCCTGAAAGGATGACAAGATGTTAACAATACTTATTTTATTACTTTTAGCCTTTGGATTTTATACAGGAGCTAAACGAGGCTTGATTTTACAAGTGCTCTATTCGGTAGGTTACTTAATTTCATATTTTGTTGCTCGAACCTATTACAAAGAGGTCGCTTCTCATTTAGAATTGTATATTCCATATCCATCGGTTACGCCAACGTCAAAGCTTGTCTTTTTTAATCAAGAGATTTCTTTAGACTTGGACAAAGCCTTTTATTCAGCGGTTGCGTTTTTATTATTGCTGTTTGCAGGCTGGTTGGTCGTTCGTTTTTTAGCTATCTTTTTACATGGATTAACATTTATTCCAGTTTTGAAACAGGTAAATGGACTATTAGGTGGCGTATTAAGTGTTCTTGTGTTATACGTGGGTCTTTTTCTAGTGTTAGCTACGGCGTCAATGATTCCGTCAGATATTGTCCAAAATCAGTTTCGGTCAAGTGGCTTGGCACGAGGCATTGTAAAAAATACCCCAATTCTAACAAAACAAGCATATGAATTATGGGTTGAACCAATTACGAAATAAAGCTGAATGGGACTGAGATAGAGATAAGAAGTAAGTGAGCAAAGCGAAACTTCTTATGTTATGTCTCAGTCTTTTCAACAAATGAAAAAGTTAGAAAAGTAGGTGGAAAAATGAATCAGCGTATTCTATCAACATTAGGGTTTGATAAAGTAAAACAACAGTTGTTGCAATTTATTGTGACAGCTCAGGGGACAAACGAAGTTTCGGAATTATTACCGATTGCTGATGAAAATAAAATTCAATCATGGCTAAATGAAACACAGGATGGTTTAAAAGTTCAACGATTACGTGGTGGAATCCCCATTCCTAAATTAGAAAATATCCAACCACACATGAAACGGATTGAAATTGGTGCGGATTTAAATGGCATAGAATTAGCACAAGTAGGCCGTGTCTTGTCGACTACTTCAGAACTGACTCGTTTTTTTGATGAGTTAAGTGAAAATGAAGTTGATTTTGAACGTTTATATATGTGGCGAGAGCAACTAGAAGTTTTGCCTGAATTAAATCGCCAACTCAAACAAGCCATTGATGATGATGGCTACGTCACAGATGAAGCTTCGCCAGCCTTAAAGGCAATTCGGCAAAATATTCGACGTAGTGAGCAGACCATTCGAGAAGAACTAGATAGTATTATTCGTGGGAAAAACGCACGTTACCTTAGTGATGCCCTTGTTACTATGCGAAATGAACGCTACGTGATTCCAGTCAAACAAGAATATAAAAATATTTTTGGTGGCGTGGTTCACGACCAAAGTGCTTCAGGACAAACCTTATTTATTGAACCTAAACAAATTTTAGAAATGAATAATCGTTTGCGACAACAACAAATTGCCGAAAGAAATGAGATTACTCGCATCTTGGCAGAACTGTCGGCTGAGTTGGTCCCTTATCGCCGAGAAATTACGCATAATGCTTATGTCATCGGTAAACTTGATTTTATTAATGCTAAGGCGCGACTAGGAAAAGAACTAAAAGCAGTTGTTCCAGAAATTAGTCAAGCAAATCATGTAGTTTTTAAACAAGCCCGGCACCCACTATTGGATCCAGAAAAAGCTGTAGCCAATGACATTGTGATTGGAGAAGAATATCAAGCAATTGTGATTACAGGGCCTAATACCGGCGGGAAAACCATTACTCTGAAAACGTTAGGTCTTTTACAATTAATGGGCCAAGCTGGATTACCTATTCCAGTGGAAGAAGAGAGTAAAATGGGTATTTTTACAGAAGTATTTGCGGATATCGGGGATGAACAATCGATTGAACAAAGTCTAAGTACTTTCTCTTCACATATGACGAATATCGTGTCTGTCTTAAAGAAAGTCGATCATCAAAGTTTAGTACTATTTGATGAATTAGGTGCTGGGACAGATCCGCAAGAAGGGGCCGCTTTAGCGATTGCCATTTTAGATTCATTGGGTGCTAAAGGAGCCTATGTGATGGCAACAACCCATTATCCTGAATTAAAAGTGTATGGCTATAATCGAGCTGGAACAATCAATGCCAGTATGGAATTTGATGTAGATACTTTGAGTCCAACCTATCGTTTATTAATTGGCGTGCCTGGCCGAAGTAATGCTTTTGAAATTTCGAAACGTCTTGGATTAGACAACAGTATTATTGAAGCTGCAAAACAAATAATGGACGGTGAAAGTCAAGATTTAAACGAAATGATTGAAGACTTGGAAAACCGTCGCAAAATGGCCGAAACTGAATATTTAGAAGCTCGCCACTATGTCGATGAATCGGCCGCTTTGCATAAGGAACTGAAAGAAGCCTATCAAGTATTTTTTGAAGAACGAGAAAAAGAATTACAAAAAGCGCGGAAAGAAGCAAATAAAATTATTGCAGAAGCGGAAGAAAACGCAGAAACCATTATTTCTGATATTCGCAAAATGCAATTGGAAAGCGGCCAACAAGGTGGTGTCAAAGAACATCAGTTAATTGATGCGAAAACACAACTTTCTCAATTACACCACGAAGAAACTAAGCTTGCTAAAAACAAAGTGCTGAAGAAGGCGAAAGAGCAGAAAAAATTAAAAGCTGGCGATGAAGTAATTGTCAATACCTACGGCCAACGAGGGACCTTATTAAAAGACAACGGCAAAGGACAATGGCAAGTCCAATTAGGCATTTTAAAAATGAACGTATCTGAAGAGGATATGACGCCTGTCGCTCCACAAAAAGAAGCAAAACCAAGAGTTACAACGGTTCGTTCTGCAGAAAGCAGTCATGTTAGCACACAACTAGACTTACGTGGCAAACGCTACGAAGAAGCATTGGCAGAAGTTGACCAATACATTGATGCTGCGATTCTAGCGGGCTATCCACAAGTAACCATTGTTCACGGCAAAGGAACAGGTGCATTAAGAACCGGAATAACGGAATTTTTAAAACATCACCGTAGTGTGAAAAGCTATGAATTTGCGCCACAAAACCAAGGTGGTAATGGTGCGACTGTCGTGAAATTCCAATAAATAAGGACTTACAATAAGTAAGCAGAACACTCGCTATCTTAGAGATGACGTGTTATACTAAGCATGTAATAAGAGTAAAGAGTAGGAGGTTTGTGAAATGACACAAGCAATTACCGATAAAGATTTTGCAACAGAAACAGATGAAGGATTAGTCTTAATCGACTTTTGGGCAACTTGGTGTGGCCCTTGTCGTATGCAAGCACCCATCTTAGAACAATTATCTGAAGAATATGATGAAGACGAAGTAAAAATCGTCAAAATGGATGTGGATGAAAATCCTGCAACACCAGCAAGTTTTGGAATCATGAGCATCCCAACATTGCTATTGAAAAAAGATGGCGAAGTTGTTGAAAAAGCAGTCGGTGTTCATACAAAAGACCAATTGCAAGCAATGATTGCCAAACACTTATAAACGTTGATTAGTCATTACGAATAGTTTGATTCAGTCTGAAGAGAAATCATTAGCGATTGTCTTTTCAGGCTGTTTCTTTCGTACATAAAGTAGCGGCTTTTTTTGTTTAATTACAAAAAGAGGTGTATAATAGATGAAGCATTTTGTTAGAAAGGAAGTATCGTATGAACGAACGAATAAAAAATAAATTAGCACTGCTTCCTGATCAACCTGGTTGTTATTTAATGAAAGATAAAAACGGCACGATTATCTATGTTGGGAAAGCCAAAATTTTGAAAAACCGTGTCCGGTCTTATTTTCGTGGTAGCCATGATACTAAGACAGAACGATTAGTCAGTGAAATCGATGATTTTGAATATATTGTGACAGAATCAAATATTGAAGCACTTTTATTAGAAATTAATTTAATCCATAAAAATAATCCCAAATATAACATCATGTTAAAAGACGATAAAACCTATCCTTTTATCAAAATCACAAACGAAAAATATCCTCGTTTAATGATTACTCGAAAGGTTTTAAAAGACAAAGCGTTATATTTCGGGCCATATCCAGATGTAAATGCAGCGAATGAAACAAAGAAACTGTTAGATCGGCTTTTTCCTTTGCGAAAATGTAATCCATCGCAAAAAACACCTTGTTTGTATTATCATTTAGGACAATGTCTGTGTCCCTATGCTTTTGATGTGGATCCGCAAGTCTACAAAGATATGGTGGAAGAGATTAAAGGGTTTCTCTCTGGTGGACATACAGAAATTCAGGACCGCTTACAAGAAAAAATGGCTTATGCAGCTGCACATATGGAATTTGAAAAAGCTGCAGAATTTCGCGATCAAATTAAAGCGATTGAAACAGTTATGACCCGCCAAAAAATGACGAATGTAGATTTAATTGATCGTGATGTGTTTGGTTATGCTGTTGATAAAGGCTGGATGTGTGTCCAAGTATTCTTTGTCAGACAAGGAAAATTAATCGAACGTGATGTATCGATTTTTCCATTTTATGATGATGCCAGTGAAGCATTTTTAACTTTTATTGGACAATTTTATCAAGAGAATGAGCATTTTGTGCCAAAAGAAGTCTTGATTCCTGATGACATTGATAAAGAAAGCGTTGAAGCTTTATTAGCTACGAAAATCTTGCAGCCGCAACGGGGAGAAAAGAAAAAACTGGTTAAATTAGCCAGTAAAAATGCTGCAGTTGCTTTAAATGAAAAATTCGATTTGATTGTACGGAAACAAGAACGAACAATTGGTGCAGTTGAAAAATTAGGCAATGCGATGAACATACCTGCGCCCATTCGAATTGAAGCATTTGATAATTCAAATATTATGGGAACCAACCCTGTTTCTGCGATGGTTGTGTTTATTGACGGACGGCCAGCTAAAAATGAGTATCGAAAATATAAAATAAAAACTGTCCAAGGTCCTGATGATTACGCTTCTATGAGAGAAGTCATTTATCGCAGATATTCACGAGTTTTAAAAGAAGGCTTGCCTTTTCCTGATTTAATTTTAATCGATGGTGGTAAAGGTCAAGTCGATGTTGCCAAAGATGTGTTAGCCAATCAACTAGGAGTCGATATTCCTGTAGCTGGATTAGCCAAGAACGACAAGCACAAAACGAGTGAACTTTTATTTGGTCCAGACTTAGAAGTTGTACCATTGGAAAGAAACTCACAAGAATTTTTCTTGTTGCAACGAATCCAAGATGAAGTCCATCGTTTCGCCATCACATTCCATCGTCAATTACGTAGTAAAAATAGTTTTGCTTCCAAATTAGATAACATTGAAGGCTTGGGACCGAAACGCAAAAAAAATCTTTTAAAAGAATTTAAATCGCTTAAAAATATTACGGCAGCCAGTGTTGAAGAATTAAGAAAAGCTGGGTTACCTGAAACTGTCGCAAAGAATGTGTATCGTCATTTGCATCAAGAAACAACCTCTGAGATAGAAAAATAAATGAAAACAAGCCAGAGGTCGGGACAGAAACGTTTAGCTCCGAGAACCAAGTAGGTACTGTTCAACATCTATTTGCTTTGCAAATAGTGTTTCTCAGCAATAAGAAGGAATTTCCGAAAATTGTCATAAAACACAACGAGGAACGAGTTGATGTTGCATGATACACTACACTCCGTTTCGTTCGCATCAATTCCTAAGCATGGAACATGCTAGAATTGAAGGACCCGGTGCTCTTTAATTTTTGGAGACCAAGTAGGTATTGTTCATCATCGAATCACTACGTTCTTCGTGATTCTCAACAATTTCGGCTTATTTCCGAAGGACCTTCACCAAGTAGGTACGATGATTTCATCTGTTCATGCTTCACACTGAAACATCGCAACTCTTAGAGCTGTAGCTCTTTTGAAGGCTGTACTGTGACGAGACGCATGTCGAGAAAACACCTTAGAAGTTGTTGAGATCGGAGCAACGCGTAGTGTTGGTTCTGTTCCCGCCGTTTGTAAGGTTTTAAGCCTGGGACAAAAATCCAAAGTGATTTTTGTCCCAGGCTCTGTTTTTTTTATTCAATTTTTTCATGAAAAGTTGAACTCTCAAGAAAATATGATAACGATTTCTTTCGTGATATACTAAAACTAACTTAAAAGAGAGGACGTCTGATCATGAAAATACTAACACCCGTTTATCAAATAAAATTTAAAAAAGTACCAAATCAATTACTGATTGATGAGCGTTTGATGAATGAATTGGGTACGTGGTTGAATCGTACAGGTCGAATTTGGGCCTGTCAATCATCAAAATCGGCAAAGGAATTTAAAAATACATTTTATGAAAGCACAGGCTTGACCGCAAATGAAGTGCATATTTCTGCCGAGACGGATGGCCTTTTTCGTTTAGCAGAAAATAAAGCGTCTGATTAAAGTGCAACATCTTTCCATAACAATTGTCATTGACAAGCCAACACAGGAAAGATACGATATGAGTAACTAAACAGCGGTTTAGAAAAAGTGAAGGGGGCGTTTATGTGTTAGAGGTAAAAGAGTTAGTCAAAACCTTTGGGGATTTTAAAGCAGTTGATCATGTATCCTTTACGATACCGGACGGGAAAATTTTAGGATTAATTGGCCAAAATGGTGCCGGGAAAACAACTACGTTTCGCTTGATTTTAAATTTTTTAACACAAGATAGCGGGTCAGTTTTATGGAATGGTCAACCATTAAACGAAAAAGAGTACAATATTATTGGTTATTTACCAGAAGAACGGGGTTTATATCCTAAAATTACGATTGAAGACCAACTAATTTATTTCGCTTCGTTGCGGGGAAAAACTAAAAAAGAAATTGAACCTAAAATTGACTTTTGGATGGAAAAATTTCAAGTTAAAGGCAAAAAAACGGATAAAGTTAAATCTTTATCAAAAGGAAATCAACAAAAAGTTCAATTGATTGCGACACTTATTCATGAACCGAAGTTAATTATTTTAGACGAACCATTCAGTGGCTTGGATCCAGTTAATGCAGAATTATTAAAAGACGGCATTATTGAATTGAAAAATCAAGGTTCTTGTGTCATTTTTTCCAGTCATAATATGGACAATGTGGAGAAAATCTGTGACCATTTAGTCATGTTAAAAAATGGACGCATGGTTTTAGATGGTCAGGTTCATGAAATTCGACAACAATTTGGTCGAACAAAATTATTTTTAGAATCACCGTTATCTGTTGAGGAAGTTGCTGCTACAGCAGGTGTGAAAGAAGCACACTTGCGACAAGATGGCGTCTTAGAAGCGACATTAGAAAACGCTGAAGTGGGCAAAGTGTTGTTTGATAAAGCGACAGCCAACGGCTACATTCCAATGTTTAATCAACAACCACCAACATTGGAAGAAATTTTCAAAATGAAAGTAGGTGGGCAAGATGAGTAAATTTTGGATTATTGCGACTGATGTCTATAAGAAAAATGTGAAGTCGCTGTCTTTCTTAATCATGATTTTAGCGCCATTTCTTCTTGTAGGAATTGTTTACTTAGCGGGCTCTCTAGCTAGCGGTTTTTCAGGAGATACTACCATTGGTCTGGTTTCGGAAAACCAAGCGCTGGTTAAAGAGTTGACAAAGAATAAAACAGAGGACTTTTCTTTCAAAGCTGTTTCTTCTGAGAAAAAGGCCCAAGAACAATTAAAAGACGAGAAAATTGATGCCTATTTACTTTTGGACACTACAGATAATCAGATTTCTGGTCAGCTTTACTCTGAACGCTCTTTAGGAAATGCAACCGAGATGCTAATTCCTCAAATGTTAAACCAATTACAAACAATGGCGAATGCCAATCGTTTAAACCTAACAGCTGAGCAAGTTGCCATGTTGAATCAACAAGCAACATTTAAAAAAGCCAAAATTAGTTTTGATGAAAATGGCAAAATAAAAACAGGAGAAGATAACACAGGGATTCAAATGGCGTTAGCAATGGGGATAACAATTTTGTTATTTGTCTTCATCAGCAGTTATTCTTCAATTATTGCCCAAGAGATTGCTTCTGAAAAAGGCACTAGAATCATGGAAGTTATTCTCTCTAGTACAAAAGCGCAAACCCATTTTTATGGCAAATTAACTGGGGTTATTCTAGTAGCTTTAACACAAATTTTCATTTACGGAGTGGCGTTTGTTCTCGGCTATTCTCAATTGAAAAATCTTGATTTTATGAAAAGTCTATTAAGTGGTATTTCACCACAAAGTATTTTTTCATCAACCTTTATTTTTACATTAGGCTTTTTCATTATTGGTATTCTCGTTTTTGCTGTTTTGGCAGCACTTTGTGGTTCTCTTGTTTCCAAACCAGAGGATACAGCAAAAGCAGTTCAGCCCATCATGTATATTGGTTTAATCGGTTATATGATTGGCATTACGTTTGGAACGAATGATCCACAAAATATCGTGGTGAAAGTAACTTCCTTTATTCCGCTGATTTCGTCATACATTATGCCAGTACGCTTGGCGACCGAAACGGCATCAACAATGGAAGCAATTGTCTCATTAGTGATTTTGGCAGTCTTTGGAATTATTTTAACAATCTTCTCTGCTCGTTTATACAAATCAAACGTTCTTGTATACAGCGAAGGCGGCATGATTCAATCCTTAAAACAGTCAATTTCTATTTTAAAAAATGAACAAAAGCATAAATAATTTTTGTTTAACTCTAAAAGGACCAGGTAAATCAGTCAAAGTGACTGATCTGCCGGGTCTTTTTTAGGCACCGTTCGTCGTTCAACTAGACGAACGGTTAATTTTTTTTCAGGAATGTTCGTCTGATTTAATTGGTTGTATAGGTAAATAAATGAGTTTTCGGCTTGATACTGAATCGCATAATCAACAGTCGTAATATGCATCAACTCACTGACATAACTATTATCAAAGCCAATGACAGCGACATCGCGAGGAACGGCATAATTTAGATTTTCAAGTTCTGAAATAAACTCAGCTGCTACGTGATCATTATAAAAGGCCAAAGCTTCTGGCTTGTCGGTTAATTGTTGCCAGTAATGGGCAATTTTGCGACCAGAATGGTTAGTATACTGATCATTAATCAGCCACTCAGCTTGCCAAGGTGCCTGAGTGTTTTCATAAAAATCTTTCATTGCACGTTTTCGTGCGTGCGTGTTTAAATTTTCGGGATTACCGAGGACATGACCAATTTTTTGGTATCCTTGTTGTTGTAAATATTCTAAGGAACGATAATAACCAGAGTAATGATCAATGTAGGAAGAGTATATATTAGGTGAATCGATACGATGCCAGGTTGCTAAAGGACCATACGCGCTGTAAGGCTCAATCACCGACCATTCATTTGTTCGTGTCAATAAAAACAAGCCATCTAATTGTTTGTATTTTAATTGGTTCAAGGCATCAATTTCTTTCTGCTGATCGCCATCTGTAAAAAATAAGGTTACGGAATAATTGTATTTTTTGGCAATTGAAATAAAGCGATTCAAGAAAATACCTAAGGAACCTAAATAGCTAGGGGCTAAAAAGCCAATGGTTTTTGTGGCACCTGCTCGTAAATTCCGCGCCACATAATTCGGGGTATAATTTAATTCTTTCATTGCTTTGAGAATTTTTTCTTGACTATCGGCACTCACATATCCTTTTCCAGAAATTAAGCGAGAAACAGTCGATTTCGAGACACCGGCAACTTTTGCTACATCAATGATAGACGTCATTTTTTACCTCCAAAGTGGAATGTATTCTTATAAGAAGTATAGCATACATTTTTTTGAAAATAGTGCTTGACATGGGAACATTCCCATAATTTATCCTAAATATGTAAACGATAACAATTTGATCAAGGAGGAAGAAGACGGATGACAAGAGGAGCATTAAAAATTGCAACAATTGGTGGCGGTTCTAGTTATACACCTGAATTAATTGAAGGATACATTAAAAGAAAAGATGAACTGCCAATTAAGGAAATTTGGTTAGTCGATATTGAAGCTGGTAAAGAAAAATTGGAAATCGTTGGTGCAATGGCGAAGCGCATGATTAAAGCTGCTGGTTTAGATTGGGAAGTTCATTTAACATTGGACCGTGAAGCAGCCTTAAAAGGGGCGGATTTTGTTTCAACACAGTTCCGTGTAGGATTATTAGATGCTCGCATTAAAGATGAACGGATTCCTTTGTCCCATGGAGTATTAGGCCAAGAAACAAATGGCGCGGGAGGAATGTTTAAAGCATTTCGAACAATTCCTGTCATTTTAGCTATTATTGACGATATGAAACGTCTTTGCCCAGATGCTTGGTTAGTGAATTTTACTAATCCCGCTGGAATGGTTACGGAAGCTGCAATTAAACATGGCGGTTGGAAAAAAACAGTTGGCTTATGTAATGTGCCGATTGGTCATAGAAAACAAGCGGCCGAAATGCTGGGAATTCCAGAAGAAGACTTATTCTTTAAATTTGCTGGAATTAATCATTTCCATTGGCACCGCGTTTGGGACAAAGAAGGACAAGAGCGAACACAAGAACTCATTGATTTAATTTACGGACCTAAGCAAGAGCAAGAAAGTCATTTGAAAAATATTTTTGATGCGCCGTTCCATTATGAACAGTTAAAAGATTTAGGAATGTTACCATGTGGTTATCATCGCTATTATTATATTGAAGATGAGATGTTGAAGCATTCCATCGAAGAGTATGAACGGGGCGAAACAAGAGCACAAGTGGTTAAAGAAACGGAAGGTCGTTTGTTTGAATTGTATAAAGATCCCAAACTAGATTACAAACCAAAAGAATTAGAAGAACGGGGCGGCACACACTATAGCGATGCAGCTTGTGAAATGATCGCATCAATTTATAATGATAAACGAACGGATATGGTTGTTTCTACTGAAAATAATGGGACAATTACTGATTTACCGTATGATTGTGTTGTAGAAGTATCTGGACCTGTAACAGCACATGGCCATGAACCTTACAACTGGGGGGCCTTTCCACCAGCAGCACGAGGAATTATTCAAAATATGAAAGCTATGGAAGAAACGGTTATTCGAGCAGCCATCAATGGTGATTACGGCGCAGCATTGCATGCTTTCACTATTAATCCATTAGTTCCTGGCGGCGTCATGGCGAAGACCTTGTTGGACGAATTATTAATTGCCCACAAAGCACATTTACCGAATTTTGCAGATGCGATTAATAAAATTGAAAAAACACAACCAGAAACAGTCACATATGTGGCCGAATTAATGAAAAGTAATTAAAAAATATCGCACGCTAAAGATTCGTTTAGTGTGCGATACTTTTTTTAGAATAGGAAGCAAAGGATTCCGTTTTTTTCTTGACAGTAAAATGATAGGTTTGTTGCCGGAACAGCCACTGAATACCAGAGTAAATTAAAATTTCAGCAATAATAAACGTCGAAAGTTTCTGTGCGGAAAGGAATAATAGCGTTAAAATTAAAAATAAGACGACACAGGTATAAAAAACATGTTGCAATTTTTTAGAATTGATAATCGTGATTTCTTTGGTATCTTCAGTAACTTCAATGCGCCGATAAAATTGGAACCAGCCTTCATAGAACGTTAAAACATCTCCAGGATCAGCCTCAATTTCAATAGGTACATTAGTAAAAAGTTTCCCTTGATGCACACCATTTTTATAAAATGTAAAATAGCGTAACGCGCCCCAAGCTGATGTTTTTCGTGTCAATGTAATCTTCATGGTTTTCACCTCCGTCTTTATTTTGCCATAGTTTCGGTAAAATTGTATCCTACTAAAGTCCGATTCTCTCATTTTAGGGGCAGAATTGACAAAAGAAAGCAGAGGTGTTAGTGTGGGAGTAATTAAACGAGGAGGTATAATTGTATGTTGGCATCTATCAGAATTTGGATTGACTTTTTGACAAAATAAATTGAATAAATCTTATCAAAAAGTCTGAAATTAAAATTCATGGGTGACGTGTGTACTTTTATACGAAACTACAAGGATAGCGATTAGGCTGTCCTTTTTTGCGTACCCAAGATTCTTTCGTTTCAGAAATGAAAGAAGAGAGCAAAATGAAAAAATTAAGTATTCATCTGAAAGAAGTAAGTATTCACTTTTCGGGAAAAACAATTCTAGAAATTGATGAATTATTTGTATATGAAAATGAAAAAATTGGGATTATTGGTAAAAACGGCGCAGGAAAATCAACACTGCTCAATTTAATTATGGGTAAGATTCAATCAGACAAAGGAAAAGTTCAAAGATTGAACGACTTTCATTACTTGGCACAAGTAGCTGAAGAAATAACGAATGAACCAGAGAAAACTGACAAAAACTGTTTGTTAAATCAGAAAAATCAAAAACTAAGTGGTGGCGAAAAAGTCCAAAAACGCTTAGCAACATTATTTTCAGAGTATCCAACCGGGGTTATTTTAGATGAACCAACCACACATTTAGATAAAGAACATCGTCAGTTGTTAGTGGCAGATTTAACGTATTATTATGGGACCGTTTTGTTTGTTAGTCATGATCGCTTTTTCTTGAATCAATTAGCAGAGAAAATTTGGGAAGTTTCGGATGGACATGTCAAAGAATATTTAGGGAACTACGATGCGTATTGTCGTCAAAAAGAATTGGAACAGCAAACACAATATAATGTCTATCATCAATATCAAAAGGAAAAGAAAAAATTACAGGAATCTTACACAAAGAAACAAGCACAAGCGCAAAAATCTAGTCATGTTTCAAAAAAACAAAAACAAAAGCAAATTAAACCTAGTCGTTTAGCTGGTTCTAAACAAAAAGATACCGTACAAAAAGCACTCCAAAAACAAGCGAAAGCGATTAATGCCAGAATTGACAGATTACCCGATGTTGCGCAAGCAAAACAAAAGCGAAAAATTATTTTTCCTACTAATAATCAGTTCTCTTTATACAATCCATATCCAATTAGAATTGAAAATTTAACTTTCGCTTATGAGAATCGAACAATTCTTAACCAAGTGAACGTTCAAATTCCTTTAAACGAAAAAATAGCACTTTGTGGAAAAAATGGTGCTGGGAAGAGTACCTTCCTTCAACAAATTGAAGCCCGTCACCCGGCCATTTACTTTTCTCCCAAAGTCAGGTTAGGAACGTATCATCAATTAGATTATCGATTAAAAAATGATGAACCACTGTTGACTTATTTATTGAAGCGGACAAATTATTCTGAAAAGATTGTGCGTTCACTTTTATATCGACTAGGTTTTCAACAAGAAAATTTACAGACAAAGATATCTTCTCTAAGTGGTGGCGAAGCCATAAAAATTACTTTGGCGCAATTGTTTATAGAACCAAATAATATTATCTTATTGGATGAACCCACCAATTTTCTTGATTTAGACACAATCCAAGCACTTGAAGAATTTATAAGTGCCTATCAAGGAACAGTAATTTTCACTTCGCATGATGAAACGTTTGTGGAAAAAGTAGCCACCCGCCCTATTTATTTAGAAAACGGGAAAATTATTGATAAATAAAAAAAGTAAACAAAAAGTCGCTATTTTAGCGACTTTTTGTTTAGACTTCTTCAATTGGTAAATAGGTGTATTCTGCAATTTCTGCGGCATGGGAGCCAGCAACATGTCCAGTGACAAATGCAGCTGTAACATTGTAGCCTCCAGTATAGCCATTAATATCTAAAAGTTCACCAGCAAAAAATAAGCCATTGACTAATTTGCTCTCCATTGTTTTAGGGGTCACTTCTTTGAGGGAAATCCCACCGCCTGTGACAAAAGATTTTTCCAAAGGCAATGTTTTCGTAACAGTGAACTGAAAGTCTTTCAGTAGTTCCACAAAGGAAAGACGTTGCTTTTCTGTTAGTTGTTTGGCAGGCACTTCTTCAATTGCTAGTTTCTCTAGATAAAAAGTAAGCAGCCGTTCTGGTATTAAAGAATGAAAGGCATTTTTTGCCACTTTATTTGGCTGTTCCTCAATCATGTAATCAACGTTTTTCAGCACTTCTTCAAAAGATTTTGTCGGAAACACGTCCAAGGCTACCGTGACAGGTTGATTGCCGTTGCGAGTTAATTCTTGGTTAATAAAACTAGAACAGCGGAGCGCGGCAGGTCCTGAAATGCCAAAATGTGTAAACAGCATATCCATTTGATGATTAACTAAAGGTTTTCCTTTTTGGTTCAAAACAGTTAAATTAACATCTTGTAAAGAGAGACCTTGCAACGTTTTATCAAGGATAAAAGGTTCTTCAGAAATAATAGGTGATTCGGTAGGGTAGAGCGGGCTGATGGTATGCCCCATTTTTTTGGCTAGTTTATAGCCATCACCAGTTGCTCCTGTGGAAGGATAAGTGCGGCCGCCAGTTGTTAATACAACACACGGTGCATAAATTTTTTCAAATTCGGTTTCAACGCCAATTATTTGATCGTCTTTTCGTAGTAATTTTGTGACCTGTGTTTTTGTAAAAACAGTGACTCCTAATTCGTTAATACGATTAAATAGCGCATCAACAATTGACTTCGATTTATCTGTAACAGGGAACATGCGTCCGTGATCTTCTTCTTTTAAGTGAATACCATTGGATTCAAAAAAGTTCATGATATCATAGTTATCAAATTGTGAAAATGCGCTGTATAAAAATTTTCCATTTCCAGGAATAAATGAAATGATTTCTTCTGCGGGCCGATTATTAGTTACATTACAGCGGCCGCCACCAGTCATTAATAATTTTTTCCCAACACGGCGATTTTTTTCAATCAATAATACTTGAGCGCCTGCTTCTGCAGCCGCAATCGTGGCCATCATACCACTCGTCCCAGCGCCGACAATAATTACATCAAATTTCTTCATAGTTCTCCTCCAATTCAATAGGTAGTGTACCATAATTACGGGATTTTTTCTGGATTTAAGGAAAAAATAAACGTTTGACTATGGTAATTTTTGAATTTTCAGTTAAAATAAACCTATAACAATGAGAGGATGATTAAATGGACGCAAAACAATATGTTAAAAATATTCAAGAAAAAATTCACCAATTAGACCAAGGTCAAACAGAATATTTACAAGCAGTCGATGAGTTTTTACCAACCGTAGAAGGTTTTTTAGAAAAAAATCCTCAATACATTGAAGCAAATGTTTTAGGTGTCTTGATTGAACCTGAACGTATTTTTCAATTTCGTGTGCCGTGGCAAGATGACCAGGGCAATTGGCATGTGAACAGAGGCTATCGTGTCCAATATAATTCAGCGATTGGGCCATACAAAGGTGGTTTGCGGTTTCATCCAAGTGTGAATTTAAGTGTGATGAAGTTTTTGGCCTTTGAACAAATTTTTAAAAATAGTTTAACTGGTTTGCCAATCGGTGGCGGCAAAGGCGGTAGTGATTTTGATCCAAAAGGTAAGTCAGATGCTGAAGTGATGCGCTTTTGTCAAAGTTTCATGACCGAACTTCAAAAACATATTGGTCCAAGTACAGATGTTCCAGCAGGCGATATTGGCGTAGGCGCTCGTGAAATTGGTTATTTGTTTGGCATGTATAAACGCTTGCGCAACTATGATGCAGGAGTGTTGACTGGCAAACCTTTAGGATACTGGGGAAGCCAAGCAAGAACAGAAGCGACGGGTTATGGAACGGTTTATTTTGTTAAACATTTATTAGCAGATAAAAACGATACGTTTGAAGGCAAAAAAGTCGCTGTTTCTGGTAGCGGTAATGTCGCAATTTATGCCATGGAAAAAGCAAATGAGCTAGGCGCCACAGTAATCACATGTTCCGATTCGTCTGGTTTTGTCTATGATCCAGAAGGAATTGATGTGGCGTTAGTAAAAGAACTAAAAGAAAAAAATCGTGAACGCATTTCAAAATATGTTGAAACACGTAAAGGCGCAACTTATTATGATAAAGAATCTGTTTGGGATTTCGAAACAGCTTATGACATTGCATTACCATGTGCAACACAAAATGAAATCAACGAAAAGCAAGCCGCTATTTTAGTGAAAAACGGAGTGAAAGTCGTGGCAGAAGGCGCAAATATGCCTTGTACACTAGAAGCAGTCGCCGTTTTTGCTAAATCAGCTGTAATTTATTGTCCAGGCAAAGCCGCTAATGCAGGTGGTGTTGCGGTTTCTGCATTAGAGATGAGCCAAAATGCTGAACGTTTAGCTTGGTCCTTTGAAAAAGTTGACGGTATGCTAGATCAAATTATGCAAAACATTTATGAGACTTGTCGTGATACAGCTAACGAATATCAGGCACGAGATAACTTTGTTTTAGGTGCGAATATTGCTGGCTTTGAAAAAGTAGCGGCAGCGATGCTAAGTCAAGGACTCGTTTAATAACAAAAAATGCTAGGATTTCCTAGCATTTTTTATTGATTTGTTTGATTAAGAGAATAAATATCTCTAATTAAATAGTTAAAATTAAACAATTGGTCTATCCAAAAGAATTTGCTTGAAAAAATGTCTAAAAACACGTAAAGTATACATGTAGTAAGTTTACTTTCGAGGAGGAAAAGGAATGTCACACATTCAATTAGATTATTCCAAATTAGCACCATTTGTTGCTGACCATGAATTGGAATACATGCAAACACAAGTCACTGCAGTGGACAAAGCATTACGTGAAGGTACAGGAGCTGGTAATGATTTTACTGGCTGGATTGATTTACCAGAAAACTATGACAAAGAAGAATTCGCGCGCATTAAAAAAGCAGCAGCAAAAATTCAATCTGACTCTGAGGTATTAGTAGTCATTGGTATCGGTGGTTCATATTTAGGTGCCCGTGCAGCAATTGAATTTTTGACACATTCATTTAATAATCTATTATCAAAAGAAGAACGGAAAGCGCCACAAATCTTCTTTGCTGGAAATAGCATCAGCTCAACTTATTTAGCTGATTTAATCAATGTGATTGGTGATCGTGATTTTTCTGTCAACGTTATTTCAAAATCTGGAACGACGACAGAACCAGCGATTGCTTTCCGCGTCTTTAAAGAGTTATTAATTAATAAATATGGCAAAGAAGAAGCCAATAAACGTATTTATGCGACAACCGACCGTGCTAAAGGAGCAGTAAAAGTTGAAGCTGATGCGGAAGGTTGGGAAACATTTGTGATTCCTGATGATGTGGGCGGCCGTTTCACTGTTTTAACGCCAGTAGGTCTTTTACCAATCGCTGTTAGCGGTGCGGATATTGATCGTTTAATGGAAGGTGCAAATGATGCACGTAAAGAATACGGCGCAACGAGCGACTTAAAAGAAAACCAAGCCTATCAATATGCTGCGTTACGTAACATTTTATATCGTAAAGGCAAAACAACTGAAATGTTAATTAACTATGAGCCTGGCATGCACTATTTCTCTGAATGGTGGAAACAATTATACGGTGAATCAGAAGGAAAAGATGGCAAAGGTATTTTCCCAGCAGCCGCAGACTTTTCAACTGACTTACATTCTATGGGTCAATATGTTCAAGAGGGTATGCGTAACTTATTTGAAACAGTGGTTAAAATTGAAAATCCACGCCATAGCATTTCAATTCCAGAACAAAATGAAGACTTAGATGGCCTAGGCTATTTACAAGGAAAAGAAATTGACTTCGTCAATACAAAAGCGTTCGAAGGTACGTTGCTTGCTCACACAGATGGTGGTGTGCCAAACATGATCGTTAAAGTGCCAACAATGGATGCTTATTCATTAGGTTATGTTATGTACTTCTTTGAAATTGCGGTGGGCATCTCAGGTTACTTAAATGGGGTTAATCCATTTGATCAACCAGGTGTTGAAGCTTACAAACGCAACATGTTCGCTTTATTAGGTAAACCAGGTTTTGAAGAATTAGCAAAAGATTTAAATGCACGTCTATAATTTGTAAATAACAGAAGAAAAGGGCCAGAAACACTTACGTTTCTGGCTCTTTTCTTCTGTTTAAATTATTTTTCCAAAGGTTCGTTCCATTTTTTAGGACTCCAAATAGTTCCTTCCAATGCAACTTGAAGACTTTCATTATCATCTTCTAATTGTTCAATATATTTGATGGTTTCCTCGATAATAAAAGAATTGGGTTCTTCACTGATTGACTGAAGTTGTTCTGCTAACCATGTATTTCTCATTTTTCTTCACCTCAAAATGTAGTCTATCATAGGTGAGCTTTTTAGTAATGAAACTTGCTTATTGGTTTTCCTTTAAAATAGCATAAATTCGTTCAATATCCGCTTGGGTGCCTCTTAATTCATAGTCAGCTAAGAAGGGAGAGTTAAATTGTTCCGCATACTGTTTAGCTGTCAGGCAGTATTGGTGGTTAAAGTTTTTATTGCCGCTGCCCACCACGCCAGAGCAATAACGATAATTATTTTCAAAAGCAAGATATTCTCGCATGACTTCTGTTAAAATTTCGGTATTGCCGTTGTTGATGCCATCGCCACCATCTAAATAGGTAGGCACAAAGGTAAAAAATGGTTCTGTTTCTACTTCTAACGGAGAATTTTCCGAAATTTCTTTGAAAGTAATCGTAGGATTTTTTTCGTTTTGCTGATGTTGCTCTTCAGCATAAGTTGTTAAACGTTGAACAAATGAGCGTGTATTACCAGAGATTGAAATATATCGTATATTCATCAGAGATCCCTCCAAATAAATTTAATTGTTTACGTAAGTATAGCACATCTATGTGAAAAAAATTCAAGATCAATAATTATAAAGCAAAAAAAAATAATGCCTCTTTATTACCTATTATAAAAGTGAAAATTTGTTATTTTAATTCATTTGGGTAAGTATTGAATTTTGCGAAAAACTTTGCTAAGATGGTAGAGTATTGAATAAAGAATGGTTGGGCGAAAGCTTCAAGGATTCAGTTCTTCAAGGGGTGAGAAGAACAATTTTTGAGTTTGCGCCTTTTTGCATACCTAAAACAAAAGGGCTGAGCGTATCTCTATTTCGCTAGTCCTTTTTCTTATATGCTAAAGGTGTAAAAACTAAGGAGGTGGAGACAATGGTACAAGAAGTACTAGAGCAAATCAAGGCAGCGGAAGATGCGGTGGAAGAGCATCGGCAACAAGCTAAGATGAATTGTCGTTTATATGAAGAACAGAAGCAAGAACGTTTAGCTGAACTACGTCAAGAGAGTGAAGAAGCTGTTGAAAAAGTGCTGACGGATTCACTAGCAACGCAAGAAAAGATGTTACAACTTGAAAAAGAACAACTTTTAGATGAAACAAAGCGCACTGAACAAGCGCTTCACGAACGTTATGAAGCGAACAAAGAACAAGTCATTGATTCAATTATTGAGAGGGTGAAAGACGTTTATGGCAGTTAGTAAAATGGAAAAAATGACAATAATTGCCGCTGCCGAAAAAGAAGCAGCAATTCTACAAGCCATTCAAGGCTTGCAAATTGTCGAAGTAAAACGGATTTTTCATTCGCCTGAAGAAGAACAAGCCTTAAAGAGTCAATATTCTTTTTTACAAGCAGAACAGTCAACTGAACAGCTACGTAAATATGAAACGATGCTACAACAATTGCAAGAGCTTCTTTTATTTTTGACACGCTCTTCAGGAAAAGGCTTAAAGATAAAAAGAAAAGTCTATACCTTAGAAGAGTTGGAACAAACCTTTGATGAAGAAACATTACAAAGCTATTTGACGGAATTAAAGAATATTCAAGAATCTTTGAAACAAATTCAAACGGATCGTCAAGGATTAGAAGCTGAAGAAGAATTATTAGGCCGCTGGCAATATCTGGATATTTTACCGCATAAACAGCAGTTAAAAAGTAGTTATGTCGTTCATGGTTCGATAAATCTAGCCAATAAAGCCAGTTTCTTGAGCGCTTTGTCTCAATGGCCAACGGTTTATTTTGAAGAAATTTATCAAAGTATGCATCATAGTTATTTTACACTCGTTTACCTGAAGGAACATCAGCAGAGTGTAACCGAGTTATTAAACCAATATAGTTTTGAACCACTCCAATACCGTTATGATGTTCCGCCTAAAGAGGCATATCAACAAGTCAAAGAACGATATGAAATTTTACAAAAAGAAGAAAAAGCCTTAAAGCAACAACTGGCTTCTTATCATGATTTTTATGAAACGTTTTGCTTGGCTGAAGAAGTCTTATTGGCGGTTATCCAAAGAGAACAAGCACGTCAACATTTGTTAAATGCTTCGTCATTTTTCATCTTGCAAACGTGGATTCCAGTCGAAGAAAAAGCCGATATTTTGACAGCGATTGAAGAAAAAGTTCCTAAGGACGAAATAGCTCTTACTTTTGAAAATCCTACGAAGGCGGAAATTGAGACAGATATACCAGTTAAACTAGCGAATAATAAACTGGTGCAGCCGTTTGAAATGTTAACAGAGATGTATAGCTTACCAAAATATGAAGAAGTTGATCCGACACCTGCGATGATGCCGTTTTATCTAGTCTTTTTTGGCATGATGGTAGCGGATATTGGCTATGGCTTACTGATGCTACTCTTGTCTATTATTGCGTTGAAAGCATTTGTTTTACCGAGAGGCATGAAGCGTTTTGCCGACTTTTTCTTGATTTTATCATTTCCAACAATTATTTGGGGCTTCATTTACGGTTCGTTTTTCGGTGCAGCATTACCGCCAACAATGTTTGGAATCAAATCACCATTTCCGATTTTATCAACGACCGAAGATGTAAATACGATTCTTATTTTATCGGTTATTTTTGGGTTTATCCAATTGGTTGTCGGTTTAATGATTAATGGGATTCAGTTATCAAAACAAAAGCGCTATTTAGATAGTATTAACGAAAGTTACGCTTGGTTAGGGATTTTGTTTGGTTTAGCATTGTTAGTCGTTGGTAAATTAGTGGTTAAAAATGAAGGCTTATTTACAGCAGGTGCGATTTTAGCTAGCCTTTCTGCCATTGCAATTATTGTGATTCCAATGATTCAATCGAAGGCCAAATTAAAAGGCTTAGCCAAAGGACTGTATGGACTATACGGTGTGACAGGTTATGTCGGTGATTTAGTTAGTTATACACGTTTGATGGCGTTAGGAATTGCTGGGGGAAGTATTGCTTCAGCGTTTAATATGCTCGTAGAGTTCATGCCGCCAGTTGCCCGTTTTAGCGTGGGCATCTTGCTGTTAATTGTTTTACATGCGTTAAACATATTCTTATCGTTATTAGGTGCTTATGTTCATGGCGCACGTTTGCAATATGTTGAGTTCTTTGGAAAATTTTACACAGGCGGTGGCCGGGCGTTTAATCCGCTAAAAACAAAAGAAAAGTATGTCAATGTTGAGAAAAAATAGAAAATTATTTATTGGAGGAAAATAGAGATGATGGATTACTTAATTAATAATAATGGTGGAATTGTTTTTGCAGTATTAGGAATGGCAATGGCGACAATTTTTGCTGGGATTGGATCAGCCAAAGGGGTTGGCTTTACTGGGGAAGCAGCAGCAGCTTTAACGACGGAGCAGCCAGAAAAATTTGGTCAAGCGTTAATTTTACAGTTATTACCAGGTACACAAGGACTATACGGTTTCGTTATTGCTTTCTTAATTTATATTAACTTAGGAAACGATATGAGTATGGTTCAAGGATTGAACTATTTTGTAGCAGCTTTACCAATTGCTTTTGCAGGATTGTTCTCTGGGATTGCCCAAGGTCGTGTAGCCGCTGCGGGGATCCAAATTTTAGCGAAGAAACCAGAACATGCAACAAAAGGAATTATCTATGCTGCCATGGTTGAAACTTATGCCATCTTAGGGTTCGTAATTTCCTTCTTACTTGTATTGAACGTCAAATAATTGAGGAGGCAGATGGATGGATGCCATTGAAAAAATCATCAGTGAAATTAAGCAACAAGGAAAGCAAGAAGTCGAAGCCTATGTCACCAGTGAACAAACGCGCATCGATCAAGAATTCCAAGCAGCACAACAAGAAATTTTGCTGAAGCAAGAACATGAAATAGAAAAACGACAACAACAATTATTAAAAGAATTTAAACAACGCCAACAACGGCAAACACTAGAAATTCGTCAGGATGCATTAAATAAAAAACAAGCATATCTTAACCAATTATTTGACGAAGTGGTCTTAAAGATGAGTGAATGGTCAGCAGAAGAATTTCAACAATTTATGAAAGTACAATTAGGTTCACTTGAATTAACAGGAAAAGCGACCATTCTTTTAGGCGAGTATTCTCAAACGAAAGTGACGCAAGAATGGCTGACCGCCCTTTCTGATGCTACTGTTCAATGGGAGCTTTCAGAGGAAGTTGTTCCAAAAGAAAGTGGCTTTATCGTTGCAAAAGACGGTTTGGATTATAATTTTCTCTTTTCAGCATTAGTTGAAGAGATTCAAAAAACAGAAGGCTTTAAAGTAGCAGAAAAACTTTTCAGTTAAGAAGGGAGGACGTAGCATGAGAAAACCAACGTATCATCAAATTAATCCGCTGATTCGTTTAAAAGAAACGGAGCTGCTTTCTGAGCAACAGTTTCAACAACTTTTAGAAGCGGAAACAGTTGAAGACGTTAAAAATATGTTAAAAAGTACGGTTTATCAACCTTATTTAACCGAAACTTTTGAAGAAAAATTTGACTACCATTCTTCTGAAGCGCTGGGAAATCTTTATCGCTGGTTATATGAAATGGCTCCAGAACCAGCTGTAGTAACGTTGTATACGATGCGTTTTACCTTCCATAACTTGAAAATTTTGACGAAAGCTGAGCAAACAGGTAAAGATTTTGATTATCTTTATTTAGAGGATGGTCGTTATTCTCTAAACACAGTCAAAAGTGCCATTCATACAAAAAACTCTTCCGAACTTGAGCCAGCATTATTAGAAGTGATCCGTGATGTTTTTGCCTATCTGGAAGAAGGCGGTTTGCCGCAAGCAATTGATATCCTTTATGATCGAGCATTTTTACAGCAACAGCGAAAATTAGCGGATGAATTGGGCTATGAAGAGTTAACGAAGGAAGTCATCGCTTTTATTGATTTAACCAATCTATCAACGATGGCTAGAGGGATTGTTCAACATCAAAACAGCAACTTTTTATCAACCGTGCTTTCTAGCGCTGGCAGTCTCTCAAAGAAAGAGCTGTTGACCTATGCGGAAAAGTCACTTGTAGAATTTACAGCATTTGTCAGAACAACGAATTACGGACAACTATTAGAAAAGATTATCAATAAAGAAACCAATGAATTAAATTTATTGGCTTTTGAAAAACTCAAAGATGATTACCTGACCTCAATGTATGAAAACGGGCGAACGGTTGCTTTTGGGCCGCTCCCATTACTAGCCTTTTTGAATGCGAAAGAGGTTGAATGGAAAAATCTACGTTTAATTTTGGTCGGAAAACATAGTGGGTTTTCAAATGAAAAAATTCGAGAAAGGATGCGAAAAGTCAATGGGGTATAAAATTGGTGTCATTGGAGACAAAAATTCAATCTTACCATTTAAACTGTTTGGCTTTGAGGTCCATCATGCCATTTCAGAAATGCAAGTTAGAGAAGCCATTGAAACTATGGCAAAAAATAAGTTTGGGGTCATTTTCATAACGGAAGAAGCCTCTACTTTAGCAGAAGAAACGATTGAACGATACAAAGAACAAGTGACACCAGCGATTATTTTAATCCCAAGTCATAATGGTACAATCGGAATCGGTTTAAGCGAGATTGAAAAAAATGTTGAAAAAGCAATTGGACAAAATATTTTATAATGCAAAGGAGAATGAGCGTGCAAATTGGAAAAATTGTCAAAGTTTCAGGTCCTTTGATTTTAGCTGAAAACATGTCAGATGCTAGTATCCAAGACATTTGTCATGTAGGAGATTTAGGCGTTATCGGAGAGATTATTGAAATGCGAGGCGACGTCGCTTCGATTCAAGTATATGAAGAAACAACAGGCATTGGACCAGGAGAACCAGTTATTTCAACAGGAGAACCATTATCTGTTGAATTAGCCCCAGGTTTAATTGCCGAAATGTTTGATGGTATTCAACGACCATTGGATACATTTCAAGAAGTAACCCACAGTAACTTTTTAGGCCGTGGCGTTAAAATTGATGCATTAGATCGTGAGAAAAAATGGACGTTTGAACCGACTGTGGCAGTTGGTGAAGAAGTGTCGGCAGGTGACATCGTCGGTGTGGTTCAAGAAACACCGATTATTCAACATAAAATTATGGTGCCTTTCGGCGTTTCAGGAACGATTGTCGAAATTAAAGCAGGTGACTTTGCTATTGATGAAACAGTTTACTCAGTGGAAACGGCTAAAGGAACAGAAAGTTTTAGCATGATGCAAAAATGGCCCGTTCGGCGGGGACGTCCCATTTTAGAAAAACTAAGTCCCAAAGTACCGATGGTGACCGGACAACGCGTAATTGATACCTTTTTCCCAATTACGAAAGGCGGAGCGGCAGCAGTTCCAGGACCATTTGGCGCTGGAAAAACAGTCGTTCAGCACCAAATTGCTAAGTGGGCCGATGTCGACTTAGTCGTTTACGTTGGTTGTGGGGAACGCGGGAATGAAATGACAGATGTTTTAAATGAATTTCCAGAATTAATTGATCCAACAACTGGTGAGTCTTTGATGAATCGGACGATTTTAATTGCGAATACGTCAAATATGCCGGTAGCGGCACGGGAAGCCTCGATTTATACAGGGATTACCATTGCAGAATATTTCCGTGATATGGGTTACTCAGTCGCAATTATGGCGGATTCTACTTCTCGTTGGGCAGAAGCGTTACGAGAAATGAGTGGCCGGTTAGAAGAAATGCCTGGTGATGAAGGCTATCCAGCCTATTTAGGTAGTCGCTTAGCTGAATATTATGAACGAGCAGGACAAGTCATCGCGTTAGGAAAAGATCATCGTGAAGGAAGCATTACAGCGATTAGTGCGGTTTCGCCATCTGGTGGGGACATATCAGAACCTGTCACCCAAAATACGTTACGCGTTGTTAAAGTATTCTGGGGCTTAGATTCTCAATTAGCACAAAAACGTCATTTTCCTTCTATTAACTGGTTGCAAAGTTATTCTCTTTACTCCACAGAAGTAGGGCAATATTTAGACTTGGAATTGCAAGGAAACTGGGCCGCTATGGTAGCTGAAGGGATGCGGATTTTACAAGAGGAATCTCAACTGGAAGAAATTGTTCGCTTGGTTGGGATTGATTCCTTGTCGGATAAAGACCGTTTAACGTTGGAAACAGCCAAATCATTACGGGAAGACTATTTGCAACAAAATGCTTTTGATGACGTGGATACGTTCACTTCTCGAACCAAACAAGCGAAAATGTTGCAATTGATTCTAACTTTTGGTGAAGAAGGTCAAAAAGCCTTAAGTTTAGGCACTTATTTCTCTGAGTTAATGGCGGGAACAGTTGAAATCCGTGATCGCATTGCTCGTAGCAAGTATTTACCAGAAGAAGAATTAGAAAAATTGGATCGTTTACAAGCAGAAATTAAAACAACGATAAAAGAAATCATTGCTGAAGGAGGAATGACGAATGATTAAAGAATATCGCACAATCAATGAAGTCGTTGGTCCTCTGATGATTGTTGAAAAAGTGGCAGGCGTAAAGTACGAAGAATTAATTGAAGTACGCATGCAAAATGGCGAAATTCGCCAAGGGCAAGTTTTAGAAATCAATGGAGATAAAGCGATGGTTCAAATTTTTGAAGGAACGAGTAATATCAATATTCGTGATTCAAAAGTTCGCTTTCTGGGACATCCTTTAGAATTAGGGGTTTCACCAGATATGATGGGGCGCGTTTTTGACGGCTTAGGTCGCTTAAAAGATAATGGACCAGAATTATTACCTGAGAAAAAATTAGATATTAACGGCGAAGTTATCAATCCAGTTGCTCGTGATTATCCCGATGAGTTCATCCAAACAGGGATTTCAGCGATTGACCATTTAAATACCTTAGTTCGTGGTCAAAAATTACCTGTTTTTTCAGCATCTGGCTTACCTCATAAAGAATTAGCGGCACAAATTGCCAGACAAGCCAACGTGTTAAATAGTGAAGAAGAATTTGCCGTAGTTTTTGCGGCCATTGGGATTACCTTTGAAGAAGCGGAATATTTTATGGAAGATTTCCGTCAAACAGGCGCAATTGATCGTTCAGTCTTGTTTATGAACTTAGCGAATGATCCAGCCATTGAACGGATTGCAACACCTAGAATGGCTTTGACAGCCGCTGAATATTTAGCTTATGAAAAGGGCATGCATGTCTTAGTTATCATGACGGATATGACCAATTATTGCGAAGCGTTGCGAGAAATTTCAGCAGCACGCCGTGAAGTTCCAGGACGTCGTGGTTACCCGGGTTATCTTTACACGAACTTAGCAACGTTGTATGAACGAGCAGGCCGAATTCGTGACTCAAAAGGTTCCGTAACACAGATTCCTATTTTAACAATGCCAGAGGAGGATAAAACACATCCAATTCCCGATTTAACTGGCTATATTACAGAAGGGCAAATTATCTTGTCCCGGGAACTATATAAGAGCGGTATCCAACCACCAATTGATGTATTGCCATCACTTTCCCGTCTTAAAGACAAAGGAACTGGCGAAGGCAAAACGCGCGGGGATCACGCAGCGACGATGAATCAATTGTTCTCAGCCTATGCACAAGGGAAACAAGCCAAAGAATTAGCTGTCATTTTAGGAGAATCAGCTCTTTCCGATGTCGATAAAATTTACGCAGCTTTTGCCCAACGTTTTGAAGAAGAATATGTCAACCAAGGATTCGATACAAACCGTTCGATTGAAGAAACGTTAGATCTTGGGTGGGAACTATTAAGTATGCTACCGAGAACAGAACTAAAACGAATTAAAGAGGATATGCTCGATCAATATTTAACTGAAGGGAAGTAGAAAAATGGCTCGATTAAATGTTAATCCAACCCGTATGGAACTTTCCCGATTGAAAAAACAGTTAACTACGGCCACGAGAGGTCATAAGTTGCTGAAAGACAAACAAGATGAATTGATGCGACGGTTTATTGCGCTAGTCAAAGAAAACAATGAGTTACGTATTCAGGTTGAACAAGAAGTGACGGATGCGTTATCAAATTTTGTATTGGCAAACGCAACGTTGAACGAAGCCTTTATTGAAGAGTTAGTGGCAATTCCAGCCGAAAAAGTTGAATTAGAAATTATTGAACAGAACATCTTAAGTGTGCCAGTTCCTAAAATGATTTTTGATTACGATGAATCGGTTCAAGAAGCACCCTTAGATTATGGCTACGTGAATTCAAACAGCGAGCTTGATCAAGCTTTTGCTAAAATTTCAAGCATTTTACCGAAATTATTAGCACTTGCAAATGTTGAAAAGACGTGCCAATTATTATCAAAAGAAATTGAAAAAACGCGTCGTCGTGTCAACGCCTTAGAGTATATGACGATTCCACAATTAGAAGAAACAATTTACTACATTCAAATGAAATTAGAAGAAAATGAACGTGGCGAAATTACACGTCTAATTAAAATTAAAAGCATGAACAAAGAAAATTAGTGGTTAGAAAGAACGAGTGCGAAGCCAGTTGGTAGCTTTCGTGCTCGTTTTTAATAAAAAAGGGAGTGGAAAAAATGAAAAATGAAGAACGCCGCAAAGCGATTGCACTGAATTGTCAAAAGTACGAAAGTGACTATGCTCACTTGGTGGAACCAATCAATGAGCTACTGTTAAACTTGGGAGCGGCTATTTCAGAAGAAGCCGCGAAGCAAATCATTCTGAATGTAAAACGATATCATCACGGCGTGAAATATCTTCCTGAGTGTCATTTAGATGAAAGTAACCAGTTTATCGAAGATGGGCTTGAAGCTCTTAAAAAGGGAGATTTAGGCAACGGTGCGTTACAACTATTTGGGGCTGGCTTAAACTTTGCTAGTTTTGCAGCAAAAGCACAAGGAACCAAAAAAATTGATGCCCACCAAATGTTGGCAGAACGTTTTACGAAGTTGTTGTCTGTAAAGTAGCCAGCTACTCATTGTGGATTTTAGTATCTGGGACAGTAGTCAAAATGACTTTTGTCCCAGATATTTTTTTTATAAAAATATGAAACCTTTTACAGATACTTAACGTCTAATAGTTAGTTAAATGAAAAGAGGTGTTTTATGGATAAAATTTCAACAAAAAAATTAGTTCAGAAAGCAAAAAAAGGAGATGGACAAGCATTTGTTCACCTTTGTCAAAAATATGAAACAGTTTTATACAATGCTGCATATAAAATGCTATTAAACGAAGTCGACGTTGCTGATTGTTTACAAGAAACTGAACTATGTGCATGGGAAAAAATAACAACATTAAAAAATGAATATGCGTTTAATTCATGGATTTTTAAAATAATGTTAAACCAAGTTCAAAATATTTTTAGAGAAAAGCAGAAAACAACTTACTGGATGGATACTTATTCTCCTGTTCCTGCTTTTGATGATTTATATGATTTGGATAAAGGATTACATAAATTACCTGATAATTATCGTGTTCCGCTAGTTATGTACTATTATGTTGGCCTTAGTATAAAAGAAATCGCTCAGCAACTTGATGTTTCAACAAATACCATCAAAATTCGTCTTTCTCGTGGTCGAAAAAAATTAAGGACATATTTAAAGGAGACATGGTAAATGGATAGAAAACGAAGTGATATATTAAAATATGAAAAAAAGATGCCTTTAGAAACAGTGGAACGTTTAAACACACAAAGAACTAAGATATTAATGGGAGAAATAAAACAATACAGACAGCCAAAGAAAAAAATATCGCGTAAACATTTAATTATAGGGCTAATTAGTATTGCTACCACTTTTACTTTGATAGTAAAAACACCCATTGGACGTGCCATAGAAGAGGTATTGGGGATTAGTCAAGATACAGGTGTTCAAACAGTAGAATCTTCTGGTGTTCCAACAAAACTAGAATTGCGGAGTGTACAAAATGAGCGAGAAATCGTATTAACAAAATTTGTATCGACAAAAAATAAAATGGCGTTTGATTATCAATTTAAGATTAAAGATCAGAAATTAAAAGAGTTATTACAGAAAAAAATCGCTAGAAATAATTATTCTCAAGATATTCAACTAGGGTTATTTAGAGAAGGAAGCAAAGAAGATTTATTTGGGGGTGTAAGTTCAACATCGTTATATAGAATCGAGAAGGATGTTTTTTATGGTTCAGTGATTTCAACTTTCAATAAGCAAAAACTTGTTAGTCAAGATCAATTAACGCTTCATATCTACCGATTAGCTTGGGAAGATCAAGAACAGCATGATAATGAATTAAAAGAAGCAATCAAAGCAAGTAGCCGATCTTTTAGTGTTGAGAATGCATTAGAGTATCAAGGCGATTGGACGTTTAAAATTCCTTACCAACCCATTATGAAAGAAACGATACCTAGCATTAAAAACGTGAAAAAAATTAAAAATATTAAGGCCCAAAGTGATGCGCTTCAAACTACGCTGATTATGGATGTTTCAAATCCAGAAAAAAATAAAAAAAGTCGTGATATTCTAATTTCAGTTTATAAAAACGGTCTTGAGATACCTATTGCACGTCAAATTGGTAGTGGCTTTAATAAAGGGGAAGATGCTACAATTAACATTTCTTTTGACTTAAGTAGTTTGGATCATAAGTCATTATATAAAGTAATCGTTAGAAATTCTTATGAAGATGATGCAGCAGGAAAAGAATTAGGTTCGTTGGAGTTAAAAAATACTCAGAAATAATTGCTAAAAAGGTTATGGAAAATACAAATATTTTAATTAATATAACTACTAAAAAAAGCATCTTTTTTATTGAGCGTTGTCATTAAAAAAAGATGCTTTTATTTTCATTATCAATGGTTATCATTAGGATATTCAGACACCTGTAATTGCCATAGCTTATCTGTCACTGAAGCAATAAACTCAGCACTCTTAGCATTATCAGGTCCTTTAGTAAAAATTGCTAAAGCAAAGGGGTGAGGTGTTTCTAAAATCCCCATATCATGAATAAATTCATCATAGGAACCAATTTTATGAGCAACTTTTCCTTGAGTTGTGGGAGTTTCCATTCTTTCATGGAAAACACTTTGTTTCATAGAATCATAAATCGCTTGGTAATCTGGTTTTGTTGCTTTTTCAATATATAATCTTTGTAGAATAACTAGCGCATCTTCCGAAGAAAATTGTGGTTCTTCAATCGAAGGTGTCTTGTGCAAATAACGCTGATACATTTCTCGTTTTGCTTTTGCATCACCACCCAATGTGTCATAGAGCATATTTTTAGCGATATTATCAGAATAGGTGATGGCATATTCTTGTAACGTTTTTAATGGATATTCTGGTTGGATATTATAGGCAATGATCCCAGTTCCTTCTTCATAATCTTCTTCGGCGTTATAGGGAATCAGGTCTGTCCATTTTTTTTGACCAGAAGCAACCGTGTCGGCGACTAACATCGTCAGTGGCACTTTAATAGTACTAGCTGTATAAAATTCATGTTGGCCATTCACGGAACGTTGTTCGCCAGTTTCTAAATCTAAATAACTAATCCCGACCGTTCCTTCAAATTCTTTGACAGAAGCGACGAGCAGGTCATTTATTTTATCAAAAAATACTGTATTTGCTGAATTATTTTCTTCCTTGTCTTTCGTATGCTTCTCATGTTTGGCGGAATCAATTGTAACTTTTTGTTCAGATTCTTTGGCATAATCTTCGCCACGACTTGAGAAGAAGAAGCCCACAATTAGGGAAAAGCAAAGAAAGAAAATGGTGCCGTAAAGTGAGAGTTGCTGTTTCTTCAATGTAAAACCCTTTCCGTTTCTCTAATAGATATTTTTCTCAACTCCTCCATTTAATCATTTTTCGGATAAGAGCGCAAGCGTCTTTTTAACGGCACTACTGGTTTTGTTTCATTTGTTTTTGGAGTGCTTGCGATTGCTTTAATAGCTCTTTGCCGATAGTGGTATCTTTCACCAATAACCGCTGTAAGGGGCGATCGATGACTTGTTTGATGGAATGAATGTCTTGATTATTTAAAATGGCTGTTTCTTTACTAGAAAAAGATTTATGCGCGGTCAGTTGTAAACCAAACGAGTTGTACAACAATGTATAACCAGCAATCCCAGTAATTGTCTGATAAGATTTTGAAAAGCCGCCGTCAATTACGAGAAGCGTGCCATTTGCTTTGATTGGCGATTCGCCTTTTGTTCGTTTAACTGGTGTATGGCCATTAATGATATGTCGATTTTCACCAGTCACTTCAAATTCATCTAGGATTCTTTCACAAACTTCAACCGTATCACGCAAAGAGTAATAAGGATTCTTTTCTTCGTAATGTGTTTCTTTTTCAGCGAGAAAATAACGCTCAAAGGTTTTCATAGCTCGTTTACCAAATAATGAGGAACCTTCGCCACACCAAAGATACCATAAACAATCTGTTGCATAGTCATCTGTGCTAGCAGGCTGAGCATAAGCTTCTTCTAACATTTCCTGAAAGAAGTCAACTAAAGCTTTTCCTGAATAGGAGTGGCCTTTAAATGTATAAGCTTGAAAAGTACCGTCCGCATTCAGAGGCAGACAGCCGTGGATCAATAAATTTTGATTATACACAAGGTAAAGAGAGGCTTTTTCCATTAGAAAGCGCATGTGTTTTGTTAACCGCGGTGAAGACTGAAATTGCGTTAATAAATCATCAATTATCTGTTTTTCCTCACGTGTTAATTGGTAAGGCTGCTCTTCAGAAACGGTTTGGAAACAGCTGTTAATTAATGTATAACGACATTCGTCAAAAGTAATAGTTTCCCCTTGAATCTTATCTAGGCGTAGCCGATGTGCCAAGTTAAAATCAGGGCGTCGACCAATAATTTGGCCTTCTAGTTTTTCTTGAATAATGGCAATGGCTTGTTGCACACGCATCGCTACTTGTTTTTCATCTTCAGTTAACGCACGATAGGGATTTTTCTTGGGTGCAAAAGCAGGATTTTCTTTATACGTTTCTAAACTAAATTTTTTTAAGGCGGTTAAATCGATAGCATAACGTTCTTCTAACAAATCTAAATTTCCATAGCGAGCACAAATACGTACTACATTGGCTAAACAAGCCAGTGAACCACTATAAGCAGCCAGCCAAATCATATCATGATTGCCTAGTTGAATATCCAAGGAGTGATAGGACATTAATCGGTCCATAATTTTATCTGGTGCTGGCCCCCGGTCATAGATATCCCCAATAACATGTAGGTGATCGATAATCAGACGTTGGATTAGATAAGCTAATTCTGTCACGAAACGTTTGGCTTCACCTAGTAAAATAATTTTTTCAATAATTTGTTGATAGTAACCGTTTTTGGTTGTTGTTTCATCATATTGATAAATCAATTCTTCGAGAATATACCCATAGGTTTCAGGAAGGGCTTTGCGAACTTTAGAACGTGTGTACTTCATCGAAGAAGAACGGACGATTTCAACCAGACGGCGAATCGTTAATAGCCACCATTCATAAGAGAGGGCGCTTTCATTTTCTAAAAGTGTTAATTTTTCTTCTGGATAGTAGATAATAAAACAAAGCTCGTCCATCTGATGGGCATTTAATTCTTGTTTAAATAAAAATTGAACTTTTTCTCGGATTCGCCCAGAACCATTTCTTAAAATATGGTCAAAAGCTTCAAATTCACCATGTAAATCACTGACAAAATGTTCTGTTCCTTTCGGTAAATTCAAAATTGCTTCCAAATTAATAATTTCTTCAATTTGTTGATCGCGGTTCAGTGTAGCCAAGTCATCTGCCTTCTTTCTTTTTCGTATATACCAATTTTTATTTAAAAGATTAAAGTCTTGATAATAAAGGTTTTTTATTCGTATGCCAATTATTGTAGGCTATTTGGCGAAAAAAAGCAACAGGAGAAAGTCAGAGAAAAATGTGGAAAATTATAGGAAGCTACTGGGTTTTATGCTATGATTTTTAATAAAACGAAATGAAGGGGCGGGAAAACATGTTATTTGGTACAGCAAAAATGAATCGGGAAAATCATTTAGAAATCGGTGGTTGTGACACCGTAAAGTTGGCGCAAAAATTCGGGACGCCGTTATTTGTCTATGATGTCGCTCATATTCGCGCGCAAGCACGTGGTTTTAAACAAACGTTAAATCAATTAGGTATCAAAAATAAAGTGGTTTATGCAAGTAAAGCATTTAGTTGTTTAGCTATTTATCAAGTGTTAAAGGAAGAAGATATTGCTTGTGATGTTGTCTCTGGTGGAGAACTATTCACAGCTTTAAAAGGGGGCATGGAGCCAGCGGAAATTGAGTTCCATGGAAATAATAAAACCCCTGAAGAATTACGTTATGCTTTGGATAACAAAATAGGTACAATTGTCATTGATAATTTTTACGAAATTGACTTGTTGGAAGAATTATTAGCTACACGAAACCAAACACAAAAAGTTCTTTTTCGAGTGAGTCCTGGCGTGGATGCAGAAACACATGATTACATTTTGACAGGCCAAGAAGATTCAAAATTTGGTTTTGATGTTGCAAGTGGCCAGGCAACAGAAGCACTCGTTCGTCTTTTATCAAACCCCTCTTTTGATGTACAAGGGGTCCATTGCCATATTGGCTCGCAAATTTTTGCTGTGGAAGGCTTTTTAGCTGCTGTTGAAAAAATGTTCACTATTTTAGAAGACTGGCGGCAAGTCCATCAATTTACAGCACGTGTTTTAAATATGGGTGGTGGTTTTGGTGTGCAGTACACGCAGCAAGATGAGCCATTAGCACCAGCAACATTTGTTGAAAAAATTGTTTATTCCTTGAAAGGTCATTGTGAACAATTAGGGTATCCACTGCCTGAGCTTTGGATTGAACCAGGCCGCAGTTTAATTGCCGAAGCGGGCACAACGATATATACAGTTGGCGCGCAAAAAGAGGTTCCTGGTGTTCGTCATTTTGTTTCCGTAGATGGTGGCATGGGTGATAATATACGGCCTGCTTTGTATCAAGCAGTTTATGATGGTTTTCTAGCGAATCGTGATGGGCATGATTCAGTCAAGAAAGTCACAGTGGTTGGTAAATATTGCGAATCAGGCGATGTCTTACTTCGAGATATTTTATTGCCAGAAGTTAAAGCAGGGGATTTATTGGCCATTAGTAGTACGGGGGCTTACGGTTATTCAATGGCAAGTAATTACAACCGAAATCCTCGACCAGCGGTGGTTTTTGTCGAAGATGGACAAGCAAAATTAGTTGCTCGCCGTGAGACATATGAAGATATGACAACGTTGGATTGTTGATAGATTAAAAGTAGCCGCCTCTTTTTGAGCCGGCTGCTTTTTTTCAAAAAATAACAAAATGTAAGGGTGATTTCTTTCAGAAATGAAAAATCCATAGTATATTAAATGAAGAAGGAAATACTTTAGAAGAGGGTGTGATTTGCAGATGAAATGGCTCCTCGGGTTACTGATCATTTTTGCAATGATTGGCGTTGTTTTTTCTGTTTACATTGCCAATTATTTTTTGAAAATCGCGTTGCTTAAAGACAACCCTTGGTATCATAAAAAAGGGCATCGGTTATTAAATCCTGATAATTTTCAAGAACGAGAAACAAGATATACTAAAATAGAAGAACAACAAAAACAAGAAGGCGAAGCTTTTTGGACAGAGTCTTTTGCTGAAGATCGTTGGTTGAAAATTAAAGATGAAATATTGTATGCACGGTGCTTTATTCCTTATCCAGATAACCATCGTTGGGCGATTTGTGTGCATGGTTATCGTTCAAACGGAAAACGCGATATGGCATATACTGCATTACGTTTTGCAGAAGAAGGCTACAATGTTTTAGTTCCCGATTTGCGTGCGCACGGGAAAAGTTCAGGGGATAAAATTGGGATGGGATGGCTGGATCGGTTAGATTTATTAAGTTGGCTTAGTGAAGTTCTTGCCATTGATATGGAAGCAGAAATTATTTTAGTGGGCGGTTCCATGGGAGCGGCTACTGTCATGATGGCAAGTGGTGAAAAGTTACCAACGAATGTCCGCGGATTAATAGTGGATTGTGGCTACACTTCTGTTTATGATGAATTTAAATATGTCCTACATGAATCTTTTCATTTACCCGCTTTTCCTATTTTAACAATTGCTAATCAATTAGCATTAAATAACTATGGCTTTCAATTGAAAACCGCTTCTTCCGTGAGACAATTACACAAAAATACGTTGCCGACATTTTTTATTCACGGTACAGGTGATCGCTTTGTTCCAATGACAATGTTTGAAGAAAATTTAGCGGCAACTCAGGGGATAAAAAAAGGCCTCATTGTTGCTAAAGCACCACATTTATCTTCAAGTGTCTACGAACCTGAAAATTATTACAGTAGTATTTTTGAGTTTTTGGAAGAAAACTGTCCTGCGGTAAAAACAATATCCGACTAAAAAAGACATGGATTTTCATGATTCCATGTCTTTTTTTTGTCTGACTCGTTTAGCTAAATTTAAAGTGCTTAAAAAGAAAAATAACGGCGCCAAACTACCAAGGCAAAGGAACCATTTCATTGAATAAGTTAACTCTTGCTGTAAAAGAGATTCTCGTATATAGCTGAAACCTTCGCCATGGACCCGCAAATAAATATAAATGTAAGCAAAAAGAATCACTAAAGGCAAAATACAGACTTCTAATATTTCCAAAAGATAAGGAAAGGTTTTATTTAATAATTTGAGGCGTGTCTTATTCAATAGATAAGCAAAAATGAAAATTGACCATAAAAAACCAAAAAAACTAATCAAATAAAAAATCAGATTCGCACTTCCTGCATTCATAAAAGCTTTCGGGAAAAGTAGTCTGCCGATGAATGTATTTTTAATTGTAAAAGGAACATCAAAAATGGAAATATAAAGACAAAAAAGTACTAATGTTAACAAGGCATGCCAAATCTTTTTCTCCATTTCATTTAAAAAATATCTAATTACTTGGTACATTTCCATAAACTGTCGCTCCGTGTTTGAAATAATCGTAGTTTTGACTATACCATAGCTGTTCTCAATTTTCTTGAAAAAAATACACGCAACCAGCCTCGACTATACGAAACACACAGAGTGTCTAAAAAATAAGTTGCCGATCGCATTTTTTCGCATGCTAGTGTTGCACTTCTGTTTCGTTGGTGTTTTCTAATTGCTGATTTGTTGATTAAAAAAGGGCAGGAGGGAGCGTTTTTCTAGTATAATAATATAAAAGAATATAGAGAAAATCGTAGGATGGGAGTTATTCAAAGTGGCGGAGATTACAGTTAAGACAATTTCAGAGAAAGATGATTTAAAGAAGTTGCTTTTGGGTCAAGAGTATGACCACCAGCAGCCGGTTAAAAATATTTTAAAAGCTAGAACATCGAATGTCCATATTGAAAAGTACGAGGTTGTGGAGGATGTTTTTTTAAAGTTAACTGGGAAGGCGACCATGCACAAAGATATTATGAACTCATTTTGGACAACGTATAAAATTATGTTACAACTTGTTTATCCCGATTTCTTTAGACCAGCGGAAGTAATTGGGGAAAATCAAGAAAGCTATTTAGAAAAATCTTCTGAACAGAATTTGCTTGCAGTAAATAGCAAGTATCCGCCTCATGATTCCGGGACATCGGCTGTGATTTCGGACCGATATTTAACTTATTTTGACCAAGTTTTTCCTGACTATTTACCAAATCCTGTACCAAAAAAATATACATGGAATGAATTTCTTCTCGACAATTTTACTAAATTTGATCGAGTCCATCAGGACCCACAATTAAAGCGTTTTGCCGAACTTACCCATTCAATTGGAAACATTACAGTAGTTCCACTAGGATTTAACAGTGGAAGAAGTTTATCGTTTAAAGATTATTGGGATTATTCTTTAGAACAACTTTCGATATTTTTAGCTTCATTTCATTCATGGGAAAGCTACGTTCATACGTATGAGATGCAACCATTTTTAAATGAACAGTATCAACCAGTAGCGCTATGGAAAAATCATTTGAAAAAAGACTCGTTTATCTTACCTCAGAATATAGAGGAGATAAATGAATATTTAGTTCAAGTAAATCAACGAATAGAAAAAAGAGGGCAGCGAATAGTGAATCGGTTGTAATGAAATAAGAATCGACTTTTCACTAAACGTTGAAAGTCTCGAATCGTGTGCTCTTTTATTGACTCAGGAACAGAGAACGATTAAACTACTAGATTAGTATCAAAAAATAATTGCGTATAGGGCTAACCAGTCGCATGTTTAAATAACTTTTAGGTCTTATGTAAGTAACAAAAGTTATTAGTACGAAGCAATCATTTTAGAAAGGAGCTTTTATGCAATTCACATTATTAAATCAAGAAAATCAAGCCTATTGGGAAGCAACCTACATAGAAGCTTTTCCAGAAGAAGAGAGACTGCCGTTTGGTCAATTATTGACGTCTTCTCAAGCAGGAAAATTTCATTTGTTTGTTATTCAAGAGGCGGATGAGAACGTGGGGATTTTGTTAAATAGTCAAATTGCACCTGAAGCAACCTATGTCTTTTTCTTTGCAATTGATCAGCACCACCGAAACAAACGATTAGGCTCAACCGTGTTAGCGTTATTGAAGACACGTTATCCTAAGGGGGTTCTTTTAGAGAGTGAAGAAATTGGCAAAAATGCAGCGAATGAAGCCCAAAGAGAAAAACGTTATCAGTTTTATGAAAGAAATGGCGTGCAGGATACGGGGTATCTGATTATGGATAGAGGGCTCACTTTTCATATCATGTTTGCTGGAGCGTCAGGCTTCGGTGGAACGCAGCTACAGTTTTTATTAGTCTTCCATCCAGTAGCAAAAATTTGGAAAAAGCCAAGTATTGATGGCATTAGGTAATTTTTATCAAATAAGTAAATTAAACAAACAAAAAAACATATGAAAGAACGGACCAATCGGTTCTTTCATATGTTTTTTATCATTAGCCTCGAAATAACTAGCGAATACCCAAAGCAATTCGTGCGTAACGGCTCATTTTATCCGTTGTCCAAGCAGGGTACCAGACTAATTTTACTTCGATATTATTTACTTCAGGAATATCTTTTAAAACACCATGGATTTGTTCTGTTAAAACATCTGCTAACGGACAACCCATTGTGGTTAAGGTCATTTTGATGACAGTATCACCAGTTTCTTCTGCAAATTCAACTTCATAAATTAGTCCTAAATTAACAATATCGATGCCTAATTCAGGGTCAATCACTGTTTCTAATGCAGTTAAAATATCTTCTTTAATTGCTTCAACTTCTTCGGTTGAACGTTGTTGAGGTTGTTCACTCATTCGTCTTCTACTCCTTTGCAAGTTGCCTCTTTACTATCATACCTTTTTTAAGAATGTTTGTAAATGAGAAGTATCTCACATGTCATGGAATTTACTGATTTATTAAAAAAGCTCATAAAAATCTAAATTCATTTTATTTTAATCAAAATCTCATTATTTTGTTGACATTAGAAAACAATGAGTTTAGAATGATCGATAACAATCTAAATTTAATTTTTGGATATTTTTAAAAAACTGAATTTTCAGTCAATTGTAAATATCAAAGGGAGGATTTTATGAAAATTAAGCAGGTACATGTTAGGGCATCGAAAATTAAACTGAAAGAAACATTTACGATCGCTTTGGGGACGATAGAATCAGCGGATAGTGCAATTGTGGAAATTGAAACAGAAGAGGGATTAGTTGGATATGGAGAAGGAGGGCCAGGCATTTTTATTACCGGTGAAACGTTGGCTGGCACGATTGAAACGATCGAATTATTTGGCCAAGCAATCATTGGCTTAAACCCCTTTAATATTGAGAAAATTCATGAAGTGATGGATAAAATATCTGCTTTCGCTCCAGCGGCAAAAGCAGCAATCGATATTGCTTGTTATGATTTGATGGGTCAGAAAGCTCAACTGCCTCTTTATCAATTGTTAGGCGGCTATGATAACCAAGTAATAACGGATATTACACTAGGTATTGATGAACCAAATGTGATGGCACAAAAAGCCGTCGAAAAAGTCAAACTAGGTTTTGATACATTAAAAATTAAAGTCGGAACAGGAATTGAAGCTGATATCGCAAGAGTAAAAGCGATTCGTGAAGCAGTTGGCTTTGATATCAAGCTCCGCTTAGATGCGAATCAGGCTTGGACGCCCAAAGATGCAGTTAAAGCGATTCAAGAATTAGCAGATTATCAAATTGAATTAGTGGAACAGCCAGTTAAAAGACGCGATTTAGAAGGTCTAAAATACGTTACTTCACAAGTTAATACGACAATTATGGCTGATGAAAGCTGTTTTGATGCTCAAGATGCGTTGGAATTAGTTAAAAAAGGCACAGTCGATGTTATCAATATAAAATTAATGAAGTGTGGCGGCATTCATGAAGCGCTGAAAATTAATCAGATTTGTGAAACAGCAGGCATCGAATGCATGATTGGTTGCATGGCGGAAGAAACAACCATTGGCATCACGGCTGCTGCCCATTTAGCTGCTGCTCAAAAGAATATCACACGAGCAGATTTAGATGCGACATTCGGTTTAGAAACTGCGCCCGTAACTGGGGGCGTATCCTTAGAAGCAAAACCATTATTGGAATTAGGAGAAGCAGCTGGATTAGGCATTTCTCATTAAAAAAGGAGTAAAGCAAATGAAGTATGATTTAAAGTATCTTAGTGTTCCTTTGCCTGAGGAAATTCAAAGGGTGAAAGAATTTGGCGATTTTGCAAGTGCGGATATTGCCATTGATTTTTGGTTGACAAAAGAACTTCCGCAGGCATTAAAAGAACGTTTGATAATTGAAAAAGATGTCATTAAAATGATGCGTATGAATGAGTATCCTCATAGCTTTGCAAAAGCTGATCAAATGATGAGAGATACTTTTCAGGATTATCAAACAGAGGAATTAATTCGTTTAAAAGAAACGGGATTAGTGGACTGGGTTTATATTGACGGTGAACCGTATTTCCAACTTCGATTTTTGGCCAATTTAATTAAAACAAATGCGGCATATGTTGCACGTTTGCGGGAAGCAGAAAGCAATCAATTAGAAATTCTCCGCAAAAAAGAACTAAAAGAGAACATCGAACAAATGCAAAAAAACGGTGGTAGAAAAGTGAGAACAACAATTAAAGCCACCATTCAGGTGAAAAAAGAATTTGAGCGTCCAGGTGAGCGTGTTCATGTCCATTTGCCGCTGCCCAAAGCGTGTCAACAACAATCAGAAATTGAAATCCTAGCTACGTCACCTGAAGCAACCTATATTGCGGCAGAAGATGCGCCTCAACGAACACTGTGTTTTGAAACAATCTTAAAAGAAAATCAAACGTTTACAGTTGAATATTGTTATGTTAATCGGATGGTTTACCAACAGTTAGAAGAAAATAACGTAGACAAAATGCAACCAAGCTTTGATTTAGAGGAACAGTTACCGCATATTCGATTCACGCCTTATTTAAGAAATTTAGCAGATGAGATTGTGGGCGATGAAAGTAATCCCTTAAAAAAGGCACGCTTGATTTATGACTTTGTGACGACAAAGATTCATTATTCTTTCATGCGTGAATATTTTACAATTTCCAATATTTCAGAGTATGCTGCAACTAATTTAAAAGGTGACTGCGGCGTGCAAGCGATTTTGTTTATCACGCTTTGTCGGATTGCAGGGATACCAGCCAAATGGCAATCGGGATTATATGTTTCTACACATTATACAGGCTGTCATGATTGGGCACAATTTTATATAGAACCGTACGGCTGGCTCTTTGCGGATTTATCTTTTGGCGGAGGTGCTTACCGAGACGGGGATAGACAGCGGTGGAATCATTATTTCGGCAATTTAGATGTTTTTAGAATGGTCGCAAATAGTGAGATTCAGGCAGACTTTCAGCCGGCGAAAATGCAATTGCGTGCAGACCCAATTGACAACCAGCGGGGAGAATTTGAGTACGAAAATGAGGGCTTGCCCTACGCATGCTTGATAGTTTCGCAAGAACGGCTTTCCATGGAAGAGTTGCCGTTTGATTGACACATAGGGGGAATAGTATGAAAAAGTTAAAAATGATGGGGATTATGTTATTTGTTAGTACGGTCTTGGTAGGTTGTGGCACAACAGCAGAAACAAAAAGAGACGAGAAAGCAACTGAGAAAACCAGTGTCTCGAAAAAAGTTTTAAATTTAATGGAGAACTCGGAAATCGGTTCAATGGATTCTATTTTTACACAAGATGAAGCCAGTATTAACGCACAGTCCAATGTCTTTGAAGGGTTATATCAATTGGATGAAAAAGATCAACTAATACCTGCTGCTGCTAAAGAGATGCCAGAAATTTCTGAGGATGGCAAACGATATACCATTAAACTAAGAGAAGATGGCAAGTGGTCCAATGGTGATGCTGTAACAGCCAATGATTTCGTTTTTGCTTGGCGTAAATTAGCGAATCCCAAAAACCAAGCCAATTACTTTTTCTTGTTAGAAGGAACGATTCTGAACGGAACAGCTATTACAAAAGAGGAAAAAGCACCAGAGGAATTGGGTGTCAAAGCGCTTGATGATTATACTTTGGAGGTTACTTTGGAAAAGCCTGTACCGTATTTTACGTCGTTATTGGCATTTTCTCCATTTTTCCCACAAAACGAAGCATTCGTGAAAGAAAAAGGACAAGCCTATGGCACTTCTAGTGAAATGATTGTATCCAATGGTCCATTTTTAATGAAAAATTGGGATCAGTCAGCGATGTCGTGGGATTTTGTGCGTAATCCCGACTATTACGATAAAGAAAAAGTAAAATCAGAAACGATTCATTTTGAAGTTCTTAAAGAAACCAATACCGTTTATAATTTGTACGAATCAGGTGAATTAGATGTGGCTGTCTTAACAGGAGATTTTGCTAAACAAAATCGAGACAACCCAGACTATGAAGCAATCGAACGGTCAAAAGTCTATTCCTTACGTTTAAACCAAAAAAGAAACGAAAAACCATCCATTTTTGCAAATGAGAATGTCCGCAAAGCTTTAGCTTATGCTTTGGATAAAAAAAGTTTAGTCGATAATATTTTGGCAGATGGTTCAAAAGAAATTTATGGGTACATTCCAGAAAAATTTGTATATAACCCAGAAACGAATGAAGATTTTCGTCAAGAAGCAGGCGCCCTTGTCAAAACAGACGCCAAAAAAGCCAAAGAGTATTTAGATAAAGCAAAAGCAGAGCTAAACGGAGATGTAGCCATTGAACTTCTTTCAAGAGATGGTGATAGTGACCGAAAAGTTGCTGAATTTATCCAAGGCCAGTTACAAGAAACGTTGCCAGGTCTCACTATTAATGTCAAAACAGTTCCTTTAAATAATGCGATTGAATTAATGAGAAAAGGGGATTATGAATTGTCTGTTGGCATGTGGGGACCCGATTATCAGGATCCAATGACTTTTTTAGAAAGCTCAGTTAGTGGTAACCGTATGAACTATTCTAGCCCAACGTTTGATCAACTAATTGAAGAAGCAACAACTAAATACGCAAATGATCCTGAAACTCGTTGGCAAACATTAATTAAAGCTGAAAAAGTATTGGTGGAAGAAGATGCCGCTTTAATTCCTTTATACCAAGAGGCCCGTAGTCAGCTTGTACGACCAGGTGTCAAAGGTATTCAGTATCATAACTTCGGTGCAACGAGCACATATAAGTATGCCTATAAAGAATAAATTAGTGAACAAAAGTACCTTTAGCTGAAGGTACTTTTTTCCCGATAAGAGCTTCTTTTTTGTTAATAGTCAACAATTAATAAAAAAATAATTGAAAAAGGTTGACAAAAATAATGATACTCGTTAGAATAAGCACTGTTAACAAATGAATAGCGTTTTCATGTGACTAGATAATACTAGGCATGGAAGAATTTCGTAATACAATGTGGTGTACAATGGTTACGCAACATGTTTAACGGGATTGTTCTATGCTTTTTTTGTTGTTTTCACTGAAAATGTTAGAATTACTTCTGCAGAAGAGGGTCATTTATGAAAATTAAAAAGGTGCTAAATCAAAATGCTGTACTTGTTCTTGACGAAGGACAGGAGAAAGTAGCTGTCGGTAAAGGCGTCGGGTTTAATAAGACTAAAAATGATGTCTTATCTCGACAATTGGTGGAGCGGATGTTTGTGATGGAGCCAGAAGGACTGAAAAAACTTCAAGTATTGCTATCACAAATCGAAGACAAATACTTTTTAGCGAGTGAAGAAATTATCCAACATGCTGAAACGGTATTGGGTGAAAAGTTGAATGAACATATTAATATTGGGTTGAGTGATCACATTGCTTTTGCAGCTGAAAATATTCAAAATAATATTATTGTTCGGAACAAGCTTTTAAGTGAAATTGAGATTTTATATAGTGAAGAATTTGCTATTGCTCAATGGGCTGTAGAATATTTAACACAAACCTTAGAGATTCCATTTAGTTATGATGAAGCGGGGTATATTGCAATTCATATCCATAGTGCTCGCAGCGGGCGTACTGATAATAGTAAAAGTATCCGTGAAGTTACAATCGTTTCTGAAATTATTCATTTAATCGAGCAGGAATTGGCTATTGATATTCATGATGATAAAAATAGTCTCAGTTATTCACGTTTGGTGAATCATTTACGTTTGTTTATTCATCGCTTCCAACAAAATCAATATGCTGTTTTAGATGAAGAAATTTTGGAAGTCGTAAAGAAAAAGTATGCTGAAAGCTATGAAATCTCAAAAAAAGTACAAGTCTTATTAATGAGAAATTTTCATTATCAAGTACCAAATGAAGAACTTGGTTATTTATCGATTCACATTGAACGATTAAGAATGACCAAATAATAAAAATTAAATAGTTTATGTGAGGAGTTACGTATAATGAAAGCGTATATGCAAAGAATGGGACGTTCGTTAATGTTACCAGTTGCTGTATTACCGGCGGCTTCTTTATTAGTCGGTATTGCCAACTGGATCGTGGGAACAATCGGCGCTAGTCCAGCCACAACTTTTCTAATGAATGGTGGTTTGGCTATCTTAAACAACTTAGCATTATTATTTGCGGTTGGTTTAGCGTTAGGAATGTCAAAAGATAAAGATGGATCGGCAGCATTAGCTGGTTTAGTCGCTTATTTAGTGCCAAAAACTGTTTTAGCGCCTGCTTCTATCCAAGCCATTAAAGGCTTCAAGGATATTGCTGAAGTAAACCCAGCCTTCAACAGCATGGACAACAATGTCTTTGTCGGGATTGTCGCTGGTTTAGTTGCCGCGGCAATGTATAATCGTTTCTCTGGTGTGAAATTGCCAATGGCTTTATCATTCTTTAGTGGAAAACGTTTAGTTCCTATTATGTCAGCTATTTCGATGTTAGCAATCTCAGCTGTCTTATTCTTCTTCTGGCCAGTTGTTTATAACGGATTAGTTGCTTTTGGTAAAGGAATCTCTAGCTTAGGTTTCGTAGGAGCTGGCTTGTATGGTTTCTTTAACCGACTATTAATTCCAACAGGCTTACACCATGCTTTGAATTCTGTTTTCTGGTTTGATGTTGCTGGTATCAATGATATTGGGAACTTTTTAGCTGGTCAACAAGCGTTAGATACTGGTAAAGCAATTGTAGGACAAACAGGGATGTATCAAGCTGGTTTCTTCCCAGTAATGATGTTTGGTTTACCAGCAGGCGCGTTTGCAATTTATCAATGTGCACGTCCTGAGAAGAAAAAAGTTACAGCTTCATTAATGTTAGCTGCTGGTTTTGCGGCTTTCTTTACAGGCGTAACTGAACCTTTAGAATTCTCATTTATGTTCGTTGCTTGGCCTTTATATGTTTTACATGCAGTCTTTACAGGTATTTCTTTAGCATTCGCTGCGTTTATGCATTGGACAGCTGGCTTTGCCTTTAGTGCAGGTTTTGTAGACTTCTTCTTAAGTTTGAAAAACCCAGTCGCGAATCATCCAATGATGTTGGTGGTTCAAGGACTTGTCTTTGCAGCAATTTACTACTTCGGTTTCCGTTTTGCAATCACTAAGTTTAACTTAATGACACCAGGACGTGAAGAAGGCGATGGCGAAGAAACGCCAGATGTTGCAGAAGGTGACAACAAATTTGCTTCTCTAGCTCGTCGTATTTATGATGGTTTAGGCGCTGATGCTAATGTAACTTCTATTGATAACTGTACAACTCGTTTACGCTTAACAGTGAAAGATACAGGCAAAGTGGATCAAGCAAAAATTAAAGCAACTGGGGTTCCTGGTGTGAAAGTCATTGATGACACCAATATCCAAGTGATTGTTGGTACGGAAGTACAATTTGTTGCTGACGAAATGCAACGATTATATAACCACCAAGCGCCAGCAACACCAGTCAAAGAGACACCTGTTTCTCAACCAGTTGTTGAAGAAAAAGCACCAGTTTCAACAAAAGAAACTGAATTATATTCTGTAGCGAATGGGAAAGTTATTCCTATTTCTGAAGTACCAGATGATGTTTTCTCAGCAAAAATGATGGGTGACGGTTTTGCTGTCGTACCAACAGACGGCGAAGTTTCAACACCCGTTGCTGGTAAAATTACTAGCATTTTCCCAACAAAACATGCGTTAGGTATCCAAACAGATTCAGGCATTGAAGTATTATTACACATGGGTCTAGATACTGTTGAGTTACAAGGTGGACCATTTACATTACATGTTGAAGAAGGTCAAGTCGTAAAACAAGGCGATAAAATTGCAACCATTGATTTAGCTGCATTAGAACAAGCTGGCAAGAAATCAGATTTAATTGTTGTTTTCACAAATCAAGATATCGTTGCTCAATACGATTTACAAAAAGCAGGTCAAACGACTTCAATGAATGATGTAATCGGAAATGTTACCGTAAAATAAAAGTAAAAAAGGGCTAGCCGCAAGGCAGCCCTTTTTTTGTATTCTTTGAAAGTATTAGTGTCTGTAGAGCCAGTAATAAAAATCGCTTGCTCTACAGGTTTTTATTTATAAATAGCCTTAGAAAGTTTCGCATAATTGAACACTTTAACCACTCACAAAAATGGCCAATGTAACGGACAGAAAACAAGGAAGCGTTTTCTTTTATATGGATTATAATAAATATATCAAGGAGGGGTTGCTATGAGTTCGAAAAAAGAACGTGGACAAAAATTGTTGTTACTTCTCTCAAAAAAACAAGATTATATGACTGCAGAAGAATTGGCAAACTGCCTAAGTACTTCTCCTAAGACAGTTTATCGTTTGATAAAAAAAATTAACGATGAATTTTCAGAAGGTTCCCTCATATTATCTGAGAAAGGACGAGGATACAAGCTAGACTATGAACGATTTATGGAACAGAATCGACATTTAGTCGAAAAAGAAAGTGATTTTTCGCCAAGGGAAAGACGCAATCGAATTCTGGAGGAATTGTTGTTAGCTTCTCCACAAGCTAAAAATGTTTATGAATTATTTGCAAGATATTATGTTGGTGATTCTGTGATATTTAGCGATGAACAACAATTATCCGAAGATTTAAAGAAATATGATTTAACACTCAAACGGAAAAATCGAACGTTGGCAATTATCGGTGAGGAAAGAGCTATCAGGAAAGCCATTTCCGATAGAATACAACTGTTGAACATTATCGATATTGAGGATCTTCGAAACAACAAAGCATTAAATTTTAATAATTATGATGTCCTTTTTACGTTAGATCAAGTCAGGAACATTGAAAAAAAACTGGATATTACTATTCCACATCCATATAATGTAAACATCTTTTCGCATCTTTATATCTTAATTAGTCGTTCACGAAAAGTAGCTATTTCTGAAAAATACCAATTATCTAACGAAGAAGAACAAGAATTAACAAAGGACTTAGTACTCAAAAAGGTCGCGCAAACAACGATTCAACAGATTGAAACTTATTTAAATAAGAGACTGCCTAACGTTGAAATTTATTACTTATATCAATATTTGGTTTCTTCTAGGATGCAAGGTTCGTTTAGTAAAGTAACTAATTTTTCTTTCAAAGTAATGCAAGTTACTCAATTTTATTTAGAGGAAATGAGTGCACAACTAAAAATTTTAACTGATAATGATCAGCTACTTCTTGAATTGGCTAGTCATATAAAACCAATGATAAATCGTCTTGAAAACGGTATACATGTTAAGAATAGTTTATTGGATCAAATAAAAATGACGTATGAAACAATTTTCGGAAAAATTGCGCAAGTTTCTAAGCAAGTAAGTAAAAACTATCAACTGCCGGCTATAAACGAAGATGAGAATGGGTTTATTACATTGTATTTTGCGCGAATGATTGAAACCAATCAGTTACCTATTCGTACTTTGATTATGTGTACCACTGGAATTGGAACTTCAGAACTATTGAGAGTAAAAGTTGAAAAGAAATTCCCTGAATTACAAATTGTTGAAATTATTGCCACACGAAATATAAAGAAATCATTAAAAGATTATTCTGATATTGAATTGATTCTTACAACGATTCATTTACAGGAAAAGGTCCCCATTAAATCATTGTTGGTAAGTGCCATGTTTACAATGGATGATCAGTATCGATTACAAAGAAAAGTTGAGGAAATCTATCATGAACGTTAATCCTTTATACCAAGTTTTCCTAAACCAAGAACTTCTTTCAAAACAGCAAGTATATCAATTCATTGCAGAAACAGCAGCACCTTGGTTAACGCCCGAAGAAAAAAAGCAGATTGAGGAATCTTTGGTAAATCGTGAGAAGATGGGAAGTAATCAGATTGCAGAGCAAATTGTCTTGCCACATTTAGAAAATGCACTCTTGAAAAAAAGTGAAATATATCTGATTGGCTTAAAAACAGAAATCCAAGAATGGACGGCAGACATTAAGCAAGTGAAATTAATTATTGTCATCTTACTAAAAGAAAATGAACGGTTAAAAGTAAAAAAAGAAATCAGTCGATTTACTAGAAAATTAGCAAATGAAGACTTCTTAGAAAAGTTGTTGCGTTTAAAAACAGAAACAGATTTTTATAAAATTATAGAAAAATTTGAGGAGGAAAAATAATGAAGATAGTCGGCGTAGCAGCCTGCACAGTAGGAATTGCTCACACATATATCGCACAAGAAAAATTGGAGAACGCTGCAAAAAAAGCAGGAGTTGAGATTCATGTAGAAACACAAGGGACCATTGGGATTGAAAACAAACTAACGGATGAACAAATTAAGGAAGCGGACATTGTTATATTAGCCATTGATGTAAAAATTTCTGGAAGAGAGCGTTTTGATGGGAAACGAATCATTCAAGTACCTACAGAAGTTGCTGTAAAATCACCCACTAAACTAATTGAAAAAGCAGAAGAAGTTATGACACAAGAAAAGTAACCTTCTAGGAGGAATTGTAATGGAAGTAAAGGATATCATTGACTTAAAAACCGTTAAAACGAATATGAATGTAAATACAAAAGAGGAAGCGTTAAAAGAATTAGCCAATCTTTTGCTTGAAAATGGCAATATTTCAGAGGAAAAAGGCTTTATAAAAGATATCTATGATAGAGAGGCGGAAGGCCAAACGGGCATCGGAAACTATCTAGCCATTCCACATGGCAAAAGTGCGTATGTAAAAAAAATAGGCGTGGCCATTGGTATTAATAGTACAGAAATTCCTTGGGAATCTTTAGATGATAATGGCGTAAAAGGAATCATTCTTTTTGCTGTGGGCAATGATCATAAAGAAACAACTAGCCATCTTAAACTATTATCATTGTTTGCCAGAAAACTCGGAAATGATGAAGTAGTGAGAGAATTCCTTCAATCAAAATCGCCAGAGGATGTAGTGAAGGCATTCTCTTAATGAAATTACTAAGACAGCATATTGTGGATATTTTCTACAGAAGAATTCATAACAGCAATTTTTTTAAATAGAAAATAAAATAAAAGAACAATGTTTAGGAGGATAAAAATGAAAAAACTAAAAGAGTTAAATCTTAAAGGTCATTTATTAACAGCAATCTCATATTTAATTCCAATTGTCTGTGGTGCTGGCTTTTTAATTGCAATTGGTATGGGGTTTGGTGGCTCAAGTCAAGGAACCTTGGTACCAGGTGAATTTTCGCTTTGGGATGCTTTAGCTACTATGGGTGGCGCTGGCTTAGGCTTACTGCCGGTTGTTATATCTACTGGCATTTCCTTTTCAATCGCTGGTAAACCTGGAATTGCTCCAGGCTTTATTATTGGTTTAACTGCGAATGCAGTTGGTGCCGGCTTTATTGGTGGTATCTTAGGTGGTTACTTGGCAGGATATCTTGTATTAGCTATTTTGAAATATGTGAAATTACCCAATTGGGCGAAAGGGTTAATGCCGACATTAATTATTCCATTTTTAACCTCAATTACTGGTGGATTAATCATGGTATATATTATCGGGACCCCAATAACGGCATTTACTTCATTATTAACGAACTTTTTAGATAGCTTAGGTAACTCGTCATTATTAATTTTTGGTGGTGTAATTGGTTTATTAAGTGGTATAGACTATGGCGGACCCATTAACAAAACTGTTTTTGCCTTTGTTTTGACAATGCAAGCGGAAGGACTTAATGGACCAATTACAGCATTGCAATTAGTAAATACAGCAACGCCAATAGGCTTTGGATTAGCTTTCTTCTTTGCTAAATTATTTAGAAAAAATATTTATACAAAACTAGAAGTTGAAACGTTAAAGTCTGCCGTACCAATGGGCGTGATTAACATTGTTGAAGGTGTTATTCCTTTAGTTATGAATGATATTGTCCGAGGAGTCATTGCTACAGCGATTGGCGGCTTCGTGGGTGGCGCAACAACAATGATCTTAGGGGCAGATGCGACTGTTCCATTTGGCGGTGTTTTAATGATTCCAACAATGAGTAAACCGCTGGCTGGCATTATTGCAATTGTTGTAAACGCTGTGGTTACCGGTTTAGTTTTAGCTATTATTAAGAAAGATGTAACTGAGAAAGATATGGAAGCTTTAGTAGAAAAAGAAGAAGAGGAGATAAACTTGGAAGATATTCAGATTTTCTAAACAAAATGAAAAAGCGCAACAAAATTAATGCAATTTATATTGCCTGTCAGAGATGTGTCAACGTCTGAATATAACGAGTTAGAAAAATTTTCAAAAACATCAACCAAATAATCAGATAGAAAGAGTTGAAAATTAGAATGAACAAAGTTGAATTTTCTCCGTCACTAATGACGATGGATTTGGACAAGTTTAAACAACAAATCACCTTTTTAAATGATCATGTTGCTTCGTATCATATAGACATTATGGATGGTCACTATGTGCCAAACATTACATTATCTCCGTGGTTTATTGAGGAGTTAAGAAAAATTTCGAAGCTCCCAGTATCTGCCCATTTAATGGTTACGAATCCAAGTTTTTGGGTACAACAACTAGTAGATATCAAATGTGAATGGATTTGTATGCATGCAGAGGTTTTAGATGGTCTAGCATTTCGCCTAATTGACCAAATTCACAATGCTAATCTTAAAGCAGGGATCGTCCTTAATCCCGAAACGCCTATTGAATCAATCTTTCCATATATTGAATTGTTGGATAAAATCACAATCATGACCGTTGATCCAGGCTTTGCTGGCCAGCGATTTATTGAAGGAACACTTGATAAAATTGTTGCTCTTCGTAATTTACGTGAAGAAAAAGGGTATCGTTATGTAATTGAAATGGACGGCTCATCGAATAGAAATTCATTTAAGCGAATTGATGCTGCAGGACCTGATATTTATATTGTTGGTAGAAGCGGATTATTTGGATTAGATGAAGATATTGAAAAAGCTTGGAAAATGATGAGTAGAGACTATGAAGAAATGACTGGGAAAAAATTCCATAAAACAATTGACTGTTTGTTAAAAGAATAGATAAGTTGTATAAAGTCAAGCCTAGAAAAGAATTTTGTTCATTCTTATCTGGGCTTTTTTGATGCAATAAATAAGCGTCAATAGAAGAAAATTATTTGTTATTCTATTCTAGGTGAAAACGTTCAATCTTGCGAAGTTACGGTTTGTTCACAAAAAAGTTACTTTTATTAAATAAAACTAAAGAAGTAACAAAAACTTCGCTTTTTTCAGTTATTTCAAGTAACATAGAACGTATCTTAAAAGAAAAAGTTTGGATGATTCGATGCGTAGAGTAAGAAAAATAATTTATAAAATCATGCTACTTTTGTTTGTTGGTTTAGTTGCTGGTCTTGGCTATCTTGGCTATAAAATACATCAAAATGTTGAAACGGTAATGACCTTTGAAAAACAAGTAGAAGCAGAAGTCAAAAAAAATAAAATACCCGAATACAAAACATTAGCTTTAGCGATTATCTATACAGAATCTAAAGGGAAATCTGGCGATATTATGCAGAGCAGTGAAAGTGTTTATGGACAACAAGAAGTGATTGAAACACCAGAGGAAAGTATCGCACATGGCGTCAAATTTCTCGCGGAAGCGTTAGCGAAAGCAAAAGAAGCTGGCTGCGATGAGTGGACAGGCGTACAAGCATATAATTATGGACTGGATTATATTCAGTTTGTTAAAGAACGCGGCGGGAAACACACGACAGAGTTAGCAGAAGAATATTCAAGAGAAGTCCTTTCACCGTTGCTAGGGAATGACCAAAATACGAAATATCGTTATTATCGTTGGCAAGCGTTAGTTTACAATGGTGGTTACCTTTATCAAAATGGTGGCAATATGTTCTATGCGGAAATTGTCAAAATGAATCGTTGGTTTATTGAAAAGTTAAATTAAAACGAGAAAAGTCTAAAGAATTCTTTCAACTTACAGGAATTTTTTAGGCTTTTCTTGCAGTTTCATGAAAATGCAAGTAAACTAGAAGGGATGTAACTGATTAATTGAAAAGGTAGGGAAAGAGCTGGATGTTGAATAAAGTCGACCTGAAAAAAGGGTTAAGTACAGAAGAAGTTGCCAAGCAGAAAGAGTTAGGCCTTCAAAATAATTATGAGGAAAATGTAGCAAAATCTACAAAAGATATTATTTTTGATAACGTCATGACGTTATTCAACTTTTTAAACTTTGCAATCGCTGTTTGTTTACTATTTGTCGGAGCGTATTCCAATCTGGCTTTCTTAGCGATTATTATTGTGAACATGTCAATCGGAATTTTCCAAGAAATTCATGCCCGTAATTTAGTTCAAAAATTATCTATTGTGGCAAAAGAAAATGTTCATGTTGTTCGAAATGGCGTACAACAAGAAATTGATACAAAAGAACTAGTTATGGAAGATATTGTTATTATCTCTGCAGGGGAACAAGTTCCTTCTGATATGGAAGTTATCGACGGTAAAGTCGAAGCGAATGAAGCGTTGTTAACAGGCGAATCAGATTTAATTGAAAAGGAAATCGGCGATACCTTGCTTTCTGGAAGTTTCATTGTTAGCGGACAAGCCTATGCCCGTGTTATCCACGTTGGTGCCGAAAACTATGCTGTGAAAATCACCCAAGAAGCCAAAGTGCATAAACCAATTCAATCAGAGTTAGTCAATTCGATTCGTAAAGTCTCTAAATTTACAAGTTGGGTGATTATTCCTCTAGGGATTATTTTATTTGTTGAAGCTTTTTGGCTAAGAGATGCTGGCATTAAAACATCTGTTGTTGCTTCTGCAGCTGCTTTGTTAGGGATGTTACCAAAAGGATTAGTACTATTAATTAGTATTGCGCTGACAACAGGTGTCATTAAGTTAGCCAAAAAACGTATTCTAGTACAAGATATGTACTCAATTGAAACATTGGCCCATGTGGACACTTTGTGTTTAGATAAAACTGGAACGATTACAGAAGGTAAAATGAAAGTGCAAAAGGCGATTATCTTGCATGACAAATATCAAGAACTCTTCCCGCAGATTATCGGAAGCTACCTATCTGAAAGTACGGATAATAATATTACAATGCAAGCAATTCGTGATCATTATGAAGTATCCAATCGATTTGGCGCAAAAGAAGTCTTGGCTTTTTCTTCTGAACGAAAATGGGGGGCTATTGAATTTCCAGAAATTGGGACAGTTTATTTAGGGGCTCCTGAGCGTTTGGTAGACGATAGTCGGTTGCCAGAAGCTGTTTTTACAGCACAAGAGAATGGTTATCGCGTCTTGATGTTAGCCATTGCGGAACAACAACCGTTAAACGAAACCAAAATGCCTTATTTAGAGCCATTAGCGATTCTAGAAATTGATGATCCAATTCGCCAAAATGCCAAAGAAACACTGGCTTATCTAAAAGAAGAAGGAATCGACTTAAAAGTAATTTCTGGTGATAATCCGGTAACTGTTTCAAATATTGCTCGTCGTGCTGGGCTACCCGGTTATGAGTCTTATATTGATTTGTCGACCAAAACGACAGAAGCAGAAGTGCGAGAAGCGGTTCAGCAATACACAGTGTTCGGACGTGTATCGCCTCAGCAAAAACGAACCATTGTGCGTGAGTTGAAAGACACAGAGCATGTGGTGGCGATGACCGGCGATGGCGTCAACGATGTTTTAGCGTTACGAGAAGCGGATTGTAGTATCGCCATGGCAGAGGGAGATGGCGCTACTCGGCAAATTTCTAATCTAGTTTTGCTAGATTCTGATTTTACAACGTTACCAGATGTCTTGTTTGAAGGACGACGTGTGGTAAATAATGTAACCCGAGTTTCCAGCGTTTTCTTCATTAAAACAATTTATTCGTTTATTCTCTCAATCATTTGTGCCTTAACGGCCATTGCGTTCCCGTTCATTCCGATTCAAGTGACCTTGATTGATTTAGCAATTGAAGGGTATCCTGCTTTCTTCTTATCTTTCGAAGGGGACAAACGAAAAGTTGTCGGGAAGTTTTTACCAACGGCTTTGAAAAATGCGTCTGTTAATGCGCTTTTAGTTGTAGTGAATATCATTGCTGTTTATCTGATTGGACAAAATCAAGGATTTTCTTCTTTAGACACCACGACGTTAATGTATTATTTATTAGTTGGAATTAGCTGTATGGCTGTTGTTCGAGCATGTCTGCCTTTAAATCCATTACGCATTTTCTTGGTTTTCAGTACCATTATTGGTATTTATGTAGCAGCTATGTTATTCCACAACATTTTAGAAATTGGTTTCTTAACTTCGCAAACAATGGGTCTCTTCTTTATTATGATGGCCATTAATATTGTGGTGCGTGTAGCAATTGGTTTCGTACAAATGAAACGTGCTGGAAAAACAATTAAAGATTTATAAAAAACAGAGGTTGAGTTAAAAGCATTCGTCTCCAGAAATGCAGTTCTTCTTTAAATCTTGAATGAAGTCGGAGCAAGCTTGATGTTTAACTGATTATTTTAAGAGTTAGTGTCTGGGGCAGGAGTCAGGATGACTTTTGTCCTAGATACTTTCTTTTTTTGTTGAGTTGAAACAAGATACTTGAAAAACAGCGATTATGTGATACAATAAATCATGTGTAAATGTGTCCATTGGAATTCGCACTGAAATGACAGTGCGTTTTTTAAACGGTCAATCACATGAGTTAGCACAATGCTATTCTTAGGAGGTGAGGACAATGGCACAACGCATTCCTCAGGAAGTCATTGAGGAAGTTCGTCACCGAACGAATATAGTAGATATTATTGGGCAGTATGTCCAGTTAAAAAAATCCGGTAAAAATTATATGGGTTTATGTCCGTTTCACGAAGAACGTTCCCCTTCATTTTCAGTAGCAGAAGACAAACAAATTTTTCACTGTTTTGGCTGCGGGAAAGGTGGAACTGTTTTTAATTTCTTGCAAGAAATTGAAGGCATTAGTTTTCCAGAATCCGTGAAACGTGTTGCAGATTTGGAACATTTATCTGTGGACTTTGATTGGTCAGAGCCGCGTGAAGTAGCGGATACCCCAGAAAACCAACAAAGACGGAGTTTGTTACAACTGCATAGTAAAGCCGCAGAACTTTACCATCATATTTTAGTGAATACTAAAATTGGCGAACCCGCATTAAACTATTTATTAGAGCGGGGGTTAACACAAGAACTAATTGAGACCTTTCAAATTGGATTTGCGCCGCAAAAACGTGATTTCTTAAGTCAAGTTTTTAAAAATGAACAACTGGATGAAACGCTTTTTGAGCCTTCTGGGCTGTTTGTCCAAAGAGATAACGGTACGTTTTTGGATCGTTTCTATCAACGAATCATGTTTCCAATTAATGATCCTCAAGGCAATGTCATCGCCTTTTCTGGTCGCTTGTTAAAAACAGCTGATTTTCCAGGGGATGAGATGCCTAAATACTTGAATAGTCCTGAAACAACACTTTTTAATAAGCGAGAAACGCTGTTTAACTTTGATAAAGCCAGAAAAGAAATTCGTAAAGAAAATACAGTCTTGCTTTTTGAAGGATTCATGGATGTTATCGCTGCTTGGCAATCAGGCGTAAAAAGTGGGGTGGCTTCAATGGGGACTAGTTTGACCAATGAACAAATTCGGCGTTTGGAACGGGTCGCTAAGGAAGTAGTTATTTGTTACGATGGCGATAATGCCGGTGTTCAAGCCACAAACCGTGCGATTCAATTATTGCAAGAAAACAGTCATTTTGACTTGAGTATTGTCAGCATCCCTGAAAAGCTGGATCCTGATGAATATGTGCGGAAATATGGCGCAGAAGCTTTTCAAAATTTAGCCAATCATGGCCGAGAAACAGTTTTTAGTTTTAAAATGAATTATCATCGGTTAACTAGAAACATGAATAACGAAAAAGAACAATTGGATTATGTGAACGAATTGTTACGGGAGTTAACCAATGTTCAATCTCCCTTGGAACGTGATCGTTATTTAAACCAAATTGCTCAGGAATTTCAACTTTCTGTTCATAGTTTGGAAGAGCAATTCAATCAATTGAAGCAAGAGCAACGTTCAGTCCAACGGCAAGAAAGGCAACAATTTTATCAAGATGAAATGATGCCACCACCAATGGAAGAACCTGTTTTTGAAGAGAATCACGTCCAGAACAAGTTACCGTTAACCCAAGTTCAAAAAGCAGAACGTTCTTTATTATTTCGTTTAATGAATGAACAAGGAGTACGGCAAACCATTCAACAATTGCCAGATTTTTCATTCGCTCATGATGAATACCAAGAATTATATTTCTTGCTAGAAAGTTATGCGACACTGCATCAAAGTTTCGACATTGCCGATTTTATTAATTTCTTGCAAGATAATCAAACCAAACAATTAGCAATTGAAATTGCGTATCAGAATTTATCGGAAGAAAGCTCTGAGCGAGAAGTTGCCGATTTATTACATGTAATTGCCTTATCAAGTATTGCAGAGGCAATTGAGCAGAAAAAGATTCAACAGCAAGAAGCAAAACGAGTGGGCAACCAACAGCTTGAAGCCGAATTAACAATGGAGATTATCCAATTGGCTCGACAGCTTAAAGCTCAACGAACATTTACTTAAGCAATATAATGAATAGAACTAAGCGTTTTGTTCATTTTATTTTGATAAGTCCCAGTGATTTATCAGTTATTTCAAGCGTGAACCGAAAAATGAAGGGGGCCTTCTTTCATGGAAAAAGAAACAAGTAAAAAATATGAAGCTGCAGTGGCAGCATTTATCAAAGAAAACAAGCCTAAAGGAACAGTGGTTTATGATGATTTAGCGAATCAATTAGCCACACCGTATACTTTGGATGCAGAAGCTATGGAAAAATTGATCCAAAAAGTTGAAGATGCTGGTATCAGCGTGGTCGATGAAAATGGAGACCCAAGTGAACATAGCTTGAAAAAAGATGAAAAAGAAGCGGAAAAGGCCCAAGCAGAAGACTTATCTGCGCCAACAGGTGTTAAAATTAATGATCCCGTGCGTATGTACCTAAAAGAAATTGGGCGCGTTCAATTATTAACTGCCGCAGAAGAAGTTGAATTGGCACTTAAAATTGAAGAAGGCGATCAAGAAGCAAAACAACGTTTAGCAGAAGCTAACTTACGTTTGGTTGTTTCAATTGCCAAACGATATGTAGGTCGTGGTATGCAATTCTTGGATTTAATTCAAGAAGGTAATATGGGCTTAATGAAAGCTGTTGAAAAATTTGACTACCGTAAAGGATTCAAATTCTCTACGTATGCTACTTGGTGGATTCGTCAAGCGATTACGCGGGCAATTGCGGACCAAGCTAGAACGATTCGAATTCCTGTTCACATGGTTGAAACAATCAATAAATTGATTCGGATTCAACGCCAACTATTGCAAGATTTAGGTAGAGAACCAACGCCAGAAGAAATTGGTGCGGAAATGGATTTACCAACAGAAAAAGTTCGTGAAATCCTAAAAATCGCACAAGAGCCAGTCTCTTTAGAAACACCAATTGGTGAAGAAGATGATTCACATTTAGGTGATTTCATTGAAGACCAAGATGCTACCAGTCCTGCTGAACATGCAGCTTACGAATTGTTAAAAGAACAACTAGAAGATGTTCTGGATACTTTAACAGACCGTGAAGAAAATGTTTTACGTTTACGTTTTGGTTTAGATGATGGTCGGACACGTACGCTAGAAGAAGTCGGAAAAGTTTTCGGTGTCACTCGCGAACGTATTCGTCAAATTGAAGCAAAAGCGTTAAGAAAACTAAGACATCCTTCTCGTTCAAAACAATTAAAAGACTTTTTAGAATAAACATACCGTTTAGCGGCTCTTTTCGTGCATGCGAGAAGAGCCGCTTTTGATTTTTAAAAAGTCTCTAAATGTCATTGCTAGTTATTGGAAGAAGGCGCAAGTTGTGGTAAATTAGAAGTAATGGAATATTAGCAGAATGTGAGGCGGAAGAATGACAAAAAAATGTCCGAAGTGCGGGAACGAATTCGATGCAGAATTAACGACCTGCCCAACATGTGGCTATTCACTAACTGACACAACAGTTGATAAAGAAGAAGCGGAAACGACTTCAACAAATATAGATTTTGAAACACAGGAAAATGAACAACACGAAGATCAATTAAATGAGAATATTGAATGGTCTGAGTTAAAAGATATGAGCTTAGGCCATGTGATGGAACTGTTTGGCGAATCACCAGAAGAAGAAAGTAATGATGACAAAAAAGAGGAGTCAACAGAAGATAACTTAATAGTCTCTGATTCAGAGGATGTTTCTGGTCTAGAAACATCGCTTCAAGAAGGGGCTAGTGAGGAGACTCATGATTCGGTGGAGGAAACGATACCAGCGACAGAAGCGACGCCTACTCATTCAACAGAAGAAAAACTAGCAACGGACGAAGCAGTTAATTTAGAAGAAACAACGGAAGAAACAACTACTGTTGAAGCAGAAACAGCTGAGGTATCTGAGACGGTGAAGTCAGAAGAGGAAACTTTAACAGAGATTTCAGGAACTGAAGTTATCTCTACCACTTCTGAAGAAGAAATTTTTTCACAACCACCGATAGAAGATCAAGATGTAACACCAAACGAAACTTTGCAAGCTTATATTCAAGCGCATCGAGCAGATACAGAAATGTCTGAAAATCCATCAGAAGAAACAGCAGAGACCCAAGAGTTAGAAAACAGCGGTGAGGCAGTATTAACCCAAGCCGAAACACCAACTGAATCCATTTCAGATTCTGAAGAAGGGTTAACAAGTGCAGCGTCGCTAGAGGAACCGAGCGACGCTGATACAACCGAGGAAAAAGTTTCAGATTCAGGTGTGATACCACCGATGAATGAAACTGGGAATACTCAACCAGCGCCTGCTCCGAAGAAACCATCAAAAAAAGTGGCTTTTGTTGCGCTTGCGGTTGTTTTATTAGCTGGAGGTAGTGCTTGGGCGTATCATGATCAAACGCAAAAAGCTGCCGCGCAAGAGGCGGCGGCACTAACCAAGAAAACAGATACGCTGAAAGATGAACTAGCAGCCTTTTATACCACGAAGGAGCAAGTTTTTATTAAACCCGATATGGTGACTGTTAGTCCAGAAAAACTCTCAAAACAAGTCGCGGAAATTAAAGATTCAGAAGAGTATTCTCAATTAAATAAACAAATTCAAACATTGAAAGAGAAGCAACAAACCATTCAACAAATCAACCAATTATTTGAGGCGCCGATTGTCAATGGCAATGAGTTGAAACCGGCGATTCTAGCTGCTGATCAACCAATTTCCGTAAAGAAATTAACAGGAAATGATCCATTTGACCAATTGATGAACCAAGCAATCGATCAAGCGAACCAACAATACAACCAATTACAAAAAGCTAAAAAAGCGGTTGAGGTCATTTATAAAGATGGAAAAACTACCAATCAGCTGAATCGAGACACGTATCAAGCTGCTAAGGCAGAAGTAGATAAAGTAACAAGTGATAAGCTGAAAAAAGAATTGGTCAAACAAGTCACGACAGCTGACCAAGCGTTAACCAAGGTTGAAGAAGAACAGAAAAGAATTGCAGAAGAACAAGCTGCCGCAGAGCAAGCAAAACAAGCAGAAGAACAAGCGAAACAAGCTGCTGCCGCGAAAAAAGAGAACGCTAAGAAGGAAGAACCAGCAAAAACAGAAGCGAATGGCTACACGGCGCCGAACAGTGACGGGGTTTACACTAGTCCGCTTTATGCGCCAGATGCTGCCGATATCGCTGATAGTAGCAATCCAGCGTGGACATGGGCACCAGGTGTGAAAGAAAAAGTCTTAGACACAGTGATTGCTCGTGGCTATGTGGTTCCTGGCGGATATTCTTTAGAACCTGCCAAAATTGTGAATGGCGAAGGTTACTACAATCTTTATGCAACAAACAATCAATCAAAATTATTAGAAGGCACTACAGAGAAAAATGTTCACATGTATTTAGTTACAATCAATGCTAAAACAGGTTGGTTCAAAGGGAACGCTTCTCGTAATGCAGGGCAATAAAAGAAAATAGAAACAATCGAACGAAAGCGGAAATCTTTTGTTCGATTGGCTTTCCTTGAGGAGTTAATGATAAATGAGAGAATTACTAGCAACAACATTTACCGGCATTGTGGTCGATGAAAATGAACAATTTTATTTTGTTCAAAAAAATGGCATCACATTCCGTTTAAAAAAAGAAGAAGGTACGCATGCTATAGGGGAGGCTGTAGAAGGGTTTGGTTATTTAAATCAAAAACAAGAGCCAGCACTGACAACTACAATTCCTACTGTGCGCATTGGTAGCTATGGCTTTGGTACTGTCACAGGAACGAGACGTGATTTAGGTGTCTTTGTGGATGTTGGCTTACCAGATAAAGATGTCGTTATTTCGTTGGATGAATTACCAACCATGCGGGAACTTTGGCCTAAAAAAGAAGACCGAGTAATGGTTACTTTAAAAGTGGACAGTAAAGACCGCATTTGGGGCGAATTAGCAGATGAAAAAGTCTTTAAAGCAATGGCAAAACGCGGGAATGCTGAAATGCAAAACCAAAACTTAACTGGGCATGTGTATCGTCTGAAACTTGCAGGAACGTATATTTTAACTGATGATTTATACATTGGATTTATCCATCCTTCTGAACGATTCCAGGAACCACGTTTAGGTGAAAAAGTAGTGGGGCGTGTGATTGGCGTGCGGCCGGACGGCGTATTGAATCTTTCATTAAAACCAAGAAGTCATGAAGTAATCAGCGATGATGCGTTAATGATTCTAACTTTCTTAGAAAGAGCAAACGATCACCAAATTCCTTTCACCGATAAATCAAGCCCTGATGAAATTAAACAAACCTTTGGCATTAGTAAAGCTCAATTTAAACGCGCCTTAGGCCATTTAATGAAACAAAAATTAATTAAACAAGAAGATGGTAAAACAATTCTAATTGGCTCGTTGGAACAATCAAAAGAAAAAAATTAAGGTAGCTAATTGAGAATATCTTGCAAATTACAGTTATTTCTTTTATAATTATTTTAATTTGATTGATAAATTAAGTTTCTTAATTTGTAATCATTCTAAACAAGGAGCTGTAATAATGGATTCGACTGCTGCTTTAAAAAAGACAAAAAAACAATTACATGAATCAGGCTTTAAATTAACACCACAACGGGAAGCAACCGTACTTGTATTATTGGAAAATGAAAAAGATCATTTATCAGCAGAAGAAATTTACTTCTTGGTAAAACAAAAAAGTCCGGAAATTGGTCTAGCAACAGTCTATCGAACGCTAGAAATTTTAACAGACTTAAAAGTCGTTGATAAAGTGAGCTTTAACGATGGTTTAGCTCGCTATGATTTAAGAAAAGAAGGCGCCAAACACTTTCACCACCATTTGTTATGCTTAGAATGTGGCACAATTGAGGAAGTGGAAGAAGACTTGCTTGGTGAAGTAGAGCAAATTGTTGAAAGTCGGTATCATTTTTTAGTCAAAGATCATCGCTTAACTTTTCATGGTATTTGTCAAAGTTGTCAAAGTAAACATTAAAAAAACTGCCTTGCATTAATTTATGCAAGGCAGTTTTTTATTTATTGGCATTATAAATTAGCGAATTTTTCCAATAAGCGAATCATTTGGCAAGTAAAACCATATTCATTGTCATACCAAGCCACAGTTTTCACTAATTGGAAATCGCCAGCTGTCGTTACTTCTGTTTGCGTTGGGTCAAAAATCGAACCTTCTGTCGTGCCGATTATGTCTCCAGAAACAATTTCACGATCATCATAACCGAAAGAAGGGTTATCAATGGTGTGTTTTTTCATTGCTTCATTTACTTGATCAGCTGTTACTTTTGTTTTTAAAATGCTAACTAATTCTGTTAAGGATCCATCCACAACGGGAACACGTTGGGCATGGCCTTGTAATTTTCCATTAAGTTCTGGAATAACTAAGCCAATTGCTTTAGCAGCACCAGTTGAATGGGGAATAGTATTGTCTGCAGCAGAGCGTGCCGCACGAAGATTTCCGCCACGAACAGGGCCATCTAATAGCATTTGTGTTGATGTGTAGGCATGGACAGTTGTCATGGTACCAACTTCAATACCGAATTCATTATTTAAGAAGTAAGCCATCGGTGCTAGACAGTTTGTCGTACATGAGCCGGCAGAAATGATTTTATCGTTGGCATCAAGTGTATCATCATTGACGTTATAAACGATTGTTTTCATTGCGCCTGCAGGAGCAGAGATAACCACACGTTTCACACCTGCATCTAAATGAGCTTGTGCTTTTTCTTCAGAGGTATAAAAACCTGTACATTCAAGGACAATGTCTACTCCGTTTTCTTTAACCCAAGGGATTTTACTTGCATCTGGTTCTGCGTAGACACGGGTTTCTTCGCCGTCCACAACAATGCCATTTTCAGTGGCTGTCACGGTGCCAGGATAGGTGCCATGCGTAGAGTCAAATTGTAATAAGTGAGCCAACATTGTTGGGCTAGTCAAATCATTGATTGCCACAACTTCAATATCATCAGAAACTTCTTTTATTCGGCGAAAGGCTAAACGACCAATTCTTCCAAAACCGTTAATTCCTACTTTGACTGTCATAACAAAAATTCCTCCTTTAGATGTTTGTGTTTCTTTGGACCCTTGCTGAAAAAGTGATTTTCTTCAACTATCTATAGTATGAACCTCTAAAATTTTTTTGTCAAAAGACTGATAGCGAAGCGACAAAAAGAAAGCGAAAGATTCATGAGAAATTTTGCTTTTTCCAACGATAACTAACTAGAATTGCTAGACAAACGGTTGTTTTCCCGATACAATAATAAAGACTTTCGAATCACGCTTTTTGAGGTGATTAAAGATAGTAGAAGTAGAATAGGAGGACAAATTATATGTCCATGTTTTTAGATCAAGTGACGATTGATGTCAAAGCTGGTAAAGGCGGCGACGGAATGGTTGCTTTCCGTAGAGAAAAATATGTACCAGACGGGGGTCCCGCTGGTGGTGATGGCGGTCGCGGTGGCGACGTTGTTTTAGTTGTTGAAGAAGGATTACGCACATTAATGGATTTCCGGTTTAATCGTCATTTTAAGGCGACACCTGGAGAAAATGGTATGAGTAAAGGAATGCACGGTCGTGGTTCAGAAGATTTACTTGTCAAAGTTCCACCAGGTACAACAGTTCGTGATGCAGAAACTGGAGCCTTAATTGGGGATTTAATTGAGAATGGTCAGACCTTAGTAGTAGCAAAAGGCGGACGCGGTGGTCGTGGGAATATTCGCTTTGCTTCCCCAAGAAACCCTGCACCAGAAATTGCCGAAAACGGCGAACCGGGCCAAGAACGTAAAATTGAATTAGAATTAAAAGTTTTAGCAGATGTTGGGTTAGTTGGTTTTCCTTCTGTAGGAAAATCAACATTACTCTCTGTTATCTCGTCCGCTCGTCCGAAAATTGGTGCCTATCATTTTACGACGTTAGTTCCAAACTTAGGGATGGTGACTACTAGTGATGGTCGAAGCTTTGCTGCAGCAGATTTGCCAGGCTTAATTGAAGGAGCTTCTCAAGGTGTCGGCTTAGGAACACAGTTCTTACGCCACATTGAACGGACGCGTGTTATTTTACATGTCATTGATATGAGTGGCATGGAAGGACGCGATCCTTATGAAGATTATTTGGCAATCAATAAAGAATTGGCTTCACACAATTTACGTTTGATGGAGCGACCTCAAATTATTGTTGCCAATAAAATGGACATGCCTGAAGCAGAAGAGAATTTAGCAAAATTTAAAGAGCAACTTGCGAAGGAACGCACCGATGAGTATGCTGATGAGCTACCTATTTTCCCAATCTCTGGGGTTACTCGTAAAGGTATTGAACCTTTATTAAATGCAACAGCTGACTTGTTGGAAGTAACGCCTGAATTCCCATTATATGAAGATGAAGTGGTAGAGGAAGAAACCGTTCGTTATGGCTTCCAACCAGAAGGTCCAGAATTTACGATTGATCGTGAACCAGATGCTTCATGGGTTTTATCTGGTGAAAAATTAGAAAAATTATTTGAAATGACGAATTTCGATCATGATGAAACAGTAATGCGTTTTGCACGTCAATTACGTGGTATGGGTGTCGATGAGGCATTACGAGCACGTGGCGCGAAAGATGGCGACATTGTTCGGATTGGTAATTTTGAATTTGAATTTGTCGAATAAGCATAAAACCAGTTCACTCAGTGAACTGGTTTTTTATTTTAAAATTAGTATTAAATTAGCGAATAGATTGAAATAATATTTTTAATAGCTTATAATTTTAAATGTAACAAAATAACAAACGAAAGGAGCGAAATTGAAATGGAAAACAATCAAGCAATGGTTCCTAAGTTTTCAGTTAAAAGTGCCGGTTTTCTTTTTAGTATGGGGCTCTTATGTGGTGTCCTGTTGCCGAGTGTTTTATTATGGACTTTCAGTCTGCCGTTTAATATTGGTGCCATGATTTTTTTGCCTGTTGGGATTGCTTTTGCGTTAGCGTATAGTCATTATTTTATTGAAACGAAAACAGGTTTTTGTAAGCGTTTTATTTGGTTGTTTTTAATTTCTCTTATTTTATTAGAGCTTATCTCTTATTTATGGCTGATTAAAGGAGTTATTTTTTAAGAGAAAAACAGAGGAGAGTGTTATTTATGTTAGATAAACTGACTGTTTGGATTGAAAATCATCTAGCTGGACCAATGGCTAAAATTGCCAATCAGCGCCATTTACGTGCGGTGCGGGATGGGATTATTGCGACATTACCTTTAATTATTGTCGGTTCTTTTTTTCTAATTATTGCGTTTCCGCCGTTACCAGAATCTTGGGGCATTACTCAATTTTTAACAAGTAATGCTGCTACAATCTTATTGCCTTACCGAATGACAATGTACATTATGGCGTTATATGCGACTTTTGGCATTGGCGCTAGTTTAGCGAAATCATATAATCTTGATCAAGTCTCTGGAGGGATTTTGGCTACGATTGCTTTTTTATTAACATTAGTACCTGTAGCGATTCCTGAAGAAGCCAGTAAAGCAGCTGGCGTTTCTGGGTTTGTTTTACCAATGGCTAATTTGGGTGGTGCAGGGATGTTTGTCGGGATTGTGACGTCAATTATTGCTGTCGAAATCTATCGAGTGACAGATAAGTCTAAGTTCAAAATTACAATGCCTGATAACGTTCCACCTGCTGTTGCTCGTTCATTTGAATCATTGACTCCGACTTTAATTGTCATGTTATTGATTGGTTCAATCACTTATTATTTAGGCTTTGATTGGCACACATTTGTAGGGAACTTAGTGGGACCACTAGTTCAAGCAGCGGACTCTTTATTGAGTGTCTTGCTGTTAGTCTTTTTAACCACATTTTTCTGGTTCTTTGGGATTCACGGCGCTTCAATCGTAGGATCGTTGGCGCGTCCTCTATGGCTACAACTATTAGAGGAAAACACGACTGCTAAAGCAGCTGGCGAAGCATTACCTCGGATTGCGGCAGAACCTTTTTACCAATGGTTCATTTGGATTGGTGGTGCCGGAGCCACAATTGGTTTAGCCATATTATTAGCCTTTCGGGCAAAATCAGAATATGGTTCAAAACTAGGAAAAGCTATTTTAGCACCGTCTATTTTTAATATTAATGAGCCAGTTATTTTCGGTGTACCGATTGTCTTAAATCCGATTTTAATGATTCCTTTTATCTTTGCACCAATGGTTTTAGCAACGATTGCTTGGTTTGCCACAAAATTAGGTTTAGTAAGTGAAGTTGTCTTTACCGCTCCTTGGACCTTACCAGGACCAATTGGCGCCTTTATGGCGACAGGCGGCGATTGGCGTGCTGCTGTTTTGAATATTGTTTTAATTCTAGTGGCCATCTTGATTTACTATCCGTTCTTTGTAGCTTATGATAAAAATGAGCTTGCCAAAGAACAAGGCAAACAAATAGAAGAATAAAGAGTGCAGCCGTTTAGTGTCCAGAACAAAAGGTGATGACCTTTTGTTCTGGACCTATTTGTTTATAGGTGATGAAAATTCTCAATTTTTTCGAAATGTATAGAAAATTTTGAGAAAAGAAACGCATAAAAAAGTGTAAAATATTATATATATAATGAAAATGGTTTTCTTTTGTGTGAACATAATAAAGTTATTGTTAACTAAAAGAGAAAAGGGGTATGAAAATGGTTAGAACGAAGGTATATACAAAGGAAAAAATCTTAAACGTAGCTGAAAAAATTTTAGTAGATAAAGGTTTTTCTAATTTAACTGCTAGAAATATTGCAGATGCTATGGGGATTTCTACGCAGCCAATTTATTTAGAATTTGTCAACATGGACGATTTAAAACGAACCTTAATTAAATCGTTATTTCATCGTATGCAATTATTTTATAAAGCAGATGTCGGTGCCTCAGACCCAGTGATTGCATTGGGTCTGAACTTTATATTATTTGCCCAAAAACATCAAAAAATCTATACGGCGTTATTTATGAAAGCACATGGTTATGAAGAAGAATTGCAGCAAATGCTTCAAACTTTTTTTGAAGAGCGTTTATTATTGGATAAAAAATATGTACAAATGGACAAAGGAAAATTTGTCGAATTATTTCCTAAAATGGTGGTAATCTATTTAGGTTTAGCCACAGCGGTTACAATGAAAACAATTGACTTAACTAAGAATCAAGAAATTCAATTATTAAGTCAATTATTGATAGAAGAGTAGTGTTTTGTTATTTATTCAAAATAACAAAAATACGACATAAGTCTGAGGAAAAACTGGTCGTTGCGCCCGAGGAAGGATTGTTTAAAACTTGCTATACTTTGGAAGAAGTAACAGAGAATAATTACTCGGGAGGATTTATGTGATGAAATTTATTAAATTTTTAGTGGTGACAGCAATTGTTATTGGTGGTGGTTTATTTGGGGCCAAGTTTTACGCAGAGAAGAACTCTGGCGAATTAGCTGGTGTGTTAGATCAATTAAATCCATTGGTTAAAGAAGGAAATGTGTATGTTAAAACAAAGAAAGCCGATAGCGTTAATGGCTATGGAATTGCTAGTTATACGCAAGTAGCCGCAGATGAGGAAGGCAAAACGCGAGAAATAACTTTCACAGCGGACCATGAATTAAAAACAGATCATTATCTAAAAGTCTCAAATAAAGGGGCCCACATCAATACGTATGAAGAGGTCAATCAAGACCAAGTACCAGAAAAGGCATTACAAGCGATTCAAAAATAACAAAAAGTCAGAACGTATCTTCAGCGTACGTTCTGACTTTTTGTTATTTTTTTGCTTCTTGAAGAATATTGATTTTTTCAATTTTAACATCAGTTTTTGGTTTATCGTTGGCACCAACTTCGACTTTGGCAATTTTATCGACAATATCCATTCCTTTGGTTACTTGACCGAAAACAGTATGTTTTTTATCAAGAGAAGGATAGCCGCCTTTTTTGTAAGCATCAATGATTGCTTTTGGATAATCATCATATAAAAGACCATCAGATTGATCATCTGTATTTTGGACAATAAAGAACTGACTGCCGTTAGTATTAGGTCCTGCATTCGCCATTGATAACGCGCCACGAATGTTATATAACTGGTTTGAAAATTCATCTTCAAATGGTTTATTCCAGATGCTGTTTCCGCCAGTTCCATCACCGCTAGGATCGCCACCTTGGATCATAAAGTTATTGATGACGCGGTGGAAAGTCAAGCCATCATAATAGCCATCTTTGGCATGTTTCATAAAGTTCTCGACAGTTTTTGGAGCCTGTTTAGGAAATAGTTTGATTTCAATATTTCCCATTGAAGTAACCATTTGGACTAAGTCTTGATCTTCGGCAACTTTGTCATCTAGTTGTGGTAAATCTAGTGAATTTAAGTCGACCGAATCCTTTGTTTTGCTTTCACTGGATTTAGCGACAGAATCACTCGTTGCGGTCGTGCCTTTATTATTGGTTGTGTTACAGCCTGCTAAAAGCAAGGTGAATGCTGCAACTGAAGCAACAGCAAGCATTTTCTTATGTTTCATCTGTTTTCCTCTTCCTTTCACACTGACAATTAGGTTCTTTTTTATCATAACAAAAGAGAAGATAACAAACCAGTGGAATTTTTATAAGATTTCCTATAGGAAAGGTGTAGACCACTTTTGTTTTTTTTGTTACAATGTAAGCAGATACATTATTATGTTTTACAATTTAGGAGGCAATCACATGGGAAAATTAGGTATTTCAATTTATCCAGAACGTTCAACATTTGAAAAGGACAAAGCATATTTGGATTTGGCTCATAAATACGGCTTTAAGCGTGTCTTTACTAGTTTATTGCAAATCAATGATGATCGGGAAAAGGTATTAGCAGAGTTTAAAAAAGTCGTAGATTACGCCAACCAATTAGGTATGGAAGTGATGGTCGATATTAATCCTGCATTGTTCGAACAATTAGGCATCTCTTATGATGATTTATCATTTTTCCATGATATGGGCGCTTACGGTATTCGTTTAGATCTTGGTTTTACTGGGCAAGAAGAGGCGAATATGACAAGAAACCCTTATGGCATTAAAATTGAAATTAATATGAGTTCAGGGACAAGTTATGTAGATAATATTATGGCCTACTCACCAAACACAGAAAATTTACTAGGCTCACATAATTTCTATCCACATCGTTATACAGGCTTAGGCTATGAGCATTTTGTTTATTGTTCAGAAAAATTTAGAAAATATAATTTAAATACGATGGCGTTTGTGAACTCACACGATGCTACATTTGGGCCATGGCCGACACAAGATGGGTTATGTTCTTTGGAAGACCACCGCGATTTAGAAATTGCAACGCAAGTTAAGCATTTAGTTTTAACAGGATTAATCGATGATATTTCTGTCGGAAATGCTTATGCCTCAGAAGCAGAATTAGCAGCAATGGCAGAAGCCTTTCATGCACCGTATCCTTCGATCAAAGTGGATACAGAACCAGAAATCACAGAAGATGAAAGAATTGCATTGTTCGATAACTTACACAGTTATCGTGGAGATCGTTCTGATTACGTTTTGCGTTCAACAATGACACGTGTTTACTATAAAGATCGTCCTTTCCCAGCTCATACAACGAGAGATATTGTTCGAGGCGATGTCTTGATTGACAACGTTGGCTATGGACAATACAAAGGGGAAACACAAATTGCTTTAAAAGAAATGAAAAATGATGGCCGTGTAAATGTGGTTGGTCGTATTTCTGATGACGAACGTTTCTTATTAGAATTTTTGAAACCATGGTCAAGTTTTAAACTTATTGAAAATAAATAATTTTTAGTTTCCTATAAATAGATAAGTGGAGCATAGCGTAAAAGGTAATATTTTTGTGCTATGCTTTTTTGTCGCAACAAAATTGTCCCATTGTAGTGGTAAAGAAAGATGGCTGAATCTTTGAATGGTAGTTGTCAAAAAAAGGGCGACAACTTATAATGAATCATACAGTTTAAATAAAAGGAGTACGTAGATGAATCGATGGTTAAAAATTTTGATTGCGCTTATTGTAGTAATTGCAATTGGTTTAATTGCGGCAGGCTTATATTTTTATAATTATGCAGTAGTTCCAGGAAAGAAAGACTTTATAAATGAGAATACCCCAGGGTCAAAAGTGGTCCAGACACCTGAAGGCGCGTGGTTTAAAGATGACAAAAATCGACAAGAATGGTCAATTACTTCGGAAGATGGGCTACGTCTAAAGGCCATTTATTTACCAGCCGACAAAAAAAGTAATCGTACCGTTATTATGGCGCATGGTTATATGGGTTCGGCAGAAACGATGTCTGTCTTTGCGAAAATGTATCATGATTGGGGCTACAATGTGTTAGCGCCAGATGCGCGTGGTCACGGGAAAAGTCAAGGAGATTATATTGGGTTCGGCTGGCCCGATCGTAAAGATTATGTCCAATGGATTGAGAAAGTTTTAACCGAAAATGGTCAGCAAGAACAAATCACTTTATACGGTGTCAGTATGGGTGCTGCTACAGTCATGATGACGAGTGGGGAAAAATTACCAGATAACGTGAAAGCCATTGTGGAAGATTGTGGCTATTCTACAGTCAATCAGGAGTTGCAATATCAATTGAAAGAGCTTTTCAATTTACCAAGTTTCCCATTAGTTAATGTTACTAGCGGGATTACGAAACTTAGAGCTGGCTATTTCTTTGGGGAAGCAAGCGCTGTTAAGCAATTGCAAAAGAATCATTTACCAATGCTCTTTATTCATGGTGAAAATGATACGTTTGTGCCGTTTAGTATGTTAGACGAAGTTTATAATGCAACCCAAGGACCTAAAGAGAAATATGTCGTGCCTGGAGCAGAGCATGCGAAAGCTTATAATAAAAACCCAGAAAAATATAAGGAAACAGTAGCTGCTTTTCTAGATAAATATATAAAATAACAAATTTATTCTTTACTAATAGTAGCAAAAACAAAAGACTTGTTCTTAAGTTAACGACTTAGTGAACAAGTCTTTTGTTGTCAGTTGATTTTTTTTAATAAGTTGGAATTTACCCATGCAATCTAGGGCATAATCTGATAGGATAGTACTAGAAATGAGGGAAGGATAATGGAAGAACAATTAGTCGATTATTTACACTATTTACAAATAGAGCGGGGCTTATCAAATAACACACGACGGAGTTACGAACGAGATTTAAAAAAATACGTAGCCTTTTTACAAGAACAAGGCCTGCATTCTTGGGACGAAGTTGACCGTTACATGATTACAGAATTTTTGCAATCCCTTCACGAAGAACAGCAAGCTTCAGCAAGTGTGATTCGGATGATTTCTAGTTTGAGAGGATTTCATCAATTTTTACGTCAAGAACGCTTAAGCGAACATAATCCGATGCAACATATTGACTCCCCCAAGAAAGTTCAAAAATTGCCAAGTACATTATCTGTTGACGAAGTGACTCGATTAATTGAAACGCCTGATACAAGTAAACCACTAGGTATGCGGAATCGTGCTATTTTAGAAGTGATGTATGCAACGGGCCTGCGAGTTAGTGAGCTAATTGAAATAAAATTAGGGGATCTGCATTTATCCATTGGTTTATTGCAAACAATCGGAAAAGGGGACAAAGAACGAATTATCCCTTTAGGCGATTATGCGATTCAATGGATTCAGCGCTATATGAACGAAGCCAGACCTCAATTGATTAAAAACCATCCGAATGAAACACACCTGTTCGTTAATCATCATGGCGAACCGTTATCTAGACAGGGCATTTGGAAAAATTTAAAACAGATTGTCCGAGAAGCCCAGATAGAGAAAAATATTACGCCGCATACATTACGGCATAGCTTTGCGACACATTTGTTGGAAAATGGCGCAGACCTTAGAATCGTTCAAGAATTATTAGGACATGCAGATATCTCCACGACACAAATTTATACACATATTACCAAACAACGAATGGCAGATGTTTATAAGGAACATTTTCCTCGGGCTTAATTTGCGAGAATGCCCACAAACGAATAAATTTATGGTAAACTAGGAAGTCGAGAAAAGAAAGTAGGTGTCGTTTTTGCAAGAAATTAATTTAAAACTAGATGTCTTTGAAGGACCACTGGATCTTCTACTACATTTAATTCAAAAATTAGAAATCGATATCTATGACATTCCCATTACAGCAGTAACTGAACAATACATGTCTTATATTCATGCGATGCAAACCTTAGAGTTAGAAGTCGCTGGAGAATATCTAGTCATGGCTGCCACCTTAATGGCTATTAAAAGTCAGATGTTGCTTCCAAAACAAGAGCTTGAGATCATTGATGATGAAAATTTTTTTGAAGAGGAAGACCCACGGGAAGCTTTAGTAGCTCAGTTATTGGAGTATCGGAAATTTAAATATGCAGCGACTGTTTTACATGAAAAAGAAGAAGAACGTAAACTCTATTATACAAAAGAACCAATGGATATGGATGATTATAAAGAGGAAGATACAACACTACCGCCTAATCAAATCAATACAATTGATTTATTTCTAGCCTTTCACGCCATGTTAGAAAAGAAAAAAAATCGCCAGCCTGTTGAAACAACTGTTGCTAGTGACGATGTTTCCATCGAAGAAAAAATCACCGCTATTTCAGAGCGTATGCGTCAAGTACAGAAAGGGAAGGCAGTGTCGTTTGATTCTTTCTTCGATTCTTATTCCAAACAAGAAATTGTGACAACGTTCATGGCTCTTTTAGAATTAATGAAAACAGGCGTGATTTATGCTGAACAAGAAAATAATTATAGTGAAATTTTGTTATTTAATACAGAAACCCAGCAGGAAGATACAACAGAGGTGGAGGAAACACAGTGACATTAGTTAGTCAAATTGAAGCAATTTTATTTGTGGTTGGCGAAGAAGGAATTGGCTTGGAAGAGCTGGCGTACTTATTAGAGAAGTCAACAGCAAAAACCTATGAAGAATTAACGAAATTGAAAGAACATTATGCTTCTGACAATAAATCGGCGTTAAATATTTTAGAAGTCGGCAATCATTTTGTCTTAACAACGAAGAAAAAATATGCCTCATTACTAAAAAAATATGCGCAATCGCCTATGTCGAACGCCTTATCACAAGCGGCGCTAGAAACATTATCCATTATTGCTTATAAGCAACCAATTTCGCGTATTGAAATTGATGAAATTCGTGGCGTACAGACTTCTGGCTCTATCCAAAAGTTAGTTGCCCGTCAGTTGATAGAAGAAAAAGGCCGCGTCGATGGTCCTGGTAGAGCGATTTTGTATGGCACAACGAAGTATTTTATGGATTACTTTGGGTTGAAAAGTTTAGATGAATTACCAGATATCCAACAAATGGAAGATGAATTAGAAGAAGAACTACCAATGGATCTATTTTTTGATCGTTATCAAGAAACGAACCCAATGTCTGAAACAACAGAAGGCGAGGAAGCTTAAAAAATGGAAAGATTACAAAAAGCAATTGCTCATGCTGGGGTGACTTCGCGTCGCAAAGCAGAGGAATTAATTGTCAAAGGCCGCGTAAAAGTCAATGGCCAAGTGGTCAAAGAATTAGGAACGCAAGTAAGTAAACAAGATACTGTTGAGGTTGATGGTGTACCAATTTATCAAGAAGAATATGGTTATTATTTATTCTATAAACCAAGAGGGGTTATTTCTGCGGTGTCTGACGATAAAGGCCGTAAAGTAGTAACGGATTATTTTACAGATGTTACTGAGCGAATTTATCCAGTCGGTCGTCTGGATTATGATACTTCTGGGTTGTTACTTTTAACGAATGATGGAAGTTTTTCACAAAAATTAACCCATCCTAAACATGAAGTAGATAAAGTCTACGTAGCAAAAATTAAAGGTGTACCTACTAAACGGGATCTATTGCCATTAGCCAAAGGCATTCGCATTGATGGCAAACGCACAGCACCAGCCAATTTTCAAATTCTTTCAGCGGATATTAAAACAGGTAGCAGTGTCGTGGAATTAACGATTCATGAAGGACGTAATCATCAAGTGAAGAAAATGTTTCAAGCTGTTGGTTTCCCTGTTCAAAAATTAAAACGTGAACGTTATGGTGAGTTGACCTTACAAGGTTTGCGACCAGGACAATATCGTGATTTAACTAAAAAAGAAATCAGTCAATTATTAAATCAAGCTAAATAAGATAAAATGACTCGATCTCTTCGCGCTTATGGCGAAGGGATTGTTTTTTTTGAGAAATGAAACAATCAATGAAATTTAATAAAAAAGCTTAGTTAGTTGCATTCATTGTTCAAATCGGTTACACTAAGTAAGTAAAAAAATATAATACAAGGTTCGTCTTCAGGGGCAGGGTGTAATTCCCGACCGGTGGTTATAGTCCACGACTCGTTTTTAACGATTGAATTGGTGTAATTCCAATACCGACAGTATAGTCTGGATAAAGAAGATAGGGCTTATTTGAGACGCTTTTTCATCAGATAATCCTACTCTATTTTTCCCTGCAGAAAAATAGGGTTTTTTTGTATGACAAAGAAGCGAATCAAAAAGTTCGTTGAAGATGGGTCCTTAATTGGAGGATTTCAGATGAACAACAAGGTACAAAAAATGGTCAGCATTGCAATGTTGGCTGCAATCGGTACAGTATTACAATTTGTGGCATTTCCGATTATGCCGGCGTTTAGTTTTTTGAAAATCGATTTTAGTGATATTCCGATTCTACTCGGAATGTTCTTGTACGGACCGTTAGCAGGAGTAATTACTGCTTTTGTTCGTTCGTTGCTACACCTGTTCTTAACCGGACTAGCACCGCAAAATATGGTGGGAGATTTCGCTAGCTTTTTAGCAAGTAGTATCTTCACCTTGCCAATTTTTTATTTCTTTGGTAAAAAGAAAAATATCCGTACAAATCGGATAGTGGGCCTAGTAAGTGGGATCTTAGCCTTGACGATTTTCATGAGTATTGCGAATTATTTTGTCATTACACCAGTTTACTTACAATTATATGGTGTGACCACACAACAATTTTTAGGAACATCTTTAGCAAGCTATGTGGCGATTGGTATTGTGCCATTCAACCTTATTAAAGGCCTCTTAGTCAGTGGTGTTTTTCTAGTACTACATGCGAAGTTATTGCCATGGCTATCAAAAAAACAACATACTATTCAGAAAAAAACACCGTTAACAAAATAAATGATAAAAAACCTGCTGTTGAACAATGTTTGACAGTGGGTTTTTAAAATTTACGCCTAAAAGAAAAGAGGTTGTCATAATCTGTCATCATTCTGTTAAAAAATACTAAACCATCTGCATTGTAATTTTAACTTTCCCTTGGTATGATAGAAATCATCAAAGAAAGAGGAGTTTTCCTGAGTGAAAAAGTGTAAAAATTGTCGTCACGTGAATCGTGATACGGAGTCCTTTTGTGAAGAATGCGGCGCTCCGCTAATGAATGAATCAATGCATCAAGAGGAAAACCAAGCACAACCATCAATGAATAAAGGGAACGAATCTACTCCTCTCAGATCAAAAAGAAGCTGGATCTGGGCGTTTCTTTTTGTGTTCATCGTTCTTGGAGCGGGTAGCTATTTTCTCGGGACGCATTATTTTTCTAAGGAACAACAAATTTCTTATTTTATTGAAGCGATTGAGAATGGTGATGCCCAAGAATTAAGTAAAAAAATGAGGACGAACGAGTCTGAATTTCAAGTGAATCCGCAAAGCATTAAGCCTTTAATCACTTATTATCAAAAAAATCCAACTGAGCTAAAAAAATTAGAAAAAGCGCTATTAAAGGATAAAAAGTTACATGGTTTAACTATTCGTGAAACAAGTCAAACAGCATTTTTCTTTCACCGTTATCAATTCATTTTAACGCCTGTTTCTGTTCAGTTAACGACGAATCAGCGCGGTGTGACGCTGGCAATGAACGGGCGGGAAGTGGGCACTTCCGACTCAACCACTTATCAAAAGGAATTGGGCCCCTTAGCGCCAGGACAATATACTTTTACAGCCACAGTGAAAGATAGCACCGGCGAACCTGTTATCACAGAAGAGTACCGTTTATTAGAAGAGGAAAATTATATTTCTAGTATTCCTTTAGATTTTAAACGAATGAATTTTGTTGTGGAAAGCAATCTGCCAGACGCAGATATTTATATTAATGATCGGAAAGTTGGTATGCTAACGAATGGAAGCAAAACGATTGGCCCTTTGTTCTGGTCCAAAGGGATGACGATTCAACTTAAAAAGACGATTAATGGAGAAGAAATTCAAACATCAAAAGAAACGATTGGTGAAAATGATTTTGTCGAAGCGCTCTCCGATAATCCAACGCTACAATTGAATTTTCCGTTAGCTAGCGACTATGATGCCCGCAAAGCGCTAGAAACCTTTTATCAAGCATTTGCCAAACAAGTGAAAAGTCATACGGATAGTACAGAATTTGCTAAAAAATATCTCGTTGGTGGGGAAAATAATCCTCAATTTCCTTCTTTTATAGAAGCACTTGAACGATTACGTGAAAAGAAATCGACCGATGGTTCACCAGATTTTGAAGTGACCATTAATACGCTACAATTGGATGGTAAAGAAAATTACCATGTCAATTATTATTTAGAAGCCAAAAATTCTAAAGCAAAAGAAAATGGTCTTCGTTATGAATGGATCAATGGCCTAAATGATCAAATTCATTTAGTCAAAGAACCGTTAAAAGAAGGACAATTACAGTTTGTTTCGATAGATGAACAAACACTTGCTTGGCTCGAAAAGATACTCTAAGCAAAAATGAGTGCTAAATTATTTAGCACTCATTTTTGCTTATTTCTATTGCACGCGTGGGACATTTGCGGTACGCTTTTAACACATTCTCGCGTTCGTTTTCTGGAATAAATTGTTGTCGAGCATGCGGCTCGTCTTTAAAAAGGACAATCCCATGATCATCATAATCAAATATATTAGGCGCATAAACTTGACAAAGTCCACAAGCAATACATTTTTCAGGAACTAAACGTGATTGCATAAACAGTGACACATCCTATCTAAAAGAGGTTTACTATGGAAGCAACTTTTATTTTAGCGTTATTATCTCATGGATACAAGGTACGTGCATCAACTTTGTATCATCTTTTAAAAGGCAAACGGACTAGCTCTGTTTTGATTTATGGTTTTTTATATGATTGTTTACGGTTCATTGGCTGGTGGCCAACGATTTCCGAACAAGCCTATTTTCAATTTCTTGAAAAACTTTCGAAGGCGAAACAAATTCAGTATCACGAAGAGACAAATGAGATTCAACTAACAAAAGAAGGGCAACTATTTTTAAAGGAGCACCATTTTTCGTTGCTGGATTATCCTGCAATTGATCTTTATCGTTTTGGCAGAAGTGATCGAGAAAGTTGGCAACTCATTCAATTTGCCGTGCAAGTGACTTCATATTTATCATTTGAGGAAAAACAGTATATTCCACTTTTATCAACACCGATTCCGCAACTATATTTGAAACGATGGTTACAACAAGACAAGAAAGAGCAGCGCGTTCAATCAATCAAAGAAGAACTGTTGCGAGGGTTTGAGTTACTACCTGAAGCAGAAAGCGACTATTTGGTTGCGCAACTTTCTGGTTATCAGCAAACTGGCAAAGTTCCTCAGCAATTAACAAGCCATAAGACAGCTCTTGAACAGCGTTTGTGGCACACGCAAGCGGTTCATCATTTACTGCAGTTGATAATGTACGGAGGAAATTATCCTGCTTTACAAACGCTTGTATGGCCGTATCTAGAAAAAAATCTAAACCAAAGTATGCAAGAAACCCAACGATTGTTAACGGAAGGTAAGACACTTCAAGAAATTGCTGAGCAGCGAAAAATAAAACCGAGTACCATTCACGACCATCTATTAGAGTTGGCTATTCAAGGGCAGCTGCAGGCGTCTGTTTACCTTGAAAAGGAGGCAATGCTCCAAAACTTGGCTCAAACAGAACAAGATCCGCGGCTGTGGGTGTATCGGGATTGGCGAGCGCAAGAAGCGACGCTTTCTTATTTAGATTTTCGGTTATATCAAATCCAACAAATTTGGCAAGAAAAGGAGTGAGTGTTGTTGACATTAGAACAAGAATTATTCACTCAATTTGGTTACGCAGCGTTTAAGCCTGGTCAAAAAGAAGTGATTACAAACTTACTTGACGGTATGAATACATTGGCTGTTTTGCCAACAGGGACTGGAAAATCATTGTGTTATCAATTTGTGGGCCAGAAGTTAGAGGGACTAACGGTAATTGTTTCTCCCTTACTTTCGTTAATGGAAGATCAGATGCGTCAATTACAAAGACAAGGAATTAAAGGTGCGGTTGCCTTAAACAGTACGTTACAGTATTCAGAAAAGCGTTATATTTTAGCGAAAATGTTCCAATACGATTATCTGTTTTTAAGCCCAGAAATGCTTTTGCAGCAAGAAGTACTTAGTGTGTTACAACGCCAAAAAATTGCATTATTTGTGGTGGATGAAGCCCATTGTGTTTATCAGTGGGGCGTCGATTTTCGCCCTGAATATAGTAAATTAGATCTGGTCCAAAAACAGCTAGACTTTCCTTTGACCTTGGCGTTAACTGCCACAGCGACACCCGTTGTACAGCACGCAATTATAAAACAATTATTTTCTCATGGCAGCTATCAAGAAGTTCTTTCTTCAGTGAATCGAAAAAATATTGGCTTGTTCGTGAAGGAAACGTCAGAAAAAGAAGAAGTGTTACTAGATTACTTATCTAAAACGGCTGGTAAAATCATTATCTATTGCGCCACGCGCAACAAAACAGAACAAATCAGTCAACTTATTCAGGCAAAAACCAGTTTTAAGGTAGCCTATTATCATGGGGGCTTGGAGGCTAGTGAACGTAGTCGCTTGCAAGAACAATTTATTGATAATCAAATCGATATTCTTTGTGCAACGAATGCTTTTGGGATGGGAATCGACAAACCTGATGTTCGTGGAGTGATTCATTTTGATTTGCCTGATAGCTTAGAAAATTACCTGCAAGAAATCGGGCGAGCTGGACGTGATGGTCAAAAAAGTTGGGCGCTATTATTGTATAAAAAAGGGGATGAATTTATTCATCGGTTTTTCTTAGAAGAGACAAGAGCGAATCGAGCGACCTTAAAATCGCTGATTGAAGGAGAAGAACAAGCAGGTTTGCTAGAAAATGCCACCGAGTTACAACAAAAATGGGTCCAAGGCTATTTAGCCAAGGATTATTCTTTTGAAGAGCTAGAGCATCGTTTAGAGGAGAAAGAAAAAGATCGCCAAGCACAATTAAGAGGGATGCTGACGTATATTGAAACCACAACCTGTCGAAGAACGTTGATTCAAACTTATTTTCAAGAACCGATTGTCAAACAATCACCGGAAACTTGTTGTGATAATTGTGCGTTATTCTTTGACATTTACCAAGATTCAATAGTAAAATCGAACAAGACCAGCAATCAAAATGAAGAAGGTTGGCGTTCTAAATTTCTAAAATTATTTAAAGAACGTGATTAATTCATTTTTTTAGTCGGCAGTTGGCAAAAGCTATGATATAATAACAAGCGAGAGAAGTTTAGGAGGAAATTAGCAGTGAGTAAAAAGGACAAAAAGAAAAACCAAGCTCGTGAGCCATGGGAACAATCAATTTATGAACCTGATCAAAATGGTGGTGGTTCTCGTTTAGCAAAACGCCAACAGCAACGAGGAAATTCATTATTTCTAACTGTTTTAGTTATTTTGCTATTATTAATTATTGCCATTCCAATTGGGACTTTCTTATGGATGATGCAAGACAAGAAACCGAACGAAAGTGCTAGCAAAAATAGCCAGCCATCTTCTTCATTAGTCCAATCATCATCAAAAGAGAAGAAAAAAGAAAGTACGTCAAAATCAGTGGAAAGCTCAGAACCAGCAAGCAGCCAACCAGCTGAAAATACAACACCTTCAAGTTCAGATGCTGCTGCACAGCAACAACAGGACCAACAAGCACAACAACAGCAACAACAAGAGCAGCAACAACAACAAGAAGCTCAAAATCAACAACAGCAACAAGCGCAGAACCAACAACCTGTTTATGATACCGTTCAAAGTGGCGAAGGGGCACGTCAAGTTGCCGAACGTAACGGAATGACATTAGAACAAATTTTAGCGTTAAATCCTGGGATTGATACATCTGTGTTTTATCCAGGACAACCATTACGTATTAAATAATCCAGAAAAAGAGGTTTGGACAGCACTTTCAAGGGCTAAACCGCGACGGATGATTACATGAGAATGCCAATAAGCAGAAATTTCCGAAAGATGTTTTGCGTCTTTCGAGGGATTTCGGCTTATTGCTTTTTCGTTAGAGACTCGTCATCAGTTTAAATCCAAGTTCTTTTCTTCTGATTTTAATATAAAAGAAGAAGCGCATTTAAAAAGATGCATATCAGTTAAGGAGTTTTTTCATGGGGAAAATCAGTATTGCTATTGACGGACCAGCTTCGTCAGGCAAAAGTACAGTTGCAAAAATTTTAGCAAAACAATTGAATTATGTGTATTGTGACACGGGTGCCATGTACCGAGCGATTACGTATCTGGCCTTGCAAAATCAAATCGACATTCAAGCGGAAGAGCCATTAGTAGCGCTTTGTGTCAACCACACTATTTCTTTTCAGCAAGCAGAGAATGGCCAACGTGTTTTTATCGACGGTCATGAAGTGACCGAAGCGATTCGCCAGCCAGATGTAACGAATGCTGTTTCAGCTGTTTCAAAACATGCAAAAGTTAGAGAAGAAATGGTGGCGTTACAACAGAAAATTGGTCAAGCCGGCGGAGTTGTCATGGATGGTCGAGATATTGGTACTGCAGTTTTACCAAAGGCCGAAGTAAAGATATTCTTGGTGGCTAGCGTTGAAGAACGTGCAGAACGTCGTTTTAAAGAAAATCAAGAAAAAGGGATTGAGACGGATTTTGAAACCTTGAAGGCGGAGATTGAACGTCGGGATTATTTAGATTCAACCAGAGAAGTATCACCCCTTGTCCAAGCAAGTGATGCTGTGAAAATCGATACAACAGGCTTGACGATTGAAGAAGTCGTCGCCGCCATACAAAATGTGATTAAACAAAAAGGTTTTGAACTTTTTTAAAGAATTTTAAGAAAAATAGAAGAAATCGCTTTATTTTTTTACAAAAATCTCGTACTATGTAAGTATATATAGCTAAGTTTTGGAATTTTTGTTGGCATAGGAGGATAAGAGGCATGACAGATTTTGAAGACAAACAAGTAGCAAACAACGAAACAATGGAAGATGCAATGAACAGCGTTCAAGAAGTCAGTGTTGGCGATATTGTTAAAGGCGAAGTTTTAGCCATTGAAGACAAACAAGTTGTTGTCGGCATTGAAGGAGCGGGCGTTGAAGGCGTTGTTCCTGCAAAGGAATTATCGACTTTACCAGTTGAAGATGTACACGAACTTGTGAAAGTCGGTGATGTGTTAGATTTAGTTGTTATCACATCAATTGGCAAAGATAAAGAAAACGGCAGTTATTTACTGTCAAAACGCCGTTTAGATGCTAAAAAAGTTTGGGAAGAAATTGAACAAGATTTCCAAGCGGGCAAAGTAATCGAAGCACCTGTTACAAATGTTGTTAAAGGTGGTTTGGTTGTTGATGTCGGTGTTCGCGGATTTGTTCCTGCCTCAATGGTTGAAGATCATTTTGTTGCAGATTTTTCTGAATATAAAGGTCAAACACTAGCATTTAAAATTATTGAAATCGAACCTTCAGAAAACCGCTTAATTCTTTCACATAAAGCAGTTGTTGAAGCTGAAAAAGAATCGAAAAAAGAAGAATTACTTTCTTCTTTACATGACGGAGACGTTGTTGAAGGGAAAGTAGCTCGTTTAACAGATTTCGGCGCATTCATTGATTTAGGTGGCGTGGATGGTTTAGTTCATGTTTCTGAAATCGCTCATCAGCATGTGGGCAAACCAAGTGATGCGTTAACTGTTGGCGAAGACGTTCAAGTAAAAATTCTTTCAATTAATCCAGAAGAAGGACGTATTTCTTTATCTATTAAAGAAACATTGCCTGGACCATGGACAGATATCGAAACAAAAGCAGCCGCTGGGACTGTTTTAGATGGCACAGTAAAACGCCTAACAAGCTTCGGTGCCTTTGTGGAAGTTTTCCCTGGTGTGGAAGGATTAGTGCATATTTCTCAAATTTCTCACAAGCACATTGCAACGCCTCATGAAGTCCTTCATGAAGGGGATCAAGTACAAGTGAAAGTTTTAGAAGTTAATCCAGAGGAACATCGTATTGCTTTAAGTATCAAAGCGTTAGAACCAAAACCTGAGTCTCAAGAAGAACCAAAAGAAGAACAGGAATATGAATTGCCTGAAGAAAATACTGGCTTTACCATGGGCGATATTTTAGGTGACGCTTTATCTGATGCGAAAGAAGAGGAATAACCCGTTACTTTCTTGAAATTTATGAGTTTGACATAGCCGTAAACAGATCGGCTATGTCAAACTCATTTTTTCTTGAATTGGTTAGAAAATCAGCAGAAACTAAAACTTTTCTTGCACTTTAAGGTTTGATTAGGTAAACTAGTAAGGATTGAAATTCTCAAGGAGGGAATCAAATGGCAAATCCAACTATTGCGATTGTCGGTAGACCGAATGTCGGTAAATCGACTATTTTTAACCGCATTGCCGGTGAGCGTATCTCGATTGTAGAAGATACTCCTGGCGTAACACGCGACCGTATTTATACAACTGGAGAATGGTTAGGGCGTGAATTTAGTATTATTGATACAGGTGGGATTGATTTAGGTGACGAACCATTTATGGATCAAATCAAACACCAAGCAGAAATTGCGATTGATGAAGCAGATGTGATTATCTTTGTTGCTAGTGGCCGTGAAGGAATTACTGATGCAGATGAGTTAGTAGCAAAAATTTTATATCGTAGTAATAAACCAGTGATCTTAGCTGTTAATAAAGTTGACAATCCTGAAATGCGTAATGATATTTATGAATTTTATGCTTTAGGACTAGGGGATCCTTTCCCAGTTTCTGGTAGTCATGGTTTAGGCATTGGCGATGTGTTAGACGAAGCAGTTAAACATTTTCCTAACACTTCAGAAGAAGAGGACGAAGATACAATTAAATTTAGTTTAATCGGGCGTCCAAATGTCGGTAAATCATCATTGATTAATGCTATTCTTGGTGAAGATCGTGTGATTGTTTCAGATATTGAAGGAACAACGCGAGATGCAATCGATACGTATTTTGAATCTGAAGAAGGTCAAAAGTTCTTAATGATTGATACAGCTGGTATGCGTAAACGTGGGAAAGTATACGAATCAACTGAAAAATATAGCGTCATGCGCGCAATGCGGGCGATTGAACGCTCAGACATTGTTTTAATGGTCTTGAATGCAGAAGAAGGTATTCGTGAGCAAGACAAGCGTGTGGCGGGCTATGCCCATGAAGCGGGTCGCGGTATTATTATCGTGGTCAACAAATGGGATACAGTCAAAAAAGATACAAATACAATGCGTGATTTTGAAGCGGAAATTCGTGATGAATTCCAATATTTAGATTATGCACCCATTATTTTTGTGTCTGCATTAACCAAACAACGTTTAAACAAACTGCCTGAACTAATTGAAACAGTTAGTATGAATCAAAACTTACGGATTCCTTCAGCGTTGTTAAATGACGTTGTAATGGATGCTGTAGCAATTAATCCGACACCAACCGATAAAGGAAAACGTTTGAAGATTTTTTATGCAACACAAGTGGCAGTCAAACCACCTACATTTGTTATTTTTGTCAACGAAGAAGAACTAATGCACTTTTCTTATGCCCGGTTTTTAGAAAATCAAATCAGAAAAGCATTTACGTTTGAGGGCACGCCAATTAAAATCATTCCGCGACGCCGAAAATAGTGCATTCTACCATACTTTTTTTAGATATTCAAATAAATTTATCAACTTTGAGAAAAAATGATTATTTTTTGAAAAAACTGGTTAAAATACACTAAAAACCTTGCTATTACAACTTTCTTATGCTATCTTGTTAACAGAATATTGAACCAGATCAATATTTGCTGTCTGTTTTTGGACCACTCAAAAATAGACGGAACTTTAGGTGTGTAAAAACATCGTATCTCTTATAGAGGAGGTGAAATGATCCATGGCAAATAAAGCAGAATTAATCGAAAACGTTGCATCTTCAACTGGTTTAACTAAAAAAGATGCTACTGCAGCAGTAGACGCTGTCTTTTCAACAATTCAAGAAACTCTTGCTAAAGGTGAAAAAGTTCAATTAATCGGTTTTGGTAACTTTGAAGTTCGCGAACGCGCAGCTCGTAAAGGACGTAACCCACAAACTGGACAAGAAATTCAAATCGCTGCAAGCAAAGTACCTGCATTCAAACCAGGTAAAGCATTGAAAGATGCAGTGAAATAAGACAGACAATTAGAACCCTTGGTTTCCAAGGGTTCTTTTTTGAATCATACATAAAAAATGTTATTTTAAGAGGTGGTCGAAACAGCACGCTAAAAGGCTAAATTGTAACGAACCTTGGGTGAGAAAAACGTGCTTCGCTCCGAGAATCAAGCGGGAACGGTTCGACACTCGCTCCTTGCTTTTTTGATAAAAAGAGAAAGATTTATGAATGAAGGACAAAAATAAGTTGTTGCCAGTAGCTGTTTTTTAGTGGTTATGCTAGACTTGGGGTGAAGGAAGAGGAAACAGTCTTAAGGTGGTGAATCAATGAAATACAACTATTCTAGAGGGGAAAACAAGGTCGCTATTATTTATGGAGAAACATTTGCTTCCGTCCTAAAAAAACGACCAGTAACGACGGAGTCAATCGTTGTTTTGGCGAATCAGCGTTACTATGATCTTTTTTCGGAGAAGATTAATTATGCCTTTGGGGAACAGTTGGGATTAAACTGGTATATTTGTCGCAATGATGTTCATTGCAATGACTTATCAGAATTAGAAAGTGTGTTACGTTTCTTAGCTGATTGGCCAGAAAATCAGGATGTTTTATTGATTGGTTTGGGTAATGAAGGGGTACTACAATTAACCGCATTTTTGCACCAAGTAAGTGAGTGTTCCTCCAAATGTTGGCTGATGCCTGTGTCTGTTCAAGCGTTACGCCAAGGACTTTTACCAAGTGTCACAATTCAGCAAGCACAGCATGCAACTATGCATATAGAAAATCATTCAGAAGAAATTTTGTTTGATAGTACCTTGACCAATAAAAAAGGTGCCGCTCCTTTAATTGATTTGCTCGTTTTTATTCGAGCGAGTCTTGTCTGTGATTATGCTTATTTACAAATGCTATACCAAACGTATCCAGATAAAAAACGGTTGAATCAAACGTCATTTAATGGTATTTTAGACGAGTTGTTATCCTTTTATGAACAAGCAGGGGAAAAAGTGGATCAATTTGGCCGAGTTTTTGAAGCGGCCTTTGCTACAACCGAAAATGGCCATTTGTTATCAGGTCCCATGAAACGATTATTGGGATTATTGTTACAAGTTTTATGGAGCCAGCAAGTCAATCACTTTGACTTTCAATTTAAAAATTTTATCGTTTGGTTTATTCGCTTAGGTTTTCCGGTGGCGTTTCCAAAAGAAATTTTAAGTGCTGATTACGCAGAACAAGTCTTGGCTCACACAGAAACACTAGGTCCTCCTATGGTGTTGGAAAAAATCGGTCAACTAGGAGCAACTTTAAAGCCAACGCCCGATCAACTGTTAACAACGATTGAAAGATACCAAGAAATTTTAAAAGAGATTTGAGGGGAAATTATGTCATATAGTGAAAAAATGGTTCAAGCATTACAAGCTGAAAATTTAGCAGAAGCACAGTTGATGTTTGAAGAAGCATTAAAGAAAGATGATGAAAATACCTTAGCTGATTTAGGGGAAACGTTATTATCTTTAGGTTTTCTAGAAGAAGCCAAACAAATTTTCCAACAATTGTTGGAAAAATTTCCCGATGCAGATGGCTTAAACATTCCATTAGCAGAAATCGCCATTGAAAATAATGAAATAGATGACGCATTCATCTATTTAGAAAAAATTCCAGAAACTAGTGACAGTTATGTCCAAAGCCTCTTAGTTACTGCGGATTTGTACCAAGTTTTAGGAATTCCAGAAGTCAGTGAAGCGAAATTAAAAGAAGCAGCCAATCTTATGCCAGAAGAGCCGTTAATTCAATTTGCTTTGGGAGAACTATACTTTACAAATGGTCAATTTGTCGAGGCTATTACTCGTTATCAAAGCATTGTAGAAAGCGGGACAGCGCAAATCTCTGCTATTTCCTTGAATGAACGCTTAGGAAGTAGTTACAGCATGTTAGGTGATTTTGAAGAAGCAGTTCCTTATTTGGAAGCCGCGGTCAAAGAAGAACAAACAGACGATCGTTTATTCCAGTTAGCTTTCACTTATTTACAGTTACATGAGAATCAAAAAGCCATTGCGTTGTTCCAGCAATTAAAAACACTAAACCCACATTATCAATCACTTTATCTATATTTAGCGGAAGCGCTCCAAGAAGAAGAGCAATTAGAGGAAGCAAAAGCGGTGATCGAAGAAGGAATTGCGGAAAACCCCTTCCAAGTAGAGTTATACCAATTTGCCTCTGAAAATGCCTATCGCTTACACGATATTGCTGGTGCTGAAAACTGGTTGTTAAAAGCTTTGGAATTAGGTGAGAAAACAGATGAAAGTCGTTTGACCTTAAGTAATCTCTACATCACGGAAGAGCGTTTTGAGGAAGTAATTACTATTTTAAATGATTTAGAGGAAACGGATCATCCTTATGCTGAATGGAACTTAGCAAAAGCGTACAACGAATTAGAAGACTTTGCCGTCGCTAAAGTTCATTACGAACAAGCAGCGCAAGAATTGTCTCACGAACCAGAGTTTCTAAAAGAATACGCATTGTTCTTACGAGAAGAAGGCGAACTTGAAAAAGCAAAACACTTGTTGCACCATTATTTGGAACATGAACCTGGTGATGTCGACATGCAATCTATGCTAGCAGATATGGAAGAAAGATAGGAAACGACGATGTTTGTTAGTTTATCAGAAAAGAAAAAATTTTTAACTTGGTTAGTGAATACCGTGCCTTTTGGAAGAAGAGAAGTACTGTGGATTTTAAATTACTTATTAACGCATGATGCGATTTTAAATAATGTTCATTTTGTTGAGAACGTAGAGAAAACCGATCGGGGGATCCGTGTGGTAGCGGATGGTTTAGGTAAGGAGCCGTTATTGCTTTTTATCCAAGCACAAGAATTTACAGATCCGGAACAAATTTTTCATGAGATTCGGATGAATTGGCGGAAAGCTCTTTATTTAGAATGTGTATTTCCAGAGGCTTGGCAAACGAGCCAGTATTTATCTGTTTTAGAAGATAATCCGTTTGCGCCATGGAATGAACAAGTGGATCAAGAAGTTGCCAGAGCGATTGATCAATATTTTAAGCAAGAAGAACAAACGCAACGAATGGCATTACTTAAAGCTCAAATTGATGATGCTTTAGAAACAGGCAACAAAGAAGCGTTTTTAGAATTATCCGATGAATTAAATCGTTTGAAACAACAATAAATAAAACCCAGCATTTTCAATAAATGCTGGGTTTTATTTATTGTTTTAATTTAAAGCGCCGTTGTTTGCTGGGTTTTGCATAAGTAAAGCCTTCGCCAATTGCTTCATGTACGTTAATGATGGACACAAAGGCTTTTTCATCTATTTCATTAGCAATCCGTTTGACTTCCATTATTTCTCGAGGGCTGACTACCGTGTAGAGAACCCGTTTTTCCACTTGTGAATAAGCACCTTCACCATTTAAATATGTTACTCCACGTTCTAAAGAAGCCATTAAACTTTGACCGATTTCTTCGGAATGATTGGAAACAATTAAAATTCCTTTCGCAGCATAGGCTCCATCGAGTACAGAATCAACAACACGACTGAAAACAAAGGACACAATTAAAGTATACATCATTCGTTTGACATCAATATAGGTCAACGAGAGGAGTAAGACTGCAACATCAAAAAGTAACAACGAGCGGCCCATGCTAATCCCAAAGTATTTTTCGAAAATGCGGGCAATGACGTCGGTCCCACCAGTGGTTCCGCCTACGCGGTAAACAAGGCCACTCCCGAATCCTGCGGCCAAACCAGCTAGGAGAGCAGCAATCAATAAATCATGATCTAAATTAATTTCAACAGGAAATTTTTGCCAAAACCACAAAAATACCGATAACGACACGGTACCAATTAGCGTATAATAGAGGGAACGTTTGCCTAAAATTTTACCACCAATTAATAAGAGCGGAATATTGATTAATAATGTCGTATATGCTGGGTTAAAATGAAATAAGGCTCTTAAAATCAAAGTAATCCCCGTGACACCACCTTCGGCCAGGTCATTGGCAATATTGAAAGTAACCAAACCAAAGGCATAGATACAGCTTCCTAATACAATAAATAACACATCTTTAAAATAAAATCTTTGTTCTTCCATTTAATCACGTCCTTTTACAGTATAAACTGTATCATTCTCTATATAAAACAACAAGTAGAACCTTTCCAGATAGCCAAGTTTTTGATAAGATGTAGGAGGTAGAGTAAGAAAGGTTGGGGTAAAATGTCAGAATCAGAACAACGTAGTTTGCAATCGATGCAAACAGAAGTTGATGATTATATTCAACAGTTTAAAACAGGCTATTTTTCACCATTAGGACAAATGGCTCGTTTGACGGAAGAGGTCGGAGAATTAGCCCGTGAAGTCAATCATTATTATGGTGAAAAACAGAAAAAAGCAGACGAAAAACCAAAGACAGTATCAGAGGAACTTGGAGATGTCTTTTTTGTATTGATTAGCATGGCAAATTCTTTAGAGATTGATTTAACCGAAGTTTTTGAAGAAAATATGGCCAAATTTAACAAGCGGGATCGCTATCGCTTTGAAAGAAAGGATGGGAAAACACATGATTAAAATAATTGTCGCTGGGTTTAAAGGACGGATGGGCAGTACTGCTACCCAAATGGTCTTAGAAACCGCAGACTTTGAATTAGTAGGTGTGTATGATCCTCATGAAGCACAAGAAACTGTTTCTTTCGATGATGAAACCGCAATTCCCGTTTTTCAGCACTTAGAAGAAGTCCTAGCTGTCAAACCAGATGTTTGGATTGATTTTACGGTTCCTGAAGCCGCCTATCCAAATACGCGTTTTGCGTTGGAACACGGTATGGCGCCTGTTGTTGGGACGACAGGCTTTACGGAGGAACAAATCAACGAATTGACAAACCTATCTCGAGAAAAAGCCATCGGCGGCTTAATTGCGCCAAACTTTGCAATTGGGGCAGTTTTAATGATGCAATTTGCCCAAAAAGCGGCACAGTATTTTCCGGATGTGGAAATCATTGAATTACATCATGATAACAAATTGGATGCACCAAGTGGAACGGCTATAAAAACTGCAGAAATGATTCAAGAAGTTCGGCCAGCAAAAAAACAAGGGAATCCGCAAGAGGTAGAATCAATACCAGGGGCACGCGGGGCTGATTACGAGGGTCTGCGAATCCATAGTGTCCGCTTACCTGGTTTAGTGGCACACCAACAAGTCCAATTTGGCAGTGTAGGTGAAGGGCTCACTATTCGGCATGATTCTTATGATCGACGTTCATTCATGACAGGAGTGGCGTTAGCTTGTCGGCAAGTGGTACAGAGAACAGAACTACTTTACGGATTGGAACAGATGCTATGAAATTGACAACTATTCCAAACGAATTTAAAGAAGCCGCTCCCGTTATTCGTGAAATCAATGCACAGGGCTTTGAAGCGTATTTTGTCGGGGGCAGTGTCCGTGATGCTTTATTAAATAAACCAATCCATGATGTCGATATTGCGACAAGTGCCTATCCAGAAGAAATCAAGCAAATTTTTAAACGAACCGTTGATGTGGGCATCGAACATGGCACAGTCCTTGTATTGATGGAAGACCAACAGTATGAAGTAACAACCTTTCGTACCGAGTCAACTTATCAAGACTTTCGTCGACCAGATGAAGTCACCTTTGTTCGCTCCTTGAAAGAAGATTTAAAACGACGAGATTTTACGATTAATGCCTTGGCGCTTGACAGCACAGGCGAAATCATTGATTTATTTGATGGTATCGAAGATTTAACTAGTCAAACCATTCGTGCAGTCGGTAATCCCCATGAGCGGTTTCATGAAGATGCTCTGCGGATGATGCGGGGCTTACGCTTTGCTAGCCAACTAGATTTTAAAATTGAAGAAAAAACCTTAGCCGCTATCGCTGAATTTCATCCTTTATTGGAAAAAATTTCAGTAGAACGCATTACAATTGAATTTGTAAAAATGCTTTTAGGGGTTAATCGACAAGGTGGCTTAGCTCCGTTTATTGAAACAGAATGCTATCAATACTGTCCAAAATTACGAGAACAAGGGGCTGGACTTTTTCGTTTAATGGACTTGCCTGCTCGTCAAATTGAAACAGAAGCAGAAGCGTGGACGTTACTTATCCAATCATTGAATTTACCAGAAGCAGAAATTCGCTCCTTCTTAAAGGCTTGGAAACTTTCAAATCAATTAATCCAAAACGTTTCACAATTAGTACGCGGTTTGCGTTTTCGCTTGAGTAACGACTGGCAGCCAATGATGCTTTATGAATTAGGCGAAGAATCAGCAGTACTTGTTGAAAGGCTTTTATATTATTACCACCAAGAGAGTCAAGTACAAGTAACAAAAGAGTTAGTTAAGGCATTACCCATCCACCAAAGACATGAATTGGCCATAACAGGAAAAGACCTTTTAGCCGTCTTAGAAGAAACACCAGGCAAATGGTTAGGGGAACTGATTGCTGAAATCGAGCAACACGTTGTTGAAGGTAGCTTAGAGAATAAACAAGAAGTTCTGCTTTCGTTTGCCAAAAAACAACGTTCAAAAGGAGAGAAAGCATAATGCCAACAGAAATGTTTACAAAAGAATTTTTGGTGAAAGAATCACAAACGGCTAAAATGCTCGGTTCTGGTGACTTAGAAGTTTTAGGAACCCCTGCTTTAGCTGCCATGGTTGAACAAACAGCCAAAGAAGCTGTGAAGGAGCAATTATCAGTTGGGGAAACAACTGTCGGAACGGTGTTAGAATTGCGCCACTTATATCCATCCGCGGTAGGGGCGACAATCGTTGTTACGATGACCAGCATTGAACAGACTGCACACAAAATACGCTATGAATTTGTTGCTTATGAAGGAGAACGACAAATTGCCAAAGGTTCTCACCAACGTGCAGTAGTTGAGATTGATTCTTTTTTAAAAAGAATAACAAAAGATTAAGAATCTACAGCGAAAGTTTGTGACCGTTTATCAAAAGTATGGTAAACTAATAATGTAAGAAATTATTTTTAAGTAAGGAGATTTGTGCTATGGCTAGAGAAATGACAGGACTTAAATTTTATTTCAGAAATGGTGAAACTTGGACGATTGATCGTCGTTTTATTGGTGATTTATGGATCAAACATATTACAACAAGTTTTGGCCGTATCCATGGTAGTGAATTTGTTGAAATTCATCCATGTGAAGGGTTCAAAATTGAAATTTTCCAAGAAGGAGATCATGTTCAAACCCACGATATTAACTTAGGTGGCTTAGAATTAGGGATGTTCTCTCGTGCTTTAAAATATGAAGATATCGAACGTATGGAAATTCTTTACAAAAATGGCACACCAGATTTAGTTTATTTCCCTTACAAAGATAAAACAGATGAGGGCTTGGATAACATCTATCAATCTACAAAAGTCAGCGAAAAAACTAAAAACTTATACATTGTTATCGACCCAACACAAACAGTTGATGATGTATACGCTGAAGAATTAAAATAATTTTTGCTCCACAGGAATCAGTGAAATGACTGGTTCCTGTGGCTTTTTTAGTCTTTTGGCGAATAAAATAACATTGGTTTTAATGGAATAGTCGAAAAAATAAGCGAATAAGTGTTGACACATGTTTTTTCTAGCGGTATACTGTTAACAATTCTTAATTAAATCAGTTTTGGAGTGATTCTTATGACAACAACGAAGAAAAACCATACACAACTGAATAACTTTTACTTTAGCTATTTTAGATAGGTTTGTATTCATAACATTATGGGTACAGACAACAAACGTTTGTATCTATAATGGCTAGGGAAATTTAAGATGACTTTCAGCCATGTAGATTTAAGAAAATCTATAGTGGCTTTTATATTGCTTTTTTGTAGGGTATTCACTGTAGATTTTTCTTAAAATTTACTGTGAATATCCTTTTTGTTTGGCCAAAAATTAGGATTTCAGAAACTTACTAAAAAAATTTCGTAAAGGAGCACACAGGATGAAAGAAATAACTGGAGCCACTCGTTTAGCTGGGTTATTCGCGAAACCTAGCCAACACAGTATTTCACCGTTGATTCATAATACAGCATTTCAAAATTTAGGAGTTGATGCTCGGTATCTGGCGTTTGACGTTGGACAAGAGACATTGCCACAAGCAATTGAAGCGATTCGAACGTTTCACATGTTAGGGGCCAACTTATCAATGCCCAATAAAGTGGCGGCTGTAAGTTATATGGATGAACTAAGTCCTACCGCCCAACTGGTTGGCGCGATTAATACGATTGTCAACAAAGATGGAAAACTTTACGGAGACAGCACGGATGGTACTGGTTTTATGTGGAGTTTGAAAGAGAAAAAGGTTGACGTTTTTCAGAATAAAATGACCATCTTAGGAACAGGTGGTGCAGCCTTATCAATCATTGCCCAAGCTGCTTTAGATGGCGTGAAAGAAATCGCTGTTTACAACAGGAAAAGCGCGGGCTTTAACGACAGTCAAAAAAAACTGGCAAATTTCACTGAACGAACCAACTGTGTAATTCATTTAAACGATTTAGCGGATACTGAAAAACTAGCAAAAGATGTTGCTGAAAGCGTCTTGTTAGTTAATGCAACGAGTGTGGGTATGCATCCACATGCGCATAGTAGTCCTATAGAAAATTATGCAATGATTCAACCGAAGTTATTTGTGTATGATGCTATTTATAATCCCAGAGAAACACAGTTATTAAAAGAAGCCCGTTTACGTGGTGCAGAAACAAGCAACGGCTTGGACATGCTACTTTATCAAGGCGCTGCTGCTTTTGAACAATGGACAGGACAAAAAATGCCTGTATCAGTCGTAAAACGTAAAATTGAAAATAGATAAAAAGAGCGCCGTTTAAAGGCATGAGGAGAGAATATAATGATCGTAATTATGAAAGAAAATGCAACCGAAAAGCAAATGAAACAAGTCATTGATTTAGTAACAGGTGCAGGCTTAACTACTCAAACAAGTCAAGATAATGGAAAAACAGTGATAGGCTTGATTGGTGATACAGAAAAATTAGTTGAAGCAGAGTTAACAGCATTAGAAGGCGTGGAGAAAAGTGTCCGCATTTCGTTGTCATACAAACTAACGAGTCGTTTATTTCATCCAGAGAATACAGTAGTTGATGTGAACGGTGTTAAAATCGGTGACGGCAGTATGACCATGATGGCGGGCCCTTGTTCAATCGAAAGCTTAGATCAGATTCGTGAATGTGCGCGAATTGCTAAAGCTGGCGGTGCAACAATTTTACGAGGTGGTGCATTCAAACCTAGAACGTCGCCATACGCTTTCCAAGGACTAGAAGAAGAAGGACTAAAATACATTCGCCAAGCGGCTGATGAATTAGATATGCAAGTCATTACAGAAGTGATGGATGAAGCGAATTTAGAACTTGTCGCAAAATACAGTGACATTTTACAAATCGGTGCGCGCAACATGCAAAATTTCAAGTTATTACAAGCGGTTGGTAAAACTGGAAAACCTATTGGCTTAAAACGCGGGATTGCTGGTACGATTGATGAATGGCTAAACGCAGCTGAATACATTGCTGCGCAAGGAAATTTCAATGTGATCTTCATTGAACGTGGGATTCGTACGTACGAAACCGCTACGCGCAATACACTTGATTTAAGTGCGGTGCCTTTAATTAAAAAATTAAGTCATTTTCCAATTATTGTTGATCCGAGTCATGGTATTGGTATCTGGGATTTAGTACCGCCAATGGCCCGAGCAGGTGTTGCTTCAGGTGCGGACGGCTTGATTGTAGAAATTCACCCAGACCCAGCGAATGCGTGGTCAGATGGGCCACAATCCTTGAATGAAAAAACTTACCTACGTATGATGAAAGAAGTTCATATCATCGAAAAAGCAATGAAAGAAATTAATGCTTTAGAAGATTAGTAAAGACAGAGGAGTAGAGGACATGAAATTAACCGTAACGTTACCTACACATTCATATGATTTAACCATCGAAACAGGTGCCTTAGATAAAATTGGCACCTGGGTACGTAGCCTGTGGCAGCCACAACGGGTAGCGATTATTACCGATGAAACGGTGAATAAATTATATGGCGCAGCTGTTGAGAAAGAATTGCAAGCTGCTGGTTTTGAAACATCATTGATTGCTGTAGCGGCAGGTGAACAAAGTAAGAGCCTCGAAACAGCTCAGCTGCTTTATGATTTTTTAGCGGAACAGCAATTGACTCGAAGTGATGGTCTAATTGCTCTAGGTGGAGGCGTTGTGGGAGATCTAGCTGGATTTGTCGCTTCAACCTATATGCGCGGTATTCACTTTTTGCAAGTACCAACAACCTTACTGGCACAAGTAGATAGTAGCATTGGAGGTAAAACAGCGGTTAATACTAAAAAAGCCAAAAATCTTGTCGGTACTTTTGCCCAACCAGATGGGGTTTTAATTGATCCTAATACACTTAAAACATTAGAACCTAGACGTGTTCGTGAAGGAATTGCAGAAATTGTAAAATCAGCAGCTATCGCTGATGTTGAATTGTGGCACCGTTTATCCTCTTTGGAAAATGAACAAGATTTAGTGGCACATGCAGAAGAAATTATCACGGCCTGTTGCAAGATTAAACGTGATGTCGTCGAAGAAGATGAATTAGATTTGGGCTTACGTTTGATTCTGAATTTTGGGCATACGATTGGCCACGCATTAGAAAATACAGCTGGTTACGGGGTGATTGCTCACGGTGAAGGCGTTTCTTTAGGAATGATTCAAATAACTCAAGTCGCAGAACAACAAGGGCTTTCCCCACTTGGGACTACCCAAGAGTTGGTCACCATGCTAGAAAAGTTCCATTTACCAGTAACCACAGATCGTTGGTCAGAAGAACGTCTCTATCAAGCAATTACACATGATAAAAAAACACGTGGGGGACAGATTAAAATCATTGTCTTAGAAAAAATTGGTCAAGCGAAAATTGTCTCTTTACCAACGGAAGAAATTCGAGCATTTTTAAACAGAGAAGGAGGAATTTAAGATGCGCTTTATTACAGCAGGCGAATCACATGGACCTGAATTAACTGCTATTATTGAAGGCTTACCAGCCGGTCTGCCTTTAAGTAGCGAAGAGATTAACCGAGAATTAGCAAGACGTCAAGGCGGTTACGGTCGTGGGGGACGGATGAAAATTGAAAAAGACCAAGTACGTATTACTTCGGGTATTCGGCATGGTAAAACACTTGGCTCACCAGTAACGTTGATTGTCGAAAACAAAGACTGGAAAAATTGGACCTCCGTGATGTCAGTAGAGCCAGTTCCTGAAAAACAAAAGAAAATCCGCCGCGTCAGCAAACCACGTCCAGGACATGCTGATTTAGTCGGTGGCATGAAATATCAACATGATGATTTACGGAATGTTTTAGAACGGTCTTCGGCACGAGAAACAACGATGCGTGTGGCGATTGGTGCGGTTGCTAAAAAACTCTTAGCTGAACTGGATATCCAAGTCGCTGGGCATGTCGCGGTGTTAGGCGGGATTGAAGCTACGATTCCTGAAAATTTAACGATTCGTGAAATTCAAGAACGATCTGAACAATCTGCCGTTCGCGTATTAGATCCTTCCGTAGAAGAAAAAATGAAAGAACTAATTGACCAAACCAAGAAAAATGGCGATACAATTGGTGGGGTAGTAGAAGTACTTGTGGGTGGCGTTCCAGCTGGCTTAGGTAGCTATGTTCAATGGGATCGTAAACTAGATGCCAAAATTGCGCAAGCTGTTGTAAGCATCAATGCTTTTAAAGGTGCTGAGTTTGGCATTGGATTTGAAATGGCGCAACGCCCTGGTAGTCAAGTGATGGACGAGATTGTTTGGGACGAAAGTACTGGTTATACCAGAACTTCCAACAATTTAGGCGGTTTTGAAGGAGGAATGACCAACGGAATGCCAATCATCGTTCGTGGTGTCATGAAACCTATTCCAACCCTTTATAAACCATTACAAAGCGTGAATATTGATACAAAAGAGCCTTATAAGGCCAGCGTTGAGCGCTCTGATAGCACGGCGGTACCGGCCGCTAGCGTTGTTTGTGAAGCCGTTGTTGCAACGGAAGTAGCGAAGGCTATGCTCGAAAAATTTGATAGTGACTCATTTGAACAAATGAAAGAAGCAGTGAAACGTTATCGTCTATATACTCAAAACTTTTAATGGAAAAAAGTCGCAAGGTATATGGAGGGAAAAATGAAGAAACGTATTTTAATCGTAGGATTAGGGCTAATCGGGAGTTCACTGGCTTTGTGTATCAAAAAAGGGCATCCAAACAGTGAGATTATCGGTTTCGATAATCAAGCGGAGTCAACTGAATTTGCTAAGAAAACGGGTCTAATTGATGAGATAGCTGAATCTTTAACAAGTGGGGCAAGACGAGCAGAGATTATTTTTCTTTGTTCCCCAGTTAAAGCAACTTTAGTACAACTAGAAGAATTAAACCAATTATCACTAGAAACTGCTCTGATCACAGATGTGGGTAGTACCAAGGTGGAAATTAATCAGTTAGCAACAAAGCTTAACATGAAAAATTTTATTGGTGGTCATCCAATGGCTGGTTCACATAAATCCGGCGTAACAGCCGCTGATGAACGTTTGTTTGAAAATGCCTACTATATTTTTACCGATGACCATGGCGAAAAAAACAAACAGATTCAGGAGTTACAAACGTTACTAAAAGGAACGCATGCGAAGTTTATTACGATGCCTGCACAGGAACATGATGAAATTACTGGTGCTCTAAGTCACTTGCCACATATTGTTGCCGCAGCTTTAGTGAACGAAAGTCAGCAACTGAATACCACTTACCCTAGAGCACAGCAGCTAGCGGCTGGAGGATTTAGAGATATTACTCGAATTGCTTCCTCTGATGTAACGATGTGGACGGATATTTTATTAAGCAATCGCTTAGTATTATTGGACTTACTAGAAAATTGGCAAAAAGAGATGACTACTGTTTGCCAATGGTTAACAGAAAAAAATGCCCCAGCTATTCGTAATTTTTTTGATAAGGCCAAAGAAACACGTGCTCAGTTGCCCATTCATAAAGAAGGCGTAATCCCAGCTTTCTATGATCTGTTTGTTGATGTACCAGATCAACCAGGAATCATTGCTGAAATTACGCAAATTTTAGGCGAAGCGGACCTTTCTCTTACAAATATTAAAATTTTAGAAACGAGAGAAGAAATCTATGGGATTCTTCAATTGTCTTTTAAAAATCAACCAGACTGCCAAGCTGCAAAACAAATTTTATCTAAAGAAACGAACTATACGTGTTATGAAAAATAAGAGGTGATGAGGGTGCAACTACGTACAAATGTGAAACATTTACAAGGGACTCTGATGGTTCCTAGCGACAAATCGATTTCCCATAGAAGTATTATGTTTGGAGCAATTTCTTCTGGAAAAACGACGATTACAAATTTTCTAAGAGGCGAAGATTGTTTAAGTACCTTAGCGGCGTTTCGTTCTTTGGGTGTGAACATTGAAGATGACGGGACGACAATCACCGTTGAGGGGCAAGGATTTGCAGGTTTAAAAAAGGCGAAGAATACAATTGATGTTGGAAATTCAGGGACAACAATTCGCCTAATGCTGGGCATTTTAGCTGGCTGTCCCTTTGAAACGCGCCTAGCTGGTGATGCGTCTATTTCTAAACGACCGATGAATCGTGTGATGCTTCCTTTAAACCAAATGGGAGCGGAATGTCAAGGGGTTCAGCAAACGGAGTTTCCGCCAATTTCTATTCGCGGGACTCAAAATTTGCAACCGATTGACTACACAATGCCTGTTGCGAGTGCTCAAGTGAAATCGGCTATTTTATTCGCCGCTTTGCAAGCCGAGGGCACTTCTGTAGTGGTTGAGAAAGAAAAGACACGTGATCATACAGAAGAGATGATTCGACAATTTGGTGGGACACTTGAAGTAGACGGCAAAAAAATTATGTTAACTGGACCGCAACAATTAACAGGTCAAAATGTGGTAGTTCCTGGTGATATCTCTTCTGCAGCTTTCTTTTTAGTTGCGGGTTTAGTAGTCCCAGATAGCGAGATACTTCTGAAAAATGTTGGCTTAAATCAAACGCGGACAGGTATTTTAGATGTGATTAAAAACATGGGTGGTTCCGTCACTATTTTAAATGAAGATGAGGCCAATCACTCTGGCGATTTACTTGTAAAAACGAGTCAATTAACAGCTACAGAGATTGGTGGCGCTATTATCCCACGTTTAATTGATGAGTTACCGATTATTGCTTTGTTAGCTACTCAGGCTACTGGCACGACAATCATTCGAGATGCAGAAGAATTGAAAGTCAAAGAAACCAATCGGATTGATGCAGTAGCGAAAGAATTAACAATTTTAGGCGCCGACATCACGCCTACTGATGATGGCTTAATTATACATGGACCAACTTCTTTACATGGTGGAAGAGTTACCAGTTATGGGGATCATCGTATCGGGATGATGTTACAAATTGCTGCATTACTTGTAAAAGAAGGCACTGTTGAATTAGATAAGGCTGAAGCAGTTTCAGTTTCTTATCCAGCATTTTTTGACGACTTAGAACGTTTAAGTTGTTAACGAAGGAGGATAACGAACCATGGAAAGCATTGTTTTAATTGGTTTCATGGGTGCGGGTAAAACAACTATCGGCCAAAGTTTGGCCAATAAACTAAAGATGCCTCATCTTGATTTAGATACAGCGTTAATTGAAAAAATAGGACGCTCAATTCCTGACTATTTCGAAAAATATGGTGAAGCAGCTTTCCGAGAACAGGAAACCCAACTTTTAAAGGAGCTGTCAAAAAATACAGCCGTCCTTTCAACTGGGGGCGGGATTGTTGTCGGACCAGAAAATCGTAGCTTATTAAAATCTTTTCAGCAAGTGATTTATTTACATGCGACACCAGAAGAGCTGTTAAAAAGAATCGCAGAAGATACTGAAAACCAACGCCCCTTAGCTATAGAACGTTCTTCAAAAGAAATCATTACTTTATTTGAGTCTCGTAAAAATTTTTATGAAGAATGTGCGAAGATGACAATTGATACGACCAATCGCTCACCAGAAGAAATTATCAATGAAATTCTGCAACAATTAAAGGAGTAGAGAAACGATGAAAGTTGGTTATTTAGGTCCGATTGGTTCCTTTACGTACAGTGCAACGTTGGCTGCTTTTCCTGAAGCTATATTGATACCGTACGCATCGATTCCAGCTTGCTTGAAAGCAATTAAACAGCAAGAAGTGGCATGTAGTATTATCCCAATAGAAAACACGATTGAAGGAACTGTTAACGCATCGATAGATTATTTGTATCATCAAGCGCAGTTACCTGTCCAAGCAGAGTTGGTTTTACCGATTCAACAACAATTAATGGTGACAAAAGAGAATCAATTGATCTGGCAACAAAGTCAGAAAATTTTATCACATCCGCAAGCATTAGCTCAATCGCAGATGTTTCTAGCGAAAAACTTTCCAGAAGCGATTTTAGAAGCAACGCCTTCAACAGCTTACGCCGCCAAATACATTGCAGAACATCCAGAATTACCTTTTGCAGCTATTGCACCAAAACTTTCTGCGGAAATGTATGATTTGACCATTGTTGAAAAAAATATACAAGATTTATCGGTAAATCAAACCCGATTTTGGGTTCTTGGTTCTGAAAATTTAGCGATTTCTTTCCCGCTATCTGAGAAAAAAATAACGCTGGCGATTACGATGCCAAGTAATGTTCCTGGCTCTTTACACAAAGCATTAAGCGTGTTTAGTTGGCGAGGGATTAATCTTAGCAAAATAGAATCGCGGCCGTTGAAAACAAAGCTAGGAGAGTACTTCTTTTTAATGGACTTAGTGAATGATCAACCAGAAAAATTAATTGAAGCAGCCTTAACAGAACTGGAACTCATTGGCGCAGAAATAAAAATTTTAGGGGATTACCCGATCTATGTTTTGTCCACACTTTAAAGAGTTAAAAATGAAAATGAAGCTTACTTATTAGATAAAGTGAGTTTCATTTTTTATTAAATTACATATTTGTAATAGGAATTTCCTGCGAAATGAGGTATCCTAAGAAAGGTGATAAAACACAGAGGTAAAGGAGTGACACGATGAGTCGTGTAGATCGTTATAAACATATTCATGAAAAATCGAGACCAGCAGAGCATAAAAAGACCTTTAATCCCCGAAAATCAATGGGTGAACATAGAGAAGAAGAACCAGAAGAACTAGCTGAAAGCCTTCAAGAGCCAGTTTACGAAGACAGCTATACTGAGGACAGTCGCAGAAGTGAGAGGCGACATCAAACAGATTCAGGTGGTGGCAACGGTTCTGACCAACCACCCCGCGGAAAAAAAGACAAGAAACCAAAAAAGAAACGTAAAAAATCAAAAACAAAACGCTTTTTCAAATGGCTAGTAATCCTATTGATTCTGTTATTTGCTTATAGTACAGTCATGTTTTTAAAAGGAAAATCTGCAGCAGAACATGATGACTCGTTGCCTCAAGAAAAAGTAGAAACATTTAATGGCGTCAAAAGTAGCAACGGAGCTAAGAATATTTTAATTCTTGGCAGCGATACACGTGGGGAAGATGCTGGACGAGCCGACACAATAATGGTTCTCCAACTAAATGGACCATCAAAAAAACCGAAATTAATTTCATTTATGCGTGATACATTCGTGGACATTCCTGGTGTCGGGCCGAATAAAATTAATGCCGCATACGCTTATGGCGGTGCTGAATTGGTTCGTGAAACGTTAAAACAAAACTTTAATTTAGATACGAAATATTATGCTAAGGTAGATTTCCAATCATTTGAAAAAATTGTTGACTCTATGTTTCCAAAAGGTGTCAAAATCGATGCAGAAAAATCACTGAATTTAGATGGCGTTGATATTGAAAAAGGGCAACAGGTCATGGATGGACATGTCTTACTTCAATACGCTCGCTTTAGGATGGATGAAGAAGGCGACTTTGGTCGGGTTCGTCGCCAACAACAAGTTATGTCAGCTGTAATGAGCCAAATGAAAAACCCAATGACTTTATTAAGAACCCCAGAATCACTTGGGAAATTAGTCGGCTATATGTCGACAGATGTGCCTGTTAGTTTCATGCTAACGAACGGACCATCATTGCTGATTAAAGGAAAAGCAGGGGTTGAGTCATTATCGGTTCCGGTACCAGATTCTTGGAATTTTGGTGAATCCTCTTATGCAGGCAGTATTTTAGAAGTAGATGAACAAAAAAATGCTGACGCCATCGAAAAATTCCTGAACGAATAAGGAAAGCATTTTAAAATATCCTTTTTTATGCTATATTAGAAACAACGTGGAAAATTAGTGAAACGAGGTTACAAAATGAAAATTGCTATTGTGACAGATAGTACAGCTTATTTACCCGAGCGCATTAAAGATCATCCGAATCTTTTTGTAATTCCCATCCCAGTCATTTTAGATGGAAAAATATACAACGAAGGCATTGACATTGAAGCAGATGAATATTATGCATTGCTAAATAATAGTAAAGAATTTCCGACGACTTCACAACCTGCTTTAGGAGAAGTGTTAGAGCTTTACAAATCAATCGCTGAACAAGGGTACGACACCATCATCAGCATTCATCTTTCTTCAGGAATCTCTGGTTTTGTTCATACATTGCACGGACTTACTGATGAAATCCCAGGCGTTGCTTTGTATCCATATGACTCAAAAATTACAAGTATGCCAATGGGACACATGGTAGAAGCTGCTTTAGATTTAACAGAAGAAAAAGCCAGCTTAGAAGAAATTTTTGCCAAATTAGATTTAATTCGTGACAATACGTATGCATATCTAATTGTAGAAGATCTGAACAACTTAGTTCGTGGCGGTCGCTTAACGAATGGCGCAGCCTTGATCGCTGGGCTATTGAAGATTAAACCTATCTTGACTTTTGAAGATGGAAAGATTGTATTATTTGAAAAAATCCGTTCAACAAAGAAATCTTTTGCTCGTGCAGAAAAGATTATTGGTGAACGAAACGCAGGGATTGAAGCGCCAGTTAAACTGTATGTGATTCATGCCAATAACCGCATCGTTGCTGAAAAAGAACAAGCAAAATTACAAAAGCTATACCCAAATGCAGAAATTGAAATCGGTCATTTTGGTCCAGTTATTGGGACCCATCTAGGGGAAAAAGCAATTGGTTTAGCGATTTCAGCTCAATAATAAAAGATGAGACAAAAGTAAACTACTTCTGTCTCATCTTTTATTCTATTATTTTGTCGTTTGCTGCTGTTACTCAGCCGAATACTTTTTGTTTATAAGAAAATGTAAAATTACTCCTTTTTATTAGAAAATATCTTGCAAATTAAGCAATTCCTTACAAAGTAATGTATACTAAGGAAGAGGAGGCGGTTAAATGAAAAGAAATATAGCCTTGTTGCAAAGCGAAAAAATGAAAAAAGTTCAAGCTTTAGCAAACTACTACCAAGAATCAATTGACTTACCGCCTGGAAAAAACCGTGAGGCGGTTATCAAAAAGATTAACGAATCAAAAAAAGAAATTAAAGAAATAAATGATATATTAACAGATATTCAAAAGAAAAAGAAATAAAGGAGTCGTTTGTGATTATCGATGGATTTACGTTATTGCTATTTTTATTTGTCGTCGTTATGTATGGTTACTTTTACTTCGTACGTAAAAGTATTGTAATTCCGGCTGCAAAACATCCTACAACAAAATATCTAGTTGCTTTTTTTAGTTTAATGATTCTGGCCAATGCATTTTCGGCAGGAGATAAAATTGAAATGATTCGAAGTGTGTTATATATTTTGATTATCTTCAGTTTTCTTTACGATGCAAGAGGTTTTGCGGAGAATTGTATTATTACGCATCCTTTTGACAATCGGGGCACGGCCTTTAAAGATATCGAAAAGATTGTCCTTGTTCAAAAACCGAACGGTATTCGTTTAGGGTATTTAAAAAAAGGCAGAAGAGGGGTGGTTTTACGCTTTTCTGCGCCACTAGAAGAAATGGTTCTTTTTCTTTCAACACGGATGAATGAAGAGGCAGAAATTGATATTATTGTTAATGAAGATTAACCATGTTCAGCTCCTAGAAATCAGCTTTTCCCGCGTTAAGTTTTGTCTGAATTTCTTTTGAAAAAAAGAAAGCAATTTTGCTTGTACTTTTGGTAAAATTTGTTATAATTAGTCAGATTAAATTTTGGAAGGAAGTTGTTTCGGTGAGTGAAGAATTTGAAAAGTGTGTCGCTGACTTGAAAAAGAAATATCAAGCAATCCCTGAAGAAAAACGACAACACTTTGCAGAACGTATGCAAAAGAAAAATTTCTTACGCTACAAAAAAATTGAATTAATTAAAGGAGAACTTCTTCGTTTAGAAGCACGACGCGCTCAATTGGAACTTTGCGAACGCAGTTCTGAGTTAGAAGAAGTTGAAAAGAAAATTATTCTTAAAAAGAAAAAATTACTTAAATGTTTTGATCGGTAAGTCAATAAAAATTTAATATAGAAGGGAATGATAGGATGGAATTTACCTTTCTAATCATTGTTTTTGCACTGTCTATTACCTTCTCAAACATATTCAACCGGATTGTTCCCGTCATTCCGCTGCCAATTGTGCAAATTATTGTAGGCGTTCTAATTGGTTTAACTAAAATGGGGCAGGAAATTGAATTTGAGCCTGAAGTGTTTTTAGTAATGATTATTGCACCGCTTTTATTTAGAGAAGGGGAGCTAATCAATCTGAAAGCAATGATGAAAAATTTCGGGATGATTCTTTTCTTGGCCTTTTTTGGTGTGTTAATTACCTTAGTCGGAGTCGGCTGGACCTTGCATATGATTTTGCCTACTTTACCATTAGCCGCTTGCTTCGCTTTTGGGGCGGCTCTAGGGCCAACGGATGCGGTGGCGGTAGGTTCGTTATCAGGTCGAATTGACATTCCTGAACGTTCGATGAACATTTTATCTGGTGAAGGACTCATTAATGATGCATCAGGCGTTACAGCCTTTCAATTTGCATTAGCGGCTTTATTAACGGGTTCATTTTCGCCGGTGGAAGCGGCAGGGACCTTGGTTATTTCCAGCATTGGTGGAGCGGTAGTCGGAATCGTGTTAGTTCTATTAAAACAGCAAATTGTTCATTTACTTGAAACTGCAGTGGCAAAAGATGTTACAGGCTACTTGTTGATTGAATTACTCTTGCCATTTATTGCTTATTTAATTTCAGAGTTGATTGGCGTTTCTGGAATTATTGCCGCTGTGATTGCTGGAATTATGCAAGCGTCTAGTTTGAAAAAAGTTTCGCTTTTTGAAGCAGAGCTGTCAAATGTTGGCGAAAGTATTTGGAGTATGATTGAGTTCACTTTAAATGCCTTAGTTTTCTTATTCTTAGGAATTGAACTTTCTCAAGTGTTTTCGCCAATTTGGATTGACCAACAATATTCAAACTGGTTCCTACTAATGGTTGTTCTAATTATTAGCGCCGTTGTCTTTTTGATTCGTTTCTTAGCCATTTTCAGTGTTTACACGCTTCAACATGGCCTTAAAAAAGTTAAAAACGCAATGAATGAAATGCTGATTTTAACTTTTGGCGGTGTTAAAGGAACAGTGAGTTTAGCCACCATCTTTATTTTGCCAACAGCGATTAACGGCGAGCATTTTAAAGAACGACCGTTATTACTATTCATTACGGCTTGTGTTATTTTGGTGACTCTGATTGGCGGGATTCTAGTTTTACCATTTTTAACTGATTCAGAGACGGAAGTGGAAAATGAAGAGTCAGTCGAAATTGATTTATTACGTGATGTCATTGATGTCTTAAAACAGCAAAATGAAGAGAATCCTCGTGGTGAAATGAATGCGGTCATTGAAAATTATCAAGATCGTTTAAAAGAATTGTATACCGAGCAGCTAAGTGCGGAACGAAAACAAGAAGTGCAAGAGTTGCGGACGTTAATTGTGTCCATTGAACGAGACGGCTTAGAAGAAAGTCTGAAACAAGGAGAAATTAGTGTCAGAAGTTATCGTATGTATCAACGCTTAATTACACGGATGCAACGGTCGATTGCCAAACAATTATTATCGATTGTAGGCTTTTGGTTATTATTTGCTCGACAAATCATTTCGATTCTTTTACATCCTAAGCTATTTTTCAATCGTGATGAAGCTTCTGAAGAAGAAAAAGAATTACGAAATGAAGAACTAGAAAATATTCGCCAAGTTTTTCTAAGAAATTCTCAAGTTATTCTGAAGAGTTTAGATAATTTGCGCGGTGTCTATGATGATGATTTAATTGATTTCTTCATTGACGGACGCTTGGATTTAGCCCATAAGTTTGAAAAAGGCGAATTTATTGATTCGTATATTGTTCATACGGAGACAGACTATGTCAAAGACCTATTATTAGGCTTCCAAGAAGAACGACGGATGATTGATCATTACGAACAATCTGAACGCATTTCAAGTATCGAAGCGAACGAGTTACGAAAAAATGTCAATTTATTAGAGAGTTATTCGATTAGCGGCGAAGTGAATAACGTTCCGCTGAAACGATTTGTTAAAAATTTTAATAAAGAATAAGTAATAGTGTATGAGATGAAACCAAGACGATTTTTATCTCATGCACTTTTTTTATAATCCAATTTTTGATACAATAAGCAAGACCAAAATAGAAGGAGTTGGTAGTGTCGGTGAAAGAATTAAAAGTAACAGATTTAACCAAAACATATGGGGAAAAAACACTATTTGATCATCTTTCTTTTTTGATTCATGAAAAAGATCGCATTGGTTTAATTGGGATTAACGGCACAGGGAAAACCAGTTTATTAAATATTATTGCAGGCGTAGATAGCGGTGATGGTGATCTTGCTGCGATTCAGCAGCCAAGTGATTATCAAATTGGGTACCTTTCCCAGAATCAAACATTTGACGAGAATATTACGATTGCAGAAGCCGTGTTTCAGGGAGACAGCCCGATCATAAAAGCAGTCAAAAATTATGAATTAGCGTTAGCTGCTTTAAGTGAGAATGGTTTAGACGAAGGGGTTCAAAGACGTTACACGCAAGCAGAAGAAGCCATGAATAAACAAGATGCTTGGACAGCAGATACCAATGCAAAAATTATTTTACAAAAATTAGGCATTCCCACATTGGAAAAGAAAATAGGGGAGCTTTCTGGTGGGCAGTTAAAACGAGTAAGCTTGGCGCAAGTCTTAATTGAAGCGCCTGATTTACTGTTATTGGATGAACCAACGAACCATCTGGATTATGAAACGATTGAATGGCTGGAAAACTTTTTAAATAACTATCGTGGTGCGGTTTTAATGGTGACCCATGACCGCTACTTTTTAGATCGAGTAACCAATCGGATTTTCGAACTTTCTTTTGGAAAACTGTATGAATACAAAGGAAACTATGAAACGTATGTGATGGAAAAAGCCGAACGTGAACGTGTCGCTGTAGAACAAGAAGAAAAAAGAAAACGCCTCTTCAAACAAGAACTTGCATGGATGCGAGCAGGCGTTCAAGCACGAGGAACGAAACAACAAGCAAGAATTGATCGGTTTCAGGATTTAAAAGAAAACTTGCATCAGGTACAAACCAATGGCACCTTAGAAGCAGACTTTGCCACGCAGCGTTTAGGGAAAAAAGTTCTGGAAATCAAGGAAGGAAATTATGCCATTGATCATAAACAGCTTTTGAAAGACTTTAATTTACTCATTCAAGCAAACGATCGAATTGGCATTACTGGTAAAAACGGTGCAGGCAAATCCACGTTATTAAATATTTTAGCTGGACGCATTCCTTTAGAGAGTGGCCTATATAGTATCGGTGAAACCGTCCGAATTGGCTATTATACCCAGCAAAACGAAGAAATGGATCCTAATCAACGGATGATTGCTTATTTGCAAGAAGCAGCAGAAGAAGTGAAACGAAGTGATGGAAGCAGCGTTGGGGTCGCTGAAATGTTAGAGCGCTTTTTATTTCCTCGTTTTATGCATGGCACACTGATTGGCAAACTGTCTGGTGGAGAAAAACGCCGGTTATATCTCTTAAAATTATTAATTAGTCAGCCTAACGTGTTATTATTGGATGAGCCAACCAACGATTTGGACATTGATACGTTGACCATTTTAGAAGATTATATCCAAACGTTTAAAGGAGCGGTAATTGCGGTTTCTCATGACCGTTATTTCTTGGATAAAACAATGGATAAATTGTTAGTTTTTCAAGGAAATGGTCAGATCCTATCATTTTATGGCACGATGAGTGAATATTTGGCGAACCAAAAAGAACAAGAAAAGGTCAAAGAAAAACCGCTTAATAAACCATTAAAAGAAGCATCGACAGAAAAGAAAGAAAAAACAAAGCTGACTTATATGGAACAAAAAGAGTGGGCAACAATTGAAGAAGACATCACACAATTAGAAACGAAATTAGAAACATTAACTGAAGAAATGAATCATCAGGGTGATGATTTTGTTCGTTTACAAGAATTGCAAGAAGCAGTAACAGCAACGGAACAATTGTTAGAAGAAAAAATGAATCGTTGGGAATACTTGAGTGAATACGCGGATTAAGAGACGGAGGGAATAAGATGGAAGAAGCATACTTAGCGCTAGGAAAAAAGATTTTAGAAGAAGGTCATTTTAAAGAAGACCGTACAGGAACTGGGACGTATAGTTTATTTGGCTATCAAATGCGTTTTGATTTGGCCAAAGGATTTCCCTTACTAACAACCAAACGAGTACCGTTTGGCTTGATTAAAAGTGAGTTATTGTGGTTTTTAAAAGGCGACACGAATATTCGCTATTTGTTAGAGCGAAATAATCATATTTGGGATGAATGGGCGTTCGAACGTTACGTAAAAAGCGCAGATTATCAAGGACCAGACATGACGGATTTTGGGCATCGTGTCTTACAAGATCCAGCGTTTGCAGAACAATACAAAGAAGAACATCAAAAGTTCTGTGACACCATTTTAAATGATGCAGAGTTTGCAGAAAAATATGGTGAATTAGGGAATATTTATGGTGCGCAATGGCGTCACTGGGAAACCAAAGATGGTAGCTTTATCGATCAATTAGCTAATGTGATTGAAATGATTAAAACCAATCCTGATTCTCGCCGTTTAATTGTTTCTGCTTGGAATCCAGAAGATGTGCCTTCAATGGCGTTGCCGCCTTGTCACACTATGTTTCAATTTTATGTAAATGAAGGAAAATTAAGCTGTCAACTTTATCAGCGCAGTGCCGATGTTTTTTTAGGTGTTCCTTTTAACATTGCAAGCTATGCTTTATTGACACATCTAATTGCACATGAAACAGGTTTAGCAGTGGGGGAGTTTGTACACACGCTAGGAGATGCCCACTTATATCAAAATCATGTGGAGCAAATGCAAGAACAATTATCACGAGAAGTTCGTTCTTTTCCAACGCTCGTTTTGAATCCAGACAAGGCTTCTGTTTTTGATTTTGATATGGAAGATATTAAAGTAGAAGGCTATGACCCACATCCAACGATTAAAGCGCCGATTGCCGTATAAAAAAGGAGAGAGAAGCTATGTTAGCAGCCATTTGGGCCCAAGATGAACAAGGAGTGATTGGTAAAGAAGGCAAATTGCCTTGGCATTTACCCAACGACTTGAAATTTTTCAAGGAAAAAACAATTCATAATACATTGGTCTTAGGACGTGCAACTTTCGAAGGTATGGGATGTCGTCCGTTACCAAATCGAACAACGATTGTTCTTACCAGTAATCCGGATTACCAAGCTGAAGGCGTTTTGGTTATGCATTCCGTAGAGGAAATTCTTGCGTATGCTGACAAGTATGAAGGCGTGACCGTTATTGGTGGAGGTTCTGTCGTTTTTAAAGAACTGATTCCCGCATGCGATGTCTTATATCGGACGATGATTCATGAAACATTTGAAGGCGACACCTTCTTTCCAGAAATCGACTGGTCTGTTTGGGAAAAAGTTGCCACTGTTCCCGGCATCGTGGACGAGAAAAATCTCTATGCACATGACTATGAAACGTATCATCGAAACGATAAATAATAAAATGAAGGGAGGCATGAGCAATGCCGACATTGAAAGAAAAAATTATTCAAGAGAGTCAACGTTTAGGCATCGATAAAATCGGCTTTACTCATGCTGAACCATTTATTGAATTAGAAGATTCTCTGCATGAACAACGAGAGCGAGGATATAACTCGGGGTTTGAACATCAAAATGTGGAAGAACGAATTTACCCAGAAAAAACGTTTGAGCATCCTAAAAGTATTATCTCCATTGCTTTAGCTTATCCCACCAAAGCTCAGGGAAAAATGCCTAGAGATGAAAAGCGTGGACAATTTGCGCGAGCCTCTTGGGGAATTGACTATCATCACATTTTGCAGGATCGGTTGCAAAAATTAATTGCTTTTATTGAAGAGCAAGCTGCCACTGAAGCAGAAAAAGAACACTGGCGCTTTCGGCCGCAGGTGGATACTGGCGAATATGTTGACACCGCTGTTGCTCAGCGGGCGGGTTTAGGATTCATTGGTAAAAATGGTCTACTGATTACCGAAGAATTTGGTTCCTTTGTATATTTAGGTGAGGTGACCACCAATATTCAATTTGAACCAGATGAACCTGTTCCAAATGGTTGCGGTGATTGTACTCGTTGTATCACAGGGTGTCCTACAGGGGCTTTGTTAGGGGACGGTCGAATGAATGCTCAAAAATGTTTGTCTTATCAAACGCAAACAAAAGGCATGATGCCTGAAGAGTATCGGAAAAAAATGCGTAACGTTATTTATGGTTGCGACATTTGTCAGCTGGTTTGCCCTTATAATAAAGGAAAAGATTTTCATTTTCATGAAGAGATGGAGCCAAAGATTGAAGAAGTTTATCCCAAATTGGCACCGTTATTAACTATTTCCAATAAAGAGTTTAAACAGCAATTCGGACACTTAGCAGGCTCTTGGCGTGGTAAAAAACCATTGCAACGGAATGCCTTGATTGCGTTAGCGAATTTGGGCGGCCGTGAAGCTATCCCACAAATTATTCTCTGTTTAAATGATCAGCGTCCTGTCATTCGCGGAACAGCTGCTTGGTCGTTAGGTCAGCTCGCAAAAAGAGAACCTGAGCAAAGTTTAGAAGCTTTAAATTATCTACTTTCTGTAGAAACTGAAGAAGAGGTTATCGAGGAAGCTCAAAAGGCTATTCACTTGTTAACAAGCAAAAAAGGAAGCCGCTCAACGGAGTGACTTCCTTTTTTTATTAAATATGATTGCGATATAAACCAACAACTTTACCTAAAATTGTAACGTTATCTAAAAGAATAGGCGCTAATGCATCATTTTCAGGCTGCAAGCGGATATGATCTACTTCTCGGAAGAATCGTTTACAGGTTGCTTCATCTTCATCGGTCATTGCGATTACGATGTCGCCATTATTGGCGTTCGATTGCTTACGAACAATCACTTGGTCGCCATCTAGAATACCTGCGTTAATCATACTTTCTCCTCGAATCGTCAACATAAATAAAGCATTTTCTTCTGTACGTAAATCAGGAGGTAACGGGAAGAAATCTGATGCTTCTTCCACCGCTAAAATTGGTTCACCAGCAGTTACGACACCTAACATCGGAATAGTTGTCGGTTGAATCCCGATCTTTTCCAAGCCTTCTGGTGTTAATTCGATTGCTCGCGGTTTTGTTGGGTCACGTAAGATTAGACCCTTTTTTTCAAGACGAGCTAAATGTCCGTGAACGGTAGAAGTTGAGGATAAATCAACAGCCTTCCCAATTTCGCGAACGGTTGGCGGATAACCCTTTAATTCGACTTGTTCGTATATATATTTAAGTACTTCTAATTGTCTTGTTTCTGTACGTTTCGCCAAAACCCGCACCTTCTTTCAATTGATAAAATTAGTGTACCATAAAATGCGAACGAAATCAAACAAGCGTTCGTGTTTTATAAATATCAGAATATAGTTGTTTTTTTAAGGCAGTTCTTATAATATAGACAGTGAGAGTAAGGAGGGATTTTGATGTTATCGAAAGAAAAAATTGCCCGTATAAATGAATTAGCGAATAAAGCAAAAGTGGAAGAACTTAGTGCGAAAGAAAAAGTCGAACAACAAGAATTACGTAAAGAGTATTTAGAAGCATTTCGTGGAGGGATGCGTCACCATATCGAAGGAATGAAGGTCGTGGATCAAGAAGGGACCGATGTGACTCCTGAAAAACTAAAACAAATTCAACGTGAAAAAGGACTTCACAACAGAAAGTAATTGCTTTCATTGTCGAAATAAGCTACACTATGAATAAAGGTAAAAAAAACCTAAATTAGGAGATGATTTTTTTGTTTGACAAGACAGATCAATTGGGCGTTAATACAATCCGGACATTAAGTATTGAAGCCGTACAAAAAGCGAACTCAGGACATCCTGGTTTACCAATGGGTGCTGCCCCAATGGCGTATGCACTTTGGACAAAACATTTAAAGGTGAACCCAACAACTTCTAGAAACTGGGTTGATCGTGATCGTTTTGTACTTTCAGCAGGCCACGGCTCTGCAATGTTGTACAGCTTATTACATCTATCAGGATACAACGTAACAATTGACGATTTGAAAAATTTCCGTCAATGGGATAGTAAAACACCAGGGCATCCAGAAGTGCACCACACAGATGGTGTTGAAGCAACAACAGGACCTCTAGGACAAGGGATTGCTATGGCTGTTGGTATGGCAATGGCTGAAGCGCATTTAGCTGCAACTTATAATCGTGATAGTTTCCCTATTATGGATCATTATACGTACGCAATTTGTGGTGATGGCGATTTAATGGAAGGTGTTTCTCAAGAAGCAAGTTCAATGGCTGGTCATATGAAATTAGGTAAATTAATTGTCTTGTACGATTCAAATGACATCTCATTAGATGGACCAACTTCTAAAGCCTTTACTGAAAATGTTGGGGCTCGTTATGAAGCATATGGATGGCAACATATTTTAGTTAAAGACGGCAATGATTTAGATGAAATAGAGGCTGCGATTGAAGCGGCTAAAGCTGAAACAGATAAACCAACACTGATTGAAGTTAAAACAGTCATCGGTTACGGAGCACCAAAAGAAGGAACATCTTCCGTTCACGGCGCGCCAATTGGTGAAGAGGGCATTACAGCGGCTAAAGCTGTTTATGGTTGGGAATACCCTGACTTTACTGTGCCAGAGGAAGTCGCTGCTCGTTTTAAAGAAACGATGATTGACGAAGGCCAAAAAGCAGAAGCGGCTTGGAATGAGATGTTTAAGAACTATGAACATGCGCATCCAGAATTAGCCAAACAATTTAAAGAAGCTTTTGCCAACCAATTACCTGAAGGTTGGGAACAAGAATTGCCTAAATATGAACTAGGAACAAGTGCCGCAAGTCGTGTAACAAGTAAAGAAACGATTCAAGCTATTTCAAAAGTTGTTCCAAGTTTCTGGGGCGGTTCAGCTGATTTATCTGCCTCAAATAATACAATGGTTGCTGCAGAAAAAGATTTTGAACCTGGTCAATACGAAGGCCGTAATATTTGGTTTGGTGTTCGCGAATTTGCAATGGCTGCAGCAATGAACGGGATTCAATTACACGGTGGTAGCCATGTTTATGGCGGGACATTCTTCGTCTTTACTGACTACTTGCGTCCAGCAATCCGTTTAGCCGCTTTACAAAAAGTTCCTGTAACTTACGTCTTAACGCATGACTCTGTTGCGGTGGGTGAAGATGGGCCAACACACGAACCAATTGAGCAATTAGCAAGTGTTCGTTGCATTCCAAATGTTCATGTGATTCGTCCAGCAGACGGCAATGAAACTGTTGCTGCTTGGAAAATTGCTATGACTTCTACGGAAACACCAACTATTTTAGTTCTAAGTCGTCAAAACTTACCTGTTTTAGAAGGAACGTTAGAACACGCTTCTGATTCTGTTCAAAAAGGTGCTTATGTATTGTCACCACAAAAAGGTGAACAACCATCAGGGATTTTAATTGCGACTGGTTCTGAAGTAAATCTAGCAGTGGAAGCACAAGCTAAATTAGCGGAAGAAGGCATCGATGTATCTGTCGTGTCAATGCCAAGTTTTGATTTATTTGAAAAACAATCTGCTGAATATAAAGAAAGTGTGTTACCTAAAGCTGTGACAAAACGTGTGGCGATTGAAGCTGCAGCAAGCTTTGGTTGGGAACGCTATGTAGGAACAGAAGGCAAAACAATCACAATTGATCACTTCGGCGCTTCTGCACCTGGCGGTCTAGTTCTTGAAAAATTCGGCTTTACTCCTGAAAATGTGGTTAATACCTATAAATCACTATAAATAAAGATTAAAAAACCTGAATGCTTGTGATAGCATTCAGGTTTTTTTGCTTCATTTCTTTTTGGGAGCAAAGAGCATAAAGTGAAAAAATAATGCGAACAATTGGAACCCAATACCAGTTAAAGTAACACCAGACCAACCATAGTTTTGCCACATTAATGTACCAATCAATGAACCCAGTGAACCGCCGATGAAATAGAAAAACATAAAGACGGTATTGTTACGATTGCTGGCTTCTTCTCCCAAATTTTGGACGCGTGTTTGATTGGCTACTTGCCCAAATTGAGTACCGATATCTAAAACAATAATTGCTAAGATTAGTAAGACCACATGTGTTCCACCTAGAAAAAGTAAGATAAAACTACCGAACTGCATCAACAGGCCAATCAAAACAATCTTCCGCTCTGGATAATAATCGGATAGACGACCAATGATGGGTGCTACGAATGCTCCCGATAAACCAAAAATTGCTAAAATACCGACTTCTTTCGGTCCCCAATAATAAGCTGGACTACTAACAAAGAAAATTAATGTAGACCAAAAGATTGAAAAGGTTGCAAACATAAAAAAGCCATTGACAGTTGCTTCTCTTAACAAAGGTTGCGATTTGATTAGCTTAGGAAGACTTTTCAAAGAACCTAAATAAGTTAATCGATTTGAAGTTTGAGTATGTATCACTGTTTTGGGCAATTTTAATTGAAGTAGAACGACCAATGCTAACACGAATATTACGGCGATTAGGTAGACTGTTCGCCAAGAAGCTGCACTAGCAATGAAACCCGAGATCGTTCGAGACAATAAAATCCCTGTCAATAGTCCGCCAAGCATTCGACCTGTTACTTTACCACGGTTCGCTGGCCCCGCCATGACCGCTGCATAAGGAATAATGATTTGGGCGACAATAGAGAGCAACCCAATAAAAAAAGAAGAGAGTGCAAACAGGAGAAAACTTGGTGCAAAAAACGCAGCACTTAGAGACAGCGAGGAGAGCGCAGCTACTCGAATGATTAATTTGCGGCGATCAACGACATCGCCTAATGGAACAAGAAAAAGTAAGCCTAGCGCATACCCTAATTGGGTCAGCATAGTAACAAAACCAATAGAACCAATACTGACTTGAAAGGCCTGAGCAATTTGGGTGCCAATTGGTTGAATATAATACATATTGGCGACCACGACCCCGCAAGTTAACGCTAATAAAAACGTCACTTGATTTGTTAAACCCGATTGTTGTTTCTTCATCTAACCACCTACATTTCTATGTAATTCATTTTGTAATACAACAACTACTCGGTAATAGTTGTTTTGACTACAAAAACAGACTTCTCTTATAAAGTTTGTTCAAAAAGTGACAAGTCCATTAAAAAGTTTATCACAATAAATAAAGAAAAGTAAGAGGATAAATAACAAAAATCTCATCAAAATGAAAAGAAGAAGTGGTTGTTTTCACAAGTGTGAAGAGGGTTAATTAAATACAAACAAGATTTCAATTACATTACAGAAATTTTAAAACTCAAAATTTAATACGTTTATTTCTTGTTTCAATAGGAAATTAACGGTAAAATAGAAAAGTGAGACAGTGAGGAGGAAAAATGAATGAGCGAACAGTTAACAAGAAGTAGTAAACATATTCAAAAAGCTCTTAAAAAGCAAAAAGCTTATAAACGTGCTACCGCCGTTGCGGGGACTTCAATGATTTTAGCACCTGTGGTTGGTGCTGCGGTACCTGCCCAAGCAGAATCAAGCCAGCAAGCATTTATTAATGAAATCGGAAATTCAGCAGCAGCCGTTGCCAATAGCAATGATATGTATGCTTCCGTCATGATTGCTCAAGCGTTGCTAGAAAGTAGTTATGGTAGTTCTGGGTTAGCATCTGCACCGAACTATAACTTGTTTGGTGTAAAAGGAAGTTATAATGGACAATCTGTTTATATGCCAACAAAAGAATATTTAGACGGACAATGGGTGACCGTCACAGCAGCATTTAGAAGTTATAATTCTTATGCGGAATCGTTCCAAGATCATGCCAATGTTATTCGTTCCACTGCTTTTGGGGATACATACCATTATTCAGGCGTTTGGAAGAGTAATACTAGCAGTTATCGCGATGCAACAGCCGCTTTAGCTGGAAGTTATGCAACTGATCCAGGCTATGCCGAAAAATTGAATTGGTTAATTGAAGCATATAATTTAACTCAATATGATTGGGGAGCACCAGTCGCTCAAACCACTAGTTATTCAGATACAACGGGAACCGTTGATACAACAATCGATACAGCGGCTTCTGCAACAGCAACAGCAGAAACTGTGGCTAGTCAAAGTTACACTGTCGCAAACGGCGACACATTGTGGGACATTGCTGCACGTTTTGGAACGACAGTTGATAATTTAATGTCACTAAATGGATTAACATTGGATTCTGTTTTATCGGTGGGTCAAACCATCCAAATCGGTTAATTTTGCAATTATTTAGTTGAAGAAGGACCTTACAAAAGCGGCAGTTTTTGTAAGGTCTTTTATCGTGAAAATAGGTAGGGCTAGCAGCAATTATTGGATGAGTATAATCCGTTTTTTTATTTAATTTTTCACAAACTAAAATTCGTTTTTCTGGTAGAAATCGTTTTTTTGAGCTATGCTTAGAGAAAGAATTATTATATTGTTTGTAAAATTGGAGGATGTAGGATTATGACTAAAGGTTATGTAAAATCAGTAACAGAGTTAATTGGTCAAAGCCCAGTTGTGAAATTAAAACGGATGGTACCAGAAGGAGCTGCAGATGTTTTTGTTAAACTAGAGTTCTTTAATCCTGGTGGCAGTGTGAAAGATCGAATTGCTTTAAGCATGATCCAACAAGCCGAAGCAGATGGTCGCCTAAAACCTGGACAAACGATTATTGAGCCGACTAGTGGTAATACAGGCATTGGGTTAGCAATGGTAGGTGCTGCGTTGGGATATCCAGTTAAGATTGTGATGCCAGATACTATGAGTATTGAACGCCGCAAATTAATGCAAGCATATGGGGCTGATCTATTATTAACCCCTGGTGCCGAAGGAATGAAAGGGGCAATTGCAAAAGCTACAGCATTAGCAGAAGAACACGGGTACTTCATGCCTTTGCAATTTAATAATCCAGCTAATCCAATGGTACATGAACAAAAAACAGGAAAAGAAATTGTTGATGTCTTTGGTAAACGTGGCTTAGATGCGTTTGTTTCTGGTGTTGGCACTGGAGGAACCGTTACAGGAGTTGGCCATGAATTGAAACGGATTTTTCCAGATATTGAAATTGTTGCAGTAGAACCAACGGAGTCGCCTGTTTTAGAAGGTGGCGAACCAGGTCCACATAAAATCCAAGGAATAGGCGCTGGTTTTGTCCCAGAAGTTTTAGACACCACCGTTTATCAAAAAGTTGCCGCTGTTTCTAGTGAAGACGCATTAGAAACTGCTCGTTTAATGGGGCCAAAAGAAGGTATCCTTGTGGGGATTTCAGCAGGGGCAGCAATTAAAGCTGCCATTGATTTGGCAGTCGAATTAGGCGCAGGCAAACGTGTCTTAGCGCTGGTTCCAGATAACGGTGAACGTTATCTTTCGACAGCTCTTTACGAATTTCCAGAATAAAAAACACGCCAAAAAACGAGCATTTCTCTTAGTTTAGTAAAATGCTCGTTTTTTCCACGAGAATCCTACAATAATTCTTGTCAATCGTAATAAGAAATAGTATTATTTAAGAAAGATAGACAGGGGAGGGATACAAAGATGGACAACGTATTGGTTAAAAATGCACTTGCTGAATTAAAAGAAGCCAATATCCGAATTACTCCGCAACGTTATGCTATCTTGGAATATTTAATCGAAAATCATACACACCCAACAGCTGATGAAATTTATCGCGCACTAGAAGATCATTTTCCAAATATGAGTGTAGCAACGGTTTACAACAATCTACGTTTATTTACTGAAATCGGTTTCGTTCAAGAAATGAGTTATGGCGATGCATCTAGTCGTTTTGATTTTAGTTCGAAGAAACATTATCACGTGATTTGTCAAAAATGTGGTAAAATCGTTGATTTTCATTATCCAGGGTTAGAGGACGTTGAAATGGCCGCTAGTAAATTAACAGGCTTCGAAATTAATGAACATCGTTTAGAATTATATGGATTATGTCCAGATTGCCAACAAGCACAACAGGAGAATGTGTAAAAAATTACATACTGTTAAAAATTTATCAAAAGATAAGTCACTTGTCTAGGCAAATTTCACAAGCGTAAGAGTTTTCACTCTTATGCTTGTTTTTTTGTGTGGTTATTGACTTTTAAATTCTTAAAAACAAAAAATTAACTAGCTATTATTAAGAATTAGCAACAGTTTGTGAATTTTTTTATATGCGATTCACAAGCATAGAACTCGAATAAGCTTGATTCCTCTGATATATTTTAAACAGACAGAGGGAGACGTCACCTCTGCAAAACAAAGATTGTGAAAGAAGGGATTTACAACATGAAAGTCGTAGTCGTAGGATGTACCCATGCTGGAACTTCAGCAGTTAAAAGTATTTTAGCAAATCACCCGGAGGCGGAAGTCACTGTATATGAAAGAAATGACAATATTTCCTTCCTATCTTGCGGAATTGCCTTGTACGTTGGAGGCGTAGTTAAAAATGCTGCTGATTTATTTTATTCAAATCCAGAAGAACTGGCTTCTTTAGGAGCAACAGTGAAGATGGAACACAATGTTGAAGAAATCAACGTGGACGACAAAACTGTTACAGCGAAAAACTTACAAACGGGCGCAACTGAGACCGTTTCTTATGATAAATTAGTAATGACAACTGGTTCTTGGCCAATTATTCCACCAATTCCAGGAATTGATGCTGAAAATATTTTATTATGTAAAAACTATTCACAAGCCAACGTGATCATCGAAAAAGCGAAAGATGCCAAACGTGTCGTTGTCGTTGGTGGCGGTTATATTGGTATTGAATTAGTAGAAGCTTTTGTAGAATCAGGTAAACAAGTTACTTTAGTTGACGGGTTAGACCGCATTTTAAATAAATATTTAGATAAGCCATTCACAGATGTTCTAGAAAAAGAATTAGTTGATCGTGGCGTTAATTTAGCTTTAGGTGAAAATGTCCAACAATTCGTAGCAGATGAGCAAGGAAAAGTAGCAAAAGTCATTACACCAAGTCAAGAATTCGAAGCAGATATGGTGATTATGTGTGTTGGTTTCCGTCCAAATACAGAATTATTAAAAGATAAAGTTGACATGTTACCAAATGGTGCAATCGAAGTCAATGAGTATATGCAAACAAGCAATCCTGATATTTTTGCTGCGGGTGATAGTGCAGTTGTTCACTACAACCCAAGTCAAACAAAAAATTATATCCCATTAGCAACGAATGCTGTTCGTCAAGGTATGCTAGTAGGTCGTAATTTGACTGAACAAAAATTGGCTTATCGTGGCACACAGGGAACTTCTGGTTTATATTTATTCGGTTGGAAAATTGGTTCAACAGGTGTGACAAAAGAAAGTGCCAAATTAAACGGACTAGATGTCGAAGCGACTGTTTTCGAAGATAACTATCGTCCAGAGTTTATGCCAACAACTGAAAAAGTTCTGATGGAATTAGTCTATGAAAAAGGAACACAACGCATTGTTGGTGGTCAATTGATGTCTAAATATGATATCACACAATCTGCCAATACTTTATCATTAGCGGTCCAAAATAAAATGACTGTCGAAGATTTAGCGATTTCTGATTTCTTCTTCCAACCACATTTTGATCGCCCTTGGAACTACTTAAACTTATTAGCCCAAGCCGCTTTAGAAAATATGTAATTAATAATAGAAAAAGGATGAAGAACAGAAGTTCTTCATCCTTTTTGTTAGTCACTAAGCGCTCCAGTTGTTTGGTTCATTAATGCCATTAATTGCTCTTTCGTTGTTCGTTTGATAGAAAGAGAGGGGAGATTATCTAAAGAAAAATAAGCACAATTCGAGGTTTCAATGTTTTTTTCAAAGGGATGATTTTCTAGAATGTCACAAGAAAAGATCATTTTATAGTACTGAAATAGTTGAGGAATGTCTTTTCGTTTATCTGTATCATAAACAGCAAGCAATTCTTTTGCTGTAACAACTAAGCCAGTTTCTTCCAATACTTCTTTTTCAATATTTTCTTTAGGAGAGCAGCCAATTTCGGCATAGCCACCAGGTAATGACCATTCTTTGGTCCGTAAATCTTCAACTAATAAAAAACGATTCTCTTTTTTTATCAAACCGCGAACATCTACTTTCGGTGTTGGATAACCTTCTTCTTTAGTTAAGATTTTTTCTAAGTCGGGCAAGACAGTCGCTTCGTGTCCGGTTGCGCTAATAAGTTGTAACGTAAGTTCTCGTAGTTCTTGGTAACGTTCTTGATCAAAAGCATCTTTCCCGTAAAAAAGACCAGCATCTGCCAATGCTAGCAACCGCTTATAAGTGTTCAGATAATCCATATACGCACGCTCCTCATAGACTTAATACGTTTAGTTTAACAGAAAAAAATAAAGAAAGGGCAGATTTAGCGAGAAAAGGCGTCGTTTTAAGGAAATAATAAAGAATAAATGACTAACTTACATTTTTAAACTACCTATGCTATTATTTAATAAAAAAGATTGGGTATACAATAATTTTGTTATGTAAACAAAGCAAAAAGATTGACGTCATTCGCTAGACAGGTTAATATCATACTATTCGTTTTTACGAATCATTGGGTTTTAAGCGCCTTGAGGTTTTTCCGACATTATGGGACGCTTGGAATCCTTGTTTAATTTTAATTAAACAGTTGATTTAATCTACAAAGGAGTTTTAGTATGTCAGTATTTATTAGAGAGTGTACCGTCGCAGACGTACCAGAATTAGAGGCCATTTGCCAAGAGACTTTTGCAGATACTTATGGAGATGGCGAAAACGAAGAGGATTTACAGGCACATTATGAGAGGAAATTTAGTCCAGCAGTTTTAGAAAGCGAAATCTTACATAAAGATTCGCAATATTTCTTTGCTTTTTATAATAATGAACTTGCAGGTTATGTGAAATTAAATCACGGTGATGCTCAGATTACCTATCAACATCCACAAGCGTTACAAGTTGAGCGCATTTATATTCGTAAATCTTTTAAGCGTTTAGGCTTAGGCAAACATTTGATTACGAAAGCAATTGAATTAGCAGAAGAAGCAGAAAAAGAGACGGTTTGGTTAGGTGTTTGGGAACATAATCATCCAGCGCAAAAATTTTATCAATCGTTAGGCTTCGTCAAAACAGATGAACATGATTTTTATATGGGAAATGAACGCCATACCGATTATACAATGACGAAACAGTTAAAAGAGTCAACGTAAAGCAAAAACAAGGAAACGGACGCAATGAAGCCGACGATTCCTTGTTTTTTTATCTTAAAATTGTGAAGGGGATTTTCCATAATATTTTTTGAATAATTTACTGAAATGATAGGCATCTTCGTAACCAACCGTTTTTGCCACTTCTTTGACACTTAGGGAATCATTTTTCAGCAATTCTTTCGCATGGTTTAAGCGGATTTGAATTAAATAATTGATTGGCCCAACGCCTGTGGCCGCTTTAAAGGTTTTCGACAAATAAGTCGGGGTCACATATAGCATTTCAGCTAACTGTTCCAAAGTAATTTCTTCGTCATGGTGCGTTTCCAGATAATAAATCGTATGATTGACTAAATTTCGTTTTCTTTTTTCCGTTTTCGATAGCCGAGTTTCAATTTTATTTTCTTGATCAACTGCTAAGCTTCTTAAAATATAGACCAATAGTTCAATAACTAAAGCTTTAATTTGTAACGCTGATTCAACTTCTTGATGGTTTAATTCATGAACAATTTGCCAAGCTTTTTCTAAAAAAGCACCATGTAAATGACTTAAATCTAATAAAGCTGATTTATTTGGAAATACGTTTCGCGCTAAGCCTTCTAAATAGAGATTTGAAATGCCAATGTGTAGTTGATGTGAGTAAGTTCCTGCTTTTTGTTGCTCACCATGTTCCGTTCGCGGATTAAAAAGAAACACTGTACCAGCAGTGGCATGGTACTGTTGCCCTTGAACAATATATTCAGATTCACCTTCTAAAAGAATAGATATTTCCAGAAATTCATGATGATGACAATTATAAGGGTGGGTCTCTTCGTTCCAAGGATCAAAGGCATATAAAATTTCAGGATTAAACGTTCGACTATTTGTGTAGTTCATAAAAAATCACTCCTACTTGTATCCGCTTTCTATACTATATTGTACATCAAAATATACAAGAATGCCCATTTCTTTTCCTATAAAAAAACAGTAATCTTATACACGTCCATAAAAACAAGAGAGAGTAGGGGAGAAAATGAATAGTTTTGAATGGATTTGGCAATATGCTAAAAAAAATAAGAATAAGTTACTGCTAGCTGTTATTTTTGTCGTTATTAACGCTATTTTAATTGTTATTATTCCATTGTTATCTGGCAGAATTGTAGACCAAGTAATCAATCAGGGGAAAACTGAAGAGCTTGTCCCAATTCTTGGGATTATGATTGGAGTGACCGTTATTCGGACAGTTGTTCGTTATAGTTATCAAGTCTTGTTTGAATCGGTTGGACAATCTGCGTTATTTGACTTAAGAAAAGATATGTATGTCAAACTTCAAGAATTAGATTTTGATTTCTTTAATCATACACGTGTTGGCGACATTATGGCGCGAATGACAGGGGATACAGACGCTATCCGCCATTTTGTTTCTTGGGTCACTTATAACCTCTTAGAATGTATTTTATGGTTCATCGCAGCCGTGATTGTGATGGGGACGATCAATTGGCAATTGATGCTAGCATTAATTTTAATTACACCTTTGATTTTTCTGTTAACACAAAAAATGTCGAAGGAATCGCATCCGGTATTTTTTGAGATCCGGGAAAGTTTTTCTCGGCTAAATTCGATGGTCGAAGAAAATATTGGTGGAAATCGGGTGGTTAAAGCTTTTTCTCAAGAACCTTATGAAATTGAAAAGTTTAACAAGCACAATGAAGACTATAAAAAATGGAATATGGCTTCTGCAGATGTCTCAAAAAAATATTTACCGTGGTTAGACGGTTTTGCAGGTAGTTTAAATGTTATTGCCTTAGTTCTTGGTGGCCTCTTTGTAATTCAAGGTCGGATGACAATTGGTGATTTAGTGGCCTTTAACGGTTTTCTCTGGATGTTGAACATGCCGATGCGAATGAGTGGCTGGTTGATCAATGATGTGCAACGCTTTACGGCATCGTCCATTAAAATTCGTCAGTTATTAGCAACGAAACCGAAGATTCCCATTGCTCGGGAAAAAGAAGCAGAACCAATCCAAGGCTATGTGACGTTTGATCACGTGTCCTTTCATTTTTCAGATGATCCAGAAACCCCCATTTTATCGGATGTTTCATTTTCAGCAAAACCTGGTGAAACAATTGGTATTTTAGGGGAAACTGGTTCAGGCAAAACCACTTTAGTTAACTTAATCGCTCGGTTCTATGATCCAACAAAAGGCACTGTTTATATTGATGGAAAAGATGCTAAAAGCTATTCTGTTCGTAAATTGCGAGAAAATATCTCCATGGTTATGCAAGATGTCTTTCTTTTTTCCAATACAATAGAAGATAACATTGCTTTTGGTAACACATTGGCTAACTTGGAACAAGTGCAAATGATGGCTGAAATTGCTGATGCCCATAGCTTTATTTCCAGAATGCCCGAAGGTTATGCAACAATTGTTGGTGAACGCGGCGTTGGCCTATCTGGTGGCCAAAAACAGCGGATTTCACTGGCCCGTGCCTTAACCAAAGATCCAGCTATTTTAATTTTAGATGACACAACTTCCGCTGTTGATATGGAAACAGAATCAAAAATTCAAAAAGAACTAGGTCGTTTGACGGAAAAGAAAACGACATTTATTATTGCCCACCGAATTTCTTCTGTGAGAGAGGCCAATTTAATTTTGATGATGGAAAAAGGCCGTGTGGTGGAAAGCGGTACGCATAGCGAATTAGTCGAACAAAAAGGCAAATATTTTGACGTATATCAAAAACAATTAGGTCTGACAAAGGAAGGTGAGTCGCGTGGCTAGAAATACGTTTGATGTGGATGAGACTTTAGAAAAAGAATTTAATTGGTCTCATTATAAACGATTAGGCGCCTATATTAAGCCTTACAAAAAAGCTGTTTTTAAAACATTATTTGTCATCATATTAGCTAATCTGGCAAGTATGTTAGGCCCTTACTTTACTAAAATTGCGATTGACCAAGTAATTCCACAAAAGAATCTCTCGTTACTCTTGATACTAGGGGCTATTTTCCTATTTTCCTTGGTGATTATTGGTTGGTGTATGCGTTATCGAATATATGCCATCACAGAAATTGGACAAGATATTTTAAAAGATATGCGTTTTTCAATTTTTGAGCATCTACAAAAATTACCATTTTCTTACTTTGACAGTCGGCCGCATGGAAAAATCTTAATTCGGGTGGTCAATTACATCAATACGTTAAGTGATTTATTAAGTAACGGATTGATCAATTTAATTTCTGATTTATTTAATGTGATTATTACCTTAATTTTCATGTTATTTATTGATGTGAAATTAACCTTATACAGTTTACTGCTATTGCCTGTGTTGTTCGTGATGGTTCTGTTTATCCAAGGGAAACAACGGAAAGCTTACCAAGAGCTTAGCAATAAACAATCAAACTTAAATGCCTATATTCATGAAAGTATTTCAGGAATTAAAATTACACAATCTTTTGCACGAGAAGATGAAAATTTCCAGATTTTTAACGAGGTAAGCGAAGAATATCGTCAATCCTTTATGAAAGCTGTGCGTGTCCAGTATTTATTATGGCCAGCAGTGCAAAATATATCCGTCATTACGACTTGTTTTATCTATTTCGTAGGAATCCGTCAATTAGGTGTGTCCGTTACCACTGGGACGCTAATTGCTTTTATCGGTTATATCAATAACTTTTGGAATCCAGTCATCAATATTGGTAACTTCTACAATTCTCTGATTACTGCAACTGCCTATTTGGAAAGGATTTTTGAAACGATGGATGTTGTTCCAGAAATTCAAGATGCGCCGCACGCTATTGAGTTGCCGCCAATTAAAGGAACCGTCGACTTTCAGCATGTTTATTTCCGTTATGAAGAAGGAAAAAATATTTTGACCGATGTTAGTTTTCATATTGAGCCAGGACAAACAATCGCCTTGGTTGGGCCAACAGGTGCGGGTAAAACAACAATCATCAATTTGTTAAGTCGTTTTTATGATGTGAATGAAGGGGCCGTTAAAATTGATGGTTATGATGTTCGCGATGTGACACTCCGTTCGTTAAGAAAACAAATGGGGGTAATGCTTCAAGATACGTTTATTTTTTCAGGAACGATTATTGAAAACATTCGGTACGGAAATTTAGCAGCCACAGAGGAAGAAGTCATCCAAGCCGCAAAAATTGTTCGTGCGCACGACTTTATCAAGGATTTAAAAGATGGCTATGAAACAGTTGTGGAAGAGCGGGGTAGTACACTCTCGGCAGGACAACGCCAATTAATTTCATTTGCTCGTGCTTTACTGGCAGATCCCAAAATTTTAATTTTAGACGAAGCAACCTCCAGTATTGATACAAAAACAGAAGAGTTGTTACAAGAAGGACTACAACAACTTCTAAAAGGACGGACATCGTTTATTATTGCTCATCGGCTTTCTACCATCAAAAATAGCGATAAAATTTTCTATATTGATGGTGGTCGTATTGTGGAAGAAGGATCTCATGATCAACTAATGGCAAAACATGCGTTATATCATCATTTATATCAATCGCAATACGACTTATTAAAGAGCTAGATGATAAAACAGAGAAAATTCTTAGTTGAATCTTTCTCTGTTTTTCTGTATCGTAACCTTAACAAAGGAAAAAATGATGAGGTGCCAAATGAATCGGAATTTTGAAGTAGAATTAACAACATTATGTATGATTAGAAATCAGAAAAATGAAATCCTTGTGCAAGAACGACAAAAAAAGGATTGGCCTGGTTGGACGTTCCCTGGCGGACATGTTGAAAAAAACGAGGGCATGGAAACAGCCATGGTTCGCGAACTCCTTGAAGAAACAGGATTAGTGCTGAAGCCACAATTAGTAGGTGTTGCAGAATGGCTGAATGATTGTTCAGGTGCGCGGGAATTAGCCACATTATTCATTGCAGAAACAGCGGATGAACTACCAGAAGAAACGGAACAACCCTTGTTTTGGGTCACTGAAAAAGAATTGCGAGAAGGTCCTTTAGCTGGCAGTTTAGCAGAACTTTTCCCAGTATTTTTTGGCGAAAAGCAATTTTATTTTAAAAATAATACAGCTTAATGATTCAAACCTAAAAGATTAAATCAATCCCACTTATTAAAAGAGAGGAAATCTAAAATTAAACATTGCTATTTATAAGTAATGTTTGCTATTCTTAATAAAAGGGAATTAATTTTTTATATAATGAGGGGGAAAAAGTGTGTTAAAAAGAAAAGTGGGGATTATTACAGGCGTTTTCTGTTCAGCTTTGTTACTGACAGGTTGTGGCAAAAGTGCGAAAGATGAGTTCATTCAAGGGATTGGCAATCAAAACGCACAAGAATCTGGGGTTTGGGATTTCTCTATGTCAATTAGTGACATGAAATTTTCACAAGAAGATAGTGCACAAACGAATCCTATGATTGGGATGCTCATCACGCAAATCAAAGACGCATCGCTTTCTGGGAAGATTCAAGTAGATGCCAAAAAAGAAAAAGCATTCAACTTAGAGATGAAATTAAAAGCGATGGGAATGGATGTACCGATTTCATTGGTTGGATCATTAGATAACGAGGGCAAAGAGCCAAAACTCTATTTAGCAACAGATATGATGGAATATATTGTCGCTGTCGCAGACTCAATGACTGACGGTGCTATCGATAGTTCTCAGTTAGATACAGAAAAACTAAAAGGAAAATACATTGATCTTTTAGCCATGAACGAGGAAAGTACGAAAGAATGGCAAGATACAATCAAAGAGTATCAAGAATCGGAAAAAGAACGAAAACAGTCTGCTAAGGAATACAAAGAGTTTTTAGAAGGATTAGACAAGGATACGTTCGAGAAAAAAGGGGACACCATTACCCATACGTTTACAAAAAAAGAATTACAAAAGTTAATCAAAATTACGACAGAAACATCTGAAAAAGGTAAAGAACAAGATCCTTTCGAAAAAATCAAAGATGTTTCTGCCAAAGTTTCTGTTAATACAAAAGAAAATAAAACAAATATGTTGATTAATGTGAAACCGCAGCAAGACAAGAACGTTGACATGGGACTTGAATCATTATCTAGTAAAATTAGCATTACACAAAAAGCCAAAAAAGCGACGATTTCAATGCCTAAGAAAGAAAATATTTTATCAGAACAAGAAGTTGAAAAAATATTTTCCGATAGCACCTCTATGACAGGTCTATCCACTGAAGACACGACTGTTGCGATCAATCAATAACGCTGAATGACCAATAAAAACGGCCGCTCAAAAAAAGTAACGAAAGACCTAGCATGATTGGGATGCTAGGTCTTTTTTGAATAAAAAAACAGCATTTTAGTTTTCTTTGAATTATTGGTTGTTATTTTTGGTGGTGTAAACAGTTTAAAGTTAATACATTTGTTTTTGATTTAAATTCTACTGCTATTTTTAATCATTCTATTAAATAACAAATGTTTTTGAGTGTTTTTAAGCATTATTTTTGTTATGCAGAGTGGTTTTTTTATACAATGAGTATAATTTTAGATGAAGGAGTGTTTTAGGTGAAAAATCAACATTTAACTACGTCACAAGGAAGTCCAGTTGGCGATAATCAAAATTCGCTAACTGCAGGAGAATTTGGTCCTGTCCTAATCCAAGACGTTCATTTATTAGAAAAATTAGCTCATTTTAATCGTGAGCGCGTACCAGAACGGGTTGTTCATGCCAAAGGTGCTGGTGCTCATGGAATTTTCAAGGTGAGCCAATCAATGGCACAATATACTAAAGCCGATTTTTTATCTGAAGTTGGCAAAGAAACACCTTTATTCGCTCGTTTTTCAACTGTAGCTGGAGAGTTAGGTTCATCAGATACATTGCGTGATCCTCGCGGTTTTGCGCTTAAATTCTATACAGACGAAGGAAATTACGACTTAGTTGGCAATAATACGCCCATTTTTTTCATTCGTGATGCAATTAAGTTTCCAGATTTTATTCATAGCCAAAAAAGAAATCCACGGACGCATTTGAAAAGTCCAGAAGCTGTTTGGGATTTTTGGTCTCATTCACCGGAAAGCCTTCATCAAGTAACAATTTTAATGAGTGATCGTGGCATTCCGTTGTCGTTCCGTCACATGCATGGTTTTGGTAGCCATACATTCAAATGGGTCAATGCTGCTGGAGAAGTATTTTTTGTTAAATATCACTTCAAGACGAATCAAGGAATCAAAAATCTAGAGAGTCAATTAGCAGAAGAAATTGCTGGGAAAAACCCCGATTTCCATATTGAAGATTTGCATAATGCAATTGAAAATCAAGAATTTCCTTCTTGGACATTATCTGTGCAAATTATCCCGTATGCAGATGCGTTAACAATGAAAGAAACACTTTTTGATGTAACAAAAACGGTTTCTCAAAAAGAGTATCCGCTGATTGAAGTTGGCACGATGACTTTAAATAGAAATCCAGAGAATTATTTTGCAGAGGTTGAACAAGTAACCTTTTCACCAGGGAATTTCGTTCCTGGTATTGAAGCTTCTCCAGATAAATTATTGCAAGGACGTTTGTTCGCTTATGGGGACGCGCATCGTCATCGCGTGGGCGCTAATAGTCACCAATTGCCGATCAACCAAGCAAAAGCGCCTGTAAATAACTACCAAAAAGACGGCAATATGCGTTTTGACAATGGCAATAGCGAAATTAATTACGAACCAAATAGTTATACTGAAACACCAAAAGAAGATCCTACGGCGAAAATTAGTTCTTTTGAAGTTGAGGGAAATGTTGGTAATTATAGCTATAATCAAGATCACTTTACACAAGCAAACGCTTTGTATAATTTGCTGCCAAGCGAAGAAAAAGAAAACTTAATTAACAATATAGCGGCATCTTTAGGTCAAGTGAAAAATCAAGAAATCATCGCGCGTCAAATTGATTTGTTCACTAGAGTAAATCCAGAATATGGAGCACGTGTCGCACAAGCCATCAAGCAACAAGCATAATTTATATAACGTACGTGACAAAACCAGTCTAGATAAACTAAAGACTGGTTTTGTTTGCTTTTCAATGCTTTCTACTCTACTTTGTATAATGTATATTATGTAAACTAGAATAAAATAAAAAACTTTAGCCGATAAATTGCACTTCTCTTTCGACTAATTAATTTACCCAACTAACCTTACAAGTTGTTTGCTAAGCTAGTTGGGTTTACTGTTTATTGAAACGTTGGATTGTTCATTTCTTGATGAATTTCTTTGCTCGCTTCATATAGAAACAATGTTTGTTTTTTACTTGATGCATAATCGACAATGGGTTTTGGATAATTTTCTCCTAAATGTACATGATATTGCGTTTGTAAGGCTTCGTTCATTAGATTTGGTTGATGAATATACTTTTGTGGCACTTGCTTAAGTTCTGGAACATATTTTTTGATGAACTGGCCGTCATTATCAAATTTTTTTGACTGGATAATTGGATTAAAAATCCGAAAATACGGGACAGCGTCCGTTCCTGTTGAAGCAGCCCATTGCCAGCCACCGATATTATTGGCAGCATCATAGTCAATCAACATTTTTTGAAAGTATTTTTCACCCCAACGCCAATCGATGTGTAAATTTTTAACTAAAAAAGAGGCAGTAATCATTCTTAAGCGATTGTGCATCCAACCAGTTTGATTCAGTTGTCGCATTGCGGCATCAATTATAGGGTACCCCGTCTCCCCTTTTTGCCACTTGACAAACATTTCTGGGTCATTTGTCCATTGAATATAACGAAATTTTTCTTGAATAGCTTCCTCTTTTTGTTGTGGAAACGCACTATAGATCATATTGTAAAAGTCGCGCCAAGCTAATTCTTTTTTGAAGGTTTCTTTACTTAAGCTAGAAGGCACAGATGCAAGCTCTTGCCAAATAGTGCGAATCGAAAGTTCTCCCGTTCTTAAAAAAGTAGACAGATGACTCGTTTGATCCTGATAAGGGAAATCACGCTTATTTTCATAGGATTGAAGTTTTTGATCAATAAAAGTATTTAAGCACCTTCTGGCTGTTTTTTCGCCGACACTATAGTGTGTTAAAGGAATCCTCGCAATCTGTTCACGATAAGCTGCTTCCTCTTCTGGAAAAAGACACGCACTAAAAATTTTTTCAGCTGTATAGGAAACAGGAATCGGGGTTTCTTTAGGCGCCTCTTTCCATTTATTGTAATAGGGCGTAAACACTTGGTACTTACTGCCATCGTTCTTCTTAATTTCTTCAGAGCCATGCAAATAGGCATCTTGAAAAGAGAAAGACTGAATATTATTTTCTTCAAAAAAGCGCATAGCTTGCTGGTCCCGCTTTGCCCCAAAGCCACAAGTATCTTCATTAAAATAAATGGCCTGCCAATCGGGTAATTTGCGTTTCAAACGTGAAAATAAATCTAATGGTTCGCCGACCATGATTTGTAAATGTGCCTCTTGATCGATTCGTTCTTTAAGCGAGGCTAAACTTGCAAAAAAAGCGTTATGATTAGCACTTTCTTGAATAAATTGTTGAGGATTCATTTGGAATAATAAAATCAATTCATCAGCTGCAGAATTTTGTAACGCGTGTGCTAATGCTTTATTATCCTGTAATCGTAAATCACGTCTAAACCACATTACTCTTTTCATTTTTAAATCCTCCTAAATACTTCGTCTTGCTTATCGTAACCGTGACTGCTGATTTTTAAAAGCAACTTGCCTAGACTTTTCAAAAAGCCGATAAAAACTGGGTTTTCAGCTTTTATCGGCTTTTTGATTAAATTAATAGGAAATATTAAAAGCTTTCATATCTTTCTCAATATATTGTAGGACTTCTGTATTGCCAAAAAATTGTGTAAAATAATAGGCTTGACGATAGTCATCGGCTGTGTCTTCCCCGAGCATTTGTTTATTAAAGGCTTTTTCATATAAAAGATAATCTAGCAAATAAATGGAGTGTTTGTCACGACAAATCTGAATCCCTTTTTCGCTTAAAATGACACTTTTTTGGTAGTCTTTCATTTCCGAGTAGAATTTAGCAGAATTATAATAAATTCTACAACGCTCCAAGGAACATTCTAATTTAAATTGTTCCAATTCTTGTAATGATTTTTCGTAATACACTTGCGCTTTTCTCATATCTTTTTCCAGTTCATATAGCGTACCTAGCGCATTCAGGCTTAAAATGTTGTAAATATTGACTTTACGGTCAATTTCCGCGCCCCGGTATAGGTAAAACAAGGCCTCTGCTTTATCTTTTTTTCCTAATAAACAAGTAATTCCCTTATAATATAACAATTTAGTCGTTAGTTCATTATTAGATAAGATAAGACCTTCAGGCACTTCTTGTAATAAATTGTAGGCCTCTAAGTGAAATAACCGTAAAGATAAATCCTCGACTTTGTTTAGTAGATTTTCAATTTTCTTTTCTTCAGAAATCATCATGCATTCTTCTACTTCTAAATCTAATCGGAGGCAAATAGATGAGAAAATATCTAAACTGTCACATAGATTACGGTTTTCAATATTACTAATTGTTGCTTGCGTACAGATGCCGTTAGCCAGCTCTGATTGTGTGATTTTTTTAAGTTTTCTCGCTTGTTTTATTTTGTCTCCTGCTACCTTCACGAACAGACCTCCACTTGTATTATTATGTAAATTCATTAAAAAATGTTATACTTTGATTATCAATTAAAGGAGGTACATGCTATGTTTGATTTACTTGCATTATTGACTGGAACATCAACTTATGGCAACGTTCCCCATGTTTAATTAGTCAATGCGTGTCAAGTATGGTCTTCCATACTTGGCATGTTTCCTTTAAAACTGACTCAATCATACTACAAACGGATAGACAAATACAACCGAAAATCATTGGTTTTTTATTAAGAAAAAGAACAGCAAGAAGTGATAACTACTTCTTGCTGTTCTTTTGTTTAGTTAGGTGTATTTAGATTTAAAATGATTTGTTCCGGCGTAATTTCATTATGATCTGACATCATTGGCTCTACGCTTAAATAACTTGAAGTATTTGTAATGATAACCATGACAGTTGAGTCAAGCCCAGCTTCTTTAATGGCTTTTCGATCGAACGTTCCTAAAAGATCTCCTTTTTTAACACGGTGACCTTGGGTTACTTGTGTCTGAAAGACCTCCTGCCCCAATGTGACAGTATCAATTCCTATATGAATTAATACTTCAGCTCCTGCGTCCGTTTGGATACCATAAGCGTGCCCAGTTTCTGCAACCAAGTTTAATAAACCATCTGCAGGCGCGTAAACCTTGTTCGCTGTTGGCATGATTGCTAAACCTTTGCCCATCATCTCGCTTGAAAATACTGGGTCATTAACAGCAGTAAGATTCATGGCGTAACCAGTTACCGGAGAAAAAAGTTGTTCATCTAAGGTATTGTGTTGCATTTCAAAGACTTCGCGTTCTTCCTCTTCGATTACTTTATCTGAAATCAAAACTTCTTGCGGAATTGCAAATAGACTGGTTAATGCATAACATACACCGACAGATAAAAGTGCGACTAATAAATAGATCACTAATTGATGTGCACTATAGATATACATTAAGAAAGAAGGAATAACGGCTAAGCCATAAGAATTTGATTGAATATGAAAAATAGCTAAAATTGCTCCGCCTAAACCTGATGTAAACAAGACACATAGCAGCGGTTTTAAGTTCCAACGAATAAGTAATCCAAATAACACAGGCTCACTAACTCCAAATAATTGAGACAACATAGAACCAATGGCTGTCGACTTCACTTTGCTATCTTGCGCTTTTTTCGCAAAAGCTAAACAACTGCCAACGTTGGCAAACCCATACATGGCACATATTGTAATCAATGCATTAAATCCTGTATTTGCTAATAATGATGTTTCTACCATAGTTAGTGTATGATGAATACCAATCAAAACCATTAAAGGATATGAGGCACCAATCACGAAACCACCTAATCCTAAGGGTAACCCAATCAACCATTGGACAACATCTACCATGCCTAACTCAACGGTATGCAAAATTGGGCCAATTCCGAGAATCATGATTAAAAAAGTAATTAACATAGTCATAAAGGGTGTAAAAATTTGATCAAGAATATTCGGCATCTTTTTTCGGAAAAAAAGTTCAATCTTTGCGCCAATTATACCAGCAGCAATTGCACTTAAAACGGACCCTTGTGCACCGACAACTGGGATAAAACCAAAAGCCATAATAGCTTTCACGCCAGAATCTGGTGTTGCAACTGCATAAGCGTTTGGTAAAATGGGTGATACCATCATTAAGCCAATAACAATCCCGATTACAGGTGTCGCATTAAATGCTTTAAAGGTAGACCAAACAATCAAAGCTGGCAAAAAGGCAAAGACGGTATCTGTAATGACAGAGACAATTTGTTGAAAGCTTTCAGGAATATTGGCTACACTTGCTCCGAATAATTGTAAAAAAGTATCGTTAAAAATAACACCTTTTAACCCTAGGAACAATCCTGTTGCTGCAATTACTGGAACAATTGGAATGAATATTTCACTTAAAATGCGCATTGTTTTGCGCATGCCTGTTTCATTATTTTTTAAAATTGCTGTTTGCTCTGCTTTTGACACAACATTGATTCCAAGTTTTTCTATTTCATCATACACTTTAGTCACAATACCAGTTCCTAAAATCACTTGGTATTGACCACCATTATAAAAAACACCCTTGACTAAATCGATTTTTTCTAGTTGTTTACCATCTACTTGTTCGTGGTCCTTCAAAATAAAACGTAACCGCGTTTGACAATGGGTGACCGATATAATGTTATCCATACCGATTAATTGAATAATGTCTTTGGCTGCCTGCTGATAATTTTCTGCCATGTTATACTCCTCCTAGCTACTCATTTATAGTAATCAATAGTCCTTGATAGCTTTTTAATAATGTTCCCTGCTGAACTAACTGCTCTCGTTCTTCAGACTGTGTATCAAAAATAACTGTGCCATTAACTAAATAATGAGGGATTGGAACCGCCTCACCAAAATTAAAAAAGGCGTAAATCGTTTTTTCATTTAATTTGCGTTTATAAGCAATAACATTATCTGGAAGATTTGATAGACCCTCAAATGTTCCATAAAGTAAGATGTCTGTATAGGGACTCTTTTGACGAAATGCAATCATCCGCTTATAGAAATGAAAAATACTTTGACTATTTTTTATTTCTGCTTCGGCATTGATTTCTTTATAATTATCCGCCATTCCTAACCAAGGTTTGACGCTTGAAAAACCGCCATACATAGAATCATTCCATGGAAAAGGCGTGCGGGCATTGTCTCGACTACGCAAATTGACAAGTGACAAGGCTTCTTTGGGCGTAAATCCTTCTTTTATTGCTCGATAGTATTGATCAATGCTAGAAATATCATCGAATTCATCAATCGAACCCCTTTCAAAATTGGTCATTCCTAATTCTTGTCCTTGGTAAATAAAAGGCGTGCCCCTTAAAAAGAAATACATGGCGCCGAATGTTTTAACCGCATTTGGCTGTTGAGCCTGTTCTTTTAAATATTTCGTTGTCGCTCGAGGTTGATCATGATTTTCAATAAAATTTGCACTCCAACCAGCCTCTTGCATGGCTTCTTGCTGTTTGAAAATTAATGTGCGTAAATCATTCCAAGACCAATTGATTCTATAAAACCATTCGCTTCCTGATTTCACATCCAAATCAGCCCATTTGAAGTCAAAAATCATGTCGAAATACCCTGTTTCTCCAATAAATTCTGATAAATTTGGATAATTGACGCCGGCCGCTTCGGCAACTGTGACAATATCAAAGCCAGCAAAAGCTTTTTCTTTTAATTCGTTCAGAAAGTCACTCATTCCTGGCATGTTTCTACTAGCTTTTGTTACTTTGGCTAATTGATCTGCCCCATCAGCAGGTAAGTTTGTCCAAGTCAAATCTTTCTTAATAAAATTAATCGCATCTACACGAAAACCAGCAATTCCTTTGTTTAACCAAAAACGGATCATTTGGTAGATTTCTTTGCGTAGTTCAGGATTTTCCCAATTTAAATCCGGCTGTTTTTTATGAAAGGCATGAAAGTAGTAGGCATCTTCCCCAGGTAATTTTTCCCAAACACTACCACCGAAGTTAGACCGCCAATTTGTAGGTACTTCTCGTCCTTCTTTTATAATATAAAAGTCTCGAAAACGACTTTGAGGATTTTTTAAAACATCTTGAAACCAAGCATGTTCATCAGATGTATGGTTTACCACTAAATCTAAAATAACTTTTATGTTTCGTTTTTTTGCTTCTTCAATGAGTTCATCGAAGTCTGCCATTGTACCAAAATCGCTAGAAATACCATAATAGTCTGAAATATCATATCCATTGTCAGCCATTGGCGACGGGTACATTGGACTCAGCCAAATCAGCGTAATTCCTAAATTTTCTAAGTAATCCATTTTTTGAATAATGCCTTGTAAATCACCAATTCCGTCATTATTACTATCCGAAAAGCTACGTGGATAAATTTGATAGGCCACTTCTTTTTGCCACCAATTTCTGTTCATTCTGGTTCTCCTCACTCTTAAACTAGTCCTGTTAATTTTTTCTGTAACCGTTTTTACATTTTGTATGATACTCGTTTTTGCGTAATATGTCAAACGTTTATCATAAATAAATGTAAATTATAATATTCTTTTGATTTAAACAGATTTATATATGTTATACGTTTGACTTTTTTCTGATTTGTTTATACTATTAGACTAACTACTATTTTCTAACAAAGGAGACATTACTTATGTCAAGCATCATGAACCAATGGACTGATGAATTACGTTATGCGCCTTATTCTTCTTGGACATCTGCTCACCTCGAAAATCTAACTTCTATTATCGCGCAATCTAGTTGGCGTTTTAAGTATCATATTCAACCACAGACAGGACTACTAAATGATCCCAACGGTTTTTCGTATTTCAATAACCAGTGGCATTTATTTTATCAAGCGTTTCCTTTCGGGAGTGTTCACGGACTAAAAAGTTGGGCCCACTTAACTTCCTCCGACTTAATTCACTGGGATTATGAAGGAATTGCCCTTTATCCCGACTCTGAATATGATTCTCATGGCGTCTATTCAGGCTCAGCTTTACCAATAGATAACCAACTATGTTTATTTTATACAGGAAATGTTCGTGATCAAACTTGGCAACGATTTGCATATCAAAATATTGCATGGCTGAATTCTTTAGGTGCGATCACAAAGGAATCAACACCATTCCTACCTATTGACCCCAATTATTCTTCCCATTTTCGTGATCCGATGGTATTTCCTTATCAAGAAGGACTTGTTTTATTAATTGGTGCTAGTGATTTAAATGGACAAGGAAAAATTGTGGTCTATTTTTCTAAAGATCGAAACGTACACAATTTTCATCAACTTGGCGAATTGACGTTCACCGACCAAGAATTAGGCTACATGGTTGAATGCCCCAATTTGGTATTTATTGATGGCCAGCCTGTCTTATTATTTTGCCCACAAGGTCTATCTCCATCTGTAAAAAGTTATCAGAATATCTATCCGAATATGTACACATTGGCCGAAACGTTTGATTTGGAGAATCTTTCTTTAGTTCAGGCTGGGCCTTTTGAAAATTTAGATGAAGGATTTGATGTCTACGCCACTCAAGCCTTTAATGCGCCAGATGGTCGTGCACTTGCGGTCAGTTGGATTGGGTTGCCAGAAATCACTTACCCAAGTGATGTGGAGGGTTGGGCAAATGGCTTAAGTCTGGTTAAAGAACTCACAATTCACAACGGGAAACTATTTCAATATCCAGTTTCTGAAACAGAAATGCTTCGTCAATCCGCCACTACTTTATCAAATGGCTGCCATTTTTTATCTACTGCTTCTTTTGAATTAGAAGTGGATATTCCCAAAAATGAGATTGCTTTTATTCGGCTTTTAGCGAACGAAACGGGTTCAAAAGGACTTTTAATTACAATTGATACGATTCATGGTAAAATAACCCTTGATCGAACATTTGCTGGCCAACCTTTTGCTGAAAAGTATGGCACAATTCGTGAAACTAAAATTAGGAAAAATAAGTCAGTTCAGTTAACTATTTTTGTTGATTGTTCTGTTGCAGAAATCTATGTAAATAAAGGTGAAAAAACGATGACTGGTCGCTTCTTTCCAGATAAAGCGCAACAGTATCTTCATCTATCCAAGACGGCAAAAGCTTGTTTTTATGAGCTGGAAAATACGAATAATTAGGAATGATGGTGAATTTTGATGGTGGTTAAATTAACGGATGTAGCTAAGCTTGCTGGGGTGAGCCCGACAACGGTAAGCCGCGTGATTAATAATTATGGTTATCTTAGTCAAAAAACAATTGATAAAGTTCATCAAGCGATGGAAGAATTAAATTATCAACCTAATGGATTAGCCAGAAGCCTCCAAGGAAAAAGTACGCAGCTGATTGGTTTAGTCTTCCCTTCTGTTAGTCATCCATTTTTTGGTGAATTAATTGAAACACTGGAAAGAAAGCTCTTTGTTCAAGGATATAAAGTGATTTTATGTGATAGTGAAAAAGATCCAGAAAAAGAGCGCGCCTATTTACGAATGCTCGCTGCAAATAAAGTGGACGGTGTAATCACTGGTAGCCATAACTTAGCTATTAACGAATATGAAAATGTTTCACTACCTATTGTTTCCTTTGACCGTTTCTTGGCACCTGGCATTCCAATTGTCTCTTCGCAAAACTTTCAAGGTGGCCAAAAAGCCACTGAAGCCTTATTTGCAAGTGGTGCACAAAAGATTGCAATTATTACTGGTGCTAATAACACAGGCGCACCTAGCGATTATCGATTGGCTGGTTATAAACAAACGATGGAAAAATATGGCGCAGAAAAAACGATTCTACAAATTGATAATGGAACCTCAACAACATTAAAAAATCTAGAAATCGAACGTTTGCTTCAAAATAAAACTGTAGACGGCATCTTTTGTACCGATGATTTGACAGCAATTACAGTTATGAATATTGCTCAAAAATTGAAGATATCCATTCCTGAAGAATTAAAAGTAATTGGTTATGATGGGACAAAATTAATCAAAAGAATTGCCCCACAACTATCAACCATTGTGCAGCCAATCGACGAGATGTGTGACGTTATGATTGACTTACTGCTTCGTAGAATGAAGGATCCTGATGTTGCACTCGAGGAAAATTATCCTATTCCAATTCAGCTATCATTGTCTGAATCCTGTTAAAAAAGACACCTTTTCAGGTGTCTTTTTTTATTCTTAATTCCTCATTTGCCTATTTTCCCTTAATTCCAAAGTACAGAGATTAAATAATACAACAACATGATCCCTACAAATACACCGAGCATTAGTAAAACATACCACCAATTTTTGGCGCTATAGGTTTCATTTTTATCTTTTTCGGTTCGTTTCCCGGCAGCCCATTTCCATAAATCGTAATTATTCATCTCTCTCACCACCTTTAATGGGTTTATTAACTTAAATCTAACACGGAATGACAGAACTTGAAAACAAAAGGATCACCCGCGTATGCAATGGATGATCCTTTTTGGGCACTATTCTTCTGGTAACCCATTATTTTTAATTACTGATTGGTACCAATAAAAACTATCTTTTTTAATGCGTCGTAAATCTTTTAACTCATGGTCTTCACGATTGACGTAAATAAAACCATAGCGTTTTTTGAATCCTTGATGAGAACTTAAAATATCCATGACCGACCAAGGGCAATAGCCAAACAACTCAACACCGTCAGAAATAGCCGCATGACAAGCAGCAATATGATCATGCAAATACGCAATTCGATAGTCATCATGAACTTTTCCGTCCTCTGTTAGGTGATCGGGTGTGCCTAAACCGTTTTCTGTAATGATTAATGGCAAACGGTATTGACGATAATAATCATTTAAAACTAAACGTAGACCAGTTGGATCAATTTGGGCACCATACTTAGAGGTTTTTAAATGTTGATTTTTTTCGATTTTAAAATAACCGTATAGATCAAAATCAATGTCCTTTTCTTTCGTACCCAATGGGTGTTGCTCATCTGTCGGTAAATAGCTAGCGACTAACGTCCGATAATAATTAAGAGCGATAAAATCTGGTTTAGCGGCTTTCAAAATTGCTTGATCTTCTGGCTGTGTTTCGGGATAAATGCCGCATTTGGTCAAATACTCTTGATAGTAACCTGGGTATTCGCCAAAACAATACATTTCTAGAGCGTAATTCGTTTTAAAGTTATCATTCATACGAGCCGCCCAAACATCTTCAGGCTTATTAGAACTAGGATAAGTCATCGTTGAGGAAACAGAGGGACCGACTTTTCCCCCAGCGACCAATTGGTGACAATCATTCGTCGCTAACGCATGGGCAACAAACATATGGTAATCCATTTGTGCACGAATTTTTTCAGCATTTTCTGGTGCAACATCGTACATATTCATTCGTTCATCAACACGAATCATTAAGTTTTGTTCGTTTGTAACTTGCCAATTTTTGACTCGATCACCAAACGCTTGATAACAAACTTGCGCATAGCGTTGAAATGCGGAAACGCAGCGACGATCCGCCCAACCATTGTATTTTTCCACCAATGCAAAAGGTAAATCAAAATGATAAAGTGTGACAAACGGCAAAATATCGTTTTCTAAAAGTGTATCAATGACGGCATTATAAAAATCGATGCCGGCTTGATTGATTTCGCCATCACCTGTTGGAATGATTCGTGCCCATGAAAGAGAAAAACGATAGGTTTTTAAGCCTAATTCTTTCATTAACGCAATGTCCTCTTTGAAATGATGATAAAAATCGCTGGCGACTTTCGTATCTGCTTGTACAGCTGACTTTTTAAAAGAATTGTAATCAGCAACTGTTAGGCCTTTGCCGTCCTCATTCCAAGCGCCCTCAATTTGAAAAGCGGAGGAAGAAGCGCCCCATAAAAAATCGTTCTTAAATTGTTTAACCATTAGTTTTGCTCCTTTACTTGCATGAAAAATAAATTTGTTTGTGGTGTAATCTCTGTTTGTTTGGTTGTCTCAATTACAGCCATTTCCGCAGTATTTGTTACGATGACTAAGACGGTTGGATCATAACCAGCAGCTTGGATGATTTGTTTATCAAAAGAAAGCAGCTTTTGTCCTAGCCTGACTCTTTCTCCTACTTTTACGAACGTTTCAAATCCCCGCCCTTTTAATTCGACGGTATTGATTCCAATGTGAAGGAGGATTTCAGCACCATTGTCTAACTTTAAGCCAATTGCATGATGAGTTGGATATAAAGCCGTCACTTGCCCATTTCCTGGTGAAACAATTTGTTCCTCTGTCGGATAAATAGCTAGCGTTTTTCCCATTTGTTGAGAAGCAAAGACTTCATCGTTGATTTGGTCTAAAGATACGAGTTGTCCTTGAACAGGTGCTTGAATCCGTTGTTTTTCTTTGACTGTCCCTGCCTCTGTCTTTAAGCCGGGTTCTTGACGTGACTCGTCAAGCGGTAAATCATTAAAGCCTAGAAAAATCGTTAATAGAAATGCACCAAAAAAAGCAATGCCACAACCTAATAAATAACAAATAAAGGCTTTGGTTCCTGCTTCTGCGTAAACTGGGATGGTCAAGAGTCCTTGGTTAGCGAAGGCTGTCCCGTAGGAACCGCCCCAGCCCATTAAGGCCCCGCCTGCTGCTCCGCTAGCCACCGCATAAATCATCGGTTTTTTTAACCGCAAGTTTGCCCCATAAATGGCTGGTTCTGTGATACCAAATAATGCAGTCACTGTTGCAGAGGCAGCAACAGCTTTCAAGTCTTTATTTTTTGTACGGACAAACACGCCAAATGCGGCGCCCGCTTGAGAAAAGTTCGCTGCACCAGCAAACGCTAGCAAATTTTGCCGTCCTGTTCGAGCGACATCATTAATCCCAATTGGCACAAGCCCACGGTGAGCCCCAAAAATGACTAAGACACACCAAATTCCGCCGATAAAACCGCCTAACAAGATGGGACTCAAATTCATTATATAATAATACAACCAATTCACGCCGTCACCTAAATAAATCCCTATCGGTCCAAATAATAATAAAGTGGCTGGAATCATTAAAAGTAATGATAGCGTAGGAACCATAATAATTTTTAGAACTTCTGGAATGACTTTTTCCAAAAAGCGTTGCACATAAGCTAAAATAAAAATTGCAAGAATAATAGGAATTACTGTGGAAACATAATTGGCTTTGGTCACATGTAATCCAAACAAGGTAACCGCTGATTCTTCAGTCATTAATGAAACGATGGTTGGATAACATAAGGTGGCACCAATTACCATGGCGATATATTCGTTTGTTTTGAAAACCTTAGCAGCTGAATAACCTAAAATAACTGGCATAAAATAAAAAAGTGCATCGGAAGCGGCGCTTAAAATAATATACGTATTCAAAGGTTTTAAATCGACCTGGTAAAAATTGTTTGCGACCATCACAGCGATGGCTAGAATTCCTTTTAACATGCCTGAAGCGGCAATTGCTGGTACGACAGGCGTGAAAATCGCGGCAACAGTATTTAAAATTCGATTACCTAATGAATTTTTTTCTTTTGTAGATGTTTTGGTCGTAAGTTGCTGAGCCAACAAAGGTTCTAGAGCATTATAGACATGCGCGACTTTATTGCCTAAAACCACTTGATACTGCCCGCCGCTTTCAACAACAGAAATGACACCTTCTGTTTGTAGTAAGGCTTCTTTGTTCGCTTGTTTCGTATCTTTCAATACGAAACGCAATCGTGTATAACAATGTGTGACATCCACGATATTGTCTTTGCCACCTACGTCTTTCAAAATTTCTTTTGCTATTGCTTGGTAGTCCATGGTGACCACTCCTTATCTATAAAATAACAGCTCAATAAAAAAGACCAAATCACACATGCACGTTTCAGCAAACACACTCAATATTTGCTCGTCGTGAATGTCCCTTTGATCTGATCTACGTAATAACTATGTTTCTCACGATAGAATAGCTGATTGAATTTATTTTTAATTTACCATTATTTAGAGGGATTATCAATGAATTAGGTAGACCACCTCAGTGTTTTGTTACTAAAATCAGCAGTGAAAATAGTAGTTTACTACATTCACTGCTGATTTATTTGATTACAAGACTGGGGACAACAAGCGTGAAAAGTTTTGCTTGAAGCGTAGCCAGTACCCTTGTTTTTTAATTATCTCGTCGGTTAGTAAGACACTTTTTTCTATATCTTCTTCAAAGACTTGCGCTAACATCCACGCAATGTCGGGATTGTAAATAAACGTACTCACCTCAAAATTCAATGAATAACTGCGAATATCTTGGTTTGTTGTGCCAACCATAGCTAATTCATCATCAATCACCATTGTTTTTGCATGAATAAACCCACTATCATAAATATAAATTTTAATGCCGCGTTTGTGTAAGTAATTCGCGTAATATTGTGTTGCGCGGTAAATAAAGGGATGGTCAGGCATACAAGGAATCATAATTCGCACGTCGACACCTGAACGAACCGCCACTAACAACGCATTAATCATACTATCGTCAGGGATTAAATACGGTGTTTGAATCCAGACACTCTTTTCTGCAGAAAAAATCATCCGAACAAACCCGCTTTTCAAAATTTCTTCTTCTGAATCAGGACCATCTGAAACAACTTGTAAGGACAAATGCTCCACTTCATGATCTTCTGGTAATTTAAAATATTTTTCATGATACGTCATACGTTCTTCAGGATATTTGACTGAAGCATTCCAATCCATGATAAATATCTCTTGCAATGAAAATACGGCCGTCCCGACCAAACGAATATGGGTATCTCGCCAGTAACCAAATTTTTCGGTGACATTCAAATATTGATCCCCAACATTGAACCCGCCGGTCCAGCCAATTTTCCCATCGATGACAACAATTTTCCGATGCAAGTGATAATTTAGACGTGTTTTACGGATCATATCGCGAGAAGTAATAAAGGGAGCTACTTTTCCTCCAGCGTCAACGTAACGAGCAAAAAACTTTTTATTTGCGCCGGGTGAACCCCAAGGATCGTAAATTAAGTAAACTTCCACGCCTTCATGCAACTTTTCGATTAATACATCTAAAAATTGATTGCCAATTGTGTCATTAAAAAACGCATAATACTCCACATGAACGGTTTCTTTCGCTGCACGAATATCTTCAAATAATGCTTGGAATTTTTCTTGGCCATCTGTGAATAATTGCAAACTATTTCTTTTGGCCAACGGTGATGCGTCCATATTCCGGAAATAACGATTTAAAACTTTCGCATCATAAAGTAAATCATAACGTTTATCGCGCCCTGCTTTTTTGTTATCAACGTCCACTTTTTCTTTAATTCGTTGAACCATTTGTTTTTCATCATCAGACAATTTAAAAACTTCTTGTCCATCGATACCTCGCCCACAGAATAAGTAAATAATAAAGCCGATACCAGGCAAGAAAATCAACGTCATCATCCATGCTAAAACGCTGGAAATACTACGAGGTTTTCTAAAAACAGTAATTAAGGCAGCAATAACGTTAATTACTAATAAAAATAACAAAATCCAAACAAAAATTTTCATCGCTTACCTCCTTTTTACTTCATACTAAGATTATATCAAATAACAGTTAAATTAGGCGAATAATATGAGCGAGTATTCAAAAAAGAATTCATTTCTATAAGTGTTTCGCCTTTGATTCTCAGTTTTTCTGTACTATAATGAGGGCTGGATGTAAAGATTTTGAAAAGAGGTACTTATTTTATGGTCGTTGATTTGAAAATGTTAGCTATGATTTTTATCATTAATTTTGCGTATATTACCTTAAATACTATTCGTTTTATGTTAACGATGAAAGGTTATCGGGTTATTGCACCGCTGGTTAGTATGGCTGAAATAACAATTTATGTCTTAGGGCTGAGTATGGTTCTGAATCGGTTAGACAATCCTTTAAATTTACTTGTTTATGCGCTTGGTTACGCTGTTGGCATTAGTGTAGGAATTAAAATCGAAGACTATTTGGCCTTGGGTTATATTATGGTATCGGTTATCCTCCCTTCTACTACTGAACAATTTCATTTACCAGAAACACTTCGTGAACACGGCTATGGTGTTACACAAAGTGTCGCCTACGGACGCGAAGGAGAACGAATGGTTTTAGAAATCCTTTCCCCAAGAAAAAACGAACGTACATTGTACAAATTAATCAATCAATTAGAGCCGAGAGCATTTATCATTTCCTATGAGCCTAAGTTCATTTCTGGTGGTTTTTGGACGAAAAAAGTTCGTAAAAGAAATGACGCCATTTCTCACTAAGAAGCGGCGTCATTTCTTGTTATTGATTTTTAGTTTACATAATAAAATTATCGTAACTTTAATTTATTCTAAGATAACTTAGAGAGTTCGTACCTAGTTGCTCAATCAATTGTTGCATAAAAACTAAGCGTTCGATGGCCGATCGGTTAGCAATTTTTTCATAATAAAATGCTAGAATATCCGACTGTGCTTCTAAAGGCTCGGCTTGTTCCGTTGCTACTGGTAAAAGGAGTTTTAAGTGGTCCTGGTCAATCGTAATCACTTGGGTCAAGTGCAAACTTTCTTGAAAAATATTAGGCACAGTACTGACTTTGCGGCCTCGCAGAGCTTGTTTAATGACTCTTCTCGCTTGCGAAAGATAGTATTCAGGATTTACGTCCCCTAGCAAGTCGTATAAAGCGCTGAAGGCTTCTGGCAAGGATTGCTCTTTGCCCAAGTAATCAAAATAACGAGGCATTGTTGGAACCTCTGTCTTTTCTTTTTCAAGCGTAATTATAGATAGTTGTGCCGAGGCCAATCTTTGTTTTTGATAAAATGAGGGGCCACCGCTCACGCCAAAAAAATAGTCTTCCTCTTCTGGAAACACTTGTGGCCAAAAAGATTCAGCTAGCCAAAATAATTGCTCTGTTACAGTTCCTTTAAATTTAGGAAGTTCGTCTTCAGCCAAGGGCAAACTCGCAACTTCAGCTGCCGTATAAATAGGAAAATTCAAACGATATTGACGATTTTCCCGAATGATTAACTGACAATCAATCATTTCTGATAAAAATTGTTCTAACTTGGCTTCTGTTGCAAAGGCCGCTTTTAATTGTCTTAAAATGATTCTTTCTTCCCGATGTTCATACATAAAAGTAACAAGAGGGAAAAAAAGTGATTGGTTGAGCAAATGATTGTATTGTTTCGTTTGTTGCGGAGAATGATAGTAAATTGCTAAATCATTCATGTTAACGCCCCTTTACTATTGAAGCGCCTAAGCAACAAGGAATTTATCGCGTTGCTTAGGCGCTTACGGTTTTAGTTAAAGACTTCTGTTAATTGTGGTACTACTTGTTTTTTACGAGAAACAACGCCGGGTAAGAACGCACGATTGTTAACTAATGTTACATTGAACGCTGCTTCAATTTTGGTTTGTTCCGCACCAATCGCTAATAATTCAGAATCACTGTCTAGGATATTCGTAATAATTAAGACAAACAAGTCATAATTATTGGCTGCATTTTCTGCGGCCATAGCTGCTTCTAATTCAGCTTGACGATCTAAAACTTCTGCTAAATCGACGGTATTTACTTGAGCAACGCGAACTGTTTTGCCGTTCATTGGGAAGCTCTTAGCATCTAAATCTAAAAGGACTTCAGCTGATTTATCGCTTAAATTTGTTCCTGCTTTTAATAAGTCAAGACCATAGCCTTCTAAATTAATTTCAGCAATATCAGCTAGGGCGTGCGCTGCATCGATGTCTTCTTGTGTGCAAGTTGGTGATTTAAATAATAATGTATCAGAAATAATCGCTGAGACCATCATACCAGCAATTTGAGCTGGAATTGTCACGTTATTTTCTTTAAACATTTTATAGATGATTGTACTGGTACACCCTACTGGTTCTGCACGATAATACAATGGATCTGCTGTTTCGAAGTTGGCAATCCGGTGATGATCCACTACTGCTAAAATGTTTACTTCAGCGATATCTGAAATGCTTTGTTGGAATTCGTTATGATCCACTAACATGACTTGGTTTGTTTCGCTAGCTGCTTCAGTGACAACACGTGGTGCTTCAATATTGAAGTAATCTAAGGCATATTGTGTTTCTTCACTTGGTGTTCCTAAAGCGACAGCTTCTGTCTCTTTTCCTAATTCTTTTTGTAAGTAAGCAAAACTAATTGCCGCTCCGATAGCATCTGTATCAGGATTTTGGTGTCCAAAAACTAAAATTTTTGACATAATACACACTCCTTGGTTTTGATTCACTCTTAATGATAACAAAAAATAGAAAAGAAACAACAAAAAAATTGTCTTCTTTTCTATTTTTTCGTTTGTTAACGTGCTAGATAACCTTGATAGTCCTCGACATGTAGTAGTTTTTTCGCATTTTCAACACGATCATTTTTAGGAGGTTCAATTCCTTCTAATGGATAAGGAATACCTAGTTCTTCCCATTTGTACTTGCCCATCGTATGGTAAGGAAGCACTTCAACTTTATCTACATTGTTTAATGTTTTTATGAAGGCATCCAGACGGATTAAATATTCGTCGTAATCACTACGTTGAGGCACCAATACGTGGCGAATCCAAACAGGTTTATCAATTTCAGATAAATAGGTAGCCATCTCTAAAATATTATCATTTGATTGCGTTGTTAACAGTTTATGCTGCTCGTTATCAATATGTTTGATGTCGAATAAGAGTAAATCTGTGTACTTCATCAATTCATCAAATTGACTAATGAAGGGTTCTTCCCGAGTAAAAGGTTTGCCACACGTATCTAAGGTTGTATGAATGCCTTGTGCTTTGGCTTTTTTAAATAAATCGATTAAAAAGTCCATTTGCAATAGCGGCTCACCACCACTGACAGTGATACCACCCTTTTCGCCCCAATAAGAGCGAAAACGTAATGCTTCCTCTAATACTTCGTCAGTCGTCACCACACGACCACCGGAACCAATTTTCCAAGTATCTGGATTATGACAGAATTGACATCTCATGCGACACCCTTGTGTAAATACGATAAAACGGACACCTGGGCCATCAACGGTACCAAAATTTTCTGTTGAATGAATTCTACCTGTAACTGGTGTTGTCATAATGATCCCTCTTCTTTCAAACGAAAAGGATGACACGTTAAATGTCACCCTTTCAGTTAAATAATGTAAATGTTTTTTATAGTCTGTCGTGTGAAGTTCTTGAAATAACGTCTGCTTGTTGTTCAGGAGTTAAGTCACGGAATTTCACGGCATATCCAGATACACGGATAGTTAAGTTTGGATATTTTTCTGGATGTGCTTGTGCATCTAATAATAATTCGTTTGTAAATACGTTTACGTTTAAGTGGTAACCACCTTTATCGAAGTAGCCATCTAATACGTTACGTAAGTTGTTAATTCTTGTGTCGTCGTCTTTACCTAAACCATTAGGGTTGATGGTTTGTGTATTAGAAATACCATCTAAAGCGATTGTATATTCTAAACGAGCTGTTGAGTTTAATGAAGCTAACAAGCCATTTTTCTCACCTAAGAATTTACCGTCTTGATAACTTGGGTTCGCACCTGGTGCAAGAGGTTTGCCGGCACGACGTCCGTCAGGCGTGTTCCCTGTTGCTTTACCATAAACAACGTTTGAAGTGATTGTTAATAATGAAGTCGTTGGTTTAGAGTTACGGTATGTGTGTTGACGTTTAATTTGTGTCATAAAGTAATCTAAAATCCAGTTAGCCATTGCATCGGCTTCTTCGTTATCGTTTCCGTATGTTGGGAATTCTTTTGTTGGTACATAATCAATTGCCATACCATCTTCGTCACGGATTACTTCTACTTCACCGTGTTTAATTGCCATGATACTATCAGTCGCATGAGAGATTCCAGCAATACCAGTTGCGAATGTCCGTTGTAAATCAGTATCCATTAAAGCTAATTGTGGTGCTTCATATGCATATTTATCATGCATGTAATGAATGATGTTTAATGTGTTAACGTACAATTCAGCTAACCAGTCTAAGATGTCTTTATAGCGTTCCATGAATTCGTGGTAATCTAATTTGTCACCAGTCATTGGACGATATTTTGGTGCTACTTGCATTTTAGTTTTTTCATCGACTCCGCCGTTAATTGCATAAAGAACAGCTTTCGCTAAGTTCGCACGAGCGCCGAAGAATTGCATATCTTTACCCATAACTGTTGCAGAAACACAACATGCGATTGCACAGTCGTCAGAGCCCCAGTTTTCACGTAATAAGTCATCGTTTTCAAATTGGATAGATGAGCTTTCTTTCGCGATTTTAGCTGCATATGTTCTGAAGCCTTCTGGTAAGTGAGAAGAATACAATACAGTTAAGTTAGGTTCTGGAGATGGTCCCATGTTTGTTAAGGTGTGTAAGATACGGAAGTCATTTTTGGTAACTAATGAACGACCGTCAATACCCATACCAGCAATAGATAATGTTGCCCAAATTGGATAACCAGAGAATAATTGGTTGTATTCTGGTGTCCGTGCAAATTTAACCATACGTAATTTCATGATTAAATGGTCAATCATTTCTTGTGCTTCAAATTCAGTGATTAAACCTGCTTCTAAGTCACGTTGGATATAGATATCTAAGAATGCTGAGATACGACCAATTGACATTGCCGCACCATTTTGAGATTTAATGGCACCTAGGTAACCAAAGTATAACCATTGGATTGCTTCTTGCGCATTTGCAGCAGGACGAGAAATATCGAAACCATAAGAAGCAGCCATTTGTTTTAAGTCATTTAACGCACGGTATTGTTCAGAAATTTCTTCACGTAAGCGAATAACATCGTCTGTCATTTCTTTGTTACCAGTGTTATCATGATCTTTTTTCTTTTGTTCCATTAAGTAGTCGATACCATATAATGCGATACGACGATAGTCACCGATAATACGGCCACGGCCATAAGCATCTGGAAGACCAGTAATGATTTTGTTTTTACGTGCTAAACGCATTTCAGCTGTGTAGGCATCAAAAACACCTTGGTTATGTGTTTTTCTGTATTCTGTGAAGATTTTTGTCATTTCTTCGTCAGTTTCATAACCATTTGAAACTAAGGCATTGTTCGCCATTTTAATACCACCGAATGGCATAAATGCTTGTTTTAATGGTACATCTGTTTGTAAACCGACAATTTTTTCTTCTTCTTTGATTAAGTAACCAGGTTCATGTGACGTAATAGTTGCTGGGATATCGCTATCCATGTCATAAACGCCATTTTTTTCATGTTGGATTTCAAATAATTCTTGTAGTTTTGTCCATAATTTGTCAGTGCTCGGAGCGATTGGTTCTAAGAAACTGTCGTCGCCTTTGTACTCTGTGTAGTTGTTTTGAATAAAATCACGAGTGTCAACGCTTGTTCTCCATTTGTCGCCTTTAAAGCCTTCCCATTGTTTCATGAAGTGTTTGCCTCCTTAGTTAACTGCTACTTGATTGTATGTAACAGCTTTATGTGATTAGTATAACACATAACCTTTTAGATGCAAGCGTTTTTTTATTATTTATTGCACTTTCTTAATAAATAAATGGGGAGCGAAGATTCTAAACGCTGATATATAAACATTTATACTTGTGAAAATAAGAACGATTTATAGTTGTTATCACTTGTGAAAAATGTACTTCTGTATTAAAAACAGCAGCCATCTGTATTAATACAGATGGCTGCTGTGGAGATATTTATAACACAGTTTAGTTTGTTTGTTCTTCTTCAATCACTGCAGAATGCATCTCGTGGACTTCCATTACTTGGCCATCTTTTTGTTCATCGATGACAAAGGAACCGTTGGATGTTCGTTCACTGATTGGATAGTTTTTCGACTGAATAACTTCTTGTGTGCCTTTTTGCGTAGTAACTAATAAATCTAAATCGGTACTTTCAGACATAAAGACAACACGATGTGGATTTTTCTTCAATTCTCGTAAGACCATTAATCCACGTTTTGCTCGTCCTAATTGTGTTAATTCTTGGGCTAACATGCGTTTAACACCGCCACGTTGGGTAACGATGACAATCGGTGTATCCCCTTCAGAATGAACCAGTAAACCATTAACGACATAATCGTCTTCTTTGAGGTTCATTGATTTAACTCCAGCCGCTTTACTACCCACAACAGGTACTTCATATAATGGATAGCGTAAGCCAAAACCGCGATTGCTCACGAGGAAAACATCCAATAAGTCTTGATCATTTGTTAAATAAACATTGGTAATTTCATCTTGGTCTGATTTTAATTTCATACAAGATGTCGGGCGGCTCTTATAAGTGCGCCAAGGCTCAAAATCAGCCATTTTGGTTTGTTTAATCATGCCAGCTTTTGTAATGAAAACAAAGGTTTTTGTCGGACTTAACTCTTTATAAGGATATACAGCAATAATCGATTCATCGATAGCAAGATTTAAAATGGTTTGAGAAATATGTTCGCCAATTTCTTTCCAGCGTAAATCTGGCAACTCATGGACGGGGCGATAGATCATATTCCCTTTATTTGTTACTAGTAAAAGATGATCTAATGTATTGACTTCGCCAGCATATAGTAAAAAGTCGCCTTCTTTCATGCCGATTTCTTCTGGTTTTGATGCTGTATAAGAACGAATACTACTCCGCTTGATATAGCCTTCGTGCGTCACGGTTACGACCACGTCTTCCTGCGCAACTAACACGGCTGTTTCAATCTTGATTTCTTGGATTTCCTCTTCAATTTGAGTTAAGCGCGGATTGCCATATTGCTTTTTAACTTCGCGAAGTTCTTTTTTCATGACTGAGAATAGTTCTTTTTCATTGTTTAAAATGTTCAATAACTCAGCAATTTGTTGTTCTAAAGTTTTCGCTTCTTCTTGTAAATCAGTAATATCTGTATTAGTTAAACGGTATAGCTGTAAAGTAACGATTGCTTCAGCTTGTTCTTCAGTAAACGCATAGTCGGATACTAAGTTCTTCTTCGCATCTTTTTTATCTTTACTGCCACGAATTGTTGCAATCACTTTATCTAAGATAGACAATGCTTTAATTAAACCAGCAACAATGTGCTCACGTTTGCGAGCTTTGTCCAACTCAAATTGACAACGGTTAATGATAACTGATTTGCGGTGCGTAATGTAACTTTCTAAAATCCGTTTTAGGCCCACTTGTTGCGGGGTCATGTTGTCGATGGCTACCATGTTAAAGTTGTAATTGATTTGCAATTCAGTGTTTTTAAATAGATAATTTAAAATACCTTCTGCATTGACATCTTTTTTTAGTTCAACAACAATTTGCAAGCCAGTTCTGTCACTTTCGTCACGAACTTCGGCAATGCCGTCTACTTTTTTATTTAAACGGATTTCATCCATCTTCTTCACTAGCGTTGCTTTGTTGACTTCATAAGGAATTTCAGAAATGACAATTTGTTGTTTGCCGCCTTTTAAGGGCTCAATCTTTGTCTTCGCACGTAAAATTACTTTACCACGGCCGGTTTCGTAGGCTTTTTTAATTTCTGCTTTTCCTTGTAGGATCCCACCTGTTGGGAAATCTGGTCCTGGAATGTATTCCATTAATTTCTCTAAACTTGCATTAGGATGATCAATTAAATACACGGTCCCATCAATAATTTCCGCTAAATTATGTGTAGGAATTTCTGTTGCATAACCTGCTGAAATCCCCGTTGAGCCATTTACCAATAAATTAGGATATTTGGCTGGTAAAACAGTGGGTTCTTTTTCTGTATCGTCAAAATTCCAGACGAAATCGACGGTATTTTTGTCGATATCTTTTAACAACTCACCACTTAACTGTGATAAACGAGCTTCTGTATAACGCATCGCCGCTGGCGGGTCGCCATCCATACTTCCGTTGTTTCCGTGCATTTCAATTAGTACTTCCCGTAATTTCCAGTCTTGACTTAGACGGACCATCGCTTCATAAATACTACTGTCGCCATGGGGATGATAATTCCCCATAATGTTTCCGACAGATTTTGCTGATTTACGAAAGCCTTTATCAAAGGTATTGCCGTCTTTATTCATTGAAAAGAGAATGCGGCGTTGTACTGGTTTTAGCCCATCTCGAATATCTGGTAGGGCCCGTTCTTGAATGATGTATTTGGAATATCTTCCAAAACGATCGCCCATTACTTCTTCAAGGGTTAATTCTTGAACTTCTTGGCGTTTTTCCAAAATTGTCACTCCCTACTCTATGTCAAACAAACTGATTTCAGTGTCATCGGTTTGTTCTGCTTCTTTTGTTTTTTCCGCATCTAAAAGACTTTCTCCTGTTGGTGCAGAAGTGTCTTCTTCTGAACGATCTAAAATACTGCCATCTTCTTCCAACGTAAATTGAACATGTTGTTCAATCCATTTTCGACGAGGTTCGACTTTGTCGCCCATTAATGTGGTCACACGGCGTTCTGCTTGAGCTGCATCATCAATCCGAACACGAATTAAGGTTCTAGTTTCAGGATCCATCGTTGTTTCCCAAAGTTGTTCTGCATTCATTTCCCCCAAACCTTTATAGCGTTGGAGCATATAGCCTTTACCAACTTTATCAATCACTTCTGCCAATTCACCATCAGTCCAAGCATACTCAATGACTGATTTTTTTCCAGTTCCTTTAGAGACTTTATAAAGAGGTGGTAAGGCAATGTAGACTTTGCCGGCTTCAATTAATGGTTTCATATAACGATAGAAGAACGTTAATAGCAACACTTGAATATGGGCACCATCGGTATCCGCATCGGTCATGATGATGATTTTATCATAATTACAATCTTCAATTGAAAATTCAGGACCGACGCCTGCGCCAATTGTATAGATCATAGTATTGATTTCTTCGTTTTTCAAGATGTCTTGCATTTTCGCTTTTTCCGTATTAATGACTTTTCCTCGTAGCGGTAAAATGGCTTGAAATTTCCGGTCGCGTCCTTGTTTTGCTGAGCCACCGGCCGAGTCTCCTTCGACAAGATATAGTTCATTTTTCTTAGGATTTCTAGATTGAGCCGGTGTTAATTTTCCAGAAAGTAACGATTCACCTTTTTTCCGTTTTTTACCGTTCCGGCTTTCTTCACGGGCTTTGCGAGCCGCTTCACGGGCTTCACGGGCTTTAATCGCTTTCCGAATTAATGATTGACTCATTTCACTGTTTTCTTGTAAATAGAAGCCCATTTGTTCGCCTACGACGTTATCGACAACGGTTCTTGCTAAAGGTGTACCTAATTTCCCTTTGGTTTGGCCCTCGAACTGTAGTAAGTTTTCTGGTACTCGAATAGAAAGGACGGCTGCTAAGCCTTCACGGAAGTCGCTACCTTCTAAATTTTTATCTTTTTCTTTTAATAGTCCCACTTTCCGTGCATATTCATTGTACGCCTTTGTCATTGACGTTTTCATACCGACTTCGTGGGTACCGCCATCTTTTGTGCGGACATTGTTAACGAAAGATAAAACATTTTCAGAATAGCCATCGTTGTATTGGTAAGCTAATTCAACTTCAATACCTTCTTTGGCTCCTGAAAAATAAACAACGGGTGTTAATGTATCTTTTTCTTCATTTAGATAGGCAACAAATTCTTTAATGCCTTCTTCGTAGTGAAAGACTTCTTCTTTGGGTTCTTCCCCACGTTCATCTGTTAAAGTAATTTTGACGCCTTTTAATAAGAAAGCTGATTCTCTCAAACGTTCTGCTAAAATTTCGTAAGAAAAATTTGTCGTAGAGAAAATGGTGTCGTCAGGTAAAAAAGTAACGGAGGTGCCGTTGCGTTTTTTTGTTTTTCCGATTTTTTTTAAGGTACCAACTGGTTTACCGCCGTCCTCAAATCGTTCCATGTATTCTACGCCATCACGAACAATATGAACTTCTAACCACTTAGATAAGGCATTAACAACACTGGCACCCACCCCATGGAGTCCGCCTGAAGTTTTATAGCCACCTTGGCCAAACTTACCACCCGCATGTAAGACAGTAAAAATTACTTCTACTGTTGGGATACCAGAAGCATGCATCCCTGTTGGCATTCCGCGGCCAGAGTCTGCAACACAAATACTATTATCTTTTTGGATAGTTACGTTGATTTCATTCCCGTAGCCAGATAACGCTTCATCGACTGCGTTATCGACAATTTCATAGACTAAGTGATGGAGTCCACGGCTATCGGTTGAACCGATATACATACCAGGTCTTTTCCTCACTGCTTCCAATCCTTCTAGGACTTGGATAGAGGCATCATTGTACTCATTGTTAATTTTTTTAGCCAAAGAAAAAACTCCTTATACTTAGATTCTCGTTTAGTTAATAAGCGTACATTAACTATTTCTTAAAGAATTAGAAGAAGAGTGAGCCGGTTTCTTGCGTTTTCCGTTCGCTCCTTCTAAAACCATCATTACAATAATACTCTATCTGGGTCAAAAAAAAAAGAGCTTTCCGTTCAGGACGCTCTTTCTTTATAAAATTACACGTGTTTATTCAGCATCTGCCATTTTTGCCAATTCAATTTTAATACAACGGTCCATAATAACTTGACGACCTTCATTTAATAACAAGTTCGCTGCCTCTTCATTTTCCAAACCTAGTTGGGCCCAAAAGACAGGCGCTTCTGTTTTCAATGTTTCTGCGGCCACTTCTGGCAAAAATTCACTCCGCCGAAAGACGTCAACAATATCAATCTTTTCAGGAATCTCTGTTAATGTCCCATAAACCGTTTCGCCAAGCACCGTTTCACCTTTTAAAACTGGATTGACAGGTAACACACGATAGCCATGTTGCTGTAAAATTTCCGCAATTTTGTAACTCGTGCGGTCGGGCTTGTTACTCAAACCAACCACCGCAATATTTTTTGCTTGTTTTAGAATATCAAAAATTTGATTTTGACTTGGATTCTCAAATGTCATTCACTCAACCCCTTTTTTCGTTCTTATTTATTATAACGCTGAGTAAAGGGTTTTGGCAAAATAATTCTCTGACTGCCGGTAAAATAATTATTGGCTTTGCCAATCTGCTGGATAAGTCACGTAGACAAAGCGGGCATCACCCGTCACTGAAAATTGAATTTTGCTACTTTTCGGGATTAAAATAATTTCGCCGGCTGTTGCAGAAATTTTACGTCCGTCAATCAGTATATCTAATTGTCCTGAAATAATATAATCAATTTCATCGTATTCTAGTGTCCAGTCGAAGGTGGTATCTTTCATCACCATTAAACCGCAACCAAGGCGCGGGCTTTCTTCTAAAGAAAACAGATCTTTTGTGTAAACAATGTCCGCTGGGTTGCCTGTATCTAAGCGATCGTCTTCTGTTACGTCGATTTCGGGTAATTTGATGGACATAATTCCACTTGGATCCACTTGTTTAGTCGGCATTAATTTTTCTGTGACAATTTGTCGAACAAGCGTTTCAATCATTTCACGATTTAATTCTGTCATATTTACACCTCATTATTTCACTTCTGTTTCGGGTTTCCCTAGCATTCGATTTGCCATAAAGATAGCCACAAAAATGGCGGTAATCCCTCCAACTAATTTGCCAACAATCATTGGAAAAATCATTTCTTTTGCTACGCCTGCAGTAAAACCAAGGTGGTCACCTAAAACGAAAGAAGCCGAAACAGCAAAAGCGATATTAATAATTTTTCCTCGATTATCCATGTCTTTTAACATTTGGAACATGGGAATATTGTTAGCTAATGTAGCAACCATTCCTGCAGCCGCTACTTCATTCATTCCTAAAACTTTTCCTAGTTTCATCAATGGTTTATTAAAGACTTTCGTAATCACAGCTACTAAACAGAAAGCGCCAGCTAAAGTTAAAGCAATCCCGCCAACGACTTCAATTCCTTCAGTAACTGGTGCAATGCCAGGAATCACTGTAATTCCTAATAATAGTTGAATCGCCCCCACAACTAAACCAAAGATAGCGACAATCACTACGCCTTGACCAAAAATTTGGAAGCCTTTAATCATGCCTTTTGGCGCTAACCATAAACCTAAAATAATTAAAGCGGCAACAATAATAATTGGAATTAAGTTAGGAATAATCAATGACAATGGCATGCCCGCTGTTAAACCACCTGCTAATAAACCAAAAGGAATTGTAATAATCCCGCTCAAAACACCCGTTGCTAAGAATTGTTGGTCGTCTTTTTGGATAATGCCAAGCGCTACTGGAATTGTAAAGACTAACGTTGGCCCCATCATTGCGCCTAAGATTGCCCCCGCAAATAAACCAGCTTGTGGATCATTGGCTAATTGTTGCGCTAACGCAAAGCCGCCCATATCATTAGCCAATAAGGTTGTGGCAAACATTGCTGGATCAGCCCCTAGTAATTCATAGACAGGAACGACAATCGGACTTAAAAGATTGGCTAAGACAGGCGCTAAAGTGATAATCCCTACCATAGAAAGCGCTAGAGAACCCATAGCCATAATCCCTTCCTCAAATTGCTCCCCTAAACCTAGTTTGTTGCCAATACATTTATCGATTCCTCCAATAATCATGAAAAGAACCATAATATACATAATAATTTCATTAATGCTCATGTCTCGTCCTCCCTATTCTTCCTCTGTAGAATCAATGACACCAACAATCATTGCATCAATTGGGACATTCGGATCTTCTGCCGAAATACGGGCAGCATTGCCTTGACTAATTAACACTTTGTCCCCGACACCAGCTCCAGCGTTGTCAGCAGCAATTAAAAATCCTTGCTTTTCGTCCTCTTGATTCAAAATATCAACCTTCATAAATTTCCAGCCATTTAATTTTTCATCTTTTCTTGTTGACCAAAGGCTACCAGTCACTTTTCCTAAAAGCATCGTTTTTCCTCCTTACGTCAGCAATTGATGTTTCCTAGCATAATCTTTCGCTAACGGGGTTAAATAGGCGTTTTTACTTAAAGAAACACCTGATTCTGTCATTCTTATCAATTGTTTTTCAGTAATGTAGGTTCGTTTGGTCTCAGCTAAAGAACGAAGTTGTTTTTGACAGGCCGCCTGAAACACAGCGTAATTTTCTGAATCATGATAAAAAATCATCCCAAACTGTTGGCACATGTCCACGTTTTCCTGAATCGTTTGTTTCAAACGATACTTCAATCGTGAATTTTTAGTCACTGAAGGTATTGGGGTTAAAATCAATACCGGCTTACCTTCAAATAAGAATGCTAAGATGTTTTTGACTAATTCATCCGTTTCCTGTAAATGCGCAATCGCATTTACTTGGGAAATCGTTAGCCTCTTTACAACCAAGCCTCGTGCTAGCTTCTGCTCCTTGGTTACCCAATTTACATCAGGAAAACGAACAAACATTTCTTCAGGAAATGCTTCTTTTGCTTCTGCTAAAGCCACTGAATAAGACGACGACAGCAATTGTTGACAAATTTGATCAGTAATCTGTTGAATCAAATTTTCCATTTCAGAAACGTTCATTGTCTTGCCTCCTTTTACTTAAGAATATAGCCACGAGCTCCTTTGGTTAAGCCGCAAGCGTTGGCTTCATCGTAGTCAATGTGCATGTACGTTGCAAATCGCGGACTGATTCGCACAACCACATCATCAAAGATTAACGGACGTGTGCCTTCCACTTTGACTTGTACAATTTGGCTATTGCTTACTTTATTTTTTAAGGCGTCTTCGGGTGTCATGTGAATATGACGTTTGGCAACAATTAAGCCGTGACTTAATGTCACAACTGCTGATCCGTTCATCAGCGTGACGCCTGGTGTCCCTTCTGTCTTGCCACTCTCTCTAACTGGGGCATTAATTCCTAAAATACGCGTATCTGTCATAGAAACTTCGACTTGTGATTCGCTACGTTCAGGGCCTAAAATAACCACATTTTGAAAAAGTCCTTTAGGTCCAGCAACCGTAATTCGTTCTTTACAAACGAACTGTCCAGGTTGTGATAAATCTTTCACTTTTGTTAGTTGATATCCTGGTCCAAATAATGCATCAATCTCTTGACGAGACAAATGAACATGTCGGCCAGAAGCTTCAACTTCAAAAGTATTTTGTTGTTGTTGCTGAATTCGTTTAACAACTTCTTCAACAATTTCATTCATTGAATCCAATTTGTTCATCTCCTAGTTTCGTGATATTTCAGCCATGGTGCTAATTAATTCTGTAGCCCAAGATTGAAAAAGGCCGAACAGTTGTGATTCTCCTTTTAACTGGAGAATAATTTTATCTAGTTGTAATTGAACTTCTTTTGAGGAATAGCGCCATTGTCTTTGTTGGTTAGTTAGAATACTTACCTTTGATTCCAAAATGACTGGTTCCATTACAAGCGACTGTTCTAAAATAAATTTCTCTAACCACAGTTGTTGTTGTTCGAAATATAACCAACCTTCTGTTGATAACGCTTCATTCGTTAAGAAAGGCAAATACAATAGATGGCTTAAGTGCCGAATCTCATAAATTGTTTCTTTTGATAAATGTTTTTGTTTTTGTGAGGAGGCCTTCACTGAATGAACCTCAGAAAGCAATGGGTTTGTTGAAGAGAAGCTGCTATTAATCCGATGCTCGCGTAGATAGCTTTTGGCGGCTGGCGTCAGAAAACTGCCTACAGGAAACACAAAATCCGTGCCATCTTCTAGTTCTTTTTTTAGCCTTTTGATGCGAAGCATATCTTCTGTAATAACTGTCATAACACCCCTCCTCAATGAAAGTTTAGGACAGAAGTAATGAACCTACCTCTGCCCCAAAAAATCAAAATTATAATTCAGTTGTTGCGTGTGGTAAAATAGCGTCTACTTCTGTATGTGGACGTGGAATTACATGGACAGATAATAATTCGCCAACACGTTCTGCTGCAGCAGCACCAGCATCTGTTGCTGCTTTCACGGCACCAACGTCACCGCGAACCATTACTGTAACTAAACCGCCACCGACTTGTTCTTTTCCAATTAAAGTAACGTTTGCCGCTTTCACCATTGCATCGGCTGCTTCAACAGCACCTACTAAACCACGAGTTTCGATCATTCCTAAAGCATTTGTACTTGACATTATAATTTCCTCCTAAGATGTATGTTTTATTTTTAAAAATTTGGGACAATTAGCAATTTGACTTAGGTCCCAAACCCTAAATCCAATAATTTATTTGTTTTACTCTTACTCGCTCGTTTCTTGTTAGTTTAAGCGAGCTAAAACTTGAGCTACCACGGCATTTACTAGTTCTTCTTGATTGGTTGTTTCGCAAGAAGTAGCCACAGATGTGGTTGATGTTTGACCAAATTCTTGACGAATCTCTTCTAAATCACGCACGCCATATGCAACACGACGTAAATTGAACAGATTTTCAACCCCAATATTATCAGAAGTTGAGCTGCCACCAACTGCGCCACAACCAAGTGTTAATGCTGGCACTAAGTTAGTTGAAGCACCAATTCCGCCAAGTGTACCAGAGGTGTTAACAAGCAAACGAGAGACGGGTTTTCTTAAGCCAAATTCACGAATGACTTCTTTGTTTTCTGTGTGAATACCCATCGTATGACCCGCACCTTCACCTTTCAAAATTTCAATTGATAACGCGCAAGCTGCTTCCCAGTTTTCAACTGTATAGAAAGCAATAATCGGTGCCAATTTTTCTCTTGAAAATGGATATTTCAAGCCTACATGTGTTTCCTCGGCAACAATTAAGCGGCGATCTTTTGGAATAGATAAACCAACTAATGAAGCAATATGTTGAACGGAACGACCCACGATTTGCGGGTTCATTGTACCGTTTGGTCGTAAAATAAATTTAGCTAATTTGTCGGCTTCGGCTGGACTTAAGAAATACGCTCCCTGCTTAATTAACTCTTCTTTGACCGCTTCACGGTTGACAGTTTCAACAATAATTGATTGTTCCGATGCACAAATTGTACCGTTATCGAAAGTTTTTGAATCCATTATTTGTTTCACTGCATGAGGAACATTTGCGCTTCGTTCGATGTAGGCTGGTCCATTACCAGGCCCAACACCGATTGCTGGTGTTCCAGAAGAGTACGCTGCTTTAACCATTGCGTTTCCACCAGTAGCTAAAATTAAATTTGTTTCTTTATTTTTCATTAATTCGCTGGTCGCTTGCATGGTTGGCGTTTTGATGACCGAGACACAACCTTCTGGTGCCCCTGCAGCAATAGCCGCTTTTTGGATAATTTCCACTGTTTCAATAATCGATTTCAACGCATTGGGATGTGGTGAAAAAACAATGCTGTTGGCAGCTTTTAATGAAATTAATGCTTTGTAAATGACTGTTGATGTCGGGTTGGTAGAAGGAATTAATCCTGCAATTACACCAACTGGGACAGCAATTTCAGTGACTTTTTTGGCAGCATCATCATGGATCACACCAACTGTAGCTTTGTCCTTCATTTCGTCATATACTACTTTTGAAGCGAAAGCATTTTTGATGATTTTATCTTCATAGATACCAAATCCTGTTTCTTCATTGGCCATTTTCGCTAACTTTTCTCGTTGGTTAAATGTAGCCTCTGAAACCGCTTGAACAATCGCATCGATTTGTTTTTGCGAAAATGTTGCTAATACTTGCTGTGCCTCTTTGGCTTTTCTGATTAAATTTCTTGTTTCTTGGATGGAACGTAAGTCTTTATCTACTAATTCCACTCGTCTTCACTTCTTTCTATTTCAGCCATGATTGCTTGAATTAAAGCTTCTTTATTGGCAAATTTAATCTCACTTTTCTTTAAACTACTTAGGTTCATTTTGTAGGCTTGTTTGCGTAAATCAACCACGCGTTGTGTTTCTAATTTTTGGCGTGTGCCAGTGTGTTCTTCCAAATCTGGTGTTTCAATCTCTTCTTCAATTACTTCTACTTGTTCCATCGGTTCAGGTGCTGACTTAGGTTCTGGATCTGATAAAATTACTTCCGTTTGAGCATCAACCCGTGAGATCACATGATGAGCAATTAAACAATTTAATTCTTTAGCTACTTCCGTGCCTACTTCAACGGCAGCTTGAACCGCGGCAACGTCACCAATCAGTTCCACAGTTGTTAAACCGCCATTAATAATTTCAGCTTTTAACAAAGTAACGTCGGCGGCTTTCAATGCCGCATCGGCCACACTAATGGCACCTAAAAATCCTTTGACTTCGACCATTCCTAATGCTTTCATTCAGGTCACATCCTTAATAACTCAACGGATTGTCAGCGATATTTTGAATGACTTGTTCAAACGCACTGCAAGCAGCTTTACATGCAGATTGACTACCTGTCAATAAGGCGCCGCCAAAGTTCGTTTCAGAAGGTGGGCCATAAAAGACACCCATTTGAACATCGGCAGCTTTCATTGCTGCATCTAAGCCAACCATTGCTTCTAGCGGTGGTGCAATCAGATAAGCAATCGCTTCACCTTCAGGAATATTCGCTTGTTCAGATAAAAAGCTACCCGTTCTTGATACTACATGTGCAAAATAAACAATGCTGTCATCTTCGTTAGCACTATAGAAGCTGGCTTCTTCTTCAATGACTTGCGTAATGACACTCAAGCCACTATTGACTTCGGCAGGACTCGGACCAGCAATAATGCCAATCACTTCACCGGCTAATTTGGTTGAAGCATTTGCTGCGCCAGCATACATACTTTTACCATAAACTACAGTAACATCGGCGGCTTTGGTTGCTTCATCTAATGCAACATAAGTGACATCATCACAATCGGAAGTAACAATTCCTAATGAGCGATGTTCTGGTTTCAATGATAATTCTTTTGCTAATGCCGGATCGACATTGGGAATGACTTTCATACTTAGGACATTTGCGCCTAGACGATCATTTTTCATGAGAAATCCTCCTTTATTCAGCTTCTTTTAAATCAATACCAGATTTTTTCTTGTCTAACATTTTTTTAATAATTTCGGCAATGTAGGCCCCTGCTTCAACAGCCGGTGTCCCACCTTTATGAATATTTGAAATAACTGTCCGCCGGGCTTCTGGCATACCAACAGTTGGTTTGTAAGCAATGTAGGCACTCATAGATTCAGCTGTTACTAAACCAGGACGTTCGCCAACTAGCAAGCAAACAACATCAGCGTCAGTGATTTCACCAATTTTATCCATTGCTGGCACGCGACAATATTTAACAAAAACTACATTGTCGAAATCTAAGTTGTACATGTTTAATCCTTGTTTAATTGCTGGTAGGACTTCTTTAATATTCGCTTCGATAGCAGCTGAACTAAGGCCATCCCCTACGACCATTTGGATTTTGGCTTTTGGTGTCGTATTTTTCCGAATGATTTCACTATTTTCTTCATCAAATTGACGACCATAATCTGGACGTGTTAAATATTCATCTTTACTGTTACAGATTGTTTTTGTAGAAATAAAATTCATTTCTTTTACCAAGTCTTCGCTTACGTCTGAAAAGACCGCATCTTGTGCTGCCGCATGGTCCGCTCGGAAACGTAATGTTGAACTAGTCATATAACGCGTCCCTGCACGACCAACGCCTAAACGAGCTGGCGAGAAAGCTTTCATTTTTAATAGTGCTTCAGGATCAACGGCATTTTTCAATAGTAATTGTTTACGTAAATCTACTTCAGTAATGTCAGGAATTAGGCCTTCTTCAATTTCTGTCGTTTCAGTGACGTGTGTTGTGACTGGTTTTTCTTCAGCAGTCACAGTGGCAGTCGAAACCGCTTGATTGTCAGCGACCATTTCTGTTAAAATTCCGGCAATCATTTCTTTTAATTCTTTTTCGTTCATTTGTATTCTCACCTCGTTTATTTAATAAATACAGATGCATCGCCAGCGCGACTTGTTAATTTTCCGTTTTCCATTAAGCCCATTTTTTCCATCCATTCTTCAAATTCTTTAATTGGACGTAAGCCTAATGTTTCACGAATCGTCGCAGTTTCATGGAACCCAGTTGTTTGATAATTTAACATGACATCATCGCCATGAGGAATCCCCATGATATACGTACAACCAGCTGTTGCTAATAACATTGCTAAGTTTTCCATATCATTTTGATCAGCTTTCATATGGTTGGTGTAGCAGACATCACAGCCCATTGAAATTCCTGTTAATTTGCCCATGAAATGATCTTCTAAACCAGCGCGGATGACTTGTTTTGAATCGTAAAGATATTCTGGTCCAATAAAGCCGACAACGGTATTTACAATATACGGATCAAATTTTTTGGCTAAGCCATAACAACGCGCTTCCATTGTGACTTGGTCTGCGCCAAAGTTCGCTTCAGAAGAAAGTTCTGAGCCTTGACCTGTTTCAAAATACATCACATTAGGACCAGCTGCTTGACCACTGTGAAGTGCTAAATCTTGTGCTTCAGCTAAAATTTCTGCATTTAAACCAAATGCTGTGTTCCCTTTTTCTGAACCAGCGATGGATTGAAAGACTAAGCCAGTTGGCGCGCCTTGACGCATGGCTTCCATTTGTGTCGTTACGTGAGCAAGCACGCAAGTTTGTGTTGGAATTTCCCATTCGCTACGGAACTCTTCAAATTTGTTTAAGATTCGTTTAACACTTTCTGTAGAATCATCAACAGGATTCAAACCAATTAAAGCATCACCGGCGCCATAAGAAAGACCTTCCATAACTGAAGCCATAATGCCATCGACATTATCGGTTGGATGGTTCGGCTGTAAACGATTTGAAAAAGTTCCGGGACGGCCAATCGTTGTGTTGGCGGTTTTTTCAATATTGATTTTTTTTGCGCCAACAATTAGATCCATGTTGGACATTAATTTACAGACAGCAGCAATCATTTCAGAAGTGAGTCCACGGGAAATTCGTTTGATATCAAAATCGGTTGTTTCCGAAGATAAGATAAATTCGCGTAATTCTGCGACTGTCCAATGTTTAATACTTTCAAAAATTCGCATATTGACTTGGTCAATAATAATGCGTGTCACTTCGTCTTCGTCATAATCAACGACGGGATTGTTAAACAAGTCATTTAAGGACAATTCTGATAAAACGACTTTCGCCGCCACGCGTTCTTCGGCTGAATTAGCAGCTACGCCAGCTAACTTGTCGCCAGACTTTTCTTCATTGGCTTTGGCTAAGACTTCTTTAACGGATGTAAATTGATAGACTTTGCCAAATAGTTTGGTTTTTAAAATCATCTTTGTGTCGCTCCTTTTTAATTAAATACTAAGGTCTTAACAATGACTGGAAGGACGGCCCCTTCTGCCACTGGTAAGCCGATATCTACATAATCACCGTTTTCTACTTTGACCGAGTCAAGACAGATAAACGGATAGTCTTTTGGCAGATGGGCACTTAAGGCATGCCCTAAAGCTTTCGCCATGTCTTCATCCACCATAACAATAATGGGAATTTGTTCAGCAACTAAACTAGCTAATCCTTCCACAATCCCTTGACCATAGCGTTGAATATCAGCAAATGTTGGATTGCTCATGCCTCTAATTGCTAGGGCAATCTGGGGTGTTTCTTCAATACGATGCCAATTGAGTTTTTCTTGGATTCGCTGGCCTAATTCTGTCACAGTAAGGGTTTCATCCTCTTGCGCTAATTTTAGAATTGGGATATTTTTTACCGGCAAAATTTGCTCACGATAAGCGATCGTGCTTCCGCTAATTTCAGCAGTATGTGAACCTGCTCCGACGACCGTCGCTCGGATTGTTTCTGCGCTTTCTAAGACTTCTTTTTCCGAAAAAATCAGTGACTTTCTCAAGTATTTCCCTAAAAGTAAGCCGATGTCCCCATATTTAAAGAGATTCGTACTTGTCGTATTTAAGCAATCAGCCACACCACCAGAAAATGTTACAATTGGTAATTCCTCACCTTTTCGTAGTGGATGGTTCGTTACTAATAACTGGTAGAACGGACTTTGTGTCCCCAAGCCAATGCTATTTTCTAACACGGCAACTAATTCCGAAATAATTGGCAGTAAGTTTTGTTCGGTGGCTTGGTCACCAAGGTGCAAGGTTAGCCCTTTTTTATTTATAATTTCTTGAATCTTCGGAGCTATATAGGTGATTTTTTGTTGTTGATCTAATTTAATTAAGCGTCCGCCAATGTCAAAACAAGCCGTATCAATCACTTCACCATCTTTAAAGACAGCTAAATTTGTCGTTCCACCACCAATGTCTAAATTAACCACTGGTTTGCGTTTCGTTTCAGAATAAGTTTGAGCACCAGCGCCTTTCCCGGCAATGATACTTTCTAAATCAGGTCCGGCCGTAGCAACGACAAAATCACCTGCATAGCCACTAAGTGCTCGTAGCACATTGTTGGCATTGCTTTTTCGAGCAGTTTCACCTGTGATAATTACCGCACCCATTTGAATATCTTGTTTATGAATGCCTGCTTGGCGATATTGCTCCGCTACAAACGCTTTGATAGGTTCTGCATCAATTTCTGATTGGTTAAGTAAGGGTGTAAAGATAATGTCACTTCGGTAAATGACTTTTTTATCAGAAATGCTGATACGTGGTACTGTAAACGCAGAGGCAAAATTTTCAACAGTTAATTCTGACAAGACTAATTGGGTTGTAGACGTCCCTAAATCAATCCCTACGGTTAAAAGTGTTTCCTTCGACATCGCCTGACTCGCCTCCTTTTGCATACAAAAAGGCACTTAAAGAATCGTTAGAAAATTTCTTTCTACTTTTCTTTAAGCGCCTTTGCTTAATCAATGAACAACATCACTGGTGTTCTGTTCGAAATAGAAACAGGTTTTAGTTCCCTGTTTATTGGATTCAATTGTAATTTTTCCTTTTAATTTATCTTTTACGTAGCTTTTGACAATCATCAAACCTAAACTGGTCTCGTTACTTTGATGAACGTCATAGCCTTTACCATTATCTGTAACAGTAATGGTAATCATCTTATTATCTAATGTTCCACTAAGTTTAACAACGCCACTTGTTTGTGGCTCAAATGCATGATCAAAAATGTTTTGTAATAGTTCGTTGACAACAAGGGAAATGGTGACCATTTGTTCGCTAGAAACCATAATGGCTGGATCAACATCCATCATCATCTCAATGGGTTGTGCGCCTTGAAAAAGATGTCTAAAATTATACATCACTGCTTCCAATGTTTGCCGTAAAGCAACGTCATCTTTGACTTGTTTTGACAGCAATTCATGGGTGGCTGCAATCGCCATAATTCGATTGACACTTTCATGAAGGACTTTCTTTGCTTCGGGGCTTTGCGTTCGCCGTTCTTGAATACGCAATAAGGAAACCACCGATTGCAAGTTATTTTTAACACGATGATGAATTTCACGAATCGCAACAGATTTGGAAATAATTTCCGCTTCTTTTTCTTTAAATTCTGTATTGTCTTGAATAATCATAATCAGTTGTTCTTCTGATGCCAACCACACTTTCCGAACCTTAAAATAATAATTAAGGTAGGTCGTTTTGCTTTCAATTGGTTGATTACTCATTTTATATTTCATTTGATACAACACATATTCAAAAGTTGTATAATCGATGGACAAATTGTCATAATTCATTCCAATGATATTATCCCGATAACCAAGTTTGCGATAAAGCTCTTGTGCATTGTGATTGGTAATTAATAAGTGACCCGCCGCATCAAAAATCAAAACGGCTTCTGCCAATTGATCAATAAATAATGCGTCGACTTGACTAGTTGATTTCGCTACTTTTGCTAACTGGCAGTTATTTAGCTCCTCTTTTTGTAAGTCCGCTTGAATCTCTTCATCTGCCGCAATCTCGACAATAATGACACCAATCGTTCGATGTTCATTGCGAATGGGATAGATATTTTGCTTAATCAAACGATTTTCCTGAGTCACTGCTAACAAACCAATGCTATTTAAGCTAGTCTGCATGGTACGCAGAACACCAGGTTCATTTTTTAATAAAGCTTCCATCCCGACGACATCTCCGCTATATAAAGAAGTTGTCTTCGCAGGCGGCTTATGATAAACGACTAGTGCTTGCTGTGACATTTCCTTATACACATCAATAAAAACATCTGCACTTTGATACAGTGTCGTCGAAGAAAGATAACGTGCTGTACGTTGTAATTCTTTAATGTCTGATTCTGAAAGATTGGTATATTGGTGACATAATTGCTCTAATCGTTTCATTTATTCATCATCCATTACAATCAATTCTGCAATTTCACTCATACGTGCGCGTTTGTTCATACTTAACGTACGCAACATTTGGTAGGCTTCTTCTTCCGATATATGATTTTCTTTTACAAGAATACCTTTGGCTTTTTCGATAATTTTACGTTCTTCTAATTTTAAACTTAATTTATCGATTTGATTTAGTAACAGCTGCGTTTGTTTGCCTCGTTCAATGCTCATTTCAATTGTAGGTATTAATGATTTTTCATCTAGAGGTTTAACTAAATAACCCAGTGCGCCTAATTTTTTAGCCTTGTCCGTATTTTGTACGTCACTGTATGCAGATAAAAAGACAATACTACTGGCTAGTTGGTCTTGAACAATTTTTTTACCTGCTTTTAGACCATCTAAAATTGGCATTTGAATGTCCATTAATACTAGGTCAGGTTGTGTTTTTTTACATACTTCAATTGCTTCAAAACCATCGGCCGCTTCACCGACTACTTCGTACCCTGCTTCTATCACAATATCACGAATATCGAGTCTCGTAATAGGTTCATCATCGACTATTACAATTCGTCCATCCATTTTCTTCACGCCCTTGTCCTTTCAACGCTATGTTCTGGTAATTTTACAAGTTACAGAAAAGTTTAAAATCTGTTGTAAACCTTCAATCACCGCTTGTAAGGCCGCTTCCACTGAGCTTACGTCACCAGAAATGACCACCGATCCAGAAAAACGATCAATAAAACCGATTTGGATATCTCCGCTTTTAGTCGCAATATCAACAGCGATAATTGCCGCTTCGCTCGGAGTGATTGTCAAAATACCTAGTGCATTGCTGGAGCCTTCTGGCAACCCTAATTTTGTATAAATTTCTTTATTAGGACTAGCAATGATGTGCGCTAACGTTACTTGTTTCCCAGGAACATATTCTTGAATCATTCGTTGTTTTTCTTCCAACCAGACTCGCTCCTTTAATTTAGCAAATAAAAAATCCTCAATAAAAAACGTAAAGGTTCCACTTTCGCTTTCTACTAAGGAGCTTCTTTGCTCTTAAATTTTGAAGCACGCCGTTGTGCTACCCACATTATATGTTATCGATTTCATCCTGTCAATCGCTTATAAGATAGAATTTAAAATTTTTGTCACTTCTTCTGTTGTTGGTTGGACAGGATTTGTTTTGGTGCAGCCATCCATCAATGCGCCTTCAGCTATTTTTGGGATTGCAGCTTGGACTTCTTCTTTTGGTAAACCATAATCACTAAAAGTGGCAGGCATGTTTAATTTTTGACGGAGTTGCTTGATTTGTCGAATAAATTGTTGAACACCAATCCGTGCATTGGTTGTCTGTGTATCATTTAGACAATTTGCTAACTGCGCATAACGTTTAGCTGTTGGTTCGTTGGTGACTTTGCCATTCGCTAAGCCACTGTTATATGCAATGACTTCCGGTAAGAGCATCGCATTCATTCGTCCATGTGGCACATGTAAACGCGCACCGGCCGCATGAGCAATACCGTGATTCAAGCCTAACGAAGTAACATTAAACGCCATCCCTGCCATACATGAAGCTAAATGCATATTTTCACGGGCTTGTTGGTTGCTACCCTCATTAAAGGCTATTTCTAAATTGTCGAATACTAAGCGAACGACTTTTTCGCACAACGCATCTGAAATCGGATTTGCTTCTGTTGAAACATACGCTTCAATAACATGCGTTAAGACGTCCATTCCTGTATCCGCTGTGATTTTTGGTGGCACACTCATCACTAAATTTGTATCTAAAATCGCAATTTCTGGTTGAATTTCATCCGTTACAAGCGGGATTTTGGTGCCAGTTTCAGCAACCGTAATCACTGAAAAATTCGTAACTTCTGAACCAGTTCCACTAGTTGTAGGAACCGCAATAAACTCAGCAATCTGAGTTTGCAAAGTACGTTTGCCAAAAAATTTCATTGCTTTGGCCGCATCAATAGCGGATCCCCCACCTAAAGCTAATATCGTATCTCCTTGAAATGTCGCTAAATGCTTAATTCCCGCAGCAATCTTATCAATTGGTGGATCGGGGATGATATCACTAAAAATTTGCCATTCACTTTTTGTTAAATGCTTTGTCACTTCATTCACAAATCCAGAGTCAACCATGAATGGATCTGTGACAATGAAAACACGTCTATCATGAAGTGTTTCCAAATTGGCTAATGCGCCTTCTCCTACCCATAGTTCGGTAGGGAAATGAATTGTTTTCATCTCAATTCCTCCTTAATAAAATACAAAAAGACACTTCAAACAAACGAAAAATCATCTGTCTGAAGCGTCTTTGCTTCCTTATGTATACGCCATTGTACACGAAACCTTATCCATAGAGTACAACGCCTTTAATTAATTGTCAATAAAAAAAGGGAATATAGCAGTACGTCATTGTACCTGAAATCTCCTTCAACATTGAAAGACCAGCCCAAAATTCCCAAAAGCACTTCCTCGTGCCATTAATTGGATTAATACAAATATCTTGGGCTGGATTTTCAACACAAGCGTTGTTAATAAACATCCTGTTTTGCCTCGAAACAGCATGCCCAATAATGAAAAAATGAAAAGACCTGACTTAAAAGCAACCTTGCTTCTTCACAGTGGCGGGACCGTGCCAGATTCTCACTGGCTTCCATTCATATTTTTCATAAAATATTCGTTTAATCTATCTGAAATTTACCATAAGTTTTTTAGAAAAGCAACTGTTTACAATCCATCTTCTTTAATTTTATGGAAAACCATTTCGCTTCGTTCATAAAAAACATCAGGTCGTTGTGCTTGAACATTTAAATAGCGAGCCAACGCATAAAAATAATCTGATAAACGATTGGTAAAAATTAATACCTCTTCGTTAATTTTGGCTGTCCAATTTAAACGAACAATGATGCGTTCTGCGCGCCGTGCAATCGTCCGAGCCACATGAACCATACTGGCTGCTGGGGTTCCGCCAGGTAAAATAAAACGATCAATATCTGGTGATTGTGCAGTGTAGAAATCAATCCGCTGTTCTAGCCAATGCACACTTTCCTTTTGTAATTTAAATGGTCGTTGTGCTTCAATCGGTGTTGACAAATCTGTTCCCGCATCAAAAAGTAAATGTTGTAAAGCTTCTAGTTCTTCTTTAATTTCTTGATTTTCTTGTGGAAGTTGGCTGATAATATAGCCGACCCAAGAATTCAATTCATCAATCGTTCCATAACTTTCAACTCGATCAGAATCCTTAGCGACGGTTGAGCTGCCGACTAATTTCGTCATTCCCTTATCGCCAGTTTTTGTATAAATTTTCATTCTGCTTCATCCTCCTCTAAATAATCTACTAATTCTTGCAAGCCAATTTTTTCAACAGAAGAAATTTCAAAAATTCTTGTTGCACCCGCACTTTTTAATTGTTGCCGAACAATCTCTAACTGCTGAGAATCTTGTGCTAAATCAATCTTGGTTAAAATACCAATGATTTCTTTCGGGAAAATACTACCAAATCCTGGTGAAAAAACTTGTTGTGTTTCTACAGCACTTTGAACCAAACCAATCACATCTGCTTCTGCCGCTGTGACGTTTAACGCATTATAATATTGTCGATGCAAAATAAACTCGCCTGGTGTATCAATCATTTCTGTATGAAATTCCACCGCCTGTGTTTTATCATAAATTAATTCTTTGCCTTGCAGAGCTTGACATAACGTGGTTTTGCCACAACCGATAGCTCCCATTAAAATGATTCGTTTCATCGCTACCTCCATAAAAAAGGAGCCCAAAGCAAGTACCATCACGTACTTAGTCTTGGGCTCCTTTGCCGATTTGTTAAAACACGCCATTGTGTTTCTGCTTCTTTGCCTTTATCTTACCTGTTTCCAAAAAACTTGTCAAAATTATTGAATAGTTTCCCAAACTTTATGTTGTTTCTGAAAATAGGAGACAATATCTGTTTCAAAAATCGTTTGTAAAAATTCTTTGGAAGCCAACGTTTGAAAATCACCTTGCGCGGCCACTTTCCCTTGCTTCATAAACACAATTTTTTCACTTAGCGTTAACGCTAAACGGATATCATGAAACACCCCGATTAACGTTTTCCCTTCTTGCGCACTCCACTCATTTAACTGCTGAATCAATTCTTGTTGATACCGAATATCCAAATGATTATTGGGTTCATCCAATAAAATAATTTCTGGATCTTGTACAAATAATTTAGCCAAAAATACTCGTTGTTGTTGTCCTCCTGAAAGCTGATTGACAACTTTATCTTTTAAAGGCAATAAACCCGTGCGTTCTAAATAATAAAGGACTCGTTCTTTTTCTTGTTTAGAAACAATAGGTAAAAAACGTTGTGCTTGTTGTCGATACGCCCCCATCAAAACTGTTTCGTAAACCGTATAATCAAAAGCAACTGTCGTGAATTGACTCATCATCGCTACTTTCGTTGCCAATTCCTTCCGCTTTTGTCCATGAACTTCTTGACCATCAATTAAAACAGAACCACTATAAGGGACAAGTCCGGCAATCGTTTTTAAAAGTGTCGTTTTACCGCAACCATTTGGACCTAAAATACAAGTTTTACTACCTGTCGGAAAAACGAGGGAAATATCTTTTAAAATGGGGGTTTGTTGGAGCGTTACAGCTGTTTCTTTTAATTCAATCATGCAGCAACGCCCCTTTTTTTAAAGTAAATATACAAGAAGAATGGCGCTCCAATCAAGGCTGTTACGGCCCCGATGGGAATTTCTCTTGGTGATAAAATCGTGCGAGCAATTGTGTCCCCTATTACCATGATGGTCCCACCTAAGATTGCTGAACCGGGAATCAGCCAGCGATGAGTCGCCCCTAAATAGCGACGGACAATATGTGGTGCTATTAAATCAACAAAACCAATCACACCGACAAATGAAACCGCACTTCCTGCTAGTAAACTAGCCAAAAGAATAATGCGTAGTTTTGCTGTTTTGACTTCTACTCCCGCTAACATCGCATGTTCTTCTCCTAAACCGAGAACATCCAATGCGTTGGCATCAAACCAAAGAAACAGACTGCTGACAAGCAAGATTGGACAATAAATAGCAATTTTTTGCCAATTACTGCCAGAAAAACTACCCATTTGCCAAAAGACTAATTGTTTCAAATAATCTTGGAAAAGTGCTGTAATCAACGTCAAAATAGCACCGACAAACAAGGTCATAATCATTCCCACTAAAACAACTGTTTGATTGGACATTTGACTATCCATTGTTTGCGTAAATAACAAAACTAAAAAGACCGTTGCTAAGCCAAAGATAAAACCAGTTAAAGGCAATAAAAATGCCCCTAAGATCGAAGCAGTTACTCCAGTTACCATGATTAACGCAGCGCCTAAGGATGCTCCCGCTGATACGCCCAAAGTATACGAAGAAGCTAAAGGATTACCTAAGAGCGATTGCATCACCGTGCCACTTACTGCTAAGCCTGCGCCCACGAGATAGGCCATCACGACACGCGGTAACCGAACATTCCAGATGATTCCTTCTAAAATCCCGTCTTCTGAAACCGTCTTTTTCACTAAAATTTGAAGCAAATCCGTTAACGAAATCTGAACACTTCCAATTTTAATACCCAAAAAGAGCATGCTCATACTGATCAAGAGCATCAGTATGAGACACGTTTTTTTACTCATCTTTTAAATCCTTATATTCCTCTGGATAAACAGCTTTTGCCATTTGTTTTAATGCTTTGGTAATGTGGTTATTTGGTAAAGAGCTAGACATGTTATCGATTTCGAAAACTTCTTTGTTTTGAACTGCTGGAACGCTTTCCCAGTTTTTACGAGCTAAAATTTCTTTGGCGGGATCTTTCATATAGTTAACATTGGTTAAAATGACTTCTGGTTTTGCAGCAATGGCCGCTTCTTCTGTCACTGGTAACCAGCCTTTTTCATTTGCCAAAACATTTTTTGCCCCAATTGTTTCAATCATTTCATTTAAAAATGTCCCATTACCAAAACTATAAATGTCTGGTAAGGCAGCCACTTCAAACAAAACAGTTTTTGGTTTTTTAATAGTTTTCCCAATTTTGGCTACTTCGTCGATTTCTTGATCCATTGTTTTGATTAACTTTTGTCCTTTTTCATGTTCAGATAAGCTATCCGCGATGAATTGGACGTCTTCTTTGATTGCTTTGATGCTTGTACTAGTGGGGATATTAACGACTGTAATTCCAGCATCTTCCACTTGTTTCCAAACACTTTCTGAGCTAGCTAAATTGATGTCATTCACATAAACAATTTGTGGTTTCAAGGCAATCAATTTTTCGGCATCGACAGCCATCATATCCATTTGTGGTAATTTTTTTAAATCAGTCATCATTGTGCTACTTTGAGTATCAACTGCGATTAATTGGTCGGTTTTACCTAAGTCTTCAATCACTTCTGTTGTTGATGGTACTAGGGAAATAATTTTGGTTGCTTCTTTGGGTAAAGTAATTTCTTTGCCGCTACGGTCTTTGGTTGGTAACGTTACTTCTGTTTTTTCAGAAGAGGTAGTTGCTTTCTTTTCCTGTTTACCACACCCTGCTAAGCCAAGTGTTGCTACTAAACCTAAAGTCATCATTGTTAAAGTAAATTTTTTCATTTTTTCATCCTCGCATTCGTCTATTTTATTTTGGGGAAAATTTTCTGAAATGAACCTCCTTTGTCTCAACGTCAAAACAATACAAAAAAACCACTTTTTTCTCCAATAGAAAAAAAGCAGTCACTTAACTATGCTAATGATATACTCAGCCAGTTATCTTCAAAGCCCCTTCTTTTTCCTACAAAAGAATGATTAGACTTATCAAGCCGGTATCCTGACTTAGCTTCTTCTTACTCCCAATCCTTCCAGAATAATCTGTGGTCTTATTGGTTTCATCCACCATACAGTAGGTAGGTCTGTAGAGGATTCGCACCTCTTTCCCTGACACTTCATAAGTACATATATATTGTATCTTCGTTGATAACTAATTTTCAAACCAGTGATTAGACGTCTTTGTCTAATGACACACATTTATTATAACGGTTATCAACCATTTGTCAACGCTTCCTCAAGCAAAAGAAAAACTTTTCTTGTTTTAGTTATTAGACGTTGTTCCGTTTTTCTATTCATGATAAAATAAATCCTAGTTTGAATAAGAAAGAGGTTAACTTGATGAAAATCGTCATTTTGTTACTTGTTGCCTATTTATTAGGTTCAATTCCCTCAGGTGTTTGGATTGGTAAACTTTTCTTTAAAAAAGATATACGCCAATTTGGGAGTGGGAATACAGGAACAACCAATACATTTCGTGTCTTAGGGAAACCTGCCGGAATTACGGTATTATTAATGGATATCTTGAAAGGAACGTTAGCCACTTCATTACCCTATTTGTTTGGTTTACAAGGCGTGAATCCGCTCTTCTTTGGGGTAGCAGCTGTTTTAGGGCATACCTTCCCTATTTTTGCCAATTTCAAAGGTGGTAAAGCCGTAGCCACTAGCGCTGGCATGTTATTAGCATACAGCCCCACATTTTTTATTTATTCTGCTCTTATTTTTGTGATTTGTCTGTATCTAACCAGTATGGTGAGTTTAACAAGTATGATTAGCGCTGTACTAATTACACTTTCTACTATTATTTTGCCTTTCACTGTCCCAGCTATTTTACCAACATTTAACTGGTTATTAACCGTGATTGCGATTGCTTTGACTACTTTTATCTTTGTCCGTCATCGTGAAAACATTCAGCGAATTAAAAATGGAACAGAAAGTCGCCTCTCTTTTGGCTTACGTGCAAAAAAATAAAGAAAAAGGCTGTGAACAAATAATGTTCACAGCCTTTTTCTTTATTTTACACTAATCATATACTGTGTTTTAAATAGTTCGTTAGCTGGTAACTTATTGATGCCAAATTTTTCAGCAAGTTGGCCAGTTGCGTCGACAGCATCAGCAATCCCGCACCAAGGTTCGATACAGACAAAAGGCGCTTCTTTCGGTGTCGGTGACCAAATCCCCACAAAAGGCATTTCTGGATAACTCAAAGTGACTTGATGCTCACTTTCGTCTGTGGCAATTGTAATCGCTGTTTGACCTTTTGTTTCAAAAATCATTGCATCATTTTCAAATAATTGATGCGTTAAGTCAAAGCTGGTATTCGTTTGGGCTAGCGTTTTATTCGCTAAATCAATAAACGGGCCTGCTAAGGGAATTTGTGTCCGTGATTTTTTAGGTGAAAAACTTAGATAATAATCTTCAAACGTTAGTGAAGATTCTAAAGGTACATTAAAGGCTGGATGACCACCAATCCCAAAATACATCTCTTCTTTCCCTGTATTTTCTACTTGGTAGTTTACAGTCAATTCTTGGTGTTCTAATGTATAAGTAATCACTAGTTCAAAATCAAAAGGATACTTCTTCTTGATTTCTTTTGTTGATTTTAGTGAAAAAGAAACTTCTTCTCCACCTTTTTCAATCACATCAAATACTTGATCACGAGCAAAACCATGTTGAGTTAAATGATACGCTTGATTTTGGTACATATACGTATCTTCTTTTAGACGACCGACAATCGGAAAAAGTACGGGCGCATGGCGGGCCCAAAATTCAGGATTTCCTTGCCAAATATATTCAATGCCGGTTTCTTTTGATTGTAAACTTACTAATTCTGCTCCTTCTTCAGCAAATGTTGCGATTAGAAATTCATTTTCAATTTGTACAGTCATTGCGTTGTCCTCCTAGTTGATACGAGCAATTGCTTATTTTTCCAACTCTTTAATAAATTGTTGATTTAATACTTTTAAATAAGTCCCTTTCATACCAAGAGAACGTGATTCAATAATTCCAGCTGATTCTAATTTTCTTAAGGCATTCACAATTACGGAACGAGTAATGCCTATTTCATCTGCAATACTTGAAGCAGTTAAACGACCTTCTTCGCCATCTAAGGCTTCAAAAATGGCATGGACGGCTTTTAATTCACTATAGGAAAGAGTGTTGATGGCCATTTGCACGGCAGTCGCACTGCGAACTTCTGCTTCAATTGTTCTGGATTGATGATACAAAATTTGCATGCCGACAACGGTCGCACTATATTCAGCTAACACTAAATCATCCTCGTTAAAGGATTTTTCAACACGCGCTAAAATAATCGTACCCAAGCGTTTGCCAGCACCGTACAAAGGCACAATAGTGGTTAACCCAAACGGATACAGCTCTCGTGATTCAAAAGGAAATGCAGTTAAATCACTATCTATTGGAATATTTGCTTCGGTTACTTTGAGCATATCCACGGCCTCGGTGTATCCTTGAGGAAATTTTTTCTCTTTAAACATATTTTTGATACGGGCATTATTAACATCTAATTTTTCAGTATACCCCAACAAATCCCCTGAACTGCTAATAATATACGCATTACTTTCTAAAATATCCCCTAAAATCATTGCCATTTTGTTGTACGGAAGTTCTGCTTGTACGTCAAACAGATTATTTTTTTGCAAAAGCTCGTTCACTTGACGTGTTTTTTCTAATAATGTAGCCATCTTTTCTCCTCCAGCCTTTTTTATAAGATGTAACGACTTAAATCTTCATTTTGAACAATGTCATTCAATTTTTCATTGACATATGCTTCGGTAATCGTAATTTCACCCATTTGCATATCTGGTGCTTCATATAATAAATCTTCTAATAAACGCTCTAAAATTGTGTGTAAACGACGCGCCCCAATATTATCTGTATCACGGTTTACATCATAAGCGATGTGTGCTAACCGTTCAATTGCTTCTTTTGTAAAGATGACTGAAACATTTTCTGTGCCAATTAATGCTACATATTGTTTAATTAAAGCATTGTTTGGCTCAGTTAAGATACTTACGAAGTCATCCGCCGTTAAATCATCTAATTCAACTCGAATTGGGAAGCGGCCTTGTAATTCTGGAATCAAGTCACTTGGTTTTGACAAGTGGAAAGCACCTGAAGCGATAAATAAAATGTGATCTGTTTGTAAAGGACCATACTTCGTGTTAACTTGGGAGCCTTCAACAATCGGCAAAATGTCTCTTTGTACTCCTTCACGAGAGACTTCGCCCGAATTTTGTTGACTTTTAGAGGTGATTTTATCAATCTCATCGATAAAAATAATTCCGCTTGATTCAGCTAAACGAATCGCTTCACTATGGATATCAGCGTCATTGACAATTTTTGCTGATTCTTCTTTCACTAATAATTCTTGTGCTTCTTTCACCGTTACAGTACGTTCGATTTTTTTCTTTGGTGACAGAGCGCCTAACGTTTCATTTAAGTCGATACCCATTTGTTCTAGGCCATTGTTCATAGCTGGCATCGTTTTCTTCGGTTCTTCAATTTCAATTGTTACTTCACGATTATCTAATAGACCTTTTTCCAGCTGTTCCAAAATTGTTCGGCGATTCGTTCGAATATCTTCCGTTACTTCTTCTTGTGCTTCTTGCTGTTGCTGAGCCATGTTAAACATGTTCATCATTTGTTCAAATTGATTACCGCCAGCCTGTTTTTGTTCTTTTTTAATTCCAGGCACTAATACTTTGACTAAACGTTGATTGGCCTTTTTTAACGCTTGCGCATACACGCGACTGTATTGTTGTTTTTCAACAATTTGGATCGCATTTTCTACTAAATCCCGAACCATTGATTCGACATCCCGACCGACATAGCCTACTTCTGTAAATTTGGTTGCTTCAACTTTTACAAAAGGCGCATTGACAATTTTTGCGAGACGACGAGCAATCTCAGTTTTACCAACACCTGTTGGTCCAATCATTAGTAAGTTTTTAGGCGTAATATCTTGTTGCATATTTTCTTCTAATTGCAAGCGACGATAGCGGTTACGTAAAGCTACCGCCACTGATTTTTTGGCAGCTTGCTGTCCAACAATATATTGATCTAGTTCTTTGACTATTTCTTTTGGTGTTTTGTTTAATTCATTCATGGATTTTCCCTCGCTTATAATTCTTCTACAATGATATTATGATTCGTAAATACACAGATATCTGCAGCAATATTTAAGGCATTTTTAGCAATCTCTTTCGCTGGCATTTCTTTATCGCCAAAGTTTTTCATGGCTCTTGCAGCGGACAAAGCAAAATTACCGCCAGAACCAATTGCTAAAATACCATCGTCTGGTGTGATGACTTCCCCAGTTCCTGAAACTAAGAGCATTTCTTCCTTATTCATCACAATCAGCATAGCCTCTAATTTTTGCATAGACTGTTGTGTCCGCCACTCTTGGGCTAACTCAACCGCAGCTCTCGTTAAGTTTCCGTTGTATTCATTTAATTTTCCTTCAAACTTTTCTTCTAATGTAAAGGCATCTGCCACACTTCCTGCAAAACCGACAACGACTTCATCATTGTAAATACGGCGCACTTTTTTGGCTGTACCTTTCATAACGACAGATTCGCCCATTGTTACTTGGCCGTCACCAGCCATTGCAAATTTTCCATCTTTTTCGACTGCACAAATTGTTGTAGAGTGAAATTGTGATTCAACCATTATTGTTCCTCCTAGACGTTTCCCTCCATTATGCACGAGGATGAAACGTTCGATAATTTTTTTGTAAACTTTCTTTTGTCACATGCGCATATATCTGAGTTGTTGATAAATTAGCATGTCCTAATAATTCTTGAACTGTCCGCATATCGGCGCCATTATTTAATAAATGTGTCGCAAATGTATGGCGTAACATGTGGGGATGAATTTCCGCATTTAATGAACTTTTTTTAATTAGTTGGTTTAAGACATATTCAATCCCTGTTGGCGTGATTTGTTCACCATGATGATTAACAAAGACATACGGATGTTTTTTTTGATATTTTGTCATTAATAGCGCGCGGCCATTCTCTAAGTAATCCTTTAAGGCGTCTTGTGCAAATGAACCAAAAGGCACATAGCGGTCTTTATTTCCTTTTCCGTGAACCAATAAAACAGAAGCTTGAAAGTCAACTGCGTCCACCGTTAAGTTCGCACATTCACTGACCCGAATGCCAGTCCCATACAGAACTTCTAGCAACGCTTGATTTCTCAAATCAAGAGGTTGCTCACCTTGTGCGCTCTCAAATAATGCATCCATTTCTTTTTCATAAAAAAAACGGGGCAACCGTAACTGTTTCTTTTTCATATGAACATAGGAAAAAGGATTTTCTTGGATTGCTTCATTTTTTAATAAGAATTGATAAAAAGAACGCAGACTGGCAATTTTTCGACTAATCGAATTGCGGCTATATTCCTGATCGTATAATTCGCTCAAATAAGCCCGAACATCCAAATGTTCCACAGTCAAATAATTGTCACTACCTGAAGTCTTTAAAAACGAAAAAAAATGTTGTATATCTTCTTGATATGCTTTTTTTGTTTTTTCTGAATAGCCTCTTTCGACAATAAGATAACGAGCAAATAACTCAGGCCAATTCTTTTCTTCCATGTGATAGCCCTCCTCATTCGATTACAAAGTAACTTTAGCATAACCTTTTTCAAAAGACAATTAAGTTGTCAGAATTTAATCAATATTTCTAAATATGTTCACAATTTTAACTATTCTTTAGCTTTTGTTATTTTTTTCTAAAAATTAAAAGACTGAGTATCATCGCATTTCTTAGCAATGATGCTCAGTCTTTTCTCATATTTTTTCTAATTTAGTCTAAAGATTGGATAACTTGAGCTTGGACATCTAAGGCCCGATTAGCAATTGCTTCATAGCGTTCTTTTTTGTCACGAATTCGTTCAGGTAACTCTGGGAAAAGCCCAAAGTTTGCATTCATTGGTTGGAAATGTTTGCCTTCTGCATGTGTAATATAATAAGCCATACTTCCTAAAGTCGTTTCGCGAGGGAATTCAATCGGCTCTTCCCCTTTGGCAAGACGAGCTGCGTTAATACCTGCGAGTAAACCACTTGCCGCGCTTTCAACATATCCTTCAACACCAGTCATTTGTCCAGCAAAAAACAGATCGTCACGTTTTTTTGATTGGTAGGTTGGTTTTAGCAACTCTGGAGAATTCATAAAACTATTACGATGCATGACGCCATAGCGAACAAATTCAGCATTTTCTAATCCCGGAATCATACGGAATACTCGTTTTTGTTCACCCCATTTTAAATGCGTTTGGAAACCAACAATATTGTATAAAGAAGCTGCAGCATTGTCTTGACGTAATTGAATTACAGCATAAGGGCGTTTACCTGTTTTAGGGTCTTCTAGTCCGACAGGTTTCATTGGGCCAAACAACATGGTTTTAATGCCACGTTGCGCCATTACTTCGATGGGCATACAGCCTTCGAAAAACTTCTCTTTTTCAAACGTGCGTAAAGGAACCACTTCTGCATTGACTAGTGCTTCATGAAAAGCATTGAACTCTTCTTCAGTCATCGGACAATTTAAGTAAGCCGCTTCCCCCTTGTTATAACGAGATTTTAAATAAACTTTATCCATGTCAATTGTTGATTTATCAATAATTGGTGCTGCTGCATCGTAAAAATAAAAGCCTTCAGAACCATTAAATTCTTGAATTTTTTGAGATAAGCTTTCAGAGGTTAAGGGACCCGTTGCAATAATTACAATCCCTTCCGGAATATCGGTGATCTCTTCATTTTTGATTGTAATTAATGGATGACTTTTAATTTTTTCAGTGATTGTTTCAGAAAAAGAATCACGGTCAACTGCTAAGGCGCCGCCAGCTGGTACAACGGTTTGATCTGCACTACCAATAATGATTGAATTTAAACGGCGCATTTCTTCTTTCAAAACACCTACCGCATTGGTTAAACTATTTCCACGTAATGAATTAGAACAAACTAACTCTGCAAAATTTTCTGTTTGATGCGCTGGTGTCTTTTTGACAGGGCGCATTTCATATAAATCAACTGGTACGCCAGCATTGGCCACTTGCCATGCCGCTTCACTTCCGGCTAAACCGGCACCAATAATTGTGACTTTTTTTGTCATGTATAAAAATTCCTTTCTATGTCAAGAAGTTAAGAGCTGTCTCTTACAAACTCAATTCATTTTACTAAAAGAGAAGACCGAAGTAAATTCTTCGGTCTCAATTTTTCTTATTTTTGGACGTTTTCTTCATAATCGCCATTGATACAAACGACTTGTTTGCCGCCTTTAACTTTTTTCTCTACTAAATATTGCCCACATTTTGGACATGGTCGGCCTACTGGTTTGTCCCAAGAAGTGAAGTCACACTCTGGGTACCGACTACAGCCATAGAAAATCCGATTTTTCTTTGATTTGCGTTCGATAACTTGTCCTTCGTGACACACAGGACACGTCACGCCAATTTCTTTAACGATCGCTTTTGTATTCCGACAATCTGGGAAATTACTACATGCATAAAATTTTCCGTAGCGACCCAGTTTAATCACCATTGGATGTCCACATAGTTCGCAGTCAAAGCCTGCTGGTTCATCTTTAATTTGGATTTTTTCAATCTTTTCTTCGGCATTTGTTAATTCTTTTTCGAAGGGCTTGTAGAAACGATCGACAACTTCAACCCATTTTTCTTGGCCTTCACCGACTTTATCTAAGTCCGTTTCCATTGTCGCTGTAAAATGTGTATCGACAATTTGTGGGAAAAACTCTGAAACTAGAGAATTCACAATTTCACCTAATTCCGTTGGTTCAAACCGTTTATTGGTTAGCTTCACGTAATAACGCCGTTGAATGGTTTCTAATGTTGGCGCATACGTTGATGGTCGGCCCACACCATTTTCTTCTAAAGTCCGGATTAACGTGGCTTCACTAAAACGAGCCGGTGGTTGAGTAAAGTGTTGTTTCGGTTCGATATCGACCGATTTAACAACGTCACCTTCCACTAATTCAGGTAAAATATTTTCCTTGTCTTCTTTACCATCATCGCGACCTTCAACATATACTTGCATAAACCCTTTAAATTTCACTTTGGAGCCATTGGCAATAAACGTTACGCCGTTTTGTTGAAGCGTGACCTTCATGGTATCTAAAATCGCTGGTGTCATTTGACTAGCTACAAAGCGCGACCAAATAAGAGTATATAATTTTAATTGATCTTTATCTAAATACTTCTTCATTTCATCAGGTGTTCTTAAAACGCTTGACGGACGAACCGCTTCATGGGCATCTTGTGCACCTTGCGTATTTTTTGCTTTGCGGCCGCCATGTGCTGAGAACTCATCTCCGTAGGTCTTTTCAATGAATTCAGCAGCTTCTGCTTTGGCGGAATCGGCAATTCTGGTTGAGTCTGTACGCATGTATGTAATCAGCCCCACAGTGCCTTGTTTCCCTAAAGCAATTCCCTCATACAATTGTTGCGCAACCATCATGGTTTTACGGGTACGGAAATTTAATTTACGTGCCGCTTCTTGTTGTAAACTACTGGTTGTAAAAGGTAATGCAGGATTACGTTTCCGTTCTTTTTTCTCAACTTTTGTAACATCGTAATCTTTACCGTCAATCCGAGAAGTGATTTCTTTCACCGCTTCTGCATTTGGTAATTTTTTCTTTTTACCATCTACGCCCCAGAAATTTGCTTTGAATTTCTTGCGACCTTTTTGGAAATTCCCATCAATGCTCCAATATTCTTCAGGTTTAAATTCTCGAATTTCATTTTCTCGATCAATAATCATTTTTAAAGCAACAGATTGCACACGACCAGCACTCAAACCTTTTTTGACTTTACGCCATAAAATAGGACTAATCGAGTATCCGACTAAACGGTCTAAAATGCGCCGTGCTTGTTGTGCATCAACTAAATCAACGTTGATGGTTCTAGGTTCTTTAAATGCCGCTTTTACCGCTTCTTTAGTGATCTCATTGAATACCACACGGTTTTTATCTTTTAAATCAAGGCCAAGAAGATAAGCTAAATGCCAAGCAATTGCTTCACCTTCTCGGTCCGGATCGGCTGCGAGATAGACTTTTTCAGCTTTTTTTGCAGCCGCTTTTAAACTTTTGATGACATCGCCTTTTCCGCGAATCGAAATATAATGAGGTTCATAATTATTTTCAATATCAATCCCCATTTTACTTTTTGGTAAATCGCGAATGTGACCAACACTGGCAACCACCTTGTAGTTTCTTCCTAGATATTTTTCAATTGTTTTGGCTTTGGCAGGTGATTCTACAATCACGAGATACTTATAGGCCATTCAATTAGCTCCTTTCGCGTTCGCTTTCCTACTATATAATATATGTAAAAAACGCACAAATCGTAATACATCATATGCTATATAGAACAGGTTTGTCAAGACTAGGCTTTCTAACATTTCTGTCATTTCTGTTTGACTGTCCGAATTTATAAATAAAAAATGCCTATGATTTATAGATTTTATCCTAAAGCATTAAAATACCTATAACATTCCAAACAAAATGAGTCAAGACAGCAGCTTCAAAGCGACCCGTGCGTAGATAGACCCAACTTAACGCTAAACCCATGCCCCAATAAATAATAAAACTACCTATATCTGTGGGCGTGTGCACAAGTGCAAATAAAATAGAAGAAACGAGTATGCCTATTTTTGAAGCTGGCTTGAAAAACGCTTGAATCCCGACACGAAAAATTCCCTCTTCGAAAATTGGCCCAATCACACCTGCAAAAATAAGTATAAGCCCTTTAGGAATGGCTTGGACAATTTCTTCAACACTTTGTTGGTTAGAGGTCGTCTCTAGTCCTTCCAGACGTAATAAGAAATCACCAAATATTCCCACACAAAAGATTATCACCAAACCTAACAAGACCACTGGCAAGGTTTCTTTGATTCCTAAAAAAGTCCAAGTTATGAGCTTTTTCTTTTTCAAAAAAGCAACAAATAGATAGACGAAATAGGCACCAAGTCCAACAGCCACTAATCCACTAACAAAGCGAAACCAAAAATTTTCTGTAGAAAATTGAACAACTGAGACCATCATCAAAGGAATTTGATCCAAAATCAAAAAGCCCAGTAGCTGCATACCAAACAACCATCTTTTTCTAACAACCGTTTCCATTTAGACACTCCTAACTACCAACCAAAAGATTAAAATCTGATTAAATAGTACCGAAGTGAACGTAGGTTGTCAATTCACAATTAGTAAAAGTCACAATTCTTCACAAATATCATCAATTGTCTGAACACATTTAGCGCCGTCCTGAATTAATTCATGGCAGCCTGTTGAAAAAGACTGGAAAATACTTCCCGGTACGGCAAATACCTCGCGCCCGTAATCCATCGCCGCTTGTGCAGTAATTAAAGAGCCACTATTCTTACGAGCTTCCATCACGCAGACCCCTAAAGATAATCCAGCAATAATGCGATTACGTGCAGGAAAATGATATTTTTTCGGCCCACTCCCATTCACATATTCTGTTAAAACAAGCTGATTCTGCTTCATAGTTTGCTGTAATTCTTTCTTTTCATACGGATAATATACATCTAATCCAGTGCCTAAAATTCCAATTGTCTGACCCCCGTTCTGGATGGCCATCTCATGGCTACGACTATCAATGCCTTTGGCAAGACCACTGACGATTGTGAATCCTTCTTTGACTATTTTAGGAACCAGAGCTTCAGTCACTCTTAACCCATACGAAGTGGCATAGCGAGCGCCGACGATGCCAATTTTCCTTCTACTTAACAATTGTAAATTTCCTCTATAAAAAAGAATTGCTGGTGGATTATAAATTTCTCGTAATAATTTAGGATAGACGGCATCTAAAATTGTCATAAATTGGTGTTGGCATTGTCGTATATATAACGCTTCACTATGAATCGTATGGTGTAACCAAGATTGTTCAAATAATTCACGATATTTCTTGATTTCAGCAATTCTAATAATTTCTGTACTGGAAAAATCAACACGCTTTTGTGCGATAGCTTCTTGTAACACTTTTAAGATACCTAAATTGCCAATTCCTTGGCATACCGCTAATTTAAATAATAATTGTCGTTGTAAAATTTCCAACAAAAAACACCTCTTTCACATCTTCTTAAAATAAGAATACGTAAAAAAAGTGTTTTATTTTTAAATCATATCTTTTATTGGCGCAAACGTACGTCGATGAATGGGTGTTACACCGTATTTTTCTAACCCGAGAAGATGTTCTTTTGTTCCATAGCCTGCATTGTTTTTAAATCCATATCCAGGATATAATTCATCATATTCTTCCATTAATCGATCTCTTGTTACTTTTGCAATAATACTGGCTGCTGCAATCGAAATGGAGCGTGCATCCCCTTTAATCAAACTTTCTTGTGGTTGGGGAACGTCTAACTGCATTGCATCAATTAATAAATAATCTGGTGCAAAAGCTAAATCGTCAATTGCCATTTTCATCGCTTGTTTAGTTGCTTGATAAATATTAATTTGATCAATGACTCCTTGATCAGCGATACCTAACCCGATAGCGACAGCCTGTTCTTGAATCTGGTTATATAACGTTTCCCGTTTTTTAGCAGATAGTTTTTTTGAATCATTTAAGCCTAATAATTGACAATCTTTCGGTAAAATAACTGCAGCTGTCACAACAGGGCCAGCTAATGGTCCGCGGCCTACTTCATCAATTCCTGCAATTAAACGATGGCCTTTTTTATAGGCCGCTTCCTCAAATTGACTCATTTCTTTAAAAAGTTGCCACTCTTTTTCTTTGGCTAACTGGCGACGTTCCCATTGTTTGATCGCTTGTTGCACTCCTGAACGTTCATCTTCTCGCCAGCTTGCTAATCGTTCATCGGTTGCATCAGTGACAGTTAACAACGCTTCTTTGATTGCCTGAATCGACTCTTTTGCCATGTTATTCGTCTCCTAGTTCTTCCCAGCGGTCCAAAGTATACGTACCTAATTTTCCACTGCGAATTTCTAAAATAATCATTTCGCTGGCTCGATTATAATCATCTCTAAAACCACGTTTTTGGCTAATTAACATCAATTGTTCTGGGGCAGGTAAAAATAGCTCTTCCTCTGTTAAACCATATCGTTCCGTCAAACGTTGCGGATAAAAACGTGCAAAAAATTCTAATCCATAAATCGCCAAATCATCTAGATGCAATAATTGATCTTTTATAGCGCCAGTTAAAGCTAATTTTTTTCCAATTTCTTCATCTTCAAATTTTGGCCAGAGAATCCCTGGTGTATCCAGTAATTCCAATTGGGAACCAGAGCGTAACCATTGTTGTCCTTTTGTCACGCCTGGCTTGTTCCCAGTTTGCGCAATTTTTTTTCCGACTAAACGATTCATTAAGGTTGACTTACCAACGTTGGGAATCCCAATACACATGGCGCGAATCGCACGCGGTTTCAAGCCTTTCGCCTGTTCACGAGCCAATTTTTCTTTTAACGCTTCCTTGGCTGCTGGCACAATTTTATTGATTCCTTTATTTTGTTGGGCATTGATGACTAGGGTTTGGTATCCTTTCTTTTGAAAGTAATGTTGCCATTTTTTATTTTGGTCGTTATCTGCTAAGTCCCCTTTATTTAAAAGGACTAATCGTGGTTTTTGTTGGACAATTTGGTCCATCATTGGGTTACGGGAAGAAAGCGGTAACCGCGCATCAACTAGTTCAAATACAATATCGACATATTTGATTTTTTCAGAAACTTCTCTTCTTGCTTTGGCCATATGGCCGGGAAACCATTGAATGGTCATAATCTGTTCAAATCCCTTCTTTAACACATTGTTTCTTTGATTCAATTCTTCAACGAGTCCTGTGTTCCGCGTAGATTCTTGCGAAAAAACACCTTCTCTAGTTTAACATATTTTTCACGGATTTGATTTATTTTCTGTAGTGTTCTTTAAAAAACAAAAAAGCTGAGACAAACTCACTTTGGATTTTGTCTCAGCCTTGTACACTGGCAAAGTATAGAAAGAAGTAGGTCAAGCTCTTCTCAAGACCGACTCAAGAATATTTCTGTTTTTACTTGTTATTTAGCATGAAGTAAATTTTCTTTACAATGAATTAACTCTGTTAAAAACTGACAGTACGGTGTAGCAATCCCATAGACTTTCCCTTTGCGAACAATTGCTCCATTGATATAATCAATTTCGGTTAAACGATGATTGGTTATTAAGTCCTGATACATCGATGGATGGTGCAAACCAATTGTTTCTCGATTATAACACGAGCGGATTTGTTGAAGCACTGCTTGTTTATCTAACGTAACTTGTTCCACTTCAGCGACTGCTAAAAATTCATTAACTATTTGTTGAACAATTTGATCTGCTTGCTCTGTTTCGCCAAAGTCTGCCATATTACAATCCAACAAAGTACATAAACCATTCATTGTTCCATTCACACAGGCCTTCTTATAAATGGATGATAAAATATTCTCAGAATAACGAGCATTTAAGCCAGCGTTATTTAATACCTTAATGACTGCTTCTGCTGCTTGTTCACTTTGCGCCCCTAAATTTTGTAAATCAATCGAACCATTACCAAATAATTTTACTTTGCCCGGTCCTTCTAACCCAGCGGTCCACATTGTGTTTCCTAATAAAATATTTTCGTAAGGCACGTATTTTTTGATAATATCTTCGTGCCCAATTCCATTTAACAAGCATAAAACTTTCGTATTTTTATTAAGGAAATGTTCTAATGCTTCAAGCATTCCTGCCAGTTGCATTGCTTTTGTAAATAGGATAACTAAGTCTGCTGTAAAATCGATGCTTGCTACTTCTGTCTGAGGATAGATAGGAATTTTAGCGGTCACCACTTCGCCATTAAAATCAGCAACTAACCCGTTTTTTCTCATTGCTTCAATATGTTCTGGCCAACCATCGACAAAAATAACATCATTTCCTGCTTGATGTAACATTAGTCCAAAGCGACTGCCCATAGCGCCAGCACCTGCGATAATAATCTTCATTTCTTTTCCTCCGTTCAATTTTTTATTTTTAGGTAAAAATCTGCTAAGAAAATCTCTATCTCTTACTTTTATAGCAATAAAAAGGCAAAACATATGTTATATTATAAGTGATCTATTTGTTATTTTTTATCCAAGCGCATTTGTGTAAGCGCTTTTAAAAAGAAAGGGAGTTTCTGATGAATATTCAGCTTTTAAAGTACTTCATTGAAATTGTTAATACCCGCAGTTTATCGGCGGCCGCTCGCAATTTATTTGTCACCCAACCAACACTTTCTTTAGCATTGAAAAAAATGGAATCTGAGTTAGGCACAGCGTTGTTTGATCATTCTGATCAACCGTTTCAATTGACCGATACTGGTGTTTATTTATATGAACATGGCCAAGAAGTTGTTTTTCAATTCGATCAATTGGTAACAGATATTCGTGAAATGAACCAGAAACCAGTTAAAAAGCAATTGCGTTTAGGCTTAACTACTTTATTTGCTGTACAATTTATGAAAGAAATTTCACGATTTTTAACAACCCATCCACATGTGAATTTAATATTACAGCAAGATGGCTCGCCAAAATTACAAACGATGTTAGCAAATAAAGAAATTGATATGGGACTAATTTCTTTCCCAAATACCTTACCTGAAATTATTCATATTGAACCTTTAGAAACGACTACCAAAGGCTACCATGTTTATGTCGTGGTACCAGAATCAAATCCTCTCTCCCAATATGAAAAATTAACTTTTAAAGATTTGAAAGATCAACGATTTTCATCGTTAAGTGATAATTTTATGATTGGTCGCCTACTACTAGATCGGACTCGGAGCTTCGGTTATGAGCCGAATATCATTTTGCATAACGATGATTTACAAGTACTTCTTTATAGTTTGCAAAAAAATAATTCGATTTGTTTGCTGCCGATTGAATATTATGAAGTGGGAAAAAGTCAGGGACTGAAATGGATTCCTTTAAAAGATAAGTTTGACTATTTCCCCATCGGCATTGCTTTGCGCCGCGATTTTAGTATGACAGAAGATGTTAGAGATTTTATCCAAATCATTAAAGAAAATTAATGGATAATCTAGCCTTGATAAGCAAAGACGACTTTACTATCATAAAGTTTCAACACTTTTTCAAATAAGAATTTTGAGAATAAACCCGCGACAATTGGAACAACAAACCAAGAAAAGAGTAAGGGTAAGATCCCTAAGCCCGCATCCAATGAAGCAAGTGGTCCCACGAGTCCAACCAAGCCAAATCCAGCCGATTGTGGGGTTCCTGAAATGTTGAATAGAACCACAGGAATTGCTGAAATAGTCGCTGTAAATAAACAAGGAATTAAAATAATTGGGTATTTAAATAAATTAGGCATCATCATTTTCATGCCGCCCAAAGAGACAGCCAGTGTCACTCCCGATTGGTTGACATTCCAAGAATTAATCACAAGAACAACAGTTGTGGCTGCAATTCCCATTGCAGCAGCACCTGCAGACAAGCCATTCAACTGAATCGCCAAACCGATTGCCACAGTAGTGATTGGCGAAATAATCAGTGCAGCAAATGAACAAGCAATTAAAATACTCATGATAATTGGCTGAAAATCAGTAAAATTGTTAATCACTTTCCCGATGGCGACCGTGATTTGTGTCACATATGGGTAAATCAACATGCCAAACAAGCCTGCACCTACTCCAACAACGATCGGTAAAGCAATGATTTCCACTGAACCGAATTTTTTATCGATGACTAATAAAAGTAAGACTGCAACAGAAGCGGTAATCATAATATTAATGATGTCACCAGTGCCTGCACCAATAAAGCCTTTCACTTCTGAATTAAATTTAATCACGCCAGAGCCAGCAAATGCTGCACCGCCAGCAATCATCATTTTCTGTGGCGTTAAGCCAAATTGAAAAGCAATCAGTCCACCAATAATTAAAGGGGTGGCTAGTTGGAAAATTTGCGCCGCATGAATAATCATTTCGATAATCTTGTATTCTGCAAAATATTTTAAAATGGCTCCTAATACAGCATTGGGAATTAAGGCGATAATGGTGCCGGAAGCTGTTCCAGCTAACACTTTGTTAAAAAATATTCTTGGGGTTAATTGAGCATCCAGTTTATCAGTGGGCATTTTCAACACTCCTATTGATTATTTTTGTTTTTTTTAGAATAAGTTTGAGAATGATTGAACTTTCTGTTAGATAAAGAGCGGCCTCAAAGAAGAGCGCTTATTTCTTTGAGGCGCTTTTTATTTAACTAAAGCAAGGAACGATTTTTAATATACATCCGTATCCGCATTATATTTCGCTAAATTATCTTTAACATCTCGCAAGAACTTACCTGCTTGTTGTCCATCTAAAATTCGATGATCAATAGAAAGACATAAGTTAACCATATCTGCCACTTTAAAGCCTCCATCTGCGGTTGGCACAAGGCGTTTATTAATTGACTCTACTTGTAATATCGCAGCTTGTGGATGGTTAATAATTCCCATCGATTGGACGGAACCTAGTGTCCCAGTATTATTAAGGGTAAAGGTCCCTCCTTGCATTTCCTTGCTTGCCAGCGTTCCTTGTCGGACTTCTTGTGCCAAGCGATTGATTTCTTTAGCTAGCCCTGCAATCGAATAGTTATCCGCTTGTTGAATCACTGGCACATAAAGATGCTCGTCTGTCGTTACAGCTATGGATAAATTAACATCTTTATGATAAATAATTGAGCCATCATCCCAAGATGTATTGATTTTTGGATTTTTCTTTAACGCTTGAATGACTGCTTTGGCAAAAAATGGGAAGAAGCTTAGAGATAGGCCCTCTTGTTGTTTAAATTCATCTTTTAATGAATTTCTAAGTTGGACTAAGTTGGTCACATCCGCTTCCACCATTAACCAAGCGTGAGGGATTTCGTTGACGCTTTGGACCATTTTTTTAGCAATTGCTTTACGTACAGGATCTGCAGAGACAATTTTATCTGTGGTTGTTTCAGTTGGACTAGCTATTGTGGCGCTTTCATTTTGCGAAGCAACTGGCTCCTCTGAAATTGAAGGGCTAGTTCCTGGACTCACTGCTTGCTCAGGTGTTCTTGCCTGTGTTGGTGTAAAGTTTGTAACATCTTTTCTAGTAATTCGACCATCACGACCTGTCCCTGTAACTTGTGTTAAATCAATCTTTTTTTCTTGGGCAATTTTAAGGACTGCTGGGGAATAACGACCATTATTTTTTTGATGGGGCGTCTCAGTACTTGTTGTTGCAGCGGTTTCATGTTCTTGTGTTTGTTCCGCACTTGCTTCTTTCACTGGTGCTAAATTAGCTACTTCTGTTTCTTCGGTTGTTTCTTCTGTCTCTAACGTCATCACCGCTGTTCCGATAGGCACATCTGTATCTAGAGAAATCAGAAATTCTTTTACTACGCCATCAAAATCTGATGGGACTTCCGTGGTGACTTTATCAGAAACGACTTCCATTAAGGGATCATAGCGTTTCACTGAATCCCCTGGTTTAACTAACCATTGAACAATGGCTGCCTCTGTGACACTTTCGCCTAGATGAGGCATTTTGATTTCTTTTGTGGCCATTTATTTTTTCCTCCTTGCTTCAATTAAAATTCTGCTAATTCTTTCATTGCTGCTAATACTTGCTCTTCATTGATTAAAAATTCTCTTTCTAAAGGTAATGCATAAGGCATGCTTGGACAATCAGGTCCTGCAAGTCTTTGGATCGGTGCATCTAAATCAAAGAGAGCATCTTCTGAAATCATTGCCGCAATTTCACTCATCACGCTGCCTTCTTTATTGTCTTCTGTTACGAGTAAGACCTTCCCTGTTTTCTTAGCTGCAGCCACTAATGTTTCGCGATCTAAAGGATATAACGAGCGAACATCGACGATTTCGGCATCAATTCCTTCAGCGGCTAGTTTTTCCGCCGCAGCTAAAGCTAATTGCAAGGTCATGCCGTAACTAATCACGGTTAAATCACTACCCGTTCTAACGACATTGGCTTTGTCAATTGGTACGATATAATCATCTGCAGGCACTTCATCTTTTAGTAAACGATATAAACGCTTATGTTCGTAAAAAATGACTGGATCATCGGAACGAATCGCTGCTTTAATCATCCCTTTTGCATCATAAGGATTAGAGGGGGTCACCACTCTTAATCCTGGTTGTCCACAAAAAACTTTTTCTGTAGACTGAGAATGATACAGCCCACCACGAACACCGCCGCCATAAGGGGTCCGATAAACGATTGGCGCAGTCCAATCGCCTTTTGTTCTATAGCGCATTGTCCGAGCCTCTGATAACAATTGATTGGTTGCAGGCAAAATGTAATCCGCAAATTGAAATTCACCAATTGCGCGATAGCCCATTAAACCTAAGCCGACAGCTAAACCACCAATTAAGCCTTCTGTTAACGGTGTATTAAAACAACGCTCGTCACCGTATTTAGCAGCCAAGCCCTTTGTTACACCGAACACGCCGCCTTTGTCGCCGCCGACATCTTCCCCAAAAATAACTACTTTTTCATCACGAGCCATTTCTTCAGAAATTCCTAAGTTAATTGCTTCTAAATAAGTCATCTCAGCCATTATATTTCTTCTCCTCTTCTCTTATTTTGCATACACTTCTTCTAAAATTGATGTCGGTACAGGATCTGGCATTGCTTCTGCTTCATCCGTTGCTTGATTGATTTCTGCACGAATTTCTTCATCAATTTTGGCAATGTCTTCGTCTGTTAAATAGCCCTCTTCTAATAATTGTTTTTCAAAAAGCTTCACTGCATCGTTCTTTTTCATCTCTTCAATTTCTTCTTTTGAACGATAAACAGATTGATCATCGTCAGCGGAATGAGAAGTCAAGCGAGAAACCATTAATTCAATCAATTTTGGTCCTTTTTTCCCGCGAGCCGCTTTTACTGCTTCTTTAAATGCTAGATAGACTGCAGTAAAATCACTACCATCAACGGTCACACCTTCAAAGCCATAAGCTTTCGCGCGATCGGCCATTCGTTTATTGGCATACTGTTCTTCAATTGGGACAGAAATCGCATATTCATTATTTTCAACAACAAAAATGACGGGTAATTTTTTTACGCCTGCAAAGTTCATAGCTTCTTGGACTTCTCCTTGATTGGCAGAGCCTTCCCCAGTGGTGGTCAATGCAACAAAATCAGCTTTTTGAAGTTGCGCTGCATAACCAACACCTGTCGCTAATGGCATTTGTGTACTTACTGTTGAAGAGAAGGAAACAATATTATGCTCTTTTGAACCATAATGATTCGGCATTTGACGACCATGGGAAGAAGGATCCGCTTCTTTTCCAAAAGAACCCATTAAAATATCTTTGGAGGTCATGCCCCAAACCAAGCACGCGGTCATATCACGATAATACGGTAAAAAATAATCTTTTTGAGGATCAAAAGCCATCGCCATCGCTACTTGTGCAACTTCTGCCCCTTGACCAGAAATATTGAAAGAGGTCTTACCAATCCTTGTTAATTGCCACAACCGTTCGTCTAAACGACGTCCTCTTAGTACTTCACGATATGCCTGAATCAATTCTTCTTTTGATAAACCTGATTTTTTAAGCGCTTTCATTTTCATCAACCTTTCTCTATTTGTGAATCGCTAAGCCATAAGTATCTAAGGCTGCTTCTTGCAATACTTCTGTCATTGTTGGATGCGCATGGATTGCTTCACCAATTTCAATGGGCGCGGCATCTAAATACATGGCAGTACTTGCTTCGGCAATTAAATCCGTGACATGTGGGCCAATCATAGAAACCCCTAATAAATCATCGGTCTTCTTGTCACGAATTACTTCTATAAAGCCATCTGTTTCTCCATAAACAAGTGATTTACCATTACCATTAAAATTAAAGGTGCCAATCACTACTTCTTTATCTGCTGGTAAAGTTTCTCTAGTATAGCCGACACTTGCTATTTCAGGATTTGTATAAACACCTCGAGGCACGTTTGTATAATTTAAAGGTTCAACTGTCTCGCCTAAAAGATGCTGAACAGCTAACTCTCCTTCTTTCATAGCCACATGGGCTAGTTGGAGTGTATCGATACAATCACCGATCGCATAAATATGTCCTTCTGTGGTTTGATAAAATTCATTTACTTCAATGCCTTTGTCAGTATATTTCACTGAGGTATTCTGTAACCCTAACTTATTGATATTGGGTTGACGCCCAATTGCTACCATGACTTTGTCAACAGCGAGGCTTTCTTGTCCTGCAACTTCTACTTGAACCTTCTGCCCGGTAACTTTCGCATCTTGGACTTTGCTACCTAATAAAATGTTGATTCCTCGTTGCTCTAAACGTTTCTTTAATTCTTTAGAAATTGTTGCACTTTCATTTATAAGTAACCGATCCAAAAATTCAATGATAGTTACTTTGACACCTAAACTATTTAATAAAGAAGCCCACTCGACACCAATAACGCCACCTCCAATAATTGCAATTGATTCTGGTAGCTCTTCTAATTCAAGCATCCCATCAGAAGATAAGATAAATTCTTCATCCAGTGGCAAATTAGGTAACGTTTTAGGACTAGAGCCTGTCGCAATAATGACATTTTTAGGAACGATAATTTCTTCTTCCCGTGTTGGATCATTAAACGTAACTGCCACTGCGCCAGAGACTGGTGAAAAAATAGAGGGACCTAAAATCGCACCTTCGCCTGCTAAAATTTTGATTTTATTTTTCTTGCATAAGCCTTCAACACCTTTGTGTAACTGCTCAATAATTCCTTCTTTCCGTTGTTGTATTTTAGAAAAATCAATGGACGCTGCCTCTGTTTCAATCCCAAAAGAAGCCGCTTGTTTTAAGGTATCAAAAACCTCTGCGCTTCTTAATAAAGCTTTTGTAGGGATACAGCCTTTGTGCAAACAAGTGCCACCTAATTTGTATTTTTCAACAATTGTCACGTTTAGCCCTTTTTGTGCGGCTCGAATTGCTGCTACATAGCCTCCTGTTCCGCCACCTAAAATCAGTAAATCTGTTTGTTCCGCCATTTTGATCACTCCTGCTCAATTTTTGCTTCACTATAATTTAAAGCTTGTTCTTCCCCTGTTAATACTCGATTGACGCCTTCATATAAAGCAGCCATCTCCATTTCACCTGGGTAAACCTTAATTGGTGCAATCCAAGTGACTTTTTGACTAATTTCTTGAACAACGGTTTGCGAATAGGCTGCGCCCCCTGTTAAAATAATTGCATCAATTGTGCCTTCAAGAACCACGGCCATCTCGCCAATACTTTTTGCGATTTGGTAACACATTCCTTTTAAATAGTAATTTGCTGTTTGGTTACCTGCAGCTATTTGTGCTTGGATATGCCGTAAATCTGTTTCACCTAGGTATGATTTAAGTCCGCTATTCCCCGCAATTAGCTTTTTCACTTCGCTAATCGTTAACTCCTGTTCAAGTATCCATTGCGCAAATTCAACGAGCGGTAAGGCACCACTGCGTTCTGGCGTATAAGGACCTTCACCATCAAGCCCATTTACCACATCCACCATGCGGCCTTTTTGATGCGCCCCCATGCTAATGCCCCCACCTAAATGAACAACGATAAAATTGCTTTGCTCATATGTTTTTCCTAAATCCTCAGCGATTTTTCGAGCGACCGCTTTTTGATTTAAGGCGTGACCAACGCTACGCCGGTGAATGCCTTTTAATCCGGAAATCCTGGCTAATGGCTGTAGCTCATCTACAACAACAGGATCGACAATAAAGGCTGGCACGTGATATTTTTCTGCAAACTCATTAGCTAAAATCGCCCCTAAATTTGAAGCATGGGTATTAAAGCGTTCTGTCCGCAAGTCTTCTAGCATTTGTTGATCGACAAGATACGTACCGCCAGGAATAGGCTTAAGCAAACCACCACGCCCCACGACAGCGGCTAATTGTGTGATGTTATGTGTTTCTAAAAATTCCGCGATCATTTGTTTTCGAAATGATGTTTGACTGACAACATTTTCAAAAGGTGCCAATTCTTGGACGCTATGTCTAAGCGTTTCTTCCGCCAAGCAATCATGATTAGCAAAAAGCGCTAACTTAGTGGAGGTCGAGCCAGGATTAATAACCAATACTGTTTCCATTGTTTTCTGCTCCTTTTTTTAAACTTGTCTCATGGCAAATCTTAATGAATGGAATTTGCTTTCTGTTGAATCGCTTCTAGATGTTAAAACGACTGGGACTTTTGTGCCAACAATCGTTCCTCCCACCTTTGCGTGCCCAAACAAGGTTAATGATTTGTATAAACAATTACCAACATCAATAGTTGGGACCACTAAAATATCTGCATCCCCCATGATAGGACCGCTGTAACGTTTATGCGCAACCGCTTCTTCAGAGGTCGCTAAATCAAGCGAAAGTGGCCCAAAAACCGTAGCCTCTTGTTGATCATTAAAATGTGCCGTGACTTCTTTTGCTAAAACAGACGAAGGCATTTTAGGATTAAAATTTTCCGCTGCGCTTAACAAAGCAATTTTCGGGTGGTGCAGTCCCAATTTTTGGGCGACTTCTTTAGCATTTGCAACAATTTCAATGAGTGTCGCTTGAGTGGGGGCGATATTCATCGCACAATCGGTTAACAAGAAGGTTTTTCCCGCAGGCAGCTCCACCATTGCTACATGGGAAAGAATCGGTTTATTTTTTAATTGATGCTCGCTTTTCAACATTTCTTTCAGTAATGTGTGAGTCTGAATAATTCCTTTCAATAAAATTTGTGCTTGACCGGTTGCAACTAGACTGACAGCTTCCTGTGCTACCGCGGCCTCATCTGAGCAATGAACATATTTCCAGAGATTTTCAGTATCAAGATTTTCATTTGTATCAAATACAATAAACTGCAACGGTTGCTCGGCTTCTTTTAGCGCTTTTTTAACTAGCTGTAAAATCTCTGGTTGTGAACCTCCTGCAATTGAAACAGTGATCATTTTCTCACCTCATTTTTTCTTCTTTACACTTTAAATCTACCTTAGTATGTAAGCGCATACAAATTGTTAATTTTTATGTCCTTATTAATATTTTTTATAGAGAAGGAAAAGCTTAGTAAATCAAGCTTTTCTTTCTCTAAACAATTGTTATCTAATTTACTTTTCATGAAAAAACTTCTTTTCTAAGAATGAAAGGAAAACTTATGCTTCGGCACAGCTGTTTATTCATGTCAGATTCTAAACCATGTTATACTTTAGATACTTATTTTTAGGAGGAATTAAATGGCACTACTATTCTTTTTGTTTATCGCCCTACTAGGATTTGGTATATTAAAAATTAATAACCGCAGTATCCTCGGCGGTATCACTCTGGCTTCTGGCACCTTATTGTCATTAGTCACCTTACTATTTATCGGACTAGACAAAATTTATTTACATTTTAAGAATGGCGACCTCATTACCTTAGCCATTGCTTATCTATTAATTCCCGCTGTGTTTATCGGTATTTGCCTTTACTTTATTTTTAACTCACGTACGATGCAAACGAAAGAAGGCAAAAGTGTCACGGCTAAATTGTCGGCGGGCTTAGGGTTGAACTTATTAATTGCTTTACCAGCCTTTCTTTATTTATTATCGATTGGCACAATGCAAGTACCCTATGTCCTTTTTCTGTTCTTACTTTTTCTATTGTTAATGGATCTTTTGCTGACCTTTCTATTTGCTGCTTACGTCTTGTATTCATGGATGTACCAAATGATTCCTTTAAAAAAAGCGGTTGACTATATCATTGTTTTAGGCTCGGGAATTCGTAGCGAGGAAGTACCTCCACTTTTGAAGAGTCGATTAGATAAAGGGATTGAATATTATGAAAAAAATCCCACCGCTAAATTTGTAGTCAGCGGGGGTCAAGGTCCTGACGAACCTGTGGCCGAAGCTTTCGCAATGAAAAAATATTTACTTTCACAAAATATTCCTGCAGAAGCAATTTTGATGGAGGACCAATCCACAACCACTTATGAAAATATGTTGTTTTCTAAAGCAATAATTCAGGCAGATTGGCAAAAGATGCCGTCTGATTCTAAACAACCCTCTGTTATTTTTTCAACAAATAACTATCATGTCTTACGAGGAGCTATGTATGCCCATCGTGTCGGCTTAAAAGCTGAAGGTGTCGGGGCGCCAACTGCCTTATATTTTTTACCAACTGCTCTAATCCGAGAATACATTGCCTTACTGGTTCATGATAAGCGAATTGTGCTTTTTGTTTTTCTACTTGTCACTCTTCTTTTAGGAATCAGTATCTTACCCATCTAAAAAAATAGCGACTCACATTTTTGTGAGCCGCTGTTTTTATTCTTTTAATATAAAAAGGTTTAATGAACGTAATTGGCTATCAATGCAATCAGCCATAAATGAAGCGGATAGAATCCGTAAAATAAATATTTGAAAAATGGTGCTTTGCTCCCTCTCTCACCATTGTAAAGCGATATAAATGGTAACACAGTGATAAACATAAAATCAGAATTATAAGCTAACATTTCAATTGTCGTTGGCCAATCTCCCAACCATTGAAAACTTGTAACTAAGAAAAAGAGCGCTAATGCACCATATAAACAGTTCCGTAAGACAAGTCTCTTTCTGGCTAAATACGTAATCAACATAAAAGGTAACATCACAATGCCACCTTCAGCAAACATTGCTCCTATTCCTAAAATTGCTAATATACTAATCAATAAAACAATTTTTAAACTGATTTTTGGCATCTCTAGCATCGCTTTTGTCACAATTAACATACTGACACCAAGGGCTAAGGTGAAGAAAATATTGTTGTGAACAGCGACAGCTGGATTATTCACTAAATGATTTAGAAGCGTATTTCCAACAAACATGATTGCTGCCCAAATATACAAACGACCATTGTAGCGATAAACATTCCGTGTATAGTTGAAACCTTCTACAGCCATGTAACCAAAAAACACACCGACACAACGAGTAATTACATGAAAAATCAGTGCCCATTCTGGCGGAACAAAATAACTAATATGGTCAAGAACCATTAACCCCATCATCAATAACTTTAAGCGATTTGCGTTCATGAATCGTCTCCTTTATTTTTTCTACAGAAACTATCATATCTTTTTATATAACAGAAAACAACGAACATTCTTGTTAGATTCAACCATTCTTTTTGTCACTTTCGTTAAACTTGATACCGCAAAGATAAATCTTCGAATAAATAATGTTGGTATTTAAATTGTTCAAAATGAATTTTTCGAATTTCTTGCTTAATGGCTATTAAGCATTCATCGACCGTCATCAATGATTCTTCTTTCAGAAGCGCCTCTTCTATTAATAATTTGCATTGGCAATCAATCAATAAAAGTTGACTATAAAATGTGTAAAATGTTTCTTTATTTAATTTTTCAATCAAATTTTTAGCTTGATTCTGTAGCTTTTGATAACATTTGGTCAATTTTTGGTAATCCATTAAATCAACTAACTGACCTTGTTTTAACATGTTACTAAAGTCTAAATCCCAAAGCATTTCTTTAGTCGGCTGTTGCAATAAATAATACATGGAATGACTACTAATAATTTCAGTGGTCGGTTCTTCAATTGTTTCATAAAAAGTCACAAAATATTCTCGCTCAATCACAGTAATAATTTCTTCTTCTGAAAGCTCACAATCTTCTAAATTTTGATAGAATATCAATAATTTAATCCGCTCATCTATTTTATTCAGCGAAGCGACTAATTCAGGAAAAAGAACCGACTGACAATTTTCTACTAATTCTCTTGCCTTATTTTGTTCATTTTTATAAAAGTTGTATAACTTTTTCCGCTGTTTTAACGAGTTTAGTAAGTTATCGGGTATATTCCAGTAATATTGTTTCTTCATAGCATTCCCACTCTTCTTTTTTATGTACAATTTTACAAAATTGGTCTTAGCCAATTTCGTCTCTAGTTATTCTATCAAAAAAGTGACGCTTTTTTACTGACAATAATTACTCGTTTTACGCCCAAAAAGTGAAAATCTAGCTGTTAAGTAATTATTGGGGCTTGTTTCCCGAGGGCCGAAAAAATTTTTTCCTTTTAAAAGTCCAGAAAAAGACCTACACTAGAGATAGACAAACGTTGGAGGGATTTAAATGGATTTACACTTAACGAATAAATTAGCATTAATTACTGGTTCAACCAAAGGAATTGGCAAAGCAATTGCGATTGAAATGGCTCGTGAAGGGACCGATGTCATTATCAATGGTCGCAATGAAGCCGAAGTAATCAAAGTTGTTGAAGAAATACAAGCAATGTTTCCAGACACTCATCCTCAAGCAGGGACTGCCGATATTTCCATTGAAAGTCAACGAGCTACTTTGCTTGAAAAATTCCCTAAAGTCGACATTTTAGTGAACAATATGGGGATTTTTGAGCCAATGGAATACTGGGACATCGATGATGCCACTTGGGAAAAATTTTTTACTGTGAACGTGTTGTCAGGCAATGCATTAGCAAAAGCTTATCTACCTAAAATGCTTGCACAAGATTTTGGTCGCGTTATTTTCATCGCTAGCGAAGAAGCGGTGATGCCTTCTGGCGAAATGCCCCAATATAGCATGACAAAAACGATGAATCTTTCCTTAGCTAAAAGTTTATCCAACTTAACTGTCGGCACACATGTCACCGTTAACACGGTTATGCCTGGCTCAACCCTTACCGAAGGTGTAGAAAAAATGTTGGAAGATATGTACGCTGATTCAGACATTCCCAAAGAGGATTGGGAAAAAGATTTCATGAAAAATCATCGTTCTCGTTCACAAATCCAACGGCTCATTCGACCAGAAGAAATTGGTCGTTTTGTTACCTTTGTGGCCAGCCCAGATTCTTCTTCCTTCTCAGGAGAAGCCTTAAGAATCGATGGCGGCTTAGTTCCAACAATATTCTAAAATAAACAAAAAAGACAGCCAGCAAAAATTCACATTTTTTGCTGGCTGTCTTTTTAAGCATATTAATTGATTACTTACCAAAAGTAAGTTATATTTATCTCGAATTCGAAATAAAAAAGAGGTGAAACAATGAGCCAACAGCAAGAAGCTTTAAAAGCCTATATCGGTTTATTAAGAACCAGCCATCGACTAGAGCAACTTGCCAAGCAAGATGTCACTTGTTATGACTTAAACATTACAGAATTTTCAGTGTTAGAGCTGTTACTCCATAAAGGTCCTCAGACCATCCAAAAAATTAAGGAGAAAATTTTAATTGCTAGCAGTAGCACCACTTATGTTATTGACCAATTACATAAAAAAGGCTATGTAACGCGCACCCCCAGTGAAAAAGACCGACGCATTACTTACGTTGAATTAACAGAAGCTGGAAAAACATTAATTAAAGAAATTTTCCCGACGCATGCAAAGCGAATTGCAGAAGCATTTGAACAACTCTCTTCTGAAGAATTAACACTTCTTCAAAAAACTTTACGAAAAATAACAAATGAAACGAAATGAGGAAATAATGATGAAAAAAGAAGATCAATTATTAGGAATCCACCACGTTACAGCTATGACAAGTGATGCAGAAAAAAACTATCACTTCTTTACAGACGTTTTAGGGATGCGTTTAGTCAAAAAAACAGTGAATCAAGATGATATCTATACCTACCATACCTATTTTGCTGATGATTTGGGTACACCAGGTACAACCATGACCTTTTTCGATTTTCCCAATAACCCTAAAGGATTAAAAGGAACCAATACAATTTCAAGAACAGGGTTCCGGGTTCCTTCAGATGCAGCTTTGACTTATTATGAAAATCGCTTTAATGAATTTGCGGTCAAACACACAGGTATTTCTGAAGAATTTGGCAAAAAAGTCCTTCGCTTCTGGGATTTTGATGATCAAGCGTATCAATTAATCTCTGATGAATTAAATCAGGGCGTTGCAGCGGGCACCCCTTGGAAAAAAGGACCTGTTCCAACAGAATTTGCGATTTATGGCTTAGGACCTGTCGAAATAGCTATTTCCTATTTTCATGAATTCAAAGAAGTCTTTGAAGAAATTCTAGGCTTTCACGTAGTGGCACAAGAAGGCAATCGCTATTTACTAGAAGTTGGCCAAGGTGGCAATGGTGCCCAAGTCGTTTTGGTAGACGATGATACTAGCTCACAAGCGCAACAAGGATATGGTGAAGTACATCACGTTGCATTCCGCCTAGCGGATCGTAAATCACTTGGGACTTGGCAAGCGCTCTTTGATCATTTAGGCTTACAAAACTCTGGCTATGTCGATCGTTATTATTTTGAATCATTGTATGTTCGCATTGGGCATATTTTAGTCGAATTAGCCACCGATGAACCAGGGTTTATGGGGGATGAACCTTACGAAACATTAGGAGAAAAGTTATCTCTTGCACCATTTTTAGAAAACCGTCGTGAGTATATTGAGAGTGTTATCAAGCCGTTCAATACAAAACGAGCCTAAGGAGGAAAAAACATGCATTCAATTTTTAAAAAAGGACATCCTGAAGCACCTGTCTTTGTGCTACTTCACGGTACAGGTGGTGATGAAACATCTCTCCTGCCAATTGCTCAAGAACTAAATAAACAAGCTACTGTGCTAAGTATTCGTGGTGATGTTTCAGAAAATGGAATGAATCGTTATTTTAAGCGCCTAGCGGAAGGTCATTATGACTTAGAAGATCTAGAAAAACGCGGCGAGGCGCTTCATAAGTTTATTCAACAAGCCGCTAACGAGCATCAATTTTCATTGGATAAAATTATTTTTATTGGCTATTCAAATGGGGCCAATATCGCTATTCAATTATTGCTTACTCATCCCGATAGTTACCATCAAGCTGTCCTCTATCATCCCATGTTTCCTGTTGAATTGACCAATCAACCAGACTTGACCGACACCTCTGTTTTATTATCTCTAGGAGAGCATGACCCGATTGTCCCACTTCCTGAGAGTATGCGTGTGATTCAATTATTTCAGAATCATGGAGCAACCGTACAAGAGGTTTGGACACAAAGTCATCAATTAACCTATCAAGAAATTAAGGAAACACAAACTTGGTTGGCACATCTGTCCTCTTAACAAAAAAGTGGGTCCTAAGTCGAAATGACTTAGGACCCACTTTTTCTATTTTAAGATAATTCACTGTCTGATCTTCTTTTTATTCTGCCATTTGAACAACTATTTTACCAACTGCATGGTGCGTTTCACTGAGTGCATGTGCATCATAAATCCCTTGTCTAGAAAAAGGGAAAACTTCACCAATAATTGATTTCACTTTTCCAGCTGCCATCAAATCAGCAATTTTTTGTAATTGTTCTCCATTTGGTTGAAGCCAAATACTTTCAGCAGAAATATTTTTTTCGGCTGCCAATTGTTTATCTTCAATGCCCACAATTGAAACAAGACGACCTGTGTTTGGTTTTAAGACGTCAAAACTATTTTTTTGAACCTCACCACCCATTGTATCAAAAACCAAATCAACATCAGTTAATACCTCTGCAAAATTCGTTGTATGATAATCAATCACTTCATCTGCACCAATTTTTTTCAGTAAGGCATGATTTTTTGCGCTAGCGGTCGTGATGACATGTGCGCCCGCTTCTTTTGCTAGTTGAATCGCATAAGTACCGACCCCACCTGCACCCGCATGAATTAAAACAGTTTCTCCTTCTTTAAGGTGACCATGATCAAACAATGCTTGCCAAGCGGTTAAACCAGCCAACGGAACGGCAGCCGCTTCTTCAAAGCTAATTGTTTCAGGGATTTTTGCTAATAAATAATCATCCACAATCGTTACTTCTGCATAGGTACCAAAACGAGTAGTTTCAGGACGAGCAAAAACTTTATCGCCAACTTGCCAATCCGTTACTTGACTCCCCACCTCTGTAATCACACCAGCGACATCCCAACCAAGAATAATCGGAAAGGACCAATCAAACATCTGTTTTAAATATCCTTCACGCAATTTCCAATCAATCGGATTAATTGATGTCGCGTATTCTTTTACCAACACTTGATGTTCCGATAATTCTGGCAGTGTTACTTCTGCTTCTTCAAGTACCTCTTTACTTCCGTACTGATTAATCATAACAGCTTTCATAAACCAACTTCCTCTCATTTGTTTCATTTTTCACACTTTTAGTATACGCCTATTGCCTTCTTTTTATATAAGAATATGCTTTAGTTAAATTGAGAGAAAGTAGCTGTTTTTAGTCTATTATTCATAACGTAAAGATTCAATTGGATCTAATTTTGCTGCTCTTCGAGCTGGTAAAGTTCCTGCTAAAAAAGCAATAAACATAATAACTAAGATAATCGTTAGTGAAGATGGCAATGAAAATTGAATTAATTTAAATCCTGTTAAAGCCTTTAAAAAAGAATCCGTTGCCAAACGATTAACTAAATTTCCAACCCCAACAGCTCCTAAAATGCCTAATATTGAGCCAAAAAAGCCAATTAAAGCCGCCTCAACACTAAAAATTGTAAAGACTTTCCCATTGCTAAGACCCATGGCTTTCATTAAACCAATTTCTCGCGTTCTTTCTTGGACAGACATATACAGCGTGTTAATAATGCCAAAGCTTGCAGCTAACAAGGCAATTGCACCAAACATGGTTAAAACACCAGTGATTGCATTGATTATATTACGAATCATGCCAATTTCATCTTCGACAGTAGTCGCTAAATAGCCAGCTTTGTCTAAATCTTTTTTGATGTCCTTAATCTGCTCTGGCGTGCTGTCTTTTTTAACTTCAGCAATAATCATCGCGTATTGATTTTTTAAATGTTCTGGAAGATCTGCTTGATTGATTGAGACAACTTTATCAATCAATGCTTTATTCATCAGCGAGAGCCCATTTTGAATGACACTGGCATTTCTAACGCCAACAATTTTTGCTTCAATAACTTGCTCTTGTCCTTTCAAGGAACTTGAGATACCTAATTGAACTGTTTCCCCCACGGCAGCTTTACTAGATGTATAGCCGAGCGCTTTTACATATTCTGGTGACAAATTAATTTCGAAGTCCTGGCTCGTTTGCGAAACTTTACGGCCAGCCGCTAAATCAATGGTCATCTCATCTAGCGCAGAAGTAGCTGAAAATACATATTTATGCTTATCTGATCCTTTTATATAATCGATAGCAACGGATTTCATTGGTTCCACTGATGTAACATCCGAGATTTTTTTAATCTTCTCAATATCTTTTTCAGCAAGCATACTTTGTTGTTGAATCGTACTGATTTTTTTCTCTGGATTATATTTACTTGGTTCTGTTCCGTTACCAACATTCATCTCCATTTTTGGCTGAATAAATAGCTGATTTGCACCACCGACACTACCGACTTGTTTGTCAATATAATCATTTACACCAATATTGACTCCTGTAGTTAAAGCTATGGTAAATGCTCCAATAAAGATTGCAATAATGGTCAATACGGTTCGACCTTTATTACGCATTAAATTGGTACTAGCTGATTTTAAAATATCTCTAAATTTCATTTACTCATCTCCTCCTACAATCAAGCCGTCTCGAACATGAACTTGCCGATCACAACGTGCTGCTAAGTCTGGATCATGTGTCACAATAATTAAGGTAATTCCTTTATTTTTATTTAAATCAAATAATAATTCTTCAATTTTCTTCCCAGTGGCAGAATCTAAATTCCCTGTAGGTTCGTCCGCAAAAATAATTTGCGGATTATTAACTAAAGCACGCGCTATGCATACCCGTTGTTTTTGACCACCAGATAAATTATTCGCTTTGTTTTGAACTTTATCTTCCAAACCGACTGCTTTTAACGCATCTAAAGCCATCTTTTTCCTTTTGCTACCGGAAATTCCACCAATTTTTAATGGTAAAAGAACATTATTTAAAACTGTATCCTTGGCATTCATAAAGAATTGTTGAAAAACAAAACCAAATTCTTCATTTCTCGTTTTATTCAGCACTTTCTTTCTAATACTAGTAACATTTTTACCATTTAAATAAATATCTCCTGAAGTTGGTTGATCTAACAATGCCAAAATGTGCATAAATGTTGATTTCCCAGAGCCACTTTTACCAATTATGGCCACAGATTCACCTTTTTCAACTTTTAAATCAACACCTTTTAACGCATCAAATTTTGTTTCGTTCTTTCCATAACTTTTTTTAATATTTTTTGCTTCAATTACCGCCATGTTACCCCTCCATTTTTCATTCTTTGTCGTTTACTTATTTACAAAGTTTTTTACTCTTTTCATACTCCTTTCTTCTCTTTCTATTTTGACGGAAGCCCTTTCCTTTGTCATGGTACTTCCGATGTATCTCTTAATTAAAACAATAAGAACATGTTCCAAATTCACCTCATTGAACATGTTCTTATTAATTAGTTATGCATTTACGCGTTTAATTTCACGATGTTTATTCAATAAATAGGCCAAACCAAGATTAATGCCAACAAAGCAACTGATTGTCAGAAGAAGTGGCAGGACAGTAAAACCAGTGGATTGATAACCCACCATTGTTTGCAAGACGTGGAGCATTCTCAGGCGCATTGGTGCCCCCCCTAATTGTGCAATCGTGCCCAGTAAAATAGGAATCATTAATAACAGCAATAAAACAATGAGTTTTTTTACGCCATCTATCCGATCATTAAAGACACCTGCTAACAAACCAAGTGAGCCGCTAAGCATTAGTAAGATAAAAAAGAGCAACCACGACATGAAAAAGTTTCCTTGCGCATAGACATCAATTAATTTCATTGATAATTGAAAATGAGAAATGAAATTGCCGCTAAATACTTTAATCAGTACAAGTACAGCCAAGGATCCAACCAAAGATAAAATAGCATTACTTACAAAATTCACCAAAAAAATCGTCCAGCGGGAAAGCCCGTTTTGAATAAACAGTTTAAAATCTGTGTTTACCCCTAAAAATGATAGTATCCCCATAAAAACCAGACAAGGAATTACTGCATCAGAGCTGACAGTATTTACGTCGTTAGAAAAGAGCAAGCCAATAAGAGGAAAAAGAATGCCGAACAAAGCATAAAAGCCAAAATAAATTGCTAAAGAACGGACTTGATAAATAACACGATACTGCAAAGCTGTTTTAAATTTCATTTTACTTTTCCTTCTTTCTATTGGTTAATTGCACAAAATATGTTTGTAAATTTAGCGGCGCAATTTGAACCTCTGCTTTTTCAGTCGGCAAGTCGCCGTACACGTAAGCCGTAACTGCCCCACCTAAAGTGTCCATGCCTAAGATTTCCAATGACTGAGTATAGCGCTCTACTTGTTCTTTCGGCCCAGAAACAATGCGACCGTTTTTCAAAATTGTTTCAATAGATTCTGCGCGAATCAATTTTCCTTGATCAATGATGATAATATCTTCTAATAAATTCGCAATTTCTTCAATCAAATGGGTGGAAATCACAAACGTACGGGGACGTTCTTGGTATGTCTCAATTAAATAAGTATAAAATAATTCCCGATGATTGGCGTCTAAACCTAAGACTGGCTCATCTAAAAAAATATACTCACAGGGGACGGATAGCGCCACTATTAGTTTAGCAATACTCCGATAACCAGTTGATAATTTTTTGAATGTCTTTTTACTATCTAAACCAAAATCGCTTAACATTTGTTCGGCTAAAGACCAGTCAAAGGATCCATAAAAACCCTCAGTCGTTTTAAAAATATCTTTAATTTTTAACTGAGGAGGAAACAAATTATCTTCACTCATTAAGTAAATATGAGTCAAAGCAGCCTCATTATCGGTCACTGTTTCTCCCGCCAATTGAACGGAACCTGAAGTGGCAAAACTTCGATTATTTATGATATTTAATAACGTACTTTTACCAGCCCCGTTTCTGCCTAAGAGCCCATAAATCGTTTCTTTTTCAAAAGTAATTGAAATATTATCTAGTGCTTGTTTTTGATGATATTTTTTACTTACTGATTCCACCCGCAAACTCATGCGTCATACCCTCTTTCAATTAGTTGTTTTAATTGTTCAGCTGTAATCCCTAATTTTTTAGCTTCTGCGACAACTTCTAAGACTTCTTTATTTAAAAATTCTTCTTTCCGTGCACTTCTTACTCTCTCTTGAGCGCCTGGTAAAACAAACATGCCAATCCCCCGTTTCTTTTCAATCAACTGTCGTTCTACTAATAAATTCATTCCTTTTAAAACGGTGGCTGGATTGATTTGATAACTTTTTGATATTTCTGTGGTTGAGGGAATTTGTTCGCCTTCTAAGTAAGCGCCATTAAAAATTCCTTCGGCAATCTGATCGGCTACTTGCTGAAATAAAGGCTTTTCCCCCGAAAAATTAAATTCCATTTTTACACCTCGCTTAAACGGTTAACTACTTATGTAACTAACTATATATCCTAGAAATTCTTTTGTCAATAAAAAAACCATTGTTTCCAAAGAAATTTTTCTTTGAAAACAATGGCTATACTTTTGAGTTTATTGAATGGTTTCGTTCTTATAGGGTTCCATTGTATAACAATTCATCGGTTGTTTCGTTGACAATTTTTAAGCGATTTTGTTTTTTTATCAAAATACTTTTATAGGTCGTTCCTGTAGCCTTTTCTTCCATCACAAGAATGCGTTTATACTCATTATCAGTGACTTTCTTAATCGTTGTTTGATTTAAGGACGGGATTTTTTCTTTTAGCGTTTTTTCTTCCGCCAGACCTTTTAAGATTTCTGATTCTGTAGTGGAACTTGTGGATTTACTAGAATCGCTTGATACACCTTCGTTATTAGACGCACTTTCAGATGACTTGCGACTTGATTCGGTTACTTTAGGCTGTGATGATTCACTGGTATTAGTTGAATTCATTTGAGTTTGGGTTTGATTCCCACATGCACCAATTAGCAACCCAACGCCTAAGATAGAACTTGCTAAAATTGTTTTTCTAATCATTTGCATGACCTCCTACATCTATCATTACTTTAACCTTAACATTTTTCAGCTAAGAGAACAATTTTTCAGATTAGAAAAGACCACTAGTCGTTATTTAAATAAACGAACTAGTGGTCTTACTTATTTAGGAATGATCTTCATATGAGTGAGTGGGTAATAAACAAATTGTGCTTTCCCTAAGATTTGATCTGCATGTATTGCACCAAAAGAACGGCTGTCTTTGGACATACGGCGATTATCACCAAGCACAAAATAGCTATCTTTAGGTAATTTTTCTTGCATTAACAATTCTTTTGAATCAAAATTCGTAGTGTAAGGCATCGTTTCATGATCTTTTTTTCTGTTTTTAGTTAAATACGGTTCAGCGATTGGCTGATTATTGACATATAATTGATCGTTTTCGTAACGCACAGCTTCTCCTGGTAAACCAATCACACGTTTAATCAGAATCGATCCTGTGTCTGTTTTAAAGACCACCACATCAAACCGTTTAATGGCGGAGAATTTTTCCATCACAATCATATCTCCTTGATTCAAGGTTTTTTGCATAGAATGGCCATCCACCCGAACAGGAATCAGGAAAAATCCTCTTAAAATAAAAACGGCTACGATTGCTGGTACTAAAATTTTCAGAAAGTACATTAAATACCCAACATAATCACGTTTCTTCTTCAACTTCGTGCCACCTTTTTCTAGTTTTTTTGAATTTCTTTGACTGCTGTATCGTAAGCAGCGTCATTTTCAAGAATTAATTTACCTAAAGTGGCTTCAATTTTTGTGGCTGTTTCATTGTCGATTTCTCCAGTTACAGGCAAGCCATTTTTCTGTTGAAGATCGCTAACCGCTGCTTTTGTTTCTGCGGTGTAGTTTGCATTGTTTTCATCAACAGGATACGCTAATACAGCTAAAATAGCATTTAAGTTCTGAATATCTTCAGATTGATCTCCTTCTTTTAGCGTTTTATCGCGAGGAATCAATTTTAAATAGGCATACTCGGGGTAATCAGCTTTGATGGTTGGTTCAATTCCTTTTTCGTTGATCCATTCGCCTTTTGGTGTTAACCATTTTAAAACAGTCAATTTTATTTCGGTTTGGTCATTTAAATCTTTCACCGTTTGGACCGTTCCTTTGCCAAATGTTTTCGTTCCAATTAATGGGACATTCGCAGATTCATGCAGTGCTGCAGCAAAAATTTCGGATGCACTGGCACTATTGCCATCAATGATAACTGCAACAGGTTCTTTTACTTTAAAGCCGCCGTCTAATTCTTTGGAAGCAACTTCTTTCATCGTACGTCCTTTTTTGTCTTCAAATTGAACAATTGTTTCGCCATTTTTTAAAAACATACTGGCCATTCGCTCTGCTTGATCTAGCAGTCCACCAGGATTTTGGCGTACATCAATTACAAAGGATTTAGCTCCTTTGTCACGTAAATTCGTGATTGTTTCTTTCAATTCTTGATATGTTTTTTTACCAAAGGACGTAATTTTAATCGAGCCAATTTGTGCATCATTTTTGTCTAACTCACCAGTCACTGTTTTAACGGGAATTTTCCCACGTTTGATTGAGATATTTTTAGTTTCTCCCTCTCTTTGGATAGTCAATTCAACGGAAGTTCCTTTTTTACCTCGGACTTTTGAGACGACTTCTGCTAGTTTCATCCCTTTTGTAGCTGTACCATCAACCTTTTCAATAATATCGCCTTCTTTGATTCCCGCTTTTTCAGCTGGGGAATCTGCTACAGGGGCCTCTGCTACAACTGGTTCGCCATCTTTCATTGTCATAGTGGCACCAATTCCTTCAAAATCACCAGATAAGCTTTCGTTTAAATCATTGGCAGCAGATTCATTTAGATAAGTTGAGTATGGGTCTCCAATGGCTTCAGACATGCCTTTTAAGGCGCCTTCAACTAATTCATTTTTATCTACTTCACCTACATAATTGGTACTAATTTCATTATATAAATCCTGCACTTTGCTTAAATCAGCATTGGTAATTGCCCCTTCTTGACTCATCTTTTTAACACGATGATCAAAATAAATATAACTACTTCCTCCAGCTAAAAATGCGACACAGAGGAGCGAAATAATATATTGATAAAAAGGAACAGTTCGTTTGTTCTTCATAGATTTCATCTCATTTCTAACAAATTCGTCACTACTTTTGTTTACTATAACATGAATGAAAAAAGAGGAAAAGCTTTGTTTGCTTTTCCTCTGGATTTATTTATTGTTTTCAAGGTACTTTTCCCATAACTCATCAAAGATGTCCATGTTGCTTAAATAGTCAGCATTCATTTCTAAATAAGAAGAAAGTTCATGATAATCCTCGGTTTGTTTTGGAAACTGAATATCTTTGGCCGCTTCATTGGCAAAATCAGTTTCAGGATCTTTAGCCGGACCTTTTAATGTCATTAAGTAATGGTAAAAGCTTCGTCTCATGTAAATTAGTCACTCCATTTTTCTTCGATAAATTCACTTCTACGTTGATGGGACAATCCATAACGCAAAGCGTCTTTTTTATAAAAGTCTTGATGGTATTCTTCAGCAGGATAAAATGGTGCTGCTGGTTCGATGGTGGTAACAATTGGTTCTGTAAAACGGCCGCTATTAGCTAGACGTTCTTTACTTTTCTCAGCAGTTTCTTTTTGTTCTTGAGAACGATAAAAAATAACTGGCCGATAATTATCGCCGCGGTCTTGAAACTGACCGAAAGCATCAGTAGGATCCGTTTGTTGCCAATAAATCTCCACTAATTGTTCGTAAGAAATAATCGCTGGATCAAAAGTGATTTCTACTGCTTCCGTATGGCCTGTTGTGTGTGTTAGAACCTGTTCATATGTTGGATTAGGCACGTGCCCACCTGTATAACCCGAAACAACTGAGATAATTCCTGGTTGTGTATCAAAAGGCTGCACCATACACCAGAAACAGCCGCCTGCAAAAATTGCTTTTTCTTCCATCTCTAACACTCCTTTTTTATTTCTCTTTTGGCAAGTATATATTCATCCGAATGTCATCGTCAACTAAATTAATCTTTTCTGCTCGAACAAATAGACCATTTTGCATTCTAAACTGATCTAAACGTAATAAAACAGTTTGATCATCTGGATTGATTTCAACCCATTTAGGTAGTTTGTAAGAACGTTTAGCAAATTTCAATACTTCTTTAATTGGCAAGCCTAACGTTCCTATAGACAAACTTTTTGCTTTTAATTGTACATTACCATTCGCCATCACGTAAGGATCAAAATATAAGTAAAAAGGAATGTCATGCCCTAACACCTGAAATGTTCCATTTAATAAAGCATCATTTTCTAAATAAAATTTATATTTGATCTCCGAACCTTTTTGAAAGTCGGCTAAATAAAAGTCAATCAGTTTGTTCACTTGTTGTTTTTTTGACTGAATGGTGACCACTGGCTCGCCTTCTTTTTCAACAATTGCTGGTATTTTCTTTAAATCTGGTTCGCGAACTTGTGTTGCTCGAAATGTCACGAAAGCTACACTACCAATGACTAAACCCACTAGAACAAGAAAAGCGATTTTCCAGGGATTTCGTTTAAGATTGGTTGGTTGTGTCTTTTTAATTGATTTACTTGTTTTTGGCTTTTCTTCATTCATTTTATTCACTACCTTCTGATTTGGTTATCCATTCTTTCTCTGTCTTGACCATTTCATCCCGGACAGCTCCGGCCATAATTTGGTAGCCAAGATTATTCGGATGGAAGCGATCTTCTTCATATAACAAATTGTTTAAATCCTCTTTGCTAGCACTACTTCCTGTAGTTTCTGAGTCATCACCAGTTACGCCAACTTCATCGCCACGACCTTTATAGAGTAAATCATTGATAGGAATGAAATAGGCTCGTTTTTGCTCTTGAACCATTTCTTCGGTTGCTTGATTCCAGTTATCAACGATTTCTTGCATTTCTGTAATTTCGGAAAAGTTTAAGTAGAAGGGATTGTAAATTCCTAAGACATAAATAGGGGCCTTCTCGTTGTACTCTCGGATTTCTTCAAGTAGTCGTCTTACTCGGCGTTGATAGGCTTTTTGTGGACGATTGAACGAGCTGACTTTCAAGTCGAAAATATTACTACTAATTACTTTCATTAAGTCATTTCCACCAACCGTTAGCGTAATCACGTCCGCAGAGGCAAGGCCCTTTTGAATTTCAGGTTTTTCTTTGATTCGTTTTAAAATTTGGTCACTACGATCCCCATTTTTCCCAAAATTGTCTGTTTGAACACCGTTCAAGTTGTAGTGTTCTTTTAAATCATCTGCCACAATAGGAACAAAACCTCCACTATTCGTCAAATCGCCAATTCCTTCAGTTAAAGAATCACCGATAGCTGTATAATGAATGACTTCTTTTTGATTTTTTTGAGCAGTTGTGGCCACTTTCTCTTGCTTTAATAGTGGCTTTGCTTTGGGGATGGCCACACTTAACAATGTAAAAACACCTAGCGCAATGAGGATAGGTGTTAAGACGGTCAGCAAAATATGCTGTGTTTGTTTTTTCATCTTCGTCACTTCCTTTTAAATAAACCAACAAGAAATTTTCCTTTTCTTGTTAGAAAGAGGTTGCGTCTACTCATTTAAGAGTGAGACCCAACCTCGTTATTTCTTAGTCTGTATAGTACATAATAGCAAAGGCATTTTTTCCTGTATGTGTTGCAATGACTGGATTCGTATGTAATACGGGAATATCCATGTCTTTAAAGATTGCTTGTAATCCTTCTTTGAATCCATTTGCTAGTTCTAGCCCATCCGCATGAGAAATGCCAATTTGTCGAACATTTGGAATCTTACTTAATTCTGATTTCAATTCGTCAAACCATTTATTAAACGTTTTAACGCCGCGGCCTTTCGCTACAGGAATCAATTCCGTATTTTCAAAGTCCATGACAACTTTCATATTAAAAATGTTTGATAATAATCCTGTTGTACGGCTGATTCGTCCACCTTTAACCAAATTATCTAATGTTGAAATGCCAATGTATAATTTAGTATTTTGTTTGACGCGTTCAATTTCAGCTAAAATTTCTGGAACACCCGCTCCCGCTTGTGCCAATTTTGCTGCTTGAATGACTTGGAAAGACAAACCTTGGTCTGTAAAATCGCTATCAATCACCGTTACTTTACTTGATGATAAGTTGCTAGCTTGACGGGCCGCTTCAACCGTTCCACTTAAGCCTTTTGTCATGTGAATCGAAATTACTTCACTGCCATCTTCACCTAAGCGATCATATAATTCTACAAATTCACCAATTGGTGGTTGACTCGTTTTGGGTAAGGCCTTCGCATTAGCCATCATGTCCATAAATTTTTCGCCTGGCAAATGATCATCATCTGGATAAACAACGCCATCAACCATAATTGATAAAGGCATCATATGGATATTTAATTCATCTCTAAGACTTTTTTCCATCGTACATGAAGAATCCGTTACGATTTTAACGTTTGTCATAAATTTATCACTCTTTCTTTAAAAGGAACCTGTTTTCATGGTAGAATACCATTAAACGGTTAATTATCTAGTTATAGTATAACAGACACTGCCGAATTTTTCATCAAATTAAAATAAAGGAAGTGAATTTATTGGAAAAAACGCATTTCTCAAAAAAATACCTAATCGTGAACGAAGTCTTAAATGCAGTTACACATGGCATAGGCGCAGGTTTAAGTATTGCTGGCTTAGTCATTTTACTTGTTAAAGGAGCTCGTTTAGGCTCACCGATTCACGTGGTATCTTATGCTATTTATGGCTCCATGTTGATTCTACTTTTTTTATCTTCAACGTTATTTCATAGTTTAATTTTTACAAGAGCCAAAAAGGTCTTTCAGGTCTTCGATCATAGTTCTATTTTCTTATTGATTGCTGGCAGCTATACGCCGTTTTGCTTAATTAGTATTGGCGGTTGGTTAGGTTGGACCTTATTTAGTTTAGTCTGGTTAATCGCCATTGTCGGTATTGTCTATAAATCCCTCACGTTGCATAAACAAGAAACAGTGAAAAACATTTCAACGATTATTTATATTGTTTTAGGTTGGCTCTGTATCATCGCTGCTCGTCCGTTATATGAATCTCTTGGGTTTACAGGAACAGCGTTATTGGTCGCAGGGGGCGTGTCTTACACATTAGGTGCAGCCTTCTATTCATTGAAAAATGTGCGGTTTATGCATGTAGTTTGGCACTTGTTCGTCATGCTTGCAGCGATCCTCATGTATTTTTCTGTTCTCTTTTATACGTAATCACAGCACAATAAGAACACGATGCTTTGAGCATCGTGTTCTTTTATTGCCCTAAATCTCTTTATTATAAAGGAATATTCTTCTTTTCGAATTATTTTAACATAAATTAGTAGAAAAGACTTTACAAAACGAACATACATTCGTATAATAAAAATACGAACACTCGTTCGAATCAAATGAAGAGGTGATACACATGGAAGCAATTCGTCGTGTTGGATTTTTATTTTTTGTATTGGTTATAGGTATTTTTTTGGGAACATTAGGATTACGTCTTGCTTTTATGATCGTGACGCCGTTATTTATTCTTTGGTTTATGTCATGGGATGAGAAGCGTTATACACGTAAACAACAGCAAGCAAGATACGTTTATCGTAAGTTCCCTTAATAAATAATAAAACGGTGTGTTCCCCCCAAGCTATGCTCCGTTTTTATAAATATGTCAAAGAAAGAGCGAAGGATTAAATCCTTCGCTCTTTCTAATTAAATTAGATTAGTATTCCATTAAGGTAACAATATCGTAGCCATCAATTTTATCGCGGCCATGTAAATCCATTAATTCAATTAGGAACGCACAACCAACCACAATACCACCTAATTGTTCGACTAATTCGATGGTTGCTTTAATTGTACCACCAGTTGCTAGCAAGTCATCACAAATCAAAACACGTTGGCCTGGTGTGATGGCATCTTTGTGCAACGTTAATGTATCTGAACCATATTCTAAGTCATAAGTCACTTCGATGGTTTCACGAGGAAGTTTTCCTTTTTTACGAACCGGAGCAAAGCCAACCCCTAGTTCATAAGCCACTGGACAGCCGACAATAAAGCCACGAGCTTCCGGTCCTACAACCATATCAATTCTTTTTTCTTTCGCGTAATCCACGATTTGTTTCGTTGCTTCACGGTAGGCATCCCCATTAGCCATTAATGGAGAAATGTCACGGAACACGATCCCTTTCTCAGGATAATCTGGAATGCTTGCAATGTAATCTCTTAAATCCATTTTTATTTGTCCTCCTCATTCCACAGCCATTGTTGTATTGTTTGACAATCACTGTAAAGTAGAAATTCTTCTGTTTTTATTTTTTTCAATCGTTGTTGGTACACTTGACTTTCAGTCAATGGTCGATTGTCGGGTTTCTCAATACTGTTTAAAACACCGCTTTCTATTGTAACAAATCCTAAGTCAAAAAACACCTGTATCATGAAAATTAATAATTTTTCTTGGATATTTAAGTAATTTGCCACCTTCGATAGCTGGGAACGTAGATTTACTTCTTTTTGCTGCAAAATAAATTTATACAATGTTGCAAATTGTTCACGTGAAGCCATACCGTTTAAATAAGCTTCTTCTGGTGAAATAAACATCATGTATATACGTTGTATCTCAGTTGCTTCAACAATTTCTTTAACCGTGATTGCTTCCACAGGACAGTCGACAAAAACCAGTTGTTCGATTTGATTTTGAGAAACAGCTTCCACCAATTCTTCTTGGTTTGACCAAACAATAATATTAGCGGTTGGATCTGAAATGAATTTTTGATTTTTTTCATCAAACAAAAGATAAGCTGTTGCTTCTGAAGGAATTGGTTTCGTTTGATTATTTTTGCCACGAAAATCAAATAATTGTCTTCCCGATACAGCAAAATCAGTCACCATTAATTGTGGTTTCTTACGACCATTCCATTCATTGATGGAAAGTTGGCCTGCCACATCGGAGGTTCCTTGTGCTAGTTCATCCGCTTGAGGCCCCATTTGAAAAGCAATTGCATCCAATTGTGCCCCTTCTTGATTCATTTGAAATTTCAGATGTGCATTATCTGCACCAATTTGACGAATTTGCGTAGGCGTGATTTCCTTAAATACAAAAGTTGGAACAGTATTATCGGTCCCGAAAGGCGCCAAAATACGCAATTGATCAATAAAAGTAGTCGTGGCCTGCGAAACCGCTAAGCTCTCACTAATGAGCAACTCTTGTCCATTAGCCATATCAATTTGATTTTTTTCAATAAAGTGTGCCAAATGTTCTTGAACAAAAGGAATATTTTCAACAGGCAAAGTCATTCCCGCTGCCATATGATGCCCACCAAAATGAGTGAATTGCTCACGCACTTCGTTCAACGCCTCATAGAGATTCAATGCGCTAATGCTACGTCCAGAGCCTTTAGCGGTCGTACCAGATTCATCTATTGCTAAAATAATGGTTGGTTTCCCTGTTTCTTGCATAATGCGGCCCGCGACAATCCCCAAGACGCCTTCATGCCAGCCTTGTTTCGCTAAAATATGGACCGGCGCATTCGGGTCGATTAAATCCAGGGCTTCTTTGGCAATCGTCGTTACAATGTCTTTTCGTTCATTGTTTTGTTGATCAATATATTTAGCGATTTCCAGCGCTTGCTCTTCATCAAATGTAGTCATTAATTCAACACCTGGTGCGGCTTCCCCTAATCGACCTAACGCATTTAAACGAGGTCCGATGGTAAAGCCAATTGATTCTTCTGAAACAGCTTCCTTTTTCACACCCGCTTCTTGTAGTAAAACGTCTAAACCAATTCGATCACCAGTTTGAATCATTTGAAGGCCCATTTTGACAAACGTTCTATTTTCATCGGTTAATGAAACCAAGTCAGCAATTGTCCCAATTGCTACCAAATCTAATAACTCAATTGGCAATTCACCAAGTAACGCAGTAGCGACTTTGAAAGCCACGCCAACACCAGCTAAATCTCCAAAAGGATAGTCTCCTTGCGGATGTCTAGGGTGGACAATCGCATAGGCTTCTGGTAATTGTTCAGGCAATTCATGATGGTCAGTAACGATTACATCTACCCCTTGAGCCATAGCGTAGTTAATTGCTTCATGTCCAGATACACCATTATCAACGGTTACAATTAATTGGACTCCTTGTTCAATTTGTTCAGCAAATACGTCTTTATTAGGCCCATATCCATGAACAAAACGATTCGGTAGAAAGTACTGAACCATGCCACCGACTAATTCGATTGCTTCTTTCATAACCGTGGTACTAGTGATGCCATCTGCATCATAATCCCCATAGACAAGGATTTGTTCACCCGCTTCGACGGCTTGCTGGATGCGGGCTACCGCTTTCTCCATATCATGCATTAAGAACGGATCATAAATATCTTCGATAGTCGGATGTAGAAACTTACGTAATGCTTCTTCTGTCCGGATATTGCGGTGCCATAAAAGTTGGCCAATTAATGGATTAATTTGTTCTTTTTTTAATTGTTCTATAAATTCTACAGGTAATTCTGTCTTTGTCTGTAACTGCCATTGATAGTTTGATTTTTTCACGACGTCACTCCTAACCAAGTAATTATAGCAAAATTTTTCCAAAAACTAAAGAAAGCATTTTTTTAAATCAGAGAAAAAAACTGTGATATCTGTTAGATAAATAGCAGATATCACAGTTTTATTTTAAAAGAAACTTAGCGATAAAGTCTCTTCCTTATTTTTGTTCCTCTTCATTCACACGAGGTTTCACATAACGATCAATACGACTACCTGACACAGGCGTTGCGTCTACTTCTGTGTTTGATGTTTGTTCGTTGACCACTGGTTCTGCGACTTGTGGTGCTGCCGCTTGTTTGGCTTGCAAATCAGCCAATTGATTATCAAAAGAACGTTGAACTTTTTCCGTTTCTTCTTTGACTAATTTATCCATATCATTTTTATAAATATCCAACTCTTTTTGTACAGCTTTTAATTCCTTACGTTGGTTCCAAATGGTGGTTGTGGAGGTTAGTAACCCAACTAGTGCGCCAATAATTGCAGAACCTAAAATAATTAAGATTAACGGTCCACTAATTTTAGTAAAACCAAAGTTTACTGGAACAGCTTGATTATTTAAAACAGCAAAAATAACAACAATTAAGACCAACACAAGGCCCAAAATAACACGCCATTGATTTTTCATGACTTGATCGACTCCTTTATTTTTTATTTAAAATATTTCCCGCTATGAAATCTCCTAAATGTGGAAACAATGTATAAAAGCGGGCAGCTGCTTCCATGACAAACGGACGATTAATCTCACGTCGAGAAGTCCCCATACTCCCAACCACTTCTTTCGCTAATTTCGTAGGGGCTAAAACAATTTTATCCACCGCAGCTAGATAAGTGCCTGTCGGGTCCGCCTTATCAAAGAATTCTGTTTGGATTGGTCCTGGATTGACAGTCGTTACTGCTACACCCAACGGTTTCAATTCTAAACGTAAAGCATTTGAAAAACCTAACACAGCAAATTTCGTTGCAGAATAAACGGTTGATTTAGCTGTAGCCATCTTCCCAGCCATTGAAGCAACGTTGATAATATGTCCTTGCCCAGCTTCAATCATTTTAATAGCTACTTTTTGAGTAAACGTCATCATTCCTAGAACGTTGACATCAAACATTTGGCGTGCAACAGCCAAGTCAATTTCAACAAAATTTTCAAACAAGCCAAAACCAGCATTGTTGACTAAAACATCTATAGAACCAACTTCTGCTGAAATAGCTTCAACCACACGTTCAACACTTTCTGGATCGGCAATATCTAATTGATAAGAAAATGCTTCTCGTCCGCTTAAAGCGGCACACTGCTCGCGAACTTTACCAATCAAATTAATTCTGCGGGCGCAGACAACGACGACCGCTCCTTGTTTAGCTGCTTCATAACAAATTTGTTCACCTAAACCAGCTGAACCTCCAGTTACGACAACGACTTTATTTGTTAAATCCATCTAAGCTCCTCCTTCATTGGCAAATGGAATCTCAATGATATCCATATCTTTCACGATTTTTGTATTGGGGAAAATTTCTTGGGCTTCTTCTTGAAGCTGATAGGCCTCTTTGGTTAAATAACGGGCACTAATATGCGTTAAGATAAGTTGTTTTACTTGCGCTTCTTTTGCAACTTCAGCTGCTTGTTGACTGGTTGAGTGGAAGTAGGCTTTTGCCATTTTTGCTTCGTGTTTATTAAACGTACTTTCATGGACTAAAACATCCGCTCGTCGTGCTAAAGTTACACTATTTTTGGTTTTGCGAGTGTCTCCTAAAATCGTCACGATTCGCCCAGGTTTACGCTCTCCCACAAACGCTTGTCCATTAATTTCCTGTCCATCAAAAACAATCGTTTCACCACGTTTGAGTTTGCCATACAATGGCCCAGAAGGAATCCCTAAAGCTTGAAGTTTCTCTACTTGTAATTCTCCTTCATGCGCTGCTTCCTCAATTCGATAGCCAAAGCTCGTGATGCCATGGTCCAAGATATTACAGCGAACAGTGAATTGTTTATCTTTAAAAATAACGTCATTTTCTTTCGTTAATTCAATAAATTTCAGTGGATAGGACAACCGCGATTGCGAGACCCGTAAAGAAGTCTTGACAAAGTCAGCAACCCCAACTGGTCCATAGATTTCTAAAGGTTCTGTCCCGCCCTGAAAAGAACGACTACTTAACAAACCAGGTAAACCAAAAATATGATCCCCATGTAAATGTGTAATAAAAATCTTTTCAATTTTTCTTGGGCGAATACTACTTTTTAAAATTTGCAATTGAGTCCCTTCACCACAATCGAAGAGCCAAACTGCATTTCGTTCATCTAATAATTTCAACGCAATTCCTGTGACATTGCGATGTTTTGCTGGTACACCAGCGCCTGTTCCTAAAAATTGTATTTCCATCTGCTACCATACTTTCTTTTAAACTTCCTTTTTATTTTAGAAGAAGTTTGCTCCTTTAGCAAATAATAATTTATCTATTTTCTCAAAGTTTTCTTCTTAGTTTACCGTATTTTACGATAAAATAACAAAAAATTAGCAAACTACCATAAAAAACCGTGATTTCTTAGTATTTTAAAAGACTGTTTCCCTTTATTCAGAAAACAGTCTTTGCTCCTTATTCTTCTTTCGATGTCGCTTCTTTATGTTGTTCTTTTTTTGCTTGCCACGATTGTTTCGCTTCATTTGCAACTTCGTTCGCATCGTTAATTTCTTGTTGGACTTCCTCTAAATCAAGCCGCGTGATTTCGCCACCTAAGTCAAACATAACCAATTGGTTGAGCGGACGATTGTCTTCTTCTTCTGCAATTAATAACAATCCCGTTTGTCCTTCATCAATCTTTTGAATCACATGTTCAAAAACCGTTTGTGCTTCTTGAATTTCTTTGGCGTCTTTGCTTGCACCATACATACTTCCAGCAAACCAGCCAAAAAGAATGCCCAGAGGACCACCTAATATGCCTACTAGCATCCCAATCATGCTATCTTTTGATGTATGATTGTTGCCTGTAAAATCGATAAAATCATTGATTTTAAATTGATGCTGGCCATCATTAACATGCGTAACAACCGCCATTTGCTCACCTTTAAGCTGTCTTTCTGCCTGCATCTTTTTTATTTCGGAAAATGCTTGGTACGATTTACTTTCAATATCAAAGTTCATAATGATAATTCGTTTTGCCATACAAATCGCTCCTTTATTCTGGATACATCTATTTTAGCAAGAAAGGCTTGTCTCTAGCAATGAAAACTTTTTGGTTATGTATAAAAAAAGAAGATAGCTAGGCTACCTCCTTGTTAATGCTTATTTACCATCAAGAATATTTAAACGGACCTTTTTCGGACCATCGATACGTACACTATAAACAATTGTCCGAATTGCTTTTGCAACACGCCCTTGTTTACCAATGATACGTCCAATATCTTCTTTGGCCACAGTCAAATTATACTCGAGGAAATCAGTTGATTCCTCAATTTCTAATGAGACTGCTTCAGGTTGACTGACTAACGGACGGACAATAGTTAAAATTAACTCTTTCACATCTGCCATATTCAATCACCTTATTTCTTAACGTTTTTAGCTTCATGATGTTTTTTCATAACGCCTTCTTTTGAAAGGATGTTACGAACTGTATCAGAAGGTTGCGCACCTTTAGATAACCAATCTAAAACTAAATCTTCTTTTAAAACTACTTCTGCAGGGTCTTTCAAAGGGTTGTAAGTACCTACAGTTTCGATGAAACGTCCATCACGAGGAGAACGAGAATCAGCTACTACAATACGGTAAAAAGGACTCTTTTTAGAACCCATACGTTTTAAACGAATTTTAACTGCCATTATTAAATACACCTCCATTAACTTAATCACAAGAGTTAGTTTAACAGATTAACAACAACCTGTAAAGAGTTTTTTCTTGACACCTTTACTTTTTTTCAATTTTTTTAGCCAATTTGCAGGAAAACAAACGAAATAATGAAGAATTTTTACAAAATTTGATAATAGTTGTACTGGTTTCTCACTTGAAAGCCTTCTGTTTGATAGAGATGAAGCGCTGCTTGATTTTCTGTTTCAACTTCTAAAAAAATAGTCGCTGAAGCTGAATTTTCTAAAATCATTCGGAGCGCAGACTGTAACACTTGACGGCCAAGACCGCGACCTCGTTGCGTTTTTGTCACAACAAAGCCATAAATCCCCCATTCGTTTTCAAAATGATCCAAACGTAGCGTGGCTAAAAGTTGATTGTTTTCTTTATAAATAAGTGTTCGTTGAAGGTCCTCCGGCAAAGGCGTACCTTCTAGTAACCTAGCCAAGGAATCCAAATCAGCCACTTGCGGTCGGAGAAGTGTCAGCTTCGCCAACTCCTGTGAGTATGTTTCTCTTTGAAAAACCAGATACTGTTCTGAAAAAGCTGGCACAATTCCTTGTCTATTAAAATAATTCAGGCCAACAGATTGCTTGTCTTCCATCACGAGAAAGACTTCTTTCATTCCCCACAAAGCTGCTTGCTTTTCGAGTTCTTGAACAAGTTCTTCAAAAAATGGTCCTACATTTGGCGCAACAATCGTCGCTTCCAAGGTTTCCCCATCAAAACAATACCCTACGATATACGCTTGAATGGCTTGTCCCTTCCTGTATAAACCATAATTAGTATAAGCTGATTCCTCAGGAAATGTTTGTTCCAATTTATAAAAAGTTCCTTGTTTAATCATTTCCTTGTTTCTTAATTCAGTCAATGTTTGTTTCTCCGACGGTGTTAATTGTCGGCGCCAATTTATTTTTTTATTCAAGCAGTTGCTCCTTTACTCATCCTTTTACTAGCTATTATACGTGAAGTTACGAAGTTCAACAATGTACAAGGATAAAACGTTTGCGCTTTTTTCGAAAAAGTACTATCATAAAGTAAGTAAAAGAAAAATGGAGGGATTTACATGACAAAAAAAATTGGTATTTTTGTAGGGAGTTTAAGAAAAGATTCATTTAACAAATTGGTAGCAAAAACAATGGCGGACTTATTTCCAGCTGATTTCGAACCTGTTTTTATTAACATTGGTGATTTAGAATTATACAATCAAGATTTGGATGATGAAGGAACCCCCACTGAAGCTTGGACAACATTCCGTGAAGAAGTTAAACAAGTAGATGGCGTAATGTTTGTAACACCAGAATATAACCGTTCAGTACCAGCTGTTTTAAAAAATGCATTGGATGTCGGTTCACGTCCGTATGGCGAAAGCGTTTGGGATAAAAAACCAGGACTTGTGGTGAGTGTTTCACCAGGTGCAATTAGCGGATTTGGTGCGAACCATCATTTAAGACAATCATTAGTATTCTTAAATGTTCCAACTTTACAACAACCTGAAGCCTATATTGGCGGCATTACGAACTTAATTGGTGAAGATGGTAAAATTATTGATGGCACTGTTGGTTTCTTACAATCAATTGTAGATGCTTACGTGGATTTCTTTAATCGCTTAACTGCCTAATTGAATCAATCGAGAAAAAGTGAGGCAACTTTTTACAGGTTGTCTCACTTTTTTTATTTTTTTGCTTGACCCTCTCGTTACGTAAAGGTTTATGATAGATTTTGTCAGGAGGAATGAATGATGGAATATACAATTAAAAAAATGGCTTCACTATCTGGCGTCAGTGCACGGACGTTAAGATATTATGATGAAATTGGTCTTCTTCAACCAGCCAGAATTAATTCTTCTGGTTATCGAATTTACGGGCAAGCCGAGGTGAATCGTTTGCAACAAATTCTTTTTTACCGTGAATTGGATCTGAAACTAGATGAAATTAAAGAAATTTTGGAGCAACCTGACTTTAATGTTGAACAGGCTTTATACGAGCATCAACAAAAACTATTGGAAAAGCGCAATGAAATTGATCGTCTTTTAGCCTCTGTTCAACAAACCTTACACCATTACAAAGGAGAGATAAACATGTCAGATCAGCAAAAATTCGAAGCATTCAAACAACAAAAAGTTCAAGAAAACGAAGAAAAATATGGTAAAGAGATTCGGGAAAAATATGGCAACGAAACGATTGAACAAGCCAACAAAAAATATTTAAACTTGACGGAAAAAGACATGCAAGCAATGCAGAACGTGGAAAAAGATTTATTTTCTAAGTTAGCCATGTATCAAAAATCACCCAAGTTGACTAGTCAACTTGCGCAAGAAATTTTCCAATTACACAAAGATTGGTTAATGTACTCTTGGTCAAGCTATTCGCCAGAAGCACACAAAGGGTTAGGCCTTATGTATGTTGGCGATGAACGATTTACGTCATATTATGAACAACACGGTGCTGGTTTTGCCGAAGCGTTAAACGCAATTATCCAAAACTACGCTTAAACAGAAAGTGCGCCATCAGTCGAAGAGACTGATGGCGCACTTTCTGTTTCTTCCAATAATTAACTAAAGCCTGTTTATCTTTTTTTCTTTTTCTTCTTTTTGTTTTTCTTCATCATACGATTCATGGCCATTTTGCCTAGCTTGCCTTTAACGCCGCCACCTAGCATTTGATCCATACCAGGAATGTTCATATCCCCTTTGGACATTTGTTGCATCATTTTTTTGGATTCTTTAAATTGTTTAATCATACGATTGACTTCAACCACACTATTTCCTGAACCAGCTGCAATTCTGCGGCGGCGACTAGGATTTAATAGGTCAGGATTTTCACGTTCTGCAGGGGTCATTGATAGGACCATCGCCCGTTTCCGTGCCACATCTTTTGGATCGACTTTGACATTTTCAATACCAGGCATGTTACTCATTCCAGGGATCATTTTTAATAAGTCTTCAATCGGTCCCATGCCCATAACTTGATCCAATTGCTCAATGAAATCGTTAAAGTCAAAACTGTTTTCTTTCATTTTTTGAGCAAGTTCTTCTGCTTTTTTCTCATCGTAATCTTGTTGCGCTTTTTCAATTAGCGTCAACATGTCCCCCATACCTAGGATACGACTCGACATACGATCGGGATGGAAAATTTCTAAATCGGTTAATTTTTCACCAGAACCGACAAATTTAATCGGAGCCCCCGTTACTGCCCGAATTGACAGCGCAGCCCCCCCACGAGTATCGCCGTCCATTTTGGTAATAACAACCCCAGTAATTCCAAGCTGTTCATTAAAACTATCTGCAACGTTGACAGCATCTTGCCCCGTCATCGCATCAACAACTAACAGAATTTCATTGGGATTAGCCAACTCTTTAATTTGTTTCAATTCGTCCATTAAAGCTTCGTCAATGTGTAAACGGCCGGCCGTATCAATTAAGACATAATCATTTTTCTTTTCTTTTGCTAACGCTAACCCTTGACGAACAATTTCCACTGGATTAGCATCTGTTCCCATATCAAAAACGGGAACTTCTAATTGTTGACCTAAAACCTTCAACTGATCAATCGCTGCTGGACGATAAACGTCACCAGCGATTAAAAGCGGACGAGCGTTTTCAGTTTTCATTAAGTGTTTGGCTAATTTACCAGTAAAAGTTGTTTTACCAGCCCCTTGTAACCCTGTCATCATAATCACTGTTGGGATTTTTGGAGATTTATTCAATTCAACCGTTTCTGAACCTAACGTTTTCGTTAATTCTTCATCAACAATTTTTACAATTTGTTGGGCTGGTGATAAGCTTTCTAATACTTCGACTCCTACTGCCCGTTCCCTGACGCGTTTTGTGAAATCTTTGACCACTTGTAAATTAACGTCGGCTTCTAATAAAGCCAAACGGATTTCTCGCATCATTTCTTTTACGTCGGCTTCGGAAACTTTTCCCTTACGACGGATTTTACTCATTGCCTGTTGTAGGCGGTTTGTTAAACTCTCAAAAGCCATAGTTTCATTCCTCTATTTCTTGAATTTGTTCAATATATTTTTTGATTTCACTATCTTTGGGATAAGTTTCTTGAACATACTGCTGTAGTTGTTCAAGATATTCTTTCCGTACAACATAGTTTGAATAAAGATGTAACTTTTTTTCGTATTCTTCTAAAATTTTTTCGGTTCGTTTAATGTTATCATAAACCGCTTGGCGACTAACCTCATATTCTTCCGCAATTTCTCCTAAAGAAAAGTCATCAGCATAGTAAAGCTCCATATAATTCATCTGCTTTTCCGTTAATAATGTCGAATAAAATTCAAATAACGCATTCATGCGGTTTGTTTTTTCCATTTCCATGAGCCGTGCTCCCATCTTCAATCCCTTATAGGTTACCGATTTCATAGGGAATAGTCAATCTTTTTTTACTAAGTTTTTACCTTTTAAAAAGAAATGTCCGCAAGTTGCCATGTTTCTTCAGAATAAACGGTCATTCCTTGTTGAATAAAATAAGCAGTTGCGACTCCAACTCCAGCTTTTTTAATGCCAGAAAATTGTCCATCATAAATCAGCTGGCTGCCACAGCTGGGACTTTTTTCTTTCAAAATCAAGGTTGTAATTTGTTGGGCTTTTAATTTTTGATACGCGCGTTGTGCCCCTGCTTTAAATGCCTCAGTGACATCTTCCCCGTTATCCGTATATACATAAGCAGTATTCGCCCAAACATCGAAGCCGTCCCCGCCAATGATTTCTGCTGGCGGACGTGGAATGGGCAACTCTCCTAAAACTTCGGGACAAATCATTATTGCTTTTCCATTAGTTACAAGTTGTTTTAACGCTTCTTGTTCTTGAGATTTTCCATCGTAACGGCAACAAATCCCACCTAAGCAACTACTAATACCAATCATTCGCTTCTCCTCATTTCATTTCTCTATTATACCATGAGTTGACTTTTCTCAAAAGTAGCATTCTCGCTTACTTTAAAGTACGTTCTTCCTCTAAAAATATGTTAAACTAACAATAGTGAAATATACACTTATTTTCAGAAATTTCTTGAAGGAGTTATGTAAATGAAAAAAGTTCTTGTCGTCGATGATGAACCATCGATTTTAACTTTGTTAACCTTTAATTTGGAAAAAGAAGGCTATCAGGTGACTACTTCCGAAGATGGTAAAAACGGCTTCGAATTAGCTTTGTCTAATCAATATGATTTTATAATTTTAGATGTAATGCTTCCTGGTATGGATGGCTTAGAAATTACCAAAGCACTTCGTCGAGAAAAAATTGACACGCCTATTTTGATTTTAACTGCCAAAGATGAACAAGTAGATAAAATCATCGGCTTAGAAATTGGGGCAGATGATTATTTAACAAAACCTTTTAGTCCCAGAGAAGTCCTAGCACGCATGAAAGCTATTTTTCGTCGTTTAAAACCTACCACGACCGAACCGCTTCAAGAGGACACACCTAAAGCTCCGCTTGTGATTGGCGAGATTCGTGTGGATGAACAAAATTATGAAGTCTTTGTGCGCAATCAGCCCATTGAACTAACACCAAAAGAATTTGAATTACTCGTTTACTTCATGAAACGCAAAGATCGGGTCATTAATCGGGAAACCTTGTTGGAACGAATTTGGCAATATGACTTCGCTGGACAAAGTCGCATCGTCGATGTCCACATTAGTCATTTACGTGATAAAATCGAGCCTGATCCCAAACGGCCCGTTTACTTAGTAACTGTCCGTGGCTTTGGCTACCGTTTTCAGGAGCCAAAACGATGAAAAAGAGACTGCGGATTGAATATTTTTTAGTTGCGGCAGTCATGCTTTTATTATTTGTCGGGAGTATTGCAGCGACCAATTTTTTCTTTCAAAAAGAAATGGTTGCTCAGCAAGAAACCTATTTAAGAAGAAAAAATACCCTTTTAACAGACCAGTTGCCCCCTTCCGTTTTCGAAAAAGGGCAACTGACAAACCAACAACAACTCCTTGTCACCCATGAGTTAGATGATGCAGAAGAACGGGTAACTTTGTTGCAAAAAAATGGTACCGTCTTTTTTGACAGCAGCCAAAATGAACCGCTAGAGTCGCACAAAAAACGGCCTGAAATCGCTGCGGTTCTATCAGGAGCTACCTATGGTTCAGCTTTACGAAAGAGTAAAACGTTAAATAAAGAACTTCTGTACGTTGCCACGCCCGTTTTAAAATCAGGAGAAATCGTTGGCATTATTCGGATTTCGGAACAAACCGCGCTATTTTCTAAAAATATCCAATCTTTTCGTCGCTATATTATCTTTACATTTGGCATCTTGTTCCTACTAATTACCTTGTTTATCTTTTTATTGTTACGGCAAAAAAATCAACCGCTAGTGACTGTTTTACCGATTCTGAAACGAATGCTTAAACATCCAGATGAAAATCGATCCATTATCCAGCAATCTTCTGAATGGAATGAACTTTACGAAACTATTAACCTACTGAGTCAACAAGTAAGTCAAACGTATAAAGCGTATACGTCTGCGGATGAGCAATTTCACGAACTTTTAGATGAGCTGATGATTGGTGTCTTTATCATTGATACGCAAGGACGGCTTCGTCTGTTGAATCCTAAAATGCAGGAAATGTTAGGACTCTCTGATAAAAATATGCAAAGCAATTATCTTGAAGTGATTCAAGACGCCGATTTGATTCATTTAATCCATCAAGTCGTCGCTGAAAAAAACAGCTTACATCAAGAAATCACTGTGACACAAGGACCCACACCTTTACGCTTAGATCTTTCTCTTCGTTACTTGGATGATCAAAGCGCCAATGATTATCAAGTGTTAGGAATTGCCTATGATTTAACGCGCGTTCGCCAACTAGAAAAAATGCAAAAAGATTTTGTATCAAACGTGTCTCATGAATTAAAAACGCCTGTCACTTCTCTTTTGGGCTTTACCGAGACACTCATAGATGGCGCCAAAGAAGATCCGGAAGTCCTTGATCAATTTTTGCACATCATGCAAAAAGATGCCCAGCGTCTGCAACAATTAATTCAAGAAATTTTAGAACTTTCTCGGGGCAGCGCAACAATTCCTTATGCAGAACAAGAAATTACTTTAGAAAAATTCATTACAGAAATTCTCGGTTCTTATCAGCAACAATTGGCAGCAAAACAGCTGAAAACAGTCGTTCATGGTCTGCCAGAGAGCCAATTTTTCACCAAATACGAATTGTTTTATCCAATCGTGAAGAATCTAATTGAAAATGCCATTCAGTATTCCCAAGAAAATGGACAGATTACTATTTCTTATGCTATTGAAAATCAGCAATTACGTTTATCTGTTCAAGATACTGGCATTGGCATTAGTCAAAAAGACCAAGAACGGATCTTTGAACGGTTCTATCGTGTCGATAAAGCACGTAGCCGTCATTCTGGTGGCACCGGTCTAGGTCTAGCTATTGTCCAAAATTACACAGAATTATTAGGCGGTAAAATCGCCATTGATAGTCACTTAGGCTTAGGGACCACTTTTACAATCACCTTGCCTTTAACAAAAAAAGAAGCCTAAAAAAACTCAGCCAATCCTGTTTATTGGCTGAGTTTTTTTGTTTATTTTTCAGTTACTTTTCCATTTACATCACGTTCTACTTGCATGTCTGTGATGGCTAAATAACCTAAGTCTTTGACAATTGTCTTTTGAACATCATCGGTGACCATATAGTCTAAGAAGGCTTTTACTTCTTTATTAGGCTCCCCTTTTGTATACATATGTTCATAAGACCAGATTTTCCATGAATTGTCTTTCACGTGTTCTTCTTTTGGTTCAACACCATCAATGCTTAAGGCAACGGTGGAATCATCCATATAAGAAAAAGCTAAATAGCTGATTGCTCCTGGTGTTTGTTCAACAATTTTACGAACTGTTCCCGAAGAATCTTGTTCTTGTGATTGAACTGGTTTAGCTCCATCTAAGCCCCATTTTTCAAATGTTGCTCGGGTGCCACTTCCGTTTGCGCGGTTTATTACGACGATTTCTTGATCTTTGCCGCCCACTTCTTTCCAGTTTTTGACTTTGCCAGTAAAGACATCAATCAATTGTTGCTTTGTTAAATTCTTCACGCCGACTTCTTTGTTGACCACTGGTCCCATACCGACCACGGCCACCCGATGATCAACTAATTTAGAGGCATCCACGCCATCTTTCTCTTCGGCAAACACATCGGAATTTCCAATGGTCACTGCGCCATCTGCAACTTGCGAAAGTCCTGTTCCGCTGCCGCCACCTTGGACAGAAACTGTATAATTAGGATATTCTTGTGTAAATTGATCTTTCGCAGCATCTACTAACGGTTGTAAAGCGGTGGAACCAACAGCGACAATTTTAACTGGTTTGTTACTATCCGCTTCGCTGGATTTTTCAGTTGTGCCTCCTTGAGCTCCGCACCCAGTTAATAATAACCCTAGACTCAGCATAGTTGCTGCAATTACACGTTTTTTCATCTTTGCACTTCCTTTTCAATTAGTTACAAGTTTAGTCTACCAAGACTCTGTTAATTCTGTTTCAATTAAATGTAAATAAAAGGTAAAGGTGTGTAAAGAATCTATAAAGGCTAGTGCGTTACGCGTTGTGTCGCCATGTAATGTGCAATTCGTTCCATGGCCGTTGTTAATTTATCCATATCGGACGCATAACTAATTCGAACGTATCCTTCTGCTTCTGGACCAAAAGAAATACCTGGAATCAACGCTACTGCTTCTTTTTGCGCTAAATCAATACAAAATTTCATAGAATCTTGTTCATAACCAGTAGGAATCTTAGCAAAAATATAAAAGGCGCCATTTGGACGTGCAACCTCAAACCCCAATTGAGTCATCTGTTCATAAACAAAATCGCGCCGTTTCCGATACTCTTCTTTCATAATTTCAGCATCATGCATTCCTTCGATTAAGGCACGAACAGCCGCTTTTTGAGACACTGTTGCAGCTGCAGTAACTAAATACTGATGGACTTTAATGATCTCCGCTGTTAAAATCGCTGGTGCAAAAATAAAGCCAATCCGCCAGCCTGTCATGGCATGTGATTTCGACAAACCGTTAATTAAAATCGTTTGGTCACGTAACATTTCAGCAATCGAAACATGACTCTCATCATAAGTTAACTCACTATAAATTTCATCACTAATCACAAAAATGTCGTATTTTTTTAGAACATCAGCAATTGCTTGCAGCTCTTGGCGGTTATAGGTGACACCAGTTGGGTTGCTAGGATAATTTAAAATAATTGCTTTGACTTGTTCCCCATGCTCGGCCATTGTCGCTTCAATCATTTCAGGGGTCAAGACAAAATCATTGTCTCGTGTATCCAAATATACCGGTTCCGCCCCCGCCAATGTAATAATTGGTTCATACCCTGGGTAAATAGGTGCTGGCAATAGCACTTTGTCACCTTGTTCTAAAATTGCTAATAACGAAGCTGAAATCGCTTCTGTTGCTCCAACTGTTACTAAAATTTCTGTCGCAGGCTGGTAAGTCAAATGGTACTTTTCTTTCATAAAATAAGCGGCTGCTTCACGAACATCTAACAAACCAGACATCCCTGTATAATGAGAAAAATTCGCATCAATTGCTTCTTTGGCTGCTTTTTTGACATGCTCAGGTGTGTTAAAATCCGGCTCTCCTAGTGTTAATTTTAAAATACCTTCAATTCCTGAGACTTGTTCGTCAAATTGACGAATTAAAGAAACAGCAATTTTATTTACTTGACGATTAAAACGATTGGTTAAATCCATTTAGCTTCACTCCTTCAGTTGACGTTATAGTAGCACAAATTGACCGTAAAATGAATGATTTTCTCATTGTTTCGCTAGATTTTTATTATAAATATCTCAAAAAAACGGCAGAGAAGAAAATAGGAGAACTTTGTCCTTTTCAACAAAGTTCTCCTATTTATTTATTTTTCGAAACGCCATGTCCGAATTTCAAACGGACGTAATGGTGCATCAACTTCTATCGCTGGTGTCAACGGTTCTTCTAATACATTTGTTAAACAAGTCGCTGGTTGTGTCTCTTTGTGAAGTTCACAAGGAATATTTTGCGCTGTTAGATTAAAGCCACGAACGACTAAATGATTCGTTTGCTCTTGACGTTTAACGGCTGTCCAACCAATTGGTCCTTCTGCCGTTGTCAAGTAGACATGGTTCGGTGCTAGTTTACCTTCATGACGCGCAGTAGTAGCTGCAGTAAAAGGAATTTGTGCACTATAGGCTTGTTGATACGTAGCAAAGCGTTCTTCTGGTTTTCCATGCAATGACAAACCATATTTAAAGGTATATTCTCCTTGGCATTGTGCTTCTGGTGTCGCAAAATAGCCCCAATCACCTAGTTCGCCAACACAACGAATTAATGTGACCGCAATGGTTCCATCTGCCAATACTTCATACTCATTTAAGCCTTCATTGAAGATAGTCACGCCTTTATTTTGGTCATGAACATTCACAAACGCTTGTTGGTGCTGCGGGTTTGTTGGATTTTCCCATGCGTCGCTTACTTGATTTGGTCGTGTCACGACTTCATAAATACTATCCGCTTCGTGTGTTTCTGTGACCATGCCAGTTGGGAAAAGCACGCGTAAACGATGATCTTTGATTTGATTATTAATGGTTGTTTCAAAGAATAATTGGTTACTTTCTTTGATCATTGTAACCACTGTCGTTATTTCGAACGGGCGAAGCGTCGTTGAACGTTGTGCTTGGCGTTCTCTAAACTCACGAACAGCCTTTTGTTCTTCTTCTAATCGTTCATCTGCTGAAACTGGTAACATGACGGTTTGTTTAATTTGATAACTTGCTTTTACAGGGGAATTTTCTTTATTCGTAATTTCAGCCGTTACATTTTCGGTTGTAATTCCTTGGTCTTCGGTCGGTTTGAAAAAGATATATTCATTCCCAATGTCGCCAGTATCTTCAAATGTTAACAATTTTGAAAATGTTTCTCCTGTTTTTTTGTCAGCAATGGTTAAGCTACCATTGTTTTCAATTTTCACTTGAATAAATTCGTTTTCCATTTCATTTATTGCTGGTTGAGCCAAAAGACTTCCTTCAAAAGCTTTCGTTTCTCCTTGAATCAATGCAAAGCTATCCCAAGAGAATGGCGCCATTTCTTTAACAGATAATTCGACCGTTAAGTATTTAGCCATGTACGGTTGACGGAAAGCATCTTTAGGTAAATCGTAACCAAAACGAACATCTTCTTTGACAATACGGCTTGCAACGGCTTTTCCAGTTGGATCAATCACTTGATAATCTGGGGTGGCTTTTTGTTTTAATTCATGATAAAGATCTTCAGGTTTTCCTGTATAAAATGGCAATCGTTCAATCTCCACTTCCACAGTGACAACCTCCGTTTTCTGATAGCCACTAGTATTAAATAAAACAAACGGGTGCGCTTTTTCTGGGAAAACACTTGTATCAATTGCTTCTGTTAATTGTCGTGTTGCTTCATCTGCTAAGAAATGCCCGACATCATTGGCATTTTCAAAGCGAGTCATCATGCCTCGGTGAACCTCGTCGACAGAACAGCCACAAATACTATCGTGCGGATGGTTTTGAAGCAATGTTTTCCAAGCATAATCAAATTGGTCATGTGGGTAGTCGCCAGTTACTTCGTAAGCCATTGCTGCTAAAGGTTCTGCGATATTTTCTAATTGGCGTTGGACTTTTGTGTTCCACTGTTTTAAATAGACGCGAGCAGAAGAAGTATTGGCTAATGTGTACCAGCCATCCGTTTCTTGACTCGTTAATTCGCCTGTTACTGTTCCTAAATCTTCTGGTAACTCCTCTTGAACAGCTTTCAAATAGTCATCGAAATTGGAATGAATAAATTCATATTCTGGGAATAGTTCATTGGCTAAAGCGATGGCCTTAGTAATATCTCTTTGTACCGGTTGGTGGTCGACCCCATTCATCATCAATAAATGGTTTGTGGAAGCATAACGTTCCACATCAGCCAATTTTTGTTTCCAAAAAGCGATTGCCGCTTCTTTTTCTGAAGGAATTTCGTTCCCGTTACTATACCAGTTCGCAAAAAGCAAGCCGAAAATTTTCGTTTGGTCAGGACCTTCCCACCACATTTCTGAATATTGTGAGCTATAGTCGCTTTCTAAGACTTGATTATCAAAGCCAATCGGTTTCACCCCGCGTCCAAAGGCAGCCGCAGGCAGATTTGCTAATTGCATCATTTGAGGTGTTTGACCCATGTTCCCAAATGTATCCGGGAAGTAACCTAATTGAACTGGTGCTCCCCATTTTTGACTTTCTAAATGCCCAATCAGCATGTTTCGAACATTGGATTCAGAGCTAATTAAAAAGTCATCTTGTAAAATATAAAATGGTCCGATTTTTAGTTTGCCTGCTTGGACAGCTTTTTTTACAGCTTCTTTTTTCTCTGGGCGAACTTGTAAATAGTCGTCTAAGATAATCGTTTGTCCATCTAAATGGAAACTGTTAAACTCTGGATCATTTTCAATTAAATCTAATACATTATCCACTAATTCAATTAAGCGCATATGATGTTCTTCATAAGGAAGATACCATTCACGATCCCAATGACTATGGGAAACAATATAGACTTTTTTCTTTGTCATCACTTTTCCTCCTATTTTTCCACTCGGATGTCAAAATAATCCATAACTAATTCACAAAACATCATATTAGCCCATGAAAACCATTCTCTTGTATAATTTTCAGGATTATCTACGTCAAAACCTTCATGCATCAAATGAGTCCCCGCATCTGTGGCAACCAATAAATCTAAAATTCGTTCTTTTTCTGCTTTATCTTTGGTTGTCATTCCTTCCATTGCTAAAGCAATCGGCCACACGTAATTTTCTGGTGTATGCGAGCTACCAATCCCTTTCGCATATTTGCCTTCATAGAAGTAAGGATTTTCTTTACTTAATAAGGTTTGACGCGTTGTTAAATATTGTTCATCCTCTGTTGAACAATAACCCAGATAAGGGGCTGCTACTAAATTGGGAACATTACTGTCATCCATCACGCTTGCATTGCCTAAGCCATCCACTTCATACGCGTAAATCGTTTCGTTATTTTGATTTTTTGTTCGTCCAAATGTTTGGATGCCTTCTTCAATCTCTTCTTGTAATTTTTTAGCAATCGCCACAATCGTAGCATCTTCTAAAACATCAGAGAAAATTTCTTGAATATAGCCTAAAATTACGACTGCAAACATGTTAGAAGGAACTAAGTAACCATATTGGCAGGCATCATCACTAGGACGGAAGCCTGACCATGTCATCCCTGTTTTGCCAACTGGTGTTCCTTTCCCTGCTTCAACCAACGTATCTTCTTGACGCCACGTATCTCGTTCAAATAAATAAGGTGACTGTGCGTGATCTTGTTCTATTGTAAAAACGTTGAGAATTTTTTTGACGCCTTCCACAAAATCTGAATTAAATTGTTCGGTCATCCCAGTATTTTTATAAAGTAAATAGGCTAATTGGACCGGGTAACATAATGAATCAATTTCATATTTCCGTTCCCAAATCCAGCCATTCATTTCTGTCTTATCAGTTTGATGGCCTGCATGATTATCTGTTTCATTAAACGCATTGGCATAAGGATCAATGCAAATATAACGAAACTGGCGTTTAACCAAACCAGCAATCATTTGAGCAAGGTCTTCGTCTTCTTTCGCAATCACTAAATAGGGACGAACTTGTGCTGTTGAGTCTCTCAACCACATTGCTGGAATATCGCCTGTTAATAAAAAGGTAGTACCATCTTCTTGACGTTTCACTGTTGTTAGTAAAGTATTGGCAAAGGCCGCCTGAAAGTTTTTTGCCCAATCTTGATGTGCTTCACCGCATTTTTCTGTAATTGTCTCCATAAATGTTGCTACGGATTTTGGAACTTCTGTATAAACCATTCTCGTCACCTCTTAAATTTGATATATCATTTAACAATTGAATTATAGCGTTTACATTTCACTTTGTCTAGTGATTTCGATCATTTTTTTCATTTTAAAACCAATTAATTTATGGTAAACTATAAATAAGATATATCTTATTGTGAGGTGAAATGAATGAAGCAACCATTATATCAACAAATTATTGATTATTTACAAAATGAAATTGATTCAGGGCGATTGCCTGTTGGAGCGCAAGTGCCTACCGAAAAAGAATTATCGGCTCAGTTTAACGTCAGTAGAATTACGTCCAAACGAGCGCTAACTGAGTTGGAAACGCAAGGCGTAATCCAACGTCACCAAGGAAAAGGAAGTTTTGTTCAAGCACCAAAGCATCCTCTTCATACCTCTTTAAATAAAGTTCTTTTTTTATTGCCTTTTGCAGACGATTTATCAGTAGGAAATTTCTATAGCGGTTTGGCCCCTACTATTCAAGCAGCTGGTTTAGAAGTCTTTATGACCTCGCCTAATTTTTTGAGAGAGAAAAATGCTGCGGACATTGTGAATGAGTTTGCCGGGCTTGTCTATTATGCTGCTACTAGTAATGACTACCTCGACTTATTGTTTGAGTTGGCTTTGATGAATTTTCCAGTCGTTGTCTTGGATAAAAAGATCCATGATTTACCTTTTGCAACCATTCAATCAGACAACTTTGCTGGTGGTAAAACAGCAACCGAACGCTTAATTGGCTTAGGACATACAAAAATTGGATATATCCTTTCAGGAAGTCCAGCCCTACAATCCGTTCGGCAACGTTATTTAGGTTATCTCCAAGCTTTAAAAGAAGCCAATCTGGCATTTCATACAGCAATCACGGAAACCAATCTCTTAGATGAACACAACTTTAAACAGTATTTTGAGGCGCACCAACTCACAGCCGTGGTCTGCGATAATGACTTCAGCGCGTTACATTGTTTACGAAACTGTAAAAACCTAGGTATTCATGTGCCAAAAGAATTATCGATTATTGGTTTTGACGATATTCAAGCGGCAGCATTTGTCGAACCGCCATTAACAACCATGGCACAAGACTTTAAAGAAATGGGAAAACTAGCTGGCGAAGTGTTATTACAAACGATGCAACAGGACGTTCAAGTCATAGAAGACATTCAAGTGCCTGTCACATTAATTGAAAGAGAAACCATTTCTACTGTTTCAAAATGAGCCAAAAAAAGAAGGAACTATCAGTCAAATCACTGATAGTTCCTTCTTTTTATTCCTTAGTGCTAAACGTTTTGGTATCTACCTCTTTTTTAAACAACGCTTTTAATTCTTTGATAAAGTAGCGACCAATCGGACTGATTTCCCGATTTTTGGGAAAGAGTAAACAAATACGATTTTCCAAGGCTGGCGCCAATGGCACTAACCGAATTTCTTTCTTCGTAAAACCCGTTACGACACCTGAACCAGAAGCATAAGCATTGGTTTCTACCAACAAATTCATCAAGGTTCCACGATCCGTAGTATGAATGACCGATTCCTGTTCAGGAATTTCAACTAAATCTTCAGAAAAATAGGAAAAATTGCTTCCTTCTTGATTAAAGCGGACTTGTGGATAGGGAACTAATTCCTCTAAATGAATTTCTTTTTGCTTGGCTAAAGGATGATGATTACCTAAAAAAATGTGTGTATTAAAGGTACTAATTACCTCGTAGGCTAGATTAGCTTGTTCTAAATACCGTTCAATACTGACACTATTTTGTTCATTTAAATAAATAATCCCCAACTCACTGTGAAATCCTTTGACGTCTTCAATTACTTTTAAGGTTGTGGTTTCAAAGACACGAAAATCTTTATATTGATCCCCATACTTTTTAAGAACTTTGGCAATTACTTCACCTAAAAAATCGTAATGTTGCGAAGAGATGGAGAATCGTTCGCTGGTCACTGTCTCGCGATAGCGATTTTCCAATAACTCCATTTGAACTAAGACTTTCTCTGCTTGTTCTAAAAAAACCATTCCTTCTTCTGTTAAAAAAGCGCCCTTATTGGTACGTAAAAAGAGGGAAATTCCTAGTTCTTCTTCTAATTCTCGAATACTATTTGACAAGCTAGGTTGTGTAATAAATAGTTTTTTGGCTGCTTCCCGAAAACTCCCATTGTTAGCTATGGCAGCAACATACTTCATTTGTTGAATATTCAACACTTTTTCCTCCACACACTAATCATTTGAAAAATAAATCTTACGCCCATTCAACGGCTGAAGGGGCCGATTGTTAAAGGCCAACATACCTTCCTTGATCTTATTTAAAAAGGCTTGATCCATTTTTTGAATGGTATCAAATACAAACCATTTCACTGGACCCTTAGTTGGCGGTGTTGTTAACGAGCCTACATAATGGTAGTGTAGACGCTCCTCTGGTAAAAAGATTGACGGATTAAACCATTGTTGGTGCGTGCCGTTTTCCCAGTCCATCGGATGATTCGCTTCTGAAAAACGATTTTCTTCCTCTGTGATGGTAAACAGGCAACCGACAACTAAATTTTCGCCAGCATCATTCATATGAACCAAATGGAATTCTAGCGGATACTGCTTTCCCGACAGCAAATGTTCGCTAGGCATATGAAAATGGATATCGGTTAAATGATACGCAACATTTTCAAACATTACGTAACTTTCCGTATTTGGTGGTACAAAATGAAACGTATTTTTGAATTCCTTTTCAGTGAATTCTTCTTTTTTATAATGAAACGTAATCTGAGAATTTATTGTCTCAGCACTTTCTTTTTCTAAAGCAATTGGCGATTGATAAGCAAACTTAGCACCTTCTGCAAACCAGTCACATAGCGTATGCCAATGTTCTGGTCCATCGTTGCCTGTATAGCTCCATTCAACGTCCATATTTTTTATTTTTTTCATACACTCTTCCTTCATTTCCACATAGTAATCGGGTAAAACTCATGTTAAAACTCTATCCTAACATCTTTTCTACGTCAAACAAAAGAACTTAGATCATTACGCGCCTCGGCAAATGACCTAAGTTCTCCTACCGTTAAATCTGGTTACTGAAAATGACACTAAAAATCAGACGACAAGAACCATCTTTAGTTCAACGGTTATTTGCCCCAGTTTTCAGGATCTTTTTTCCATTCTTGTAATAAGGTAACATCTTTTTCTTCGATATAGTTTGCTTCTAATGCAGCATCAATTAAAGTTGAATAATTGGTTAACGTTAGTAACGTCATCTGTTTATCTGCAAAATTTGCCGTTCCTTTGGGTAACTCATAAGTGAAGATTGCCGCAACACCTAAAACCGTTGCTCCTTCACGTTCCGCCGCTTCTGCCGCTTCTAACACGCTACCGCCTGTTGAAATTAAATCCTCGATAACTACCATTTTTTGTCCTTCAGAAATTCGGCCTTCAATTTGATTCCCTTTGCCGTGATCTTTGGCTTTACTGCGGATATAAACCATTGGTAATCCTAAAATATCGGCTACCCATGCCGCATGTGGAATCCCTGCGGTAGCTGTCCCAGCAATCACTTCGACTTCTGGGAAAGTCTCTTTAATTTTTGCCGCTAAGCCTTCTGCAATTTCTTTACGCACAGCAGGATAACTCATCGTGATACGGTTATCACAATAAATCGGGCTTTTTATGCCACTAGCCCAAGTAAAAGGCTCATTAGGGTTTAAAAATACCGCTTCAATATCTAATAAATCTTTGGCAATCTTTTTTGCTACTTTTGTCATGTTACTTTCCGCTCCAGTCTTTTTTGATTTCTTGATAGGCTTCATAAGGATTTTCTGCTTGGGTAATAGGTCGGCCAACAACGATATATGTGGACCCGATTTCGCGAGCATGTTGCGGCGTAACGACCCGTTGTTGGTCACCTACTGCACTTCCTGCTGGACGAATACCAGGTGTTAAGCAAATAAACGTTTGCTTGGTTGCTTCTTGAATACCACGTGCTTCTAATGCTGAACAAACCACGCCATCCAGACCCGCTTTTTCCGCACATTTAGCATAATGAATGACACTTGTCTCTAAAGGAACGTTGATTAATTGATCATGGTGCATCTCTTCTTCACTAGTAGAAGTCAACTGGGTTACAGCAATTAACTCAGGAACCTTAGCGCCTGGCTGAGTCCCTTTGATTAGACCTTCCTTAGCTGCTTGCATCATTCGAACGCCCCCTGCTGCATGGACATTGGTAATGGCAACGCCTAATTTTGCTAAATTTGTCATAGCTTTTTCCACAGTATTCGGAATATCATGTAATTTTAAATCCAAGAAAACATCGTGTCCTTGTTCTTTAAGCCAGCGAACAATCGCTGGTCCTTCTGCGTAAAAAAGTTCCATCCCCACTTTAACAAACAAGGCTTCTTCCTTAGGAAATTTTTCTAAAAAAACAGCCACTTCTTTTTGCGTGGGAAAATCTAACGCAATAATTGGTCTATCGTGCATTTTGCTGCCCCTCTCTCACTTCTTTAATTAATTGTTCCAACGATTCAATGCCTAACTCTTCCATTCGCTTAGGTAATCCGTCAATCAACTTCGGACAAATATATGGATCTGTAAAGTTGGCCGTACCAACCCCGACAGCGCTAGCACCTGCCATGAACATTTCCAAGACATCATCCACTGTTTGAACACCGCCCATTCCAATAATTGGCAACTGAGAAACACTGGCGACTTGTCGGATTAAGCGAATAGCAACAGGTTTAATGGCTGGGCCAGATAGTCCGCCAGTTTGATTGGCTAAAATAGGTTTTCTCGTTTTTAAATCAATGCGCATCCCTAGCAATGTATTAATCATAGAAAAACCGTCTGCGCCCCCTGCTTCAATTGCTTGGGCGATCGGCACAATGTCCGTTACGTTTGGTGATAGTTTAACATAAATCGGAACAGAGGCGACTTTTTTGACTGCTTGTGTTAATTGAAAAGCAACCTCTGGATCTGTACCAAAAGCTATGCCGCCATGTTTCACATTAGGACAGGAAATATTCAATTCAATTGCTTTGACGTTAGGCGCTTGCCCAATTTTTGCGCAAACAGCCACATAGTCCTCTTCGCAAGCACCTGCAACATTTGCGATAATCGGTAAGTTAGGGTATTTTTCTAATTTCGGTAATTTTTCTTGCATAACCACTTCTAAACCTGGATTTTGCAATCCAATGGCATTTAGCATACCACTAGGTGTTTCAGCTACACGTGGTGTGGGATTTCCATATCGTGCTTGGGGCGTTGTTGCCTTAATCATAATTGAACCTAATTGATCAAGGTCATAATAGTTAGCATATTCTTCCCCGAACCCAAAGCAACCACTGGCGGGAATAATTGGATTTTTTAATGTTAAACCTGGAATTGAAACAGCTAAAGGATTTTTCATCATAAGATAACCTCACTTGCTTTAAAAATCGGACCTTCATCACAGACCTTGACACTTTTTGCTCCAGTAGTGTCTCCTTTTTTATGGCAAACGCAGGCATAGCAAGCCCCAATTCCACAGGCCATCCGTTCTTCTAAAGAAAGGTAAACGTGTGGATGTGTTGGAAATAAAGAATCAATTGCTTTTAACATACCATTCGCACCACAAGCATAAACTGCATCAGGGATCCGTCCTTTTGCTAACGCTTCTGACAATAAACGTCCCACGTTGCCATGAGCGCCAAACGAGCCGTCATCTGTGGCAAAATGTGTTTCTCCTAATGCCATAAATTCTTGTTGGTAATAAGCAACCTCTTTTGATGCATAACCAAGAAAATGAATCACTTTCACGCCTTTTTCATTGAGTTGTTTTGATAATTCATACAATGGGGGAATCCCGATTCCTCCGCCAACGATAAAAGCAGTTTGACCAGCTGCTACGGTAGTTATATCAAAGCCGTTTCCTAAAGGACCTAAAATATCTAATTGTTCACCAGCCTTCATGGTGGCAAACACTTCCGTTCCAGCGCCTTCGACTCGATAAATCAAACGACAGGTTTCGTTCGAATGATCAATTTGGTTGATGCTAATCGGTCGCCGCAAAAGTAAATCTGCACGCGGAACCTTGATATGCACAAACTGTCCAGGTCGTGTCATCTCTTTCACTAACTCGCCTTGTAAGTCTAACTGATAAATCCGTGGCGCTAACTGTTTTTGAGCTACAATGGTCATCATTTCTTGCTTTCTCTGCATCAGTATCCTTCACTCCTTTATTCTCTGATTCCCCTATAAATGATTTTCTATTTCTTCGTAAAAGAATCTGGAACAGTCCTCCTCAGACGATTGTTCCAGATTTTTGCTTAAATGGCTTCTGTCGTAAAGGCTCTTGATTCTAAAACTTTTAAAATCGCATTCGCTGTGTCAAGTGAGGTAAACAATGGAATCCCATGTTCGACTGCTTCCCGACGGATTGAAAACCCATCTTGGTTGGCACTGGAACGATTTTTATCCATGGTATTGATTACCACTTGTGCATTCCCATTACGAATGACATCCAGCACGGTTTCCCCTTCAGGATTAGAAATTTTCGTCACTTTCTTAACAGGCAACTGATGCTTCGCTAAAAAGTCAGCGGTTCCTTCCGTTGCGACTAAACCATAGCCAATTGCTGAAAAACGCTTAGCAATTTCTAACGCCTCTTCTTTTGTTTCATCAGCAATGGTGAAAAGTACAGCCCCATAACTTGGCAAATGCAAGCCAGATGCTTCAAAGGCTTTATACAAGGCTTTTTCTAAATAATAATCACTACCCATAACTTCCCCAGTTGATTTCATTTCAGGCCCTAAGTACGTATCTACTTTTTGTAGTTTCGTAAAGGAGAATACAGGGGCTTTCACATGAACTTGTTTACTTTCAGGGTATAATCCATCTTGATATCCTAGGTCAGTCAATTTCTCACCAAGAATCGCTTTTGTAGCAACTTGGGCCATCGGAATCCCTGTGATTTTACTTAAGAAAGGAACTGTTCGACTCGCACGAGGATTCACTTCAATCACATAAACACGATTTTCATGAATAACAAATTGAATATTCATCATACCTACACAGTTTAAACCAAGTGCCAGTTTTTTTGTATAATCGGCAATCGTTGTTTGAATTTCTTGAGAAAGATACTGCGGTGGATAAACCGCCATTGAATCACCAGAATGAACGCCAGCTCGTTCAATATGTTCCATAATCCCTGGAATTAGTACTATTTCACCATCACAAATGGCATCAACTTCACATTCTTGTCCCAATAAATAACTATCAACCAAGACAGGATGTTCTGGAGAAGCTTTGACTGCATGTCGCATATAATCTTCCAAATCCTTTTGATTTTCGACAATTTCCATTGCCCGACCACCTAAAACATAACTTGGACGCACTAAAACGGGATAGCCGATACGATCAGCAATCACGACTGCTTCTTCTGCACTTGTGGCCGTATCTCCTGGTGGTTGAGGAATCGCTAACTCTTGCAAAGCTTGTTCAAATAAATCACGATTTTCCGCACGATCTAAATCTTCAATCGTTGTTCCAAGAATTTTAACGCCTTGTTTTGTGAGCGGCTCAGCTAAATTAATCGCTGTTTGTCCACCAAATTGGACGATCACGCCAATCGGGTTTTCTAAATCAATCACATTCATGACTTCTTCTAAAGTTAATGGCTCAAAGTATAATTTATCAGAAACAGAGAAATCTGTTGAAACTGTTTCAGGATTACTATTCATAATAATTGCTTCATAACCAGCCGCTTGGATCGCTTTGACAGAATGAACCGTTGCATAATCAAACTCGACCCCTTGACCAATGCGAATGGGACCAGAACCTAATACTAGTACAGAAGGCTTTTTCGAAACATTGCTTTCGTTTTCCACTTCATACGTGCTATAAAAATAAGGCGTGTGTGATTCAAACTCTGCAGCACACGTATCGACCATTTTATAGACGGGCACAATTTGATTGGCTCTACGGAAGTCAGCAATGGCTTGTTCTGTTTGTCCCCAAAGTGCTGCGATTTTCCGATCAGAAAAGCCATTTTGTTTGGCTTCTTTCAAGACAGCTACGTTGTTCACGTGACTTTCAAGGGTCGTTTCAATTTCGATAATGTGTAAAAGTTTATCCAAGAAGAATAAATCAATTTTCGTTAAACTTTGTAATTCTTCGATGCTATATCCTCTACGAATAGCTTCTGATAAGTAGAACAATCGATCATCTTGCGCATGAACCATTTTCTTCGTTAATTCTAAATCACTGACATGACTTAGTTCTTCTAACTCGTTGTGATAAGCACCAATTTCTAAAGAACGAACTGCTTTTAATAAGGATTCTTCAATGTTGCGGCCAATTGCCATGACTTCCCCGGTAGCTTTCATTTGCGTTCCTAGTTCTCGAGCACCTTTTTCAAATTTGTCAAAAGGCCAACGAGGAATTTTGGAAACAACATAGTCCAAAGCGGGTTCAAATTCGGCATAAGTGGTTCCAGTAACTGGATTTTTCATTTCATCTAATGTTAAACCAACAGCAATTTTTGCAGCTAACTTCGCAATGGGATACCCTGTGGCTTTACTAGCAAGTGCAGATGAGCGAGAAACACGAGGATTCACTTCAATCACATAATAATTAAAACTATGCGGATCCAAAGCTAATTGAACATTACAGCCACCTTCAATTTTTAATGCACGAATAATTTTCAAAGACGCATCTCGCAACATTTGGTATTCATAATCTGATAAGGTTTGACTCGGAGCAAAAACAATCGAATCCCCAGTGTGAATGCCGACAGGATCAAAGTTTTCCATGTTACAAACCACAATCGCATTATCAGCCGAGTCACGCATCACTTCATATTCAATTTCTTTAAAACCAGCAATACTTTTTTCAATTAAACATTGTGTAACTGGTGATAATTTCAGACCATTTTCAGCAATTTGGCGGAGTTCTTCTTCCGTATCGCACATGCCGCCGCCTGTTCCACCTAAAGTAAATGCGGGACGAACGATAATTGGATAGCCAATTTGTTTGGCAAAAGCCACGGCTTGTTCCACCGTATTGACAATTTCACTTTCTGGAATCGGTTGTTCTAATTCTTCCATCAATTGTTTAAATAAATCACGGTCTTCCGCTTGGTCAATCGCACTGAGCTTTGTTCCTAGCAATTCTACATTTAGCTCATCTAAAATTCCTGATTCCGATAATTCCATCGCCATATTTAATCCAGTTTGACCACCTAATGTTGGTAGAAGAGCATCAGGACGTTCTTTTCGCAAAATTCTTGAAACAAATTCTAAAGTAATCGGTTCGATATAAACATGATCCGCGATTTCCTTATCGGTCATGATAGTCGCTGGATTTGAGTTTACTAAGACAACTTCATACCCTTCTTCTTTTAGCGCTAAACAGGCTTGTGTGCCTGCATAGTCAAATTCTGCTGCTTGTCCAATAATGATTGGTCCTGAACCAATCACCATGATTTTCTTGATGTCCGTTCGTTTTGGCATTAGTTTTGCTCCTTCCATGCATCCATTAATTCCATAAATTCGTCAAATAAATGAAGACCATCGTGCGGTCCTGGAGCCGCATCTGGGTGATATTGCACAGTAAAAGCTGGATAATCTCGATGACGCACGCCTTCAACCGTTCCATCATTGACTTCAACGTGGGTCACAAGTAATTTTTCTGGATCAATTGTTGCTTCATCCACGGCATATCCGTGATTTTGTGAAGTGAAATCAATGCGCCCTGTTGCAATTTCTCGTACAGGATGATTCAAACCGCGATGTCCAAACTTCATCTTATACGTATCCGCACCATTTGCTAATGAAAATAACTGATGACCTAAGCAGATGCCGAAAATTGGAACTTTTCCTTGGATTGCTTGAATCATTTCAATAGCTTCAGGCACATCTTTGGGATCTCCAGGCCCATTTGTCAACATGACACCATCGGGACTTAATTCTAAAATCTCTTCGGCCGTTGTATTATAAGGCAACACGGTTAAGTTGCATTGCCGTTTTGATAATTCTCGCAAAATACTATGTTTCAACCCGAAATCAACGACGACTACATTACGCCCAATACCTGGACTCGGATAAGGCTTAGTGGTGGAGACTTGTGCCACTTGATTTTTCGGCATGACCGTCGCTTTTAGTTGATCAAATGCATGCGGCAAATCATCCACGGCATCAATGATGCTCCCCTTCATTGTTCCAGCTGATCGTAACTTACGAGTCAGCGCACGCGTATCAATTCCTGAAATTCCCGGAATCCCTTTGCGCTTTAAAAATTCATCCAAGGTCATTTGTTGACGCCAATTTGAAGCAACCCGCGCATGCTCTTTAACAATGACACCTTTACAGGTTGGTGCAATGGATTCATAATCATCTCGGTTGACCCCGTAATTCCCAACTAATGGATACGTAAAAGTAATCATTTGTCCATTAAAACTTTGGTCAGTAATTGCTTCTTGGTAACCTGTCATGCCAGTAGTAAAAACAACTTCTCCTACTACATTGCCTTCTGCACCAAACGCTTTTCCTTCAAATACTGTTCCGTCTTCTAAAATCAATAACCTTTTCAAACCTACTGCGCCTCCTCCGACCAAGCTAATGCTCCGTCAACAAATGTCATAAGTGTCTTTCCTTTGACTGTCCACCCTGTAAATGGTGTATTGACAGCCATTGATTCAAATGCTTCTGCATCAATTGGTGCAGCTGTTGCTAAGTCAAAAACTGCAATATCTGCTGGTGCACCAATTGTTAGTGTTCCTGCGTTTAATCCAAAAATTTCTGCCGGTTTCACTGCCATCCAATCAATCACTTGTTCTAATGTGAAAATGCCTGTTTCGACAAAGTTCGTATAAATCAATTGGAAGGCCGTTTCACTACCGACAATGCCAAAAGGTGCGTTTAAAAATGATTGTTGTTTTTCTTCTAAACCATGGGGCGCATGGTCGGTAGCAATACAGTCAATCGTGCCATCTAACAAGCCGTCAATCAATGCTTGTCGATCTGCTAAACCACGTAATGGCGGGTTCATTTTCCAAAACCCTTCGTCACCAGGAATATCCTCATCGACTAAAATTAAATGGTGTGGCGAAACTTCGGCTGTTACGTGAATCCCTGCTTTTTTAGCATCTCGAATAACGCGCACGCTTTCTTCTGTTGAAACATGACAAACATGATAATGAACGCCTGTTTCTTTTGCTAAAGTAATATCCCGAGCAATTTGCGAAGCTTCCGTTGCACTTAAAATCCCTGGTAGGCCTAATTTCTTAGAAACTTCTCCTTCATGCATCACACCACCAAATAATAAAGATTCATCTTCCGTGTGCGCAACAAGTGCCATATTTAATGCAGCCGCTTCTTTCATGGCTAAGTACATCGTTCCTGCCGTTTGGACACCAACACCATCATTCGTAAATGCAAAGGCGCCCGCTTCTTTTAAGGCCTTCTGATTGGTTAAAACTTCACTCCGTAGCTCTTCTGTAATGGGGGCATATTGTAAAACTTTCACGACTGCATCTTTTTGAATTAAGTCGTAAACCTCACTTAATTTTTCAGCCGTATCTGGTACTGGATTCAAATTGGGCATTGCGCAAACCGTAGTGAAACCACCGCGAGCAGCAGCTTTACTACCCGTTTTAATCGTTTCTTTATACGTAAAGCCTGGTTCTCTAAAGTGAACATGCACATCCACCAAGCCTGGCGTGATTAGTTGCCCTTTCGCATCAAACACTTGCTCAAAATCTGCTTCGTCAAACGATTCTCCGATTGCGTGAATCACACCATTTTCTAGCCAAAGTGCTGCCTCAATCAATTGATTCTCTTTTTTGATGATTTTTCCATTCTTAATTAACGTCTTCATTTCTCCACCTAGGCCTTTCCATGTAAAATTGCTTCTAAAATTGCCATGCGCATAAAGACTCCGTTACTCATTTGCGCGACGATTCTTGATTGCAGACTTTCCACTAATTCATCTGCCAGTTCAACATCCCGATTGACTGGCGCTGGATGCATAATAATTGCGTGTTTCTGTAAACGAGTTGCCCGTTCGTTGGTTAAACCATATTCCAAATGATAGCCTTCTTTTGAAAAACTTTCCTTACCATCATGACGTTCGTGCTGCACGCGAAGCAACATCATCACATCGACTTTTTCAACAATTTCATCTAATGGCACATATTGTCCATAGACATCAAACTGATGATCGTACCACTCTTCTGGACCTGAAAAATAAATTTCAGCGCCTAAACGGTTTAATAACTGCATATTTGATTTAGCAACGCGAGAATGTGTAATATCTCCCACAATCGCCACTTTCAAGCCTTCAAATCCACCAAATTCTTCATAAATGGTCATCAGATCCAATAAACATTGTGTAGGGTGTTGTCCACTCCCGTCCCCACCGTTAATAATAGAACATTGAATCGTTTTACTTTGAATCAATTCATCGTAATAATTTTCTTTACCATGACGAATGACTGCTACATCTACACCAATTGCCGACATCGTTAGTACTGTATCGTATAACGTTTCTCCTTTTTGAACAGAACTTCTACTTGCTTCAAACTCAATCACTTCTAAGCCTAATTTTTTCTCAGCTACCTCAAAACTTTTATGTGTTCGAGTACTATTTTCAAAAAACAAGTTTGTTGCAAAATATTGACGTTCTTCTGGGTGCCATTTTGCCCCCTGTTTAAATTCTCCTGCGCGACGGATTAACCCCATGACTTCACGGTCGGTTAAAGCCTCAGCAGTTAAAAGATGTTTTAAACTAATTCGTTCAGATGTAATAATCATTCGTCCAGTCCTCCTACTGTTCTTCGCTACGTGCGTTTTCCGGTAAAATTAAATTCAAAACAATTCCTAAGACGGTTGCTAATGCCATTGAAGACAATTCAAAGGTTCCTACTTTGAAGACTAAGCCACCAATGCCGATGACTAAAATTACTGAAGCAATCAATAAATTCTTTTTCTTATCAAAATTAATCTTATTATCGATTAAGATTTTCAAACCACTTGCGGCAATCACACCGAACAAGACGAAACTAATTCCTGAAATAACTGGTCCTGGGATACTTAGAATCAAGGCACTTAATTTTCCAACAAAGCCTAAAGCTACAGCGAACACCGCGGCTCCACCAATTACGAAGACACTGTGTACTCTTGTAATTGCCAGCACGCCGATATTTTCACCATAACTTGTAACTGGCGGTCCACCAACAAAACCTGCTACAATTTGCGCTAAGCCATCTCCCATTAAAGTTTTAGATAAGCCTGGGTCTTGGAAAAAGTTGCGCTTGGTTAATTTATTCAAGACCATTAAATGACCAATATGTTCTGTCATTGTTACAAAAGCAATTGGTGCCATTGTTGTAATGGCATTTAAATACAATTTCGGTTGGTATTGAACAAAAGGTACTTCAAAATTCGGTAAAGCAAACCAAGCAGCTTCTTTAATAGGGGTTAAGTCAATAATTCCGAAAGCTAAAGCGACTAGGTACCCACTAACAATTCCCAAAAGAATTGGAATTAATCCTAGGAAGCCTTTGAAAAACATGTTGTAAAAAATGGTTAAGCCTAAAGTAATTAAGGCTACGGCAATATATTTAAAATCATAAACGTTGTTGTTATACATTGCATTATTTGCGGCATTAGCCGCCAAGCCTAAACCGATAACCATCACGACAGGTCCTACAACGATAGGCGGTAAAATTTTATCCAACCAGTCGGAACCAATTTTTTTAATGATTAATGAAACGATTAAGTATACCAAGCCGGTTGTCATAGCACCTTGGGCAATGGCTGGATAACCATCACTCTTCATTAACATCTGCATCGCTGCAATAAAGGCAAAGCTACTGCCAAGATAAGCGGGGATTTTTCCTTTTGTAGTAATCAGATAGACCATTGTTCCTAATCCTGAACTGACTAACGCAATCCCTGGGTCAATTCCCACTAAGATTGGTACTAAAACCGTTGCGCCAAACATCGTAAATAAATGTTGTAAACTTAGGCCAACCCAGTGAAAAGCTTGCGGTCTGTCTTTAATATCTAAGACTGCATCCTCATTTCGAAATTCTTTTTCTGACAACGTTGTTCACTCCTTTTTATTCGTTTCCTTTACTGATCATAATACGATCTGCGCCGTCACGCTCTTCCATTTCCACAATAATTTCCTCAGTTTTTGATGTTGGAATATTTTTCCCTACATAATCGGCACGAATCGGTAGTTCCCGATGCCCACGATCTACTAAGACTGCTAAAGAGATTTTTCTTGGACGACCTAAATCCATAACAGCGTCCATCGCAGCACGAATGGTCCGGCCCGTGTACAAGACATCATCCACTAAAATAACTTCTTTACCTTCAATTGAGACTGGTACGTCAGAAGAATGTAATTCAGGTTCCTCCATATCTTTCACATCATCACGATACAAAGTAATATCTAATTCACCAACTGGCACGTCAATCTCTTCTAATTGTTTTAAGCGTTCGGCTAGACGTTGTGCAATGTATATCCCACGCGTTTTAATTCCTACTAAAACAATGTCTTGAATTCCTTTGTTTCTTTCAATAATTTCATACGAGATTCGAGTAAGCGCTCGTTTCATTGTGACTGCGTCAACAACTTCTTTCTTTGGCATAATAATTTCCTCCTCATTTCTTTTTTATCTACGTCCTCGCTGTCTTGGGGTCAGCGATTCTTCCTTCAATTGAGCAGCTGAAAAATAAGTGGGTTTTTATTGAAATTGTCCTGTTATTTTTTCCAACAAAAAATCCTCCTAGCCGTATGAGGATAGGAGGATGTTGGTTACAGTTTAAAAAGGTACAAGGGTACCATGTAGCCCACACAACTTACTAACTAAGCGCACCTAGTGTTCTTTTGCATGATTCCTTCTTAGCCTCACGGGACTAAACTTAAAGGTTACAGTTATTTAGTTATTTTTCTTCTTAAAAAAGAGTTTACCTCTTCTTCAGAAAAAAATCAATGATTATTTCTTAATTGGTGTAAAGTTTTTTCAAAAACTTCTGGTAAAGGTGCTTCAAAGACTAATTGTTCACCTGTAGTAGGATGTGTAAATCCTAATAACTTCGCATGTAAAAATTGTCCATTGCCAGGCAATGTTTTTTTCGGTCCATATAACGGATCTCCAGCTAATGGATAACCGATATATTTCATGTGAACACGGATTTGATGTGTCCGGCCTGTTTCTAGTTGTAATTCAACTAAGGTAAATGCATCAAAACGCTCTAAAACAGTAAAATGCGTGACTGCTTCTTTACCGCCTTCAATGACCGCTTGCATTTTGCGGTCAACCTTGGAACGACCAATAGGCGCATTTATCTCTCCCTTATCGTGAGGAATAACGCCGTGGACCAAGGCGACGTATTTGCGTAACGATGTTTTTTCTTTTAGCTGTTTCGCTAATGATTCATGGGCTTGATCATTTTTAGCCACCATCAATAGTCCCGAAGTATCTTTATCAATTCGATGAACAATTCCCGGTCGCACCACATCATTAATCGCCGATAAGTGATCCGCATGATGAAGTAACGCGTTCACTAATGTACCCTTGGGATGCCCTGCCGAAGGATGAACGACCATGCCTTGAGGTTTGTTGACGACAATCACATCATTGTCTTCATAAACAATGGTCAAAGGAATATCCTCTGCTACCATATCTAGCACTTCTGGTTCAGGAATTGTTACCACAATTTCATCGCCTGCTGTAACTTTATAATTTGCGCGGACCGTTTCACCGTTAACTGTTACGTGTTTTTCTTTTAACCATTGTTGAATTTGCGAGCGGGAATGATTGGGTAAATGTTCACTTAATACTTTGTCAATCCGGCCTTTTTCTGTTTGAATCGTTACGTTAATTTGTTCCATTTTTGCCTTCCTTTGCTGCTTTTTCATCTAAAATCAAATAAATAAATATACAAATAACGCCGACCACTAACGTACTATCTGCAACATTAAAAATAGGAAAATTCATAAAATCCGTTTGGAGCATGTCCACCACGTAGCCTAACCGTACACGATCAATAAAATTCCCAATGGCACCTGCTAAGACAAAAGACAAACCTACAGAATACCAGATACTTTTTTTATAATTCTTAATTAATAAATAAATAATCACGACACTAACAATTACTGTGATGACATAAAAGAATATCATCTTTCCTTCTAATAAGCTCCAAGCAGCTCCGGTATTTCTTAAATGGGTCAGCGACAAAAATCCAGGAATGAATTCTTTTGTTTCACCCAAAGAAATGTTTTGGACCGTCAAATATTTGCTCCATTGGTCAAGCCCTACTAATAAGGCACTGATTAAAAAATATACTACTAACAATCGCGTCATTCCTTTTCTCTATGAATACTTGCTAAATCTCTTGGTCGAACAATGCCTACTAACTCACCATTAGGATGGCCACTTTTACTAATAAGCACAGCTTCTAAGCGTGGCTGCTCCCGAAACATTTGTTCAACTTCAAAAACGGTTGCTTCAATTGAAACAAATTGATAGTTGCTGCGTTTATAATTTGATGCCAACAATTCTCGCACCGTTCGGTTGGCAATGTGAACTTCGCCTTTGGTGCTCTCAATGGCAAACCATACACCAATCCCTCGAACCGTGACTAATCCTTTAAATACACCTTTTTCATAAATCGGAAATTGAGAATATTGTTTTTTTGCAATAATCGTTAATAACGTTTCTAAAGAAGTGGTGATTTCAAAAGCTGTAACACGTTTCGCAAATTTAGGCACTACTTTTTCTGGTTTTGTTAAAGCTTGTTCAATCGTTTCAATTCGTTGAACTGCCCATTCGTTTGGCTCTGCAATTACAAAATCATCAGCAATTCGCTCATGAACGATGGCATTTCTTAACTGAGCCATTTGAAGCAAATCCTCTTCAAATTGAGCAATCTGTCCTTTTTCTTTTCGGGAAAGACGTCTTGTCATTTCACTGAATCCCATATTGACAGGATTGTTCAGTCTCTCTCTCATCCACTTTTCAATGCGATTAAAGTGTGCTAAAAATGTATCTGCTCGTTCCCCCATAGTCGTTGCTCCTTATAATAAACTACGCAATAAATTTCCGTCATTATTTTTTATTGAGCTACTTTCAAGTATATACTAAAAATAGGTCTCAGGAAAGAGCGGCTTTAAAAGAGACCGCTCGCTTGACCCGTTTCGTCTACATCCATATTTAACGCAGCAGGAACTTTCGGCAAGCCAGGCATCGTTAAAATGTCACCCGTTAACGCCACGATAAACCCTGCACCGATTTTTGGAACTAGTTCACGAATTGTAATCGTAAATCCTTCTGGCCGTCCTAATTTTTGAGGATCGTCAGAAAGTGAATACTGTGTCTTCGCCATGCAGATTGGTAATTGATCCCAACCATTTTTTGTAAAGTCTGCAATTTGCTTTTGCGCTTTCGGAGAAAAAATCGCCTGTTCCCCGCCGTAAATCGTTTGTACAATGGCTTGAATTTTTTCTTCAATTGTTTGGCGAGGGTTATACAAAGGTTGAAACTGCTTTGTATTGGCTTCAATCTCTGCTACCACTGTTTTCGCTAGATTCGTGCCACCTGCGCCACCTTGCGCCCAAACACTTGTTAACTCGACGGGCACGCCTAACGCTTGGCAGGCTTCTTTCAACAGTTGAATTTCCTTCTCTGTATCCTGTGTAAACTCATTAATTGCAACAACTACTGGTACATCATAACGTTGCATGTTTTGAATATGTTTTTCTAAGTTGGCAAAGCCTTTTTGTAACGCTGGTAAATTTTCTTCTGCTAACTGATCTTTCGCCAAACCGCCATGCATTTTCAACGCGCGAATCGTTGCCACAATCACAACGGCATCGGGTGCTTTTCCTAAAGAAGGTACTTTAATATCTAAAAATTTTTCGCCACCTAAGTCGCCACCAAAACCTGCTTCTGTTACGACATAATCCCCTAGATGCAAAGCTGTTTTTGTCGCTAAAATACTGTTACATCCATGAGCGATATTGGCAAAAGGACCACCGTGAACAAAAGCTGGAGTTCCTTCAATCGTTTGAACTAAATTAGGTTTTAAGGCGTCTTTTAATAATAAAGTCAGGGCACCTGCCACGTTTAAATCTTTAACCGTCACCGGCTCTCTTTGGTCATTATACGCGATAATAATCCGACTTAAGCGTTCTTTTAAGTCCGTTAAATTTTGCGCTAAACAAAGAATCGCCATAATTTCGCTTGCCACAGTAATATCGAAACCGTCTTCTCTTGGTACACCTTGGAAAGGACCGCCTAAACCAACAACGACCTGTCTGAGCGCACGATCATTTAGATCCACTGCCCGTTTCCAAATCACCCGCCGAGAATCAATCTTTAATTCATTTCCTTGCTGTAAATGATTATCTAGTAACGCAGCTAAGGCATTATTGGCTGTCGTAATCGCATGCATATCACCAGTAAAATGCAAATTGATTTCTTCCATTGGTAATACTTGTGCGTAACCGCCACCTGTTGCGCCACCTTTAATCCCCATCACAGGACCTAATGATGGTTCTCTTAGGGCAATAACTGTTTTTTTATTGATTCGATTTAATGCATCTCCTAAACCAATGGTCACGGTTGATTTTCCTTCTCCTGCTGGTGTTGGATTAATCGATGTAACGAGGATTAATTTACCTTCTGGTTGCGCTTCTAAGGATTGAAGCGTTGGGAAATCTATTTTCGCTTTGTATTTTCCATAAAGTTCGAGCGAATCTTCTGAAAGACCGATTGTTTCGGCAATCTCTTGAATAGGTTTTAATGTTGCTGCTTGTGCAATGTTAATATCTGTCTTCATAACGGACCCCTTTTCAATTCTTTATCGTCTTTGTGACACATTGTTTCTTTTAAATTATAGCTTGTATTGAATAGAATGGCTAGAATAACCTTTTTTAAACAACCCAACCATTGACGTTTGGTAGCCTTTTCTCGTATAATGAAAGTGTCTTTACAAATCTAAAAGGAGCGTGAATTGGATGCAAAAAGGAATTGTCAAATGGTTCGATAACAGAAAAGGTTATGGTTTTATCGTTTACAACGAAGAAGATGAGATTTTTGTCCACTTCACTGCTATAGAAGGTGACGGATTCAAATCACTTGATGAGAATCAATCTGTAGAATTCGAGATAATGGAAGGCAATCGTGGGCTACAAGCAGCACATGTCAAAAAAATAGATAACTAAAAAAGCTGAACCAACAGCGCTTAGCTCCAAAAAGTAAGTAAACGTAGCGTTTGTTTCAGCTGATTATTTTAAGATTTTGAGAGTGGGTCACCAGTCGTTTCGACTTATGACTCACTCTTGTTTTTTTCTTCTTTTTTATGAAGGCCCAAAGAATGATCTTCTGCTACCTTCAATTCAGGCTTTTTTATCTTAAGTGCCTCAAGAAATAACGGAATCGTTTTCTTTTTCATTAAAAAGACTTTTGAACCTTCCTTAAATTCTGAGGAAAAAATTTCGATGCTTTTTTCATTGTAGGTTACTTTTTCTATCTGAGAAAGCGGAAGTACTTTTTTGCGAAACCATAAAACATCTCTGACAATTAAAGATGTTTCTGTCATGTTAAAAGACCGCGCAATTCCTAGATAAGCAAACACAAAAAATGGAACCATCACCAGATTACTAATCAAGTAAGGACCATTATTTTCCAATGCTAAAATTAAACTAATAAATAATATACAAAATGTGCAAGACCAGTAAATAATTGTTGATGCTAATTCTGGCTGCCAATAGAATTTCTGTTTTTTCATAAAGTGCCCTCACTACTTCTGGATCAACGCCGCTAAATTTAAATATGTTATAATAGTAACATACTTTTTTTAAGAACAAAAAGAAATTAGGAGTAATTTTATGTTAAGAATTTATGTAGATGCTGCAACAAAAGGCAATCCAGGTGAATCTGGCGGCGGTATCGTTTACCTCACCGACCAATCGCGGCAACAATTGCATGTGCCTCTAGGCATTGTTAGTAATCACGAAGCCGAATTTAAAGTGCTGATTGAAGCTTTAAAACAAGCGATTGCCAATGAAGACAATCAACAAACCGTTCTTCTCCACTCAGATAGTAAAATTGTTGTCCAAACAATTGAAAAAAACTATGCTAAAAATGAAAAGTACCAGCCTTATTTAGCAGAATATCAACAACTAGAAAAGAATTTTCCTTTACTCTTAATCAAATGGCTACCTGAAAGTCAAAACAAAGCGGCCGATATGCTTGCACGGCAAGCATTACAAAAATTTTATCCCAATAAAAAGTAGCACAGATTAGTTAATGTTTTTCCTTTATTAATTTGATAGTTAAGCGTGGAGCAAAAATCCCTAGTGTTTTTTGCTCCACGCTTAAAAACAGATAAACGGTTCTGTCTCAACCTCTTCTTATAACCACTTATTCTTCTGTCGTTATTCCCGCAAATTGTCCATTGGTTAGCGAAAGGATTGCTTCAGGCGCTAATTCAATTTGCATGCCACGTTTGCCTGCAGAAACAATAATTGCAGAATATTGTTGAGCTTCTTCAGCCAAATAGGTGGGAAATTGTTTTTTCATCCCAATTGGGGAACAGCCCCCACGAATATAGCCTGTGGTTGCTTCTAAATCTTTTAAGTGAAGCATTTCTACCTTTTTGTTGCCACTAGCTTTCGCTAATTTTTTCAAATCTAATTCTTGATTACCAGGAATGACAGCCACGACTGAACCTGTTTTATTACCTACTGTAACCAAGGTTTTAAAAATTCGTCCTTTTTCAATACCTAAACTTTCAGCAACACTTTCTGCACTTAAATGATCGTCACTCCAAGCGAATTCATATTCTTTATATGGTACTTTATGTTGTTCTACCATGCGCATCGCATTCGTTTTTTGTTGTGTTTTTTTCTTTGCCACTTTTTTCACCTTCTGAATCACTTGTTTTGTTCGAATGTCTTTAAATAATTTCTTAATACTTGTACGGATAGTTGGCCTGGTGCAGACGCTTGCTGGGCTGAGCCAAAAGTTAGTGCCGATCCGAACAGTTGACCTGTTACGCGACTAATCATCCCTAACTGTCCCATTGACATAGTAACGATTGGAACGGATGCATAATGGGTGTACATTTCATTGGTTGCTGAAAGTAACGTAAGCACATCTGTCGCATCTTGTGGCATCACAGCTATTTTACAAATATCTGCCTGACGCATTTGCATTTGGCGTAACCGCGCGACAATCTCCTCTTGCGATGGTGTTTTCTGAAAGTCGTGATTACAGAGAACAATTTTAATCCCCGCCTTTTTAGCTTCGTGAATTAACGTATCTGCCGCCAGCGGATTCGCAAATAATTCAATATCTAATAAATCCAACGCACCCTTTTTCACTAATTCATGATACAAAGCAAAATAATTTTCCTCAGAAAAAGCCATTTCGCCGCCTTCTTTTTGTGTACGAAAAGTTAACAATAACGGTTTTTGCCCCAACCGTTCCATTACTTGTTGTGAAAGATTACATACATCGGAAAAATCAGCGACATTTTCATAATAGTCTAAACGCCATTCTACCAAATCACAATCTAGTGTTTGGCTCGCCGTTGCTTCGGCCAAAATATCCTCGGCTGTTGGAGCAACAATGGGCACCACAATTTTGGGATTCCCTTCACCTATTCGTACATTTTTGACTATAACTGGCTTCACAGTTCCACCTAACTTCCTCGTTTGTTTTTCTCTCTTCATATCATACCATTTCTATTCTTTTTTGCAATTTAAAGAGCTACAAAGACACCTAGAATTAGGAATTTCCTAACACTAAATGCCTTTGTTTGGGTTATTTAACTCTTTCTATTGTTACGTTAAACTTCCGTACTTTGTAACTGATACATATCCGCATAAAGGCCACCTTCTGCCAGTAACGTTTCGTGCGTTCCTCGTTCTACAATCTGCCCTTTGTCTAAAACTAAAATCAAGTTTGCGTCACGAATCGTCGAAAGGCGATGCGCAATCGCAATTGTCGTTCTCCCTTGACGCATTTTGGCTAATCCTTCTTGAATCAATCCTTCTGTTTCTGTATCAATATTAGCGGTTGCTTCATCTAAAACTAAAATTTTGGGATCAGTCACAATCGTTCGTGCAAACGAAATTAATTGACGTTGCCCGCTAGAATAACTCGCTCCTCGTTCAATGACTTTCGCATGATAGGTATTGGGTAACGTGTGAATAAATTTATCCGCCTGAACAAATTCCGCAGCCTGTTTAATTTGTTCATCTGTGATGTTTGGATTCAGTAAACGGATATTTCCAGCAATATCTCCATAAAACATGAAAGCATCCTGTAATACCAAGCCCATCTTTTCCCGTAATTCTGTCATGGGAAAATCACAAATGTCACGATCATCAATTAAAATCTGCCCTTCATAAAATTCATAGAAACGCATGAGTACATTAATAATTGAACTTTTACCACTTCCAGTATGACCGACTAAAGCGACGGTTTCCCCGGGATTTGCGACAAAGCTAATATTTTTCAATACTTCGTTTTTGCCATCATAAGAAAAAGTAACATTGCGAAATTCAATTTTCCCGCGGATAATTTCCCCATTCGCACCTACTGATTGTTGCGGTGTTAATTCTTCCGTATCCATAATTTTTAAAATACGACTACCTGCGACAATCCCATCTGTAAAGATACTTAGGAAGTCCATCATTTGTGTCATCGGATTAAAAAAAGCTTGGACATACGTTACAAAAGCATAAATCATCCCCGCTTCTACAGGAGAATGTAAAGCATCGATGCCAAACATAGTTAAGGCCAATGCAATCGCCAACGTATACAACAAATTAATGATGGGACTTAATAATAACGAATTCATACGAATCATTGCTACTCGTGTTTTTAAATAATCATCATTGGTTTCCTCAAATTCTTTTTCCAAACGCTTTTCTTGGCGAAATTGTTGAATGATTTGCATACCAGAGATGTATTCATTTAGTTTGGTGTTTAATTGACTTAATTTTTCCCGCATACTGCGATATAATTTTGAACTAAATTTTTGGTAATACCAAATTACAACTAATAAAATTGGCAAGAAAATTAGACAATAAAATGAAATTTCTGGACTGAGTTGAAACATTGCAAAAAATGACGAGATTACGGCAAAAATTCCTGTAATCACCATTAGGAATACATACCAGAATTCAAACAATGTTTCTGTATCGTTGGTAACACGAGACACCGTCGAACCCGCTGGTGTTTGATCAAAATAACGCATACCTAAAGTGTGTAATTTTTCAAATAATTTCACTCGTATATATTGATACGTTTTTAAAGAAGCCATCGAATACAAATACCATTGGAAAAACCAAACAATACTTTTGACAATGACACCAAAAAAATAAATAGCAGCAAAAGTTAGAATCACTTGCATTGTAGCAGTTTTAGGCGTTAAATAATTATCCATAAAAACTTGAATGACTCTAGGCAAAAGAATATTGATAATTGATAAGCCAAATGCAAAGAGAATAGCTGTGTAAAACATGCGTCGAAACGGTTTGGCAAAACGAAACAAACGCTGAACAATCGTTAATTGTTCTTTCATCGGTAACTCTCTGGACCATTCGGATTGATACTTTTCTTCCATTAACTCTCACTTCCTTCAATTTTCGCTTCTAATTGCTGTTTTTCCCACATCCGCTGATACCAACCCTTCTGAGCCAGTAACTCTTGATGCGTCCCCCGTTCAATAATTTTCCCTTCATCCAACACTAAGATTTCTTTTGCATGCATGACACTACTTAAACGATGCGCTGTAATGATAGTGGTTTTTTCTTGGCGCGTTTCTTTTAGATTTGATAAAATCGCCTCTTCAGTCTTCGCATCGACTGCAGATAAGGCATCGTCTAAAATTAACAATTCTGGTTCAACAATCAAGGCCCGTGCAATAGAAATCCGTTGTTTTTGTCCTCCAGAAAGCGAAACGCCACGTTCCCCAACCATTGTGTCATAGCCTTCAGGGAATGCTTTAATTTCTTGGTTAATAAATGCTAATGCTGCCGCTTGTTCAACTGCTGCTTGTTCCAAGTGTGGTTTAGCAAAACGAATGTTATCTCGTACCGTCATGGAAAAGAGAAAATGGTCCTGTGGCACGTACCCCATTGCACCCATCAATGCATCTAATGTGTAATTTTTAATGTTATGTTTTCCAAAGGAAATCGTTCCTTGGTATTGATCATATTCACGCATCAACAACTTCAAAATAGTGGTTTTACCAGCGCCTGTTTTACCAACAATCCCCAAGGTTTCTCCTTCTTGCAACGAAAATTGGATATTTTCCAATGCCACTGCCTCTTCTTTTGGATAAGAAAAAGAATCAATCTTCATTGAAATTGTCCCTTGCGCCATTGTTTTGATGGCATCTTTTCGTTCGATAATATGCGTTTTTTCATGTAATAATTCGTTCACACGATCGTAACTAGCATTCCCACGTTCTAACACATTAAATAAGCGCCCAATCGCAAACATTGGCCAAACTAGCATCCCAATATAGGCAATGAAAGAGACCAACTGACCTAAACTAATCGTTCCTTCCATGATGAAACGACCACCAATAATAATTGTCAAAACATAAGAAACACCAATAATCAGCGTAATAAACGGATCAAATAGTGCATCTAAAAAGTTCGTTCGTTTATTTTTGACGATAGCATCATCAATTTTCTCTGTAAAATCAGCAAGATCTTCTTTTTCTTGCCCAAATGTTTTAATGACTTTAATTCCAGTAATACTTTCTTGTGTTTTATCATTAATCGCTGAAAAAGCAGCTTGTGAATCTCGAAAGGCATCATGCAACTTAGAACCTAGAACTCGTGAAGTGACGGCTAATAAAGGCAGCGGTAATAAAGCAATTAATGTTAAGCGCCAATCGACAAATAGAACCATTGCGATAATCGTTGTTCCTCCCGTAATCACAGAGTCGGCAAACGTTAAAATCCCAGCTCCAGCAACATTTTGGATGGCATTTAAATCATTGGTTGCATGCGCCATCAAGTCACCTGTCCGATATTTCTGATAAAAGATGCTATCCATTTTTGTGAAATGATGAAATAATTGAGTCCGTAGCTCTTTTTCCAAACGAGCCGCACTCCCCCAAATATGCATCCGCCAAATATAGCGAAAAAGATATTGGGCAAGCCCAGCACCAATCAAGAGTGCAACCCACACGATAATTTTCGTTAAGCGAATTTCTTTGTTAACGATTTCATCTACAACGACGCCAATAACTTTGGGCGGGACTAATTGAACAAGAGCGACCATCATTAATGAGAAAACCCCAATAATATAACTTTTTTTCTCTTGCTTAAAAAACCAGCCTAATTTTTTGAATATGGACATTTAGTTGTCCCTCCTTTTACTTTGTTGTTCTACGAAGACTACTTTCGAGCTAGAAGGTTTCTTCGTTATTGTTGTTTTTGATTAAACGTTTCGCTCTTTTCCTCCTAGATTATCCTATTCTCCCGCAAAACAACAAAAAAACGGACTGAAAATCAGCCCGTTTTTACACTTATTCATGATTACCTGAATAACCTTTACTATTTTCCTTGGTTTTTCATTTGTTGCATCATTTGTCTAACCTTTTTCTCTGACGGTTTTTGACCCATTGATGCCATCATCATGCGTAACATATCCTCATTAACGGGAGGATTTTTTTTGAAATAATCTTGCATATATTTGCGTGCAAGGAAAAAGCCCCCTGCAGCGCCTACTAATAAAGCGATTACTGCGATTAATACTACCCAACCTGTTGCCATTGAAACTCTCTCCTCTCCGTATAGTTTTGCTCTCAATGAATTATTTTACTAGAAATAGCAAAAAAAGAAAAGTTCTTTTTGCGGGATTTCTCTTAAATAATGAAAAAAGTCTGATTTTTTTGCAAAATAGTGATTAAAAGTCAAAAATATACGCTCTTAAATGTCAATAGGACCTTTAAGAGCGATTGTTGCTTTAGTTTTGTCCTTGAATTTTTTCTAATAATTCTGGATCAAATGTTTGATTTTTTAACATCGCAATTTCAAAGCCGTAAGGGGCCTTTTTATTTTTTTTGTCTTCTCCGACATAAGGTGTTTCTAAAATTTTTGGTAAAGCAGTTAATTTTTCATGGTGAACCACACCGTTTAAAGCTTCAAAACCAATAGTGCCAAAGCCAATATTGGCATGACGATCTTTATGTGAGCCCATAGGATTTTTAGAATCATTCACATGAATAACTTTTAAACGATCCAATCCGATAATTTTATCAAATTCAACTAATACGCCATCAAAATCATCTTTTACATTATAACCTGCATCATTAATGTGGCAAGTATCCAGAGTGACAGAAAGTTTATCATTTAGCGTAACTCCGTCAATAATCGCAGCTAGTTCATCAAACGTACGGCCGATTTCGGTTCCTTTACCAGCCATTGTTTCTAAAGCGATTTGAGGGATTTGCTCTTTCCACAAGACTTCGTTTAGACCTTTAACAATTTGTTTGATGCCGGCTTCTGGACCTGCGCCAACATGCGCACCTGGGTGTAACGTGATTTGCGTTGCTCCCAACGCTTGTGCTCGCTCAATTTCTTGACGCAAAAAGTCTACGGCAAAACCGAAATTTTCCGTTTTAATTGTATTACCTAAATTAATAATATACGGGGCATGAACGACGATATTACTTAAATTGTGTTCCTTCATAAACGCTTGCCCAGCTTCAATATTCATTTCTTCAATCGGTTTTCGGCGCGTGTTTTGTGGCGCGCCTGTATAAATCATAAAGGTTGTTGAGCCATAACTAGCCGCTTCCTCGGCAGAGCCTAATAGCATTTTCTTGCCACTCATACTAACGTGTGATCCTAATAACATGTGGTTCCTCCTAATAATTCTTCTTTTTCTTTTGGTAGTGTTGATACTGTTGCAGCCATTCTTCAAGCGTGATTTTTGTTACTAATTCGCCAATTAGTTCATAGGGTATTCGCTTAGGATTAGTGAAGCGAAGACAACTTTTCCCCATGTTTAGCTTTGTTGACACTTGTTCCTGATAGGCTTCTTGAAACCAACTTCGGACGGCTTCATTTCCCATTAATCCCATGTGATATAAAGCTACTTGCCTTTTAGTAGCGCCTAAGCTGATGAATGGTAACGGTTCATCACCACGGTTAAGATAGCCTTCTGGAAATACTGAAAGCGGCACAACAAAGGTTGGCATGCCATATTGCATTGTTAATTCAAATCCTGCTGGCAAATTTTGCGAAACGACATCTAATACTTGCTGATAAGCAATTCGCCAGTTTGGTTCAACTGTTTCGATGTATGCTGTAACTGTTTCAATTGACTGCGCCATTATTTCTTCCTTTGCTGATAAAGCGCTTTGGTTTTATAGCCTTCTTTTAAAATAACTAACATTTCAGTTTGCCGCTTTTTCCGTGTCTCCGCTCGCTTTGCACTAAATACATACCGCGCCCACTCTTTTTGATAACCAGGCGTTAATGCAGCGAATGTCGCTGCAGCAGCTGGTTCTGTTTGTACCAACGCTTCAATTTCTGGTAAATATTGAACATAATCCCCAACAGCAGAACTGGTCTGATTCTTCGCTGGCTTTTTAAGAACATTCTTCATGCCGACAACCGTAAAAGTCTCATCTAAACTAACCATGCGATTAAATTTTAAGGTTGAGCCTTTAATATACCCATCTGCCTCGTTTACTTGTAATGTTGGAAAAATTTCATCTCGGTGGACAAAGGTTGGATACATTTTATTGCCTTTTTTCGGATAAGCCACATATAACAACCCATTTTCTACTAAATGTTGACCTTCAATCACCATTGAAACAATCTCTTGAAATTCCGCCATTGTTTTCACAAATGCAAAAATCAGCTCAACTGGTTCTGAGGGTAATTGCTGCGCGGCTGAAGCAAATTCAGATAGATACTCTCCCTGTGGTCTATTTAAAATAACTAGTTGCTGATACTTCGTTAAGTTTAACTTTTCGACAATTGATTTCATAACCTACTCCTTATAGCGACTGCACTTTTTATTCTAGCATAGCACAAGTTATCTGTAATTGAATATGCCCAATAGTAAAAAAGAGTTTTTTGTAACAGAATTAATCCCAATTTATCTTTTTTAAAAGCGAAAGCTTGGAACCTGTTGTCTAAACGACCTTCGTCCCAAGCTTTCATTTTTTTAGTATTTTAACAAGAAATATTTTTTCTTACCGCGACGAATCACAGTAAATTGTCCTTCGATTTTATCAGTTTCTGTCAATTCAGCTGCTAAATCTTGTCTACGTTCTCCATTGACGTAAATCGCTCCATTTTGAACATCTTCACGGGCTTGACGTTTGGATGGTTCTATTTTTGAGGTAACTAATAAGTCAACTAAACTTAATTGATCCTCTGGTTGCACCTCGTACGTTGGTACATCTTTAAATCCTTGTTTAATTTCTTCTGCTGTTAAGCTTTGGATATCTCCGCTGAACAATGCTTCTGAAATTTTAACCGCTTGATGATAGGCTGCTTCACCGTGGACTAAAGTAGTCACTTCTTTGGCTAACGCTTTTTGCGCAGCACGTTGACCTGGGTTCGCTGTAAATTCTTCTTCAATTGTTGCAATTTCATCCAATGTTAAGAAAGTAAAGTATTTCAAGAATTTCACGACATCACGATCATCTGTGTTAATCCAGAATTGATAAAATTCATATGGCGAAGTTTTTTCCGCATCTAGCCAAACTGCGTTTCCTTCTGTTTTACCAAATTTGGTACCATCTGCTTTTGTAATTAAAGGCATGGTTAAGCCGAATCCTTGAACTTCTTGTTCTCGGCGTAATAATTCAATCCCTGAAGTAATGTTCCCCCATTGATCACTGCCGCCTAATTGCAATAAACAACCTTCTGTTTCGTACAATTTCAAGAAATCATACGCTTGTAATAATTGATACGCAAATTCAGTATAAGAAATTCCTGTTTCGATTCGGCGTTTCACGCTTTCTTTACTCATCATATAGTTAATTGTAAAGTTTTTTCCAACATCACGTAAGAAATCAATTAACGAAAGCTCTCCAAGCCAATCATAGTTATTTGCTAGAATCGCTGGATTTTTTTCATCTTCAAAATCGATAAAACGTGACAACTGGCCCTTAATACTTTCAGACCAAGCTTTCACTGTATCAAGTGTGTTTAAACTACGCTCTGCATCTTTGAATGATGGATCACCAATCATGCCTGTTCCGCCACCAACTAAAGCAATGGGCACATGACCATTTTGTTGGAAACGACGTAACATAAGAATTGGCAGTAGATGCCCGATGTGTAAACTGTCTGCCGTTGGATCAAAGCCGATATATAATTTAACAGATTCTTCATTTAATTGTTTTTGTAAGGCTTCTTCATCTGTGACTTGGTAGACCAACCCACGGGCTTTTAATTCTTCAAAAAAAGCTGAATTCATGATTTTCCTCCTATAGTAAAACATAATAATAGATCAAATTCCCCTATTCATAGTAACCGATTCTGTCACACTTGAAAAGTCAAAAAATGAGATTTCCCTATTTTCTCTTAAGTTTTTTCAACAAAAAATGGCAATTGGTGTAGAAACTATTCATAGAAGCTTTTTTTTGCTATAATAACACAGAATGTATCATTTTATTGAGGTGAAACTTTTGAAAAATAATTCAAGTAACAATAAGCAAAAACCAACGACCTCTGCTGGCGGCAATGTCTTTTTACTTATTTTAAATGTCATTATTCGCGTTTTTCAGTCATTAGTGGTTTTTGGGGTTATTCTGATTGTCTTAGGTGGCTCTCTTGGCTTAGGTATTGGAATGGGCTATTTTGCTTTTCTAGTTGAAGATACACAGCCCCCAACGAAGGAAGAATTGCAAAAAGAAATCAGTGATATTACCGAAGTGTCAAAAATGACTTACGCAGATGGTACTCCGATTGCTAACATCAAATCAGATTTAATTCGGACACGAATTAATGGCGATCAAATGTCTCCATTGCTAAAAAAAGCCATTATTTCAACAGAAGATGAATATTTTGAAGAACATCATGGGGTGGTACCAAAAGCGCTAGTTCGAGCGTTGATTTCTGATGCGACAGGTATCGGCGGTTCTTCTGGTGGTTCAACATTGACTCAGCAATTGGTCAAGCAACAGATTTTAACTGACGAAACGACTTTTAAACGGAAAGCCAACGAAATTTTATTAGCTTTACGTATTGAAAAATACTTTTCTAAGGACGAAATCGTGACAACTTATCTAAATGTCTCCCCTTTTGGTCGTAATAACAAAGGTGAAAATATTGCAGGCGTGGAAGAAGCAGCCAAAGGACTCTTTGGTAAAAGTGCCAAGGACTTGAATCTTCCTCAAGCGGCCTTTATCGCAGGACTTCCCCAAAGTCCCATTGTTTACACGCCCTATACTAACACTGGTGCCTTGAAAGACGATTTGTCTTTAGGAATGAAGAGAAAAGATTTTGTTCTTTTCAGTATGTACCGAGAAAAAGCTATTTCACAAAAGGAATATAAAGAAGCCAAAGCTTACGACTTGAAAAAAGACTTTTTACCAACAGAGCAGGCCAATGTCAATACAGAAGGCTATCTATACTACACGGTGTTAGATAAAGCAGTTGAGATTGTCATGGATTTAGATATGAAAAAAGCTAAAGTTAATCGTGATGATTTAGATCAAGTTGGTTTAGATCAATATGAAGAACAAGCACGTCGCGAAATCCAGTCGCAAGGCTATACAATCCAATCGACCATTGATCAGAACATTTATAACACGATGCAAACCGCTGTCGCAAATTATGGTTATTTGCTTGATGATGGAACTGCAGATGTCAATGGGAATACAATGATTGAAACTGGCAATATTTTAATGGATAACGCTACTGGTCGTATCCTTGGTTTTATCGGCGGCAGAAACTTCGATATTAATCAAAACAACCATGCCTTTAATGCCGATCGTCAAGTTGGTTCTACGATTAAACCAATTTCTGTCTATGGTCCTGCGATTGATCAAGGACTCATTGGTTCTGAAAGTCGTCTGGCCAACTACCCAACGACTTATGCTGATGGTCGTGAATTTGTGAACTCAACAACTGTGGATTTAAATCAATTCGTGACTGTTCGGAATGCCTTGAATTGGTCTTTCAATATACCTGTCGTTCATGTTAATAATGAGCTAAGGAAAAAAATGGGTGATGATAATTTTTCTTATAATCACTACTTAAGCAAAATGAACTATCCAGCTTCAGATGCTTGGGCTTACGAATCTGCACCTTTGGGTCCAGTAGAAACAAATGTTGTAACTCAAACAAACGGTTTCCAAGCACTTGCTAACAAAGGCAAATATCAAAAAGCCTACATGATTGAAAAAATTACAGACAATAGCGGACATGTGGTCTACGAACACAAAGATGAAGGAACGCAAGTTTATTCACCGGCGACCGCTTCTATTATGAATGACTTGTTGCGTTCAGTGGTGGATTCTGCGAATACGACAAAATTCAAACCAACGTTAGCTGGCTTGAATCCTCATTTAGCCAGTGCTGATTGGGTCGGAAAAACTGGGACAACTGATGAGTTTAAAGATTCATGGCTGATTGTCTCTACTCCAACTGTGACACTAAGTTCTTGGACGGGACATGATCTACCAGCGCCAATGACGACGACCAGCGGCGACAATAACGGGAATTATATGGCGAACTTAGCTAATGCGCTGTACTATGCGAATCCAGAATTGTTTGGCATTGGTCAAAAATTTGAATTAGATCCAAGCGTTATTAAATCAAAAGTTTCTGAATTTACTGGTGAAAAGCCTGGCTCAATTACCTATAATGGTGCCAAGTTCAACACACCTGGCAAAACAACGACTTCATACTATGCCAAAGATGGTGCACCACAAAGTACCTATAAATTTGGGATCGGTGGAACAGACAGCAATTACGCTTCTTACTGGGGAAATCTTGCTCCACGTGCCACTACAAATAATAACAACAACAATAACAATAAAAAGAACAACTAAAGAATTTGGTAAGTTAAGCTTGCAACCAAAATTATGTAAAAAAGTAGAGACGTAATTCATCAATTGATGGATTACGTCTCTACTTTTATTGTTTCTCTTATTCTTTACCATCGATACTAGCTCGAGCTATTCAAAAATAGCTCCTACATTTAATGAAATAATATGCAGCAATCAACCTATTTTAACTAAAATAATCCCTTTCTGTTTCTCAAAACAATAGCAGATACTATTAAACTTATTAATACATAGACAACTATCATCTTTAAAGAAAAATCAAATGTGAGACCTATCTCATCCATCGGCTCATACCCATTTCCTCCATTAATAATTTTGGGAAAATTCATATAAGATGTAAAGAAAAATTTATTGGAAATCAGGCTAACTCCTGAAGATAATACCACACCAACAATTAGCAAGCTATGAACAATCAAATTTCCAGTAAATAGTGAAAGCAAGAAACTGAATACTGTCAATGCTAATAACAGCATACCAAACATAATTAGGCTTCTCGACAAATAGTTAGAAAGAGAAATGATTGTAACACTTTGTCCCTTTTCAATAATCGCGACTGGATAATCAGGGTTTCCCAGACCATTTTTGAAAAATGCACTGATTACAGAAAGAAAGATTGACAGATAAGAAACCAATCCGACTGTAAACAAAATACTACTTATTTTAATAGAATATTTTTTCCATAGTTTTAAGGGAAGGCCATTCCATAAAGAAACAGTATTTTTTCTTTTTTCTAAAGTTGCGAGCGCTATAATCATTAAACTAGGGATAATTAATAATAATGTATATGGAAAATCCATCGATAAAAGAAAACCTAGGTAATTCAAAGCAGGCATTTTAGCAACTTCAGAAGAATCCACTTGTTTGATCCTGTTTTCAGATAAATATTGCAATTCTTTGACTCTTTTTTGTTGCTCAATAATTGGTATACTGTACAATGTTCCTTTTAACATTGCGTTTAAATTACTTTCTTCCAATTTTTTCTCAGCTTCTAATAAAGCCCATTCATCACCAATTTTGATGGCATTAATTGCTTTCCTTAATTGCTCACTTTCATCTTCTATCTCATTTAAAGTTTCTTTTGCTGCAGGTTCATTTTTCATTTTTTCTTTCGCTTGTTCGTTATTTTTGATTCGGTTTTCATATTGCATTTCTTTAAAAGAAAGTTGTTGGGGTTGAGCTAGTAACGGATAAATTAACATTAAAATAAAGGATACAAACACAAACCACAGACTCTTCTCTTTCAATATTTTTATCGTTTCTATCTTAAGCATTTCTTTCTTCTCCTCTTAAATATAAGTTATCATATTGTTCACGTAAAGAAAGGTTACGTTGATCATTCTCAACCAGCTTTTTATTTTTCATAAATAAAATACGTGTACATGTGTGTTCAACATTATACAAATCATGAGAAGATAAAATAACTATTTTATCTTTAGAAACTATTTCTTTTAAGCACATTATGAATAAACTAACACTAGTAGGATCCAATCCATTAAAAGGTTCGTCTAACAAAAGTATTGTTGCATCACTTGCTAGATACATTGCTAATAATACATGTTGTTTCATTCCAAGAGATAATTTTTTTATTGTTTTATTTTGATATTCTTTCATCTTTAATTGTTCAAAAATATGCTCTATATCGCTATTACTTTTCCAAGCGGCTTTAATATATTCAAGATGTTCTTTCGGCGTCAAATAATCATATAAATTTTTACTACTTTCAAGAAAAAATAGTTCTTTTAAATACGTTGCACTTCTACTATTGTAATCAATCTTATTTAAACTAATATTTCCATTTTTTCTAGGGATTAAACCAGATATAGCATTAAAGAACGTGGTTTTTCCAGTTCCATTAGGAGCAACTAAGCCAATTATTTCACCAAATTCAGCTTGCATAGATAAATTTTCTATAATTGTTCTATTACCATACTCGACAGTTAATTCTTTTACCTTCATAGAAACACCTCTTTTTTTAATCTAAAGATACCATAAAAATCATTTGTTTCCAATGAAATTAAAATATTTTTAATTTTTACTTAATTTTTGGAATGATATATGATAAAATATGTATTGAATAAGGAATTATTCAATATATATTTAAAGGAGTAGATGAATTATGAAGAAAAAGGTAATTGTTGGTACGTTCTCTCTTTTGACTAGTTTTTTTATTTCAAGTGTTATATCTCCTAATGAAGTGGATGCTGCGTACTATGAAAATGTCCCTCATACTGCTGATCAATGGGAGTATAGAACAGGATGGAGCGGCCTGATTAATGTGCATTATAAAACATTAAGATACCCTAGAGGCTACAATAGAAGTTACTATGCTCGTCGTCCAAAGACCTGGCATTTTCCAGGTCATTACAAACATTATTGGGTATTCTCTTATAGAACTTGGTAACAGATTTAAACTAAAAAGATATTACGCAAATAAAAAAGTACAAGAAGAAATCATTTTCATGATTTCTTCTTGTACTTTTTTGCATTTCTAGTAGAATTTTCTCTTATTTTGTTGAACCTTTTTGATCAATTCCATAAGGTAAAACAACTGTTTTTTCTTCAATTTCTTCTTTGTTCATTAGTTTTGTTAATAAGCGCATTGACACGGCACCGATATCATATAAAGGTTGTGTAATACTTGATAGACGTGGACGAGAGACTTCTGTAAGCAATGAGTTATTGCTTGTAATGATTTCAAATTCTTCTGGAACTTTCACACCAGCATCTAGCATCCCATCTAATAAACCAATCGCTAGCTCATCGTCTGTAACAAAGGCAGCAGTTGCCCCACTATTACGGACACGCTCAGCCAAATTAATACCTGCTTTAAATTTATATTCAGATTCAAAAACTAAGCCTTCATTATAAGACAAGCCATTTTCCGCTAAGGCTTCTTTGTAGCCTTTCATTCGGTTTTGACCATTAATTGGATCGATTAATGCACCACTAACAAAAGCAATTTTTTTGTTCCCATTTTTCGCTAAAGTCGCTGTTGCATCTTTCGTTGCTTCTGTGTAATCAATATTAACGCTACCGACTTGTTCATCTGGATCAATTGAACCTGCTAAGACAACAGGTGTTTTTGAACGTGAAAATTCACCACGAATATCATCTGTAATGCGATGACCCATAAAGATAATCCCATCTACTTGCTTGGCAAGTAAATTGTTCAATACAGTAACTTCTTTTTGATCGTCTCCATCTGAATTAGCTAAAATGATATTATATTTATACATTGTAGCCACATCGTCAATGCCACGTGCTAATGAAGCAAAAAATGCATTACTAACATCTGGAATAATAACACCCACTGTTGTCGTTTTTTTACTTGCTAAACCACGTGCGACTGCGTTAGGACGGTAATCTAAGCGATCAATCACTTCTAAGACTTTTTTACGCGTTGCTGGTTTTACATTGGGATTACCATTGACAACACGAGAAACAGTAGCCATAGATACATTTGCCTCTCTAGCAACATCATAAATTGTAATTGTTTGTTTTTCCATGTTTCTTCTCCTATAAATATGAATTTGTTCTCATTTTCTGAAAACACTGTTTACATTTCTTTCCTAGCCTAGAATATCAAAATTCTTCTATTTTTGCAACCGTTTTATCGTTTTTTCATGAAAATTTACTTTCCATTTCAAAAGGAACTTTTTGTCATTTCATGTTATGATAGTACTGTGATTCACTTCAGAATAAAAGAAAGAAGGATGTTTTATGAATCAAGAAAAAATTGCCGATTTAAAAAATTGGATGCACCAAGAAAAGATTGACTTCACTTATATTAGTGATCCTGGTCATATCGCTTACTTTTCCGGTTACGAAAGCGAACCTCATGAACGCGTGTTAGCTTTGTTTATCGCTGCGGACGACCAATCATTTTTATTTACACCTGCATTGGAAGTCGAAGATGCCGAAAAGAGTAGTTGGACTTATCCCGTTTATGGTTATTTAGATAGCGAAAATCCTTGGGAAAAAATTGCGGCTTTATTAAATAAACGAACACAAGGCACACCACGCTTTGCTTTAGAAAAACAAGCTCTTTCTTTAGCTCGTTTCGATCAATTGAAAACCTATTTCCCAGCTAGCGATTTTTCGCATGATGTTACGCCTTTAATTGAAAAACTTCAATTAATTAAAACAGAACCTGAAATTCAACGTTTACTAGAAGCTGGTAGTTGGGCTGATGTCGCTTTTGAGATTGGCTTCAAAGCAATTCAAGCAGGCGTTGCGGAACAAGAAATTGTTGCAGAAATCGAGTATCAATTAAAACGTCAAGGTATTCGCTCAATGAGTTTTGATACGTTAGTCTTAACAGGAAAAAACGGAGCTAGTCCTCACGGGGTACCTGGCGAAACAAAAATTGAGCCCCATGACTTAGTGTTATTTGATTTAGGTGTCGTTCATAATGGCTATTGTAGTGATGCCACACGAACAGTCAGCTACTTGGAACCTTCTGATTTCCAAAAAGAAATTTATGGAATTGTCTTAGAAGCACAATTAGCAGCAACTGAAGCGGTGAAACCTGGTGTTACAGCAGGCGAATTAGATGATATTGCCCGAGGTGTAATTACAAAAGCTGGTTATGGTGAATACTTTAACCATCGCTTAGGCCATGGCATTGGAACCACTGTCCATGAATACCCATCGCTAGTTCATGGCAATGATTTAGTCATTGAAGAAGGTATGTGTTTCTCTATTGAGCCCGGTATTTACATTCCTGGAAAAGTAGGCGTTCGTATTGAAGATTGTTTACACGTAACGAAAACAGGCTCCGAACCATTCACTAAGACAACCAAAGAATTGCAAATTATTCAATAGCATAAAAATAAAATGAGGCCATCAGTCAACCGGACTGATGGCCTCATTTCTAAATTTTAAGGTAAGCCGCTGAACAAAAGCAACACGATCCGTTGCTAACTTTCATAAGCTAAACGCTTGTTACCCTTTAAATTCTTTTTTTACGTCTTTCGCTGCATCTTTAACATCTTCTTTTGCTTCTGCAGCTTTTTCAGGAACATCTTTGGTGGTTTCTTTTGCTTCATCGACACCAGCAGAAACAGTTTCTTTGGCCGCTGCCGCAGAATCTTTAACGTCAATATAGATATCTTCTGCTGCATCTTCGGCAATTTCACCTAAATCTTCTGCGTGATCTTGAGCATCGTCAGCTGCTTTTTTAAATTGATCAGATAAATCACCTGTTTGTTTTTTAAAGTTATCAAGCATGTCGCCAGAAACACCTTGTGCTTTATCCAATGAATCTTTTGTTTTTTCTTTGACAGAACCTGCCAAATCAGAGGCTTGATCTGATAAAACGCCGGCTTTTTGTTTTGCGATTTCTGTTAATTCTGTTCCTTTTTGAACAGCATAATCTGTGTAATCTTGCGCTTTGTTTTTTAAATCATCTGTTTGATTTGATAAATCATCACGTAATTCTTTACCTGATTTTGGTGCAAGTAATAATGCGGCAACGGCTGCTGCTGTTCCACCAATTACTGCTCCTAAGAAAAATCCGCCTTTTTTAGCCATAAAAATCTCCTCCAATTAGTTATTTGTTTTTTTATTTTTTGAACGCATTGCTCTAAAAGCAGAACCGCCTACTTTACTCACTAAACCAGCTTTCGCTGTGCCTTTCCCTACGGTTCCTACCTTTGTAATCAAATGTTTACTTGAGGTGTTCAATTCAGAGACACTTTCGCTTAAATCAGCAACGGCCGTAAACAACGGATCAATCGTTGCCACTTTTTGATTCACATCTGTCAATAGTTCATTACTTTTAACAAGCAAGCCTTCCACTTGGCGACTCAATACATTCACATCGCTAGTCACGACTTTGATTGTTGTATTTGTTTCATCAATTGTATCTTCAATTTTTGAAACAACTTGAGAGACTTTATATAACACAAGTACTAAAAAGATGACTAAAACAACAAATGCTACCGCTGCAATTAAGGCAGCAATTTCCCCACCTGACATATCATTACTCCCCTCTGAAATTTTATTTATAATCTTAGGATAACACCAACTTATATTTTTCACAACTCATAAAGCTAAGAATGACAATTTATTTTATAAAATTCTCATGCCCTTTTCTTTAAGAAAATAAGCGTAAAATTTCCTTCTAACGAATTGAAATTTTACGCTTATTTTTATTTATTTTTCTTTTGGTTGCTCTTTTTTCGCTAATTGAGCACCTAAATTAATAATGTATTCTCGCAAATTATCTTTTACTTCTGGATGAGTCAAACCATATTCAATGCTTGTTTTCATAAACCCAAATTTATCGCCAACGTCGTAACGTTCACCTTTAAACTCACGAGCAAAAACGCGTTGTGTTTTATTTAAAGTGTCAATCGCATCTGTTAACTGAATTTCGTTACCAGCTCCTGGTTTTTGATTTTCAAGTACATCAAAAATTTCAGGGGTTAATAAATAACGGCCGATAATCGCTAAATCACTTGGTGCTTCCTCGGGTTTTGGTTTTTCAACAAAGTTCTCGACATTGTATAGTCCTTTTTCGATTTCTTTTTCTGGATTGATAATACCATATTTTGAAGTATCTTCATGGGGTACTTTCATTACCGCAATTGTCGAAGCATGTGTTTGTTCATAATCATCCATTAATTGTTTCGTTAATGGCACTTTATCTTCCATTAAATCGTCGCCTAACATCACGACAAAAGGTTCATTGCCAACAAATGCTTTCGCTTGTAAAACAGCGTGTCCTAAGCCTTTCGGATGGGATTGACGAATAAAATGTAAATTAACATCCGTTGTTTCTTCGACTAATTTCAATAAATCGGTTTTATTTTTTTCTTTTAAATTATTTTCTAATTCAACATTTGAATCGAAATGATCTTCAATCGGACGTTTGGCTTTGCCTGTCACAATTAAAATATCTTCGATTCCTGAAGCTAGTGCTTCTTCTACAATAAATTGAATCGTTGGTTTATCAACAATCGGTAACATTTCTTTTGCCATCGCTTTGGTAGCCGGCAAGAAACGTGTTCCTAACCCAGCTGCTGGAATAACTGCCTTTTTAACTTTCATCTTTTTTCCTCCTAAAAATCAAGTGTAAATTCGTTTTCGGTTTTGCCATCGCGCAACATGATTTCTTTTGCTGCTTGTTGTACATCTTCGTCATTGTACAAGACATTGTAGATTGTTTCTGTGATTGGCATTTCGACTTCTAATTGTTGTGCCAATTCATAGGCTGCTTTAGTTGTTGAAACACCTTCCACAATCATGCCCATGTTTTCTAAGACTTCATCTAACTTATGGCCTTTTCCTAATAAATTACCCGCACGCCAATTTCGAGAATGGACACTTGTACAAGTAACAATTAAATCCCCAACACCACTTAAACCAATAAATGTTAATGGGTTTGCTCCCATCGCAACCCCTAAACGACTAATTTCTGCTAAACCACGAGTCATAATTGCCGCTTTGGCATTATCACCAAAGCCTAAGCCATGAATCGCTCCGGCGCCCAAAGCAATAATATTTTTTAAGGCCGCCCCTGTTTCTACACCAATCACATCATCATTCGTATAAATTCTAAAGTAATCATTCATAAACAACTCTTGCACATACACAGCGTCTGCTAAATTTTCGCTTGCTGCTGTAATGGTTGTGATATCATGAACAGCGACTTCTTCTGCATGGCTTGGACCAGATAAAACCACAATCCCTTGCCGTTTTTCTGCTGGAATCTCTTCTGCTATCACTTCTGAAATCCGCTTATGTGTACCTTGCTCGAGCCCTTTACTTGCATGAATAATAATTGGTTTTGTTTTTAAATGTTGGGCCACTTCTTGTGCTACTAAACGAATGGCTTTAGTTGGTACCACAAACAGTACCGCATCCACATCTACTAAAGCAGTAGCTAAATCAGTGGTTGCCTGAATTGAAGTAGGTAAGATTAATTCTGGTAAATAATGTTTGTTGGTGTGTTTTGTATTTATTTCATCGATTTGCTCTGGTTTATTTCCCCAAATACAGACCTCGTGTCCATTTTCGGCTAATACTTGAGCTAAAGCTGTCCCCCAGGAACCTGGACCTAAAACAGCGACTTTTTGTTTCATCGGTGAAACTCTCCTTTCGCTAAACAACGTTACTTCTTTAGTTTACCATATTCTTCGATCAAGTTGGATTAAGAAGTTGTTATTTTTTTCTTTTGTTTCTCCCGATTGTAAAATTTCAAATTGGGATTTCTTCTACGAACGATCACAATAACAATTGCTGCCACGAACATCACTAAAGACAACAATTGTGAGACACGAATGTTACTAAACGCATACAAACTGTCCATCCGTAAGCCTTCGATGAAGAAACGGCCGAAAGAATACCATATTATATAACCTAAAAAGACTTCGCCTTCTTTTAAAAAGTGTGGCTTTTTGCGTAATAACACTAAAACGATAAAGCCTAAAACATTCCAGACAGATTCATATAAAAATGTTGGTTGATGATACGTTCCGTTGATATTCATGTTATCAATGATAAACGTTGGTAAATGGAGATTTTCTAAAAATTGTCTGGTGGTCGCTGGCCCATAGGCTTCATGATTCATAAAGTTGCCCCAGCGACCAATTGCTTGCGCTAAAATCACACTTGGTGCGGCAATATCTAAAAAAGTCCATGTAGAAATGAAACGATGACGCGTAAAGAAAAACAGCGCCAGTCCCCCACCAATAAGACCACCATAAATCGCTAAGCCACCATTTCGAGTAAAGAAAATTTCAATCGGATTGTCTACATAATCTTGCCATTGAAAAGCGACGTAATACAAGCGCGCGCCAACAATTGCTGCAGGTAATCCCCAGAGCATAAAGTCAAAGACATCATCTTCTTTTAAACCAACACGAACGGCTTCACGACTACTTAGCCAAACAGCTAAAGCAATCCCTGAAACAATAATAATTGCATACCAATAGACGGGAATACCGAAAAGGCGAAATGCAATTGAATTTACTTGAGCTAACATCATCACATCTTCTCCTTCTATTCTCCTGAATTTTCTTCAATCAAACGGGTTAAGCGCTCTTCGAACGTTTTTGTTGCATCATAGCCCATTGTTTTCGCGCGGAAGTTCATTGCTGCTACTTCAATGATAATGGCCACATTTCGGCCGGTCTTAACAGGAATACGAATCTGAGGGACATCAACGTTAGCTATTTCAACCATTGCATCATCACTACCAAGACGATCATATTTCTTGTCTTTTTCCCATGCCTCTAAATAAACGACCAATTGAACTTGCATAAAGCCGCGGACCGCACTAGCTCCAAACAGGTTCATGACGTCAATAATTCCGATACCACGAATTTCAATTAAATGCTGCAAAATTTTTGGTGGCTCTCCAACCACGGTTAATTCATCTTGCTGATAAACATCGACACGATCGTCTGCGATTAGCCGATGTCCACGTTTAATAAGCTCTAAAGCTGTTTCACTTTTACCAATACCGCTATCTCCTTGAATCAAAACACCAAGTCCATAAACATCAACTAAAACCCCATGGACACTTGTCCGAACAGCTAAACGGCCATCTAAATAACTGGATAGTTCCCCTAGTAAACGGGAAGTTGAAATCGGTGAACGTAATACAGAAACCCCATTTTCTTTTGCTGCTGTAATTAATTCTTCGGGGATTTCTAGTCCTCTGGATACTATAAAGGCTGGAGTATCTTTCGCACATAAACGGCGCATCACTAATAAACGCTCTTCAGGCATCATTCGTTCTGCAAAGGTAATTTCTTTGCTCCCAAATAATTGTAAACGGTCATGGGAATAATAATTAAAATACCCAGTTAATTCTAAACCTGGCCGGGAAATTTCACCAGTTTTAATTGTTCTATTTAAGCTTTCTTCATCTCCGTATACTACTTCTAAAGAAAGATTTTCTACCAGTTGATAAATCTTTACCACTTCTGTCATATCGAATGTCAGTCCTTTCTGCTACTTGTTATATTTTATCATTTAAAAATACAAGTTTCTAGCTATTCACTAGATAATTCCTAGAATTATCATATTTCAAAAAAATGAAACTATTTTTCAGTGAAATTACCTATGCTATTTCTGTTACTTGACTATTTCAGAAAACTTTGTATACTTGAAGCCGATCCTTTTAAGAAAAGAGGAAACTTATGAAAGAATATTTAAAGGAAAAAGCCCATCAATTACCGTTAACACCGGGTGTTTATTTAATGAAAGACGCAACCGACACAATTATTTATGTGGGTAAAGCCAAAAAATTAAAAAATCGCGTGTCGAGCTATTTTATTAATAGTAATCAACATTCTCGAAAGACGATGCGTTTAGTCAAACAAATTATAGACTTCGATGTTCTCCATACTGACACAGAATTGGATGCGCTCCTCCTAGAATGTCAACTGATTCAACAGTATCGGCCGCGCTACAATCGCCAAATGAATGCTTATGAACAATATTCTTATGTATCGGTAGCCGTTAATGAGCGGCAATTAGAGATTAAACTCTTAAATATTCCCACTAAAGAGAACTGTTTTGGTCCTTATTCGATTCGCCGAAAATTAAACCGTTTAAAAATAATTTTGGATAGTATCTACGATCTCGTCCCAACCAACTATTGGCATCAAACCTTTCAAAAAGAGAGTGCCATTCCGACCGAACTATTTCAACAAGAATTGTTCGACTTTTTCCATAATCAAGGACGAGAACCAATCAAACGAATTGCTCAACAAATGCAAGAAGCTGCTGAAAAACAAGCCTTCGAAAAAGCGGCAAAACTCAAAGAAGATTGGCTCTTTTTGACGCGCTTTGCAAACCAAAATCAACGAATTAGTCAAGCTAACCAACGAGATTGGCAACTGATGTGGTTACCTTGTCAGAAAAAAATCAAATACTATTTAATTTACCAAGGCTTGGTGGTAGCAACACGTGTTGTAACTAAACAAACGTTTCAAAAATATTCATCGCTTGAACTAGCAAAAAAAATCATGCCCAAAAAACCACCGAAAACAATTGAGCATTACTCGAAGCAACAAGTTGATTTTTTAAACATTTTATATGGCTATATCAGCCGCCATCCAGAATGTCACCTAGAAAATTTAACCATCGAAAAAGCCTGAAGAACGCATTTTATGCTACGTTCTTCAGGCTTTTTTTATTCATATTTAGATAAATTGTGATCCGTAACGATCGTATTGACAATTGACATAATTACAGCCATTAGCACCGCTGCCCAAAAACTTGAGAAGCCAAAGTTCATTTCCCCCACAAAAAACGAGGTCATTTGTAAAATCGCTGCATTGACAACAAAGCTAAATAGACCAAACGTTAATAAAGTAAATGGGAGCGACAAGATTGTTAAGACTGGTTTCACCAACATATTTAGGATTGAGAGAACAAAGGCGGCAATAATTGCAGGCATTATGCCTCTCACATGAATCATGCCAGGAAAAACAACTGATAAAGAAATGAATGTCAGTGTATTAACAACCAATCGCTGAAAATATGTCATTAAAAGTCACTCCATTCGTCATCATCAATTTTTTCCGCTTCTTTACGTTGCTTTTTATTGGCAGCATAAGGATTTTCATTGCGAACATTTCTATTATAAGGATTTTGATGGCCGTAGCCGCGATCGCTTCCTGTTCTTCCAGAAGGGATCAAGACTGCTAAGGCAATGTATAAGAGAATGCCTGGAAATCCTGCTGAGAAAAAGCTGAGCAAGACATAAACGACACGAATAATTGTTGGGTCAATTCCTAGCCAATCAGCAATCCCAGCTAAGCTTCCTGTTAAAACCACGTTATTCGGAGATTTTGTTAGTTTTCTTTTCATATGTTTTCACCTCGTCTACTAAATTTTACACTAGAAAGGCTGATTCGTCAGCCCATCTAGCTTAAAATTATTAATTATTTATCCGTATCTTTTAGGAAAATACTTCCCGTTGTTGTAGAAGCATTAATTTGAGCCATTGATTCTTCCAGTACACGTCTAAAATGTAATTGTTGATTGCCGCGATCTTTCTTTTCACGAACAACTTCAATATCTGTTAAACGGCTGTTAATACTACCTAAATTCGTTTTCACTTGCCCTTCAACGCCTAAGTTATTTGGCAAGGCCAACTTGATATTCCCATTTGCAGAGCTTGCTTCAACACGGCGAAGCGTTTTTTCTTTAGCTGTAATGCGGATATCTCCATTAATCAGAGAAACACTTAGACTTTCTGGTGCCGCGGAAATAGACACATCACCATTGACTGTTTCAATAATGTTATCTAAAATCGTTCCTTCTAGGACTTTAATTTCACCATTCACGCCTTCAATTTCTAACATAGTTGCATCAATTTTTTTAAACGTAATCGTCCCATTCGTTGATTTTGTGTAAACATCTTTCGCTGTTAACTCTTCTACTAAGACATTTCCGTTTAATAATTTAACAGATACATGATCGTAAGTGCGTTTTGGTAAATAGAACGTTAAATCTGCTTTCACCCGTTTGTTTGGCACTTGGAAAGAAATTGTTTCATCATCCACATCAATGTCACTTCGTTCTAAGAAAGCTTCCATTGGTGAATCTCCTGCCATTTTACCATATAATTTGATTTTTGCTTCGACTTTCACATCTTCTTGATCCCAAGTTTTGAAAACCACGGTACCATTTGCTACCTTGACATCAATTAAACTTGCTTGTGGATTTGGATAGTTAAACTCATGTTCAAACTTAGTTGTTGCCACACCAGGAACTTTCATTTTAATGTCTTTCCATTCCACATTATCATTCATGGTATCACTGAAAGAATTAAATGTTTTTTTCAAGAATTCTCCCACTTGGCCGCCAACTTCGGCAACTTTACCGCCGACTTGGTTAAAGGTGTCTGTGGCTTGATCTTTCCACTCTTCAGAGAATTGAGAAGAAACTTTTTCTTTTGTATCATTCCATTGACCTTTCCATTGTTCTTTGCGAATATTTTTTAGTTCTTCTTCCAGTGCTGTTTTTTCAGTACTTTGAGTCGCTAATTTTTCTTCTAATTGTGCAAGTAAAACGTGCAAGTCTTTTCGTTGAACTTGTTCATCTTCTGTTAATGCATCTAATTCTTCTTTTGTATCTAATGTTCCAATTTCTTCAGCGACTTCTTTAATTTCTTCTTTGATGCCGGCAATTTCTGCGTTGACTTCGTCCAATTCAGCCGAAGCACGATTGGCTTTTGTTGCTAACTCATCAAGAATTCTTTCTAAGTTTTCACGATCTTTTTCTGCACTGTCCTGTGTATTTTCTTCAAACGAATCAACAGTAGGTCCTTCTGATTCGCCTTTTTCTAATGCATCCATTAAATCTGCGACTTGATCTTCTTTATTTGTTGTTCCAATATTTTGTGTATCAACTTTTTCAGCAGCTTTTTCGATTTGTTTTTCATCTTTTTCAGTTGCCATATTTTCTAATAAAATTAACGCTTCTTCTGACGTTAGAATACCTTTTTTCACTAATTCTAATACGCGTTCTCTTTCTTTCATGGATATTGCCTCCTTAGCAAATTTTTCACTCAATAGTGTTTTCCTTACATGCATTATTATGCCTTGTTTTTGATCATTTGTCATAGGACTTAAGAACGATTTCTTCTCATTAGTAAGGACTAGTTTTATAAAATCAGTTCATTTTACGCTAAAAAAACTAGGAATTGGTCTAAAAAAGGCCGTCTCCTAGTTTTTTTATTTGTTTTTCTTAAAATTGTTCGTCACGATTACTATTCAATTCGGTAATTTTACCAGTTGCCAAGTAAACAATCCACTCACAAATATTTGTGACATAGTCGCCAATTCTTTCCAAGTATTGTGCCACATGTAGATAATCAGTTCCGCTAATGACCGTTTCTGGATTAGCTTTCATTGCTTCTACGGCATGTTTGTAAATACTATCGAAATATTCATTAGTACGATCATCCATTTGTGCAATCATTCGTGCATCTTTTTGATCCGTTTTAACGTAGGCGATTAAAACATTATCCACCATTTTTTTCACATAATCAGACATATCTGAAATTTCTTTTTCGATTTCAGGAATACGTGTTTCTCCTTTTAAGCGAATCGTTGATTTAGCAATTGAAACGGCATGGTCCGCCATTCTTTCTAAATCCGAACTAGCTTTCATAACAGTGATAATCATACGTAAGTCTGTTGTCACTGGTTGTTGTAACGCAATCATTTCAAAACTCTTTTTCTCAAGTTTGACTTCCATATCATTGATTTCAATATCGCGATCAATCACTTCTTGAGCTAATTTTTTATCATGATTAATATATGCCTTCACGGATTTATGGACGGCACTACTAACCATCATACCCATTTCATAAAATTGATTGTGCAGATTCAATAGTTCTTCTTCAAATTGTGTCCGTAACATTCTTTTTCCCCCTTTTAACCAAATTTACCAGAAATGTAATCTTCTGTTTGTTTTTCTTTTGGATTTAAAAATACTTTTTTCGTGTCATTAAATTCAATTAAATCACCTTGTAAAAAGAAGGCCGTTTTATCAGAAATCCGTGATGCTTGTGACATATTATGTGTCACCATAATCATGGTATATTTCTCTTTTAATGTTAACAGCATGTTTTCAATTTTACCACTAGAAACTGGGTCCAAGGCGCTAGTTGGTTCATCTAATAAAATAATATCTGGTTCCACAGCTAACACACGAGCGATACAAACCCGCTGTTGTTGTCCACCAGAAAGTGAAAGTGCACTTTTGTGAAGTTTATCTTTGACATCCTCCCAAACAGCAGCAGCTTTCAAACTGGTTTCAACTGCTTCATCTAAGACTTGCTTGTCTTTGACTCCTTTTAGGCGCAAGCCATAAATCACATTTTCATAAACTGAAAACGGAAATGGATTAGGTTGTTGGAAAACCATGCCAATTTCTTTACGTAATTCAACGTTATCTGTTTTCGGTCCATAAATATCTTTTCCTTTATAGACAACACTTCCAGTAATAGTTACGTCTGGGATTAAATCATTCATACGATTCAAGCAACGTAAATACGTTGACTTCCCGCAACCAGAAGGACCAATCATGGCAGTTAATTCTCCTTGATTAAAAGTTAAATCAATGCCTTTCAATGCTTCTTTTTTCCCGTAATATAAATGTAAATCTTTTGATGAAATAATTTCTTTGCCCATCTTGCTCCTCCTAACCAAAATGTCCTGAAACGTAGTCTTCCGTTGCTTGAATTTTTGGTCGTGTAAAGATTTTTCTTGTATGGTCGTATTCAATGACTTTACCCATATAGAAGAAAGCTGTATAGTCACTAATCCGCGCCGCTTGTTGCATGTTATGTGTCACAATGATGATCGTGTAATCATCTTTTAAATTCACTAACGTTTCTTCAACCGTTCCTGTTGAAATCGGATCTAACGCGCTTGCCGGTTCATCTAACAATAAAATATCTGGTTTCATCGCAATTGCCCGAGCGATACACAAACGTTGTTGTTGCCCACCAGACAGAGCTAAGGCGCTTTTGTTTAAGTTATCTTTCACTTGATCCCAAAGTGCGGCTTGCTTCAAACTTGTTTCAACGATTTCATCTAATTTTTTCTTATCCTTTTCACCATGCTGTTTCAATGCGAATGTGATATTTTCATAGATAGATTTACTAAATGGATTGGGCCGCTGAAAAACCATGCCAATGCGTTTTCTCATTTCGTAGACGTCAACTTCTTTCGTATTGACATCGACATCTTTATACATAATTTTTCCAGTAACACGTGAATTGGCAATGCCATCGTTCATACGATTTAGCGAACGTAAATACGTGGATTTACCGCAACCAGAAGGCCCAATTAAGGCGGTTATTTTGTTCTTTTCAAATTGCAAATCAACACCTTTGATAGCCTCATTGTCCCCGTAAAAGACATGTAAGTCTTCCGTGTGTAACGCAATCGGGTCTTTTTGGCTATCTAGTTGAAGTAAATGGGTATCATTTAAATTGTATTCTTTCATGCTAATTCCCCTAACATTAAGCTGATGTCATTCTCTTATAAAGACGGTTGCCGATAAAACGAGCGCCGAAATTGAAAAGTAAAACTACTAAAATTAACACAGCGGAGGCACCTGCTGAGACCGCAGCGCCATCTGGCATCGTTCCTTCGGTATTAATTTTCCAAATATGCACAGCCAACGTTTCCGCTTGACGGAAAATGCTAATTGGACTTGAAACGCTCAATGGATTCCAATTACTGAAATCTAAGGCAGGTGCGCTTTGTCCTGCTGTATAAATTAACGCAGCGGCTTCACCGAAAATCCGACCAGAACTCAAAATAACACCTGTCAAAATTCCTGGTAACGCTTCTGGCAAAATAACTTTTTTAACTGTTTCCCAACGTGAAAGACCTAAGGCTAACCCCGCTTCACGCTGTGTATAATGAATGGCTTTCAAAGATTCCTCAACATTTCTAGTCAATAATGGTAAGTTAAAAAATGTTAATGCTAACGCACCTGATAAGATTGAAAAGCCATATCCGATTTGTACAACGAAAATCAAGAAGCCGAACAGCCCGACAACAACGGAAGGCAATGAACTTAAAATTTCAATTGAGGTACGAATTAAATCAGTTAACCAATTCTTTTTCGCATATTCCGATAAGTAAATTCCAGCACCCAATGAAATTGGAATACTAATAATCATTGTAATCAATAGTAAATATAGTGAGTTAAAAAGCTGAATACCAATCCCACCACCAACTTGATAAGCTCTGGATGGTTGTGTTAAAAATTCCCACGAAATATGTGGAATTCCTCTAGCTAAAATGTAAATCAGTAAGGCCGCCAAAATTAAAACAATGACGCCAGATACGGCATATAAGATACCTGTTGCGATTTTATCTGCTTTTTTTGCATTCATTATTTTAAGGCTCCTCTCTTACCGATAATTCGGATAACAATGTTGAATAGTAAAGACATCAACAATAGAATCAAGGCTAAAGACCAAAGAACGTTGTTTTCAACTGTTCCCATAATTGTATTCCCAATCCCCATTGTCAAAATACTTGTTAGTGTCGAAGCTGGTGTTGTCAAACTAGTTGGCATCACAGCTGCATTTCCGATTACCATTTGGATTGCTAAGGCTTCACCAAACGCACGAGCCATACCAAAGACAACCGCAGTTAAAATACCAGGCACAGCTGCCCGCAAGACAACTTTATAAATCGTTTGCCAACGCGTAGCACCAAGCGCCAACGACGCTTCACGATAATGTCGAGGCACAGCTTTTAATGCATCTACGGTCATCGTAGTAACCGTTGGTAAAATCATGACAAATAGCACAAACGTACCAGCTAAAATACCGAAGCCAGTTCCGCCAAAGATTGAACGGACAAAAGGAACAATGACAGATAAACCAATAAATCCATAAACAACAGAGGGGATCCCTACAAGTAATTCAATAACTGGTTGTAAAAATTTTGCTCCTTTTTTAGGTGAAATTTCTGTCATAAAAACAGCCGCTCCAATCGCAAATGGTGTCGCAACAATCGCTGACAAAAACGTTACAATAAAGGAACCCGCAATCATCGGTAAAGCCCCAACCATGGGTTTACCGTCTGCGCCGATATCACTTGGGTTCCAGTTTGTTCCAAATAAGAAATCAAACACGTTAATCTTATCTTTAAAGAATGTAGCAAGTCCTTTACTTGCAACAAAATAGAAAATTGAAACAACCACTGCTACAATTAAGGCAATACATAGGAAACTAATAAATTTCCCTCGTTGCTCCATCTTGGCTCTTTTCGATTTTGTTAATAATTTTTTCTGTACATCTTCCAAGAATATTTCCTCCTCAAACAATCCAACTTTTACAGATAAAAATAGTGTACCTTTTTTACATCAATTTGTTTTTAATAACATGTAAATTTTATGTTAAGTTTGTAAATTTTGTGTTAAGAGAATTATTTAATGACATTTCCTTGCCAATCCCGTTCAATTTCCATTTTTGAAACAGGAATATACCCTAATTGACCAATCACACGTTCTTGGATATCATCTGACAACATAAAGTCTAAAAACTCTTTGGTTAAATCACTTGGATTTTTACGAGTGTACATGTGTTCATAAGACCAAATAATCCATTTATTGTTCATTACATTTTCATCTGTTGGCTGAACACCATCAATACTTAACGTAGCTACTTCATCAGTAACATATGAAAATGCGGTATAACTAATCGCTCCTGGTGTATCAGAAACAATGGAACGAACCATGCCGCTGGAATCTTGTTCTTGCGCACGAATGGCTGTTTTATCTCCCAAGACCCACTTTTCAAAAGTCGCACGCGTACCACTACCGGCCGCTCTGTTCAAAATAACAATTTTTTGATCTTTCCCGCCAAGTTCTTTCCAGTTTGTTACTTCACCTAAAAAGATTTTCTTTAAATTTTCCATTGAGATATCTTTGACACCGACATTTTTGTTAACGATTGGTGTAATCCCAACAACAGCAACTTTATGATCAATTAAGTCTTCCGCTTTGATGCCCTTTTTCTCTTCTGCAAATAAATCAGAATTACCAATGTCTACCGCACCAGATTGGACTTGACTCAGACCTGTTCCGCTTCCGCCCCCTTGGACATTAATAAATCTTCCCGGATTTTGACTTTGATATTCCTCACTCGCTGTCTCTACTAATGGTTGTAAAGCTGATGAGCCTACCGCTGTGATGGATTCACCACGATCAATCCATTTTGCACATCCTGTCAAAGTAAGTATACTTGCCAAACCAATAAATAATAGCAATCTTTTTTTCATCGATTCATTATTCCTCCAATTAATTTCAATCTATTCTATTTTACCATTATATGTAGGACTTGAAAATTATAAGTTATCAATTTGTTGGTACAACTGAGAAAACTCTTAAATTAAATAACAAGTATTTTAAAACTAAAACAAAAAAAACTCTCCAAAATGGAGAGCTTTTTTTCGTTTAAATTTTCAAGAAACGACGCATTGAAATAACTGAACCTAGTGATCCAATAATCATTCCTGTTGCAATCATTAATAGATTGACTTTCCAGATAAAATCTTCTGGACGAATTAATGAATAATTCGAACGCAATAACTGCGGGTTAAACATGTTATAAACTTGATGGTAGCCTAACGTCATAATAATGACTGGCACGATTGCGCCAATCAACCCAATCCAAGCACCTTCTAAGAAGAACGGCCAACGAATGAAACTGTTTTTGGCTCCTACAAGACGCATAATTTGGATTTCTTTTTGACGAGATAAAATCGTAATCCGAATAGTGTTGGAAATTAAGAACACTGCAACGAATAAAAGTAATGCAGCAGCTGCTAAGCCCCAAGTTCGAACGGTTTGAGCGATTTTAAAGATTTTGTCTGAATTTACACCACCGTAATCGGCTTTAAAAACACTTGGGAATTTAGCTGCTTGTTTCGCAATATCTTTCGTGTCTTCTGGTGTTTTCGCACGGACATAATACACATCATATAATGGGTTACTGTCGCCTTCGAAAAGATTCCAGGCATCCCCCATTTGTTCTTGGATTTTTTTCAATTGTTGATCTTTGTTTGAATAAGAAATATCTTCAACATTGTCTAATCCTTTAAGTTGTTTTTCTAATGTTTTCATTTCATTTTGTTTTGTACCAATATCGACAAAGACAGACACTGTCACGTTTTTTTCGATATCATCAGCAAGTTTCGTTGCATTAAAAATAACGCCCATAAAAATACCAACTAAAACTAATGTAATTGTAACCGCACTTGCTGAGGCAACAGTCATCCAACCGTTCCGTTTTAAACTTTTGATACTTTCAAATAAATGAGAAAAGAATGTTCTAATCATCGTAGCCGTATTCTCCTTCCACTTGGTCACGGATAATGCGACCATTTTCAATGGCAATAACACGGTGACGAATCGTATTTACAATTGTACTATTATGCGTTGCCATCACGACTGTTGTTCCTTGTGCGTTAATCCGGTCCAACAATTTCATGATTTCCCATGAATTCTCTGGATCTAAGTTCCCAGTTGGTTCATCGGCAATTAAAACTTTCGGTGTATTTACAATTGCTCGTGCAATGGATACCCGTTGCTGTTCCCCACCAGAAAGTTCGCTTGGAAAAACACGTACCTTATGTTTTAGACCGACTAAATCTAAAACTTCCATCACGCGTTTTTTGATTTCGCGAGGACGTCGTCCGATAACTTGCATCGCATAGGCCACGTTCTCATACACAGTTTTCTTTGGTAATAGTTTATAGTCTTGGAAAACGATGCCGATTTCACGACGTAAATAAGGAACTTCTTTATTTTTTATTTTCATTAAATCATGACCTGCAACTGTCAAATTACCTTTTGTTGCTTTTTCTTCACGATACATTAATCTAATAAAGGTTGATTTCCCTGCACCTGAGGGACCAACCACATAGACGAACTCGCCTTGGTCAATCTCTACTGAAATATTTCGAATCGCTGTTGTACCATTCGAATATTTCTTCATTACATCTTTCATTTCAATCATGGCGTTCTCTCCATCTCTTTTTTCTTCAATCCTACTCATTATAACATGTCAATATTGCAAACTTCTTGCATTAAGTTACATTTTTATTTCAATTTAATGAAGAGCTTAACTTAAGCGCTGTTTTAAGTAGGCATCAATGAAACCATCAAGGTCTCCATCCATCACAGCTTGTACATTGCCGGTTTCGTAATTTGTCCGATGGTCTTTGACCATTGAATACGGATGGAACACGTAAGAACGGATTTGTGAGCCCCAGCCAATTTCCATTTGTTCACCACGTAAACTTGCTGCTTCTTGGGCTTTCTTTTCCATTTCCAATTGATATAATTTGGCTTTTAACATACTCATTGCTTGCTCACGGTTTTTTAATTGAGAACGTTGTGCTTGGCTTGCGACAACGGTGCCTGTTGGAATATGTGTAATTCGAACAGCCGATTCTGTTTTATTAATATGCTGACCACCAGCACCACTTGCTCGATAGGTATCAATTTTTAAGTCATCTGGATTGATCGCAATCTCTATTGTATCGTCTAATTCAGGCATTACATCAACTGAACAAAACGAAGTATGACGGCGTTTGGCGGAATCAAAGGGCGAAATCCGCACAAGACGATGGACACCTTTTTCAGATTTTAGGTAACCATAAGCATTGTAACCTTTGATTAATAAGGTGACACTTTTAATCCCTGCTTCATCTCCAGCTTGGTAATCCAACGTTTCAACTTGGAAACCGTGACTTTCTGCCCAACGTGTGTACATTCGTAAAAGCATACTTCCCCAATCTTGTGATTCAGTACCACCGGCACCAGGGTGTAATTCAATTAGGGCATTATTATGATCATATGGCTCATTTAGTAGTAAGGATAGCTCATACGTTGTTAAACGTTCTTGCAAGAGATGAATTCTTTCTTCCAATTCTTCTTGAATCTCTGTATCATATTCTTCTTGTTGTAATTCAAACATCACCGTTAATTCGTCAAGTTCCTCAGAGAGCTGATGAAATTGTTGATATTTTTCTTTCAAACTATTGGTTTCGTTAATTAGCTTTTGAGCCGTTTCTGTGTTGTCCCAAAAACCAGGTTCTCCCATCCGATTTTCCGCCTCGGCAATGTCTTCTTCTAACTGGTCTAAGTCAAAGAGACCTCCTGAAGCTAGTAATTTTTTGTGTCATTTCGTCTAATAATGTACGAATTTCTGGGTTTTCCAAAATGATTCCTTCTTTCTCTTTATGGTAAAAAGAGCAAAGGCGGGACAAATTGCCCCACCCTGCGTTTTTTCTTTAATTAAGCGTTTCTTCCATGACAATTTTTGAATTTTTTGCCACTTCCGCATGGGCATAAATCATTACGGCCCACTTTTTTATCTACACGCACAGGTTGACGCTTCGCACTTGTGTTGCTTTGTGCAGCTGCATCTTGTTCTGTTTCTGGATGTTCCGCTTGTCCTTGAGCTACTTGCTCACGTTGGACATTTTGGCGAATTTCCGATTTCATGAATAAACGTGTTACTTCATATTCGATTGAACCCACCATATTGTTATACATAGAATAACCTTCTGTTTGATATTCTACTAATGGGTTGTTTTGACCGTACGCACGTAAGCCGACAGATTGGCGTAATTGATCCATTGCATCAATGTGATCTGTCCATTTAGTATCGACAACACGCAAGATGACTACTTTTTCAAATTCTAGCAATTGTTCTTGGCCATTCAATTGTTGAGATTTTTCTTCAAATACTTCTTGCGCACGTGCCACTAAGTAGTCTTTGATTTCTTCAGCTGATTTATTTTCTAAATCTTTTTTAGAAATCGTATCTTCATGGACAAGTGTTGAGGCTGCAAAATCGACAATCCCATCTAAATTCCATTCTTCTTTTTCTAATTGTGTATGGCTATCCACCACTCGGCCAATCGTCCGTTTTACCATGCCCATCAATACATCAGACAAGTCATTTTCTTCCATAATTACTTCTTGTCGTTGCGCATAAATAACTTCACGTTGCTCGCGCATCACGTCATCGTATTGTAAGACATTTTTACGTGTGTCATAGTTATTTCCTTCCACACGTTTTTGAGCAGACTCTACTTGGCGAGTAAACATTTTACTTTGAATAACTGCATCTTCTTCTTGCACATTCATTCGTTCTAAGAATGTTTTAATTCGTTCTGAACCAAAGCGTTTCATTAAGTCATCTTCTAAAGATAAATAAAATTGTGAAACCCCTGGATCCCCTTGACGTCCTGCACGTCCACGCAACTGATTATCAATACGACGTGACTCATGACGTTCTGTCCCGATAACTGCTAGACCACCTAGTTCAAGTACACCTAAACCAAGTTTAATATCCGTTCCACGACCAGCCATATTTGTTGCAATTGTAACTGCGCCTTTTTGACCGGCATTCATAATGATTTCGGCTTCTTTAAAGTGATTTTTCGCATTTAATACTTCATGAGGAATTTTAGCTGCGTTTAATTTATCAGAAAGTAATTCTGACGTTTCTACCGCAACAGTCCCCACCAACACTGGTTGCCCTTTGTGGTAACGTTCTTTAATATCTTCCACCACTGCATTAAATTTACTTTCTAAGGTTGGATAAAGTAAATCTGGACGATCGTCACGGATAATTGGACGATTGGTTGGGATTTGAATGACTTGAATATTGTAAATTTCACGGAATTCTTCTTCTTCTGTTTTAGCAGTACCAGTCATCCCGGCTAGTTTTTTGTACATCCGGAAGTAGTTTTGGAACGTAATCGTCGCCATTGTTTTTGTTTCATCTTCAATTTCGACGCCTTCTTTTGCTTCAATCGCTTGATGCAAGCCATCAGAATAACGACGACCATCCATGATACGACCAGTAAATTGGTCAACAATTAAGACTTTATTGTCTTGAACCACGTAATCAATGTCTAATAACATGATATAGTTTGCCCGTAACGCTTGATCTAAATGGTGCGTTAATGCTGTATTTTCAATATCGTAAAGGTTATCCAATCCGAAAGTTTGTTCAGCTTTTTCAATACCTGCTTCTGTTAAACCAATTGTTTTAGACTGAATATCAATTTTGTAATCTTCGTCTTCTTTTAAGCGTTTGACAAAATTATCGGCACGCGTATAGAGTGCTGTCGATTTTTCAGCTTGTCCAGAAATAATTAATGGGGTTCTTGCTTCATCAATTAAGATTGAATCCACTTCATCGACAATTGCATAGTTTAATGGACGTTGAACCATTTGGCTGCGATAAACAACCATGTTATCACGCAAATAGTCAAATCCTAATTCGTTATTTGTACTATAAGTGATATCACAGTTATACGCTTCACGTTTTTCATCAGAAGATTTAGAGTTAATGTTTAAGCCAACGCTTAAGCCTAAGAAATTATATAATTCTCCCATTTCGTTAGAGTCACGGGTTGCTAAGTATTCATTAACTGTAACAACGTGTACTCCTTCGCCAGATAGTGCATTCAAGTATACAGGCATTGTGGCAGTCAAGGTTTTCCCTTCACCTGTTCTCATTTCAGGGATGTTCCCGTCATGAAGCACAATCCCACCCATTAATTGGACACGGTATGGGAATAAACCTAGTACTCGTTTAGCAGCTTCACGGACAACCGCAAACGCTTCTGGTAATAGTTCGTCTAAGGTTTCCCCTTTTTGATAACGGGCTTTAAATTCATCTGTTTTTTCACGTAATTGTTCATCGCTTAGTTGTTCCATTGCACTTGCATGTGCATCAATTTTATCGGCGATTTTTTCTAATCGTCTTAATTCTTTTTTATCGTTTTCAATCATTTTTTTCAAAAAATTTGCCATTGGTATCTGTGTTCCTTTCAATTACCTCTTTTTATTTTTGTATCCTTTTTGTACAAGAAGCACAATCTATCCGTTTTATTTTATCATTACTTGACGAGAAAGAAAACCATTTCTCTCTATTTTACAGACATTTTCCTTTAAAAGAGGAACTTTTAAAGTTATTTTATGTATTTCTTTATTTTTTCTTTACTCCGTGCTTTAAAGATGTTTAAAGAGCTGAAATGCACGAAGGCATTTCAGCTCTTATTTTAAGCTTTAGTCTGTTTCAATCAAGCCATATTTGCCATCTTTACGACGATAAACAATGCTTGTTCCATTTGTTTCAGCATCTTCAAAAATGAAGAAGTTGTGTCCTAACATGTTCATTTGTAAAACAGCTTCTTCACTGTCCATCGGTTTTAATGATAGACGTTTTGTACGAACGATGTCTAATTCTGAAGGTGTTTCTTCTGTTTCTTCACCAACTAAGAAGACAGCGGCTTTTGTATTGTTACGTCCTGTTTCACGAGATTTTCTGTTGATTTTTGTTTTAAATTTACGAATTTGTCGTTCTAATTTATCGACAACCAAATCAATACTTGCGTATAAATCAGGTGACGTTTCTTCAGCTCGTAAAACTAGATAAGGAAGAGGAATAGTAACCTCGACTTTGGCTGTTTTTTCAGTGTACACTTTCAAATTCACGTGAACCGTTGCTTCAGGTGAATCGCTGAAATATCTTTCTAATTTACCGACTTTTTTCTCAACATAGTCTCGAATCGCTTCGGTTACCTCGATATTTTCTCCACGTACATTATATCTAAACATAACAATTACCCCTTTCATCTACCAGTAAAGAAAAGATTAAAGGACCACTCTTTAATTCCCTTCTTCTTAATTTCATTATATCGAATAATCTGGGTTTTGCCAACAAAATAGTTATCAAATTTATGAATTCTTTTCTTTTTACCGCGCGAGAGTAAACGTATTCAAACTTTTAGGATAACAGTCATTGATAACAGCAGCTGCGTGGAAAAGAGTTCGTCCAGTGGTATAGATGTCATCCACCAAAATAACAGAACAATTTTTTAATTTTTTTTGGTTTTCTTTTTGGATGGCAAATGGTTGTTGCAACTGCATCCTTTCCTTTCTAGTTTTTTTAGATTGCGGAACATTTTCCTCTTTTCTAATTAAAAAAGGGCTGTACGGAACATCAGCCGCTTCTAGTAAGCCAATTACTTGGTTGAAGCCTCGTTCTTGCATTCGTTTTTCGGATAAGGGCACCGGAATAATATAGTCCGCAGATTGTTGCTGAAAGTAAAAGTTGATTTCCTCGTTAAAACACATTCTTAAGCGATAGTCTCCTTGAAATTTATAGCGTTCCATCCACTCTTGCATTCCTTCATCATAATGAAACAACGCTGCATTATGAAAAGAATACTCTGGATAAAGCAGCTGCCACCTTTGACAATCAAAACAATAGCGCTCTTGGCTGACGCGACTACAGCCAAAACAAGTGCCTGTCATTGGCAGTTTCTGGAACTTTGCTTGGCAGTGCTGGCAAAGTGAAGGCCTCGCCCATTTTTTAAAACGTAAGAGCATTTTTAATGTTATCTCCAAACGAATGGGGCTTGCGCAATTTTTACAATCCATCTAACATCCCTCGTTTGCTAGCCAAGCGATTCATTTGCTTTATTTGCCGAATTGCCTCTTTCATGTCTCTTGTTTCCCCATCATGTAAAAATAAAACTTCGCCGTAATTGAATTCTTGTCTTCGATCGACTCGGCCCGCAATTTGGACAAGTGTTGAAGAAGTGAAGACTCGATGATTGGCACCATAAACAATAACTGAGACTGCATCAAAAGTCACACCACGTTCTAAAATGGTTGTAGTGATCAAAATATCCGTTTTCTGCTGACGCATTGCTTGAACTTTTTCTAGGCGAAGCTCATCACTACCATAAACGGCGACAACTTCTTTGTCGGAAAATCGCTCAGCTATTAATGCATGCAATTGGTGAATTAATGAAATGCTTGGGCAAAATAGTAAAACTGAATTACGCACCAATAAACGTTTCAAATGATGTGCAATGATTTTAATATTTTTGCTAGAAAGACGTTGCCACGACTGAACCCAAAATCGGCGTGGCACAGGTAATGGCCTACGATGATATCTTGCTGGCAAAATACTGGCTGCTAACTTCTTTTGCTGTAAAAGCTTCCGTAATTCTTTCGTAGGGGTTGCTGTTAAGTACACCAAACTACTTCTTTTTTTTCGTGCGTTACGCACTCCATAATAAAGATGCTCGTTATTAACAAAAGGAAAAGAGTCGACTTCATCAACGATAAGTAAATCAAACGCTTGATGGAATTTCAATAATTGATGGGTGGTGCAAATCACTAGTTTCGTATAACGATACGATTCTTGACTGTTTCCGTGGAGTAAAGCAATTGCTTCATGAGGAAAAACCGCTTGGATTCTGGGAAACAGTTCTAAGCAAACATCGACACGCGGCGAAGCCAGCGCAATTCGTCCCCCTTCTTGTAAGGTTTGGTGCAAAACAGCAAATAACATTTCTGTTTTGCCTGCACCTGTAACTGCCCACACTAAGCGATTCTCTCTTGCTTTTGCTGTCTCACAAAGTTCAACCGAGATCGCTTGCTGTCCCTTTGTTAATTGTCCAGACCACTCAAAAAAGACAGTTCTTGGGCTATTGGGCCTTTCTGGTAAATGACAAAATTTTTGACAAGAAGTCACACGGCCTAATTGAATGCACGCATGACAGTAGTATACATTTGTCGCTAGTCTATTTTCTTTTTTTGATACGACTTCCCCGCACCGCTGACATTGAATTGTTAGGGGTGAATGCTCTAACATTGTTGGTAAATAAACCAGTTTTGTCTGTATTGAAGGTTCTGTTTCTTCAAGAATTATTTTACGTCCATGCAAATCTTCCATGTTAACCACCTCAATTATAAAATACGCATTTCTCTAGCTTTTTTGCGAAAAAGGAGATCTCCCACCGTTATCTTTCTATTCTTATCTAGTCGTTACCTACTAAACAAACTCTTGATACGCTTTATTGTTTACACGAATCTTCTACTTTCGACTTACCTATATGCAGCTTTTTTATAAACAAATTTATCTACCTTTAAAGAAAAATTAATGTTAAAGTATATCTAGTAATTCAAGCTTTAATTTGAAAAGACTAGAAAGGAGCAAGCTTTATCATGGAAAATATTTTTTTAAAAAGACTAGAACTCAAAGCTTTTGAAGAAGATTCTGTTTTTTCAAAAATTGAAGGGCTGAATAAATTTAATTTACTAAATTTTAAAAAACCTATTACTTTTTTTTCAGGTGAAAATGGAACTGGAAAATCCACTTTATTAGAAGCAATCGCAGTCAATTGGGGATTTAATCCTGAAGGCGGTAGTATTAATTTTAATTTCTCTACAAACGATACTCACTTGGATTTACATAATTATTTAACTGTTGGAAAAAGTGTAAAGCGTGCTACGGATGGCTTCTTTTTAAGAGCTGAAAGTTTCTACAATGTTGCTACATATGCAGAAAATATAGACTTAGATTTTTCTGAATATGGCGATAAATCCCTACATCATCAATCACACGGCGAAAGTTTTTTGAATCTGGTGAACCATCGGTTTAGAGGAAATGGTCTGTACCTGTTAGATGAACCTGAAGCTGCTCTCTCACCTCAACGCCAACTAGCCTTAATGATATCTATAAAAAAACTAATTGATGAGGGGTCTCAGTTTATTATTGTCTCTCATTCACCTATATTACTTGCAATGCCTGACTCACAAATTATTTCTTTTGATAAAGATAGTCCTTTAGAAATCACGTATGAAGAAAGTATGCCTTATGAAATAACCTCATTATTTTTAAACAACAAAAACAGAATTCTCTCTCATTTATTTGCTGAATAAGTCTGTTATTCGAATTGCTTATGCCATACTATAATGACTCGTATATAAAAATATTGTTAATCATTCTTTGAATTACTACTTTTAGACTACGGAAAAAGGCGTTTATTATTCAGAAAATAGATTGTTAAGTATGTTTTTTTAGTATCTAGATTAAAGTAAAAAATTAAAGACAGTTGTCTTTCTCTAGCTCACAGGACTAATTTCGGCTCTATAATTTATGGAACTGATAAACCAGAATGACTGCCTCAGCTCAATTCCAATTAACTAAAATCATAAAAAAAGACAAGTTGCTTTTTCGAAGATTCTCGAAAAAACAACTTGTTTTTACTCTTTTTTATCTGCTTGTGCTAACAAATCCAAGGCTTGTTCCAACACTTTTTCCCCGTTCATTAAGCCGTAATCAGACATGCTAATGACATCTGTTGGGATACCTTTTGGTGATAGACGCTTTTCAAAATCACTCTTCATATAACGAACTTGTGGACCTAACAATAACACATCGACTGGATTATTTTCTAAATTTGTGTCTGCTTCCGATGCAGAAGCCGCAAATATATGGGCATCTAAGCCTTGATTAAATGCTGCTTTTTGCATTTTTGTAACAAGTAAACTAGTACTCATTCCTGCGGAGCAAACTAACATAATTGTTTTTTTTGACATTTTAACAGCCCCTTTTACCATTGCCTTTTTCAATTTTCAACATTATCTATTAAAAATATTATAGTGTAAAGTTAATTTTTGTCAATCATTCTTGTTTTTTAAAGCGGATACAATCTTGGTTTAAACGTACCATGCTGATTTCAGTAATTTATTAAATACCACATATTCTTTTTCCAAATTCACTTGAACTACTTGGTAACTCGCATTCAACCAACCATAAGCGCCCTTTTCTGGATGCTTATAATCGTTTGCCCACCAATCGACATCTGTCTTAGCAGTTTTTGGTAAACCAGAATGAGGGAATAACAATTCATCAAACTGGGTAAAGGTCAAGGTAACTTGGGAACCGCCATTCGTTTTCAAATAATGAGTAATTGTATCATATTTTTTCTGTCGTGTATGTACCATTTTCCAGCGCCTCCCTTTTCTCTATCATACCTTATTATAACGTTTTTTTCCAAAAATCTCACAAAAAAGATGAGAGAAAAAGTTGCTATTCAGTTGATTCTTTTTTATACTGACTTTATTACGAGAGAAAAGGATACCCATATGTTAGAAAGCTATATTACAGTCAAACAAGATGGTTTCAGCGAGATTGAAATCAAGAAATCGCGATTTATCTGTTCTGTAAAGCGCGTAACATCAGAAGAAGAAGCAAAAGCCTTTATCGCCGCAATAAAAAAAGAACATTGGAAAGCCAATCATAATTGTAGTGCTTTTGTGATCGGCGAAAAAAATGACATTCAGCGGAGCAGCGATGACGGCGAACCTAGTGGCACTGCTGGTGTTCCAATGCTGGAAGTCTTAAAGAAAAAAGAGTTAATCAACGTAGTGGCTGTTGTCACTCGTTATTTTGGCGGAATAAAATTAGGCACTGGTGGTTTAATCCGAGCATATAGTCATGCTCTTTCCCACACTTTAGATGAAATTGGTTTAGTCATTGGCAAATTGCAACAAGAGCTATTGATTACGATCGCCTATCCTTTATTAGGAAAAGCCCAGGCCTTTTTAGAACATAGTCCCTACACGCTTAAAGAAACTATTTACACAGAGTCTATTCAGTTAATTTGTTTAGTAGATGAACAAGCAACAGAAACATTTATAGCTGAAATGACGGATTTACTTAACGGTCAGTTGACAATTGAAAAAGGCGCAACGAGCTATCACGAACTACCATTTAACGAAAAAGGAGCACAAGCAAATGACATTTGAAGAAGTATTGCCACAGATTAAAGCAGGAAAAAAAGCCGTACGTAAAGGCTGGAGCGGTTTTGAACTTTTTATTGAATTACGTGATGAAATTGGCACCTCCGAAGGTGAATTTTTACAAGTTACCCCGTATTTTTTAATCAAAACTTCTGATGAAGGCTACAGCATGTTTTCACCAACACCTTGTGATGTCTTAGCAGAAGATTGGGTGATTGTTGAAGCATAACTACACACATAAGGTCTGGCAGATTACGGCGATTGCTCGTTCTTCCAGACCTTAATTTTTAAATGTTTAAAGGAGTTTTTCTTATGCCAAAAGAATTTGAAACAAAACGGGTGCTTGTAACCGGTGCAGCTTCAGGGATTGGCCAAGCACAAGCAATTGCCTTTGCTGAGCAAGGTGCTGAAGTTATTGGCATCGACCTAGACGAAACGGGGTTAAAGCAGACAGCCGCACTGGTTAACCTAGATTCTACTAAGCCATTTACTTATTTTGTCGGTGATGTGTCTTCTCCCTCATTTGTGCAAGCCACGATGAAACAAATTGTGAAAGACAACGGCCAAATTGATATTTTATTAAATACGGCAGGTATTTTAGATGATTATCGTCCTTCTCTAGAAACTTCGGAAGCTTTATGGGATCAAATTTTAGCAACCAATTTAAAAAGTGTCTTTTTAGTGACCAATGCTCTATTACCTTATTTCCTCCAACAAAAAAAAGGAGTAATCGTTAACATGGCATCTATCGCTGGCTTAGTAGCTGGGGGCGGCGGCGCAGCGTACACTGCCTCTAAACACGCAATCATCGGGTATACAAAACAACTTTCCTACGATTATGCCAAATTAGGCATTCGAGCAAATGCGATTGCGCCAGGTGCCATCCAAACACCCATGAACGCAGCTGATTTTGCAGGAGAAGGTGAAATGGCTACTTGGGTAGCACGTGAAACACCCGCGGGCCGTTGGGCACAGCCACAAGAGGTAGCAAAACTTTCATTATTTCTAGCTAGTGATGACGCTGATTATATCCATGGCACAGTTATGACCATTGATGGTGGTTGGACCATGAAATAAAAAGACTTTACAGAGTGTCTGTTCTTCAGTAACATGTAACACAGTGAGGCAACTCACACCATAACACTTCAGTTGGCTTTGCTGCCCTTCCTTTGGTTATGGTTATCACTAAAACACGTCGTTGTTTTATAAAGGAGAATCTTAAATGAATCATTCATCAAATCCACAAACCAGTACGTGGTCAGCTACGGCTTTGGCTAAAATGGCGCTGGTTACCGCTTTGTATGTCGTTGTCACTGTACTTCTCGCTCCGCTTAGTTTTGGTCCGATACAGCTTCGTCTTGCCGAATTATTTAATTATTTAGGCGTTTTTAACAAGCGATATATCTGGTCCATTACGTTAGGGGTTGCGATTGCCAACGCCGCTTCGCCTCTTGGTATCATCGATATAGTCATCGGTAGCGCTGGAACGTGCGCAGTCTTATGGATTGCCTATTTTGCGACAAAAAATCAGCAAAATTTATTGATTAAACTAATGCTGACGGCCATTCTTTTTGCTTTGTCCATGTTCACTGTCGCCGGACCCTTAACGTTCTTTTATCAGTTACCTTTTTGGTACACATGGTTGACCGTTGGACTTGGTGAACTTCTTTCAATGACCGTCGGCGGTATTCTGATTTACGTATTAAATAAAAAAATACAGCTTGTAAAACGCATCGAAGAATAAAAAAGCGCTTGGGGTTTAAACCCCAAGCGCTTTTTAGCACTATCCTTTAGGTTGAATGAAGTCTGCTTGCCATTTTCCAAGAGATGGATTGTAATCAAAATACCAAAGTTGTGAAAAATATTGTTTTTGATGCTTGTATCCCGATAAAACACGACCGCTTTGAGTATCTTCCTCGTAGTCAATACAAGAAAAATGAAGCATCAGTGAAAAACTGGTTTCACTAATAGGATGATAATTCGAAGCTGGCGCTACTTTCACTTTTTTTACATGATTTCTGATGCCCGCTTGTTGATTTGCTTGTAATACTGCAAGATGTTTTTGATAAAGTTTTTCTGTATAGTTATCTTTGACTACAGACAAATTTTCTTGATCCCACGCTTGTTGTATTTCTAAAAACGTTTGTTGTATTTCTTTTAAGAGTGCCTTTTTTTCTTTTGATGTTCCAGGTAATGCTGCCCACATTTCTTGAAAAGCACCTTCATCGACTGGTTGATTTCTACGGCGTCTTTGCCAAATCATCGCGCCCCCAAAAAGAACAAAAAACACTGTTGAAATTAAGCCTTCCAGTGGCGTTGTGTTGCTGGTCCCGGTCTCGTTATGATGAACATAACTTCTTGATCCATCACCGCTTGGCGAAAAACCATTCGAGGGATTACCTCCGCTAGGACTTTCTACACGTCCGCCGCCATAGCCACCAGCTACAGCCGCCGCTTGATTAGGCCATAAACAAAAGGCCATGGCACAGCCCACAAAAACCAAAATTAACTTTCTCATTCTCTCACCTTTCGACCCCTTCAAACCAACAAATGAATAAATAGACGCAGAATACTAAACAAAGCGCCAAGATTAACAATGATTAATAATACCTTCAGCCATCTGCCATATGGTTGTACTGATTGATAACTTCGTTGATAAATACTCAAGCCAAACAGGACCGCTGGCCACATAAATATACTAGATCTTGGGCCAAACGAATTACCCTCGCCCAAAAAATTCACATGAATGGGCACATGAGCTGGTAAATCAGGATAAACCACCGCACTTAATAACAGTAAACTGACTGCCAAGACACTTGTAACAATAAACAACCGTTGACTAACTTTTTCAATCTGCTTGTTTCTCATTATCTTAGTTTTCTCCTCTATTTAATGATAGATATACTTTCAGTTTATGCCTCCCTATCTGAATTTGCAATAAAAAAAAGACAAGGAAACATTCGATTAAATGTCCTTGCCTCTGTTTTTAAAAACCTTAAATCAAGCCTTTCACACCTATATCTTTTCGATAGTACATTCCAGGAAATGAGTAATTATCCAATGTTTGATAAACTTTTTTGCGGGCTTCTTCAAGAGTCGAAGCAGTTGCTTCTGCTAAAAAGATTCGTCCGCCAGCCGAAACCAGAGCCTGTTCTGAACGAGTTACCCCTGCATAATAGATGGTTTCACCAGAGATTTCTGGCAATGGTAGATTTGTCTTGTATTGATTAGGATAGCCTTCTGCTGCTACAACAACACCAACACTCGCTAACTCATTCCATGCAATCGTTGGTTGCTCTTTCACCAGCAATGAAGAAATTATTTCTGAAAGGGGACTCTCTAAACGTGCCAACACAACTTGTGTTTCTGGATCCCCAAATCGAGCATTAAATTCAATAACCTTGGGGCCAGTTGCTGTTTGGATTAAACCAGCATATAAAATCCCTTGAAACGGACGTTTTTCAGCCACCATTCCTTTAGCAGTCGGTTTCAGGACTTGGCTAATGGCTTGCTGAACCGCTTCTTCTGGGATCTGAGGCACTGGTGTGTAAGCACCCATCCCCCCTGTATTCGGACCAGCATCCCCATCGAAAATCCGCTTATGATCTTGAGCAATCACCATCGGATATACCTTCTCATTAGAAACAAAAGCCATTAAGGAAAATTCTTCTCCTTGCAAAAATTCTTCGATTACAACCGTTTGACCGCTTACTCCAAATTGTTGATCCTCCATCATCGCAACTAGCGCCCGTTTTGCGGCTGCTTTTGTTTCGGCAACTACTACTCCTTTTCCAGCTGCCAAACCATCCGCCTTAATAACAATTGGTACTCCTTGCTGTTCAATATATTCTAAGGCAGGTGCCAAACGTCGAAAGACCCGATATTCCGCCGTTGGAATCTGGTATTTTTGCATAAAATCTTTCGCAAAACTTTTTGAACCTTCAATTATTGCAGCTGCTTTTGTCGGGCCAAAAATCAGTAATCCCGCTGCTTGAAAGGCATCTACAATCCCTTCAATTAATGGCGTTTCTGGTCCGACGAATGTCCAATCAATCTGATTATCCTTCGCAAATTGAATTAGTTCCGTTTGCTGCTCTTCACTGATAGGTACGGTCCGAATATTATCACCACTCATACCAGGATTACCTGGTGCACAATAAACAGTCTTGACTTTGTCTTCTCGCTGTAATTTTTTGGCGATTGCATGTTCACGACCACCACGCCCAATCACTAATATATTCATCGGTTTCTCCTTTAAAAATTAATGTTTGAAATGACGAGTCCCAGTAAAAATCATCGCAATACCATAATGATTCGCTAGATCAATTGATGCTTGGTCTTTAATGCTCCCGCCTGGCTGAATAATTGCTTGAATGCCATGTTGTGCAGCATATTCCACGCTATCTACCATGGGGAAAAAGGCATCACTTGCTAAGACGGCCCCTTGTAATTTTCCAGCTGCTTGGGCTTGATCAACTGCAATTTTTACTGACCCAATTCGATTCATTTGACCAGCGCCAATCCCCACCGTTTGGCTTTCATTGGCTAAAACAATAGCGTTTGATTTTACATGCTTGACTGCTTTCCAAGCAAAGTTCAATGCGTCTCTTTCAGCTGGTGTGGGTTGGCGCTCTGTAACAACTTGCCATGCTTGGTCATTTTCAACAACTGTATCCTGTTCTTGAATTAATAACCCGCCCATAACAGAAACTAATTCCACCGCTTTTTTTTCTTGAGCATGAAAATCTAACGTTAACAAACGAAGATTCTTTTTCTGAGATAACAGTGCCAAAGCTTCTTCCTCAAAACTAGGCGCAATAATTATCTCTAAAAAGATTTGATGCATTTCAGCCGCAGTCGCTTGGTCCACTGGACGATTCAAAACAACAATGCCACCAAAAATTGAAACTGGATCTGCTTCAAATGCCTGACGATAGGCTGCCAAAATCGTTTTTCCTGTTCCAATTCCACATGGGTTCATATGTTTAACAGCGACGACCGTAGGTTCTGTAAACTCGCTAGCAATCCGGAGTGCTGCATCAGCATCTCGAATATTGTTATATGACAGTTCTTTGCCATGAAGTTGTCGAGCGGAAGCAATGGATAATGATACAGGTACAACGGATTGATAAAAGGTGGCTTGTTGATGGCTATTTTCGCCATAACGCAATGTTTGCTTACGTTCATAAGTAAGCGTCTGTTTCTCTGGTTCAGTTTCACCCACTTGCGTCGTTAAATAGTCAGCGATAAGCGCGTCATAAGCAGCGGTATGACGAAAGACTTTTGCTGCTAATCTTTTTCTAGTGGCTAACTGGCTAGTTCCAGTGCTGCTAATTTCACTTAATACCTGTTCATAATCACTAGGATCAACCACTGCTGTTACGTCTTGATAATTTTTTGCCGCTGAACGTAACATGCTAGGACCGCCAATATCAATCATTTCAATCGCTTCTGCTTCAGAGATTGCTGGTTTTAAAATTGTTTCTTTAAATGGATAAAGATTCACTACTACAAGGTCAATAAATTGAATGCCTTGTTCAGTCAGTGCTTTTTGATGCGTTTGGTTTCCCCTTTTTGCCAAAAGTCCGCCATGGATATTCGGATGTAACGTTTTGACACGGCCATCTAACATTTCTGGAAAGCCAGTGATGTCGTCAATAGCAAGTGTCGGTACCCCCGCTTCTTCCAAGACAGTCCTTGTTCCCCCAGTGGAGATAATTTCAAAGCCATTTGCAACTAAGCCTGCTGCAAATGTTGTCACTCCTGTTTTGTCTGAAACGCTAATCAATGCTCTTTTGGTCATTTCATTGTCTCCTTTACAATTTTTGAAATTATTTTTGGGTACCATTCGTGCTCAAGAGCATGAATTTTCTCTGTTAATGTGTCCAACGTATCTTCAGTATCAATCTTGGTGGTTGTTTGGAAAATAATCGGTCCTGTATCAACCCCAGAGTCAACATAATGGATAGTGATTCCTGTTATTTTCACTCCATAATGAAATGCCTCTTCAATTCCGTGAAGACCTGGAAAACTAGGTAACAGAGAAGGATGAATATTGACGATTCTCTTTGGATAAGCCTCCAGTAAAGTCTTGCCGATAATTCTCAAATAACCAGCTAACACGATTAAATCGATCTGATGCTCTTTTAAATGTTTCAATACTTGTTCTTCATACTGCCCACGAGATGGAAAATCAGATGGCGAAAAGCAAACAACGGGAATCTTGCGTTTTTGGGCACGGGTCAATACATAGGCTTCAGGCTGGTCACAAAAGACTAAGCTCAACTGCCCTGCGATTTTTTTCTGGGAAAAAGCTGCAGCAATCGCCTCAAAATTGCTACCATTGCCAGATGCAAAAACAGCTATCTTCATAAGGCTTCCTTAAAAATAACGGCTTTCGTTTTCCTAGGTACCAAACGACCAATTTCAAAAGCTTCTGGCAAAAGCTCCTGAACTTTTTCAACATGCTCTGGACTCACCGCTAAAATCATTCCTAAGCCCATATTGAAAATTTCATACATTTCTTCAGGTGGAATTTCACCGTATTTTTGAATCAATTTAAAAATTGGTAGCACTGGCCAACTATTTAATTGAATCTCTGCAGCTAATGAGGAAGAAAACATTCTTGGTAGATTTTCTAAAAACCCGCCGCCAGTAATATGCGCTGCCCCATGCACGAGTCCTGCTTTTAACAATGGCAATAATTCCTTCACATAAATTTTTGTTGGTGTTAATAATTCTTCCCCTAACGTTTTGGGTGCCAATTCTGGAAGCTTGTCCGTTGTTTTAAACGAATGTTTCTTAAAAAAAACATTTCTTACTAACGAGTAACCATTAGAATGAAGACCACTTGAAGGAAGACCAATCAAGAAATCGCCTTCTTTTACGTTACTTGGAGTCAAGAGTTGACTTTTCTCAGCAATACCCACGGCAAAACCAGCCACGTCATAAGCATCTGCTTCATACATATCAGGCATTTCAGCTGTTTCGCCCCCAATTAAGGCTGCATTCGCCTCACAACAGCCAGCCGCAACACCCGCAACAATTGCTTCAACTTTAGCTGGATTAACGGTCCCTAACGCTAAATAATCTAAAAAATATAACGGTTCGGCGCCTTGTGCGACGACATCATTGACACACATTGCTACACAATCAATTCCGATTGTCTCGTGTCTCTGTTCTTCAATTGCCAAGAGTAACTTTGTGCCTACGCCATCCGTTCCTGATACCAAAACTGGTTCTTTAAGCTTGTAACTACTTAAATCAAAACAACCACCAAAACCACCAAGCATGCCCAACGTTCCCGTCCGTTGTGTTTTTTGGCTATGCTTTTGAATTCGTTCTACTACTTCGTATCCCGCCTCAACATTTACACCAGCTTTTGAATAGGCATTTTCCATGTCAATTCCTCCTAGTTTCTTTTTTCAAGGATGCTTGATATTGTTCTTCATAATCATACAAAGGCGTTGGATAGTCTCCATTAAAGTAAGCCATACACAGCCCAGAATAAGGAGCATCATAATTTAATTGAATCCCATCAATCAGCCCTGCTTCACTCAAAAAAGCCAGCGAATCTGCGCCAATCTGCTCTTTGATTTCTTCAATTGAATAGTTTGCCGCAATTAGTTCGTCCCGCGTCTGTATATCAATGCCATAAAAACACGGATATTTTAATGGTGGTGAAGCAATTCTGACATGAACTTCTTGCGCTTCTGCTTCTTTTAATAAATGAATAATGCGCCGAATAGTGGTCCCGCGAACAATCGAATCATCTACTAAAATGACTTTTTTTCCTTTGACCACGCCACGAACTGCCGATAGTTTCATACGGACACCTTGTTCTCTTAATTCTTGTGTCGGCTGGATGAATGTTCGAGCGACATATTGATTTTTTACTAAACCTAGTTCGTAAGGTATCTGTGCTTCTTCTGCATAGCCGCTAGCTGCAGACAATGACGAGTTCGGTACACCAATTACCATATCAGCTGCGACTGGACTTTCGATTGCCAAGTTCTTCCCCATTCTTTTACGAGCTGTATGCACATTAACTCCAGCAATATTTGAATCTGGTCGTGCAAAATAAATATATTCCATTGCACAAATTGCCGGTTGGACTTCCGTAGTGAAAACCTCTATTTTCAAGCCTTCATCAGAAATGATGACTACTTCACCAGGCGCCACATCTTGAATAAAGCGAGCCCCAACTGTTTCTAATGCACACGTTTCGGATGCCACAACGTACGCCCCATTGTTCATTTGTCCGATGGAGAGAGGGCGAAAGCCGTTGGGATCGAGTGCAGCAATCATCATCGTTTCTGTTAATAAAAGATAAGCAAAGCCCCCCTTAACCAAATTCAAGCTCTCTTTTAGTTTATCGATAAACGAGGCAGCAGTGCTTTTTCGAATCAAGTGCATTAAAATTTCAGTGTCTGAATTGGAATGAAAAATAGCGCCTTCTCTTTCTAGTTGTTTTCGTAAACGCTTGGCATTTGTCAAATTGCCATTGTGTGCTAACCCAATTTGACTATCATAAAATTTAAATAAAAATGGCTGAATATTATCCACGCTACCCGTACCAGCGGTTGCATAGCGTACATGACCAATAGCCGCCGTTCCTTCTAACGCATTCAGTTGTTCTTGCTTTTGGAATACTTCTGCTAATAAACCTAAATCACGGTGGCCATCTAATTTCCCAGAATTGTTCGCCACAATTCCCGCGCCTTCTTGGCCTCGATGCTGCAAGCTGTGTAAACCAAAATAGGTCACTTGTGCCGCATCAGGATGACCCCAAATACCAAAAATACCACACTCTTCATTTAAGCTTTTTGCTTCATAAGACATGGAATCGCATCCTCCCATAAGGCTTTGGCTTCTTTTGTTGAACAATTGATCACATCATCTAACGCATGAATGATCAAACCAGTTTCAGTCACTTTCCCAATATGTTGAGCTTTTCTTCCGATAAGTGTTTCAAATGCTTCTTGATGCTGGGGACTAACTGAAAGAATAAAACGGGATTGCGTCTCCGCAAATAGATATTCTTTTTTTAATGGCAGTGTCACCTGTAACCCCAGTTCGTTAGCAAAAGCCGACTCGGCTAAAGCAACGGCAACGCCACCTTCAGCGCAATCATGCGCGCTAGCAACTAGGCCTACTTGAATTGCTTTTAAAACTAATTCTTGGTTTGCTTTTTCCTCTTTTAAATCAAATGAGCGTAATTGCCCTTCAATTCGCCCCAGTTGCATTTTTTGAATTTCTGAGCCGTTAAAATCTGCGTGGGTTTCACCGATGAGATAAATTAAGTCATCCACTTGTTTAAACGCTTGTGTGGTAATTTGTGAAACATCTTCAATCACTCCCACCATGCCGATCATTGGCGTTGGATAAATGGCTTGACCATCTGTTTCATTGTAAAGAGAGACGTTCCCTGAAATCACGGGTGTTCCTAGCTGACGGCAGGCTGCGGCGATTCCATCCGCCGACGTCCATAATTCCCAAAAACTTTCTGGTTTATCTGGGGAACCATAATTCAAGCAATCAGTGATAGCCAAAGGTTGTGCTCCACTTGCTACAATATTACGGGCTGCTTCTGCAACCGCAATTTGCCCACCAATTTCAGGATTTAAATACAAATAACGGCTATTACAATCTGTCGTCATCGCTAAGGCTTTATTGGTGCCCCGCACTCTTAAAACAGCTGCATCACTTCCTGGTTGCACCACTGTATTCGTTTGTACTTGACTATCATAGGTTTCGTAAACTGATTTTTTCGATGCAATCGTTGGCTGTTGCAATAGGCGTTTTAATAATTCCGTACTATTCGTAATTTCTGGAATGAAGGGCGCTAATTTTTTAAAAGCACGCATCCGCTCTGGTTCTTGATAGGCTTTCTGGTAAACAGGTGCTTCTTCTGCTAAAGCATCTACTGGTACATCTGCGACTATTTTGCCACTGTGAAAGACACGATACTGTCCATCATCTGTTACGGATCCAATCGCTACCGCTTCTAAGTCATATGTTTGAAACAATTCACAAACTTGCTGTTCTGCTCCTTTTTCCACACAGATTAACATCCGTTCTTGGGACTCAGACAAGAGCATTTCATAGGGGCTCATCTGCGTCTCTCTCTGCGGAACTTTATCCAGCTCTAGAATCAAGCCTGAACCTGCTTTTGATGCCATTTCAGCACTTGAAGAAACCAAGCCAGCCGCCCCCATATCTTGGATGCCGATTAAAATATCTTGATGATTTTTGATTAAATCAAGACAAGCTTCCAATAATAATTTTTCCATAAACGGATCACCTACTTGTACCGCAGATCGTTGCTGTTCTTCACCTTCACTAAATTCTTCTGAAGCAAAGGTCGCACCATGAATTCCATCTCGTCCTGTTTTCGCACCTACGTAAAGAATGCTATTTCCGACGCCTTTTGCTTGGCCTTTTTGAATCTCATCATGACGAATCAATCCCACACACATAGCATTGACAAGTGGGTTTCCTTGATAACATGGCTCAAAAGCAATTTCGCCGCCAACGGTTGGAATACCAATACAATTTCCATAACCGCTAATCCCCGCCACAACTTCTTGAAACAAATAACGTGTTCGTGCATCCGTCAGTTCGCCAAATCTTAGCGAATCCAGTAAAGCAATCGGCCGCGCCCCCATACTGAAAATATCGCGAATAATTCCACCAACGCCTGTAGCTGCTCCTTCGTAAGGTTCTACTGCAGAAGGATGATTATGGCTCTCTGCTTTAAAAACAACAGCTAATCCGTCACCAATATCGACAATCCCAGCTCCTTCACCAGGGCCTTGAAGCACTTGTGGCCCTTCCGTCGGAAACTTTTTTAAAACGGGCTTGGAATTTTTGTAAGAGCAATGTTCACTCCACATCACGGAGAATAAGCCAGTTTCTGTATAATTAGGTTCTCTTTGCAAAATGGTCTCAATCTGATGATATTCTTCATCTGTTAGTCCCCATTCTGCATACAACCGTGTCTCCTTGATTTCTTTTGGTGTTGGTTCATTCATCATTGGCTTAATTCCTTTCCAAAGTTTTTAATGATTGAAGCAAAAAAGCTGCGTCCATCTGTTGAACCTAACAATTCTTCCATCGCTCGTTCCGGATGAGGCATCATTCCTAGAACATTGCCCTGTTCATTACAAATACCAGCAATATTCGCAAGACTACCGTTCACCTTTTCTTGATACGTAAAAACAATTTGGTTCTTTTCTTTCAGCTCTTTCAACGTTTTTTCATCACAATAGTAATTCCCTTCGCCATGTGCTACTGGTAAATGTATCAAAATATTTTCAGGATACTCGCTTGTAAACTTTGTGTGCGTATTCACTTTCAATGGGACACTTTTACAAATAAAACGAAGCGAATCATTTCTTAACAACGTACCAGGAAGCAAGCCAATTTCTGTTAAAATTTGAAAGCCATTACAAGTACCAAAAACCATTTTGCCTTCTGTAGCAAAGCGAATCACCTCATTGATAATTGGCGAAAACCGAGCAATTGCACCACAACGTAAGTAATCGCCATAAGAAAAACCACCAGGCAACAATACGCCATCAAATTTTGCTAAAGAAGTGGCATCGTGTCGGACAAATTCTGCATCGACGCCCATCACCTCTTTGACAGCCCACAATAAGTCTGCATCACAATTGGATCCTGGAAAAACAATCACTGCCAATTTCATTTAAATTTCCTCCAAAGATAAAATTTCAAAACGATAGGATTCCATATTTACATTGGCTAATAGTTGATCACAAATTTGTTCAATTTTCTCTTCAATTGCTTCTGTCTGCTGGACGTGCATTTCAAAATACTTACCGACACGGATTTCGGCTACTTCTGTAAAACCAAGCCGATGGACTGCTTCCTTAACCGCTTCACCTTGGGGATCCAAAATTGATTCTTTATACGTAACATAGACTTTGACAAAATACATACGCGCTTCCTCCTCAATTAGCTGTTAGTAAACGTTGTAAAACTTCTTCATATACAGGAACTATTTCTCCTAATTCACGGCGATAAACATCTTTATCCAGATGTTCGTTTGTGGTTAAATCCCATAGACGACAGGTGTCTGGAGAAATTTCATCTGCCAGTAACAATTGATTGGCCTTCGTCCGACCAATCTCGATTTTAAAATCGATCAAACAAATATTGAGGCGTTGAAAGAGTTGACTAAGCGCCTGATTAATTTGTAAAGCCAATGCTTTAATCTCCACAATTTCAGCAGGAGTGGCTACTTTTAGAAATTGAATATGGTCTTCGTTAATAAAAGGATCATCCAGACGATCTTCTTTGTAATAAAATTCAATAACGGGCGTCACTAATTTAGTGCCCTCTTCGATCGCTAAACGCTTTGAAAAACTTCCTGCCGCATAATTACGTACGACAACTTCCAAAGGAATCATTTCTACGGCCTGAATTAATTGTTCGTGTTCAGATACTTTTTTGATAAAATGATTGGGAATCTTCTGTTGCTGTAAATGTTCAAAAATTAGACTAGTGATTTGATTATTTAAAGCGCCTTTCCCAAGAACTTTGTCTTTTTTTTGACCGTTTAAAGCTGTTGCTTGATCAAGATATTCCACAAAAAGAACCGCTGCATTTTCTGTTTGATACAACTTCTTCGCTTTTCCTGTATACACAAGTGCTTTCTTTTCCATTCTTTCCCTCTTCTCGTTAGCTTCATGAACCCTATTCTTTCTAAGTCAACTGATTTACATCAGACAAAGACTTACATTAATTACAAAAAAACAATAATCGTTCGTGTTTTCCGAATGTAAAAATAAAAAACTTGCTTGGAGCAAGCATTTATTAAGTTACGTTCCAAATACCAACAGTCTCAATTTCCTTTAACGTTTCTGATAAGCAAGGTGTTGTAATGGTGACGTGGCCCATTTTTCTGCCAACTTTTGATTCGGCTTTTCCATAGTAATGGACTTGCCAAGTGGGTTTTGACGTGCATAACTGGTAGCTTTTTTCTAAGTGTTCACCTAAGAGATTCACCATAACCACTGGTTGAAGTAACTGGGGTAACCCAATGCCCCAATTGCTAATCCCTCGAATATGCGCATCAAATTGACTAAATGAGCAAGCTTCAATAGAGTAATGACCTGAGTTATGAGGCCGTGGCGCTAATTCATTGACGTACAACTCTTCTGAATCCGTTAAAAACAGTTCGATAGCTAAAACCCCAGATAAATTTAATTCCTCAGCAATGTGTTGCGCCAATTCCGCTGCTTTTTGTTGCACATTCTCAGAAATTCGAGCTGGCACAATTGATTCATGCAAGATATTCTTTCGATGAATGTTTTCAGATACAGGAAAGCTTTGGTAACCATGCTTATTCCCTGCAACGATGATTGAAAGTTCTTTAGTGAAAGGCACCCACTTTTCTAATTCACAAGTAGCGTTAGCTAATAATTCAGTCGCTTGGGAGAAATCCTCTTCGCATTTTAAGACGACCTGTCCTTTTCCATCGTATCCACCTTGAATAGTTTTTAAGACACATGGAAAACCAATCTTTTCTGTTGCTTGTGGCAGCTCTTTCTGACTTTTCACTTCCGCAAAAGGGGCAATCTTACAGCCAATCGATTGAAGAAACGTTTTTTCAAGCAATCGATTTTGAGTAATTTTTAACAATTCTGTTCCTTGTGGCAACTTTTCTAGTGGAATGGCCTTTTCTAGGGAGGCCACTTCAATATTTTCAAATTCATAGGTGATCACATCGCATAACTCTGCTAGTTCAGTTAAAGCAGATATCTGATCAAAGGCTGCCACAATTTGACGGTCAGCTACTTGACCAGCTGGACTATTGAGCGTTGGGTCCAACACAATCATTTGGAAACCCATTTTTTTACCACTCATGACTAGCATTCGCCCTAACTGTCCCCCACCTATAATGCCAATAGTTGCTCCGACTTTTAAAGGTTTATTCAAGTTGTTCCCCACTTTCCACAACCGCTTTTTCCAATGATTGTCGTCTTGCTTGGATTCTTTCTGCCAACTGTAAATCATCAATACTTAGTATTTCTGCAGCTAATAACCCAGCATTGGTAGCACCTGCTGAGCCAATCGCAGTTGTTGCTACAGGAACTCCCCCTGGCATCTGCACAATAGACAACAGTGAATCAATACCGTTTAATGTTCGTGTTTTAACTGGAACACCAATGACAGGTAAGGTTGTCTTTGCAGCTACCATCCCTGGTAAATGAGCCGCTCCGCCTGCGCCAGCAATAATAACCTTCAATCCTTTTGTTCGTGATTCCTCTGCAAAACGAAACATCAAGTCAGGGGTCCTATGTGCTGATATCACTCGTTTTTCATAAGAAATTCCCAACTCTTCCAACACAAGACAAGCAGCTTTCATCGTTGCCCAGTCTGAGGTACTTCCCATAATCACAGCGACTAATGGTTTCATGAATGTAATAACTCCTTCCGCCTTTTTTCACTGTTATTCTAACAATGAGAAAAAGAGATGTCAAAGAAAAACCGAAATATTATAGATTAAAATTATATAATGTTCGTGTTTATCAAAAAAAGAGTCATCGGAAAGATGACTCTTTTTTTGCTATTTTTAGCGTTGCTTCCTCTTTAAGAAGAAACGTCGCCTGTATTAATAACTGGTTGTGTGCCCTTATCAGTAATGATTGAGACTAGTAAATTATTAATAAGTTGTACTTTTCGTTCATCGGTAAAATTAATTTCTTGCCCTTCTTCAATCTGTTCTAAGGCCATTTGTGTCATGCTTACCGCACCTTCAACAATTGTTTGTCGAGCCGCTAAGATTGCTTTTGCTTGCTGTCTTTGCAACATGGAGCTAGCAATTTCAGTTGCATAAGCTAAATGATTCAACCGTGTTTCGATAACCTCTACACCAGCCACTGCTAAGCGTTCTTGCAATTCTTTGGTTAACTCCTCGGAAATTTGTTCGGTATTTCCTCGCAGAGTTACATCATTATCTGAAAAAGTGTCATAAGGATATTGTGTTGCTACATGCCGGATTGCCGTTTCGCTTTGAATTTCCACAAAGTCTTGATAATAATCGACATTAAATAACGCCTTAGCTGTATCGACTACCCGAAAAACGATGACCGCAGAGATTTCGATTGGATTCCCGTCAGAGTCATTGACTTTTAATAGAGAACTATTGAAATTTCGTACTTTCAAAGAAATGTTCATTTTTTGCGTAAATGGAATGGTAATAAACAACCCATTTTCTTTAATCGTACCTAAGTAACGACCAAAAAATAAAATAGCTTTCGCCTGGTTGGGACTAACAATAGTTAAGGAACTTAAAAATAAAATAGCCCCAACTAACAAAATAATACCTAAAACAACAAGAACTCCATTGGTATGACTTGCTCCATAAATAAATAAACCAATTCCCGCAATTAAAATAACTAATAAGCTCGCAATTCCTACGTAGCCACTCATATAAAATGTTTTTTTCTCTTCCATCTGTTTCACTCTCCTAACTCATTTATCTGGTCCTTATTATACACCTCATTGCCTTCAATAGAGTAACTTTTAACATTAAATAAACTGATTTTTTCGGGGCTCTTGTAGTATACTGAGAACAAAGAAATCCCAAGAAAAGGAGTGATAGAATGCGCTATTTAAGCAAGGACATTTTAGAGGAAGTCATCACTCAACGCCCCTCCGACTCTTATAAAAGCAATTTTGGGCGTGTCGTATTAATCGGAGGAAACCGACAATATGGCGGAGCCATCATCATGAGTACCGAAGCGTGTATCAATAGTGGCGCTGGTCTCACCACTGTGATTACTGATGTTAAAAATCACGGGCCTTTACATGCAAGATGCCCAGAAGCGATGGTCGTGGGCTTTGAAGAAACAGTCCTTCTGACGGACGTCGTAGAGCAAGCGGAGGTTATTTTAATTGGTCCAGGTTTAGGCTTAGATGCTATTGCACAACAAATATTAAAGATGGTACTCGCCCAACATCAAAAACAACAATGGTTAATTATCGATGGCTCAGCGATTACCCTGTTTAGCCAAGGCAATTTTTCCCTTACCTATCCTGAAAAAGTTGTTTTCACACCTCATCAAATGGAATGGCAACGTTTGAGTCACTTACCTATTGAGCAACAAACACTGGCAAATAACCAGCGTCAACAAGCAAAATTAGGCAGTACGATTGTTTTAAAAAGTCATCGCACCACAATTTTCCACTCAGGAGAACCTTTTCAAAATAAAGGTGGCAACCCTGGGATGGCTACTGGCGGAACTGGGGATACCTTGGCTGGCATCATTGCTGGTTTTTTAGCTCAGTTTAAGCCGACAATTGAAACTATTGCTGGCGCCGTCTACTTACACAGTCTCATTGGAGATGATTTGGCCAAAACTGACTATGTTGTTTTACCAACGAAGATTAGTCAAGCCTTGCCGACATATATGAAAAAATATGCCCAGCCCCACACTGCACCTGATTCTGAACTATTAGAACAGAAGCGTTCGAGATAAAACCCGAAAAGGCTAAATGGTGACAAATTTTGGGTTAAAAAGCAGGATTTAAGCCTGGGCCGAAAATCAAAAGCGATTTTCAGCCCAGGCTCTCTTTTTATTTTTCCTTATAAACATTTTTTAACGTTAATGGAGCGCCAAAGGTATGAAAATTCAAGCCTTTGACTTTATCATTTTGCAGGACTGTTTGTTCATTTTGGCTAAGTGGAATCATGCCAGCAGTCGTTTCAATCACTTCTTTTTCAGCTGCAATCAGTGTCGCCCATCTTTTTTCTGGCTCTAAGGCATAGGTTGTGGCTGCTTCATCTAATAATTTGTCATAGACAGGGTTCTGATAATTGCGATCATTGCCCTTGTATAAAGTCATCAGGGTAGAAATAGGATCTTGATAGTCTGGTGTCCAGTAAATTAAGAATAAATCATAGTCACTTTCTCGCCCAAAGTTCAATGCAGCTTCAGTCGGCAATGCGGTTAGCTCTATTGTCAAACCAGGAAACAGTTCTTGTAGCGAGCCTTGCAAACTTTCACCAATTTTTTTGTAAGAACCATCATCTGTTACCATCAATTCAACGTTAACCTTTTCTCCTAATTCTGCTTGTGCTTTTTTCCAATAACTTTGCGCTTTTTCTTTGTTATAAACCATTAAATCACCTGCTTCTTGACGAAAATCGAGTCCCGTTGTGGGATTCGCCACAAAGCCTTCCGTAACCGCACCATGTAGCGCTTTAGAACCATCTGCAATAATATTATTGACTAGATTTTCTTTATCTATTCCTAAAGCCAACGCTTTACGCAGGTTTTCGTTTGCAAGCGGCGTTGCTTGCCCTTTCCGTTTTTGATTTAAGCGCAAATAGTTCATTGTCGCTGTTGGGTACGAATGATACAACGTATTATTTTTATTCTGTTGCGCCAATTCACCACTTAGTGTAGCCACATCTAATTGTCCATCTTCAAAAAGATTCAATGCGGTAGATGTTTCTTTGATAACCGTATAATTGATAATGTCTGAGCGCACGTTCTGGTGATCCCAATAGCGATTATTTTTTGCTAGTTGCCAGTCCATCTTTGTTTGCTGCCAATCTTTTACCACGAACGGACCATTATAGACGACTTTATCACTAGCAGTTCCATAGTCCGCACCAAATTGTTCGACTACTTTTTGATTTTGCGGGAAAAATGTCGGAAAAGCTAACAAGGACGTAAAGTACGGTTTTGGCTCTTTGAGCGTCACCTTTAATGTATAATCATCCACAGCTGTGACACCTAGTTCATTGGGTGCTAATTTCCCAGCTGAGATTTCTGCACCATTTTGAATTGTTTCAACGATGAGGAAACTATAGACAAAGCCGTTTTTAGGATCAATCATTTTTTTCCAAGCATATTCAAAATCATGTGCTGTGACAGGATCATCGTTACTCCAAACCGCTTCTTTTCTCAAAGAAATCGTGTAAGTTTTTCCATCTTCTGAAATCGTCGGCAATGCTTTTGCTACGGCTGGTACCAATTGGTCTTGTTCATTTAAACTATATAACCCTTCAAACGCTGCTGTTTGGACAATAGCATCTGGAAAATCCAATAATACAGAGGTGTTGAGCGTTGTTAATTCCGAGGGTGACATCAGTTGAACGGCTTCTTTGGTATTTTTCTGTTTCTTTTTATTTTCATTTTTATTGGTACACCCAGCTAAAAATCCTACCAATAAAATACAAACCATTATGATTTTTAAATACTTTTTCATCTTCTTTCTCCTATAACTCTTCATTTTTTTATGCTCTTACTTACAGAAAGACAGCTCCCCTTTTATTTTGTCCTTTCAACAAGCATCCAGACAACGACCGCTGGCTCCAACCCATTATTATAATTAATGTGCCCCTCACCAGCTTCAATTAATTGGGCTTGTCCAGCTTTTCCGACTAAGTCTTGACCTTCTTCTAAAATCGTATGTGCTTCGCCAGAAATCACATAAGAATATTCATCCTGTTCATGGCGAGCATATCCAGCTAAAGGCCGTTTTTCACCAGGTTGTAATGTAATAATGCCCATTTGAACTTGTGCATTTGGTTGGTTTTCTTTATCAAAAAAAATCGTCATTTCTTCTGATTCTGCTGATTTAATAAGCAATAACTTCCCCTCCTTTTTTAAATCTTGTATCTTCCATTATTCCTTTAAATAGAATCAAAGTCAATATTTTTATAGAAAATTCTGAATATTCTACACAAAAAAAAGAGAGCATGAATTCTCTCTTTTTTGTCTCTTTAAACTTTTACAATCCAGCCTTCTGGCGCTTCTTTGTCACCAAACTGTATGCCAACCAGTTCATCATATAGTTGCTTAGTCACTGGTCCAACTTCCGTTTCACTATAAAATACATGGAAATCTGTGCCGTTTTGAATCCCACCAATAGGAGAAATAATCGCCGCTGTGCCACAAGCACCCGCTTCGGAGAAGTCCGCTAATCGATCAATGTAAACGTCTCCTTCAAGCGCCGTCATCCCTAAACGTTCTTTTGCTAGCGTCAATAATGAATATTTAGTAATACTTGGTAAAATAGACGCTGATTTCGGCGTAATAAAAGTACCATCTTTGGTTATGCCAAAGAAATTGGCTGCACCAACTTCTTCAATTTTCGTATGCGTATACGGATCTAAATAAATGCAATCACTAAATTCTTTCTCATGTGCTTCTGCACCTGGTAAAAGACTAGCTGCGTAATTGCCCCCCACTTTAGCGGCCCCAGTTCCTCGACCCGCCGCTCGATCATAGTCAGAAACAATAAAGTTGGTTGGTGCTAAACCATTTTTAAAATACGAACCAACCGGCACGCAAAAAATAGAAAAAATGTATTCTTTGGCAGGTGCTACGCCAATATTATCGCCGACACCAATCATATAAGGGCGAAGATACAACGTACCGCCCGTTCCATATGGCGGTAAATAAGCAAGGTTGGCTTTCACCACTTCTTGACATGCAGAAACAAAGGTTTCTACTGGTACTTGTGGCATCAGTAGACGCGCACAACTTTTTTGTAACCGTTTGGCATTTTCATCTGGACGAAACAAATTGACAGAACCATCTGCACATTGATACGCTTTTAATCCTTCAAAACATTGTTGGCCATAATGTAGAGCAGGCGAACCTTCACTAATCGTTAACTGATTGTTATCTGTTAGCGTGCCTTCTTCCCACTTGCCATCTCGCCAATAACTAATATAACGAAAGGGCGTTTTAATGTAAGAAAATCCTAAATTATTCCAATCAAGATTGACTTTTTCCATTGTCGTAGCACCTCAATTATTTTGATTTTTTATCTTAATTAGTGTAATTGTACCCACCAAAAACTAGAAAAGCAAGCCTTATTCTCATTCTTAACTTTTGTTATTTTTTCTTACTTGTCCATTTCTCCCTCGCCAAAAAACCTTGATAACCGTTTCTTGAATTGCAACGGAATATCAAGGTTTCGAAAAATTATTCAGTATACTCTTTGGTTTCTTGTAACGTACCATCTTGCTTATAGATTTTCAGCTTTGTTTGCTTATTCCGAGCAATTTCTTGGGCTCGTTCAATCGCCTCTTGTTTGTGGGTAAATGTATTACTTGCTTTTTCAGCGCTGTCTGAAATCACCAACCATTGGCCGTCTTTATATTTAACGTTGACAGCCGCCATTAATAATTTCCCAGCATGTTTATCCTGTTTATGCGAATCTTGTTTCGTAGGATTTGCTTCTTGTTCGAAGGCCTTTTTGTCTGCTGCACTTGCCTCTTGATACCATTTCTCCGCTTGACTAATCGCAATTGGAATGGCGCGATCATCAGGGTAGCCATCCGCAAGCAACGCATTGCCAATATCTATCGCTTTTTTCCGAATCAAAGGTGCTAAATTTTTCATTGATGTAGGATAATCATTCATATTCCAAGGCATCAAAATCTCCTCCTTAAATTCTGTCTATTACTAGCTTACTACAGAAAAGGAACATTTGAAAAAGAAATGATTACTTTGAATATTTCCTGAACACTCTTGAGAGAATAAGCCTAATTTTCCGTTGGCTAAACTTCTCAATCTTTGAGTGTATGATTACTCATTTCCCTTTGAATCAGTTATGATAAAGGAAGAAATAAATAAATTTTTTGGAGGGATTTTCATGAAAATGTCTAAAGTACTCACCACTGTTTTGACGGCAACTGCTGCTCTTGTGCTGCTTAGTGCTTGTTCATCTGATAAAAAAACAGATAGTAGTTCTAGTAGCAAAGAAACAGCTAATTCAAGTACAGAAGTAGTCTCTGGTGCTTCAATTAGTGCCAAGCCTGAAGAGCTCGAAATGGCGTTAAGTGATAAAGGAAATTGGATTGTCGCAGCTACTGACAATGTCACTTTTGATAACGAGGTAACAGTTGCTGGTACTTTCCATGATAAGGGGAAAGATTCCAACGATGTCTATCGTAAATTAGCACTTTATTCCCAAGATGATAATAAAAAAGTAACTGCTGAATATGAAATCACGGTTCCTAAGCTAATCGTTTCTTCTGAAAATTTCAACATCGTTCACGGGACTGTCAAAGGTGATATTGAGGTGAAAGCAAATGGCTTTACTTTAAATGGTACCAAAGTTAATGGCAATATTACTTTTGATAAACAAGAATACAAAGATTCTGCTGACTTAGAAAAAGATGGTGCCACTGTTACTGGTGAAGTCACCGTAGCCAATAATTAAGTTATTACCAGACAATTTTAACTAGTAAAAAACCAATGACAAATGTTCAATCAAATTTGTCATTGGTTTTAGTTTGTAAACACAGTGCCAGCATTGGTAGATAATTACAAAATGAACTCACTCTTTGCCATAAGCCTAAATAATTAAATGGTTTTACCTGTTGCAACTGTGGAATCCTTGCTAAGCCATATAAGCCGGCTGCAAGCATACATAAAATAAACAAAAAGCAAAAAAGGTTTTTATTTTTTTGCGAACCGTATTTACTGTAGACAATGGTTAAGACGCCTGATAACAACAAAAAGCCTGTATAACCGACTGCTGATCCTCCGTTATGAAGCGCGGCAGCAACTGTGCCAGCGGTTGAAGTGTCTACGCTGAAGAGTCCACTGAAGATACAATCAAATAAACCATAAGCGCCAATCATTGCCACTACTAACCAAGCACCTTTTTTCGTTTTTCTGGAAAAAATAGCATATATCCTAGGTAAACTTGCTAACATCAACATTCCCGCAATGATAGTTAACCGATTAAAGTTTTCCCTAACTGGACTATTCACATCACCTAATAAACTAATTACTTCTGTCAATTGATTGTAACCTTGATCTTTGAATCCGACATAATAAGGTGTAAAAAAATCAAGTAAGACCCCTAAAACTAAAAAATAGCCGCCATATTTTTTTAAAAACTGCATCTATTCACCTCAATTTTGATTTTCTATTTACTTCAAGTATAGCATATCAAAAATTCCAAATAATGAAACTTTCTTTTCCACTAAAAAACTTTTCGTCAACGCGAGACGAAAAGTTTTACTTTAGGATTCAATAGAATCTACAATCTTATCATTTTCTTTTGATTCATTTAGCCACTCCGAGACAATAATTTTAATGATTGCAGCAACAGGAACTGCTAAAAACATCCCTAAGACGCCGAAGTACGCTCCCCCAATCGTAATTGAAACAATAATTAAAATCGGATTGACATTTAGGGCATCTCCCATAATTCGAGGACCAATAATATTGCCGTCAATTTGTTGTAAAATTAATAAAACTAGTAACACCGTAATGGCTTGAGTAACACCACCTGTGAAAAGCGTAATCACACCAGCAACAATTGACGCAAAAATCGAACCAAAATAAGGAATCATATTACAAATACCTAATAAAATCCCCAAAGTCACAGCAAATTTCACATTCAAAATACTTAACAAAATCGTTGATGAAACGCCAATTATACAGGCATCAAGAAATTGGCAGCTGATAAATTTATAGAAAATTTTATTCGTTGTATTTAACCAAGTTTGTGTTTGCTTGTACACTTTTTCAGACAGCAATTTGTGGGCGGCCTTTTCAACAAATGTCAAAATAGATTGCTTAAATACCAGCGCATATATTGAGATAATCAACGTCAAAAATGCATTTAAAAAGAATGAAGAAACATTTTTAGTCAACGTTCCTAATGAAAATAACGCTTGTGTCCATTGATTTAAAAAACGTTCCGGCGACAAATCTTTAAGGACACTATTTAAATATTTTTCAATCGCGGCTGTTTTTAAAATCCCTTTATCTTCTAAACTCATTACAAACTGAACCATGTGATCATAAAAAGTGGGTAAAGAGTTTGCTAAATCTACTAAATTACTAATGAGTAGCGGAACGATATAGTTTAATGTCAAGACAAAAATAAACAAAATAATCAGGTACAAAAGGAGTACGCTCAAGCCGTGTTTCGCTTTTTTTACGGCTGGTAAAGGAACTCTTTCTAGTAATCCCTCGATTTTTTTCTGACTTCCACTCAATAAATAAGCAATCACGAACCCAGTAATGAATGGGGATAAGATGCCTAATAAACCCGAAACACTATGGACAAAGTGCTGATAATTCGTGATTAATAAATAGCCAACAATCAGCGCCATTACAAATAAAAAGCGGACAACCCAGTAATTCCAATCAACATTGTATTTCTTCAATCACTTCACCTCTAAATAAATTATGCCTATCATTGTAATTGTAAACGATTTGTGGCAAAAGGCAAGTTTGTCCATTCGTTCTTGATGAAATACACAAAGAAGCCTGACACTTTAAAAAATGTGTCGGTTTATTCTGCAGTATAAAAATGAGGCACTAGACCTTGCTTCTTTTCATAAAAGAAGCAACTTGGGCTACAAGTACGTTTAACTTGTAGCCCAAGTTGCTTAGATAGACTAAATTTATTTTTTCGATTCCACTGTGACCGTAAAGTTATCCATAATGAAATCTTTATCGGCACCTGTTGTAAAAATACCAAACGTAGTGTTTCCTGAAGCATCCCCAATTATTTCTGCTTCATAATGCTTGGTTTGACCATCTGCTGCTGTCGAAGTCAACTCACCGACTGGCTTAAAGTCATTGTTATTTTTCAACTCCCCATTAATGGTCCCAGCAGTAAAGACATTTTCACCATCAGTTTGATAATCAAATTGGACCGTATATTTCTTGTTCGGTTCAAATTTAATATTTTGCGGAATTGTTTGAAGCATCAAACCTGCTCCTTGTTTATGGGCTTTCAAGGACCAGTTGCCTTCTAATACATCTGAAACAAGGTTTCCATTCCAACCATATTGTGTGTAAGGTTCATTTCTTTCTGATAAATGAATCCGTGGATCTTCTACACCACCAGCTGAGCCTTTAACAAACGGATATAACCCAACTGCTTGTGTGTCTTCAAAATCTTGCTTAATAACTGTTTGTTTGTCTGGGTTCATGATATCCGTTTGACGCTCAACAATTCGTAAATCATCAAATTTTGTAACGGAATTGCCTTTATCAACCGCTAACGTCACCGAGCCTTTTTTGGCATTATCTGGGATTTCAAAATCAATTCGCATATTTTGCATATACTGCGGATTTTTCCTGCTTGTATGGTTAATATCTGCCTGAATATAGTTTTGGGCAACCGAATTATTCACTGTCCGCGTATATTTTTTACCACCAATTTTAACAGTTACTGTGGCTTTGCGATCATGTGTTTCTGTGTTTAGATACAAACTATATTTTCCTGGTTTAGGAAGATTGATGTCTTGTTTGATTTCGGTTCTTTCTTTTTCTGAACTAAAGACATAATCACCGTTAGCATCTTTTTTAACCTCTCCATCACCTCGGAAAACTTTCCAGTTATTTTTCAAGGTATTGGCTTCATTAAATCCAGGATCTTTAAATGGTGTTCCTGTTCCAAATGTCATGGGTTCAATACTGTCAGGTTCAGCAATGACATACGGTGTATTAGCCTCGGCTTGGATGGTCACTTGGTTATTTGTAGTGGCAATTGCGCCTTTGTCAATACGCCCTTGATCTGTTAATTCATATAAATGTAAATTCGTTTTTCCTTGCATTTTCTTATCCAATGACCAAGTGCTGGTACCGCCTTTTGGATTCCAGTGATATAGTTTGTCTTGACCATTGACATTCCAAGGCAGTAGATACGCATCACCTTTTAGAACTTCTGTCTCATTTAACGTAATGCTTCTTGGCGAATTAGCATCTGCTTGAGTAACGGTCACTTTTTCAGCACCGTTCGCTAATTTAATCGTGCCATAGATTTGACCATCTTCTGCTGTTGTAGTTTCCCAGTTTGTAATTTGGTAATGTTGTAAGAACTTAGTTGGGACATTAATGGCAAAAGTTTTTTGGCGATAGGTATTAAAATTGGTTTTACCCACCCAACCTTCATAGGCTTCAAATTCAGCTCCACCTAACAAAGGGTTGTCGGAAATAATCCAAGTGTCTTTTTGATGATTCCGAATAAAGCGAACGATTGTACTGTTAAAGCCTTTCGTTGTTGTACCGCCGTAATCTTTTTCTGCAGACCAATGGTTCCAAACCGAGTCATACTCTAAAGCATTCGGAAATTCATTGGTTGTAAACCAACCGAGTGAATTAATTTCTTTACTTAGTTGACGACTTGCCCAACCTGATTCGCCTTGATTGCCCCAAACATCAACATAAATATAATCTAGATTCGGTGCTTTTTGTTTTAATTCTTTAAAGCGCTCATAGCGACGACCACTCAATGCATCGGGTCTTTGTTTAATAAAATAAGACGGATCTAACCAATCCCAGCCACGCTTCGTTGGATCAACTAATTCCTCATTAAATCCTTTTGCTTCTGGGTAAGACTCGGTGTCATTAATATGCACACCGAAAACGGCATTTAATTTATGGCCTTCATCAATTAATTGATTCAACGCTTGTTCCCCGCCAGGTCGCTGACCAATAGCACCGTAATCTGGATGCGCAGAATCATGTCCTTCATTTTGATACCCTTTTAGTAAATTCATTTGTCCTAATCCATCTGTTAAATTGTAAATGCGTTTTGATTCGTCTAACGTCACTAAGAATGGGTTTGTCGCCTGACTAGCAAAGTTAAAAGGAATCCGTTGGTTGACTAATTCAGGGACTTTTTCCGCGCCCATTGGATTATTCATAATTGAACGGAACCCAATTGCCGCATCTTGCCAATCCACTCGATTGTCGTCGTTGCTATCTTTTGAGAATTTAACTTTCACTTCTGGCGTTTCCCCAGTTGTATAATCTTCCGGTGCATCAAATGGTCGATAGGTCCATGCCCCACTTGACAAGGTTGTTACAAAACCAGTCGCCGCTTCTTTTGTTTGTTTATGGATTCGATTGTTGTCACTACCATCGACAGAGCCGTCTCCATAGGCGTTCGTCCAAAAACTTGCAGCATAATTCGCCGTATTTAAGAAACCATACATATATTTTTTCGTTTCTTCTTGGCTTGTTGTAGTTAAATCTTGGATAGTATCACCATTTTTATTTCCGTTATTTGCATTTGTCCCAGTATTCATCACAACGCCAGCAAAAGTCGCCCCTTCATCTGTACTATTGACAGAAATCAAGCCTTGATTTGGAATTGAAATTGTGTGTATTTTGGTTCCTTCTTCACGAATATCTGAGAGTTTCATAGCTAATTCTTGGCCTTCGGAAACAGTCAATGTCGTTGTGAAACGCAGGCCAATTTCTGGGACAGCTACGTTATAAACGGCTTGATTTGCTTCACTCTTTTGTTTTTCAGCAGTTGCTTTATATGCTTTGCCATCAATCATTACTTGGTCAATTTTCTCGTGTTGGCCATTAAAAATCACTTGATTACTCTGAGGGTCTTCGTAGCGAATAATTCGTGGAAATTGTGGGTCAACCACGGCTGTTAAATCTGCAGAAGAGATTTTGTCGCCTTTTTCAGCTTCATTGTCTTTAGCAACAACAATGCTGGCTTTTGCTTTGATGTTTGTATTTTCCAAAGTACCGTCGACTTCAAAAGTCCCTGGTTCTTTGTATGCAGCAGGATCGATTTCATCCCAACGGACTGCTTCATTGGCTTCTTTACCAGTATTATAGGTCACTTTTACTTGTTTCGGTAATTTTGGTGCGACACCAATTTTTGTAAAAACTTTGACTGGCGCAATTTGGGTCACTTCTGGCACAATTTCTGGAATGCTATCTACGGGGCCATTTTTAAAATAGTCATAATTGACAATTTTTTTGTCGTACCACAAACGGACACCCACATGTCCGGCTTCTGTTGGAATTTTGTCTCCGTTGGCCAAAACAGGTTCTCCTTCGTAAATCAACGTGGTGTTAAGCCAGATAGTAATTTTTTCACCAACATAACGTACTTTCAACAAATAATTCGTATCTTCATTTAACGTTGGCCCAGAAATTGAATCATTCCACGAATTAGGGCTTTCAACTAACCATTTGCCATTCGCGTTATAGCCTACAAAAACCCAGCTATCTTTGGTATTACCACGAATAATCACACCCGTTCGACCGTTTCCAGCAGTGTATTTAAACTTTGTTTCTACTTCACCATCAGCTAATTTAGGGGAATCTAAATTTAAAGATACGGCATTATTACCTGCTGCTGCATCTCGTGAAATCGCCAATGACTCTCCTGCTAATTCTCGATTTGTTTTACCAATCACATCTTGCCACTCACCAATTTTCCCTCCTGGAAAATCAGATTGCCACAATTTTTCTTCTGTTGCGGCAGGTTCCACCATTGATGAGCTTGTTTCAGTGCTGCTGTTTGTTGTTTCTTCTGCAGACGTACTTAATGGTACTAAAATCGTTGCGCTTGCCAATAGTGTCAATGTACTAAATCGTTTTATTTTTCCATGTTTCATCTGATAAATCAGCCCCCTAACATTTTTTGAACACGCTTTCATCATTAACAATTAAAGGGGCGTTCCAAAAATAAATTCTTTTATTTTTGGAACGTCCATCTCTAAATCATTCTCTTAAAAACTTTAATTACTTACGACAACAAGTCAGAATTATTCATCCTCATCATCTACTGCAACATTTAGCAGCAATTCGTTGACTTTCACAATACTTTCTGCTGATTCCTTAACATAGTCACCTTCAATCGCTAATAAATTTGCATTTACATAGCTGATAACCATCGGTAAATTCATCCCAGTATATAAGTCAAACGAAGCACCTTGCATAATTTTTTTGGATAAAATATTACAAGGTGTCCCCCCTAATAGATCAGCAAAGACAACAAAATCTTCTAACGATTCCGTAATCGCTTCAAATTTTTCTAAAAAGTCAGCTTCACCTTCTTCTGGTAATAAAGCAACAGTGGAAATTGTTTCTTGCGGTCCCATAATCATCTCCGCACTTTTTTTCAATTCCTCGCAAAAACGGCCATGACTTACTAAAACTAAATGTTCACTCATCGATTTTCTCCTGTCTTACTTATTTTGAAATAACACCTAACGCAGACAATGCGACACAGACAATTAATACGATAAAAATGGCTTTAGTAGACGTCATATTCTTTTTACCTAGCATCCAATAAACGCCACCGACAATTCCTGCAGGAAGTAGACGTGGTAAAATCATATCCAAGTTATTTTGCATGTTAAGTGTTACATCCCCAATACTTGGTGCCCATGATAGTTTGACATTAACCATCGTTGCCACTAAAGCGCCAACCATGAAGACCCCTAGTAAAGTTGCAGCATCTGTTAAGGCAGTTAAGCGGTGTTGCATAGTTGTTACCAAAGAAATTCCTTCGCGATACGCAAATTCCAATTGTTTCCAACGGAAGACCATCACGGCAATTTGAGCAACAATCCAGATAAAGATACCAGTTGGGTTACCATTAATCGCCATGTTGGCAGCTAGCGCCCCAAAAATAGTTGGAATTAAAGCGGCGAAAATTGAATCCCCAATTGCTGCAAACGGTCCCATTAAACCAGTTTTCAAACCTGAAACTGTTTGTTTTCCAGCAATGCCTTCTTTTTCTTCAATGGCCAAATCGATCCCTGTAATAATTGTATTAAAGAAGTTTGAAGTATTGAAAAATTGCGTGTGTGTTTTCATTACTTCTTTTAATTCAGGCGTATCATCCCCATAAATTTTACGCAATTGTGGTAAAATCGTATACAAGTAACCTGATCCTTGCATTCTTTCGTAGTTCCAACCTAATTGGAAAGTAAACAAGCTTCTGCGATTAATTTGTTTAAAATCTTCTTTCGTCAATTTATAATTAGATTTCGTCATCTTCAATCTCTCCTTCGTCTGAATCATTCGCTGCATGTTCTTTTTTGGCTGCTGGCCCACTCGGAATCATTTGGCCATTTTTGTAGCTAATTGCGGCTAAAGCGAAACCAATTAAAGCGACTGCTAACATTGGTAGTGCGTTAAATACACCACTGAAGTCTTTCACAACGCTCGCAACAGATGTTCCTAAAAGTTGCATGTTTGTAAAGATTGTTCCTAGTAAAGCAGTTACAGTGAAACCAAGAATTAAATAAGGGAAATGTTTTTTCACTGGTAAGTAACGTAGTAAAATTGCAAAACCGACCGCTGGTAAGACCGCCCCAGCAACAGACAAGCCATCACCTAACCATTTCAAATCGCCATTTAGGACAGATACAACTTTTTGTACTAAACCACCACCAAAAGCAAGTGCTAAGAAGACTGGAATCATTCGAGAAAGAGACCAAGGTAAGGCACCCATTAAGAAGTTACGTTCAATTCCTTTGTAGTTCATATCTTCGACCATTTTATCAATCCGATGTGCAAAGTAGGTATTCGCAAAACGAGCCAAAATGTCTAATTGAATCATTAAACTAGCAACTGGTACTGCAATAGCAGCGATTGCTTGTTCAGGGTTCATTCCTAAAGACACAGAAAATGCTGTGGCAAGAATCGTACCTGAGTTAGCATCAATTTTGGAGGCACCCCCGAAAGTCCCAACTCCTAATACAGTTAATTGCATACTTCCACCAATAATAAGTCCTGCTTTAATATCCCCCATCACTAATCCTGCAAAAAGACCTGCAAACACTGGCGCACTTAATGAAGAATAAATTTGTAATTCATCTAAAATTTGGTATCCTGCGTATAATGTTAATAATAAGATCTGCCACCATAAGATATTCATTTTTTGTTCCCTCCTATTTTGTTATCAAACTCATAAAGTCTTCCGCTTTGTCACTTGGCACCATTTGAGCAATCAGATGGACACCTTTAGCATTTAACTCTTTAAAAACCTCAATATCTTGATCGACCACATTGATTGACTTAGTAATCGACCGTGTTTCGTTTGTTTGAGACATGTTCCCAACATTGATTTCTTTAATCGGCACCCCAAGTTCTACTAGTTTTAATAAACGATCTGGTTTCCGTACCACAATTAGTAAACGTTGTGAGTCGTATTTTCCTGCTAAAATATTTTGAGCAGCTTTTTCAACTGGTAACACGCTTAGTTTCACGCCGGCTGGTGTTGCTAATTTCAAGCCACTTTTTTCAATGGCATTCCCTGCAACCTCATCATCAACGACCATAATTCTGGAAATATTCAATTTTGTCGCCCATAAATTTGCCACTTGTCCATGAATCAAACGTCCATCAATTCTTACGCCAATAATACTCATTGTAATCCCTCTTTCATTTCTTTATATAGTGGTTCTTTTACTAACTGAATTTCTGGTTGGTACGTTCCTTCCGTTTCAAAAATGACGATCTCATTTTGCCCTTCTTTTAATAATCCTTTAGGAATATATAAGGAAAGCGTCGGACCAACATTCCAGAAACGACCAAGATTGGTTTGGTTAACAAAAACAATTCCTTTGCCGAATTTAGAAACATCAATAAATGTATCTTTCACTTCTGCTAACTCCATATGATACTGGTAAAAGCTTGGTTGATCAGGTTGCCATTCTCTTGAATAGTCTACCTGTTCACAGCTTGTCATAGGTAAACAATATTGTTGCCATTGCGTCATAAAATGTAAATCTGCCATGACACCCGTTCGAATCCCTTTTTTCTGAGTATCTGCAAATAGTTTATGCCCGTAATTGACACGACCCATATTTTCCATTAAAACATCGATTTGATTATTCTCTTGCGGCAGTGTAACGTAAATATCTTCGCCGATTTCCGTTTGATATTGCGTTGCTTGATGTATCTGATTGACAAATAGTTGCAGACGATCACGACCGTCAATCACTCTTAGCTTCTCTTCTGCAGCATCTTTTTCAATGCTTGTTCGGTAAAGAAGATAGCCGGTATTTTGTCCTAATTGTTCCATGGTTTGCGGATAAACGCTGACCACTGGCTGACTAATCGTTTCTAAAGTCGCAAACAAACTCACTTTGTTGGTTAAAGGAATTGCTGTTTGCGCAAAAGATTCTTTTACTAATGGCTCAGCTTGTGGTAACGCAGGGTACTCTTCGTGAAGCATTTTTTGTAACGCAAAATACTTTTCGGTTGGGTTCCCTTGTTCATCAAGTGGCGCATCATAATCATAGGAAGTGATTTGTGGTAAATCAATGGTTCCTCGTGCGGAGCAGCCATTCATAAACCCAAAATTGGTGCCGCCATGAAACATATATAAGTTGATACTGCCTAATGCTAATGCTTCTCTAACTGATTCAGCCAATTCTTGCGGATCTCGTTTAATAATTGGCTCTTTCCAACGATTAAACCAGCCATCCCAAAATTCCATACACATTAACGGCCATTTTTTACCATGTTCTTCAAAAAAGGCTTGCATCATACCGAAATTTTCTTTGGCTTTTGAGCCAAAATTCCCAGTTACTAAAATATCATCTTCAATCATGCTGCCTGCCCGCAATGTTGCGCGCCATGGCCCGTCAGAAGTAAAAAATGGTGCTGTCACGCCACGTGCAATCATCAAATCGCGAATCGCCCGTAAATACGCTTTTTCTTCGCCAAATGAACCATATTCGTTTTCGATTTGAATCATTAAAATATTGCCACCGTTAGCAAGTTGATGCGGAACAATTTTTTCCATTAAAACATCATAATATTCCGCAACATGCTTCAGATAGGTTGGATTATTCGAACGCATCCGTCCTGGTTCATTTAATAGCCAAGCTGGAAAACCACCAAACTCCCATTCTGCACAAATATAAGGAGACGGCCGCACAATCGCATATAGTCCAAGTTCTTGTGCTAATTTTAAAAAGCGCTCCAAATCTAATATTCCCTCAAAATGAAATGTTCCTTTTTGCGGTTCATGTAAATTCCATGGCACATAGGTCTCAACTGTATTGAAGCCTAAAGCTTTCAAGTTATAAAGTGAATGATACCAATCTGAGGGATCTACACGAAAATAATGAATGGCGCCTGATAAAATTTTAAATGGTTGACCATTTAAAAGAAACTCCTCTTTAATTTCAAATCTGTCCACATTGCCACCCTTTCTAGTAAACGCTTTCAATTACTGGATAATTGCTAAATAAAGAAAGCTCTTTATTTAGCAATTTCAACTACTTGGATGTTCATAAGATGTTTCTTCACGTTCTCTACGTCTACATGCCCAGTCGTTCTTTCTTGGGCATTAGCCATTCCAGCCGCCATGCCCCATTTTAGCAGTTCGGCCGCTGGGGCATCCTTCGCTAGTCCATATGCAAGACCAGCAATGGTTGCATCTCCTGAACCAACAGGATTTTTAGCGTGAATCGTTGGAATTTTTACACGATAGAATTGATCGTGATGTTTGGCAATTGCACCATCTTTTCCTAAAGATACGACAATCCATTCAATTCCAGCAAACATCGGTTTTGTTAAAGATGTTTGTACAGCTGCTAATGGATTTTCTGAAAAATCTTGCTCTAGCAATCCTTCTAGTTCCTCTAAATTAGGTTTAATTAAATACGGTTTCCATGGTCCTTGAAGAACTTGCCTTAAACTATCACCAGAAGTATCTAGTAGCACTTTAACCTCTTGTGCTTGAGCTTTTTGAACTAATTCTTGATAAAAATTTGACGGTAATCCTTTCGCTAAACTACCAGAAATTGTGACAATTTCTGCTTGCTTAATTAATTGATCGAAATTTTCAAGGAAGTTACTGATTTCTTCTGGGGAAACAGTCGGTCCAGCTTCTAAAATTTCAGTTTGATTCCCCTCGTGCAAAATCGCAATCGAATCACGTGTTTCTTCTTTGATTGACGTAAATGCTTGGGGGATGTCTGCTTTCTTTAACTCGTTTGCAATAAACGCCCCATGAAAACCACCAAGAACGCCGGTAGCGATAACATCTCCACCTAAATCATGAATAACGCGAGTGACATTTAGTCCTTTGCCACCAGGGGTTTTGGTCACCTGACTGGTCCGATTAACGGTATCAAGCTTTAGATGATCTAATAGGTAGGAGATGTCAATTGACGGATTCATTGTTACTGTTACTATCACAGCTATGCCTCCCAATTACCCTTCGTTTACTTGAACTTTCGCATGCCAAGAGCTGGCGGTTGCTGCGATGACTTCATTTAAACTTTCAATGTTTTCTCGGCCTTCTGTTTTTAACCAATCACAAGCCGCAGTTTCTCCTGCTTCAACGAAAGGTTTCACGCCATTTTTCCACGTAGCACGGCCACATAAAACACCATTAAATGTTGAACCAGCTTCTTTAGCGAAACGTAGTGTTTCTTGGAATAGCTCTGTTGAGACACCGGCACTTAAAAAGATAAATGGTAAATCAGTGGCTTGACTTTGTTCTAAGAAATAATTCGCCGCTTCCTCTTTTGTATACGCTGTTTCAGCCGGCGCAAAACCTTCTACAAAATTCATATTAACTGGAACTTCCACTTTCAATACATCTACTTTATATTGGGGTTTAGAAAATTCTTTCATCATTTCATTCACTTTATGCGGTTTAACTTTTGCATATTCTAAAGAAGTCGCATCTGCTATTTGTGCATCGTAAGAAACTAATTCTAAGTAAAATGGTAGGTCTTCTTCTGCACATTCACTCCCTAAGCGTTCAATAAATACATGTTTTTGATGATTGATTTCTGGATCCTCATCCACATCATAGTATAGTAAAAATTTAATCGCATCTGCGCCTTCTTCTTTCAAGCGTAAAACAGACCAATCTGCTAGTAAATCAGGCAATCGTCCCGGAGTTGTTGCATCATAGCCCGTTTTTTCATAAGCGAGTAACAATCCAGCCTCGGTATCGCGTGCTTTTGCAGCAGGCAATCCATATTCTGGATCCAATAAAATGGCAGACGCATAAGGTGTCAATTCTTTCGAGACTAATTCTTTAAACGTTTCAATTTGTGCATCAGTTGGCTCTACATCTAGTGCTTTGATCATTTTTTTCAAGGCACCTCGTTGATCAATGGCCAACGCGCTAATGATTCCTTCTTGGGTTGACAAACGATCCATTGCCGCTTTTTTTCCAGCTGTTAACGTAAGCATAGTTCCTCCTCCAAATGTTGTATTATTTATAGTCATAAATCGTTACGCCTTTAACCACACGATTCACTGTACCTGTCGGTGAAGGGGTATCCGGTTTATTTCCAACTTTAATAGATGTTAAAAGTGCGACTGTTTGGGCTACCATAATATCTGCTAATGCTAAATAGCCATCAGGTAATAGAGCAGTTTCTGCGGAATATTCAATAGTTGAACCTGAGAAATTACGTTTGCCGGGTTGAGCAATCGCAAAAACACCCGCCGCAATTTCGTCACCGTGAACTTCTTCTAAGATATCCAAGTCATAATCTCTTGTGTATGGTGTATTATTAACAAAACCAAACATTATTGTTTTTTCATTAATAAATGATTTTGGTCCATGACGGAAGCCCATAGAAGAGTCAAAAATTGTGGCAACTTTGCCGGCTGTTAGTTCTAAGATTTTTAATTGCGCTTCTCTTGTCAAACCAGCTAAACTTCCAGAACCAACATAAACAATTCGTTCAAAATCAAGGTTAACAATTTCATTTAATTCTTCTTCACGGGATAGCACTTCTTCACCTAATTTAATTAGAGCGTTTACATAATCTTGTTTTTGCTCAAAAGCTGTTTGATCAAAGAGTAGTAATGTACCCAAAGTCATGCAAGAAAAGCTACCAGTCATCGCAAAACCACCATCATTGGAACGTGTTGGCATTAAGAATAAAAAGCTATTTTCTTCTTTTTGGCTTATTTGTGCCAGTTGTCCTTCTTCGGCACAAGTAATCGCTAAATGATGAATTGTTTCAACCACTTGATTAGCTACTTCAACTGCCGCTAAACTTTCAGGACTATTTCCACTTCTTGCAAACGAAACTAACAATGTTGGTTCGTCTTTAATCAGATAATCTTCTGGTTTGGCCACAATATCCGTTGTCCCAATACTTTCGAATGAAAAGGCTTGTGTGTCGCCGTGTGCTCGGAGATAAGGTACAACCGTATCACCGACATATTGCGAAGTCCCTGCTCCTGTAAAAATTACTCTTGTGCGTTTTCCTTGCGCTTTGGCTTGGACTTCTTTTAAAAAGTTTTCCAAAGCTGTTTGATTTTCATGATAAAGTGTCACGGTTTCTTGCCAAAGCTCAGGTTGCTGACGAATTTCACGTGTCGTGATTTCCGCTCCTAGTTGTTCTAGTTCTTCTTTTTCTGCTGTAAACATACTTAACTCTCCTAACTATTCCGAATATGGCGTATCTGATAATGAAATTGATCTGCTCGCGCCACACTCAACGTAAATTCAATAATTTCATTTTTCATGTTATATGTCTGGCGTGCTAAATGAAGGACTGGCGCTCCTTCTGGAATCATCAATAATTTGGCATCTTCTTTTGAAGCAATGCTAGCGTATAATTCTTCATCAGCTAAACGAACGGTTTGCTTAAAATCTTCCGAAAATAGATCATATAATGGTTTGCTACGTAGTAATTGATCCGTGAGTGATAAGAAAAATTTCACAGGCAAGTATGTGTCTTCAACCATTAATGGCTCGTTATCAGCAATCCGCAACCGACTTAATTTAAAAACTGCCTCTCCTAACGAAAGATTCAAATGCTGACAAATAAATTTATCCGCTTCCAATTTTTCGAAGGATAATATACGGGTATGTGGTTTTCGACCCAGCCCTTTCATTTGTTCTGTAAAACTATATGCGCCAGCTAAATCAGCGGCCTCTTTTTTTATATCTGAAACAAATGTTCCTTTGCCATGACGACGATAGATGGAACCTCTATTTTCTAGTTCTTGTAGCGCTAACCGGACCGTCGTCCGACTCACTCCATATTGTGCAGTCAATTCACGTTCAGAGGGCAACTTGTCATGAGGAATCATGCATGTTTCGATTCGTTCCTGCAGCAAATCAACAAGTTGATGATACAAAGCTTTGTTTTTAAAGGCATTTTCCATAACTTTCTCCTTTACCCTAACTGGTTATAACCACAAACCAATAGTACGGTGGTTTTTTTTATTTTGTCAATAAAAAGTATTAATAAATATCTTCATACCGCTATAACCTTGAAATGACAACGTTTACATTTTTTTATTTTTCTTTATTGTAATATTTTTTTCCTAAAGAAATCATTTTTTTATAAAAAACCATCCTTAAATATGATACCAGTTGCTGGCTTTATTTTAAATAGACAAAAAAGAGTATGAGACAAAAATCACTTTAGATTTTTGTCTCATACTCAAAATCTGAAAAACAGTTCTATCCCGACTTCTTCGTTTCTATTGTTTGGTTCTGGCAACAACTAACAAGTAACTGATTTTACGAAATCCATGACAATATTCATTATTGAGCATATTCAATCCTTCTGCTAATTTTCGTATAAGATAAATATTGATTGAATGTGTTGACACAACGAAAGGCCGTCCTATTCGCATATTGATCATAATAACGCTTGGTATACCACTGAAATTCTTTCGTCCAAGGTTTGACATGGCCAGTAAAGTGGATAATGGATGGTGCTCTTCTCGTTTCTTCATATTGTTTTTCTCCATAAATAGTTGGATGTTTTTTCGCTTTTGACAGAATATAACCTTGGGCGTTCCACTTAGGATGCAACAGGGTCCAACGGTCGTGTAAAACCGCATTCAATGCATCTTGATCATGGAAACGTAATTTATCTGGATTTTCTTCAATAAATCTTAAGACTTTAGTAGTTACATCTAAATTCAACCATTTTTTAACATCGATTAGCAACAAGCCTGAGTTAAAATAACACATAGATTCTGCAGGAATCGCCATTTTTTCCAAACGTTGATGGAACCCTGCATCTTCAACAGCGGCGATGATATTTTCACCTAAATCAACTGTCCATAATTTTGCGACATCATCTAAGGCAATCATGTCACAATCCATATACAACAGCCGTTCGATCTGGCTTCCTCTAAACAGCTCTGGAATAGCAATCCTGTAGTAAGCTGTTTTGGGAATTCGTTCACTGGTTACAACATTTTTGAAAAAATGGGGGTTGATTTTTAAAAATGTTAACTCTGCATTGATTTGGGTATGTTTAATCGTAAAATACAGTAGTTGCTTGCTTTCAAAATTGATATTGTCATCAATCACATAAAAATGAACAGCTGCCGCTGAAGGACTATTTTCTAAAATTGAAACAAACATAGCAGCAAGATGCGGTACAAAGTTGGTATTGCAACAGGAGACAATCGCTAATTCTTTTCTATTTTCCATTTCTTGCACCTACTTTCTTTAATTTGTTTAGATAAAGAGCTGTATAAGGATGATTTTCTAACGTATTCCAGGGTTTATCGTGTCCAGTAAAATGAATAATCGCTGGCTCTTGATTTCCCGCTGTATATAATTTTTGATAGGCTTCATTAGGCGCTTCATGACGATTAAAAACTAAAGACGTCTGCATATTCCATCTTGGTTCTAAAGCTAGCCAATCTTCATAAAGAACGGCGTTTAAAGCATCTTGGTCATGATAAACTATGCGGTCCCCATTTTCTTCTAGATACTGAATTGTTTTTTGCGTGATTGCTTTCTCGTTCCATCGGTCAATATCAATAATCATAACTCCTGAATTAAAATAATAATCGGAGGAATGGATGCCCAAACGTTTCAAGGCATATGCTTGACCAGGATCAATAACCGCGCCAATCGTTTGGTTCACTAATGGCGTATCATACAACTGGACAATATCATCTAAAACAAGCGTATCTGCATCTAAATAAAGAACCTTTTTATAGCTATATTTTTGTAAAAGTGACGGTAAAGAAATGCGTAAGTATGCGGTCGTTGTAATATGATCACTCACTAAAAAATTTTGATAGACTTCTTTGTCTGCTGTTAGAAATTCAACAGTCGCATTTTGTGAGTTACTACTAACCGTTTCTTGGAGTGCTTTTTTGCTAGATAGCGACAGCCCATCATCAATCACATAAAAATGAACAGGTCTCTCCGCATGACAATTTTCTAAAACAGTTGTCATCATTACATTCAAATAAGGAGCATAATTTTCGTCTGAAGCTGTCACAATTGGCACAATCTTCTGATTTTTTCTCATCAAAACCACTCTCCTCTTTTATTTTTATAGCTAAGTTCCTATTCAGAATAGGCCCTGAAAAACTTATCTGCAAATCATATGCTCATTATTTTATAATATAATTATAATAAAAATATATTTTATGGCTATAAAATAATTTTGTTTTCCGTTAACAACTATTAAAAAAACAACATTTCTCTTACTTTATCCTCAAAAATACTATTTATTTAATACTTGTTTTACTAATTTTTTTATCTAGAAATCCGCCTGTTGTATTTTCTGTTGATGGTAATTTTAAAATGTACAGCGAAACTTAATATAAATTCTAAACTGACTTCTTACTCAATAAAAGAGCGAAAGAGCCTGGGACAAAAATCACTTTGGATTTTTGTTCCAGGCTCAAAACCTGATAAATGGCGGGAACAGAACCAATTCCTTCGAAAATAAACGGTTCTGTCCTGACCTTCTTCACTTCATACAAGATCCTTTTTCCCTTACAAAAGTTATCCTTCTTAAATGATCTATGGCGTAGTCGGATAATTTTGGACTGTCGTTTGATTGCCATTTTGACTAAACAAGCTGGTTGACTGTGCATTTTTTTGTTTTTCTACTTCTAAGACTTTGTTTTTTTCAAAAGCCACATCATAGTTGTAGTCCTTTGGTTGCACTTCTTGGAATCCTTGTGGTTTATAAAAACGTAAAAGGTTTTCCTGATTTAATTTGTCAGATAAACTTAACGATTTTTTCACCCAATCGTTATCTTTCGTGACTTCTGCTTTTAAATCTGCTGGAACTTGGTCTAATTTTTTTCCTTGATTATTGTAGATTTCCCCACCTAGATAAGAAAATTGAGGCGTTACAAAATCGCCATTTCTAAAAGGAACCACTTGTTTATATTGAGGAGATAAAAGGTCCGTGCCAAAATGGATATAATTTTTATCATCGACACCTAAAAGATGGTACAGTGTCGGTAAAACGTCAATTTCTCCACCATATTCGTGCATGATTTTCCCTTGCGTATAGCCTGGCATGTAAAACATCAAAGGTACTCTTTGCAATTGCGCATTGTCATAGTTTGTCCACGTTTTTGGATCGCGGTTGAAGGCTTTACATAAGTCCTTGTTGTTTGCATCTGAAATACCGAAGTGATCACCATAAATAACAAAAATAGAATGATTGTATAAACTTGTTGTTTGCAAGTAATGGAAAAATTGTTCTAGCGATTGATCCAAATAGTGCGCTGTTCGAACATAATCATCCACAATCGAATTGCCTGTGTTCAATTTAGGAAACGGAAAGTTTTGGTCATCCGTATAATAAGGGGTATGATTGGTCACAGTTAAAAACTTCGCATAGAATGGCTGCTGTAAATGCTCAAGCTCACTAGCTGATTCACGCAACAATTGTTTATCTAAAATACCGTAACCTAGCATTTTGTCATCTTTTGAAAAATATGACCGATCAAAAAAGTATTGATATCCTAAGTTTTTATACACATGGTCTCGATTCCAAAAACTCCCCACATTTCCATGGAAAACAGCGGTTGTATAGCCTTTTTGTCCTAAAACAGCGGGAGCCGCTTCGAAAGTATTGTCTGATCCTAATTGTGTAAAAAGAGAGCCTTGCGGGAGCCCGAATGTTCCTGTTTCTAACATGTTCTCCGCATCACTCGTTTTTCCTTGCCCTACTTCATGAAAGAAATTATCAAAACTGATTGTCGCTTTGTTTTGATAGAGCTGATTTAAAAACGGTGTAACCTCTTGGCCTTGGACTTTCATATTAATCAAAAATTGTTGAAAACTTTCTAAATGAATCACAAATACATTTTTCCCTTTGGCAATCCCGGCATACTGCGGATTAAGCGGTAAATTGTTTTGCTTGGTAAATTTCATGATTTCAGGTAATTCGTTTGAACTAGCTTCTGCTCTTACCTCATTTGACATGGCTGTTTTGACACCATCGATGGCTGTGAATGCATCCAAGCCAAGATATTTTACAATATAATTACGATCAAAAATTCTTTGAAGCAATTGAGGACGATCGGTTTCGCTTAAAAATAAGTTAACCGAAAAGAGCGAGACACTTAAACAACTAATTGAGATCGCCAATCTTCTGTTGATAGGTTTAGTCATAAAGACTTGATGATTCCGTCGCTGTTTAAAAGAGTAAAATACCAAAACGAGCAGCACTAAAGTATCTAGCCAATAAAAGACATCGTGGACCCTCATTAAGGCAAGTAAATCACCAGAAATTCCTTCTGAAACTTTTGAAAAGCCAAAAACAGATTGGATGGTAATAAAGTCAGTGAATTCACGATAAAAAATAATATTCAAATATAAAATTAATGTATTTAAAACATTTAAAAGAGTTAAGCTAAGCATAAATGTTTTATGCTTTTTAAAATACAAACTAAAACCAAATAATAACAGCGTAGTAGCAACTGGATTGAACCATAAAATTTCTCGCTGGAGACTGCCCTTAACGCCCAATGAGAAATCTAGGTAATACGCCAGAATCGTTTTTGCCCAAAAGAGTAAAACAAAAAATAAAAAGAGTCCTAATCGGTTATTTATTTTTTTCATCTAAGTTTGTCTTCCTTTCCCTTCAAAAAAATCTTGATTTGTTAAAAATAAAACCTAACTCTGCGCAATGACTTTTTCGCTAGCGGAGAATTGGATAAATAACTTAAAAAGATAATCGCAATGGCGCAGCATCCAAATAAAAGCCATACGTTTGTAAAAGGTGTTCGAGTAAGCGAACTAGTAATAGGCTTTGTAATTAAAAGACTTGGTAGCGCAACACCTAAAGAATTGCCAATTTGCTTACATGCCACCGCAATGGCTGCTGCCGTTCCTGACTGAGAAAGTGGCATTCCTTCAATCGCTGTAATGGTAATCGGTGAATTTAACATCCCAAACCCAATGCCTAAAAAGATATAAATAACAAATAAAATAATCATAGGCGTTGTTTTAGTTACAAATAATTGTAAAAAGCTAACAGCCAACATTGAAATACCACAAAGCATAATAGGACGTTTCGTCCCTATTCTCCCTAACATTTCGCCGGCTCTCGGTGCAACAAGAAAACTAACAAAAGCCAAAGGAATGGTTGATAAGCCAGCTTCCAACGGGCTGAAGCCTCTCATCTCTTGCAAATATAGCGTGTTTAAAAATAAATAGCCGTTATATATGATAAAGCCAAAAATAGCTAAAAAAGAAGCCGATGTAAATGGAATAGATAAAAAGAAACGCGGGTTGATTAACGGATTGTCAATGTTATATTCATAAATAAAGAAAATGACAATGGCTAAACAGCCGATTATCCCAGTACTTAAAATATCTGGCGCGAAAAGCCCTTTTCTAGGTAGTCCGATAATGGAATAGATAGAACTAAATAGAAAAAGAATCATCAATGCTTGACCAACAAAATCATTTTTCGCCGTTTTCTCTACTTTTGACTCAGGTACAAACTTTTGTGTAAGGATAATTGCCGCAGCAATGATCGGTACATTTACAAAAAAGACATACCGCCAGCTAAAATAAGAAACAATTAGTCCGCCAATAATCGGGCCCATGCCTAAGGAAATCCCTGTAACAGAGCCCCACAAGCCAATTGCTTTCGCTCTTTCTAACTTTTCGGTAAATACCTGTGTAATAATAGACATTGCTACCGGATTTAACATAGAACCACCAATCCCTTGCAACATGCGAAACGCAATCAATTGCCCTGGGGTTTGCGAAATCCCACATAGGAAAGACGCTAAACCAAAACAGGCTAAGCCCAATTGAAGGACTCGTTTACGGCCAATTCGGTCTGCTGTAGACCCAGACAACAATAATAAGGATGCTACCATTAAAGTGTAGCCATCTGTTACCCACTGTAATGTAGACAGATTCGTGTGAAAATCACTTTGAATGGATGGTAACGCCACATTGACAACCGTAACATCCATGGTCACTACAAACAAACTCATGCAACAAGTATACAAAATAACTTTTTTTCTATCGATCATAAAAACAGTCCTTTCTAGCAACTACATAAAACAGGAAAAGCAACAATGACACTTAAACTTCTAACGACACAGTTATCGCAAGTACTCACGTATCAACAGTTCTTTATATTCCTTGCCATTTAGTTATTTTATACTTAAAAAAGTAAATCTTTAGATAGCCAAACTATACACCAGAACCCCTTTAAATTGAACCGTAATAGATACGATTTATCGATTCTTAAGTTATTAAATAATTGAACATTCCGTTCAGAAATATCGAACAGTCCCATAATTGAGCATCTCTTTTAAACAATGAACAACAAAAATAGCCTTATCCGCAGCAGAAGTAAATCTAAGCGAATAAAGCTATTTTGGGTAACTATTCCAAAGTAATTTTAATGGCTAAGTCTCTAGCAACTTTTGTAAAGTTGCCTTGATTTGACCAGGTTGGACAAAAACCGAACTGGAAACATTTCGGTATAAATAAAATTTTTGTTTTCGTTCAATCGGTAAAAAGAAGAGTTTAGAATCAATTTCCTGCAGTTGTTCTTTCCGAAGAGAGATCACCGCATAAACTCCTTTACTTTTTTCAATGAGACGAGTAAGCATCAACGTATCGTAGCAACAAACAAGCGGACTTGTTAATTGCAACATTTCTAGCACACTCTTGGTAGCTTCTAAATGATCTAAGTGATGAGGCAAAAATAGAAATGGATAGTTGGTCAAACAGGTGAAGCCTTCTTCCTCAATTTCTTGTTTAATTTCTCTTGAAACACAAAGATACATTTCTAGTTCAATTAATTGTTCTTTCTTTAAAACTGGACTATTCACATCTGCAGAAGTAATCACAAAATCCAACTCATGATTCTCCAATTTATTCAATAACTCAAACGATGAACCATGGTAACATTCCCAAAAACGATTCAGTTGATCCTCGTTTTCTGTCACTTTATACATCAAGGACGTATTTCCAAAACCTAAACGCATCACTGGATTCTCAATCATTTCATGCAAATTAAGTTTCATTTTCTTGGCCTCGTTTAAAATGATATATACAGATTGGACGATTTTATCACCATAGGAATTTAACGTCAAAGAATTCCCGTTACGGTCAAAAAGTAAATGGCCCAATTCACTTTCCAAATCTTTTAATGACGCACTTAAGGTTGATTTACTAACATGGAGTTCAGAGGCTGCTTTGGAAATACTATTATATTTTGCAATGGTATAAAAATATTCTAATTTTTCAATAGTCATCTTTTGTCATCCCTTTTATTCAAATTCATTTCCCCACGCAACCTGTTCAAAACACGCCTCACTCTTTATCAATAGCGTAGTTATTTTTGCTCTAATAAGCTATGTCCATCTTGTTATTTTTCTATAACTAATAGCAGATGGATATGAAAGTGCCTTTGGTAAAACTTTTTTTCGGAAATAGTACGAGCATTCGCAGTAAATTCAGCTTATCAAAAAAGGCGTCTAGCTTTTTCTATTTTACGCATATTTACTTAAGAAATTCCATTTCAATTCTTCTCTAAAAAAGGTAAGATGGACACAACAAATGTTTCAGTTTCCATGCCCATTTACTTTAAGGTTCAGCGTTATCTACTAAGTATGAAGAATGTCAAAGAAAGGTTAGGTACTCCCAATGAAAATCAACTATTTAGGTACGGGTGCAGCAGAACGGATTCCAGGAATTTTTTGTAATTGTAAATTATGTAAGTACGCTCGAGAGAAAAAAGGACGAGAAATTCGTACACAAACTCAATTAATTATTGATGATGTCCTGCTGATTGATTTTCCAGGGGATTCTTATTTACACCTGTTGCAGTACGACTTGTGTTTTGCAGACTTTGACTCTTTACTAATCTCTCATTGGCATTCCGATCATTTTTACGGCGAGGATTTGGCTTATCGAATGTCTGGTTATGCATTAGATATTCCCAATCGTTTAACTGTTTACGGAAATGAAGCAGTTAAGACGTTTTATCAGCGCGCCTTTGATTTAGAAGGTCGTCAAGACGATACCCGATTACATTATCAGGTTATTCAGCCCTACAAATGTTTTACTATTGCGAACTATACGATTTATCCCCTTCCTGCACAACATGGAAATTTCAGTGAAGATTGTTTTATTTTCGTTATAGACGATGGTAAAGATGCTTTTTTATCCACCCATGATACAGGTTACTTTACGTCAGAAATGTTTGAATATCTTGAAAAGAGCCACTTACTTCTTAGTATTGTTTCTTTAGATTGTACTAGTCAAACAAACGAAACTGGCAATAGTCATATGAATTGGGAAGAAAATTTAAAATTAATTGCAGAATTAAAAGAAAGAAAACTCGTCACAGATAAAACGATTTACGTTGCCAACCATTTTTCTCACAATGGCGGCTTGTCTTATGCGGAGATGGCGGCTTTATCTCAAAAGCATGAAATCATTACGAGTTATGATGGTTTAGAAATACTAACTTAATCGGATTATTTGCCTTCTTTTCAGCACTATTATATGCTTTTAACCGATAATTACAAGGTACTTTTATCGTAACTTACACTATCTTAAAAAACAAAAATACTCGAAATTTCCCGTGATTCTGGAAATTCCGAGTATTTTTATGGTTCTTTACGCTGCTGGCACAGCGGATAAACGTTTATTTTCTTCTTCATTCACTCGATTAACAATAAAGTTATAATTCACTTCATTTAGTCTTTGACCATGATTTCCTGTTTGCTTAATGCCACCATTGGAATGAACACCAACTACTTCAAACTGAGCATTATAGATTGGTGAACCAGATTGACCACCGGTTGTATCGATATCATAAAATAGTAATGGATTTTCTAAGTCTGTAAAGTTAGATGTAAACAAATTATTTTCATGAGACCATTGCGTGTGGTTTTTCTCACCTGGATAGCCTGATATTGTGACATGGGTATCTGAAGATTCAAACTTTTTCAAAACAAATGGCGTTAAAATTTCTCCCAACTCTGGGCCATCAGGACGATCGTTTTGTTTGCCGACAGTCACGACCGCAATATCCGCATTCGGGGAAAAAGCTACATCAATCACTTTGAATTTGCCAAATGGTGTCGCACTGCCATCTCGACCTGGATAAAACCAAGCATCATCTTTGGCATTCGGATTTAATACTTTGGCATTCTTAAAACTTTCAGCCACATGATTATTGGTGACAATTGTATTAGTTCCAACAACAAAGCCTGTTCCTAAAGAAATATAGCCTGGTTTACTGGCAGGGGAAATGATTCTTCCGATTGACGCAAAAGGCGCTTCGGTTGTATCTGCCACTTCTTGTCTTCTGTCCTCAGGGTCCAGTAACGATCTTTTTTGTCGTGAATGACTTTCGGCAGGAACGATATACTCTTCTGCATTTGCAGACAAGCTAAAACCGGCGATCAAAGTTACTAAAATCAGAAACAAAAAACCAGCACTAATTTTTCGTATGGAGAACTTTTTCATAAGATTATGCCACTCCTTATCCATTTTTATTTAATTGGGGAATTTTTTTTATTCATTGACTAGAACAGATTCACTTGGTTGGTTTACCTGAATGTCTTCTTTAGCTCCGATTCCAGCAGAGTTAAAGGCTGCTGACACCACTGAAGCTGCTTCATCGCCATATTGAACTTTTGCAGCAGCAAGCATCGCATCACGAGCATCACTGAATTGTGCTTTAGGTGTTAAGTAATTTACTAATGAGCTGTAGAAAATAGTCTGTGCTTTTTCAATGCCTAAGTTCTGGATAATGGTGTAACCAATCCGATTAATAATTCCACTATTATAATGAACACCGCCTTGATCATAATAAGGCGTTCCTTTATACCGTGCTCGATCGTCGTATTGAGCCATGGTTTCTGGTTGTCCGTGTTTACTTGGTGTTTGTAAATTTCGAATACCTGTTTTTCGGTCAACACTCTGAGTATCCGCACCAATTTCTGGATTAGATGCACCCGAAATAATATAACCCATCAAATCAGAATAAGATTCATTCAACGCACCTGATTGTCCTAAATATTCTAAACCGGCAGTATGTTCCGTCACACCATGTGTCATTTCATGACCAACTACATCTAAAGAGGAAGCATACGTTTTTCCTGTTGGTGTACTTGTTTCACCATAACGCATTGCTTTTCCATCCCAAAAAGCATTGTCATAAGCATCTGGATGTTGTTCATCAACAACTGACAAGATGGGCATCCCTCGATCATCAATACTGTGTCGTTGGAAATGATCTTCATAATATGTTTTCACAAATTTTCCATGTGTATAGGCGTCAACAGCATTCTGATTTAATGTCGCTAGTGATGGCGCTTGAATAATAGAATAATTATTTTTGCCATCAACTACTGCATGGTAAACCCCTGTGTTATCCGTTCCGTGTAAAGCAATTCCCGTATTGCTTTTTTCAACTGGTACATTAAACGTTACTTGAAAAGAGTTTTTTAACGTTACTTCACTACCGACATGTTCCGTTAAATCTTGTTTTTCCATAATTGTTCCATCTGTAGCGTTCACTTTATAAACCAATGATACGGGGTCACCAGTTGGTGAAGAAGTTACTCTGACTTTATAAAATAATTGCCCTTCATTATTTACACGTTTGTCAATAGCTAAAAAGACAATATCTTTAGTTTCTGGATTATCAGAAGCAATAATTTTTTTAACTCCTTCTTCACCGATTGCATCAACCGATTGAATTTTCACTACTTGATCAACTGGATTTCCTGTAACACTTGTTACTGCACCGTTTTTATCTAAATGAATAATCACATTATCTGAATCAACAGTAACGCCTTCCGTTTGCTTTTCTAACTTAAGATGCTTCATACCCCACGCATCTTCTTTTCGATCTACAACCGTATATTGTTCAGCAGCTGCCTCAGAAATTGCCTCCTTTTCCAACTTCGATAAAACTGTTGAAACTTCACTTTCTGAATAAACTTGTTCTTCTGCTGCTACAAAAAGTGAAGAAAATAGACATGAACTTCCAACAAAGATGCCTGTACCTAAAATGTATAAAATTTTATTTCCCTTCATCAAACAATTAACTCCTTCCCCAGTTTCCTTTTATTTCTTTTCCCAACAAAAGTATTGCTTTATCCTCCCTAATTTTTCCCGTTAAACGACCGCCCCTTTCCCTGCGTAAATATTTGTTGCTATTTTCATTATAGACAACTACCTAACCGGCACTATCTAAATTCCTTAATCAGCCGACATTTTTCCCTGTATTGCCCCTCATAACTCAATACCATAGCAAAAAAGTTGTTAACAAATTCATTCGTTAACAACTTTTTTACTGTTATGATTTTTTTCAATAATTAAATGTTGAGTAACCGATCCTTCATTGAAGGACGTTTGCAAGTCAAATTGATCTGAAAAATCAACAATTTCTTTTACATATAACAATCCCCAACCGTGCTCTTCTGGGTTACTTTTAGAACTAAATTTGGTTTTCTTCATAACCCTAAAATCAAATTCGGCTTGGACACTATTTGTTATCACAAACTCTTGTGTTTCATTTTTATTGAAAATTGAGATAGCGAACATTTTCAATTCTGATTTTGCACTGTTTTCAATCGCGTTATCTAATAGAATAGCCAACAAACGAATCACAACCACTAAGTCGATTGATGTATCGAGAATAAATACTTCTGGCACATCAACAATCACTTTTAGTTTTGCTTGCTTTGCGGTATTAATTTTCATACTTATGAGTGCCTTAAGTTCCATATTTTTCAAACGATTTAACTTCATAAGTTCAAATTCTTCATTATCAATAATTTTTTTGGTTGGTGCAATCGTTTCTTCATAAATTCTTTTGATTTCCAGAATATCTTCGTATGAAATAGCAATTTGTAAACTATACAATAAATTTTTATAATCATGACGAAACATCGCTAGCTCTTCGTTAATGGATTCTATTTTTTCAGTATAAATCGTTAAATTATTCAATAATTGAGTGTTGATACGTTGTTCTTCCAAATAAGCTTCAATGACTAAGCCAATCAGAATTAAAAATAAACCTACACTTATTAATAACTCCAATTTAGAACTATTTACCGTGACAAATCCTCGCATAAAGTCAGGTGAAATCTCTGGCGAAATCAAAAACACAAAAAGTAACAACAGAATCAACAATAAAAGTAAACAACCAAAAAAAATTCGACTATTTTCTAACACACGATTTAATCTTAAAAAAACACTATTGGGAATTTTTAAAGCAATCCAGATATTTATAAGCAACAGAAGAACATTTGAGGCAATCCATAATAATTTATTTTGATAAATCTGTTGAAAAAAAACACTTAAAATCGTTTGCTCCGTGTAATTGATAAACGAAACCATAAGCAATGTAAAAACGGATAAAAATATCGCTTTAAAAATTGAGAACCTCTTTTTGTGAATGAGTAAAAATCCTGTAAAAATAACGACTGTCAGCGCATAAATCAACCAAGAGTAGCCCAACATTAATGCCGCAAACGAACAAAGATTAATGACAATAAGCAATGAAAGTAACGGTATTTTACATTCAATCTTGATCAATGTTACTCGTAAAAAGACAAAAACGATAAAGCTAGATGCCAGCAAAACGTTAGTAGCTAATAACGACAAAATCATTTTTCAATATTCTTTTTAGGTTTTTCAGTTTGTCCCATCCATTGTCCAAATATATTGGGCGAATTTTGATTTAATCTAGGCTTAGTTCCCACACCATCACTGACTTTTGCAACTCTTTTTTCAATAACATTTTTAATTATTTTTTTACCAAATTTCATAAAAACACTTCCTTCAATTAAATTTTTTGTTACAGGGAGTATCATCAGACCTTGGATGACGAGACCGTAGAGTATTACTGAAGCAATCTTTTCTTTGACAAACAGACTACATAAAATAAGTAAACACACCCTTATAAGGCTTTGCTTTTTGAGCACGTTTAAATCAGATGGCTGAACAGGTTCAATTGCTGTTCCTTGTGGCGCATACCAATAAAATAATACGACTAAGAGGCAAATCAATAGAATTTTATAAATAAACGGTAAGCTCACAGAAGAATTTTTCAATACAAATGGTATGGCGACATAGATAACAATGCTTTCTAGACGACAGAGCCATTTAGTTTTTGCATGCCAGCCACCTGCGACAGGCCGTAAAAAAATCAGTACGACGTATACAATAAAGGTTTCGCTTAACGTCCCAAATAAAACTGATAAAATCAGAATCATCAGAAAATTAAATAAGCCAGAAAAATAAACGGTTAGATAATACTTTGTCCATTGTGTTTTTCCTGATTGATCTTCCTGATCCATATCCATAATATTTTTTAGAATCCAATCGATTAGCATATCGCCCTCCTCTTCAAGTATTGCACTAAATTATAACGAATATAGCGACTAATAGATAGATAATTCCTTAATTAGTCATTATCCCTCCCTAAGTAAGAAATAGTGCCTTGACCTGAGTATAATATCTTCTTGAGACTGGTACTTCTGTTCCGTCTCTCATAGTTAAAAGATGCGTTTTATAATTTAATTTTGACGCATATTTTTTATTGATGATGATTGATTGATGGACTCTAATCAAATCTGGATGCAGTTGTTCAATTTTTGATAACGTTCCATAAAATTCTCTTTTAAAATTTTTACCAACCATTGATACACGATGATCGTATTCCGTTTGAAAGAAATAAATATCATTAATATCCATTTTTATAGAAGACGCTTTTAAGTTAATGATAATATATTCACTTTTTGTCTTTATATTTTCTTTTTGTTGAATATATGCATCGACACATGTTTCGACCTCTTTTTGGAAATCTAGAAAATCCACGTTCTTTTGAATAAATTGAAGAGCTGAAACCATATATTTGTAGGAAGTTAAAACTAATTCTGTGTGAGTAGAAATAAATACAATCAGACTTTCACTGTCTGTTTTTCTGATTTCTTTAGCAACCTCAAATCCTGCCTGGATATGATTGTTCATTTGAATATCTAGGAAAAAGATATTTAGTTGGGCGTCCTGGTGTGCCACTTGTAATAATTCATCTGAACGTGAAAATAAATGGATTGTTTCATTATAAATATTTCTTGAATGTAGGATATTTGTTAACAATGCTTCTAACGCTTTTGCTTGAATAATTTGGTCTTCTAATATATAAATAGCCATTTGTTCACTCATCCCTTTCTCAAGAAGATATAAAATTACACAACAAAAGACAAATGATTATAATGTTCAATCAATTTATACACCAATAAAAGAGATAAAAAATTGATTGTCTGTTAGTATATTCACATAAATTTAGTATAGCGATTTCAGTAGTTTCCTGCAAACAAAAACATAAAATAACAAAGCATCAAGAAAGAGTACTTTGGACTATTCATCTTTTTCTAACGAATCATGAGGACTATTGTCTCTTCGTTGATGAAAAACAAAGAATCAACCGCCAAACTGTTCTTGTCATTTTATACATGACAAAATCAATTCATTGGTCGATTCTGGTTAATTTAATTTGTTAGTTCACACATGGATCATTGTGCTAATTTTTTACTTAAACATCCACACTTCTTCCTGTTGAATGAGTCGCTTAAGCGCCAATGTAGGTCACGCCACTACTATAAGCAATTACATTAGGTAAGACACGATACGAAATCGTTTGATCATTGATGACATTGCTTTCAGAAATAATGATTCCATCAGAAGTGACCGCTTCAACAAAAGCAACATGTCCATATTGATTATCTGCGCCAGCAACTCCTGGTTGGAAACTAATCGCACGACCAGCTTTAGGCAATGAACTAACTTGATAGCCTAATGCACGTCCTTTTCTTCCCCAGTCACTGCCATTTCCCATAAATTCATCCACAGAAGTGCCCAACTGTTTGAAACGATTATAGACATACCACGTACACTGGCCCACGGGATAGCTACCACTTCGATTATAATTGATCCCATCATAGACTGGAAAATGCATTTGTTGCTGTTCCGCTTCCGACAGCTTATTTTTAGATTGGATAATCAAACCGTCCACTGTTTTTGGTAAATCAAATTGCGTTAAGTTATAAACCGCAATTAACGAATTTAATTTATTATCGTATTGCTTGTCTGTTGCATATTTACCTGTTAAAAAACGCGTTGCTTGAAGGTAGTTTTTGGCTTCCGAACGCCACGCTGGTTTATAAAAATCTTGATTTCCGTCAATCCCTTGTCGGAGTAATTGAACATAATCTTGCAGTGAGTCATTATAGCCACCGTAATCGCGAAACCCAGCGGAAATTGTATAAAGTTGGCCCCTCTGATCAGCCTCTTTTGTTGAAAAGCTAACACTATTTCCTTGGAACGAACCTCTCACGCCAAAGAGATTATAATAAGGTTCTTTGGCTAGTTGACTTTCGCCAGAGCCACTTTCTAAAATAGCCTGAGCTATCATCACTGATGCAAAAACATCGTATTTTTCGCCAAGTTCTCTGGCTGTCTCACCAATTTTTTTAATAAACGCTGTGGTTTGTTCTGACTTCTGCATTTCAAATGACGCACCATATGTTGCTAAAACTTCTTTGCCATACTCCGTTAATGTGAACTCCTTAAAAGGATTAGTCACTACCAAGCGTTTTTCCTCTTTTGAGTCTGGTTGTTGTTTGGCAGTATAGATATTCTCTAACTGACCAATTACTTCTGGTTCCTCTTTAGAATCCGCTTCCGCTGCGGCAATTAAATATTTTCCTTGGCCAAGATAAACACCATTTTGAAGCGTTTTTCCTTCAGCTGTTTGCCAAAAAATCAGATCACCAGGTTCTGCCTCCTCTATAGAACGAACTTTACCAAATGTTATTTGTTCTTGCGGTGTACTGCCAATGTCTATTTTAAATAATTGTTGGTAAATTTTTTGGGCAAGGAAACTACTGGTCAATGCTTGCTCCGTCAAATTAAATTCTTTTTTTGTTTTCCCAACGTGTCTTAATGCTTCAGCCACCACAACTGCCCGTTTCTTTTCGCCAAAAGACGACAACAGTGGAAGTTCGTAGCCTTTTAAATTTGAAGAAGCTATTTCATCTACTTTGAGGGACGGATTTAACGATACAGCCTGATTTTCTTCAACAACGTTATTGGTGGCTTCAGGAACTTGAATAGGTTCTTCGGGTTCTTGCTTGGTCACAGGAACTTGTGGTGGTTGAACTTGTGTTGGTTGCGATTGTTCAACAGGCTGCGTGATTTCTGATGATACCGTTGACTCTGTAGGTTCTTTTTTTGTTTCAGAACTAGTATTTGTGGTTGTCGTTTCTGCCGTTGAATGACTCGTTGATTCGGTAGTCGTATCGGTAGAACTATTTGATTCAGATGACGAACTACTAGTGGACGTTGTCGATGTAGCAACAGTTGTTTCGGTTGTTTCGGTTGTTTCAATTACTTTTTCTTCCGAAGTAATTGTCGTTTCCGAGGACAGAGCTGTTTGTAGCGAGCTACTTGGTAATTCTGCAGCCAACGTAACAACTGGAGCGACTTCCAAACTCAGAAGAACGAGAATACTTGTTAAAACAAGTAGTTGATTCTTGATTTTCTTTCTTTTCATTCGTAAAAATCCTCTCCTATTACATACTCGCGCATTTGCACACTGTTTTTGTACAAATGCGCCTTGTAAGTTAATGATACGCTAATTTTGGTCTTTTTTATTTTTGAAGAATAATTTTCCTAAACCAATACTTACTATCAATAGAAAACCACTAATTGACCAGATTGGCGAAACAACTTCATTTGCTTTTGGCAAAGTACCAGAAGTGGTGGTTTTCGTTGTCGTTCCACCTGCTGCTGTGCCCTTTCCTGGACTGGTTACGCCACCAGTCCCGCTAACCGTGCCATGATTTCCATTGTTGCCTGTAGAGTTGCTACTGATTGGCTCTTCTGCCATTGCTTCAATGGCTTGTGCTAAAATACTTAAACATTTGTCCACAGCTTCTTGCGTCGCATTTGGGTCCTCAACAAGTGCTTTTGCTTGTTTAATTGCTTCAGCTAAAGCTTCTTGCGATGCTTTTGTAAATTGTTTTCCTGCTTTAGGTTTCAAGGTTTCTGCTTTTTGAAGCAGTTCTTTCAACTTTGTTTTATCCGTTTGAAGGACTTGTTCCTCTAAACTATCCAAAGCAGTTTTTACATTTTTTTCAGCAGTATCAATTTGTTCTTGCCGAGCATTTTTATCAGCTAAAATCCCTTCCGCTTGGTCAATTGCTTCAGTTAAGCGCGCTTTAGACTCGCTGGTAAATTCTTTTCCGGCAGATGGTTTGATTGCTTTTGCTTTGGCTATCATTGCCTCTAAGGCTTTTTTATCTGTAACTAACGCTTCTTCTTGTAACCCATCGATGGCACTAGTTAATTCAGCAACCGCTTCATCAATCATTTTTTGATTAGCTGCTGGGTTTTCCAATGTGTTTTTAGCTGCTAAAAGCGCTTTTTGTAAATCTTGTAACGAGGAGGCAGTAAATTGGTGCCCTTCACTTGGAGTGACTTGCTGCGCTCGTTTGACTACTTCTTGTAATTGGTCTTTATTTACAAGGGGTACTTCTTTTAATTGAGCCATTGCAGTTTCCAATGCGTTTAGAGCCTCAGAGACTTCTTCTTTTGTCGCCGTTTCTTTCGCTACGATTGCTTCAGCCGCTTGAATTGCTTCTTGCAATTGTTTTTCTGTTTCTTTTGTAAATTGGTATCCTTCTTCCGGCTTTCTTCCTCGAGCTTGAGCGATTTTCTCTTTTAAGGTTTCCTTATCAACGGCGACGGGTTGTTCTTTTAATTGTGCAATTGCTTCACGCAATGTTTTAGTCGCTTGGTCTATTTCTTCTTGGGTAACTTTTTCTTGAGCAAATACTTTTTGAGCTGCTGCTAATGAGTCTTCGAGAACTTTTTTAGTTTCTTCGGTGAATTCTTGCCCATCACTTGGTTTCTTCGCCAGCCCCTCTTGAATTGCTTTTTCTAAATCAGCTTTATTCGCTACATCAGGCATTTTTTCCAACTGACTTGCAGCCTTTTCTAGGTTTTCCACAGCAGCAGAAACGTCTGTCTGTGTGGCTTGTTCATTGGCTAGAACAGCTACTGCCTCATCTAAGACTGGTTTAAAAATTGCCCAAGTTTCAGGCGTATATTCTTTTTCGACACGTGCTTGATTTAGCGTAATTAGCGCTTGTAATAACTCTTTATCTACTAGCTCTGTGGGCTTCACTGTTACAGAAAAATCTGAAAGTGTGGCTTGTTGGAATCCTTGGCCTACTAATAAGCCTTGACTCATATCAAATTGTAATGGCTGCTCAACAGTTGTCGCATGTTTTACGCGAGTTGTTTCTTTTACTTTAACTTTAAAGGTAACTAAGTCCATTGAACCATTTAACAATTGTTTATTTCCTTGATTACTAAGAACTAAATATAGATTCTCCACACCATTTGAATGTTTCCGATATTTAGAATAATTTTCCATTTGTTTTGTATTATTCGTGGTTGCAGGCTGACCGACAAGTTCAAATTTGCTAGAATCAAAGGACATTTTTGTGCTTAACGCATTAATGTTTTTTAAGTCTTGACCTTTAAGTGTAAAGGTTAATGTATCGCCAGGAAGATAGGTATCCTTGCCATTTTCATTAACCACAGCAAGGGATAAACCGCCCGCAATTTCTTCGACATCAGGTATCTCAATCCCACCATCTAATTGTCGTAAAACATAACTGATATCATAAGCATCAATTACCCCATTTTTATTTAAATCGCCTTTTTCAACATAGCCATTAAAGTCACTGTCCACCGATTCTAAGCCTGTATAGTTTCGATAACTCATTGCATCATTTTCATCAATCGTTCCATCATTAGTAATGTCTCCATGTAAGATTCCTTCTGTTCCTGGTTGTTTGTAAAAGAGCATCTCACGACCAGAGCCAAAATTACCCACCGATTTTAATACCTTCATTTCAACAAAACGATACGCTTGGTCCTTCGTTTCAATGGTTTTTGTCAAAGCATCTTGCTTCCAGTTAATAGGTTCTGAAAACTCTGTCCAATTAGCTCCATCTTTCGACGTCCGATACTGGAGCTGCAAAATATTTCCGTTGCCGGCATTGTCTCTTGGCAAGTATTCAATTTTATCCATTTGATACTCCGCACCAAGATCAAATTTTAAAGACAAGAAATTTCCATCACTTGGATTAGCGATGCCGGTTGACCAGTTCGTATGCCAACCTGTACTCAAATCTTTATCTGTTAATTTCTTCAATTCTGCGCCTGGTTGTTCTGGTAAATTACTTGTTGCTTTGACTTGATTAATTGTTTCTTTATAGGGATCATCTTGTGTTTTTCCTTTAATCGGTTCACTCCATTCAGAGACCCCGTTTTTTCCAACAGCTCGAACTCGAAAAGTATGTTCGCTTAGGAAGGAAAATCCATCAAATGTTGCTGTATTCGTTTGAATATTTCCGAAAACAGTCCCGTCACGCTCTACTTCATAGCTTGTTGCCTCAGTTACTTGATCCCATTGAAGAGTCAAAGAAGATGGCGTTGTTTTTTCTTCATTAATTGCGACATTTGCCGGAATAGTTAACTGGTCATCGACCGTTGTATTTCCTCCGTCAACCGTTCCTTTATTAATGAAACCTTTGACAGTTATTTGAACATCTTTGGCGGTCACAGATTGTTTCGCTAGTTTTACTGATAACGCTGATTGGTTCAGTTTTTCTCCTGAAGCTTCAGAAAGATACTGATTCACTTGGAATTCTTTATCAAAATAATATAGATTTGTGCCAGCTAAAAATTCTTCTTTATTAGCTGCTTGTTTCAAGGTTACTTCTGTTCCCCCCACCATTGCTGTTACGCTTTCGGGCGCTTCTGAAGCTAACAAATCAAGCGTGGTGCTTCGTTCATCAACAAAGCCTTTATAACTTCCTTTTGTCGGTTCGATAGTAACGGTCAGATCCCCTTTTTCGTTTGATTTAGGGCCTTGACTATTTATTTTAGTCGTAGCTGATTGCCCAGCTTCATAACTAGTTGAAATTCCGTCATCTTCATACATATTAAAAGAAGTGGTGCCATTTGGATAAATCAAGAAAGATCGTTGATCTCGTTGGATTTCCTTTGGATTGTTGTTTGGATTCGTCATTGGGATAATACTGCCATCTTTGACGAAAACGGGCACCTTCCACAGCGGTGTTTTTACTCCATTTAAGACACGGCCACCTTGATATTTTTCGCCTGTAAATAAGTCAACCCAGACTTGTTTTTCATCTGGTAAGTAGATTCCATCACGGATTGAATTTCCTGCCTCATCTTGATTGCCATTATAAATTGGGGCAACGAGTAAATTGGGTCCCCACATATATTGGTATTGAGAATCTTTTGTATATGCTGTTCCTTCATTAGGAAATTCTAAAGCCATGGCCCGTACCATTGGTAGTCCATCAACTGATTCCTTGGCAATACTGTAGTTATAAGGCATCATCATTGATTTTAATTTTAGATACGCTCGGTTCAAATCTGTGGCTTCTTGATCAAAAGCAAATGGCGTTTTTGGATTGGAGCCCCAGCCGTCCATATTTAGCTGCACTGGTGTAAAAGTTTTCCATTGGAAATCACGTATGTTGACCTCTTTATTTTTTCCACCAAAAATTCCATCCATATCTGAACCGACATTTGGTTGTCCAGACAACGAAGTCCCGATATATGTTGGGATATGGAAGCGAATATATTCCCATTGACCACCCGTTTGATCGCCTGTCCAAATACCAGCGTGCCGTTGGGTTCCGGCCCAACCATCTAATGAAACAATCATCGGACGAACTGCGCCGTCTGTTTCTTTTACAAAAACATTCGCGGCATCTTCTACACCATTTAAGCCAAAGGAATACCCATACCCGACCCACGCCACGTCAGTTTTGAGAGCTTTAACACCAGCGACACTAACTTCTTTCGCAATATCCCGTTCTCCTTTTTTAGGATTTTTAGGATCCGCTGGATGGAGATTAGATTGAGTCCACAGCCCCACTTCAACACCATTGGCTTGAGCATACTCTGTAAATTCTTTTAAGTTTTGTACATCGCCGTCCAATGAATCTGTTTGGCCATAGCCAGCACCGTAGCCGTCATTTGGCAAGAACCACCCTAACGGCATATCGTTTTTCTTATATCGATCAATAACTGCGCGTGCAGAAAATTGATAATTCTCTTTTTCTCCATTTAAAGATTCTAGCGTGCCATTTAAGTTTCCTAGATCGCCTGGTTGGTATTCTTTGTAAAAATTACCATCTTCAAACTTAACTGCTCCCGCGGTTCCTTCTGCTACTTTCACCCAATAGTCCCGATTATACGCGTTTAAATGTGCTTCATAGAACCCGTATTCTGGCATCAAAGCTGGTTTCCCGGTTAATTCATAGTAATCTTTTAAAATACCTGCTGAGGAATCATTAAAGAAATAAAAAGCATCAAAATCTGTTCCTTCGTGCGTTGTTGTGGTTGTTTGTGGATCATGACTTCCAAAATCATAGTTGCCAGGTTTCCATGTATTTCGAACAACGCCATACCCTGCAGTTGACCAATAAAATGGGTTAGGCGATGCTACTCCGCCATCTACCCAATTGTTCGTATTGACAATCTGGATAGCTGTTCCTTTATGCGTAAATCGACCATTTTGAGTTCCTCCGCCAAAATAATTTTCTTGACTACTTTGTTTTAACGTTTGTGTAGCTTTATCATTTTTAAAGGATAGCGGAGCGGTTTCTTCTAAAATGACTTGATTCTTTTTCTTGTCTAGAACTTCCATTAAAGCGCTTTCTTTTTCGAACATAATTTTTAAACCATTATTTTCTAGAATAAATTGGTTTCCTGAATCTGTGACGTTCGTTTGCTCAAAGGCTTGTGTGCCATAGTCGGCCATTGTTTTAGCCGTAATTTTCGCAACATGCTTTGGATCATTTGGCGTTGGATATTCTTCAAATTTACCAGTTGGATCTAGATGATAGCGAAAAAGATGGTCGTTTAAAATACTAATTTGTGCTTTTTTTCCAGAAGCATACGTAATGACAAAGTTTTTCTCCGCTTTTTCAATCGACACAATTGCTCCGACTGACGTTGCTGAATCAGCTACGTCTTCTTTTGCTGTTTGCTCTTGCGCATCAACCACTTGAGAATCCATCGTAACAAGCGAATGGAACGCCAATACAGACGAACTCACTAATAAAAATGTCAACCAGTGCTTTTTACCGTAAATTTTTTTACCCTGATACTCTTTGTTCATTTTTTCCTCCTTAAAATTGCTCCCCATAGAATAGTTCCGACACAATTACTCACAAAATCCAAAACCCAACAAAGTTTTATCCAGATGAAAAGTCATAACGATTTTCTTAGTTTACTGAGACTGTTAGAAAGTCAGTTTCAGTAACCCCTTCATAAACACATCCTTTCAATAAATTATTAAATGAAAACAATCCATTTTCATCTTATATAAAAATTTTAGTACAGAATCACAATTTCCTGATGAATGCGTTTTCATTTATTAACTACCAATTTTTCACTTTTTTAATAACATAATTATCGTATGATGGTTTTTTTGTGTTTGTCAACGGTTAATTATAGCAGCCACCATTAACAAGTATTAACCCTTGATAAACCTGTTAATTCACTTATAATGATGATTTTATTGCAAAAATATCCACATCAGAAAAAGAAAGACTTTTTTCAAAAATCTAATACCTGTTGCTCAAATTTAGTCTATTTAAAAATATTAAACACCCTCCTGCTCAGCAAGAGGGTGTTGATTACTCGTTTTTTAGTGATTGATTTGACTTGCTGGTGTGAAAAGCAAACTAATGATGATGCCAACTATCAGTACCGCTAGCAATATAAAAATTAACTTTCCAAACCGGTGATAGGGATTGATCGAAAGCCCAATCCCATAAACTTTCGGAACCCACAAAGGAGGCGTTGGATTATCTTTTTGATCTTTATAGGCTATCTTTAAAATCTGCCACGCAAAATACAACAATGGTAAAACCATAATTACCCCAACTATACCTATCCATTTTGCTAATAAGTCACTAGTATGCAAAAGACTGATTGTCAGAATTGGTACAAACAAAAGAATAAAGCTAATTGTGGCTCCCACTTGTGCTTGTTTAAGCAGTCGTCTCTCACGGAGAGTAAGATTCGCAAACATTCCATCCATCCTTTCATGGTTTTCAGATTAAATCAACGAATCACTAAAAAACTAAATTAACTGCGAAAATCAATGACCATGCGCCCGCGAATTTTTCCTTGTTCCATTTCTTCAAAAATAGCATTAATTTCTTCTGGTTGACGTGTTTGACAAACAGGAACAACTTTTCCTTCTGCACCGAATTGGAAAGCTTCTCTTAAATCTTGACGGGTTCCAACTAACGATCCGACTACGTGAATGCCATCAAGAACAAGACGTGGAATAGATAAATCCATTGTCTCAACAGGCAATCCAACGGCGACAACCGTTCCTCCCGCACGGACTGCATCGACTGCGCCATTAAATGCTGATTTAGCTACCGCAGTGACTACTGCTGCATGGACACCACCAATTTCTTTTTGAAGTTGTGCAGCAAAATCAGGATCTTTAACTGGATTAATTAAAAGATCAGCACCCATTTCTTTCGCAAAAACTAACTGATCATCATTCACATCAACAGCTACTACTTTGGCATTAAAGACATGCTTGGCATATTGTAAAGCTAGATTACCTAGACCACCTAATCCTGAAATCATTAGCCATTGACCTGGACGAATCCCAGATTCTTTTATCGCTTTGTAGGTTGTTACCCCTGCACAAGTAATAGAGGAAGCTGGCTCTGATGCTAAATTTTCTGGCACTTTCACTGCATAACCGTCTGTGACGATGCATTCTTCGGCCATGGCACCATCAACTGTATATCCAGCATTTTTTACTGAACGACAAAGCGTTTCTCGACCAGAAGTACAATATTCGCAATGCCCGCAGCCTTCATAAAACCATGCAACAGATGCACGATCACCAATCTTTAAACTAGTAACGTCTTTTCCAACCTCCGTCACAATCCCAATTCCTTCGTGACCTAAGGTACAACCACTAACATCGCCAAAATCTGCATTCTTAACGTGTAAATCCGTATGACAGACACCACAGACTTCCATTTTCAACCGCGCTTCATTATCTTTCAATGGACGCGATTCTTTTTCAACAATTTTTGTTGTTTTTCCTTTTGCTGCGACAATTGCTTTATACATGGTTCTTTCCTCCTTGTTTCTATTGTGAATCATTGAACAATAATAGTATAATACTACTTTCCAAAATAAGGAACACCAATGACTTGCGTAAATTAACGCTAATTTGACAATTTATCCTTGCTAGACAGCTATTCTTCCCTTATGTCATAGATAATTCATACTGGCATGATTTTTTCTGCATAATTGTCAACTATTTTAAAGGCAGGTTTTACAACCTCATTTTTCCCTTCTTTTTTCCCAAGATATAGCAGACGGTACCTAAAATAACTAGAATTAAAAAGGCCATGAGGTACTTAAGCCAGTGAAGGTTTTTGGCTTTATGATCAACAGAACGCTTATTATACTGATCAGCTTGCTTCTTGTTTATCGTGAAATCTTTTGAGAACGTCCAGTTCCCCTCATGGTTTTTCAACTTAATGGTATAGGTATAGTGTCCAGGTTTAAACGAATCTTTCAGTAAAATAGGTAGGTCAAACCTTGTGTTTGGTGCAAAACTAAGATTATTTTTCTTTTCGTGAATGATCGTTTTGTTTGTTCCTTTTTCTTTAACAAAAAAATCTCCTTCGACTTTTGACAATAACTTCCGCTGTGGATTTTTAATTTCCATCGAAACAGTATTGTGGCGGTTCATTTGCCCAATTTTAACAGAACCACTTTCCAATTTTGCAGGTATGGTCTCTGCTGTTTCATTCACCCGAATAGCAATCGTATGCATATAAACATTTTGAATCCCACCCTTGCTTTGGTCCCCAGCTATCTCTACAGGTCGAATCGTCACTCCACCTAATAAAATTCCTGAGAATAACTTTTCTGGCATCGTTATTTGAAAATCAATCGTTTGTGATTGTTTACCGGGAACACTAATGTCTTTCCTATTGGGACTAATCAAATCACTAAGTACCAAACTCATCGATGGATCTTTTTCAAAGCTACTTTTTGTATAGTCAACTATCCCATTACTATTTGTTGTTGCTGTATTTACCTGAACTTTAAATTTTTGAGGGTTCGGCGTAGTATTGGTTATCGTTAATTTGAATGTATCTTTTTGTTTCGGAGTTAATGTCATATCAAAAAAATTACTGGTTTTGTTATTTTGAGTTGCTCCGAAAACGGGTGTGACTGTATATGCATTCGCATTGTCAATTGTTGCTGAACTATTGGTATTAGACGGCTCTGCCCAGGCACGCATCGCTCCACCTAAACAGAGAATAGTCAATATAAAAAGTATCTTTAAAATTCTTTTCAATTTATCTGCCTCGTTTTCTTACATCGTTTTATGTTAAATTCTTAGGCGGGTGCTCCATCGATGGCATTCCAGACGATGGTCCCAGAGTAGGTATTTGCAGCAATACTTTTAGGTATATTTAACGTTGCATTTAAATCGGCTGTCGTGACAGTGTCTGATAAACGGATATCACTTTTATCTAGCGAAATAATGGTTGAAGCATCTGTGGTTAAATCAACGCCCGTAAAGGTACCTTTTTCAGAAGATCCGTCAGGTTTTTTAGTGTCTAAATGAAGTGTCATTCCGTCTAATCCAGTGACACCTTTTCCTTTATCTTCTAAATTCGCTGTCAGATACCAACCTGTATTCGTTGTCCCACGATTATCATTAATGATAAGTTGCGACTTGCTTTGATCTGGTTGCGTATGATCTTGGCCGTCTTTTGTCACCGTCCCAAAGTTAATTTGTGCTAATGGTGTAATGGTTAATCCGCCACCCAAAACCGACACATTCGCTGTAGTAGTGGCATTATCAGCTGCATTCACAGTTTGTTGTCCAATTAAAAAAATCCCCGTTCCTAAAGTGACAGTTAAACCAATTATTTTTTTATTCATTATTTTTCCTCTTTTCTTTATAAAGTCCAACGATTAATGTACTTCCGAGTACCACGATTCCTAAAAGCGTCTCTTGAGACGTAATCTCGTTTGTTTTTGGTAAAAAATTAGGTTGTCCTCGTGAAGTTGGCATATCGTTAGTCTGCGGTATAAGCTCATTGGGATGCGGAACAATATCCTCACTCTCTTTCACTATTACCATGACTTTTGTGTCAGCTTGTGCGTCAGTTGTCTTGTCTTCAGCTTGTGCTTGAATTGGCAAACCGAGAATAAAGGCAACAAACAATAAATCATAGATAAACCATTTCACAGCTATTCCCTCTTCCCTTACGGTGTTGCTTCTAAGTTCCAAATTAACTGAGCTTCATATTTATCAGCAGGTGTGACTTTTGAAATAGTTAATGTGGGCAATAATTGTAATTTCGTCAAAACTTTTTTATTTTTGATAGATTGGTTACTTACGCCAACTACTAATTGTTGCTCATCGTTAACCATGATATTTTGCTCAGTTGTTACATAATCGACTGACTTTGGATTTAGCGTGAGATCAAGCCCTGCGTCTTTCCACGCTTGTGTTTTCTGATCATTTAAATTATAGGCTACTTCAAGCTGCCAGCCAGTTGTCCGATTAGGGTCCCCCGTATCTTCAATGTTCATCTCACAACTTTTTAATGTCTGTGTTTGATCTTGGCCATTAAATTTTACGTTCTCAAAAGGCATTAGTTGTTCAGATAAGTGATAAAAGTCTAGACGATTAGAGTAATAGTAGGTCCAATCAACAGTAATACTTTTACTAAAACCTACTATTTTAGAGATATCATAAGTAATTCTATAGATGCCTGCTACTTCATCGTTTACCTGCTTAGGCGTATAGCGAATCGTTATCTTACTATAAGGAATGGACTGTCCATCATTATCTGTTGCACTATCAAAAAGACGTTTTGGATCGAAGGGCGTCCCCACAGAAAAGCTGCCGTTATGTGAACCAATATGAGCTGAAGAGGGAATGACTTCTAGTGCAGTCTGCGCCTCTAATCCTAGGTAGTTATAATCAATTTCATATTTACCAACCACTTTTGTATCCACCGCATCTACTGGGACCTTTTGCTCTCCGTCCAGTTTATATATGGTGACACTTACGTCTCGAAAATCACCTTTTTTACCATCTGGTGTTTGTAGGCTAGTCACTTCACTTTCTGGTTGCCATTGAGTATATTGATAAATCGTATCTTGAGATTTAACTTTAATTTGCGCTTGATCAATGTGTACAGTTAAACTTTTCTCATTTGAGTAGCTTTTAGATGTATCATCAACATCAAGAATTCTAAACGTTAATGTGTAATCTCCTGAAGTTGGTAAAGCATCTGCTAAACAGTTAAAACTAACGCAATCATCTGTGACTGGTAAATTTTTTAAATCTTGCTCCCCAATTTTATGAAAATCAGTTTGGGCAGCACCTGAAATTTTTTCTTCAATCTGAACTTTTCTAGTTGTCGGAGCCTTAACGGTTAGTTCTACTGGTATCTTTTGTTGCGGGTGAAATGTTGTTTGACCTTTAACAAAAGCTGCCTTTTCTAAACTTGGCACTTGGTATGGATCTGTTGTGACGCGCATATATGTTTTATCTGTGGGCTCTGAAGAATCCGTTCCTGGCGGATTGACTAACGGCAGCCCACAACCATCTTTGCCACTAAGCAAATAAGTCGTTAACCCGTTTTGTTGTTGTGAAGAGACATTCACATTGGCCTTAGGATCAACTGTGTGAGTATGAAAATTAACTACGCGCGCAAACCGTTGAGCAACATACCCATCTGTCCAATTAAGCGGATTGTCTTGTCTTTGGTTCATCGTAAACTTTGGTGATAAAAAATCCCCTGGTAACATCGTTTTGCTTTCAGGTATTTCAGGATATTTAGAGGCGTCTTGGGTATTGTAATTGGATAATGGATTGTCTTTATCACCGCTGTCCCATGGCGAGATATAAGAAGACCAAGTAGCCACTTTTCCGGTGATTCCAGTGATAATTTGATGATTCAAATTATTTGGATCTTGCTTTGCTGCTGCCGCTAAACTTGTCGCACGTAACCACATGTCTGCACTAGCCGTTACCATATTATGATTAACTGTATTCGTTGTATCTGAAAATCTACCCAATTCATACGTCCGGCCAAAAAAATCTGCCGATAACGAAAATTGATCACTCTCATTACCATCCGACAAAACATTTGATACAGGTAAGCGATGTTTCGTTAAACTTTTATTGAGGGAATAATCCTTCGAGTCGCCATCTTTCATCAAAGTTGCCACATCTAAATCAAAATGAAGCTCAAATGTTATTTTAGTTTTATCAGGTTCATTACTCCAAATGTCATAAATTTTCCCAAGAGACAAATCAATAGAATCTCCACGTTCACAAAACATCACCTGATGCTCAGTATCAATCCCACTATAGTCTTGTTCGGGATCACCCCACCCTGGTGAACCATCTTCTGAAAAACCGTTAAACGTCCGCATTCCTTTTGTGTTGATGATTGATATTCGTGTATTTTTTTGTCCACTAATTGAATAAAAATTTTCTGGATTATCCGCATAAGCCTTGTCATAAGCCGCTTTAAAATTATCTGCACTTATATTTTCTGGCAAATGAAACATCAGACCATATTGCATCCCATCGGTATCGAAAGCAAGAGCAGTAATTTTTTGTGTATGAGAAGTGTCCACTGTTCCGGATAATTTTACGTGTAATTTTCCTCCAAATGATCCATCAGGACCACCACCATCGTCATGGCTTATCTCCATTCCATAAGGTAAATCAGTTCTCAAATCAATGGCTATCCCTCCCGCTTGATAGAGTGAAGCTGCCTCACATTCTTGAAAATGCACGCTCAAAAAACAAGAAATCGTTACCAATAGTAGACAAGAGTAAAAGAAATAAGCAATGCTTTTTTTTCTTTTGCAGGTTGGCATTTTAATTTTTAATTGTTCGTTGATTTTTTTCATTGCTTACTCACCTTGACCTTTTTTGGAATTAGAAACTAAATAATAATTATTCTAACTACTGCTAGCTTATCAACATTGAAATTGCTTTGCCACACACAATTAATGTATAAGGCTGTACATTAATTGTGATGGCCGCTTCTTATTGCGCTTGTGTTAACATATCAATACAAAAATTTAAAGAAAGTAGACTACAATGAACCTAAATTTTACTTTTGGAGGTCCATAACATGTTTCCATCCTACCTAACGAATGAGCTAGAAATTTTATTTTATATAGTGAAGCGAGCTCATACGTCATTAAATGAAATTTCTTCCAATTTAAAAATTTCAAAAAGAACGGTCAAGGAAAATCTGATAAAAATAAATCACGAATTCGAGGATACTTATCAAATCCAACATTTTATTGTCTCTAACAATAATGGCATTGTTTGTGTAAATCCAGCGTACCGAAAAAGCGCGGTCGAATACGCCTACACGTTAAAACTCAATCTTTTAAAAAACAATGTACAATTTAATTATTGCGTACAATTAGTCACACATTCTTCCATTGATAAAAACGAATTAATTAAAGTTTTATATATTTCTGAACATTATCTGGTAAAAATCACGAAACAACTGAATAACTTTTTTAAAATTTTTGATATAGTAATCGTTAGTATTAAGGGTATTTATCAATTAACTGGCAATGAATTATCGATTCGAGTGTTTTCTTTCATTTTCCTACAAGATTCCTTTCAAGAATTGGCTTGGCCTTTCTCTAAAATAAGTCTTGAAGAAATAAAAAAAAGTCTACCCGATGAACTTCTTGAACGATCCTATAAAAATGTCCGAATGAAGAAAAGAGCGTTTTATATTTTATATGCGATATTTAAAACTAGAACAAGTGCACAAAACTTCTTAAAGATGCCGCAGTCTAAAAACCTGCATTCTTTTTTTATTCTGATCAATCAATACAGTCATGTGACTTTATTTTTTCTTGAACACTCCTTCGCTGACATTCAATGCGAAACAAGAAAAACTGAAATTTTATATTTTAATTTTTTATCTCGCATTTTTATCCCTTATATCTTTTCGGAAAAGCAAACGAAACAAATAGAAAAATTATTTATAGAATCTAACCATCCTTATTGTGTCTTATCAAAAAAATTGTTTAAGCAAGTAGCCTACTTACTGACAAATCAGCATGATTATCAATACGTTTACTATCTTTCTATTTTTAATGCTTGGTACTTTTTAACGGAGGGCAATTATTATACTTTTTTAACACTTTATTTACCGCAGCCAGAAATTTGTACTCCGTCAGATGTGGCATACTTTAATCGAATAAAACGAACGGTGGCAAAATTAGTTCACCAAGAAACGCATTTAGAGTTACTCAGTCAACTGCTTTACACATTGTCTGTGTCCGAAAAAAAAGTACAAGTGAGAATCTATTTACAAATTATCAAAGATTTTTATGCAAGTTATTTTATTAAAACACGGTTATCCTCCTTATATAATACAAACGCAATCTCTATTACCGAAGACTTCACAAATGCGGATATCATCATCACAGATTCCTTCGAAAAAGCTACTTCTAATCAAGATATTTTCTACTTAGATTCCATTGAAAATGAAGAAAGTTGGCATGAGCTTACAGAATTTATTCAACAAAAATATATGGCTAAACTTAATGTTGGACTATAATTGTGAGTTTTCTTAAAAAGAGCAAATTTGAAAAAAAATTTTAGAGGTGTATACTAGCAGAGGAATAATTTTTTAGCTTCTAATAAATTTTTAAAGAAGGAATGTTTTGTGAAATTATCTATCAAAAAATTTTTTGAGGTTTTCTTAGAATCATCTTGGGCGTATAGTCGCCCTATACTAACTTTTGATACAAGACAGAACTGGTTTGCTCTTGTTCTTAGTATCATTATTGCAAATGCTGTTGGTGCTGTTCTAACAATAGTCTTTCCTTTCGCTTTTGTTTTAGTAAATGTTGGTAGCTTTTTGGGCACTGTAATTTGTGTCTTACCACGACATAGCTCTCCACAAAGAAGTGCCATAGATGGTATTTTAATGATTTTTCTTGGTGCCAGTCTGGGGATACTTTTACAGTCGTCAAGTATATTCATTATTTTATTATTCGTCCTTGGTTTGTATTTTTCAGGGATTGTAAGAAACTTTAGTATTGGTCTGTATATTCGATGTCTCTTTGGGACCATTTCTTTACTAGCTGGTGCGCAATTAAAAGGCAATTTGTCTATTGGTCAAACTTTTGAAGGTCTGGGTGCAATAATTTTAGGTATGTCCATCCTTTGTTTGTTCTATTGTCTTTATTCTAAGCCGCAAAATAATGAAGCACGAAAATTAGTAGACGATTTATATGAACAATTATATTTATTAGCACAAGGAAAACCCGCACGCTATGTCCATTTCAGAATAAAAGTACGCGAATCTGTTGAAACGATGCCATGGGTCAATCATCAAAAAACACCATGGATTTATCCCTTGGTTTCACAAGCAGATGCAATTGCAGGCTCGTTAGATTCAACCAATGCAGCTGAAAATCTTCCTGCTTTAAAAGCAATTCAACTCTTTTTAAAAGGAGAACAATTAACCCTACCTCTTCAAGAATTTGCTTCAGCAAACACCGAAATAAAATCAGCAATCCTTCTGATACAAAACGAACAATCCTTTAAAAAAATCTCATTTAAATCTTTCTTACCCACAAAAGAAGGACTTGCAGAAGCCAAAGAGATCCTTCATTCTTACAAAGGCAGCTCTGCTAGATTCGCAATTCGTTTAGCTTTAACAGGTTTAGTGTGTCATTTTTGTTCGCTTATTCTTAATTACATGTACCCTTTGCCTTTAGCTAATCACGAATTCTGGGTAGTTATTTCTGGTTGTTTAATGGTTATGCCAGGTTATCATGGTACACTCGGTAAAATCACTTCAAGAACTATTGGTTCTATTTTAGGTGGTTGTTTAGGCATTTTTTTGTCTCAATTAATTGCTAACTTAACAAACCTAAATCCTTTATGGCCAATGCTATTGTCTTGTTTGCTAGTTATATTGTATGAAACCGTCCGTAAATTAAGTCAAGCATTTCTAATGCTAAGTGTGACCACTTGGTTAACTTTCACATTAGGTGGTAGTTCTGCAGGCTATACAAGAGTTTTTGATGTAATTATTGGTGCGCTGATTGCTTTTGTTATGTTTTTTATTTTCCCAACATGGCATAGTCAAGTATTACGTAAAAATATCAATAGTTGGTCAAAAACGATCAGCTCTATTTTGCTAGCGTTAATCAATGAAGAGACCACGTTACCAAGTGATGCTTGGATACTAGCTTATCGAGTACAACGTAGAGTAAACTATTCTATTCAAGAAATTGTTCTTGAATCTCCTATTTATAGTAACGATGCCTCTGCTGAAAGCTTAATGCAACAAAAACAACTAAATGATCAACTGTTGGAAATGCAAACTGCTATGGAAGAGCTTCTTTTAGAACTTATGAAAACACAACACTACTTAAAAAAATTAACGCCAGTTAGGCCAGACACACTAAACACTGAGTTATTTAACTATTCACAGCAAATACTTTCACTCACGAATCCCCAAAATAATCGACTAATCAACCAGTCCAAACAATCCATTTATTTTCCTCAAATTGAACAATCACTGGTAATCTTAAAAAATTCTACAGCTAATTTCTTTTTAGCAAATATCAAATGATTAAATAGACAAAAAGCCTAGGAAAAATCCAAAGGGAATTTTTCCTAGGCTTAAAAGTTAATAAACTACTGGCAGAGTAATCAATGAAAACAACCGACCTAATCGAGCAGAAAACTTGGTTTTTGTAACGGAATACCCCTGTCCTGACTCCGTTACACCGACTCAATTTTATAAACTTATCTGTCTAACATTCACAAAAAACTTTTTTTTCAGTTTCTGTGAGGATATCATTCATTCGGCCAGATTTAAATCCTTCTAAGTCAAAAGTTACATAATTAAATCCTTGTTTTTTAAGATAATCTGCAATTTTTTCTCTGTTTTCTAATAACAGAGAAAGTTTGTCTTCTGGAATTTCAATCCGTGCTAAATCATGATGTGCTCTGACACGGACAATTGGAAAACCTATTTCCCGTAAATATTTTTCACTAGCAAATACTTGATCAATAGCTGAGCGTGTTAACTTAATGCCATAAGGAATTCTTGAAGCAATGCTACATGAGGCAACTTTACTCCAATTGGAAATACCTGCGTCTTTAGCAAGTTGACGTATTTCAATTTTATATAATTTAGCTTGTTGTAGCGGACTGATGACCCCTTCTTGATCTCTTGCTCTTAATCCAGGACGAAAGTCAGTATTATCATCCATAATCATCCCATCGGCCAGAACATCAAATCCCTCTTTCTGAATAGCCGAACGAATAGTTTTATATAATAATTTTTTACTGTAGAACCAGCTATTAGGGTTATTTGCAACAATTCTATCATCCGCTAATTCGCTCATTTCAAGGCCTAACACATTTGCTCCCAACCCATTAGCTAAATCAACCGCTTTATCAAACTCATCATCAGAAAATAATTCTGAATTTACAACAACCGCAAGTACATTTTCAGCACCTAAAGTGTCCAAAGCTTTTTTTAGCAAGTAAGAGCTATCAATTCCACCTGAATATGCAACAGCCAACTTATCCATTTTTTGTAACTCGCGAACTAAATTTTGTTCTTTCGTTTTCATGACAGACATTTAAACCATCTCCTATTGATTTTCTTTTACATAATTAATTATAGACATCTCCACATTAGAAAAAATCACGATTCATAGTATCAATTATTGTCAATATTTGTACACTTAATACCGTTTTAAATGTTGTAACAAGTTAGCATTGGCTTCTATCTCTTCCTTTGAGTACCTTGTGACAACCGAATCAAACAATAAAATGGAATCAGCTTCCTCGCAAATACTCAAATAGTCATGGGTGGAAAGGATAATTGTTTTACCAAGTTGATGCAGATTTTTTATTATCTTTTTAAATAATTTTTCCGATTCTTTTGTCAACCCAGTAAACGGCTCATCTAATAAATACACGTCTGGATTCATTACTAACAGACTAGCAAAAGCCACTTTTTTCTTTTCTCCTCCCGATAATTGATAAGGCACTTGATTGCTTAAATGGGTAATTTTTAATAAATTCAAACAATCATTAATTCTTTTTGCTGTTTCATGCTCGGATAGTTGGAGCTGTCTAGGGCCAAATGCCAATTCGTCATAAACTGTTGCATTAAATAATTGTGTGTCCGTCTCTTGAAATAATATACCCAAATGAGCATAATACTTCTTTTTATGAATAGGGTCTTTTTTCCAGGCCGTTAATGATTGTTCCATAAAATAAATCGTTCCCTCGGAAGGTTTTAAAAAACCTGCGAGCAAATTTAAAAAAGTGGATTTGCCACTGCCGTTATCTCCCATCAAAACCAGATATTCTCCTCTGGCTATTTCCAAATTACAAGGCGAAAAAACAGGCTTCGTTTGATAGCGATAAACCAAATGATTTACTCGATACATATTAGTTCCTCCCTAAATAAAGCAACCCCCCGAAAAATAAAAGATAGGCAATACTAACCAAAAAATCTTTCGTTTTTAATGGTTGCTTTACTCGATAATATTGACCAGTATATCCTCTTGCTTCCATCACCATGTCCAACTTTTTCCCATACGTAAAAGATTTTAAAGAAATAAGACTGATTAAATTACTACCCGTACTCAACTGGATATTCCCACCAACTGCTCTAGCTTCTACAGCGGCAAGCAGTTGGATTAAGAGATTTCCAAAGAAAAAGATATATTTAATCGTAATATCTAATTGTAAAAGTATTATATTCGGAAAATGAAAGATTTTTAATGCTGCTATAAATTGATTCATGTTGGTTGTTTCCATATATTGACTAATCGCTATGGCTAAAAAAAACAAATGAACAATAAATAATAAACTAAATTGACCTAAAAAAAAGATCGGTAAATAGATAATCAGCGGCATCAAAATGAGGATACTAGCTTTTTTGACAATGTTTCGTAGAATAGTTGGTTTTTCAACTAAAAGTAACATGCCTAGGTAGATGCCTAAGAGCCACAAAACAAGAACTTTTTGTGCTGTGCTGATTAAAACAATTAGTAAAAAAGTACTGATCAGTTGAATTGCTGGGTGTATATCACTGAGAATAGTCTTATTGCGTTTCCCACTCACCTGAAATTTATTTAATAAAAAAAGGATTCCTTTTCGATTTTTAAGCATAAAGGTTTCTTTTTTATTAGGTTCAAGGGACGTGGAAGATTCTTTCATCCATTCAGGCATCAACTTTGCCTTCTTCCATTAAATAAACGAAAAATGAGTAAAAAAACGATTATGGCTGTTACGCCACTTAAAATATATCCAAGTGCTAATGGCAGTCCTGGAATAAAGTAATCACTGAAAAGTGCATGAAATGAAAAACCATTCACCATACCTTTTGGTTGTACTGCAGGTAAATGGTTCTGTTTTAAATTCTTGACTAATTCAGATAAATCCCATTCACCCCAAGCAGTGGCATGATCAATCAAACCTAATGGACATAAAATTACCATAACCAATAACAGTCTCTTTAATCGCAACAACGGAGTCCTTTTCTTCTTTTCTTCGATAAAAATTGCATCTTTTGACACACTTTTTACAAAATTATAGACACACACGGTGAAGAGACCTTCAACAATTCCTATTACTAACAGATGGACACTCATCATTGCTGGTATAGTTATAGAAAGACCATATGGGTTATAAAGTGGCGTACCATTCGCTTCATGGAATAGTAAGGGTTGGATACCTAATAATACAGAAGTAGAAAATGCCGCCACATTTACACCAAGATACCCAGCTAAGAAAAGACCCATTGTTTCAAATTTTTTTACACGCGTAACTAGCTTATAAACTCCATATCCCACGAATGGCATCACAAACGCCATAGAAAAGGCGTTTGCACCAAAAGCTAATATACCACCATCACCAAATAAACAAGCCTGTAATAGTAAAGCCACCGAAACAGACAGCGTCGCGGCCCAAGGTCCCATCAATAATGCGATGAGAACAGCCCCAACAGCGTGCGCAGTTGTTCCACCAGGTACTGGCAAATTAAACATCATTATTAAAAATGACAAGGAGGAGGAAATCCCTAACATGGTCCCTGTATCTTTTTTTAATTTAATTTGAACGTCAACTTTTTTTACAGCGCGGTACCAGACAGGTACCATAATCGCGCCCATCACTGCGCAAGTTTGTGGGCTTAAATAATTTTCTGGAATATGCATGTTCGTCAGACTCCTATCTTATCGATCAATATAATCAGCTAAATAACTTTGATCGTAAATCACAATTTTTTGTTTTTTGATATCGATGACTTTTTCCTCTTTTAAATCATGGATAATTCGGTTTACGCTATTTCTCGTTGAAATCCCGCAAAACCCCGCAATATCCTCATTAGTTACTTGAAAATCAATTAATATTCCTTCCTCTGTCTGTACACCAAACAAATCAATTAATTGGTAAATAAAAGTACAAACAGCCCCTTTCTTACCATTCATTGTCATATTCTGTAAGGAACTAATACTCTCCGATAATTTTGCACGGTAGTAATCCCGTACATAATCTTGAAGAACAGCATCTTCTCTAACATATTCCCAAAATACAGTCCTTGGTATCCGATAAAAGCTAGCCTCTTCCGACTCAATGCGGATATTAAAAGGAGCAGATGTATAATTTGATACTTCATCACGTAACAATGAAATAATGTCAGGAGACACAATATACGACAGATTAAATTCTCGTCCATCCTTTAAAATAATACTCGTCTTAACGACCCCTTTCTTTAATACATAGGTGTACGCTTCCTCCAATCCATGATAAGCGAGATAAGTATGGCGTTTTTTTTTGATAATCGGTGTCTTCTTTCTATCTAAGAAAGCTGTAAGATAATCTGACTCCATAATTGTCACTCCTTTGACTAAGTTTCTGTTTGATTCGTTAACTATTATAAACACTCTCACCAACCTTTTGTTAGCAAATGTTACCCACAATAAGGACTGTGTGATTCCTAAATTTCATTATACTTAGTCTCGTAAAATATTACTTAGGAGATGATTGCTATGGTAGAAATTAACCTACCTTATGACAAGAAAATGATTACTGCAAGAATTCCCGATAAAAATTTTATTGGGCTTCTCGAATCAAAAGCTGAACATTTTTCAAATCCATATACTGAGAAAGAAACAGTCGAAAAATCGCTGGACAATCCTATTGGAAGCCTTCCATTAGAAGAATTAGCTAAGGGTAAAACAGACATTGTCCTCATTAGTTCCGATCACACACGTCCCGTTCCTTCACATATTATCACCCCAATTATTTTGCGTAGAATTCGTTCAGTGAACAAAACAGCTAGAATCCGGATTTTAGTTGCTACAGGCTTTCATCGCCCTTCTACACGAGAAGAACTGATTAGTAAATATGGTAAAGAGATCGTAGAGAATGAAGAAATCGTTATGCATATCTCTACTGATGATTCCTCAATGGTCAAAATCGGTCAACTACCTTCAGGGGGCGATTGTATCATTAATCGCATTGCAGCAGAAGCAGATTTACTGCTGGCCGAAGGATTTATTGAATCACACTTTTTTGCAGGATTTTCTGGTGGACGTAAATCTGTTTTACCTGGAATTGCTTCTTATAAAACCATCATGGCTAACCATTCTGGAGAATTTATTGATTCCTCCAACTCACGGACAGGAAATTTAACGGATAATCCAATTCATAATGACATGGTCTACGCTGCCGCTAAAGCGAATCTAGCTTTTATTGTTAATGTCGTTTTAGATGGTGACAAAAAAATTATTGGTTCCTTCGCAGGCGATATGGTTGAAGCGCATAAAGTTGGTTGTAACTTTGTAAAAGAAATTGCCCGTGTCAAAAAAATACCTTGCGACATTGCGGTTTCAACGAATGGCGGATTTCCACTTGATCAAAACATTTATCAAGCAGTTAAAGGGATGACCGCTGCAGAAGCAACCAATAAAGACGGCGGTGTCATTATTATGGTCGCTGGATGTCGTGATGGTCACGGTGGTGAAGGTTTTTATGAAAATATTGCCAATGTTAAAAATCCAAACGAATTTTTAGAAGCAGCCATCCATACACCACGATTAGAAACCGTGCCAGATCAATGGACTTCGCAAATTTTAGCGCGAATTTTAGTTCATCATCATATAATTTTTGTTTCAGATCTTGTTGATCCTGAGCTTATCACTTCGATGCATATGGAAATAGCAAAAACGTTTGATGAAGCGTTAGAGCGAGCATTTGAAAGAGAAGGTCTAAATGCAAAAGTGACTGTGATTCGAGATGGCTTGTCTGTCATTGTAGAATAATGATCCTTGAGAAATCAGGAATAAGGAGCGTTGTATTATGCAACCGAAAGAAATTTTAGGAGCTTTTAAAGAGGGAAAATTATCTTTAGAAGAAGCAACAAACAAATTAAATGGCTTTTGCGAATTAGACTTTGCAAAAATTGATACGCAGCGTAAAGAAAGAACTGGTTATCCAGAAGTCGTTTATGGGGAAGGGAAAACAATTGAGCAACTCATCAAAATTATCAATAGCTTAAGAAAAGAAAACAATACAATTTTAGTTACTCGCGTTTCACAACAAAAAGCCCAGCCTTTAGAGTCGAACTTTCCTCATGGAACCTACTATGAACTTGCACGTTGTTTCGTTATCAACCAAATGGAGACTACAACAAAAAACTATATTGCGATAGTTACTGCTGGAACGTCAGACATGTCCGTTGCTGAAGAAGCAGCAATCACTGCAGAAACTTTCGGGAATCAAATAAAACGTATCTATGATGTAGGCGTTTCTGGCATTCATCGTTTGTTCGCTCACCTAGATGAGATTCAACAGGCTTCGGTGGTTATTGTGATTGCAGGTATGGAAGGCGCACTAGTGTCCGTGCTAGGCGGACTAGTTAGCGTGCCAGTGATTGCCGTCCCTACTAGCATAGGCTACGGCAGCAATTTCCAAGGACTGACTGCTCTTTTAGGAATGCTAAATAGTTGTTCCTCTGGCGTTAGTGTAGTCAACATAGATAACGGGTTTGGTGCCGCTTATAATGCAAGTATGATTAATCAAATAAAGGAGTCTTCACTATGAAAAGCTTATTTTTAGAACCATTTTCTGGTCTTAGTGGTGATATGTTAAATGGATTGTTGCTTGACTTAGGCGGGGATTTAAACAAACTGTTAATCGAATTAAAAAAACTTCCCATCGATGGGTTCACCATTCAAGCCCAACGAATTGCTAAAAGTTGTATTTACGGAACAGATTTCGATGTTCTCCTACAACATGGAAAAAAGGATTACGGTATAAAACACAGTCTCTCTCCTCACCACGAAAATGAACATCATGAAACGAAAGAACATGCACATCATCATAGCCATTCTAGAAATTTAAAAGATATTTATACATTAATTGAAAAAAGCGACTTGTCCAATTTTGTAAAAAAACATAGTAAAAATGTTTTCTATGACATTGCAAAAGCTGAAGCTGCTGTTCATCAACAAACAATTGACACTATTCATTTTCATGAAGTCGGAGCAATTGATTCAATTGTTGACATCGTTGGCTTTTTTATCCTATGGGAACAGTTAGAGATTGAACAAGTCTATTCAACGCCAATTACAGATGGAAGTGGTACTATCACAATTGCCCATGGAGTCATGCCAATACCAGTTCCCGCGGTGATGGAATTACGTAAAGAAACAAATTTAATCATTCAACAAGACTTTGAGATAAAAACTGAACTTGTCACACCGACTGGCTTAGCTATTTTTAAAGAACTTAGTCCTCTATTTGTCGCACCAGAACAACGATTAATTGAAAAAATAGGTTACGGATTTGGCAAACGAGAAACCGGCAAATTCAATGCCCTCAGAGGATCAATCTTTACTGAAACACATAGTAAAAAAAAGAGGACAGAACACCATGACCAAGTCTTAAAAATTGAAACAAATATAGACAATCAAACACCTGAACAGTTAGGTTACGTAATGGATCTATTATTGGAGCATGGTGCTCTAGATGTTTTTTTCACGCCCATTCATATGAAAAAAAACCGAAGTGCCATTCTATTAACGGTTTTAACAACAACAGAGGAAAAAGAATATTTTACAGAACTACTCTTTAAACATACTTCTACAATTGGTATGCGTTTTCAAACAATGGAACGTAGTGTGATGGACCGTTCTTTCAAAATCTTGGAAACACCTTTTGGTAAGGTCCATATTAAAAAAAATCATTATCATGGCCTATTGAACGAGTCTATTGAATACCAAGATTGTGAACGAATTGCTAAACAATATAATTTTACAATTGAGGAAGTCTATCGCCTCGTCCAAACATTAAATAATAAAACTATTGATTAAAGGAGCTTTATCTTATGTTTCATCATATCTTATCAGAATTTATGGGAACTGCATTAATGATCGTATTTGGGGTAGGTGTTCACTGCGACGATGTCCTAAAACGAACAAAATACGCTGGTTCTGGTCACATGTTTGCAATCACTACTTGGGCTTTTGGAATCTCTGTTGTTCTGTTCGTCTTTGGCGGAGTCTGTATTAATCCAGCAATGGCCCTCGCTCAAGCTATTTTAGGAATGATTCCATGGTCTTACTTCATTCCCTATGTCATCGCTGAAATGTTAGGCGGCATTTGTGGCGCCGTCATTGTTTATATTATGTATGCTGATCATTTCAAGCTATCCGCCGATAGTGTCGATCCGATCGCCATTCGTAATATTTTTTCTACAAATCCGAACCAACGAAATTTACCAAGAAACTATTTTGTTGAAACTTTTGCAACATTCATTTTTTTAACATCTATTTTAGCGATTGCACATTCCTACGAAACACAACTACCCATTGCTGTTGGCTTGCTTGTTTGGGCAATCGGCATGGGGCTAGGTGGTACTACAGGATTCGCAATGAATCAAGCACGTGATTTAGGTCCTCGTATCGCCTATCAACTTTTACCAATCAAAAATAAAACCAATAATGATTGGCAATATGGGTTGATTGTTCCCGGAACTGCACCGTTTTTAGGAGCCATTTTTGCGACACTTTTCGTAAAATTTTTCCTAAAATTCTAATAAACCAACTAAATTTCTAAAACAAAAAAATATATAAAATAGAAGCTAGTCTCTAAATTTCTTCTATTTTATATATTTTTATTTTAATCACAAGATTTTTTCTGTGTCTTAGAGAGTAAGAATTTAATTTATTAGCTTTTTCGTCATCGGTTTTATGCAAAAGTCAGTTTGCTCTAACAGCTAGAGTCCTTTTTGGTGATTGTTCAGTAAGTTAATCCTGGATTGAAAACACCTAATAAAACGCCAACGAGAGAAATAACAACTAAAATAAGCATCGTCCAAATAGCGGAAACATGTTTTTTGGACATTAACCACCAACAAAACAAGGTAACAAGTATCGTTAATAATCCTGGATAAATACTGTCAATTTTATCTTGCAGTTTAAGGAAAACTTTTCCGTCAGCACCTATTAATTTAAGAGAAGTAGTTACATTTACCCAAGATGCAAGGACCCCACCAACAACCATACTACCGATAACTCCGATAGCAACTCTAACGGCGGCTCCTTCTTTCCCAACTAAGAAACTTACTGCTTTATCGCCAAAATGATAGCCTCTAAAATACAAAAAGCGTTGGCCAAAATAGGAAATTAACGTCCAAACAATAATATAAAATATGGCACCAATTGGCGAACCGCCCGTGGACATTCCTAAGGAAATTCCTAACAAGATAGGAATTAAGGTACCATCAACTAATGAATCACCAATCCCTGCAATTGGCCCCATTAATCCTGCCCTCATATCATTAATGGTTTCTCCATCAATTTCATTCTTACTTGCTCTAGCCTCTTCCATACTAGCAGTCACACCAACAATGACCGTTCCAAGCATTGGATTTGTGTTAAAAAAAGCTGTATATGCTTGAATGGCTTTCACTTGGTCTTCATGTTTTGGATAAAGTTTTTTGATAATAGGAAGCATTGAAGAAAGATAGCCGAAGGTTTGCATATGCTGTTGTGAAAAACAAGTTAACGCTCCCCAAAACCATAAATGAAAAGAATGCTTTAACGTTTTTTGGTCTAATTTATTTGCTTTCAACTCTTCCATCTCATATGTCCTCCTCTTCATCATCATTCGTCAGACTTCCTGTTGAATCAACCAGTTTAGTATTGTTTTTAATCAAAGCAATTTTATAAAAAATTACAGCAAAAAGAAGCGCAATAATCGTTATTGAGACTAAATTGAGTTTTAATGAAGCAGCTAATGTGAACCCTACAAAAAAAGGTACAAAATCAATGTTCTTATTAACAATTTGACGTAACAAAATTGCAATTCCCACACACGGAAGCATGCCACCTACAGTAAAAAGCGTTTTCATTGCAAGACCATCCATAGGTAATGCATCTCTCATTGCTGTAACAGCCGTAGCCCCAAAATAGGTTAAAATCACGGTTGGCAAAAAGGAAAAAAGTAGATGAGAAATCCACGGCCAACCAAAATTAATGGCATATAAATGATCAAGCTTGCCTTTTTTTATATCTTTCCAACCAAACGATTGCCAAACTAAATTTAACGCAGCAACAGAATAAAATAATATCGTTCCGATCGTTCCAACTAATGTGCCGACCGATTTAGCTAGGTCGGCTGCAGAGCCGCCAAGTGGATCTAACCCTTTGGTCGAAATCGCCACCATCGCCAAAGGAATCCCGATATATGAAATTGCCCGCACATCAGCAGACACTGTGCCTCCAGGTGTGACCAAAGCAATGTAAACTAATTGCATTGCTACGCCACAAGCGATTCCTAATTTTAAATCTCCTAAAATAATGCCACAAACTAATCCGCCGACTAAAGGACGCCCAATCGTATAATTTCCCACCGCTTGTCCAGCCATACAAGAATTTGAACACAGACAAGCAAATAGGCCTAAAATAGCCGCTTGTATCCAGTTGATTGTCATAATACTACTCTCCTCTTTTCAAAACTTCTAGAATCAGTAACCAAATTTAGCTTTAAAATGCGCCCAAGAACCAATTCGTTGATCAGGTAACAAGGCAAAATCCACTTTGTAACCAGCCTTTTCAATTTCTTCAAAAGCCGCTGCTTCTTCTGCTGTAAAGGATTGGTTATCCCCTAATTTAATTGTCCCTTCGCGGTCATTTCCCGGTCCAACATTAATCATTTTTACTTCACTTGGAACAAAATGCCAATCCACCAAAATTTTTTTCATATCCAAAGGGCTCTTTGTAATCAAAAAGTATTTTGACTTAGACGCTAATACTTTATCCTTTACATCAAAAAAATGCGCCATTGTCCAAATAAAGGTTTTTTTATCTTGTGCAGCTGCTTTATAAGCTTCCTTTAAAATAGGGTTACTTGCTGCTTTGTCATTCACAGCTATAATGCCATCACAAGGCATTTCTTTAGTCCAACGTAAAGTAATTAAGCCATGAATCATTCGATCATCGATTCGAACAAAAGAAATTGACATGTTCATCTTCTCCTTTAGATATCCTCTTCAGTTATATCGTTTTCAGTTACATCGTCTTCAGTTACAGTTAACTCTCTAATGCCATGACAAGCATCTGCTACTATCATTTTTTTCAAATCAGATAATTCACTAGTTTCTTTCATTAGAAGCGCATTTAAAGCCATTGGAAAATTTACTCCTCCAACAATCAGAGAATTTTCTAGCATTTTTTGCTTATCTAATACTTTACAAATAGTAGCAAGTGGACTCCCGCCTACAATATCAGCCAAAACGATTAGCCTCGTTTCCTGCGGTAATTTTTCAACTTCATAAAGAAACCGCTTACCAAAATTATCGGTAGATTCACCAGGTTGTAAGCCAAACACTCTGACTGTCTCTATCTCATCGCTAGCAAACATCCCTAATGAATTTTTTAACCCTCTAGCAAAATCGCCATGACTGACCAGAACTAAATAAGTCATTTCCTCTCTCCTTTCTTAACATTTCCACTTCAAAATTTTTTAAATCACCTCTTTTTAAGAGTCCATAATACAACTTTTATAAAATGAAAATATTTGCTTCGTTCGCCTCACACCCCTTTGATAGCATGAATGTTTAACAACAGTACCTTTCTAAAATTAAAGTCATTCACTAAAAAGTTCTAATGAATTTGGCTGTTGTAGCTTGGTGACAAGGAACAATGACTTTCTTTATCCATAAAAACATTTAGTTGATTACGCTTAAAAAAATAAATAATATAGCAATTCCCAAAAAAGTTGCTTTTGAATAGTCCCTTTTCTAAATTTATTGATTCATTTTTTCAACTATTAGGTTAGCAAAGTCCCAACACACATTCCACCCACAATAGGTGTACATAGTTGTACATTATTCGGAGTTAATCAACTCATTTAAGCTATGGTAAAATAACTATATATCACTCCAATTTTCTAATTATATAGGTCATTCCAGGTCATGCTCTTTTGGATACAACAAAATGAACTTATATCGAATCTATGGTTTTATGCTCTTAATAAATTAAAAAGTAAAGTAGGGATATTTGTATGTCAGCAAAAGAAAAAACGATGAAATATGGATTGGTAGGCTTCTTTTTGGGGATATTGTTATTAGCTCATCTAAATTTATTAGCTGAAAATCTTAGTTATCTTCTCTTAGGATTATTACTTTTACTTGTTGCATATCTAATCTTGGTAAAAAAATTTTATTTTTTCTCAAACTTGATTCCTAAAAATACTACTGATATAAATTTAGGTAAAAAATATGGTACGGCTTCTGGCATCGGCAGTTTAGTTATCGGGATTATTTTAATAATTCTGGGACTATTTTTATAGAAAAATAATTACTAAAATAAAACAAGCAGCGAAACCATAAAAAGTACACGAGTTCTTTTCTCGTGTACTTTTTATGGTTACCTGTATAGCCTTCAATTTGTTCCTTTGTTACTTCTTTTTCTTAATAATGCTCTTTACAGTGCCACATTAAAACAGCAATAAAAATTAATGAAGGGGAATTTAACTCAAATACCAATGATTATTATTTAAGACCGCTTTCTCAAATAACCCTCATTGATTACGTACTAATCGTGATAGACTCCTCGTTGCCATTTATCTAAAAATTCATCGAAAAAGTGCGCATCTTGTTGTTCTGGATGTTGTTTTTCAACTTGATTAATTTTTTCAATTAGTTGTTCGTTGTCTTCTGTTGGATGATAGTGTGCTTCAATAAAGGCAGCAGCGATATCACAGATCAAGAATTCTCCTGTTATTTTCCCACCGAAACCAATAACATTTGCGTTCAATTCCTCTTTCGCATACAACGCTGTAGTCATATCGCGAACTAAAGCAGAACGGATACCCGGCACTTTGTTAACCGCATTGTTAATTCCAACGCCTGTTCCGCAAATACATATACCCAAATCAGCCTGATTGCTCATTACGGCTTCTCCCACTTTTTTTCCGAAAATAGGATAGTGAGTTCGAGTAAAATCATACGTGCCTACATCTAAAATTTCATATCCCTTTGCTTTCAAAAAATCAGAAACTGCTATTTTGGTATCCGTCACAATATGATCACAACCAATGGCAATTTTCATAAAAACACTTCCTTTCTATTATTTGTTAAGCCATTTTATTTAACATATCTACACGTATTTGATGACGCCCGCCTGCATAATGACCTGTTAAGAATTCTTTTATTATGTTTTTGGCTAGTTCCGTTCCAACAATTTTTGCGCCCACCGTGATCATCCGAGCATTGTTGTGTTCTCGCGCCATATATGCAGAACGCTCATCTGACAACTCAGCGACAATCATTCCTTTAATTTTAGCAGCAGTCATAAAACTACCTGCCCCATAACCATCAAAAACGATTCCTAAACTTTCAGTATCCTTTAAAACTTCATGAGCAACAGCAAGCGTTGCTTCTATAAAGTCTTCCGAAGCACTTTCACTTTTATCGATTACCTCAACTTTTTCTTGCAATAAGTATTGTTTCATTTCTGCTTTTAATTTTATTCCATCTAAATCTGAACCAAGTATGACACGCATTTTGTTTTCCTCCTTACCTCGTGTATCTACTATTAAAATTCTGTCCCTTTCTTTAAACTCAAATCCCCTTCTCGAAAACATAATAAAACAATATCGAACTTTATTCAACATTTATTTTCTTTTTTTGTTTATTGTTGTTTAATATTGTGTTGACATCTTTTTGAAAGCGTTTTATATTATACTTGTAAATAAATAATAATATATTAAAGAAACGAGGGGTTCTATGGTTATTAAAACATCGATTTTTTCATTAGATACTACCTATATTTCAAACAAAAAAACACAAGAAGAAGTTTTTGAAGAAGTTTATTTAGACTTGTTAAAAAAGAAATTAGTTACACCTGATTTTCTAACTAATTTATTGGAACGAGAACACAACTATCCGACTGGTTTAAGTTTAACACCGATTGATCCTGCACTACCGAATATCGCCATTCCGCATACCGAAAGTACCTTTGTACGCACGACAAGAATTATCCCGATTAAATTGAAACAATCCTTATCATTTCATAACATGATTATCCCAGATGAAACGCTCTCTGTTTCCTTTCTTTTCATGATTTTAAATGAAAACGGTATTGAACAAACGGGTCTTTTAGCGACTATCATGGATTTTATTAACACGACAGACCGTTCATCACTATTGGCTTTTTTTCAATGTGAAGATAAAGAAGAAGTTTATCGTTTTTTACAAAAAAATTTTAAAGGAGAGATTTAACATGATTAAAATTTTAGCTGCATGTGGGGCTGGGGTAAACTCTAGCCATCAAATCAAATCTGCATTAGAAACAGAATTATCTAAAAGAGGCTACCAAGTTTCTTGCGATGCCGTAATGATTAAAGATATCAATCAAGAGATGCTATCCCACTATGATATTTTCGCCCAAATCGCCAAAACAGATTTGGGTTTCCCAATCACGATTCCTGTAGTTGATGCAGGCGCAATTCTTTATCGAATTCCAGCAATGGCTGAACCTGTTTATCAACAAATGGAAAGTATCATTCACTCTTTAAACAAATGATTTCCTTTTCAGACTAATTACTTACGCTTCACTGTCAACAATAACAAAACTAAGATAAAAATTTTGTTATCTTAGCTTATGAAGGAGAAAATAAATGAATACGATTATTGACCTAGCAAATACAATTTTTAAACCTTTAATTGATTTAGGTGCTGCTCCTTTAATGACTATTGTTTTAACACTGATTGCCCTTTGTTTTAAGGTAAAACCCACTCGCGCATTAGAAGGTGGTCTTAAACTAGGAATTGCTTTAACTGGTATCAGTGCTATTATAGGAATTTTAACTACTGCTTTCTCAGATGCAATGGCCTCTTTCGTAGAACGTACAGGAATTTCTTTAAATATTACTGATGTTGGTTGGGCACCTTTAGCCACCATCACTTGGGGATCTCCTTACACCCTTTACTTTCTTTTAATTATGGTGATTGTCAATGTCATTATGTTAATTCTAAATAAAACAAACACATTAGATGTGGATATTTTCGACATTTGGCATCTATCAATTGTTGGTTTATTTGCTATTTTTTGTGGCGCAAACTTAATAATTGCAACAATCTTAGTTATTTTCATAGGTGTTTTAAAAATTATCAATTCTGACTTAATGAAACCAACGTTTAACGATTTACTTAACGCCCCAGATACCAATCCTATGACTACCACGCATATGAACTATATGATGAACCCAATCATTATGGTTTTTGATAAAATTTTTGATAAGCTTTTCCCTTGGTTAGATAAATACGATTTTGACGCTGCCAAATTGAATAGTAAAATTGGCTTTTGGGGATCAAAATTTGCCATCGGGATTTACTTAGGGATTTTTGTGGGTCTTTTAGCTGGCCAAACACCCACGCAAATTTTTTCTCTATCCTTTACGGCTGCAGTCTGTTTGGAACTATTCTCTTTAATTGGAACTTGGTTTATCGCTGCAGTTGAGCCTTTATCACAAGGTATCACTGATTTTGCTTCGAATAAATTAAAAGGGCGTACACTTAATATTGGTTTAGATTGGCCTTTCTTAGCTGGTCGTGCTGAAATCTGGGCAGCAGCTAACGTATTGGCTCCAATTATGCTATTAGAAGCCATTGTCCTACCTGGCAACAAACTTTTACCACTTGGCGGAATTATTGCAATGGGTGTAACCCCTGCTCTACTAGTAGTAACAAGAGGTAAACTCATCCGAATGATTATCATTGGAGCAATCGAATTACCTTTGTTCTTATGGTCTGGTACCCTAATTGCACCGTTCGTTACCGAAACCGCAAAAAAAGTTGGTGCTTTCCCAGCGGGTCTAAATAATAATACTTTAATTTCACATACTACCATGGAAGGGCCAATGGAAAAATTCTTAGGATACTTAGTCGGCAATGCATCACAAGGTCAACTAGAATTTATTTTATACGCATGTCTGGCGCTAGTCGCCTATCTACTGATTTTCATTTGGTATGCAAAACAAATGAAGAAGCGAAATATTATTTACGCTCAAAAAGCTCAATAAGGGGAACTAAAAAGAAGAGGTGCAGATGCACCTCTTCTTTTTAGTAGATCACCCTGACAACTTTTTCCAATACTTTAGATGTGTCAAATTTATCTTTATTTGTAACTACCGCTGTCACTTCTTCTAATTGATAAAAAGAATAAAAATCCTGTTTCTCTACTTTAGAAGTATCCATTAACAAATATTTTTCTATTGAGTTATCTAATGCAATAGCTTGTGTTTGTCCTTCTTCAATAGTGGCTGTCATAATTTTATTATCTTTTAACGCATTACAACTAAAAAATGCTTTATGGAAATGCATTTCTTCTAATGCTTTATTAGCGATTTCACCAAAAAAAGATTTAGTTAAAAGTCGCATTTCTCCACCAACCAAATAAATGGTCAACGCATTCTTTTTTTTACTTAACGTTTCAAACACAGGCAAACAGTTTGTTACTACTCTTAAATGTTTAAATTCCATTGCCTCGGCCAAAAGTTCAATAGTTGTTCCTGGTCCTAGGAAGATAGTTTCTTCTTCGTGAATTAAACTTAATGCTTTTTGGACAATTTCTTTTTTTTCAACACTATTAATAATTTGTTTATCAGCATGAGACAATTCATGTGGACGATATGTATTTAAACTGCTAGCTCCTCCATGTACTCGTTTTAAACGCCCCGTTGCTTCTAATTCTGTCAAATCTCTACGAACAGTCATATCCGAAACATTTAATCGTTCCATAATTTCAGTAACTTTGATTGCCCCTTTTTGATCTACTAGAGAGACTATCGCATTTAATCTTTCTTCTTTTAGCATTTTCATCGCTCCATTGTTAGTATATCTTTTATTCTACGATAAAATACTTACTATGAATACTAAAACATTTCTCCATTTATTTTAACATGAACGACGATTCGTAAAAAAATGACAATTTAGCCTATCTTTATATAAACAGATATCACTTCAACGATTGATTCAGATCTATTTGAGCCTAGTCAAATAGAGATCTAGCATAAAAACTTCCCAGAAAAACATCCCCTACTCTGAGCACCTCTATCCAAAAAAATAGCACATAGGCAAAGGCAGGCTGCTTACCTTTTTATAAGTAACCTGCCTTTGCCTATGTTTAAGTAAACGACGTATTTCCCCTATTACTGATTCAAAGTCCTTAAAACTTTATAATCACTGTTTTTCACGAGTAAAACGCTACTTGGGTTATCGGGATAAGCAGCATTGCCATCAAATGATACAACAACAGTATTCGTACCAACTTTCGTGAATTGTGTGTATGAGCCCCCAGCACCGCCCACGTTGGCAAAATGTAATGTCAACGTGTCGCCTTTTGTTTCTACCTCGCGCCAATTTGCCCGCTGATAGTTATGCCAGTCAATTTGAGTTGAAATTTCGTTTGCCGTGTTTTTATACATTCCTTCGTAAAAATCAATCGCTTCCTCTTTTGAAGACCACGGATTGACTGAAATATTTGGGATTTGTTCTTTAGTAATTGACGGGGCACCTACAATTTTTTCAAAGCCAGCCCTCAACTCTGCATTATCTGTTGCTCCAAAATACAGATAGCCATAAGGATCTCCTTGATTTTGCATCGTCACTAAAACTAAGGGATGATTGTTAACGATGGTGAATAAATACAAATGCTTTTGCATTTCTGGTTGCGTTTCTGCATCAGAGTAAACAGCAACTAACGCATATCCATCCTTCACTTGTCCATTTTCAGACCATTCTAAATAAATGGGATGCTGACCAATCGCTGGTTGCATAGTAACATTTCCTACTAGACCATCAGGCGCTTGGACGCCATTAAAATTGATTGAATTTCCTGGTGTATATTCTTTATACGTTTGGTTCATCCGTTGCCCCCAATCAGCCATAAATTGTTGTAGTTGTGCCTTTTTTTGCGCAGACCACAACTGATTTTCAGCTTTACTAGAAGCAGAAGAATTACTTTGAGTCGTACTAGATTTTGACTCCGTGCTCATTTGACTTGCTTGGCTGTTGTTAACGGTAACAGGTGCTTTCATTTCTGATGTTGCTGTCGGCTTGCTTGCAGTGCTATCACCACTTTTGTTGGAAGAACATCCTGATAAAATACTCAATAAAAGACCTATCAAGATTATTTTTTTCATTGGGAATCCCTTCTTTCTGACAAGAATACTGTACTACTTTTCCACTTTTCTCACCAGCAAAACTCGACTAAAAACGGCTATGTTTATTTGTTATTTAATTATCAAATTAAGTTGATTGTAAGCATCCCATAACCAAGGATGCACAACTTTAATATCGTGTTTCAAAATATAATCAATATAGAAATATGCGGCATTTTCTAAAGAACAATTTAAAGCTTGTAATAAACCATCTAAGTATGGTGGTTTACCTTCTTGATCCCACTTTATTTTATCAGCGACAAACAAAACTAAATCTATGTCCGAATAGTTTTTCTTCAATGTTGTATGGCATTCAATAGCTGATAAAATTTCATTGTCTTCAATACCAAAATCCATTTTCGCAATAGACTTAGAAATTTTTTGATGAATTATCATTGGAAAGGCCATTTCTGTTTCGTTTAATTCAATCCCATATTTTTGTGCGACACTAATTCTCTGATTATTTGGATAAACCGCAGAGATATCATGTAAATATCCTGCAATACTTAATTTTTCTGGACTAGTTAAATATTTTTCACCGAGTTGATAGGCATACTCTCCAACTTCCATACAATGATAATACGTCTTCTCACAGTTTTTACTCACTAAATATTGTTTAATTTCATTTTTCAACACCTGTTGATAATCCATTTCCACAGCCCTTTCTCATTCCGATTACTCTTCTAGATAAATAAATTATACTCCTTTCATCCTCTAGCAACCTTTTATTTTTTATTAAATAAACAACTAACTAAATTGAAAAAAATGAAACTTTTTGGTCCTCAAATTCGTCTATAACTAATAGGACGTTCAATTTTGTATAACGTGGAGGTGTATTTTTTAACTTTTTCATTAACCAAAGAGGAGTGAAAGTATGCGACATAAAAAAAGAAAATTCAAAATAAACGGGTATGTATTATTTAGTGGGTTAATCCTCATTGTTCTTGTTTTCATTCAAACGTTCCTATTAACTCAACCCAAGATAACAAGTAAAAATGATGATACTACGCAGACATCGACTAAAAATTCAACTGCAAAAAAAGATTCCCCGACCAAGTTAGAAAAGGAATCAACATACATGACTATTTCATCAAAAAAATATGCTTATTCAGCAGACAAAATCAGAAAATATATAACTGGAGAAGAACCTTACAAAGGTGAAAGATTAGTATTCTTAACCTTTGATGATGGCGTTAATAATCAAATAACCCCACAAGTCCTAGATACATTAAAAAAGTATAACGTCCACGCAACTTTTTTTCTTGTAGGAAATACCCTAACTTCCGAAAATCAAAACATAGTGAAACGCGAAGTCGCAGAAGGGCATTCAATAGGCTTTCATAGTTCAACTCATGATTATGCAACGTTATATCCAAACGGGATTGTCAACACTGAAGAAATACAAGCGGAAATAGCGGACATGGAGAACTCTCTAAAAAAAATACTGGGCGAAACATTTCAAACAACTCTCTGGCGATACCCAGGAGGTCATATGTCATGGGGAGGTACAGAAAAATCTGATGAATTATTCAAACAACTTGGCATCCATTGGATTGACTGGAATGCGATGGTTGGGGATGCGGAGCCGTTAGACAGACAGCCTACTACAGTCGCAGAAATGCTCGCTTTCCATCAACATTCACTTGAGGTTTATCCGGATTATAATATTAGAGTAGTCTTAATGCATGATTCAGTAGATAAGGAATTAACAAAACAAGCATTGCCACAATTAATAGAGTTTTATCAAGCAAATGGTTATCAATTTGGTGTCTTATATTAGAGCAACTTGGAGCACTAAAGGAAGTATTTCTGGTCTTAGTCAATGTTGATTTTCTGCTTATAATGGCGAGCCTTATGGAAGCATCATTAATGCGTTTACGAATCTTGGCGTTAGTTGATAGTTAAGTTGTTTTAGAAATATATTCATTCAAAGTTATTTTTTTGTCTTGGCGTAACTAAAACATACTCCTCACGGAAAGGCCTGATAAATTTTTATTTAGTTATCAAAGGACGTAAGTAGGAAAATTAGGAGTTATTTTCTGTTTCATATCTATAACAACTTCTTCACTATACGCTTTATAAATTCTGAATAATAATTTTACTCACTTGATTTTCTTCTTTAATTACTTTTTTAAAATAAATCCAACAAATCCTTTTTTAGCATACATGCTAAAAAAGGATTTTAGTAAATATAATAATCCTTAGAATATTGTTGAACAATTTCTAAAATGAATCTGTGAGGAATACAGATACTAGTTTGCCCTGGTTCTGATATCCATCCTGTTTTCACCGCAATTTGATCTGGACTATTATCTTTTTTTACACGAACGTGCCCATTTTTAACTTCTATAGTATTATATTGCCCTTTTGATGGATAATATGTTTTGATAAATTCTTTTGAATCATCTAAATTTATACGCTTAATCTCTTTCCCATCTATCTTGACCACAGCATATTTAGTGTCGTCAAAACTTTTGGAGTTAAATGGCTTATTATGAAAAAAAATAAAATATGGAGAAAAAGAGATAGCTATTAAAAAGATAATAACTATTATGTCTCCTTTTTTCATCAGACCCTTTCTATACATTTTTATTAAGAATTAGTGAACTGTTTTTCCATTTGTTTCTGAACATCTTGTCTTTACTCACCTTTCTTCAAGAAATTGTTGAATTTGAATCCGTACATCATAGTCACAATCTTTGTCATTCAGTAATAATATTAATTCTTCTTTTAAACAAACAGGAACTTCCCAAAAACCATCTATTTTCCGGAAATAATCAGGGTCATAATTTTTAAAAAATGGGTACAATTTTAAAAATTCTTCAAAAGATAAATCATATTCTTCATAAAAGTCTTTAACTAATCCTTTTTTAAGAGCCTCTTCTGTTGGAGTGCCATTTTCATTAATAATATTCTTCATAACCATTATTCTGTATAATTCAGACTTATCATATCTTTCTTGTTCATAATCTTGATAAAATTTAAAGCTCTGTTCCACAAGTGGCGGATAAATAATATTCATTTTCTTCAATACTATTACCTCCTATTTTTTATCCATCACTTTTTTTCCACCATAATAGCCTTTTAAAGATACATGATGACTTTTACGATAATCACCAAGATTCTCATCAAACGAAATTTCAGGTTTTATTAATTTTCCATGTGTTCGACGCAATCTTTTTTTTGATTTCGATGTTCTTCTCGCTGGTACAGCCATATTTATTACCTCCTAAATTATAAACGTTTCTAAAATACTTTCCTAATTTGTAATCAGATTTGAATATTTAAAACATACTATTGATACACTAATAAACCGTAACACGCAATTGTGCATTACAGATAAAAAATACAAATCGTAATGATTACGTTTTAACAACGATATCTTATCAACCTTTTTTTAATTTGTCAATATCTTTATTTACATATTCTTATATATAAATAAATCACCTTCCCAACTTGAGTACTTACTTATATTGACCAAATGCTAATGGATTCAATCTGTAAGCATTTGCTTTCTTGATAATTGTTAACTAAATAAATTTGTACAACAAAAAATTCAATATATGCTGATGTGTGTACTTCACTAATAACAATTTTTATTTCATGCCTTTTTTGCTTGACCAAAACAGTAAAATTAAATATAATTCAAATGTAACACAATCAGTTACATTAATATCAGGAAAAAGAAAGAGGTTTTTTATGAAAAAAATAGGATTGCTTTTATTCTCTATTGGACTTACTTCTTTGTTATTATCTTCTTGCTCAAATTATAATATGAGAAAAGATAATAACAGTAGCATAAGCACTAAGACTTCTAATGAGGAGGAAAATATAATGTACAAAAAAATACAAGGTATCGATGCTACTTATTTAATAATGAATCCTGATCCCGTGTTTGGCTCTACTGCAACAATTATCGAAAAAAACGGTAAGGGACTTTTAGTAGATACGCAATTTTCAAAAAAGGACGCAGATAAAATTGTCCAACTTGTAAAGTCAAACAATATTGATATTGAAACAATTTATATTTCATATAGTGATCCTGATTATTACTTTGGAACAAATCAAATAAAAAAATCTTTTCCTAAAGCAAATGTAGTAGCCACAGCTTCTACGATTTCACGGATTAAAGACACTTATAAATCAAAATTATCCGTATGGGCAGATACATTAAAGGAGAACGCACCAGACAAAATTATTATTCCAAATGAAATAAAGGAATCAATTAATTTAGAAGACGTAGAGTTTGAAATCTTTGGTAATGATATAAAAAAACAAGCACTTTATAATAAAAACGATCAACTATTGGTAGGCGGTATTTTAGTTTCTACTGGTAGCCACTTATTTATGGCTGACACTAAATCTATTGACAGTCAATTACAATGGATAAATGATTTAAGTGAATTAGAATCCTTATCACTAAGAACAGTTATTCCTGGTCATTTTGAAGCTGGAAACCAATTTATGCCCCAAAATATTAAATTTACGAAAGAGTATATTGAAAAATTTATTACAGCTGAGAAAGAGAGCAAAGTAAGCAGTGAAATTATCACTAAAATGAAAAACTATTATCCAAAATTACCAGAAGGAAACCTTGAAATGAGTGCTAAAGTTGTAACCGGTGAAATGGATTGGGAATAACACTTTTAAAGTCACTAAGAATAGAGGGCAAGTTCATCGACGGATGAATTTGTCCTCTATTCTTAGTATATTTTACTTGTTTAGTATCTACTTTATTTGGCACGTTAGTTTGAGAAACTTAAACAGTATAATTCACTCTTTTATTACTTATCTCTGCTTTTATGTAAGACTTAGCTTCAAATGGTTGTGGAACTTTACCTGAAACTTCCCAATTTATTTTCTGATGTTCTCCATTTTACTTTACAAAGTCGGCAGAATACTTATACGAATAACTACCCTCTACCTCATTTCCAAGTGCATCTTTTTGTTACAACTTCTGCAGGAGTTAGTACATAGGTGGTGACGATTTTGTACGTACTATTATAATATTTGTAACCGAAGTATTGTATAAGTTTAGCCTTTTTTGTTCTTTTTCATACTTATACTAATTGTCCATTCAATTTAGCTTTAACAAGAACTATCACTACTCCGATAATTATTAATAGCCAGCCAATAATTGCTAAAGGTTTATTCGTGGTACGGTAAGGATAACCCCAATTCCACCCCCAAACAAATCTTGTTGTCATCATTAAAAGAATCAAGCCAATCGCTGCAATAATACTGCCAATAAGTATTACATAATCCATTTTGGTTCCTCCTCAATTTCTCTTGCTTGAAAATATATTTTACAAAGTACATTTATATAGAAATCTAACTTTTATCTACAAATGAATATAAAAATGCATTGAACTAAAAAACTAATCTAAGGTAACTGTTTATAGAGACTAAGCTTTATATAAATTTAGAAATAATACCTAAAAATAAAAAAATATTTTTGCTGTTTGTTCTTTTGTTTTTGTCTTTTTAAATCTCTTAATTGTTTTAATGACATCTAATATAATAGTTTAAAGCAGAGCCTATAAGTATTAATAACTTGCCTTCAATTGTTTTAACCATTAAACTAATTTCACTATATTAAAAACTGGAGAGATTTTTTTGTTTTACTTTCCTCCTTTGTTTTTTTGTTATGTTTTATAAACACTAAATATACTCATATAAGAAAATACAACAACAGAGTGTACAGAAAGGAAAACTTTTCTGTACACTCTCGTATGACTTTAATTTTAAAGGTGCTTTCATTTATTCCCATATAGTACTGAAAAATAGGACTTAACGAATTACAACTGCAAAATTCCTCTCATTATATATACTTTCAAAGGTATTTTTATTGATCCAATATTTACCGGAAATCGGATCAGATACGTGAACCGTTCCATTTTTTAAATCGTAGCCATCTAATGTCACTGCATGATTATTATTTACCGCTTTACCAAAATCCCATATTCCCCATCGTGCCGGTTGAAATTTTATCGTCACCCAAGCAACAATTGGATTATTATTTTTCACTTCCTCTAGTAATTCATCTAAAGAATGACCTGACATATCTTGTACATCTCCATATACTTTTCCCCATTTTACTAAAGGCACAGGATAGATAGCAGAGTAAGTCCATGAGTTTTCAACAAAAGGACTACCTACAAATCCATCATAAGGATTTCCATTAGGAGAGATAGGAATTGTTTTTAAAAATTTGATTAAGTCCCAATCAGGAATTTTTCCTTTATACTGTAAGCCTTGTAATAGTGAAGCCCCCTCACACCCACTAGGCGCTCCTAAGGCATACTGATCATAATTTTTCACTCCAAGTAAGTTGTAATCTTCAGAAGCAAAAGCATTGGTACCAACTATAAAGAATAAGCCAAGTAAAGGTAGAATAAACGATTTTTTTAGTATAGTAACTGTATTTCTATTTATACTCGTTCACCTCTTTAAAATTTATTAAATGCATAATCCTACTGTCATTTTCTAAATTTAAAATGGATTTGACTGTGAAATACCTATTTGCAAGCGATCCAACGGTTCTCCAAAGATTCCTGCATAACTGTCTAGTCCAGGAATAGAACCATTATCTGCACTTACTTTTAACCAGCCTGATCGTTTCGTAGTTTGTGAACGATAGTAAGCCTGTGATAATTTTTCTCCCTTAGGAGTTATATAGTTTAGCTGAACACCATCAATTGCTTGTCCAGGCATACCTGCCGCTCCATTTACTGTATCGCTCTTATCCCCTTTACTTACCCAAGGCAACCATCCGCTTTGAGCCGTGTGAACACGATATTTCATTTGCCCTTTATCTACCTTTATATAAAGCATATCATGTTGACGATTAGGGTAACCTGCGAAACCATCATTGGTATTGTTAAAGTTGGTTACTTCTGGTAACCATGAACCTCCGAGGACCCGCAATCCGTAACGAACATTTGTTGTGAAATTTTTTGGTCCTGGATTTGGAGGCGTAGGCGTAGATCCTCCTTGAAGTATAGGAATTGGGTTAAACCAAGTGCCATCATCTTTATTCCAAGAAGAATGAGCAGAACGCCATTCTTTTTTTGTCATTCCTAAATGTAAATGACTAGAAGTAAACTTTCCTATCAGCTGTCCTTTTTTAACAGTTTGTCCAGTGCTAACTTTAATATCTCCAACATTTCGGCTAAATTCTTGATAAATCACATTTGTGTTTCCCGCTTGTAGTACAATAAATGCACCTAATGAGCCTCCACCTACAGGATCCCAACCAGCATATAAAATTTTACCATCATGCACAGCATACACACTGCCATTTCCATAAATAGCAGAACCAAAGTCAAACCCATCATGGAAATAAGTACCTCCTCGGTTAAATGCAGTGTTCCCGAATTGTTGTCCTTCTTCATATCTTCCCGCATATGGTTTGCCCAGTGGCCACGACCACTCATTAGAAGCTGCGTTGACAGAATAAGAAGAAAACGCCAAAGAAACAACGATAGATAATACCCCTAGAATAGAAAGTAAAATATTTTTCATAGAAACCCCTCCTAATTAATATTTATTACAAGACTAACGTACTGCGACACACGATTTACAGAGTATCCCCCAATGTTATTGGATTTTAGTCAATTGATCTGATTTTATAGTTAGGCACCAACTTAATGATTCTTTTAAACAAAAAATTTGATATAACAGTATTTTTAACTAGTACAACAGGTACTTCTAGAACTAATTCATCTAATGCTTCATGAGATAGATTAATAACAACCAGAACCTTAATTGTGATTTATTTTTTTATTTTACTAACATAAAGTCCTATTACAAAAATAATGGTTCCTACAACAGAAATCGCAAAAGAATTTAATAGTACTTTTTGAAAGGCTTCTCCTTTAATTAAAAACCAAATACAAGAGCTTAGTAATATTACAAAGAACGAATATAACACTAAAACCACATCTTTATTTTTCATTAAAACCACATACACCTTCCAAAACTCCAAATTAGTGACGCTGCTGCTGCCGCAGGCAAAAGACCTTTAAAAGCATACTTTGCTACCAACTTAGCTACTTCTGCGGCTGCTTTTCTTTGTAGAAGACCTACAATACCACCACTAAGTAGACCTTGTATAGCAGAAACTCCTAAAGTATCTTGGATGGCTGTGATAGCACATTGCTTGGCATCTGCACGTTTAAATCGCGTTTGTTGAATATCTTCTTTTACTTGATTTTCAAGTTTAGTTAACTCAGCCGCATGACCATATTTAGCATATAAAACATTGAAATTTAAAGATTCGACGTTACCTAAATCATCATAGGTTACTGCATTATCAAAAATGGAATTTCAATCGTTTTCAAATTCTCTAGAGAATTTTTCTTGTTCAACAGTATTCAATGGCTGTCTCTCTAAATTTTCATTCGTAGCAGCATAAACACTTGCACCAGCACTAGCAAATATACTCAATGCCATAAGTAACGTCATTGCCAAACAGAAGAACTTTGATTTTTTAGAAAAAGTAATTTCCATGTTTAAGTCCCTACTTTCTTTTTTTGTTGGTTACAATTATAGCGATATTAAAGATAGTTTGCTATCAAAATCCCTATTTAACGTTTATCCCATCTTAAAAGAACGCAAACTTCTTAGAATTGTGTTTTCTTTTGTTCTTCGCCAGTTCCTTTTAAACATTAAACTGAATTAAATATATAATAGAGACAGTTACTTAGGGGAGAACCATTACTAAAATTTTTCTTACTGATTTTTATTATCTAAAAAACACACTCTTTTGAAATTGAGAATTACTTCTGACATGCATGACTACCGAATGTCTTGTTCTAATACCCATTTGTTAATTCCTGAAAGAAAATAGGCTAATTTTGAATTAGAGCGTCTAAAAGGTTTTACTTTTAGAGCGGTATATTGTTTATTTCTTACATTAGTTGGAATTGCTTCTCCAGTTTGATATTGACTAGCTTTTGATAATAAAGTTACTTTTTTATTAAGCAGTGGCGTAGGAAACTCTTTTACATCCTGCTCTAATACCCACTTATTTATCCCCTCTAAATAATAAGCTACCTTAGAACTCGATTGTGAAATGCTTTTTACATCCTTGATAATGTACTCTTTATTTCTTAAATCAGTAGGAATTTTTTCTCCAGTTTGATAGTAAGTAGCTCTTGATAATAAAGTAGCAATTTTACCTTTCATTGCATAATTTATTGGTTCTTTTCTAAAATTAATACCAGAATACTTCCATGAATAAACATTATCATTTAATTTCCAGTTACTCATATCTTTTTGATTAGTTAACATCACTTTTTGCCACCAAGGATTCCAAAAGTAGTAATAAGAATCTAACGTATTATTTTTGGCTATAATATAACCGATGACAGTAACTCCATGTGATTTTGCAGGATTATAATTCTGAGTAACGTTGTCTAAATGAACATACACTGGAGCCTTTTTATCAATTTGTGTTTGAACTTCCGCTGGTGTCAATCGACTATTTTTTATATCCAAAGTATAACCATATTCCTTTTGCATAGTTTGAACGGTATGTGCAAAAGGTTTACTTGTAATATACTTCCCATCTACTAATTCTGCTTCTGAGGCAGTACGAAAAGCTTTTTTGATGAGCGTTTTTGCATTGGTTATGGCTTTCCCTTCAATCGAATTAATCATTGTAGATAACGTATAAAATGCACACCATGGTTCTAATCCTTGCGTTTCTGTAATCATCCAATTAGGGATAATATTTCGATTATACTCTGGAACCGTATCATCAGGTACAGAACGTTTCTTTCTATTAAAGTTGTCTACCGATTGCTTAATATCAACTGCTTGTTCACGAGTTGGTTCTTCTGCAGACAGAAGTTGGTGGCTCTCGCTATCAAGGTTCAAAGAAAAGCTGGTACCTTCTGCTGTAGGTGTTAGTCTATTTAACAGCTCAACAAACTGACTAGAAATCGTTAGCGATGGCGTATTGTTCATTAAAGAAACTTCTAATAAATCATGAATAAGCCCAGATTCTTTATCGATAATAGGAAAATAGGCTGTTTGAGTATCTGTTTCATTAGTTAAAGTAAATGGCTGCCCCAAATAAAAATCATCTGTACTTAAAGGTTCTGTATTTTCCACTACAGACAAGTTCTCAAAATAAAATTGCCAATCTTGCTGTGCATACATCCTCAATTCTGAAGGTACTTCTTTTGTTTGAATGAACAGTGGAGTATTATCACCATCCATTGCTGAAACATTAATTCCAAACAAAAGGCTTGTTAAAAACAAGCCTATCCCTAAAATGTATTTTTTCACGGTCCTTTCAACCTCTCTTACTTAAGAATAATCATACCTATAAAGGTATAATCTTTTTGCGGTGTATTATTCACTGAAAAATCCGTAACAGTTAACTTATTTTTATTCGTCAACGTAGTCAGGCTAGAAGGATAGATATAGTTCGACATCCAGATACTTGTACTCATAAATGGTTCTTTAATATTTTCACCATCTGGAGCAACGTATACGTATCCATGCGCTACAGCTAATAAATAAGGTTCCATCCAATCGGTTTTGTTTGGTTTATAACATAGTAATACTGGATGATCTTTATCAAGCTCACTCTTCACTTGGTTGAAATTAAGTTCATTCTTCGTTGCATCAAGCCATTCCATATTTACCCCAATAGAAGTGGCATAGCGAATGCAATCTTTAATAGACACAGAAGCATTATTAAATTCTTTGTCTGTCTTTTTTGGATATACAAATTTTAGTATCGTTTTTGCTGTAATATCTTTTCTATTTGTTTTAAAGTTCAACACTTTAGCAAAAGAATGCTCTATTCCTTGTAAATCATAATGTTGATCATTCGTTTCGAAATTAGCCAAACTCTTCATTTCAGGAGCAGCGTTTACCACATAACCTGATCCCACAAAAAGGATTACTAGTAAAATGGTAGAGATAACTTTCTTCATTTAATTCACCTAACAATTCATTTTAAATTTTGAAATACCAACATAAGAAAGTACAACTAGTAAAAATCCAGCCAACACAACTAAAATAGAGGACATATTTATACGCCAATTTCCACTAATGTTATAAGAATTCAGCAGCCCATAGGTTCCTAGTACGACACTTACTAAACCTAATAGAAAAATTATCCCAAAAAAAGTGTACACTAACATTCTTAATTTTCTTGAAGAACTACTTGTTTCTCTTGTTTTAAATAAAGTGTATATAATCAAAAACGCAAGAATAATAGAAATTAGTTGAACCATCAATATGTCTCCTTCTTACTAATTAAGTCTAGTATCATACATCTTCATGGAAAATATTTTTTTTATCCATATAACCTTTGTAAGAGATTGCAAATAAAAATATGGATATCAAGATAATTTTAAAATTTTTAAACTCGTCAAAAACAAAGTAAGCATAAAGAAAAGATATACCACCTAAAAAAATACAAGCAATAGAAATATTAAACGAAAATTTAACAAATAAGTAGAATTTATTCTTTATTTTTTCATTCAAAATCCCTATAGTAGCGATAAAAACTGAGACTATAAAGATTATTAGGATTAACCCTATTACAAGGTACATCTTTTTCAATCCTTTCGTAAACTCTATTAAGTTAATTCAATGTAGCCATTATTGGGTATTTTGTCAATAGAATCTAATAATTTTGCAGCCTGCTTTCCAGGACTTAGAATCGCACTAATAATTAATCCAACTGCTTTATCTTGTAAATAGTTTTTCGCGCCTTTTATTCCTAGCTTCTCGCTTTCTTTAATAATTACTGGAATCATTTCTTTCTTTACAAATTTCTTTGCACCTTCTTGACCCAATGCTTTAACCATTGCAGACACTGACCCAAAACCTCCGATAATTAATACAACATTAAGCGCAGTATCTAAAACTGTTCCTAAGACGTCAACAGAAATCAAACCATGTCCAGCATTTCTAGGTTGTATTATAAAACCTTGCATAGCGTTTGATAGATATTGTTTATATTGCTCTCTAGACATCCCATTTGTACTTCCATTTTGTAAAGCAATATCATATTGTAGATCTAAAACTTTGTTATATAATTCTAATTGAACAGGAGTCATATTTTCTTTATTGAATTCGGTTTCAAATAGAGAAACTCCTTTGTATTGATTGGCTAGCGCCTCCATCCGTTGCTCTAACTCTTTTGTTGTAGAATTTACTTGTACATAGTTACTCTCTTCATTTGCGTATACTGTAGCCCCTGTTGTTAATATCGGTGATAATCCTAATAACATTGCAACCCCAGTAGTAATACATATTCTCTTTTTCAATATTATACCTCCTATTAGTAGTTTTCTTCTACTAAAAAAGTATATATTCATCAACTATTTACCGTCACTCAAATTCCTTAAATACACTATATTTCTCCCTATATCGTTAATAATCTGGGAACTTTCCTTTTTTTTGCATTCACTTGTATCTTCTTGAATCATCTTATTCTTTATAATTGAATCAATAGCTGTTTTTCTCGGAAAGCCACACAAGACTTCTTCTAACGCAAGTTCCATTTTCGCTTTTTTTGATTCTTTCTTTTTTACTTTCATGGTACAGTTTCTTTAATTGATTTTTTTCGATTCTATGTCAAGAATTCGAACAAAAAAACGTGAAACGGAACCATTCTTTTTCAAAACTAAATCTTTCGCTTTTAATGAAGCAGTTTGTGAACGTATTTGTTCTTTCTCGATAAATGAACGTGCGATGTCAATAAGCTCTTCATCTGAATGGTGATTCCATTGATAATGTTGATTTTCTTTCCTATCAATTTTTCTTAATAAGTTATTCCAAGAGCCATATCTTTGAATAATAAACCAGACACTGGGAACTTCTTTGGGAAACTCGTTTAATTTTTCTTGATATTGACTACATGTTTTTATGCTATTTTCTTCGATAAATTGACTAATTTTAAGAAGTAATTAAAGCTCGTTCATATTTTCCAGAATGCCCCTTCTATCTACTTTTTCATAATGTACCTCTAAATAACTATTTGGAACAGTGTGACACAATCCCTTTTTCGTAAAAGGTAATTGTTTTGGTATTTTCTCAAAAGCCCGCTCTTTTTTGCAAGCCTTGGCTCAAAACTGCAAAATTCGGTCAACATTTTGATATTTTTCGGATGACTTCTGCCGTCAATTTTTCTCTGCTATTTGACACTCTTTTGACCACCTTAATCATCAAATTGAGAAAAGCTAGGACAATTTGAGGAAATTTTTGAATCATTGTCCAAAATTTTGATCTTGAGAAAAGCAAAAAGTCCTTGTTAGACAAGGACTTTTCACACTTATGCGACTTCAAAAAAAGTCAATGTTGATTTTCTACTTAATTACACACAAAAACACCCTCTTGCTGAGCAAGAGGGTGTTCGTTTGTCGAATAGTAAAGATTAACGACGGATTTCTTTGATACGAGCTGCTTTTCCGTGTAATGCGCGTAAGTAGTAAAGTTTTGCACGACGTACTTTACCGTAGCGAACCACTTCAATTTGAGCAACACGTGGTGTGTGTAATGGGAATGTACGTTCCACACCAACACCATTTGAAACTTTACGTACTGTGTAAGTTTCGCTGATTCCAGCACCACGGCGTTTAATTACAACACCTTCGAATAACTGGATACGTTCACGAGTACCTTCGACTACTTTCGCATGAACGCGAACAGTGTCACCAGGGCGGAACGCAGGAATATCCGTACGTAATTGTTCTTGTGTTAATTCTTGAATTAATGGATTCATTTTATCCTTCTCCTTATTCCCAAATATTCTTATGGTCACTTCTGCCACAGCGGAATATTGTAATAGTTAGAGCGCATTGCACTCACCAAATTAGTTTACCACAGACAAAATAAGCTGTAAAGAGAATTTTCTTGAAAGTTCCCTTATTTTTGCTCTTCTTGTTTAATTTCCTCTAATAACTTCAACATTTCAGGCGTCATTTCTACTGATTCCAACATGTCAGGTCGACGTAAAAAGGTCCGTCGTAATGATTCTTTTAGTTGCCATTCTGCAATTAATTTATGGTTACCATTCGTTAGCACGGCAGGGACTTCCATATCGTTGAAAATAGCAGGTCTGGTATATTGTGGATGCTCTAATAGGCCAGTGGAATGTGAATCCGTTTGTGCAGAAAGATTGTTACCTAAGACATCAGGTAATAAACGGACTGTCGCATCAATCATGACCATTGCGCCTAATTCGCCCCCTGTTAAAACGTAATCCCCCAATGAAACTTCATCTGTAACCATCGTGCGAATTCGCTCATCATAGCCTTCATAATGTCCACAAATAAAAACTAAATGTTCTTCTTGTGAAAATTCCTCGGCCATTTTTTGATTAAACGGTTTTCCTGCTGGATCTAATAAGATGACCCGTTTTGGTTGCTGGTTTGTCTCTTCTTCAATTGCTTTTAGGTTATCATAGATCGGTTGTACTTTTAAAAGCATCCCCGCGCCACCGCCATACGGATAATCATCGACCGTTTGGTGTTTGTTATCTGAAAAATCGCGAAAATTAGAGACATTCAATTCTAATAACTGCTTTTCCCGAGCTTTCCCAATAATTGATTCCCCCATTGGTCCTTCAAACATTCTAGGAAAAAGAGTTAATACATCAATTCTCATCGTCAATCAATCCTTCTGGAATGTCCACATCAATCCGTTGATTTTCGACATCGACTTTTGTAACAACGCCTTCAATATACGGTAAAAGTAAATCTTTTTTCTTTGGTCGTTGGACGACCCACACATCATTCGCACCAGGAGATAAAATTTCTTTAATTTTTCCCAGTTCACTACCGGTTTCATCATAAACAGTGGCACCAATGATTTGGTGATAATAAAATTCGTCCTCTGCCAATTCAGCGAGATTGTCTTTTTCAACTTTTAAAATACCGTCACGATATTTTTCAACATCGTTGATATTTGGATGTCCTTCAAAGCTTAAAATGTCAAAATTCTTATGCTTGCGGTGGGACTTCACGACCAATTCAATTGGTGCTTTTTTCTCTTGAAATAGCAGTAACGTTGCCCCTTTTTGATAACGTTCTTCTGGAAAATCCGTTTTCGAAATGACCCGAACTTCCCCTTTGATTCCTTGTGTGTTCACAATTTTTCCTACATTTAAATAATCTGTCACGTGAAAGCCTCTCTTCCTTGTATTTCATCTTTCCTATTCTACCATTTCTTACGCGCAAATTCTATGAAAAAACAAAGGCCAACTTTTCCAGTCAGCCTTTGTTTTTATTAATTCGTTAAACCAGTTAATGTGCCATAAATTAAAAATAAATTCAATAACGTCAAGGCAATAGCAATAATCCAAGCTAAAAATTTCACCCACGCTGGATTCGCAAATTGGCCCATTAATTTTTTATCACTTGTATACATCGTTAAAGGAATAATCGACACTGGCAAAGCAATACTTAGGAAAACTTGCGTATAAAGTAACAAGTCTTCAACAGCCGTTTCGCTACCGCCATAAATAATGACACAGATAATGACTGGCACAATTGCTAACAAACGAGTTAACACTCGTCGTGCCCACAACGGCATTTTTAAATGGATAAAGCCTTCCATTACAATTTGTCCTGACAGCGTACCTGTAATCGTTGAATTTTGACCCGAAGCCAGTAAAGCAATTGCAAAAAGAATACTTAACACTGGGCTAGCAATATTACCAACAATATCTGGATTTTTCAGAGCATCAAATAAATCAACAAATTTACCTAATTCACTGTTGGTTCCATAAAATAATGCTCCTCCTAAAATTAACAACAAACAATTTACGACAAAAGCGACAGTTAATTGAATATTTGAATCCCAAGTAGTGAAACGAATTGCTTTGGCTTTCTCAGCATCATCGTTACGATCAAATTTCCGTGCTTGCGCAATGGAAGAATGCAAATATAAGTTATGAGGCATGACTGTCGCTCCAACGATCCCCAAGGCTAAAAATAACATGGATTTATCTGTCGCTATTTTTGTGTCTGGAATAAAACCTCGTAATACTTCACCAACATTTGGATCTGCTAATGCCACTTCATAAGCAAAAACAAAAAAGATAACTGCAATTAAACAAGAAACAATTGCTTCGATTTTGCGAAAGCCTAACTTTGTCAGTAGCAAAAGTAATAAAACATCAAACGTTGTTATCAACACACCAATTAATAATGGAAAACCAAATAATAATTGCAAAGCAACGGCACCACCAATTACCTCAGCGATATCTGTTGCCATTATGGCTAACTCCGTCACCACCCACAAGGCAACGCCCGTTCGTTTACTTGTATGCTCTCTAGTCGCTTGGGCTAAATCCATTCCTGTCACGATTCCTAAGCGCGCAGCCATACTTTGTAGTAACATGGCAACTAAACTAGAAAGCAAAATCACACTAAGTAACGTGTACTTATATTCCGCTCCGCCAGCAATTGACGTAATCCAATTTCCTGGATCCATATAACCAACAGCCACTAAAGCGCCAGGTCCGCTATAGGCTAACAAAGTTCGCCAAAAGCTTGCGTTTTTAGGTACCTCGACGGTATTATTTATCTCTTCTAAACTAGGTCCATTTGCATAATTAAGCATTTTTTCCGTTTTCTTTTCTTTCATCCAACATCCCTCAATCTATCTTGTTCAAACATTTCACTTTTAGGTACACCTAAAACTAGTTAACATAATTATAGTCTTCTTATTCTTCGCTGTAAACTGTTACATTTTAATTTTTTAAGCACTTTCGCTATAAATCGTTTGGTTTTTACCAAAAAATCCCTTACACTTATTTTATCATAGATCGGAGGTTATGAGGATGAAGTTAGATATGGTCGGTATTATCGTCAACGATATGACACAAGCACTCTCTTTTTACCAAACGCTAGGTTTTAACGTGCTGGGAGAAGCTTCGCCCGATTACACAGAATTACAAAACAATGGCGTCAGGATTTCTTTAAATTCACTACAAATGATTACTGGTGTCTATGGGTTTGCGCCTAGTCAGCAAGGCGATAAAATCGAACTTGCTTTTCTTTGTGAAACGGCCGCAGAAGTTGATAACACCGTGAAAAAAATGAGCCAAGCTGGTTACATTGTTTTTAAAGAACCTTGGAATGCACCTTGGGGCCAACGATACGCAATCATTAAAGACGTGGATGCAAATTTAATTTCACTCTTTGCCCCTCTATAATATTACTAAAAGATGCGCCACTTTCGTTTCTTTTACTCTCTTTCGAAAGATCAGTGCAGAATGGGTCTTAAGTAGGATGTCTTTTCTGTCTCTTTTTTTGTATAATAAACTTATCAAATGATGCGTATCTTACAACTTTGTTCGTTTGCAGAAAGAACAAACGATGTTTTTTATTGATGAAAAGTTATATACTAAAAGTACGATGAGTATAACTAAAGGAGATGAGAAATGTGAGTGTTACCCTATCTAGAAAAATTGTTAATATTATTTCCATTTTGGGCATTGTTGCAACCATAATTGCAACCATCTATTTTATCCGATTAGGTGTCTTCAAGGACATCAATGCACTAAGAGGACTAGTAGGGCAATCTGTCATTCTCGGTCCGATTATTTTCATGTTAATTCAGATTATTCAAGTGGTTATTCCGATTATTCCTGGTGGTGTTAGCTGTGCTGCAGGGGTCTTGATTTTCGGGCCAACAATGGGCTTCGTCTATAATTACGTTGGTATTGCACTTGGCTCTATTATCATTTTCTTATTAGGTCGTAATTATGGGAAACCATTCATTATGAGCCTTGTCAGTGATAAAACATATAACAAGTATATCGGTTGGTTAGACAATGAAAAACGTTTTGAACGATTGTTTGCTTTAGCAATTTTCTTCCCGATTGCACCAGATGATGCGCTTTGTTTAATGGCCGGTTTAACAAAAATGTCTGTGAAAAAATTTACTCTGATTATTTTATTAGCAAAACCTGCTTCTATCTATTTATATAGTCTTGCGTTAATTTATGGCGGTACATTTTTAACTAGCTTACTGGGAATGTAAAATAAATAAAAAAGCGAACGGACTAAATCAAAACTCTGCCTGTGTCAGTTTGATTTAGTCCTTTTATTATGGAATTTTGGTAGAAACTGGGGGACTTTTGATGTTTAGTTATTTTAAAAATAGTATTGTGAATACGCTAGATTTTCTTAAAGGGACAACGGCGTATTTTCGCGATGTGCTCTTGATGCACGGATTTATGTTATTCGTTCTATTGCCTTTATTGACAAGTTTGTCCAAATTGGTACTCAAAGAAGGTGGGATTGATTATATTTCCTACGATAACTTAGGGGCAATTGCTACGCAACATCCCTATGTCCTTTTGACTTTTCTACTAATTGGGCTGTTAATTTTACTGGCGCTCTTTTTTGAATTTACCTTTTTATTGCTTAGTGTTTATTTTATTAAGAAAAAGCAACCAATTACTCTAACGCAATTATTGCACGGCACCTTGCTTCAGATAAAAAAAGTTCGAGGAATTACCTTTCTGTTTTTCCTAGCATATTTCTTTTTGATTTTACCATTAAGTGGGTTAACCTTCCGCTCTTATTTATTAACAAGAATTAAGATTCCAGCCTTTATCTTAGATTTTATTTTTGCAAATCGCGTCATTATTATTATTGGTTTCGTACTGTTAGAGCTGATTATCTTATATTTAGCGATTCGACTTGCTTTTGCCCTTCCAGAGTTGATTTTACGTGATGTTGGTTTTCGTGAGTCTTTAAAACGTAGTTGGCAAATTACAAAGCGGCGCTTTTTCCAGATCTTAGGACAATTTATTATCATTGGTGGAACTGTTTTAGGGATTTTTACGGCTGGCTATTTCTTGATATTTTTAGGTCAAACCGCAGTCGAAACGTTTAAACCTGAGTGGTCTTTACCTAGCGCTGTCATCGCTATGACACTCCTTCAGGTTATGATGCTCTTAAACTTGGTGTTGTCTAGTGTTGCTATTTTTTACATTATTGTTGATGATATGGAGGATGAAGGGATTTTGCCTGACACGCCAGAATGGTTCACCCCGAAATCAGAGGTTCGGGTAGAATGGACCACCTTCAGAGTCGTTCTTTTTTGTTTGATTGCAATCATCTTCGGAATTGGTGTAGGCACCTATAATACGAATTACTTAAGTCATACACCTGACCGAAAACCGGTTACCATCTCCCATCGTGGTGTTAATGGTAACAATGGCGTTCAAAACACCTTGGACTCTTTAATCGAGACCAATAAGGCAAAACCTGATTATGTTGAAATGGATATTCAAGAAACCAAAGACCATCAATTTATTGTCATGCACGATTTTAATTTACGGGCGTTAACGGGTGTTAATAAACGACCAAATCAATTAACACTTAAAGAATTAACGAACATGAATGTCACAGAAAATGGTCAAACTGCTAAAATGGTTTCTTTTGATGATTATTTAGCCAAAGCCAATCAATTAAAACAACGTTTATTAATTGAAATCAAAACCACGCCTCAGGATAGCCCTGATTTAGTACAGCGCTTTGTCAAACAATACCGCGAAAATATTTTAGAAAACGGTCATATCCTTCATACCTTGACCTATGATACGGCGATGGCCTTAAAGAAAGAAGAACCACGCTTTTATGTAGGCTACGTTATTCCTTTCAACATTGTGGGACCGCCTAAAATGCCAGTTGACTTTTTTACTATGGAATACAGTACAATGAATCGTAACTTTGTAAATGCCGCTCATCATGACGGGAAAAAGGTTTATGCTTGGACAGCAAATGATGAAGATGTTATGACACGAATGATTTTTTATGGCGTCGATGGCATCATTACCGATCAACTCAGTCTACTGAACGAAACAATGAAAACCGATTTAGAAAATCCAACATACTCCGATAAACTGTTGAATTTCGCTATTGGAATGGGTTAAAAAAAAGAGCGTGGGACAAAAATCACTTTGGATTTTTGCTCCACGCTCAAAAACTGATAAACGGCGGGAACAGAAGCAACTCCTTCGGAAATAAGCCGGAATTATCCAAAAATTAAAGAACAATTTTCGGAAATTCCTTCTTATTTCTCGGAGTTAAACGCTTCTGTCCCGACCTCTTTTACGTTCATGTTAGTTGTTTTTACCAAAAATTCTTAAGAAAGCTAAGAATAAGTTGATGAAGTCAAGGTATAATTGTAATGCGAAGAAAACGGCCATCCCAGTACCTACTTGATCACCTGTTTGCGCATAGACTTGGCGTATACGTTGGTTATCATAAGCAGTAATCCCTGAGAAAATTAGGACCATTAAAATGGAAATAAAGAATTCTACAGCACTACTGTGTAAAAGGAACATATTTAGCAACATCGCAATGATGATTCCGATTAAGGCACTATAAGCGGCATGACCAACTGCTGATAGGTCTTTCTTCGTAAAGACACCTACTAATGACATCGCGCCAAAGGTAGCTGCTGCACTTAAAAATGCGCCGGCCACTGTTCCACCAGTATACATTAATAACGTCACGGATAAAGTGACACCATTTAATAATGCATACGCAACAAATCCTGCAATCGCAATGGTTGGATTCTTCTGTGCTTTTGCGCCTAGATATAAAACTAAGCCAATTTCAACAAGCCAAATCATCCAAAAAGCTAAGCTTGATTTGAATAAAGTAGCTAGAACAGGTAAAAAGACAGTCGTCATTGCATAAGCCATGATTGCGCTAATACCAATTCCTAACGCTAAAAATCCGTAAATTTTGGCATAAAATTTATTCAAACCTGTGCCAGTTTGGATATACTCTTGATTATTCATAAGTTAAAGTCCCTTCTTTCTCTGTTAGTTCATCAATCGTCACTTGGGGTGGTTGAACCATCACCACTGCATCTAACACGCGATTTTCTTGCTCATTAACAGCCTCAACTGAAATGGTAATCACATCTTTCATTTTGTCGACTTTGATTACTTCTAATTGGAAAGTCAATGTTTCGTAATGAAAAACGGGTTCCACAAAGTTCACAGAGAAATTCACAACATGTGAACCTGGTCCTGGTAAATGTTTTGAAATCGCACTAGTGATAATTCCCATCAGCATAATTGATGGTACGATTGGTTTTTCATATTCTGTTTTTTGGGCATAATCATGTTGGATATATAAAGGATTCGCATCATTTGTCAAGCCCAAGTAAAGTAATAAGTCCTTGTCTTCAATTGACTCTGTCAAGGACAACGAATCTCCCTCTTCGATATCTTCGATGGTTTTGCCTAATTTTCTCGGTTTTCCGATATTCAAATTAGTACACCTCCGTTATTGATAAGATAATTGTACCAAAATGTACTTAAAAGGCAAGTTAAAAAGTAGTCTTTAAAGGATGTTTAAACAAAACCAACTTATCTGCCATGCTAGCATCCTAAAAACAAACAACGGAACAGGAGCAGCTTCTTATTTTTTGAAGCCAGATACCCCTGTCCCGATTTTATTTATGTTCTCTTATAAAACGTTTCTAGTTGTGTTACTTAGTAATGTTTCGTAGGCTTGTTCAAATTTCTGAACGTCGCCAGCGCCCATAAAGACAACCACTGCATTTTCAAAATCTAGTAAAGGCGACACATTATCTTCGGTAATTACTTGTCCACCTTTTTGAATTTTTTCACCTAAATCTTCAATGCGTACCTCGCCTTGTGTTTCACGCGCAGAGCCAAAAATATTACATAAGAATACTTCATCTGCTAAATCCAGTGCTTCAGCAAATTCATCCATTAAGGCAATTGTTCGTGTAAATGTATGTGGCTGGAAGACAGCAATAATTTCTTTGTCAGGATATTTTTGACGAGCGCCATCAATCGTTGCTTTAATTTCAGCTGGATGGTGCGCATAATCATCAACAATAATCATGTCACTGACTTTTTTCTCGCTAAAACGACGTTTTACACCTTTAAAACTTAGCATTTCTTCTGCAACTTTTTGCATATCAAGTTTTTCAAAATAAGCCACAGCAATCACACCTAGCGCATTCATGATATTGTGATGGCCAAATGCTGGTAAGACAAAATGACCTACAAAATCATCCTTGTGATAAACATCAAAAGATGAGCCTTCCGTTGTTCGTTGAATATTTCGGGCTTGGATATCATCCTCTTCGCTGACGCCATAATAATAAACTGGCACTTCTGATTCTAACTGACGAAGATACTTATCATCACCATAAGCAAAAATTCCTTTTTTGACTTGATGAGCCATTGTTTGGAACGCTGAAAAAACGTCCTCAATGCTCTTGTAGTAATCTGGATGATCAAAATCGATATTCGTCATAATCGCATAATCTGGTGAATAAGCCAAGAAATGACGGCGATATTCACACGCTTCAAATGCAAAGAAATCAGCATCTGGTTCGCCGTGGCCAGTGCCATCCCCTATTAAATAACTAGTTGGATTGATACCACTTAATACATGTGCTAGCAAACCAGTCGTACTTGTTTTCCCGTGTGACCCTGTTACAGCAATGCTTGTATACGGTTCGATAAAACGAGCAATGAAATCGTGGTAACGAATTACTTCTGCGCCTAATTCGATGGCGCGGGCGATTTCCTCATGGGTATCTGGAAAAGCATTTCCAGCAATAACAATCATGTCTTTATCAATATTATCTGCATTAAATGGTAAAATAGGGACACCTGATTTTTCAAGATCCCGTTGTGTAAAGAAATACTCTTCTACGTCTGATCCTTGAACGTTGTAGCCTTTTTGGTGTAAGACCAACGCTAATGAGCTCATGCCAGAACCTTTGATTCCGACAAAATGGTATAATTTGTTCTCTTGATTTCCCATTATAATCCTCTTCTCTGTCACTATATAAAACATACCTTTTTTAAAAAAAATTTCAATCATACGAGATTCATTATCGTATAAAACAAAAAAATAATCAACTATTAAAACAGAATAAAAAACTTACATGTTTCAATTCCACATGCAAGTTTCATCTCTTAACTAAAATATTTACTGTTTTCTAATACAGAACTTGAATCTTCTAGCATCCCACTTAATGGTTTATCCAAGATACCCTTTTTCTTTTCTTCTGTCACAGGTGCTTCCGGCTCCACTTGAGCATTCGCTTTAGCTAATTTTTTCCCATAAGCCGTTTGACTTTTAGCATTTTTCTTTGCGGCATTCAAACGGGAACGCGAACGTAAATCCAACGCATCTTCGCCAAAACGTTCTAAGTCTGGTTTGATTTGTTGATATTGTCGTCTAGTTAAAGGAATCTCAGGTTCTGAGGTTGGAATATTAAACTTCCGCACCGTTGGATCTTCTTCCGTATCTTTCACTTGAAAAGCCGTTGGTTCATCATCAAGAATCACATATGAACGCCGATCTTTTTTCATTGCTTTTAGCAACTCTTCTTCAGTAAAACTAGGTTCCTGTTCCTCAGGAATCACAGAAGCCGGGATATATTTAGGAACAAAATAAGAAGGTGTCGTTTTCTGCACTAATGGTGATGCGGCAGGTCTACTTGGTTTCGCTACGACTTCTTTTTTTTTATACGTTTGTGTCCAGCCATTTCCTTTTGGCGTCCCAAAAAGGCTATTATTTTTTTTCGTTGCTTGTTTATTTTTCGTTGCTTTACTAGCATGTTTTGTGTAGTCTGGCAAATTAGAACGATGACGTGCTAATTGCTCTTGTTGTGCTGCCGTTAATTGTTGTGTTTGTTTATTTGTAGTTGATTGATTCGTTGTTGGTTGTTGGACGGATGGTGTGCTTTGTCTAGTATCTTCGGCAGATGTTGCAGTTCTTCTGCTACCAGACATTGCTTTACCAATCAGATCATCTTGAAATAAGTTACGTTCATTATCTGTTGGTAATTTTACGCCCTGTTCATCATCATACGCTGGAAAACGGAAATGTTTTCTCTTCACTTGAGCATTATCCATTGCGGTCATTCCTTTTATTTTTCTTTCTCATTAGTTTAACACATTCTCAATGAATACTAAAGAACTTGCCTGAATTTTTAAGAGAACAAAAAAAGAAACCTCCGTTTAAAAAGGTTTCTTTTTTGTTTATTTATCTAGTTGTAATTTGGCAAAGTCCGCTTTGACTTGAATGAATGACTGAAACAATTGTAAAAACTGAAAGAGTCGCGCCCGATTTTCAAATTCACTTCTTGTTTGCGGCAATGGTTTTGTGCGATAGGTTTCATAAACGGTCTTAATTCGATTCATAATTTCTTGTCCATCATTATTCTCTGCAAATGTTTCTGCCGTATATTCCAATAATTGTTGAATATAGCGAACTTGTTGCGCATCAACAGTAATATCTTCTAATAATTCCAACATGTTTTTTAGAATATTACTTTGCATTTTTCTCATCGCAAAGTACTCTAAATAGTACGTATTGGTAGACAGCAATTGATTCTCGGCATGATTTTTGGCCCACGTCTCACCTGTACGAATAAAGGTTTTTAAATCTGCACAATGCATGACCAAATTTCGCTCTCCTGCAGCGTTGTTTAAATGTAGCGCCATTTCCCTTAAAATTTTACGAAACATTGTTTCAATGACTTCTTGGTCTTCTCTTAAACGTTTTTCTGTATCAGGCATATAAGAATTAGCTAATAACGCTAGTCCCACACCAATACTCATTAATAAAAACTCATTTCCAATAATCGCCCAAGAAAGATTTTTTTCGACTAAATAATGAGTTACCAAAACGGAACTCACAACAATCCCATCAGATAATTGAAAATACACGGCTGCTGGAATAAATAATAATAAAAAAATACCAAAAGCAATCGCTGTAAAACCTAAAAAAGTAAAACAAATATACGCTAAAATAGTTGCTAAAGCTAAGGATAACAAACGATAAATTCCTGTCATGACAGATGTTTTTTTCGTGCTAGTAACACTTAAAACTGAAATAATCCCTGCCGAAGGGGCATAAAGTAATCCCAGTTTTTCCGCAATAATCATTGCTAATGCAGCGCTAATGGCTGTCTTGACTGTTCGTAAACCAATTTTCATGCATACTCCCCTTAAAAAATAATAATTCTTCACTTTTCTCTAGTAATTTTACCTCTATTTCGGTTATCATTAAAGAGAAAAGTTATTTAGGAGCGAATATTTATGATAGTGGGTCGATTTCGTTTAGGCATGCGAACGTTAAAAACAGCAATTGCTGTCATGCTGTGTATTCTTTTATTTCAATTTTTCCATCGTGGCTCACCTATGATTGCCTGTTTAGCAGCTGTTTTTTCGCTAAGACAAGATTTAAATACCAGTTTGTCTTTTGGAAAATCGCGCATTATTGGAAACACATTGGGTGGCTTTTTAGCTTTGCTTTATGTATTAGCACAAGATTATTTTCCTAATCAACACTTAGTAGAATTACTGCTACTACCACTTTTAGTCATTATCGTCATCGTTGTTTCTGATGGGATTAATAACAATGCTGGGATCATTTCTGCAACTGCGACACTTTTAATGATTTCTTTAAGTATTCCGCAAAGCGATTCCTTTCAATATGCAATGGAACGTGTGTTGGATACATTCATTGGGACCTTTATAGCGATTGGTTTAAACGTCTTTTTACAACCTAAGCCAGCAGAAGAAGCCCATGAAATTTCTGAAGATTTAGCTGAATTAGAAAAGAAAGAAAAAGAACTAGAAGCTTTACGTCAACAAGTTCAAGCGCGGATTGCTGCAGAAGAAAACACTGATGACAAGGCAAATAAATAAAGAAACAGCCGATTGAAGAGAATAACAATCGGCTGTTTCTTTATAGTTCCCAATTCGTTTTTGCTTGAAAGTTGGCGGCTGCGCCAATCAAGTTGGCATCATTTTGATAATGGCAGGTCACGATTTCTGGAACAAAATCTTTTAATTCAAAGGTTTGTAAATGCGTTAGCATCCGGCGATTAATCTCTGCTAATAAGCCTTCTTTAGCAGAAACACCGCCTCCGAGTACAATCATTTCAGGATCATAAGAAAACTGTAAGCCGAATAATCCTTGTGTTAAATAATCATAAAAATTATTGACTTCTTCGCGAGCAATCTCATCCCCTCGTTGTGCCAGTTCAAAAACTTCTTCTCCTGTCACCGCCTGTTTTTCGACTCCAATTCGTTCACAATAGCGCTGAGCCATTTTGACAGCTGTGCCAATTTCACTGAATGTTTGGCCATTACTTAAAAAGTTCAGTCCAAACTCGCCTCCATATAAATGAGCGCCTTTGTACAATTCACCATTGCGAAAAATCGCTCCGCCAATTCCTGTCCCAATAACGACAAAAAGCACTTCTTTTTTCCCTTTCGCCGCGCCTTCATATATCTCAGCTAAACCAGCACAATTCGCATCATTTTCGATAGTCACTGGTAAGCCAAACAACGCTTCTAATTCTTCATAAATGTTAAAATGATGAATATATGGAATGGCGGAAATCCCTAAAATCTGTTGACTTTTTTCGTCAACTACTCCAGGTGAACTAAAAGCAACACCACTAATCGACTCATTTCTTTTGTCTGCATAAACCGAATATAAATGCGCTTTCATTTCTTCCCAAGAGCCAGGTGTTGGAAAGCTCCCTTGATTTGTTAATTCTTTGCCTGTCCAAACGCCGTATTTCACGGAAGAACCGCCAAGATCAAATGCTAAAATTGCCATATTTATCCATCCTTTTCTACTTCTGTTTTCTTATTTCTTCGATACGTATACGGTCCATGATAGGTCTCATCAGGATTTTTCGTCAAGCGAAATTTCAACGGAACATAGTCAATGCCGCCTTTAACAAAAGGATGACATCGTAAAATCCGTGCTACCCCCATCGTTGTTCCTTTGACACTTCCATGTGTATGAATTGCATCAATCATATATTGTGAACACGTTGGGTAATAGCGACAACGTGCAGGCAATCCTGGAGAAATAAATCGTTGATAAAAACGAACACCGCCGATTAACGGATTTTTCATAAAGTGCCTTCTTTCTAACTAATTCTTACTAAAGAATAGCTTGTTTTTTCATGTTTGGCAAGTCTTAGTTACGAGAAATTACACCAGGTGCACCTATGACGAATTCTTACATTTCTGTTGCTATCCAAATGAAAAAAAACGTGCTACACTATAAAAAAAGGAATGGAGGCTTAGTAAATGGGATTAAAATTTGAACGTTCCAATGACTTAGATAAACTCTTCGATTCTTTCGCCGTTGATCCATTAAAGAAAGAAGTACCTCTTGAAGAACTGGCAAAACAACGACAAGAAGTAAAAAAAGAAGAAGCAAAAAAACAAGCAAAAGAGTAATTTTGCTTGTTTTTTTCTATAGAAATTTTTCAATTGCTGTCCAAGCTGCTTCTTTTCCTTCTTTTGTTTCAGAAGAGAAAATAATAAAGTCATCTTGTTTATCAAAATTCAAGGCTTTTTTGATGACACTCTCGTGTTTGTTCCATTTGCCCCGCGGAATTTTGTCTGCCTTAGTTGCTACAATAATAACTGGCAAATCATAGTATTTCAAAAATTCATACATTTGGATATCATCTTGGGTCGGCGGATGACGTAAATCAATTAAAGAAACGACTGCACGTAATTGCTCACGTTGCGTGATATACGTTTCAATCATTTTTCCCCACTTCGCACGTTCTGTTTTAGAAACTTTGGCATAACCATAGCCAGGAACATCCACAAAGTGTAAGGCATCCTCAATTAAATAAAAATTTAGCGTTTGCGTTTTACCAGGTTTGCCTGAAGTTCTTGCTAAATTTTTACGATTAATCAAGGTATTAATAAAAGATGATTTCCCAACGTTCGAACGTCCAGCTAAAGCAATCTCCGGTAATTGAGATTCAGGATATTGTTTAGGGGATACCGCACTAATCACGATTTCTGCATTATGTACGTTCATTGTTTTCCTCCGTTCTTCTATTCAGTCTTTCATTCAAAAGCTTAACAAAAACAGCTCTTTCGGAGATCCGCCGAAAGAGCTGTTTTCAGCTTCAATCTTATACAGCTTCTTTATCTTTTTTGTTATAAATAATTGTTGGTTTACCGGTACCTTCAGCGGCCATTTTAGTAATGATAACTTTTTCAATGCTTTCATCTGAAGGAACATCAAACATTACGTCCATCATAATTTCTTCAATGATTGAACGAAGTCCGCGTGCGCCTGTATTACGTTCAATGGCTTTGGCTGCGATGGCTTTTAATGCTTCTGGTTCAAATTCTAATTTAGTGTCATCAAGAGACAATAATTTTTGATATTGTTTCACCAAGGCATTCTTCGGTTCTGTTAAAATTCGAACCAAATCATCATTCGTTAATTTATCAAGCGCAGCCATTACAGGTAAGCGTCCAATAAATTCTGGAATTAAACCAAATTTCAATAAATCTTCTGGAATAATATGTTGCATGATGCTTTCTTCTTCATTTAAAGCAGAATTAGTTTTACCAAAACCAATAGTTTTTTCGCCTAAGCGGTTTTTAACAATGGTTTCAATTCCATCAAATGCTCCACCAACGATGAAGAGAACATTCGTTGTGTCAATTTGGATAAATTCTTGATGTGGATGTTTGCGGCCCCCTTGTGGTGGTACACTTGCAACTGTTCCTTCAAGAATTTTTAGTAAGGCTTGTTGAACACCCTCACCTGAAACATCTCGAGTAATCGAAACATTTTCACTCTTACGGGCAATTTTATCAATCTCATCAATATAGATAATGCCCTTTTCCGCACGTTCAACATTATAGTCAGCAGATTGTAGTAATTTTAAAAGGATGTTTTCAACATCTTCCCCTACATAACCTGCTTCTGTTAAACTGGTCGCATCAGCGATTGCAAAAGGTACATTTAATGTTTTTGCTAACGTTTGAGCCAAGAAAGTTTTACCTGAACCTGTTGGTCCAATTAAACAAATGTTACTTTTTTGCAATTCAACGTCATCTTGAGTTGCAGCTGTTTCTGATTGATTCACACGTTTATAGTGATTGTAAACAGCAACAGAAAGTGTGCGTTTTGCACGTTCTTGTCCAATAACATATTCATTTAAAACATTTAAAATTTCTTGGGGTTTTGGCACATCCGTTAATTCTCGGACTGCTTCATCATAAAATTCTTCATCAATAATCTCTTTACATAGATCAATACATTCATTACAAATATAGACACCCGGACCAGCAACAATTTTTTTTACTTCTTCTTGTGTTTTCCCACAAAATGAACAACGAACGGTCCCGTTATTATCCGTATTGTCGTACATGTTCGTCACCCCTCTAAAAATCAAAAAATGACTGTCATCACAGTCTCTCATCATAATAGCACAAACCACTTTAAAATGCGAACATCTCAGATAGAAAGTTTTATTGTTCTTAGACTTCTTATGGTATACTACATTATATAAAAGCACTTTCATAAAAAGTGATTGTGTTGAAACAAATTGGAGGAATTGTGATGTTAGAACAAATTTTACTAGGTACCTATACTCGAAGAGCCAGCCAAGGCATTTATAAAATTGCATTAGATACGACACAAGGTCGTTTAACAGAAGCGACACTTTTGTTAGAAGAAACGAGTCCTACCTATCTTGCTCTGAGTCAAAAGGGCGAACTTTTTAGCGTCACTAGTGTTGACGGTGAAGGTGGCACTGCCGCTTATCAACCAGAAATGGACCATTTTAACTTATTGAATAAAGTAACTGAGGAAGGTGCGCCGCCATGTTATGTAGCTGTTGACGAAAACCGACAACTTGTCTATGCAGCAAATTATCACCAAGGTATCGTTCACGTGTATCGTATCTTAGAAGATGGTTCTTTGGAAGATGCTGACAAAGTGATTCATACAGAGCCAACTGGTCCTCATGAAAACCAAAACAATGCCCATGTTCATTACACAGATTTGACGCCTGATCAACGCTTAGTCGTCTGTGATCTAGGAACCGATCGTGTGTATACGTATAATGTTAGCTTAGATGGAAAGCTTTCTGAAATCGCTCAATTCGTGACTGAGCCAGGGACTGGTCCACGTCATTTAGTGTTCCACCCAACAAAATCATTGGCTTATTTATTTGGTGAATTAGATAGCACTGTTTCAGTTCTTTCATATGATGAAACAGATGGTTCTTTCACTGAATTACAAAAAGTTTCTACTTTACCTGCTGATTATGATGCGTTTAATGGTGGTGCTGCAATTCGTATTTCTTCTGATGGCCGTTTCCTTTATGCTTCAAACCGTGGCCATAACTCGATTGCTGTCTATGCTGTTTCAGAAAACGGCGAAGCGATTGAACGAATTCAATTAATTTCAACAGAAGGCGATATTCCAAGAGATTTCGATTTAGATCCTTCTGAAGATTTCATCGTTGTCGCTAATCAAGACTCTGATAACTTAACACTTTATCGTCGGAACCAAGAAACAGGCTTATTAGAAATGATTCAAAAAGATGTTGCTGTTCCCGAATGTGTTTGTGTTTTATTTGTATAATTAAGTTGACTATTTCCTTGGAAAATAACAGGAGTCAGATGCTAAATAATTTTTGCATCTGACTCCTGTTTTCTTATTTTAAACGATGGATTGGTTCTCCAATTCTTTAACGTATAAATAAAAAGAGCCAAAGTCTAAGCGATTCATTTGTAAAGATTCATGAATTTTTGTGAACCCTTTACTTTCGAAAAATCGAATCATTCTATGGTTTGTATGATTAGTCTGAGCATACATTTTACGTCTTCCTTCCCAGACTGCTCGTTTCTCCAATTCATGGAACAACAAACTGCCATAACCCTTGGCAATATAATTAGGCGAAGTTGCAAAGCGCTTTAACCAAACAAAGTCTTGTTCCTGCTCCATACAGAACGTTGCCATTGAAAAAATCATTTCTTCGTGCATTAGCAAATACAACCGTTTTTTTGTAATGTCTTCTTGGATATCTTCTTGAGAAGGGTAGTCCTTTGTCCACTGTGTAATGCCCACAACATCCATGAATGCCTTTACTTCTGTTAAAAATTGAAGAATCATCGGTAACTCTTTCTCATCAGCCACTCTAATTTTCATTGTTTATTCTCTTAATAAGGTAACAATAGAATCGACAAGACAATCACACTAATAATGCCAATGATGGTCGGTACACTCGTCCGTTTTAAAATTCTGATGGGACTAACTCCTACTGTTGATGCGACAATCATGACAACTGCTGCTACAGGAGAAATCGTTCTAGTTAAATTCGCGATCATCTGCATTGGCAAGGAAATTAAAATACCATCAATCCCTGCTTTTTCGGCAATCCCAGGGATTAGTTCGATAACCGCATAAAACATTGCCAGTCCACCACCGCTTAAAATTCCAAAAAGGGTCGTTGCACCGCTGAAAATTAAGGTCGTGACAATTCCTGCTGAACTTGATGCTTCGACAGATGCCATAATACTATCAATAATTCCTAATGTTTGAATCGCAGACGTGAATAATGAACCGCCTACGACAAGCATCACAACTTGACTAAACCCTTGCCCCATTCCTTTAAACATCTCGACAGCTGTATCTTGAACCTTTTTAAAAGATTTTAAGCGAAGAGTCTCAACTAATACAGCGATGAAGAAAGAAATAAATGTAAGAACAAAAATATCCATCGTTATTCCTTTAATAAACATTCCTGCGATTCCCACTCCAACAATTAATAATAGCGGTAATATTGGCAATATTGCATAAAATTTAGGAACATCAAATTCTTTTTGTTTGCTTAAGCCTTCTTCATTTAATGAAACATAGGCAGCCTCACCTTCTTTTTTATCGCAGTATTTTTGCCAGAAGTACTGTGCAACCGCAATGATTAATAACGATGGCAGCGAAATTTTGGCATTCCATACAACATAATTTAACACATCATAACCAAGGGTATTTGCGGCGATTACGTTATCCGCGCCTAAAGGTGTTGGCATGATAGTTGCCGTCATTGCAATCACACCTGCAGCAGTTAATGATGAAATCCCCATGCTGGCTAGCATCGGATATAATATAGACATTAAAATAATCGCTAAGCTTGATGCACTAGGAACTACTAGTGACATTAAATTTCCAATTAAAAAGACCACAGGGACAAATAACGATTTACGTTTAATCTTCATTAATGGTTTCACCAAAAAGTTGACAGCCATCTGATTGGCCCCGATTGCATTCATATATCCTGAATAACCAAAAAGAATCATAATTACAATTCCTGCTGAACTCACTTGTGCAATAATTGTATCTTTAAACTTCAAGAAAATATCAAATAATCCAAAACCGGTTCCTTCCCCTGCAGGATAAATGGGATGTCCTAACATCCATGCACATGCAAGTAGAACAAGCGCACCAATAATTAAGCTGAGTGCGGGATGATAATTTTTTACAATCAAATAGGCTACAACAACTAAAACGACCAACACCAATAAACTTTCAATCATACTTATCCTCCTTCAGTTAATTAACCGCTTTCATTTTTTCGACAACCCATTTTTGAAAAGCCTCAACATTTACATCTATACAGGCAACGGCATTCGTGTTTTTATGATACTTCATTTTTAAATCCGCAACAGTAGCTCCCGCAGCTGGACCTTCCAAAGCAACTTCAATGAACGTTTCAGTTGTCTCAAATAATTCTGGTGAAGTTAAATAGGCAATCGCACAGACATCATGCATTTTCAAACCTGTAGTTAAACTGCCGCCTCTATAATGACGGAAAAGAGCATAAAACATTTCCCCAACTCTACCAAGCGCTCTGATGGCTGTTACTTCATGATTCGTTAACACAGCTTGACTTGTAACATCTAATCCTACCATTGTTAGCGGGACACCTGATTGGAAAACAATTTGTGCAGCGTGTGGATCGACATACGTATTAAATTCGGCACTTGTATTTGTATTTCCCCTTGCTAATGAGCCACCCATCATGACGATTTCTGCAATATTTTCTTTGACTTCTGGATAGAGGGTCAGTAACAAAGCAATATTCGTTAATGCAGCAATTGGAACAATGGTCAAAGGAACATCACTAGACAGAATTTCTTTTCGCATAGCTTCCACTGCATGAATATCTAAACACGTAGAGATAGGTTGCGGAAACTCAAAGCCATCCATGCCAGTCTCCCCATGAATCTCAGCAGAATCTTCCAATTGAATAAGTAACGGACAATTACACCCCTTGGCTACAGGAACCTTTTTCCCAAAAAAATCGACAAGTTTCAAAGCATTATTTGTTGTTTTTTCTACATCTACATTCCCTGCAACCGTCGTTATTAAGCGAACTTCTAGGTTAGGATGATTCAGTGCAATCGCTAAAGCTACAGCATCATCAATTCCTGGGTCCGTATCAATAATGATCGGTCTTTTCTTTGTATCCATTTTTCTTCCTCCATTCACATTTAGGAAAAACATTTCCGGAAACGTTTTCTTAGTTTGAGATTAACAGCGCTTTCATTAAAAGTCAAGCAGAATTTCTAAATAATAAATAATTAGGCTTTTTCTTGACTTTCTGCTTTTAGAATGCTTACTATAAAAAAGAGTTCAGTGAAAGGACGAAAATGATGAATATTAAAGATATTGCAAAATTAGCTGGCGTTTCCGCTTCAACTGTATCCAAAATTATAAATAATAAAGATCAAACTATTAGTAAAGAAACCCGTGAGCGTGTCTTAAAAATCGTTCGAGATTACAACTACACACCTTACTCAGCAAATCTCGTCACAAATAGTACTACAAAAACCTTCGTGTTATTATTAAATAGCCATGAAACTTTTGAGGCTTGGGTTACGAGCTTTATTGATAAAGCTCAAGAAAATGGCTATAGCTGCTTGATTTTAAATAGTCACGGTAGTTTAGAACAAGAACTGAAAAATATTACCTCGCCAACTTTAAAACAAGCCAGTGGCATTATTTGGGACCCAATCAATGAAAACAGTAAACAATACGCGAAATTTATAGAAGAATTAACGATTCCTTACTATTTCGTCAATCACTCAACTAACGAATTGCCTTCTCTAGCGAGGCTTTATGAAGAAGCTAGTTATGTTTTAACCCGAGAATTATTACAGAATAACCATAAAAAAATTAGTTATTTCGTCACTAACCCAAAATATAAAGAAGCAATTATTGCAGGCTATAAAAAAGCCTTATTTGATGTCAATTTACCCTTTAGTAAAGAAAATATTTTAACTACTATCCCTGCTGATTTCAGTAATCAGCTTATCACAGATGGGATTACGGGTATCCTTACCGATGACTATACCCAGGCTGTTTTTTTGGAACAGCTTTTAAAGCAGAGCGGTTTGCGAACCCCCGATAATTACTCTTTACTCGCAATTAAGCGAAAAATTGATCGTTCATTTTTACCTGATCATATTTCTTCCGTCTTATTAGATACAGAGACGTTTGGTAGCAAGTTAGCCTTATTATTGCTTAACAAACGCAAAGAAAAAACAGCCTTGATTAATGAGGCTGAAAAATTGGTGCTAGATCACAAAAATACATTAGGCATGTCTAGTGTTAATCCACATAGCAAAATGATTGTAGTGGGTAGTTTAAACGTTGATAATTATCTGTATTCAACAAATTTACCACATAACGGCAAAACAAATTTTTTGTCTAGCTATGCTAAATTCCCCGGCGGAAAAGGATTAAATCAAGCTGTTGGCTTAACCAAACTGGGCCATCAGGCCACCTTAATTGGTTGTTTAGGCTCAGACACAGATGCGAATTACTTATATAAAGAATTAGAAAAATACCACGTTACGACAGATGGTATCACACGTATTCAAGATACTGAGACTGGTCAAGCTTATATTTATGTTGAGACAAGCGGCGACTCCATGATTTCAATCTTACCTGGTGCAAACACAGCGCTTACACCTAAAAAAATCGCACAGCAAAAACACCTATTTATGGATGCCAGTTTTTGTCTCATTCAAACAGAAATTCCTTTGTCTGCTGTAGAGAAAGCTTGTGAAATTGCCCAACATTCAGGGGTACCGATTATTTTAAAACCAGCTGCTATTCATCATATTCCAGTGAATATACTAGAAAAGGTTGATTTTTTCATTCCCAATGAAGATGAATTATTGGAACTTCAACCAGATACTGGTACATTAGAAGAGAAAGCGGCGTACTTCTTAGAAATGGGCGTAAAAAATGTCATTGTTACTTTAGGAAAAAAAGGCGTGTTATTAAAAACACCCCAAGTGTGCCACTATTTCCCTGCAACAGAAAATATAGCTGTGGATAGTACTGGTGCCAGTGACAGCTTTATCAGCGCGCTTGCCTCCTATCTTTCGAAAGGTTATCCGACTGAAGCAGCCATTCAAATAGCAATTCAGGCTGCAGGATTTTCAGTTTCTAAAGAAGGGGTGATTGATTCTTTAGTTGATCACGTCACTTTGGAAAATTATTTGATAAAAAAAGAACCCGCTCTTTTTGCTCATCGTAACACCTGTGTCGACTGACACAGGTGTTTTCCTGCTGAATATCTTGTTATTTTCTCATAAACCAATGAGAATTGTTCTTTTTTATTACAATTTATTAGGCGAACTATTATAATAAAAGAGAAGTTATAACTAAGGAGTGAGTCTCATCAAAACACAAGATGCCATAAAAACATTTTTACTTTCAAAGAAAACACAAAAAAAATTGGCTGTCTTTTTATACTTAGCAAAACAAACGAACCTTGATTTATCTAGTGTTGCCCGAAAATTCGATCTTTCTACTAAAAATTTATCAATTTATCTTCGTGAAATTCAAGAAGACTTAGCAACCCTTCCTGAAAATACCTTAGAGATTCAGATCCATCACGGAAAAATTTCATTACATACGACTTCCAATGATTTTCTTTCCCACTATTTTTTATTATTTAATTATTACTGTGTCCATTCTACTGACTTCATTCTTTTTCAAGCAATTATCAAAAAAGAAAACAATTCTGTCTGGAAAGTGAGTCAAGAAACTAATTTTAGCTCATCTTACATTTACAAACGGTTAAATAACATTAATAAACTATTTGGTTTGTATGGAATTTCCGTCCATTTTTCCCCCTCGGCGAGTAAAGTGATTACAGGTTCTGAATTTCAAGTTCTATATGCTTTTCTTGATGTCTACTGGACCATCTTTTTAAATACCTTAGCCTTACCACGTTATACCTCTACTTATTTTGAAGATATACTGACGCAACATATTAAACCAGAAATTCTTGAACGCTTGGAACACGCTTCTCTACTAAAATTAAATTTACTTTTACACATCGCAAAATATCGCTTTCCATATACTTGTGAAGATGATCTCCAAAAAGAATTTGAAGAACATCCTTATTTAAGGCTTTTCTCAGACTCAAAACAAACTATTTTTTGTTCCCAATCAAATTTTTCAGAAGATCAACAGCGGGTTGTAGATATCATTGCACCCATTGCCATTGATAATTTTGATTCAGCAAAACGAGCCAAAGATTTACTGGCTGCTCTAAATGAAATTTCTTGCCCAGAATATTTCTACGTTGATTCTTTATTAACCAATTTTTGCGAAGTTTTTCAAATTCCAAAAATGCGTGAATTTGATCGTCATTACTTCTTACTTATTTTATTTAAAAATATTATCTATAACCAATTATTTATTTCACAGCAACCAAATACCGCAATTCTAGATTTTTTAGTCAATAAAAATAGTACTTATCAAAAAGATTTACAGAAAGAAATTTATGCTTTTTATCAAAATTTTTCAGCGCATTCCTCTTATCAGTTAAGATTTAAGGATCAGGAGAACCCAATTTGGACATGTGAATTGTTGTTACGAATTTATAAGCACTATAGTCCCCGCAAAAAAATTAAAATTGGTGTTGCCTATTCTCGCGATTTTTACATTGCTAGCTTTATTATGATGAAAATCAAGCAAGCATTTAGTGAGGATATTATTTTTGAACGAACCGATTTTTCTGGTTGTGATATTGTGATTACTGACTATCCCTTATTTGATTTACCAAAAGAAATAGACCGAATTTACATTTTAGAAGAAGAATTAACCCGAGAAGATTGGGAACTAATTTTCAGTAAAATAAGTATCACCATTTTTGATTTGCAATATTAAAACAAACATCAAGCGCCAACCTGTCTCACCAGCCATAATGAAAACAAGCAACCTACAAACCACTTCTGCCAGTTTTAGTCTGACAGAAAATAGTTTGTAGGTCGCTTGTATATTGCTGTTCTTTTCTATGTTACCTTCAAAGACAATCTAGTAACGTACTTCAGTCCTTAAAGTGCTACGGTTCCACCGCTGATCAGTTTTTAAGCCTGAGACAAAAATCCAAAGTGTTTTTTGTCTCAGGCTCTTACATTTTTTCAACAAAGATGTTACTAGGCGCTACTTGAAGCTGAAAACTATTTTCTCTATCGAGATTCCTCATCAGTAGACTCAAATTTAAAACTTTTTTCTATAAAAGCGACTTCTTTTGCGTATGTTTTTACAAAAGAAGAATAGTCTTTGGGATCTTTGACCTTTTCCAATTGGTCAACAGAGACTTCTAATTCAAATCCTGTCCCATCTTTAAAGAGATAATATTTTGAGATGTCTGTATATCCTTGATTCCGTTTTAAAATATAGCCGGTTTGTACATCAGCAATTTTATCAATTGGGTATGCTTTGATAAACTCTTTACTTGTATCCAAATAATCAGAAAGACTGTTGACAAGATTGCCAGAAAGGTACATACCTGCCGATGTATAATAGTCTCTTTTTTCATAAAAACTGATATTGCCTAGATATTTTGTATCTGGATACTCCTCTGTAGAAGGTAAAATTAAAAAGTTCTTTCCGCCACTGGTTTCAATATCGGCATCGCCGATAATTTCTATTTGGTAGCCTTGATTAAATAAAAGTTTATTTTCTTCTATTGTGACTTTTAGTGGTTTTTCTAAATCAACAGGTCCAGTTGTGGTAAGTCCAGCTTCTTTTAAAGGATAAACATCTTCTGATGAAGCGGAGTAATCCCAATAATCATCTTTCTCCGCAAGATCAATATATACTATAAAGCCAATCGCTACAGCAATGCCTATCCAAATAATTTTTTTGTTCTTTTTTTGTTTTTTCTTTTTTTTCGTCTGTGGTTTTACCACTTTTTTATTGGGGTTAGGAAGTTGCTTTGCTGTTTCTGTTCTTGTGACAGGAAAAAACGACCATTTTGGCTTTTGAAAAAGTGCATCATATGTATCATAAAAATTCTTTTGTTTAGCCATTTTTTCTCTCCACTAATTTTTTTGATAAGGCAATTTCCTCAGATGCTTCGGAGACTAATTTTTCGTAATCATCTGTGATACTTTCCGACAACACTCGTATGGTACTTAAGATACCATTGGTTGCAAGTGTTATTTCTTCTGTTGACAATTTATCTTCTTTAATGCTTAAAAACCGTTCTGATGCTCGTAAAATCTCTGGTACCTTATGATATAAAAAATCACTAAAATGAGTAATTGCTTCTGGATACTTCACTAAGTGTTTAAAGATGCCCTTAGCGGAAGCAACACCCAGTTCTACTTGTTCAATTTTTTTTAAATTTCGTGACTTATTCGTTAGTTCGTTTAAATAAATAATTTGTTTTTTTAATTCGTCCATAATTCTTTGGTACATCTCTAGGTCACTATCCGTTAGATGGTGCGTCGTTTGATATTTTTTTAGATTTTTTTTATAACGGAAATACGTACGACCATTTCTATAAATAACCCAACCAATGTACCCAGTTCCCACTAACAAAACCATTATCCCATTCAAATCATGCACTCCTTTTTAAATTAGTATATATTACTGAACACATTGTCCAGCTTAAAATTGACAAATAAGTATGAAATGTTACTCCCCCAATTACTTGTGCACTTTTATTGTATCATATAGGAAAATTGTTCTGTTCCGCATTTAGACAAATTGTCTAAATGTCTAAGGGAATCTTTTTTTGTTTAATATGTAGCAAAAAACACTTGCAAGAATTGATTACTTCTCACAAGCGTTTTTTATTGTCTAAAACAACTATTTACATTTCATTTTATTAAATAGTGAATAAATAAATTACTGCAGCTAATGAAGCCCCTAAGATAGGTCCCACAATTGGCACCCAAGAATAAGCCCAATCAGAATCACCTTTTGTTTTCACAGGAATAATTTGGTGCGCTAAACGAGGTCCTAAATCACGTGCAGGGTTAATTGCATAACCTGTAGGTCCGCCTAATGATAGACCTAGTCCTAAGACCAAAATCCCAACAAGCATTGGGTTAATGCCAGCCGCTAAGTCGTTTTGAGAAAAGGCTAGTAAACCAAAAACCAAGACAAATGTGCCGATAATTTCTGTTAAAACATTGGCTGGATAGTTACGGACAGCTGGACCAGTGGCGAAGGTTCCTAAAATAGCACCTTTGTCTTCTGTAATGTTCCAATGGGGTAAATAAGCTAACCAGACAACTAAACCACCAATAAAACCGCCTAGGACTTGAGCTACGATATAAGGTAAAACCATGCCCCATTCAAAGTTTCCAGTAATTGCCATCGCAACTGTTACAGCAGGATTTAAATGCGCTGGACTCATATACCCAGACATGTAAACAGCTAATGTAACAGCAGCGCCCCAACCTAAAGCAATAACGACCCAACCAGAAGCAAAGGCTTTGCTTTTCTTCAAGTTAACTGCGGCACAGACGCCATCCCCTAGTAAAACTAAAATCATCGTTCCGAAAAATTCACCGAATAATTGTGTCATCATCGAAGTTCCCATTTTTTCTTCACCCTACTTTCAAATTTTTTAAATCTGATTCTTCAATTACTTTTTCTAATGTTTCAATGTGTCGTGCTCTTTCTTCCGCTGTCCACTGATAATGCCGCGCCATTTCTTCAATGACTCCCGCTTTCACTTGGTCCAAACGATCACGCATAAATAATAAGTGGTTGGTCCGTCGCAATAAAAAGTCGACGGGTGTTAAAGCCATTTCTTCTTCCATCGCATAGTTTAAAGAGACAGTTTCTGTTAAGGTTAAACCAGGAATTACTTTGGCATCATCAATCATTTCAAAAACAGTTGGTACGTTGGAGCCATATAAATGAGCTAAGTATAGTGCATCCTTTTCACTTAACCCTTTAGACACGCCATGTTTTGCCAACGCTTCTAATTCTTCGTCTACCGTTGCAGGGTTCAATTTTCCGCCTGAAACTGGATAGTTTTTAGAATCAATTAAGGTGAATTCTTTCTGGTATTCTTCTGCTAAGATGGTTTGAATCATTTTCATCGCACCTTCTGCCATTTTACGATAATCTGTTAATTTCCCACCAGCCAAAGTGAGCAAGCCATCCGCTGATCTTTCCAATGAGCTGCCTCGAGAGACAGCTGAAGGATTGACTTTATTTTCCACCAAACTGTCTTCCAGATGGTTTAGGACTTCTTCAATTTCTCGTTTATCTGTTTGATTTTTTTGGTATCTGTCAACGACATCAATGACTTCATCAATACTTTTATCTGAAAGTTTGCCATTGTTTCCCCCATTATAATCTGAGCCACCGTTAGCAGAAATTAAAGGTCGTAAGCCAGCCCAGCTGGCTTCAATATCATTAATTGTCAATTGTACCTCTGGATAACGATTATTGACTACTTCCAATAGGTAATCCACATCACTTTGTTCTACTGTTGGATGTTGAAAGTCTCCATGGTAATCTGTATCCGTCGTCCCAAAATATGTTTTTTCTTCTCTTGGAACAACGAAGACCATGCGGCCATCTTGTTTACCTGTATCAAAATACGTTGGTTGAGGAACATTTAAACGGCTTTTGTCGACAACTAAATGAACCCCTTTAGTTGGACGCATTTGTGGTGTAAATGAATCATTTTTGTCTAAGCCTCTTAATTTATCTGACCAAGGACCAGTAGTATTAATCACAACATCTGCGTGAATCTCGAACTGTTCGTCAGTTAGTAGGTCCTTAGCTTGAATACCAGTAATTTTCCCTTCATCATTGTATAAAAAGCCCACCGCTTGAACCCGACTCACAGCATGCGCCCCGTCAGCTACTGCTTGTTTAATATTTTCAATAACTAAACGAGCATCATTATTTCGGTAATCTAAATAAACACCGCCACCTTGTAAACCTTCACTTTTTAGTTGTGGCTCACGTGCCAAAACCTCTTCTTTTGTTAACAAATAGTTGGCGTACTTGGTACCTGTTACATCAGCTAACTGATCATATAAATCCATTGCTATTTTGACAGAAAATAGATTAAATGTTGCATTTGGCTCATCATAAATTGGCAATAACATGGGATCCGCTTTAGGGATGTGTGGCGCAATGGATTGAACGACGGCTCGTTCTTTCACTGTATCTGCTACCACCTCCACGTCAAACGTTTTCAAATAGCGGATACCACCATGAACTAATTTGGTTGATCGTGAAGAGGTGCCCTCTGCGAAATCCTGCATTTCAATTAACCCTGTCTTCATTTTAGCGGCACTGGCTTGCAGGGCAACCCCTGCGCCAGTAATGCCACCACCAATAATTAAGACATCTAAGTGTTGTGTTTTTAAAGCGTCGATTGATTGTCGGCGTGTTTCTATTGAGAAAGTCATAGAAAATTCCCCTTTTCCATTTACTTATTTTTACGTTTGAATTGTTGGGTAGCTGCTACTGCTTGTTGCCAACCTTCATATAAATCTTCTCGTTCTTCTTCCGCCATAATTGGTTCAAATTGTTGTCCTTCTTCTTGGAATGCTTTGATTTCTTCTAAGTCTTTCCAGAAGCCAACCGCTAAGCCCGCCAAGAAAGCTGCGCCTAAGGCCGTTGTTTCTAAGTTATGGGCTCTTTGAACAGCAGTGTTTAAAATATCTGCTTGGAATTGCATCAAGAAATCATTGTTTGCTGCTCCACCGTCTACTTTTAAGACAGGAATGTCTATGCCTGTATCTTCTTTCATCGTGTCAATAATGTCACGAACTTGATACGCAACTGCTTGAAGTGTCGCTTTGACAAAATCTTCTCTCGTGGTACCGCGTGTTAATCCAAAGACAGCCCCACGCGCTTGTGAATCCCAATATGGTGCGCCCAAACCAGTGAATGCCGGAACCACATAAACTTCATTGTGCCCTGTTGACGCTTTGGCTACTGCTTCAGATTCAGCAGCCGTTTGCAACATTTTTAAGCCATCTCGTAACCATTGAATCGCTGAACCAGCCACGAAGATACTTCCTTCCAAGGCATAATATACTTTGCCGTTAATGCCATAGCCAATAGTGGTAAGCAGATTATTTTTAGAAAGTTGAGGTTCTTCGCCAGTGTTCATGACAATAAATGAGCCTGTTCCATAGGTATTTTTAACCATCCCAGGTTCAAAGGCCATTTGACCAAATAAGGCGGCTTGTTGGTCACCAGCCATCCCAGCGATAGGAACTTCACTTCCGTAAAAATGGTAATTTTTTGTTAATCCATACACTTCAGAGTTCGAAACGACTTTCGGTAACATCACTCGTGGGATATTTAAAAGATCCAAAATTTCTTGATCCCAATCTAAATCATGGATATTAAACAACATCGTCCGGCTTGCATTTGAATAATCAGTGACATGAGTATCTCCCGTTAATTTCCAAACGAGCCAAGTGTCAATTGTTCCAAACATCAATTCTCCATTTTCTGCACGTTCTTGCGCACCTTCTACGTGATCTAAGATCCAACGAACCTTCGTTGCTGAGAAATAAGCATCAATGATTAACCCAGTTTTTTCATGAATCATTTCGCTGTAGCCATCTTCTTTTAGTTGATCAGCAATAGGTGTCGTTTGGCGTGATTGCCAAACAATTGCGTTATAAATGGGTAACCCAGTTGCTTTGTCCCAAACAACGGTTGTTTCCCGTTGGTTTGTAATCCCAATTCCGGCAATATCTGTAGGTTTCACTCCTGACTCAATTAAAGAACCTGCAATAACGGATTGAACAGAATTCCAAATTTCATTGGCATTATGTTCCACCCAGCCTGCATTAGGAAAATATTGAGTAAATTCCTTTTGTGAACTACCAATTTTGTTTCCTTTTTTATCAAAAATAATTGCACGAGAACTAGTCGTTCCTTGATCAATCGCCATAATGTATTTTTCTTCTGCCATGATAATTCCTCCTAAACGTTTTTGAAATCGTTTTCTTTATGTCCCTATCTTACAAATAAAAGAATAACTAAACATGTCAAAAACTTTTTTTATTTTAAAAAAATTGAAAGGATTTCTACTAAAACCAACAAAGACAACGCTTTCAATAATACTTTTATTATCTCTAATTTTTCAATAAAAAGAAACATTTTTGTTTAAAAAAGCCTAATTTTCGACTTTTAGTTGTAAAAAGGCTGGTGCGAGGATCAGACAATTTCCGTCACACCAACCTTTTGTTTATTTCTCCCGCAAGGTGCGTATTTTCTTTTTTAATTGTTGCACATCATAGGTCGAACTTAATTCTGACAAAACATAGACTTCCGGTGTTCCTTGATAGCTCGTTTGCTGATAATTGGTCACAATTAAATCATATGTTTGTTCAGGCTGATACCTCTCCACCAGTGTGCCATTCATATTTTTAAGACTAAGCATTAATACTTGTGTTAACGCCGCTTGATAAAGAGCATCCATTGCTAAATGAATTCCAATTTTTATTTCACCAATCATTTTAAATTCAATTAATGCCAACACGCTTAAATATTTGACCAGAGAAAGTTCATGCAAACTATCTCCTGGTTGATACGTTTCATCAAAACAAGCTAAAGCTTTTTCTAATAACGTTGTTGAAAAAGAAGCTAATTCCCGACTAGATAATTGCTGTTCTTTTTCCCAGATATGGGCCCGATCAAAAACTTCCAATTCTCCTTTAAAAAAATACAGTTTTCCATGAATTTGTGAAAAATAGTAAGCCATGGTTTTCTCAAGAGTAGGTTCAAATTTATGGGGCCGATAATACAAGACCACATTTTCCAAGATAAACGTATCAGCTAAAGAAACAGCGGAACGACGTCCCCGAATTAAGGAATATTCATCAAAAGCTGATTCTGGTAAGACCGACATTGTGATTAGAAAAACAAAATGAATCATGCTTTCTCCTTCGTCTAATTCTAATGAATAGCGACTAGAAAAACGGAAAAACAATTGTCGAACTTGCTTAAATAACGGATCTTCTTTAAAATCAATCATTTTCTTTCTCAATTGTTGATATTTTTTTGAAGTGACCGCTAGGCGCTTTTTCGTAATACTCAACCAAAGGCTAACTTTTAACGCATTATGTTCATTAAAAGTAAAACCTAAGCCAGTCTCAATCCCTTCAATTATCCGTTTATTTAACGGGGACATCGTTTTTTTCTGGTGTGTTTCATAGGGAGTAATATACCAATACAACTGAAAGTAAAAGTAACGAATCTGCAATTCTTCTCCCTGTAGTTGTCCATTTTTTATTTGCAAATCAAAGGCGGCTAACAATTGATTGAGTTCCTTAATCTTTCGAAATAAAGAAGACTCACTAATCATAAATTTAGTCGTTAATTGAACAATAGAAAACTCTTTATTACGATATAAATAATCTAAAAGTTGAAATTTAAGAGACTCTTTTACAAATGCTTCAATTAAATGATTCAACGAAAAAAAATCCGATAAGGTGATTGATAGCTGTTGGCCATCATAAGTAAGCTGACAATCCTGTCCAAAAGGTTTCAAAAAATAATGTAAATCCTCTAAGTCTTTTTCAAAGGAGGCTTTTGTGACCGCTAAGAATGCTGTTAAATCAGAGACTGAGCAGGTGCCGCCTGCTAAGATGGTTTGTTGCACCGTTAATAATTGTCGCATCGCTTTCTTTTCTAATAACGTCTCAACTTTCATCGTTCTCTCTCCAATAAGCCGAAGCACCCATCAAATTTGTAATATCATAAATATTGGTTAAGGAAGGTTGATAAAAATAATCTTTTTGTAATAGGTCTGTCAGTGTCTGACCTGTTTGGATACTTAATGCTAACGTATTTATTTTTTCTAAACAATTGTTTTTTGAACAAAGCTGTGCCCCAAGGACCCGTTGCGTCACTTTATCATAGATTAATTTGCCTAAAATTTCTGTCCCATGTTGTAGAGGCGGCGCTGGCTGTCTAACAATTACGGAAGCAAGTGTTTGCGGAAAAAATAAACCTTCCGTTTCAGTTAGACCTGTACTAGCAAGATAATAGTCCCCCACTTTTGTTCCCATTGTTCGTAAAGAACCAATGAATCGGTGTGTTTTTTCTTCTAAATTGTTGGCGACTACTAAGCCAGTTCGTACCGCATTGTTCACTAACGGAGCATAAAAAGTTTCCGCGACTGGTTCATTCATAACTGAAATGCAATCTCCGATGGCAAAAACATTTGGCACTGAAGTTTGTAAATAAGCATCCACCGCGATTGTCTGATCCAGATTTCGTTGAATTTTTTTATCCAAATAGGCTAATTGAGGATGTAAGTTTAAAGCAAAAATCCCACTGTCACAAGAAATTTCCTGCTCGCTTGTTTCAAGAACAATACCATTTGCTGTTTCTTCAATTCCTAGGACCGTTTCTTCAAAATGGAAAATTACTGCTTGTTTTTCCAAAGATTTTTGAACTTCTGCGACCATTTCTTTATCAAAATATTTAGGCAATAGATTTTCCAAGCTTTCAAAGACATGGACCGTTTTCTTCATTTTCACAAGAAAATCAATAGCTTCCATTCCAATGGGTCCTGCACCAATGACAGCTACTGTCTGGCTTTTTTCCAGTAATGGAACAGCCGCTAAAGCACCTGATAAAAATTTATATTTGAGTAGTTTTTCTGTTTGACTACCACGAATTTGCGTGGAAAACTGGCTTGCGCCTGTCGCTAGAATCAATTTATCATAAGAATACCACTGTTGCTCTTCCTTTTGTGCCCAAGCAATCAATTGGTTCTCAACATCCATTGCCACGACTTCTCTATTTAAAAGCAACTGAATCTTTTGACGACGTAATTCCTCTTCCGTTATGTAACGTGCTTCGTGTAATTCATTGATGGTATGATTAAAATACGCACTTAAGCCACCAGATAAATACCCCACTGTTGCTTGCTTGTCAATTAAAGAAATTTCTGCTTGGGGATATTTTTTCCTTGAAGCAATTGCTGCGGAAATACCTGCGAATGATGCACCAATAATCACAATTTTCATTTGTTTCCTCCTCTGTCAGGACCTATTATACTTCTCTCAGTTTATCATGATTAAAAAGAATGCTAAAGCAACAACTATAGTTTTCCCTTAAAATAATTATTTTTGCTGAGCGCATTGCTTTTCAAGCACTTTCATTTTCATTTATAATAAATGTTACTACTGTTTGAGGAGGAGTTTTCATGTCTGCAACAAAAGAGCAATTGGAACTATTTTTATTTTATTTATCTGAAACCCATACAAAAAGTTTATCTTTACATGACTTAGTTACAAGTCGACCACGCCCAGAAGAAGCGCGTATTTTATTAAATATTAACGAGGTTTTCACTTACTATCATAGCGCTCGTGTTCTCTACACAAGTATTCCTGCTCTTGAAAACAACAAGTCTGAGCCTTTTTTCCAAGCCTTCGAAAATTTTTATTTTGAATTAAAACAACATTTTTTCAATGAAGAAGATGAAACCAATCAATTGAATGAACGTCTAGAGGAAATGAAAATTGCCTTTGAACAATTGACGGATGACTACAATGTTCTATAATAGAAGAGAACAATTCGTTGAGAAGGGGTCCTTATGAAGCAAGAAGAAGTGATTGAACGTTTAAAAGAAGAACTAAATTTGCCATTTTTTAATGGCACGCTAGAAGAAAAGAACTATTCTGAAGCAGATTATCAACAAATCAAGAAAGAGTTAATTCAATACTTTGATGATTATGTGCGAAATGTTGAAAATTAACAAGCTAAAACAACCTTTGATTTTAATAAAATCAAAGGTTGTTTTATTATTAAATAAAAAAATAACAAAAAAAACCACCGGCAGTTTTGCCGATGGAAAAGGAGTATTTACTCAATAAGAGTAAAATGAAAAATAAAAAGGTTGTTGTTGGTATGAATTAATAATACAATACACTTTCTCTTTTGTCCATAAAAAAGACATGAAAAAAATATTAAATTCGTTAGTTATTTTTATTAGTTTTTTATTTTTTCAAAAGAATGTTGCTCATCCGCGTAATGGCAAAGGTTAATTCATCCGTTGCTTGATCCTGCTTTTCCTCTGAAGCATTAAATAAATCTGCATCAATACCTGTTTCTGGATCTGTTGCTAAAATCATTTCATTGCATCCTGCTACATATTCTGTATAAGCATGTTGAAATTTTTTGTGAATGCCAAGTACTTGTGGCGTCGGTTTTAATGTTCCGACTTTTTTGAGCATTAATTCATATTTTTCAGTACCTTCTTTAAATTTTGCTTGAATTTCTGCAATTCGTTCGGCTGTTAAATCATTCACTTTATTCTTATCGATCGCTTGACGAACTTCTTCGTAATATGGATTCATGACTTCGCCAATGTCTTCTGTTGTTTTAACGATATCATTAATTGTTTGAACGTAAAATCCTAAATTTGGTCTCATAACCATCCCTCTTTTCCCTTTTCTCTTTCACTCCATTTTACACTTTTTCTATTCCATCTGACAAGTGGCACTTTTTCAGTCTTCATTCTTTTGATTCTTAACAGAGAAAACATAGTGAGGCATCGTTTTGCCATGGTATGTTTTAATGTATCGATCCCTAACAAGCATCTGGTTTCGAATAGCGACATTCATAGAGGCTAAGTTCGTATCACGAATCGTTGAAATAACTTCTGGAAAATTTAATACATCGAATGCGTATTGCTTTGTCGCTGCGGCAGCTTCAATCGCATACCCTTTGTGCCATTCTTTCACACATAAATGATAACCAATTTCTGGATAGCTCTTACCTTTTACTAATTGATTGGTGAGACCACACTCGCCGATGACTTCGCCTGTTCGTTTCTTCTCTAACGCCCATAAGCCGTAGCCGTATTCTTGATAGGACTGTAAGTTCCACTTTAGCCAGTTTGCAACCTCTTCATCAGAAAAAGCGTGTTCATAGGCATACATCACATTTTCATCTTGCAAAAATTTTTTCAATTCCGCTTCATCTTCCGACTGCCATTCTCTGACAATAAGTCGTTGTGTTTCGAAAATAATTTTCCGTTTCAAGCCCTTTCACTCCTTACATAAAGAAAAATTGACTGGTTTAAGTACCAGCCAATTTTCTTTTCTTATTTATTAAGCACCTTTACCTGCTTTACGTTGGAAGAACTTCACAATTTCCACAATTGGGATGATAGCAAAAGAAGTACCTGCTACAATTGCCCATTGATATGCATCTAAATGTGTGACGCTGAATAAATCATTAAATCCTGGAATAACAATCGTTGCAGCTAATAGCAAGAACGAAACAAGAATCCCATAGTTAAATGATTTGTTGCGGAATAAGCCAACTTTGAAAATTGATTGATAAATCGACTTCACATTAAAGGCATGGAACAATTGAATTAATCCCAAAGTAGCGAAGGCCATGGTTAAAGCATCGCCGTGTTGTAAATCATACAACGCTTGCGCCGATAAGTTTGTGTTAGCTGCGGTATGTGCTGGGAACATAATTGACATTTTGTACACAATCAAAGTCAATGCCCCTTGCGTAATCCCTTGGTAAACAACACTGCTTAAAACGCCGCCAGAGAAGAAGTTCGATTTTTTACCACGAGGTTCATGGCTCATCACATCACGTTCTGCTGGTTCCACACCTAACGCAATCGCTGGGAAAGTATCCGTTACTAAGTTAATCCACAATAAGTGAACAGGTAACAAGGTATCCCAATTGAGCATTGTTGCAATAAACAAGGTTAATACTTCCCCTAAGTTAGCTGAAAGTAAATATTGAATCGTTTTTTGGATATTTGAGAAAACTTTACGTCCTTCTTCTACTGCCACAATAATTGTTGAAAAGTTATCATCGGCAAGGACCATATCTGAAGCACCTTTTGATACTTCTGTTCCGGTAATTCCCATACCAATCCCGATGTCAGCAGCTTTTAAGGCTGGGGCATCATTTACGCCATCACCAGTCATCGCAACCACTTTTCCTTCTTGTTGCCACGCTTTAACAATCCGAACCTTGTGTTCTGGTGAAACACGAGCATAGACAGAGTAGTGTCCCACGACTTGTGCGAATTTTTCATCTGACAATTCATTTAATTCAGCGCCTGTAATGACTGCATCGTCGTCACCTTCTTTGATGATGCCTAAACGTGCCGCAATTGCTTCTGCTGTATCACGGTGGTCACCCGTAATCATAATTGGACGAATACCCGCTTCTTTCGCGACTTTTACAGCATCTGCAGCTTCTTTTCTTTCTGGGTCAATCATACCGACTAAACCAGCAAATGTTAAATCTTTTTCCACAAGTTCAGAACTCATTTCGGCTGGAATCGTCTCAACATATTTATAAGCCATTCCTAAAACACGTAGGGCTTGTTTCGCTAATGAGGTGTTTGTTTTCAAAATTTCTTGACGTTTTGTTTCATCTAATGGACTTGTTTCTCCATTTGATAAGATTTCCGTACAACGTTTCAATAATTCATCTGGTGCACCTTTGACAGAAACTAGGAAGCCACCTGTTTTTAATTCATGAACAGTAGTCATTAATTTACGATCAGAGTCAAAAGGAATCTCTGCCACACGAGGTTCAGCTGCTACTTTTTCGGTTACGTTAAACGCATGATCTAAACCAAATTGTACTAAGGCAGTTTCTGTTGGGTCACCAATTAATGAACCATCTTGAGCGATTTTTGTATCATTCGTAAAGTTCATGATTTTTAAAGCCATATTATCGGCAGGGATTTCTGTGGAAGCAGATAACACTTGACCATCTGTATACAACGCTTCAACGGTCATTTGATTTAAGGTTAACGTACCTGTTTTATCTGAACAGATAATGTCTGTACTTCCTAATGTTTCAACGGCTGGTAACTTACGGACAATCGCATTTTTCTTGGCCATTTTTTGGGTACCTAAAGCCAAAATAATCGTGACAATCGCTGGTAATCCTTCTGGAATTGCCGCTACAGCTAACGAAATTGACGTTAATAACATGTCAATCCATGAACGACCATTCATCATTCCTACCACAAACATCACCGCTGCAATGACTAAAATGGCAATTGTTAACATTTTACCCAATTGGTTTAAGTTTTGTTTTAAAGGCGTTTCCGTTTCTTGTTCGCTTGCTAGCATGCCAGCAATTTTACCGACTTCTGTATTCATTCCTGTGCCAACCACAACGCCAAGACCACGTCCATACGTCACATTACTATTGGAATAAGCCATATTGATTCGGTCACCGATACCAATATCGGTTCCCTCTAAGATGGTTACTTCTTTTTCAACTGGAACAGATTCACCGGTTAACGCTGCTTCTTCAATTTTTAAGCTATTCGCTTCTAATAAACGTAAATCAGCTGGAACGACATCCCCTGCTTCTAATAAAACAATGTCACCTGGCACTAATTCATCGCTTTTAACAGTAATGACGTGTCCATCACGGCGAACATTCGCATTTGGTGAAGACATTTCTTTTAATGCTTCAATGGCTTGTTCCGCTTTAGCTTCTTGGATGACCCCAAAGATGGCGTTCAAGATAACAACCACTAAGATGATAATCGAGTCTACCACATCATGGGAAAAGACGGCTGAAATGACCGCTGCCGCTAATAAAACAATAATCATAAAATCTTTGAATTGCTCAAAAAATTTCACGGCAAGTGATTTTTTCTTCCCTTCATCTAGCACATTTTCCCCGTACGTTTCTAAACGCTTTTGAGCCTCCTGTGCACTTAATCCATCAGTTGTTGTGTTCATTTTCTCCAAAACAACTGTGTCGTCTTGTGCGTAAAACGCTTCAGACAATTGTGTTTTCTTTTCTTCTGACATGTTCTTCCTCCTCTATTTTTTGCAGCATCCTCCAAGTACTATTTTACATTTCATCAAAAATAAATGAAAAAAAATAGACTTGTGTATGCTACTTCGTCGAACATACATAAGTCTCACCGTTTAAGACAACACCAGAAATTGCTTTCGGAGTTGGTGATGTTGTCACAGCATAAATACTGTCAGTTACTCCCTCATGAAAAAACTATTTAACATTGATTGGAGAACCAATGTTATGAATAATTACTTAATTAGTATACCGTTTTCCACTCTTTTTTTCAAATAAAAGTTCTGCTCATTTGAAAAAAACTGAAATCCTTTCATTCGGATTCCAGTTTCTTGATTTGTATTCGTAAAATACGCTGTTGCCCCCGCTTTCGCGACCAACTAATAACCCAAGAAAGTAAGAAAAGACTAATCACGGTTCCTTCACGAACAAAAATCGGCGAATGATAACCAATGGACAATCCTAGTGCTAAACTGACACAAAAAATATCAACTAAATAACGATAAAACTGAAAACTATAGCGCGTTCTTTCAGAAATAAGTGTACAAAATTTTTCAATGGGAAATTGCAAAACACCTAGCGCAACTACCTGTCCTGTCCCGATTCCTGCTATGATTGTCCCTAAAATAAATAGAACAATTTTAACCAAATAATTTTGAAAAACAAGCGAACCAAATAATTGATATAAGAAAAAATTAATGACAAAACCAAAGCCAATTAACGCCACCAAAATAATCAAATAGTCCTGAATTTTACGCTGCTGATCTAACAACCAACACGTGCCTAAAAAAGCGAAATTGATAGCTGTGGTAACCGTCCCGACTTTTAAATGAGTAAGTGTTGCAAAGGTCACATTAAACGCATTAAAACTGCTAACCCCGATGCCTGCTTGAATTGTCAAACTGATGCCCAATGCACTAATTAAATAAAAAAGAAACGATAGCACAATTTTTTTCTTCCACATTATAAAAACTCCTCTACTCTTGATACGTCTATTATGTGCTACAATAGAAGAAACAAATAGGAGATATCTCCTATTATAAGGAGAAAAAATGCTTAAAACAGCCTACCAACGATCACCGAAACAAGAATTAGCTAAAAATACGCCCTTTTTTAATGAAACTGATTTAAAACACAGTTTTATTATCGATTTTGAAAATCAAGAATTCATTCATCACCAAGCAGAGCCATTAAATTATCTTTTTTATTTAATCAAAGGAAAAGCGAAAATTTTAAAAACAGAACGCAATGGCCGCCAATCCATTGTTCAGTTTTTAACGACAGGTGATTTAATTGGCGATTTAACATTAGTTCAAGCGGAAACGATAACCAAGGACGTTATCGCCTTAGGTGAAACCTGTTGTTTGGCTGTACCTTTAGCTTACGCAGAAACTGTTTTAAAAAACAAGGTACTTTTTATGCAGCAACTCAGCCATTATCTAGGGAAAAAAATGCTCCAACGGGTGGACCACTTTACAACGAATCAGACCTATGAACTAAGTTATCGGCTAGCGGAATTGCTATTGGTTGCCGCTAATCACGAAGATGTTTATAAAGAAAAACATACTGAGATTGCCGAATACTTAGGGGTTAGTTATCGCCATCTTATTTATACCTTCAAACAATTTCGAGAGCGCGGCTTTATTCAAAAACAAGGAACTGCTTATCACATCAACCGCTTAGCGTTACATTCTTTTGTGCAAAAAATGAAGAGTTAAAGTGGTGGATTGTTGACAAATAGTGCGCTTCCCGCTACCCTATTCTTATTAATAAGAAAGAAGGGACAGCAATGGAGCAAGCATCATTTACTGTATCTAGTTGGCAAGAACAACCGATTGACAATCTTAATGAAAATTTCCCAGTGAATCAAGCGAGCGCTATTTATCAATTGTCAGGCGCCTTATCTGGGACAGCTTCTGTGGAATACTTAATGACTTATCAAGGCTCTTCAATGGCAGATGGGCTTGAAGCTGTGGCTCAAGTGGTCGGTTTCCTACATTTCGAAGGAACTTATTTAGGAAAAAAAGGCACCTTTACTGCTTGCGAAAAAGGGACGTTTACACAGGGTCTTTTAGACTGCCCAGGTGAACTATTTCAAGCATCAGGTGAGCTTGCCGGTTTATCCGGTCGCTACACTTATGAATTTAGTCAAGAAGAAGCGCTTCTTCATTTAGACTTTGTATAATAAAAAATTTCAAGGAAAGTTGGTGACATTATTTTACTTATTTTAAATTTGGCGGTTGTAAAAGACAATGGGTGTTTTTGATTAGATTAAACTTTTAAGGAGAAAAATCATGAAAAACACCCGAAACACCGTCCCATCATTACTAATTATTATTTTGCTTGTGGGATTTCCACAAATCAGCGAGTCGATTTTCACACCCATTTTGCCAGCGCTTAGTTCTGCTTTTAACATTCACGATAGCGTAGCACAATTAACCATGAGTATTTATTTTGTTGCCTTTGCCGTTGGCGTTTTATTCTGGGGAATTTTATCCGATACGATTGGACGTCGCCCAGCTATGTTATTAGGAATTTTATGCTATTTAATTGGAAATATTGGCCTTTTTTTGAGTCCGACATTTCCTTGGCTGTTATTCTTCCGTTTAATTCAAGCATTTGGTGCAAGCGTTGGTTCTGTCATTACCCAATCAATGATGCGGGAAAGCTTTAACGATCTTCAAAGAGGGAAAATTTTTGCTCAAACAAGCGCTGCCCTATCGCTATCTCCTGCCATCGGACCCTTAGTCGGCGGACTTGTTCAAACCTATTTTGGCTATCAGCATGTCTTTAGCACCTTAATTGTCATGGCTGTTCTATTACTTTTCTATAGTTTTTATCGTTTACCAGAAACCTTTCACTTAGGAAATACTTTAACGAAAGCACCTTTTTGGTCCGTGGCGAAACGCCTTTCCTTCGACTCGAAAGTTTGGTGCTACGGCTTATTGATTGGGGGCATTAATGGTTTATTGTTTAGCTACTATGCAGAAGCTCCGTTTATTTTCATCAATCACTTTGGCTTTAGCAGTGTCCAATATGGCTTTCTTGGTTTAGTTTTAGCTGTGTCTAGTATTCTTGCTGCAGTTCTTATCAATTGGTTGCTAGGATATTGGTCAGCGGAAAAAATTGCCTTTGCTGGTTTGCTGCTAAGTATCTTTGCGGCTTGCTGTTTATTGATAATGACACAATTTGAATCAATCATTGGTCTTATTTTGTTTATTTTTCTCTTTTTCTTAGGGATTAATATTACTTTGCCCAATGCCTTAAGTATGGCCTTAAAAGGCTATGAATCTGTGATTGGTACTGCCAGTGGGATTTTTAGTTTTGTCTATTACTTGTTTGTTAGTTTCTTTACCTATTTGATTAGTTACTTTCACAATGGTACCATTTGGGTCTTGCCGCTTTACTTTTTAAGTTTTGCTTGCCTGTTAGCTTTCAGCTATTATGTCATTGTTTATCGTAAAACTTTAAAATAAAAATCAAAAAACACACGAATATTTCGTGTGTTTTTTTTAGCTAAAAAATTGATTTTCTAAACTATATTGCTTCCCTGAAACAATGTCATATTGAATCAGTCGGTATTCCTCATATAGTTGTTCTTGCTTTTTATTCATTTCTACTGTTTTTTTCCATTCCCCACCGAGATAGTAATTCCCCTTTTCAAAAGCAGGCAATTGTTCTTGTACCTCATTTAGCATAGCGTAAAATCCCGATTGCGGTAAGCCGCTTTGTTGGAACAGTGAGGGAGCAAAATAAAATGGACTAATAGTTGCTTGATGCTGATTTTTTTCTGTTAACTGATTCGCCGTATCATACATTAGAAATTCGGTCTGGTGAAGGGCTGCCCCTTCATTCAACGCTTGAATGTTTTCATCATAAATACTTGGTAAGTGATCTCCCCAAAAAACGACTAATGTGCGTTTGGGCATTTTTTCGATTTCTTGTAGGAAATTTTTCAAAGCTTCGCTACTGTAGGCAATATCTTGCAAGTAATTATTGAGCGCGACTTGATTGCCGTTTCCTTGAGAAAAATAATTGGAGGTTGTGTATTTATTTTCATAGGGCATATGTGTTTGCATAGTAACTAAATGAATGAATTGCGGTTGCTCTTTTTCTTTAAGCAGTGTCGTCACTTCCTGATATGCTGCTTGATCTGAAATGTAAGGATTATTTTCTAGTTTATCTGTATAGTTCATTGTTTTTTCATTGATAAATTGATCAAAACCTAAAATTTTATACACATCTTTTCGTTTATACATAGATGTATTGTACGGATGAATAGCCGTTGTTTGGTACTTTTGTTCCTTAAGTAATGAAACAATGGAAGGCAATTCCGTCATCTTAGGAATCATCATTGTATAAGGTGTAGTCATTTGGGCATTCATTAATTCCATCGAAAAACTTGTTAAGGCTTCAAATTCAATATTCGCAGTTCCGCCCCCGTAGTTTTGTGAAAGCATCTGGCCGCTGTAAGTTTTATCAGCGATTTGCTGATAATCAGCTAAAGGATTACCAATAATGGACAAGCCTTTCAGATGATCTGGATTTGAAAAACTTTCACTCATGACAAACACAATATTTGGTTGCTCATTGCTCGGCACTGTTTTCGCCTCGGCCAACTTTTGATATTTCTGAGTAATTTCTGAAATAGCTTCTTTTGAATAACCCTTTGGTTGGTCCATAGCCTCTACTTTTAAATTATATAGAAAACCACCAATAAATCCTGTATTGTAGTAATTCATTTTTTGGCTGTAAGGAATCCATAACGCGGTTTTATTATAGGCTTTACGTAACAAATTTTGCGGATTGTTAAAATCACCAATATATGAAAATAGACCAATCGAAAGAACAAGACTTAACACACGAATCGTTTGTTTTTTCTTCGATAAAAAGAAACTTTTATAAAAGGCTTTTCCTAAGAAAAAAAGTGCTACACAACCTAACGCAACCACAAAAATAAACGGCCATAAACCAACCATTTCTTTTAATAAACTAACTTCTGTGATCATTTTTAAGTCGTCTGGATAAATAGGTTCGACACGATAAAACATCTTTTGATAGTCCGCAAATCCTAAAACACCTATTATGACACTATATAAAAGAGCGCCAACTCCTAATGAACCTGCCAAACTACATAAAAAAAGTAAAAAAACGCTTAGCACAAAACAACCTAAGAAAAACTTTTCCGTATGCCACGAAAAAGCAAACTTGAAGGCTAAATCAGCAGACAAGTTATTCTGACACCATTGCAAATATAAATTACTAAAAATAATTAATAAGATGAACCCGATTCCATACAGAAGATAGCGGTAGGGCCATCGTTTAAATTTCTCAACTCTCTTTTTCACATCGATCTCCTATTCAAAAACTAGTAATGTATTTATTTTATGCTTCTTGAAAAAGAATGTAAAGAAGTAGCTAGCAAAGAAGTCTAAGGAATGGTAAAGAAAAAATGTTATTTGTTGCAAAAATAATTTTCCAGTGTTATAGTAACAATGGAATTTCGTTATCAGTTATCGTCGCCTTTTTAGAGTACTTTATGAAAGGAGAATAACTATGACTTACAAAGTAAAAAACATTCAATACCGTATTCAATTAGACACAGACAAAAATATTTTCATTGTTTTTGATGCAAAAAATGAAAGTAAAACAGCAACTGGTCACACAATTGAAGAAGCAATTGCACACTTAAAACAATTAAACTAAGGAGTGACAAACATTTCCATGCAAGACCCTTTAGGTAGTTATTTAAGCTAAAAGCCGTTTAGTAAAGAAAAAATACTAGACGGTTTTTTTGTATCTTCTTCGCCTTTTATTTTTTACATAGTATACTGAAACAAACGGAGGTGTTTTTATATGACCATCATTGCAAACTATATTCGCCAGCAACCCCAACATCAAACACAGTTAACAGAACTCTACCAAGCAATTTTAGCGGTTGTTCCTCAGGAGACTACTGAAAAAATCGCTTATGGAATGCCGACCTTTTACTTAAATGGCAATTTAGTGCATTTTGCGGCGGCCAAGCAACATTTAGGTTTCTATCCTACGCCATCAGCCATCCAACGTTTCAGCAAAGAATTACGCCCTTTTAAAACCTCGAAAGGTGCCATTCAATTTCCCTACACGCAAGAGTTACCTCTTTCATTAATACAGGAAATAGTTAAATTCCGTGTACAAGAAAACATGAAGAGCGTGGGACAAAAATCACTTTGAATTTTTGTCCCACGCTCAAAAACTGATAAACGGCGGGAACAGAAGCAACTCCTTCGGAAATAAGCCGAAATTCTCCAAAAATTAAAGAACAATTTTCGGAAATTCCTTCTTATTTCTCGGAGTTAAACACTTCTGTCCCGACCTCTTCATGTTCTTAAAATTTTTTCCATCGCTTTTCCCTTGGCCAATTCGTCGATTAATTTATCTAGGTAACGGATTTTTTGCATTAAAGGATCTTCAATTTCTTCCACGCGATAGCCACAAATTACGCCTTTGATCAATTGGGCGTTTTCATTAAAATTGGGTGCTTCTTCAAAAAATGTTTCCATCGTTACTTTTTGAGCCAATTGTTGTTGCAAGCCTTTTTCATCATAACCAGTTAACCAATAAATAATTTCGTCAACCTCCGCTTGCGTTCGATTTTTACGTTCTGCTTTTTGGATGTATAGCGGGTAAACACTGGCAAAGGTCATTGTATAGATTTTCGGTTTTGTCATTGGTTTTCCTACTTTCTGAAGTATTCTCTCTTCAGTCTACCACAGGCTTGCTGGAAAAAGAGGCTATTTTGTCTTAGTAATCAAATTGACGATAATAACGACGAATCTCTAATGGGTGACAATTTAATTTTTCTACATGCGCATCAATGCGTTGCGTTACCGCATGCATTAGGAGAAATGAAACAACTCGGCCACGATATTTTTCACTAATTCCTGGAAGTTCATACGCTTTCGAATCAATAATTGTATAATTGGCACAGATTTTCGGCAATAATTTTGCTACTCGTTCTGCCAATGGTCGTTGATCGTCTTCTCCGATAAACAACGTTACTGGCGTAGTTTCATCTACAATTTCTAGCGTCCCATGTAAGAACTCTGCTGCATGAATTGATTTTGAGCGAAGCCAACTTTGCTCTTCCCAATAGCACATTGCATAAGAATAGACCGCTCCCCATTGGTTCCCTGCGCCAATAAAATAGTGAATGCTATCATGACGATGTTTTTCCGCAAAAGCTAAGCCAAACGCATCGGCACTTTTTTCGGCTTCAGCTAAACCTGTAGGCAAATATTCTTCCAATTCTTGGTAATAATTTTCGTAATCTGTAAATTCGTTGTTTTTTTGCATTAAACGATCAGCTACCATAAAGAACTTGATTTGCTCAGTTCCTGGGGCTGGATAAGTCACCACATAATCACATAAATCTGCTAAAAGACTATCTTTTGCATCAATAAAACCAAATAGCGTTGCGCCGACCTTTTTGATTTCTTGAACGGCTTGCACCACTTCTTGTGTTGTCCCAGTAACGGAAGACAAGATGACGAATGATTTTTCTGTTAAACGTTTATTGCCTGTTGTGTAATACTCAGCAGCATGTTGAACATAGATTGGTAAATTACTTTTTCCATTCGCATAAGTAACTGCTTGCATGGCTGAAGCATAAGTACCGCCGATTCCTAAATAATAAACCGCATCAAATCCTTTCGTCCAAACTTGATCAACAACTTTTTCAACATCTGAACGCAAGGCTAAGGCACCTCGTATGTCTTTGATTTGTTGTTCTTCATTAAATTTTAACATGACTGATTTCCCTCTTTCTTTGCTATTTTACTTTTTAGGACACAATCAAAATCATCAAAAATCCGTTGAGATAAATCAATTCCTTTACTTGTAGCTACTTGATACGCCAAATATTGAAATGGAATAACTAACAATAAAGGACTAATTTTTTCTTCGACATCACTTGCTAAATCTAACGTATTTGATGCTCTCGTTGAACCCGTTGTAATTGTGTAACATTGGCCAACATAACTGGCTAGATAATTTTTCAAGGCTTGGCTACGTGCTTGAATAGGACTTTGATTTTCAATAAAAAACAAAAGATGTGTAGTATCCGCTTCAAGATAAGGCCCATGCATATACGCTTCGACTTCAAATCCTTGGGAAGGTAAGCGAACTGTTTCTGTAAACTTCGTCTCAAACTCTTTCGCCGTACCAATATTGGGCCCATAACCAATTGCGATAAATCGTGTCCCCTCTGTTAATTCTTTTTTCGTTTTTTGCCAAAATTGTTTGGTTTTATAAATCACCGAATCGATTTCCTGAATTGCTTTGGCAAGTTTTGCTAATTCTTCTCCAACCTCTACTTTTGTTAATTGATGCTTTTGATAGCCCAGTTTCAAACCAAATAGAAATAAATTTAAAAGTGTTGCCGTATAGCCTTTTGTGACAAAACCAACTGTTTCAAGCCCCATTTTTAAATCCAGGACTTCATCCACAACCTCCGTAATCGGGCTGGTGACATCACTTGTCAAGGCCACTGTTTTTACAGACGTTTGGTTTTTAATTTTTGCAATGGCATCAATTGTTGAAGCACTTTTACCACTTTGCGAAACCGCTATGACCAGATCAAACCGATCATCCACTTTGCCATAATGAGTAAAATTGAACGGCTCTTGGATTTCCACATAAATAGGCGCCACTTCTTCAAGGTAAACTTTAGCCGCCTGACAAGCGTTATGTGACGAGCCAGTTGCTAAAATTAGACAGTGCGTGACCTTTGAAACGTCTGTATCAGTTAATTGAAATTGGTTAAGAATCTGAGTTAGAGCTGCTTGCTCCTCATTTATATAATCCAGCATCGTTTTCATATTTTGCCTCCTAAAATAGACCAATTAATGAGCCGAGAATTCCGACAATTGCCATGCCACCTAAAATCGCTAAAGGTTTTACTTCTTTTTTCAATAAATAAAAAACAAAACCAAAAGATGCAAGCGGTAATAATTTAGGCATGATATCGTCAAAGATACTTTGAACCGTGACTGCATTTTTCCCACTTCCGCTGATTGTAATCGGGATAGTTAAATCAATCATGGAGGCGGTCATAGCACCTACCACCATCAAGCCAATTATTGAAGCGCCTAATGTGAGACTTTCCATCATGCCATTTGCTTGAATTTTTTTGAGAAAACCAGTTCCTAATTTATAGCCCCAACGATTCAGTAAATAACGAACAATCACATGGGGGACGTTAAAAATGAGTAAAAATAGAATTGGCCCTAACACATTCCCTTGTAAAGCTAACGAAGTTCCAACACCTGTTGCAATCAAGCGTAAGGTTCCCCAGAAAAAGGAATCACCTAAACCAGCTAAAGGTCCCATTAACGAGGTTTTAATACTATCGATTGTTCCAACTTCAAAATTTTCGTCCAGAACATTTTCTTCTTCCATTGCAGCATTAATTCCTAAAATAAACGTCACGATATGCGGCGTGGTATTAAAGAAAGCAAGATGCCGTTTTAAAGCTGCCGCCATTTCTTCTTTTTGAGGATATAATTTCTTTAAAATAGGGATCATGGCATAGACATAAGCCATATTCATCTGACGTTCATAATTCCATGAAAATTCCATTTGAAATGAACGCCAAAAGACTTGATTAAGCTCTTTTTTTGTAATTAAGTTTTCTGTCTTAGTTTTAGAAGTCTTCGTCATCATCAATTACCTCCCCACTTGTTGTTTGTATTGTTTCATTCTTTCCTTTGGCATAATTCATGATATTCACAACAATTACTGCTGTAATGGCACCCAAAATTGCTACTCCTGTTACAGGTAACTTAAAGTAGGCCATTAAGACAAAGCCTAAAAAGAAATATGGCGCTACTTGTTTGTTAATCAGTAAGCGTGCAAGCATCGCAAATCCTAGCGCTGGAATAATCCCCGTTGCAACAGACAACCCATGTTGAATAAATTCAGGGATCAGATCAAGTAAGCCTTTAATGGTGTTGCTGCCCACGGCAAATGAAATAGTTACAATGAGCGCTAGCATGAACGATAAGCCAAAGCCTGCAAGTAAATGCATGCGCTCCACCCCTTTATATGCTCCTTCTTCAGCATACTGATCAGCTTTTTGACTCATGATTGGGATGAGCAAACCCAAATAAATATTTTTAAGAATCAACGTTAACGTTGCGATTGGCAAGCCTAAGACTAAGGCTGTTTCTGTTCCTGCGCCAGCAGTAATAGCAAACGCTGTACCAAGAATCCCACCAGTCACTACATCAGGTGGGATTGATGCGCCCACTGAAAAAGAACCGATGAAAGCTAACTCTAAGGTCGCGCCCATGATTACGCCCGTTTTAACATCACCTAATACAATTCCGACAAATAAACCGGTTACAATTGGTCTTGAAAGCAACGAGGTACCTAAAGCATATTCCGACTGCGCAATAAAAGCGATGCAACCTAAAAGAATCGCTTGTCCTATCATTTGTATTTCTCCTTTCTACAAGACATTTAATGCTGCTACTTTTTTGTCATTTGGGACTTGTCGAATTTCAACTTCACAACCATTTGCGACCAATTCTTTAACCATTTTTTCTTCATCCGGTGTGATATTAATTGCTTTAGAAATGTTTCGAGTATTTTCCCTTACTTTCATTCCTCCTAAGTTAATTTCTTTTATTTCTGGATAAGCAGTAGCCAATCGATAAGCATCTTCCACACTTTCAACTACAATAAAAAGTTTGTATTTTTCTGTAACACCACTTTTTAGTGCGGCAATCGCATCTTCAATCGTTTTAATGACCAGTTTTACTCCTGCTGGTTTAGCTAGCTTAATGGTTGTTTTTCGAATATCATTTTTAGGTACGTCATCATTTGCGATTAAAATACAATCGGCTCCTAAGCCTTGGGTCCATGAAAAAGCCACTTGACCATGTAACAAGCGATGATCGACTCTTAACAATTTAATCATTTCATTTCCTCCTAAAATTCTTCTTCTAAAATTTCTTTACTAGATAACTCATTACAATAACAAAGACTTTCTTGTCCGTTTTCAACGGCACGTTTTACTAAATCAACTAATGAATCAACAGTATTTATTTGGGTATATATTTCAATTAATGTTGCTAAATTTAATCCTGAAATTAAATGCATTGCTTGTTTCCCCACATAATTACAGAATTCGTTATTCACGCTTCCGCCAAATAGGTCTGTAATCACAATTAATTCATTTTGTTGATTGTTCTTTAAAATGTCTTTGACCGTCTTAGCTAAATCATAAGGTTGTTCCATATAAGCGCAAAGACATTCCACATTCTTTGTTTCACCACAAATTAAAGCTAATGATGTCTGAATCCCTGCAGCGAAATTACCATGTGTTGCCAGAATAATTTTACGTTCCATTTTCTTCACCTCACTTACTTCTTTATATAGCAAAAAGAGTGCCAAAAAAGTGGCACTCCCTCCTTTTTATTTTAAAAATCGCTTTCTGCGTTGTTAAACTCCGTTTTTCCAAACAACACATCATAGACATAAAAAAGCTCCGATTCAGGTATATTGACACTATAAACTTTTTCAATGACACTAAACGCCTCTTTTAACTCTTGCAAGACCGTTCTTTGACACTGCTTTAGTTGTTCAGCGCCATTATAATTTTCAATAGGTTCATTCCGGATTAATCGTTCAATTAAACAACTGACATGGACATATACCGCTAATTTACGATCATTTTGAATTGTTTGTTGCCACCGCTCTTCTAATTGAATTAAAAAGACTTCTACTTGTCGAATAATTTTTTCTGTATCTAAAATCGTCACTGATTGAATGACCCGATCTAATGAAAAGTTACGAATCAACTCATGATTTACATAGGACAGCATATCTTTAGTTAATTCTCTCTTTGTCCATTCTAAAAGGGTCGTAATTCCTTTTCCTGCAATCAACTCTTCTAAAGAGATATACGGGAGGTCATTTGAAGACGGGTTGTTTGTACCGATGATGCCGACAATCTCATATTCTGGAAAACTTTCTTTGATCGACTCTGCATTACGTAATTGATTATATTCACAAGGAATAATCTTTAATTGTGCTTCCGCAGGTAAACTTTTTTCAAGTAAATCTCTAATTTTAACGGCTGTGCCAATTCCGGTACTACACGTTGTTAAAATGACACGTTCCGTTTTATTTTCAGGTAATATGATTTCCCATTCATTTGGATGAACCGTTAACGCTTTTTGGGGCAATTCTTCAAAAGAAACTTCGTCTTTAATGGCTTCTCCTATAGACAGAGCCAAGCTTGTTGTCACATTATTCATTAATAAAAAAGGACCTTCTTCTTCTGCCGGAAAATACTGATAAATTTCTTTCAATGAACCCATATCAAAAAGAATTACTAAACCATTCCTCGTTTCTTGACGTTCCATATAGTGAATTAAGTGTTCGGAAATTTTTTTGGGAGTAACATCTAACGGCATGTCAAACGATTGAAAAATTGGCACATTTAACAGCCGATTTGCAACATTCGCAATACTACTTGCTGTGGCATATCCGTGGGCAACAATCACCGCTTTCGGATAGTGACTTTTCTTTACTGAACCCGAATAGTGAAGATAAATGGTGACAATAATTCGATCCATCTGGGATAGTTCAATATCTAATGAACGTTTCACTAAAGTTAACAGTTGTTCAGCGTAGCCATAACTAGTTGCTAATTTGGTTTGAACTTCTGTTAAAAGTTCGTCAATGACTGTTGTAGGTTCTTGTTCTGGAAACCAATCAATGCATCTTCGTTGAAACAGATAGGTGCTTAATGCATAGACTAAACTGCCATTAAACCGAATTTGATAAGACGATTCAATCGTTTCCAATAATTGACGGATATTTTGCGTAATAAACAATAGCATTTCGTGATTTTTCTCTCGCTTCTTTTCAAATAATAAATCATCGAATAAGCGTTCAATTTCTTTCGAGATATCGTTATTAGCAGTGGAAAGATGATGATGGTGAGAGACATAAAGACGAAGGATTCGTTCATAACTCTGGATAATTCTTCTTTGCGCAAGCTCTGTTTCCTCTAACAAACTAACCAGATTTGTTTGCTCATCTAAACGAATAGGCAATTCATTTTCATCAGGAGCTAGTTTGATTGATTGATCCAGAAATTCTTTCGGTAGATCGTGCAAAGTGATTGGAATAACACATTTATCAAGATTGGCGGCAAAGCTGCGTGCAGTAATAATTTTTATATTATTTCTTAATTCACCTACATTGCCTACATAATGGTGGTTTTCTAAAAGTTGGATAACTTGTGGCGTGATAGTAACTGCTTTTTGAATAGCTTGCTGTTCCTCATAAAATGCTCGCATAATTAATTGTTTTCTTTCCGCTTGAGTGCGTTCAGCAAGACTTGGGATTTTAATTTGAATAGGAATTCGTCTTAAAAATGTCGTTAAAAAGGTGCTAGAAATTTCTTCAGTTGTGGCAAAGCACAACCGACACGTAACAGGAATGGGCCGATTGGTTTCACCCATTCGATAAATAATACCCTGATCTAAAAATGTAAACAATTTTTCCTGCCCTTCAGGACTCAAACGATGAACTTCATCTAAAAATAAAACGCCCCCTTCTGCACTTTGAAAGGCCCCAATTTTATCGGAATCTGCTCCCGTAAAAGCGCCTTTAAGATGTCCAAATAATTGACTAGTTAAAAGCTCTGGATTGTTGGCATATTGCGCACAATTAACTGTTACAAAAGGTGCTGAATCGTCAAGTAGTTCTTTTGAAAGACAAAACTGATAATATAAGGATGCTAAAAAACTTTTACCCGTACCACTTTCACCTGTAATTAAGACAGGCAATCCACCGCCAGGATAAAGCGCTGCCATTTTTAATTGTTCGATGGTCTGGGCTAAACTACCGCGATAACCAATGACCGACTGAAAAAAATCACTTTTGCGATCAAAAACAGGCTGTTCATCGATCATTTCTTGGAAACTTTGATAAACAGTTCTTTTTAAAAGATAGTTTTGTTGCTGAAACGCTTCTTTATGAAAAAAGTAAACCGGTCGTGTATTGATCTTAACTAGAATTCCTTCTTCGTTTAACTGATTTAAATAGTGACTAGCTGTATTTCGTTTGATAGAAAATGTCGTTGCAATATTGCTTGCTGTGAAAATTTCACTGACTAAAGATGGTTCAAAAAAAGCTGTTTGATTGCGTAAATAATCAACAATTTGCGTTTTTAACATAAAATCACCTCTCGTTTATCATAACGTACCTAAAAAAAACGTCAATATTCAAAATTTCTTTTGTTATTTTTCTTTATATAAGGAGCCCATTTTTTATGTTATTTAATCACAGGAACCTGATTCTATCATTGCAGAATAGGCTTTCATTCAGTATACTGTAAATAGAGGAACAAGAAACGAATTGGATAATTAGGCACTGAAAGAACGCACCACCGTTCTGAATGTTTCGAAACACACAACAGGTTATCGAAATGGCCATTGGAGAAAAATTCCTTTTTCTCCGAGGTTAGCGATTGTGACATGTTGCAATCGTTTTTTGTCCTTAAAATGTTGAGAAAAAGAAAAAAGGCACTTTGCATGTCAGCACCACCTGACAAACAAAGCCCTTCATAGACAGCACAACCTATCTATTCCAGTTGCCTTTTTTGCTAGTTACACTAGCTAATTTTAGTGTACCCGATTTTCAGTGAAATTACTAGCATCTTTAAAATTTTTACTGAAACGATCAGCCTGTGCAATGAACTAGTTTTCTTCAGCGGCGGCAACCGCTGAGAAGCTTTTTCTCAAATTTTAAGTGAATAATGTATCATAAACTTTTTTGGCATATCCATCCGTCATATTACATACAAAGTCCACCGCCATTTTCAAACGATAATAGTCTTTTTCTGCTTCTGTAGCGTTCTTTGCTTCTCTTCTATACAACGCTTTCGCGCTTTCCGAAATATTATTAAAGATTCGCTCCTCATACTTATTCATGGAAACTTTTTCATATTTCAGTACGACTGGAACAAATTCATCTAGTAAACGATTGATGATATTGAAGCCCAATACCTCTTGATCCAAAATTGTTTTTGTTTGAAAAACATAGGCTCTAGAAAAGTTTTTTAATGCCTGAAAGCATTTCACTTCATCACAATCTTCAATGATAATTTCATTATGATAGATACCTCTCATAATTAAGTCATAATGATTAGCAAAATTTTTCGCTACGCTTTGACAAACAGCCCTTTGTGTCTTTCTCAAAAATTCTTGTAAGGTAGCTTCTTCTGTTTTATCTTTTTCTAACATTAAAAATTTTTTTGTTCCTGTTTGCGCATCAACAAACTGCTTTAAATCTTGATAGCTGTATAAACCATAATTATAGGCATCTTCGATATCTGAAAAAGTATAGGCGATATCATCTGAAGCTTCTAACAAAAAGACTAATGGGTGTCGCTTATTTTGTGTTCCTGTCGCAAATTTAATGGCGTTAAACACTTGTTTTTCCGAGTAAAAATAGCCAACTTTTTTAGACAAAAGCTGTTGCTTATTTAATTGATCTGAAGATGCCGTATATTTGATAACTGTATCTAATGTCGTGGCGGTTAGTTTCATTCCTGCTTTAGAAGTCCCATTATCATGATGCAGTTTTGTTAAAAGTCGGATGGTTTGAGCGTTGCCTTCAAAGTTAAGAAAATCATTTTGTTGTTGCTCCGAAAAATCAGACCAACAAGCATACAAAGGACCATTTTTTTCAAACCAAATACGAATGGCTTCTTCCCCAAAATGTCCAAAAGGGGGATTGCCGATATCATGGATTAATGCAGCTGTTTCTAACAACCGATAGCATTCTGATAATTCCATAACCTCAATGTTTCGTTCGTTCAACTGTGAAATAACTAATCTAAGTATATCCCTGCTATGCATTGCCACTTCTAAGCTATGTGTTAAACGTGTTCTTACAAAATCATTACGTTCTAAAGGAAAAACTTGTGTTTTGTCTTGTAAGCGTCTAAATGCATCACTTTTAATTACTCTACGATAGTCACTATCAAAAGATTTACGAAGTTCTGTGGCTAAATCAACTTGCTTATTTAACCAGTCATTTTGATATTGTTTACCATTATCAGAAATACGATATGTACCAACCAACTGACGCCAATTCATTTTCATTTATTACCTCCTCCAATTACTCTACCTTCTCTAAATAAGAGACGTAAATATTTTTACATTTACCAATATCACTAAATTCCCGATTGTTATACGCCTTATCCTTTTTCAATTTAAACCGCACTTTTTCGCCTTCTTGAAAAGTTCCCCACGTAAGAAAAAAGAATAGCCAATGGCTTTCATCCTCTGATAGCGTGTCTAAACCTAAACTTTTAGGCTCAATTAAGCTAGGTAATTTAAAACAGTCATACACCCCTTTTGCTGTGCCATACACAGGACGATGAGTGCTAAGAGTCGTTTCAAAATATCCCTTTTCATCAGGTTTTAAATAACTTGCTTGCCGAATCAGTTGTGTCAGTTTATTTTGGAATGGCTGAATATTTTTCTCAACGTTTAGTTCAAAATCTGGCTCAGCTTGTACATCTGTGTCATGAGATAACTTTTTTAATAAGCAGTTGATTTCATTAGTACTTGTCTTATCATTAAACGCAATCGCCAAACGCTCACTGCTAATAACACCTTTCATATCTTTCATAGAAAAATTATTTAACGCAATTGGATAGTGTTTATCTGATAGCATCCAAGAAGCACCCATTTCGTTTAAACATGGAATACTCTGATAATAATGATCAGATAAAAAATACAGCATGACAGGTTGATTGGTTAGCTCCCTTTTAATCGTGTCAAAAATTAATTCTCCTGGCTGTACACCTGTTTCAATAGTGGAACTATAAAAAATATCCTGTGTTCGAAACCCAAACTTTTTCAACAATTGGATAAACGCATCCACATATTCTTGATCCTTTGAACTATGACTAATAAAAATCTTTTTCCCGTTGCTCACTACTCAACATCCTCCAAGTTAAATTTGTGTTTTCATTTTTTGTGAAATTCTATACTATTTCTTTAAGCGTACAGCGTTATCTGAAACCAGTCAATACTAAAATTATAAAATAACAATTATTTTGTTTTATTAAATTTTTATATAATGTTGTTTTGTTAATGTTTTGTTATTTTTAAACAAGTGATTATAGAGCGATGTACGGTTGAAGTTATTTCTAATCTATTTTTTTCAATATTTTTATAAATATAAAAAAAAAACACGCCTTTCTTTGCAGAAAGGCGTGTTTTTACGTCCGAGTATAAGGAGAATTGGTTCATTAACCAATTGTCCCTTTAAGCGTTATTCATTAAATGAATTATTTGTTTTTTAAGTTGTAGAAAGATTTTAAGCCTTTGTATTCAGCTACATCGCCTAATTGATCTTCAATACGTAATAATTGGTTGTATTTAGCAATACGGTCAGTACGGCTTAATGAACCAGTTTTGATTTGGCCAGCGTTTGTTGCAACAGCGATATCAGAGATTGTTGAATCTTCTGTTTCACCAGAACGGTGAGATACAACTGCAGTGTAGCCAGCTTCTTTAGCCATTTCGATTGCTTCAAATGTTTCAGTTAAAGTACCGATTTGGTTAACTTTGATTAGGATTGAGTTAGCGATACCTTTTTCGATACCTTCAGCTAATTTAGTTGTGTTTGTTACGAATAAATCGTCACCAACTAATTGAACTTTGTCGCCTAATACTTCAGTTAATTTTTTGAATCCGTCCCAGTCGTTTTCGTCTAAGCCGTCTTCGATTGAAATGATTGGGTATTTAGAAACTAATTCTTCGTAGAACGCGATCATTTCTTCAGTTGTTTTTTCGCCTTCGCCTGAGTCAGCTAAAACGTAAACGCCTTTTTCTTTGTCGTAGAATTCTGAAGAAGCAGCATCCATAGCAAGAACAACGTCTTTACCAGGAACATAGCCAGCTTTTTCGATAGCTTCGATGATTACTTCGAAACCTTCTTCGTTTGAACCTAAGTTAGGAGCGAAACCACCTTCGTCACCTACTGAAGTAGCTAAGCCGCGACCTTTTAAGATTGAAGCTAATGCGTGGAATACTTCTGCACCCATACGCAAAGCTTCTTTGAATGTAGGCGCACCTACAGGCATGATCATGAATTCTTGGAAGTCAATACTGTTGTCAGCATGTGATCCACCGTTGATGATGTTCATCATTGGAGTTGGTAATACTTTTGTATTGAATCCGCCTAAGTAATGATATAAAGGCACTTCTAGGTAATCAGCAGCAGCACGAGCTACGGCGATAGACACACCAAGAATAGCGTTAGCACCTAATTTACCTTTGTTAGGAGTTCCATCTAAATCGATCATTGCTTTATCGATAGCCATTTGATCGCGTACATCGTAACCGATGATTGCTTCAGCAATGATGTTGTTTACGTTATCTACAGCTTTAGTAACACCTTTACCTAAGTAACGAGCTTTGTCGCCATCACGTAATTCAACTGCTTCGTATTCACCAGTTGAAGCTCCTGAAGGAACCATTCCACGGCCGAAAGCTCCGCTTTCAGTGTAAACTTCTACTTCGATTGTTGGGTTACCGCGTGAGTCTAAGACTTCGCGTGCGTAAATATCAGTAATAATTGACATGTTTTGTCTCTCCTTTGAGTTTGTATTTATACTAAGGGGATTCCCTCATGTATGATTGTAGTTAATTCTCGCAAACTATGCAAACATTTTTTTGCAAAAGTCATTGAGAAAACGTTACCGTTAGTGATTTCTTATTTTACAGCATCTAATAAAGCTAGGAATGAATCTGCTTCTAAGCTTGCGCCGCCGACTAAAGCACCGTCAACGTTTTCTTTTGCCATATATTCAGCGATGTTTTCTGGTTTAACAGAACCACCGTATTGAATACGAACAGCTTCAGAAACTTCTTTGCCGTATAATTTTTCAACTGTTGAACGAACAACACCACAGATTTCATCTGCAATATTAGCATCTGCAGATTTACCAGTTCCGATTGCCCAGATTGGTTCGTAAGCGATAACCATTGAAGCAACTTGTTCGTTTGATAAACCAACTAAGCCGTTAGTGATTTGACCTTCGATCCATTCCGCTGTTTTACCAGCTTCATACGTTTCTAAAGTTTCACCACAACAGAAGATTGGTGTCATACCATTTGCAAAGATTGCTTTGGCTTTTTTATTGATATCTTCATCTGTTTCGTGGAAATATTCGCGACGTTCAGAGTGTCCGATAATCACATAGTTTACACCTAAATCTGCAATTGCAGCTGGTGAGTTTTCACCAGTGAAGGCACCAGCGTTTTCCCAGTAGCAGTTTTGTGCAGCTAATTTCACTTCAGAATCTTTTAGGTTCCAAGCTAAAGGAGCTAAGAATAATGCTGGAGATCCAATCACAGCGTCAACAACGTCGTTTGATGGAACAGCATTTTTTACTGCTTCTGCAAAGCTTTGTGCTTCGCTTAAAGTTTTGTTCATTTTCCAGTTACCAGCGATAATTGGTTTGCGCATGAAAAGCACATCCTTTTCTTTTTTTAAAAATATTGTCTTTTAAACTGATTATTTATCGTTAATAGAAGCTAAACCTGGTAAAGTTTTGCCTTCTAATAATTCTAAACTTGCTCCGCCACCTGTTGAGATGTGAGAGAATTTGTTTTCGTAGCCTAATTGAATTGCTGCAGCAGCAGAGTCCCCGCCACCGATGATTGTTGTTGCGTCTTCTAAATTAGCAATCGCTTCACAAACACCAATTGTTCCTTTGGCAAAGTTACTCATTTCAAATACGCCCATTGGTCCATTCCAAACAACTGTTTTCGCACCTTGTAATTCGTTAGCAAATAATTCAATTGTTTTTTCACCAATATCCAAGCCTTCTTCATCATCTGGGATTTCAGTTGAAGGAACCGTGTGGAAAGGAGCGTCATTGCTGAACTCTTTAGAGACAACTGTATCAACCGGTAAAACTAATTTGTCGCCAGCTTTTTCCATTAAGCTTTTCGCTAAGTCCACTTTATCTTCTTCAAGTAAAGATAAACCAACACTATAGCCTTGTGCTTTCATGAATGTGTAAGCCATACCGCCACCGATTAAAATTTTATCGGCTTTTTCAATTAGGTTTTCAATGACAGCGATTTTGTCAGAAACTTTTGCGCCACCCAAGATTGCTACGAATGGACGTTTTGGATTTTCAACAGCTTCGCCGATGAATTTAATTTCTTTTTCCATTAAGAAACCAGCAACTGTTGGGATACCAGTTGAAGCAATTCCAACGTTTGAGGCATGTGCACGGTGTGCAGTACCAAAAGCATCATTGACAAATACATCGCCTAAAGAAGCCCAGTATTTACCCAATTCAGCGTCATTGCCGCTTTCTTTTTTGCCGTCAACATCTTCAAAACGAGTGTTTTCAAATACTAAAACGTCGCCGTCTTTCATATTGTTAACAGCGTCTTCTAATTCTTTACCACGTGTTTCTGGAACAAAAGTAACTGGTTGACCTAGTAATTCGCTTAAACGTTCAGCCACTGGTTTTAATGATTTGCCAGCTTTGTCTTCTTCTGTTTTTACACGACCTAAATGAGAGAAAAGAATTGCTTTTCCGCCATTTTCAATCACGTATTTGATTGTTGGTAAAGCCGCTACGATACGATTATCGTTTGTGATCACGCCATCTTTTAACGGAACGTTAAAGTCAACACGGACAAGGACTTTTTTGTCTTTTAAATCTACATCTTTAATTGTCTTTTTAGCCATGAGTAGACCTCCTGTATTGTCAATTTTAGGATTTTTCTTTTTTAAAAAAAGAAAGCGGAGAAGCGCGTTGCTTCCCCGCTTATTATTTCACAATTGTTCAAATTTCACTAATGATAAGAATGAATCTTATAAGTTAGCGAAGTATTCTAAAGTACGAACTAATTGAGCAGTGTATGACATTTCGTTGTCATACCAAGCAACAGTTTTAACTAATTGTTTGTCGCCAACTGTCATAACTTTTGTTTGAGTTGCATCGAATAATGAACCGTAAGTCATACCTACGATATCAGAAGAAACGATTTCGTCTGTGTTATAACCATAAGATTCGTTAGCAGCTTTTTCCATTACTGCATTCACTTCATCAACAGTAACTTCTTTGTCTAATACAGTAACTAATTCAGTTAATGAACCAGTAGCTACAGGAACACGTTGAGCAGCGCCATCTAATTTACCGTTCAATTCTGGGATTACTAAGCCGATTGCTTTAGCAGCACCAGTTGAGTTAGGTACGATGTTTGCAGCAGCAGCGCGCGCACGACGGAAGTCGCCTTTAGGATGTGGTCCGTCTAATGTCATTTGGTCACCTGTGTAAGCGTGGATAGTTGTCATTAAACCTTCAACAACACCAAAGTTGTCATGTAAAGCTTTAGCCATTGGAGCTAAGCAGTTTGTAGTACAAGAAGCGCCTGAAATTACAGTTTCTTCTCCAGTTAATGTTTCATGGTTTGTGTTGTAAACGATTGTTGGTACATCGTTACCACCAGGAGCTGAAATAACTACACGTTTTGCACCAGCAGTTAAATGTTTTTCAGCAGCTTCTTTAGAAGTAAAGAAACCAGTACATTCTAATACGATGTCTACGCCTAATTCGCCCCATGGTAATTCTTCAGGGTTACGGTTAGCTAAAACTTTGATTTCTTTGCCGTTAACGTTGAATGAACCTTCGTGAACTTCAACTGTACCGTTGAAACGGCCTTGAGTTGTGTCATATTTTAACAAGTGTGCTAACATTTTAGCATCTGTTAAGTCGTTGATTGCAACTACTTCGATTCCTTCTACATCTTGGATACGACGGAAAGCTAAGCGTCCGATACGTCCAAATCCATTAATACCTACTTTAACTGTCATTAAAGATTTCCTCCTTATGAAAATCAAAAATTTTTTATTTTAAAGGGTTACCCCTTTTAAAATCTCGTTTGCAGCAGCTTCATCTGTGATGAGCCACGTTTGTTTTGGTGCATTTTTCATATATGCGCGAATGGCTTTGGCTTTCGTTTTGCCGCCCGCAATTGCGACGACATAGGGAATTTCTTGTAAGTTTTTTAATTGAAGGCCAATTCGTGGAATTTTATAGACCACTTTTCCTTCTTCATCAAAGAAATAACCAAACGATTCTGCCACGGCATTTTTTTGTTTGAGCATAACCATTTCGTCATCAGACATTTTTCGGCGTGCCGCCATGTGCAACGCTCGACCAATACTGTGCACCACACAGTTGGCATGACTAATTAACGTAAGAACTTCTTGAATCGAGGGTTCTTGTAATAAACTATTATACGTTTCACGACTCAATTGTTCTGGGACATATAACGCCCGGTAGTTACCACCCGTTTTGTTGGCCATTACAGCACTAATTGAATTGGCTTGGACAGAAACTGCTTCACCAATCCCTCCTCTGGCTGGAACAAACAAATTATGACGTTTTTCAGTTTCTAGTGATCCCATATTTTCGGCCACCATGGCCATTGTTGTCCCACCCATAACCGCAATTGTATTCTCACCATTAGGTAAGAGTAAATTCAGCGTATTGGTTAAGACATCTCCAAAGTCCGAAAGAACTTTCTTTTGGATATCACTATCTCCTGCAACAACGATACAACGTTGAATGCCAAAGTACTGTGTCATTTCTTTTTCGATTTGGTGCATGCCAAGCAATTGATTCATGACTAATTCTAAGCCTTGGTAGACTTCCAAACCGCGTTCTGTTAATGTCATCCCGCTTTTTGAAGGTTCAATCAGGTTGAGTTGCTTTAAAACATCTGTTTCTGTACGCAAGACTCGCTCTGTAATTCCCATCGTTTCTGATAAACTTCTACGTCCAATAGGTTGCATCCAATAAATATTGCGAAGAATTTGGAATCTTTCTTGTAATACATCGAGCATATCTGGAGCAACTGCTTCAATCATTTTAAATTCTTTTAACATGATGCGCTCCTTTTGTGGGTCGAAATATGTCCAAGTAAGACTGAAAACGACCTATGAACTTTAAAAAAATAGAATTGATGTTCGTTTTTCCTACTATTTATTCATAACAGTATTAAAAGTACTTATCAATTACACACTTAGTGTACCAGTTTTTTTAGGTCTTTTCAATAAAAATGATTCTTTTTTCATCGTTTTCTTTCAAATCCAAACAAAGCATTCGTTTGTGGGAAACAATAGCGACTTATTTCCGAATAATTAGATCTAATTAAACCAAAAGCAAAGGAATTCACGAACGTCTTTCAATTAACTTCTTGTTTAAATGGGAATTTCAGGTCCTCTCACAAAGCATTTTTTACTTATTTTTCAAAAAAAGCAACGAAGGAATAGACACAGCCATTCTCTCGTTGCTTCATATCCTTTTATTTGTAATCTTCTTCGTAAAAACGTCCTAAAATTTTAACATTATCTGAGATGCTGACAAAGGCATTCGGATCACTTTCTTTCATGGCTGCTTCTAAACTTGGCAACTCAAAGCGTGTCACAATAGTTAGCAAAACAGTTTGGCGGTCGTGGCGATATGCCCCTTCCGCTTCATGAATAATTGTAATACCACGGCGCATTTTCTTTTGAATCTCATCCACGACTCGATCTGGGTTTTTAGTGACAATCATAACTTGCATTTTCTTTTGCTTAGTATAAACAGCATCTGTGACCTTTCCACTTACAAAAATTGATAACGCACTGTAGAACATGTACTGCCAGCCAAATAAATAACCTGCAACGAAGACAATTAGTGCGTTAAAATAAATTGAAATCGAGCCAACGGAACGCCCCGTTTTTTTCCGAATGGTAATGCTTAGAATATCTAAGCCCCCAGAAGAAACCCCGTTTTTTAAAACAAAACCAATTCCTGATCCAGAAATCGCCCCACCAAAAATAGCACAGATAATTGGATCTTGAGTCATCACCGTTTGCGGAACAATATGCATAAATAATGAAGTTAAAGTCACGGTAATGAAAGTAAAAATTGTAAACTTCTTACCTATTTTTTTCCACGCAATAAAGAATAACGGCACATTTAACAGATACAATGTAATGGAGACAGGCACATTAAAACCGACAATTTTTGTTGAGAGGGTTGTTAAAATTTGTGCCAAGCCTGTTAAGCCACTGGAATAAATATTTCCTGGTTGATAGAAAAAGTTCATGGCAATTGATGCAAGAATAGCATAGACAATCGACACGGAAAATTTTGTTGTATAGTCATGAACTGGCAGTCCGTCATAAATTTTTTTCATAAATAATAGCCTCGTTTCAGGTTTTCAATAAATTACATTTCTTTTCATATTATACGTGGTTTACCGAGAGAAAAAAAGAGATTCCTATAATAATTACGGAAGATTCATCAAATGTTTATAGAAATGAAAAAAGAACGAAATCTTAACGATTTCGTTCTTGGGTTGTTTCATAATGGGCTCTTGGTCCACCAATATATTTAGGACGAGAATATAATGCTGTAACATGGGCCGCACCTAACGTTCGAATGCTCAAGCGAAGAGGAACTTGCACATGTTTTACATGCATACCGATAGATGTATCGCCAATGTCAATCCCTGCTTGAGCAACAATATGCTCCACTTCCACAGGTTCATCAAATTTTTCAAAGGCAGCCACTGAACAAGAACCGCCAGCATGTAATTGTGGTACTACCGAGACAATTTCAAAGCCTTTTTCTTCAGCCACACGACGTTCCATCGCTAAAGCACGATTAATATGTTCGCATCCTTGGACAGCTAAAGAGATGCCTTTTTTATCTAATTGTTCAATTAAGGTTGAGACAATCCATTGTCCTACTTCGGCACTGGAATTTTTACCAATGACGCCACCTACTACCTCGCTGGTGGTACAACCTAAAACAAATAGGTCCCCTTTTTGTAAATTTCCTGCTGTAATGACTTCTTCTGTAATTGTCACTAACTGTTCTTTTAACATTTTTTCATCGATAGTCATTTGTTCATCCTTCTTTCTTCTAAACGACCATTTTTTGGTAACACACGTTTTAATGTTTGACTCAGAGGCAATGCTACAATCACCCCAAATAAGGATTGAATGATATTCCCTGGTAAAGAGGCAATCCCCGCACCCACGCCGTAAAGCCAGCTAGTCGCTAAAGCATACCCGCTAATCATGAGGAGACTGGCTAAAAGTAATCCTAGCGTTTGCATCTTTTTATTTTTATTAAAGAAGTGCCCTGCTAACCAACCTTGTCCGCCATGAATCAATAACGAAAAAACGAACCATTGTGGATAGCCTGACAATAAATCAATTAAGCCACCGCTTAAAGCTCCGACTGTCAAGCCACCGATCGGACCAAAAAGTAAACTAGCAATGTAAATCCCTGCATCCGCCAATGTAACAAAGCCATTTGTTGCTGGGACGGGGATAATAAAGACCATTGACACAGCTACTGTTAAAGCGGTAATTACTGCATATAGACTAATTTTTCTTGTCATTATCCGCCACACCTCCTGCTAGTAATCCTTCATGCCACACACTTCCAAAAGCTGCATTTAGCTGGACCCCAGAAACAATGGCTTCATGAACGTATGTTTTTGCTAAATCAACTGCTTCAATTAACGGATATCCTTTAACTAAATTCGCACCAATTGCAGAGGCAAAGGAACAACCAGCGCCATCAATGGTGTGGGCCATTACTTTTTCTTTGACCAATTGAATATGTTGTTGTCCATCATAAAAAAAGTCACGTGCTTCTTGGCCAAGCCAACGATTACCACCTTTAATCACCACCGTTGCCGCTCCTAAAGAGTTTAACTCTTCCGCCGCTTGTTGGACTTCTTCGACGGTTGTTAATTTTCTGCCAATGAGTAATTCTGCTTCTTTTAAATTAGGCGTTATAATCGTTGCGAATGGAAAAAGTTTTTCAATCAATAACTGCATGTATCTTTTTTCATAAACTGAAGTCGTTTCTTTAAAAGCCAAGACAGGATCCAACACCACCGGCAGACCTGCGTGCTTTTTCAAAAAGGTTGCAATTTGTAACATACTTTCTTCACTGTGAATCAAGCCAATCTTGATGCCGTCTAAACTCCCGGCAGGTATGGAAGCGAGTTGCTCTTTCACCAAAGAAGTCTCAAGGTCATGAATCTGAAAATGATTCTTGGGGGCTGTAGCAAGGCAAGTTAAAGTTGATAAGCCAAAGACTTGATGATTTTCAAACGTTTTTAAATCTGTTTGAATCCCGCCACCTGAAAAAGGATCGGAACCGCCAATTGTTAAAATTATTTTTGTCATTTGTTTCGCTCCTTTATACACTCAGTTATCATACAAAGTTTTCTAAAAAGAAAAAACAGCCAATTGGCAGATTTTTAGCTCAGCCACTTTTTAAGTCTTTCGTTATCTTTTTCCTTCCTAAAGAAAGAGTGACCTCATCCGTCAATGAAGTCACTCTTTCTTTGGATTTAACACTTATTCGTCAATGGCTGTTACATCAATGTTTAATTCAAACAATTGTAATGGAGAAACTAAACTTGGTGCGTTGTTCATTGGGTCAATTGCTTTCCCGTTTTTAGGGAAGGCAATCACTTCACGAATATTTTCTTCCCCAGCCAATAGCATTGCTAAGCGGTCTAGCCCTAAAGCAATCCCTCCATGTGGCGGGAAGCCGTAATCTAATGCGTCTAGCAAGAAACCAAATTGGTCTTGTGCTTCTTCTTTTGTAAAACCTAACGTTTCAAACATTTTTTCTTGTAATTCTCGTGTATGGATCCGTAATGAGCCGCCACCTAATTCGTAGCCGTTTAAGACAACATCGTAAGCTTCCGCATACACAGAGGCTGGGTCTGTTGCTAAGCGGGCCACATCCTCTGCTTTTGGTTGTGTAAATGGATGATGAGCAGAAACATAGCGGCCAGCTTCTTCATCATATTCAAACAACGGCCAATCCACAATCCATAAGAAATTGAATTTCGATTCATCAATTAAACCTAATTCTTTACCTAAACGTGTACGTACCGCACCTAAAGCAGCGGCTACGATTTCAGGTTTATCGGCACCAAACATTAAAATATCACCGACTTCTGCATTGGTAGCAGCAATTAATTCATCACTAACTTCTGTTAAGAATTTAGCAATTGGTCCTTTTAAGCCATCTTCTTCAACTTTTAACCAAGCTAAGCCTTTTGCGCCAAATTGACTCACATACTTACCTAAGTTATCCATATCTTTACGAGAATACTTATCTGCGGCGCCTTTTGCATTCAAAGCCTTCACATGTCCACCATTTTCCAACGCTGCTTGGAAAACTTTGAAGTCTACGTCTTTCACTACATCTGCAACATCAATTAATTCCATAGCAAAACGAGTGTCGGGTTTATCGCTACCATAGCGTGCCATCGCTTCGTCATAGCTCATTCGTGGAAACGGAACAGAAATCTCAATTCCTTTTGTCTCTTTCATCACTTCAGCCAACATATTTTCTGTATATGTTTGAATTTCTTCTGGTGTTAAAAAGGTCGTTTCGATATCGATTTGTGTAAATTCTGGTTGACGGTCGCCTCGTAAATCTTCATCACGGAAACAGCGAACGATTTGGTAATAGCGATCGAAGCCTGCCCCCATTAATAATTGTTTAAAGAGTTGTGGTGATTGTGGTAAAGCATAAAAATGACCGGCATGGACACGAGAAGGAACCAAATAATCGCGAGCGCCTTCTGGTGTTGATTTGCCTAAATAAGGAGTTTCAATGTCTAAAAAGTCATGATTATCTAAATAGTGACGGATTGTTTTCGTTACTTGGTGACGTAATTTAATGTTGTTTGTCATTGATGGACGACGCAAATCTAAATAACGATATTTCATGCGCAATTCGTCATTAACGTTATTGTCATCTTCAATGGTAAATGGCGTTGTTTTCGCAGTATTTAAAATCGTAATATCAGTCGCCATCACTTCAAACTCGCCAGTTTTCATTTTTGGATTAATCGCTTCTTTATCACGATAAACGACTTGACCTTTAACTTCGATGACGTATTCACTACGACATTTATCAGCAATTTCCCATGCTTCTTTTGACTTTTCTGGGTTAAAGACCACTTGGACGATTCCTTCACGGTCACGTAAATCAATAAAGATAACGCCTCCTAAGTCACGACGTTTTTGAACCCATCCTTTTAATACAACTTCTTTTTCAATAAATTCGGCAGATACATTGCCGCAATAGGTTGTGCGTTTTGCCATTTCTCAATCTCTCCTTTTTATTCTTCAATCATTTTTGTCATCATTTCGTCATACACTTCATCAAATGAATCATGAATAGCACTTAACGGGAAGGCTTTTTCTTCGCGTGTTGCCATTGATTTTACGTTGACAATGCCTTCATTCAATTCATTTTCACCGATTGTTAAAACTAATTTTGCTTGTAATTTATCGGCCGTTTTAAATTGCGCTTTTGGTTTGCGATTCATGTAATCACGATCAGCTGAGAAACCAAAGTTACGAATGCTTTGAACAAGTTGCAAAGCTGCGACGTTGGTTTCTGAACCAATCCCAACCACATATGCGTCTAATTCAGATAACGCTGGAATCACGACTTCTTCAGCTTCCATTGTTAACAACACTCGCTCAATGCCCATACCAAAACCAAAACCTGGTGTGTCTGGGCCGCCTAATTCTTCAACTAAACCATTGTATCGGCCTCCTGCACAAATAGTTGATTGCGCACCCATTTTAGGCGCTTCACTCATAATTTCAAAAATTGTGTGTGTGTAATAATCCAGGCCGCGAACCATATTACTATCAATTTCATAAGGAATTTCTAGTAAATCTAACATATCAGTTACTGCTTCAAAATGTGCTTTAGATGGTTCATTTAAATAATCTAAAATGGAGGGCGCTTCTGCGACAATCACCTTGTCTTTTTTATCTTTGCTGTCTAACACCCGCAATGGATTTTCGTGTAAGCGACGTTGTGAATCCTCGCTTAATTCTGCCATATGGGGCTCTAAATAATCGATTAATGCTTGACGGTACGTAGCACGTGTTTCTTTATCCCCCAAAGAATTAATAACTAATTTGATTTGTTGGATGCCTAATTGTTTGAAGAAGTCCAAAGCCATAGCCATGATTTCAACATCCAATGCTGGGTTTTCACTACCAAATGCTTCCACACCAATTTGATGGAATTGACGCAAACGACCAGCTTGTGGGCGTTCATAGCGGAACATCGGCCCCATGTAATAGGTTTTATATGGTTTCGTATATTCCGGACCATATAATTTATTTTCAACGAAGGCCCGAACAATTGGCGCTGTCCCCTCAGGACGTAGCGTCACGTGACGGTCTCCTTTATCATAAAAATCATACATTTCTTTTGAAACAATATCTGTAGTATCGCCAACACTGCGAGATATTACTTCATAATGTTCAAAAATCGGGGTTCTGATTTCTTGGTATTGATAATCTTTAAAAATCAAACGAGCTGTTTCTTCCACAAATTGCCATTTTTCAGAAGTTCCTGGCAAAATATCGTTTGTTCCTTTTGGTTTTTGATAACTCATTGTCTTTCTCTCCTTCTATCATTCCACAAAAATGTGTGCGCCATTTTCTTTTTTCTAAAAATGAAAAAAGCCCTTGTATGTTGAACATACAAGGGCGTAAAAGTCTCTTTTACACGGTACCACCTAGTTTTGAAAGATTTTACTCTTTCCTCAACGATTAACGCTCGTAACGGGACGGCTTTTCTTCCGTCCATCTCCAGAATGTCTTTCACTTTCACTGTTGAAGTTGCTCTCAGCCACGGCAACTCTCTCTTCGCAGACAGATGAAACTTACTCGTTCCTTCGTAGATTTTTAATATTATCTATAAACTACTAAAGTTCTCTTAGAAAGTCAAGAGGTTCCGACAGGAAAATCAATTATTTTTCTCGTGTATCGATCACAATGGTCACTGGACCATCATTGGTTAACGACACTTGCATATCCGCGCCAAATTCTCCTGTGGCTACCGCTATTCCTTCTGCTTCTAATTGTTGATTAAATAATTCATACAAAGGAATCGCCACATCTGGACGAGCCGCTTCAATAAAACTGGGACGATTGCCTTTTTTAGTTTTTGCATAGAGGGTAAATTGAGAGATACTCAAAATTGATCCTTCAATCTCTTGAATACTGCGATTCATTTTTCCTTCGTCATCTTCAAAAACACGTAATTTACTAATTTTGCCAACAACATAAGCCACATCTTCTGGCGTGTCTTCTTGATGAATGCCCACCAGCACCATGAAGCCTTGTTTGATTTGTCCCACTATCTGCTCTTCTATCGCAACTTGTGCTTGACTGACTCTTTGAATAACTACTTTCATCTTTTTTTCCTCACTTTTAACACTTACCCATTGGTTCGACGAACACTATAAACATCTGGTACACTTTTAATTTTGTCAACGATGGTTTTTAAATGAGAAAGGTTTTGAATTTTTACAGTGACATGAATCTGGGCCATCTTATCTTTGGATGGACGAGCTTCAACGCCGACTAAATTTTTTGTCATCGAACTAATGACTTGTAAAACATCACTTAGTAAGCCACTACGATCATAGCCGTAAATCTCCAAATCGGCAGCGTATTCTTTGCGACTGTGCTCAGTATCTTCCCACTCAACTTCAATTAGACGTTGTGCTAGTTCTTCTTGATGTTGTACGTTAGGACAGTCCGCACGATGAATTGAAACGCCCCGTCCTTTGGTAATGTAACCAACGATTTCATCACCAGGCACTGGATTACAACAGCGGCTTAAACGAATCAATAGGTTGTCCACCCCTTGAATCACGATGCCGCCTTCATGACGAACTTTCATTTTTTCTGATTCTTTTTTAGCTGGTTGATTTAACAACTCTTCTGCTTCTTGACGTTGGCGTTCCAACTCTTGTTCGCGGCGTTCTTTTTCTGTTAAACGATTGCACACTACTTGCGCACTTACTTCGCCATAACCTACTGCCGCAAATAAATCATCTTCCGTTTGAAATTTAAATTTATCTAGCACTTCCGCCATTTTATTCTTCGTTAAAAATTCTTTTGGTGTAAAGCCGATTTCTGTCATGTATTTAATGACAGCATCATGCCCTTTAATAATATTATCTTCACGGTCTTGTTCTTTAAAGAAACGTTTGATTTTATTTTTAGCTTTACTTGTTTTAACCATTTTCAACCAGTCGCGACTAGGTCCGAAAGAATTCGGTGATGTTAGGACTTCAATAATATCCCCATTTTTTAGGACATAGTCTAACTGTACCATTTTGCCGTTGACCTTCGCACCGGTTGTTTTATTCCCAATTTCAGTATGGATACTGTAAGCAAAATCTAGTGGTCCGGAGCCTTTTGGCAGTTCGGTTACATCTCCACTTGGCGTAAAGACATAGACTTTGTCGCTAAAAATGTCTTCTTTCACACCTTGCATAAATTCAGAAGCATCATAGCTTTCATCTTGTAATTCAATAATTTCATGGAACCAATCGACTTGCTTCGTCAGTTCATCTGTTTCAATTTTTTCCGCTTTGCCTTCTTTATAGGCCCAGTGAGCCGCCACCCCAAATTCGGCGATTTGGTGCATCTCATGGGTCCGAATTTGGACCTCTACTGGATTCCCTTTTGGTCCAATAACTGTCGTATGGATAGATTGATACATATTCGCTTTTGGCATAGCAATATAATCTTTAAAACGACCTGGCATTGGTGTCCAACGTGTATGAATCGCCCCTAACACGGCATAGCAATCTTTAATGGAATCGACAATAACACGAATGGCTAATAAGTCATAGATTTCATTAAATTGTTTCTTTTGGTCCTTCATTTTACGATAGATTGAATAAATATGTTTTGGTCGACCATATATTTCTGCGTAAATTTCTAAATCTTCCGTAGCTAAACGAATATCTTCGACTGCTTCTGCCACATAAGCTTCACGTTCATCGCGTTTGCTTTGCATCAAATTAACAATTCGATAGTATTGGTTGGGGTTAATATAACGTAAGGCCGTATCTTCTAATTCCCATTTAATTCGACTAATCCCTAAGCGATGTGCTAAAGGCGCATAAATTTCTAAAGTTTCTTGCGCAATCCGTCGTTGCTTATCTTCACGTAAATGTTTTAATGTGCGCATATTGTGCAAACGATCGGCTAGTTTCACCATAATGACCCGTAAATCTTGCGCCATTGCCAATAACATTTTCCGATGATTTTCGGCTAATTGTTCTTCATGAGATTTATATTTAATTTTTCCTAGTTTCGTTACGCCATCGACTAACATTGCGATGTCTTCGCCAAATTCTTCTTTTAAATCGTCCAGTGTTACGTCCGTATCTTCGACAACATCATGTAAAAATCCTGTTGCTACAGTATGGGGATCCATATGTAATTCAGCCAGAATGCCTGCCACTTGAATCGGATGGATGATGTAAGGTTCACCTGATTGTCGGACTTGACCTTCGTGTGCTTTTTCAGCATAAGTTAATGCTTTTTGAACCAACTCAACATGTTCTGGTCCCATATAGGTACTTACAATTTTGATGACCGCTGGGCCTGTCAGTATTTCTTCTTTTGGCATGGTATTCACTCCTCTATGAAGGTGACCTTTGGATAAAGAACACTTCGTTCACGTTTTATCTATTTTAATAAAAAAGAAAAGTACCACTTGAAACAGTAGCACTTTCAACAACTCTATTATACTAAATTTCCCTTAAATTTCAATCACTGTCGCTTTTTTACTCTCTGTTTATTCAAAGAGAATGCCTACAAGAATTTTACAGGCGGGCTTTCGTTTAATTTAAAAGTTCCATTTGGTAGCTAACCGCACTTAAAAGATACAACGGTGCTGTTTCTGCTCGTAAAATTCTCGGACCCAACCCGCAAAGTTTCGCCCCAGCCTGCAGAAATTGTTCAATTTCTTGCGGTGCAAAGCCACCTTCAGGTCCAAAGAGCACACACAAACGTGCGCCTGGCTGGCAAGTGGATAATACTTGTGCTAATTGACTTTTTTCTCCTTGTTTTGCTGATTCTTCATACGCAACCAAGACTGTGTCATATGAGTCAAATTGCGCAATGATTTCTTGTGTTTTTTCCACCAAAGAAACACTTGGTGTCTGCTGCCGATGCGATTGCTCCGCCGCTTCTGTGGCAATTTTTTGTAATCTTTTTTCTTTGGCTGCTCTTTTTTTGTGGTCCCATTTGACAACGGAAGTTTTCGCAGGAAAGCCGATAAACTGATTGCCACCTAGCTCCGTGCCTTTTTGAACAATCCATTCTAACTTGTCCCCTTTTGGTAACCCACACGCAATCGTCACTTCAATTGGCAATTCTTTGTCCATTTCTTCTTTACTAATTTCTTTAAAGTAAACAGATGTTGAATCAATTTCCACAATCTCAGCTAAAATGGCAGTTTTATTTTGAAATACTAAATAACAACGATCATTCGGCGTCATTCGCATAACTCGCACAATATGATGATAGTTTTCATCTGCGACTTTATACAAATCTTTTTCTTGATAATCTTCTTTCATGAAATACCGTTGCATTTTACTCTTCCTCTGGTTTCTTCAAGATAATCGCATACCAATCGCCTTGATTAAAGAGTTGGTCCACCACAAAACCGACTTTCGTTAGTGCTTCTAAAACCATTGCTTTTTTATCTTCAATAATTCCAGAAATAATGAAGGTACCGTCTTGTTTTAGCAAACGCCAAGCATCTTCAATCATTAACACAATAATATCTGCCAAAATATTTGCGACGATTACATCAGCAGAATGGTCAATCCCTTTTAGTAAATCATTGGCTGACACATGAACATCGGCCGCAATAGGATTTAAATCCATATTTTCTTTTGCCGCTGCAACTGCTACTTCATCTAAATCATATGCGTAGACGTCTTTAGCCCCTAAATAGCGACTTGCAATACTCAAAACACCAGAGCCCGTTCCTACATCTAGAACTGTTTCGCCACCACGTAAAACAGTTTCTAAAGCTTGCAAGGTTAAACGAGTCGTTGGATGCGTACCTGTACCGAAAGCCATGCCCGGATCCAATGTGATAATTTTTTCTGCTTCATCTTGTGCGTGATAGGCTTCCCAACTTGGCACAATCGTTAAGAATCGTGTGACACGGACAGGATGATAATATTTTTTCCAAGCAGTTGCCCAGTCGCTTTCTGCTACTTCACTAATTGTCATTTCGTTTTTACCAATGGATAAGCCGTACTCAGGCAAGCGTAAAATATTTTCTTTCATAAATGGTAAAATTTCTGGTAAGAAGGTTGTTTCAGGAAAATAAGCCATCACAATCGCCCCTTCTTTAATGTGGGTGAATTGCTCTTTATCTAAAATTTCCCCATACAGATCACTTTCAAAATTTTCAATGTCCAACGCATCTTCAATGGCCACACCACTTGCGCCAGCTTCCATCATAATGTTTGAAATTGCTTCAACTGCTTCGCTAGCCGTTTCTACTTTTACTTCTGTCCACTTCATGTTCTCACCTCTAAATTAATAACTTGGATACGCAATCCATTGTTCTTTTTCTGTTTCTGCCACTTTTTTAATCATCGCTTCAAAATCTGCTGGCTCCCAATGCAATTCAAAAACTTCCGCTGTTTCATCTGATAAAAAGTCTAACAAATCACTTTGCCCTTCATCTAAAACCACTTTTAAATAGTGAATGAATCCGTCTAAAACTGCTTTGCGTAGCCCTTTTTTTCCTTCATAAGGAATTGTGACTAAATACTCTTCGTCATCAACGAAAGACTTTTGCGGATTGTAAAATAACAAACCATCTTCAAATTCAATGAATTCTTCTTCTGAAAGCGTACCATCAACATCATCAATCGCCACTTGCTCATTGTTTTCTGCATATAAACGAACAATGACTTCGATGGTATGGTTTTTACGATCCCAATCAAGGCCTACTTCGTAATCTGCTAAGTGTTTTTCAAGTTGTTCCTCTAAGTATGTGAGCATTGTTGCTTTTTTCATTTTCTTCATCCTTCCAGCCAAAATCTATTTGGTCTACTGCTGTTCTTTTTTGTTTAGAAATATATGGATTGCCAGCCACGACGTATCTTAAAGGCAACTCTGTCCAACGACCTTTATTGGGAATCCCAATTCGTGGTAGTGCCTCAATTTTTTTCGGAAATTTTCGTTTTTCTGGCACGAGCCGTAACGAACTAGAAAAAATCGACTGCCCATATAATTGCTTATCAATTCCTAAGGCTGCAACTAATTTACCTGGTCCATTGGTCAATTCCACGCCTTGACGTCCTTGGCGATTTTCAATCATTTTGTCGACACCTTCAACAGGTTCAATCGCGCGGATCATCACCCCTTGTGGTTTGCCTTGTTCTTGTGTCACCATATTTAAAATTAAATGCGTGTGCATAGTATATAAATAAATCGTGCCTGGTTTGTCATACATGGCTTGTAAGCGTGGCGTTTTTCTCAAGCCAAAGCTATGGGCCGCCTCATCATCAGGACCTAAATAAGCTTCTGCATCCACAATGTACCCACCTAAAACGCCTGTTGCTGTTTCGTGCTCTAAATACATCCCTAACAAGTGTTGCGCCACTTCTTCAGTTGTTTTTGTGTTAAAGATATTTATCGTTTCTTTCATTTCTTTCACCACTCCCTATCATACACGAAACCTTCCGCTATATCCATCTAAAACCCAAAAAACCACCAAAAAGCGAATGTACGTTCTTTATGTTATAATAAGATGATTATGAAAAAGGAGGTCCTTTTATGCAACAACCTTTAGCCTATCGAATGCGACCTCGTCACTTAGACGAAGTAGTTGGTCAACAACATTTAGTCGGCCCTGGTAAAATTATTCGTCGGATGGTCGAAGCCAAAATGCTTTCATCGATGATTCTTTATGGGCCGCCTGGCACTGGAAAAACCAGTATTGCCAGCGCAATCGCTGGTTCAACAAATTATGCCTTTCGCATGTTGAACGCGGCCACAGACACCAAAAAAGATTTACAAATCGTTGCTGAAGAAGCCAAAATGAGTGGCACAGTGATTTTACTGCTTGATGAAATTCACCGATTAGATAAAACAAAACAAGATTTTTTGCTCCCTCATTTAGAAAACGGACGAATTATTATGATTGGAGCCACTACCGAAAATCCATATATTACAATTAACCCTGCGATTCGTAGTCGCACGCAAATTTTTGAAGTAAAGCCCTTAACAGAAACAGACATTCAGCAAGCGATTCAAGAAGCCTTAACCGATAGCACACGTGGCTTAGGCGATTATCCCGTCCACTTAGAAGAAAAAGCATTACAACATTTGACACGCGCAACGAACGGTGACTTACGTAGTGCGCTAAATGGACTAGAATTAGCTGTTAAATCAACACCCAAAAATGAACAAGGCGAAATTAAGATCACCTTACCGATTATTGAAGAGTGCGTGCAACGAAAAGCCTTAACCCATGATAAAGATGGCGATGCCCATTATGACGTGATTTCCGCTTTCCAAAAGTCGATCCGAGGAAGCGATGTAGATGCTGCACTTCATTATTTGGGTCGCTTAGTTGAAGCAGGTGATTTACCGATTATTTGTCGTCGTTTAATGGTCATTGCTTACGAGGATATCGGTCTTGGGAATCCTGCGGCCGCCGCTCGGACAGTCACCGCTGTTCAAGCCGCCGAAAAGCTAGGGTTTCCAGAAGCTAGGATTCCTCTAGCTAGTGTCGTCATTGATTTATGTTTATCGCCAAAATCAAATTCTGCAGTCACAGCGATTGATGCTGCTTTGGCAGATATTCGACAAGGCTCTGTGGGAGATGTTCCTGATCATTTACGTGATGCCCACTATGCTGGAGCCAAAGAATTAAACCGTGGCATTGGTTATCAATACCCACATAATTTTGAAAACGGTTGGGTCAATCAGCAATACTTACCTGACAAATTAAAAGAGGCACGTTATTACGAACCGATTGATATTGGTAAATATGAACAAGCCTTACATCAGCAACTCAAGCGTATCCAAGAATGGAAACAGAAAAAATAACAAAATAATACGCTTTCAAAAAAAGAAACAATCTCGTTGCCGATTTTGAGAGAGTATGCTATTATAAAGATGGTAAATCTGTGATGTACGCGTTGTCCTTTCACTGTGTTGACCGAACATTTTTATTGATATCTAGGGATCCTGCTTGTATCAAAGTTGGTAACATGCCTTTTCTTTTGGTAGTTCAATACTGCGATCGAGGAACCCACCTGCTTATCTTGCGGGTTCAATACTCTAGGACGATTACCGGCATCGACGGATTTTACCATTTTTATGAAGATTTCTAAACAATTTGCTCTGGCAAGTTGTTTTTTTTTGGAGGACAAGATGATTCGTATACTCGTACTATTACTCGCCGTTGTCACAGGCGTAGCCAGTTATTATTTGATGAAGAAAAGTGCAGCTTTTTTACCACTCTTAAAAAAAGAAACTGCAACAGAAAGTCAACAGTTTATCGAACGTTTTGGGCGTTATTACTTGATTATCGCCATTCTAGGTGTTCTAGCGGCTATTTTTAATCGCCCGTTATTGTCAATTGGTTTTATCTTTTTTGTTTTATTACTTTCAACGTTGTTTAGTTTAACTTTTGCAAAAAAAATGTCATAAAAGACGATGAATTTAAAACTTCGTTCAAAAAGATTTTTTTGAACGAAGTTTTTTTTACAAAAAAATGCCAATATTCAGAAAAAAAGAAGCGGTTTCAGTTTCTTTTTTTCTTTGTTTGTTTTACAATTATTATAGAAACAATTAATGATTTTTTTTACGCTGAAAGGAGCGGTTATTATGTTACAACAATATCAAAAAATTATGATAGCAATCGATGGTTCTGACGAAGCAGACTTAGCCTTTAAAAAAGCGGTCAACGTCGCTAAACGAAACGATGCTGAATTACTATTAGCACATGTTGTTGATACGCGCTCTTTCCAATCAGTGTCCTCTTTTGATGGTGCGCTAGCAGAAGAAGCAATGTCAATGGCAAAAGAAACCTTAGACACCTACCAACAACAAGCGGTGGATATGGGACAAACAAAAGTCTCTAGCGTTCTAGCCTATGGTTCTCCTAAGAACATTATTGCCAAAGAATTACCAAAAGAATACAACATTGATTTAATTATGTTAGGAGCAACTGGATTAAATGCCGTTGAGCGTTTATTTATTGGCTCTGTCTCTGAATCAGTTATCCGTAACGCTAGCTGCGATGTTCTCGTTGTACGGACGGATTTAGACAACAAATTACCAAAAAATGAAGAAAAATAAAAAATAAGAAGAAACTGAGCCAACTATCACTTTTGATAGTTGGCTCAGTTTTTTCTTATTTACCTATTAAGCACACCTTGTGAGAGCATCTCACAAGGTATGTTCGTTTAATTATTTTAGACGTTCTACGTCACGGGCAATCATTAACTCTTCGTCAGTTGGTACTAATAGAAGCTTGATTTTTGAATCATCAGTTGAGATAACTGCTTCTTCACCGTGTACATTATTTTTGTCATCATCGATTTCACAACCAAACCAAGTCATGCCATCAATAATATCTTTACGAACGTCAACTGCATTTTCACCGATTCCAGCAGTAAAGACAATCGCATCAACGCCATTCATAACAGTGACATAGCTACCAATGTATTTACGAATACGATCGATAAAAATGTTGTATGCTGTTTGAACTTCAGGTTTATCTAAGTTTGATTGAATATCGCGCATGTCGCTTGATAAACCATTTGTTAAACCTAATAAACCAGATTTTTTGTTTAAAATATCAACCATGTCTTGTACATCAGTCAAGCCAAGTTTTGTCATTAAATAAGGCAATAGTGACGCATCAACATCCCCTGAACGAGTCCCCATTGTAACGCCAGCAAGAGGAGTGAAGCCCATTGATGTATCGACTGATTTACCACCATCAACTGCAGTGATTGAAGCACCATTACCTAAGTGACAAGTGATAATTTTTAAGTCTTCAATTGGACGACCTAACATTTCTGCAGCACGTTGAGAGACATAACGATGACTAGTTCCATGTGCCCCATATTTACGTGCAGCAAATTTTTCATAGTATTCACGCGGTACACTATATAAATAGTTGTGTTCTGGCATTGTTGTGTGGAACGACGTATCAAAGACTGCCACGCTAATGATTTCTGGTAAGATATGTTTAAATGCTTTAATCCCCATTGCATTCGCTGGGTTGTGTAAAGGTGCTAATTCAGATAAAGCTTCAATTTTTTCTAATACTTCGTCTGTAATAACAACAGAATCTTTAAATTCTTCTCCACCAGCAACTACACGGTGACCAACACCAGTAATTTCATCATAAGAACCTAAAATGTTTAAGTCGATTAATTGGTCTAGTAACATTTTTACTGCCACTTCATGGTTATCAATATCAACAATTACTTCATATTTTTGTCCTTCACCATATTTAATTGTGAAGATAGAATCTTTTAAGCCAATACGTTCAACGATTCCTTTAGCGATCACTTCTTCATTTGGCATTTGGTATAATTGCCATTTTAAACTTGAACTACCTGCATTAATTGCAATTGTTTTAGACATAATTTTCTCCTCTTCGTTACTATTTTATTTTAAATTTGAAGCTTTCCAAGCTTCAAATTGTTTAAAGAACTCCGTTACTTTATTGATATCTTTCAAAGAGGCAAGTTTTGCTAACAAAACTTCCTTCACTTGCTCAGCATCTGCACCTTTGTTTTGAACAAGCAAGATACTTTTACGTGATTGTTCTGACTTAAACAATTCATCAGGTAACTGTATCATTCCTTGTAAATAGACGTTTTTTGTCAACCAATTTTTAAAGAATTCACTTTGCTCAGTCTCTAAAATATTGGTCGGGATTAAGAATAAGCCAAACCCTGCTGGCTTCACGTATTTCATAGCTTGCTCCATTAATAAATGATGCGCATAACTATGGCCTTCCTCCGCAGCAGCAGCAAATCCCTTTGCTCGCTCATCATTTGGATAATAGCCAATCGGCAAGTCACTTAATGCTAAATCAACTGGATCCAATAACAAATCTTGCAATCCGTCTTGATGGAACAACTGAATATTGGCTTGTGACCAAGCATTGTTCACAGAAGATACTGCCAAAAGTGTTTCATCGATATCCACACCATAACCAGAAACTTTGTAACCAGCTGTTTCAAGGTTCAGCAGAACCGTTAACAGTAAATTTCCCATTCCTGAAGCAGGATCTAAAATTTTTAATGGCTCTGATTTATTTGTTAATTGTTCTACTAAATAAACAAACAAAAAGCCAATACCGTCTGGTGTCAATTGATGATTTGCTTGAAGCTGCTCTTTTCTCGTTCCTTTTAACAAAAGTAATTGGGACAAGCGTCGCACATCTTCAGGAGCTAAATCAATTTTTTTAATCGTATGATACAGCGTTTCTAATTGTTTCACTGTCTCTGGATTAGGTACTCCGTCAAGTACTCGTACTTGAAAATCATCTAAAATATTTTCACCATTTTCAATATACGCATCTAAAAAAGAAGTATCCAATGACTGTTGCAATAACTGGATTGCTTGTTCCATTGGCTCGAAAGCCTCTTCAATTTTTTCTGGGAACAAATTAGCACCTCTATTCTATTCAAAATGTAACAACTTCCATACCTGTTTTATTTTAACGAAAAAAGAAAGAATAATCAATGCCTTTACTGTCTTTCTTCTAAAATCTAATAATTTGTAGAAAAACAACGCTATTCCAGTATTGTTTCCGCTTTTTTTTGATGAGAAACTCTCTCTTGATATTGGTATTTTCGACCAGATTTGTTTAATAAAACAGTTATTCTTAATTGTTCATTTTTGTATGTATAATCGAGGGTCACTTGCGCGTATACGAGCCTTTCTTCTGTTTTTAACTTTCGTCTATTTTGTTTAACATCTGCAAGAAATAAATGAAGGATACTTTTCCCTGCATAGTATTCCTGGGTAGCTTGCGTAAATTTTTGTGTTAACTGACGTTCTTCTAGTAACTGAAGGGCGAGAAAACTCATCAAATAAACAAAGGCCATGGCCGTGAACAATAAGTTTCCTGAATATTTTTGCCTCATTAAAATTCTCCCTTTATCGGAAAAAAACTATCAAATGTTTTTCCAGAAGTAAAAGTAACTTCCAAAGTAAACGATTGTCCTTCATTTTTAAACTGTCCATTTTTGATACCAATTAACAGCGGTTGATAGCCTTTACCATTGACTCGCTTAATAATTTTATCTTCTTTGATTTGAATTGAAATAGTCTTGTTTGTTTCTGAGTCGAGGAAAGAAATCTCTTGAGCAGAGCCTGTTTGGAAAACGAGCTTTTGACATTCTTTTTCTAATTGAATTAAAAAAATATGCCAGGATTTCGAATCATTGTTTTTCAAATATTGATTTCCGATAAAACTTTGTTGAATCATCAACTGAAACAATTGACACATACAACTTAAAACGACTAGTGCTACTAAACACTCTAATATTGTAAAACCCGCATATTTTTTATTGACCAATCAAAATCGCTCCTCTTGAATCTGTGACTTTTAGTATCCTTCTTCCCTCGTTCTCCATCAAAGAAAATCGGTAAGTTTCTCCTTGATATATCCGCTCTTTGAAACGTAAATCACCCGTCTGCTCTAAAAATAAAATTGCTTCGTATCCTAGACGAGTGCGCGTTAATTCTTGCTCCCGTTGATAATTTTGCTGAATTAATTGTGTAATAGCCAGGGAGAATATCCCTGCTACCACACATACAATACTAAAACTAACGAGACTCTCTAATAAAATAAAACCGCTATAAATAGTTAATTTTCTTCGTATATTTGCCACTCCCCATCTGAAATTCCGTAACAATTTAAGGAACAAAAACATCATACAATACGCATTAAATAGCTGTTTTGTCATTTTTGATAATCTAAGATATGTAAATAATACCGCAAATCTGTGGTAAATTTTGTGGTAAAAATACACGTATGAGTATTTGACATTTTATTGAGTTTAGAATACGGCTAACTGAAATAGTTTGCCTACAAGGCGACTACGAAAAAAAGACCTTATTCTTAAAAGAATGGAGGTCTTTTTTGTATTATAATAATAAGCACACCAACTGACTTTTAGGCTTTTGTTTCAATTTTGTAAGTCAATCGTTAGATATATCAATGGATAAGTAGAATATTTCATTCTATTCTCTTTTTGAGGTGAATATAATGAAAAAAATAATTAAACATTTTATGAAACCTGTTGAAATTTTTGAAACATTAGATGATGACATTGGGATGTTTTTAATCATTTCTATTTGCACAGCTCTGATCTTTACTTTCTTTAGTAAATAAAAAATGTGTTAAATAAATTCTCAGATACTTTCCGCAGTATATCAAATTAGGAAGTCAAAAATATCTCAAAAGAATTGACTTTTCATACAACGTATTTTTATGGATCATACAGGACTCGAACTGCAGTGCAAAAAAATCAAGCTTTTTTAAGCGGCTTATTTCCTATGCTGAACTGGAGATAAGCCGTTTAATTTTTGCTTAATTCTACTATATGCTATACCAGTAAATATATTCGTGCAAAACCTGAATAAATTGTTTAATAAATTCAAACTAAAATAAAAAACTGAAACAAATTACTACAAAGAAATAATGTCCTTTACTAATTTTGCAAATTCAATATCCCCATTAAATGGATGAACATATTTGTAGAATTCCCCACCATTTTCTAAAAAATAGTTTCTGTTTTCGTGTTCCAATTCTTCTATTGTTTCTAGACAGTCTACAACAAACCCTGGTGCAACAATTAATATATTTTTAATACCTTTTGATGGTAATTTTTTCAAGGTATCATCAGTTGCTGGTTTTAACCATTCAGATGGCCCAAATTTCGATTGATAGGTTTGATAATAAGGAATATCTCCTAATTTATCCATTATTAATTTTGTTGTTTTAGTACATTCCTCCGGGTAGTTATCCCCATCTTTTACATAAGACATAGGAATTCCGTGGTATGAAAAAACGATAGCATCTATTGGACTTTCATTCAAAGCTTCATTTATTTTTTTTGAAAAGTAACCTATATACTGTGGATTATTGTAAAATGATCGAATAAATTTAATATCCACTATCCTATCACTTTTTATAAAATAATTCATAACGGAATCAAACACTGATCCTACCGTTGTCCCAGAGTATTGCGGATACATTGGTATGACATTGAGTTCTTCAATCTCTTTTGATAATAATGTATCTAGAGCAGTTTCTATACTCGGTTCACTGTATGACATTCCAATTGTAACTTCCACTTCTGGACATATATTTTTCAAATTTTCCATTTGTTTCTCAGTATATTCCAAAAGAGGAAATCCATTTTCAGTACAAATTTTTTGATAGAGTTTTGCTGATTTTTTTGGACGTATATTCAAAATAATACCGTTCAAAATCGGTTTCCAAATTATAGGATGTATTTTTATTACTCTTCTATCTGATAAAAAAGTTTTTAAATACTTCCTTACTTCCGTCTTGGAAGAATCTTTTGGTGTTCCTAAATTCACTAAGAGAATTCCTGTTCTTTTCAAAATAATTCACTACCTGTCTAATTCTATTATCGACCATGATGAATTCGAACCATCGACCGAATGGTCATGAGCCTTTTGCTCTAACCAGCTGAGCTAATGGTCCAAGTAATAACTAGCTTATTGGGGATAAAATAGTTCTTACTGGTTATAGCTTAATATATAATAATTTTACTTTACTGATTTTCAATTTTCAACAAAAAAACGACCGTCTTATTGAGAAAAGGCGGTCTGCGTAAAAAATAAGAGTTTAAATATGTATCAATATTTTACAATATCTATTTTTTTAGTTCAATATTTTTATGTAAAAAGATGCCGCCTCATTGGGGAAAGGCGGCAAGAGGTAGTAATAAAATGAAAAATAAAATTGTTTGGTAAAGATATTTTACCGCTTTCTTTTTTAAATTTCAAGTTTTCATTTTACAAAACAATTGTATTTTATTTATAATTCAAATATACAATTATAAATAAACACCTACTAAACATACACAACTTGGGGAAGTACTGTGCGTCTTCAGTAGGTGTTTTCTATATACACATGATAATTTCGTTTTAACTACTATGATAAATTCGAACAATCAACCGAATGATTACGAACCATTTGCTCTAACTAGCTAACAATTTTTAAATAAAAATAACAGATCCTTTAACACGTAAAGAATCTGTTTAGAAAAAAGAGCATGCCATAAATCCTTGTCTTAAGTTTAACACAAAGACCCTAATCTAAACTAGGGTCTTTTAATTGATACATCGATAATAGTTTCTCATAACTAATTACTGTTTTTTCTTTTTTGTTTTTTGGCTTAGAACTGTCTATAATGTTAATTACTGCTGAATTAATTAATAAAACAGCTATTATACCACTTCTAATTTCTTTTCTGTAAATAAATGATACTTTCTGTCCTTCTTCAAACTGTTTACTTTTATCTGATGGTATAACTTCTTTCCATTTTCCAAATCCCATATGATGATCTCCTTTCGTTTTCAACATTCAGAGCCTATCAATTTAATCTTATAAAAAAAACGTTCCAATTAAATTGGAACGTTTTACCAAAACCTTTATTATGCTTTAAAAATATTAACAGCTTGCATACCGCGCTGTCCTTCTTCAATATCAAAAGTTACTGCTTGTCCTTCTTCTAATGACTTAAAACCATCCGCTTGAATTGCTGAAAAATGAGCAAATACATCATTGCCATCTTCACCTGTAATAAATCCAAAACCTTTGTCTGAGTTAAACCACTTTACTGTACCGTTGTTCATATATGTTTCCTCCTTGTGCATACCCTGTATGCGATTTGTTGCAAAAAATGTTTGATAAGCAAAAGGAGAATTATAGTCTTATGTATAGCGCTCTCGTTACATGTCAAAATTGATTACTTATTTATAATACCATACTACTTCATATAAAGCAAATGAGTGTATTAAAACATGATGGATCAATACTATAAAAAGGTTATAATCCATCTACTCTAGACATGAAATATAAATATAAATATACGATACAAAAAACCCCCTTGCACAATTATGATACAAGGGGCCTGTAGTCTTTTACTACAAGTAATTGCTTTATTATTCTAGCAAATTAGTTTTGTTAATTCAACCAATAAAATTATTCACAACTTATTAACATTATTAACAAAATTGTGTTTGGCTTTAAATTAGAACTGGGATATTAAGGAATATCGCTAAAGTAGCTGTACTACAATTTTCCACTTATTTAAAAGGAAACTGTTCTCAAGTAATAGTAGCTTAGAAATAGGCTAATTCTATTTTTTATTAGGATAAATTCCGTACACATTATCCTTTTCATAAATTCAAGCTTAACCTTGTTATAAAAAAAGAAAATCGGTTATGATTAACAAGTAAAATCTAAAAAAACACCTACCGCACAGACAACTGCTTGGGGAAGTACGTGCATCTGTGGTAGGTGTTTTCTTATGTAATACAATAGCTTTAAACTAAGATACGTATGAGTAAAATTAAAATGCTCCTACCTAAGGACTTGGCATAAGATAGGAGCACCTCTTTTCTAAATCGAAAAGAGTCATAATATGAAAAGGTGATTCTATTGTAAATGAGGTACCTCTAAATTTCAACCGATTTTGCAAAAAATCAATAGCTCAATGTTTGACCAGGATAAATCAAGTTAGGATTTGCTAATCCGTTTAATGCAGCTAAGGTTTGATAAGTCGTACCAAGCTTAGCTGCAATGCTTGATAAATTATCACCGTATTGAACTGTGTAAATGTTGCTTACTACTGATCCATTTACTTTCAAAATTTGGCCAGGGTAAATAAGATTTGGATTTGTCAATCCATTTAATGCAGCCAATGTTTGATAGTTTGTTCCGTATTGATAAGCAATGCTTGATAATGTTTCGCCGTATTGTACCACATGAGTCGCTTCTGGTAGTTTATCAGGAACAGTTGCCGCATCTGGCAATAATTCAATATCGCCTTTGCTGATCCATGACAAGATACCTTCAAGCAATACTCTACTCTCAGTTACTTCTTGTACTATATAGCTGTTTCCTTTTACCCAATCTGGAATAGCTTCGCCTGTTGCCCAAGCATCTACATTAAATTTCACTTTGACGGTATCGCCAACTTTAACATCAGAATTAGGTATTTTTTCAATTTCTTCGCCTGCATCTGTTGCTGGCGTGTCCGTTTCTGGTTTATTGGTATCTGTATAACCACTATCCGTAATTCCTATTAAATCTACGTTACCATCTAACCCACCTGCAATATAAGTGGATGTAAATTGCCAAATACCAATGCCCTCCATACTTGGGAAATAAGCATACAATGGTTCTGGCGTTACTTCATAGCTAGGATAAGCAGCAATCCATAAAGAGTTAGGGAACTCTTTAATAATTCGCTGATAGTCCACATACTGCAACGTAAAAGGCTTGTATGAATAATACATTGGTGTATACCCTGCTTGTTTAATACGGCGCATACCGTACAGGATTGTTTCCGTATTTGCGTTTACGTCAGAACTAGCACCATGCTCAAAGTCTAAAGCAACGATGGAATTTTTAGGCGTTTGAATACGTGGTAAGAAGTAATCCATTGTTGTTTTTGCAATATCCATGTTTCCCCAAGTGTCATACCAAATATAGGTATGCGCACGTTTACCTTGTGCAATAGCACTCGCTACTTGTGATTTATATGTGTATTGTTCATAAATACCGCTAGCATTGTAGCCACCAATCTGGGCAATAGCGAATTTATCATGTGCATAGCCAAAACGGCCTTGTTCGCCTTGATAAATCGCCCAGTCAACGCCTTGATCACCTTTTGCAGCGAATACATTTAAAGGAGTAACTGCTACCAACGCTACAATAATCAACGTTACAATTTTTTTCATAAAGACACCTTCCTATTTTTTATTTTTTAAATTTTTTATGAAATCTTCAAATAGCTCCGTAACTACTCCCATCTTCTGATAGTTCTCAAATATCGATTTAATTTCCATCATCAGATAGCCAACATACAGAACATATAATAGCCCCACACCAGCGCCACCAGGTACTAACGGTGCTAAGGGAATGAAAAAAAGCAGCAAGACAATACTTGCTACTTTCCTTAATATTCCGTTGATCCCTATTTTACTTTTAAACTCAATTTCTGGATTTATCTTGGCTGCGATAGTGCCGCTAATAAAATCAATAGTCATTGCAATACAAATCAACATTAAAACATATACTGCTTTATAATCTGGGTCTGCTACAAAACGCTCCAAAAAATCAAATAACGCCAAACCTACTTACCTACTTTCCGACAATTTCTTTCGCTTCTTTTTCTGTAATGCAAAGTGGGACAAACTCCATTACTTGTTCATCTGTAAAACAGCCCCAGTCATACATCATTTTAATGTCATCAAATGTAAACATTTTATTCCACTCCTTCTGCTAATTTTTCGTTAATTTCTTTTACCTGATTGGTTAATTGATTAATCGCAAGCATTGATTTTGCACTAATTTGCGCAAAATTATCTGCTTTTTTCGTTACTTCTGAAAGCTCTTTTTTTAAATTCACGTCATTAACCATGAGTTTTGAATTCAATTGTTTTAATTCCGCATTTTCGGCTTGTAATACCTCAATGTCGGTTGGTGGTGTTGGCTCTGGTTGTGGTGCATTTTCTGGATCATGAATCAATTGTGCGCCATCATAACGCCAATTCATAAAATCAAACGGTTCTTTTTTCACTTCAAGCTCAACATTATCTGGTTGTTCCATTGTAGAATAACCTTCTAAATAGCCAATTCTATTTTCAATCCAAATTTTCATAGCTAACTTTCTCCTTTCTTAAATTGCATACACCCGTGTCAATACAAAAGTTTTTGAAGCAGTATTATTATTTTTATGGCCTAAAATTTGCGTATTGCTTATATAAATATATTTGTTGTATTTTGCTCCATTCAATGTTTCTAAATGATGAACAACCGCACGACCTCCAAATTCCACTATATGCGTTTTTGGAACAAATACATAGTTCAAATCCCAATTGTCTCCTAGGCTTGTACTTGTGTTATATGGTTGATATAAAAATAACCAGCCAGAAAGACATTGATCCAATGGTAAACTCGGATTAATTGATTGATTTTCCCCCATATACCATGCTCCTGACCAAACTTTTTTACCTACATTTAAAATATTTGTTTCAGATAACTTATTTAGTAACTTTTCAAGACTATCAAAATTTTCTTCAATAGCTTCTGCTCCGTTCTCCATCCCTCGATAAATTCTGGTTAATTCCATATTCTCAACATCCTTTCTATATAATTAAATCAAACACTATGGATCGACTATTTTTTTCATCTATAAGTAAATATTTATATTCATTAATTTTTACTGGTAAAAATTCCGTTGTATAATCCAAAGGAATAGATACAATGCACTCTGAAGAATTAACATGTCTTACAGTGCTTTGAATTGATTGAGAAGCACTACCGCCAAATAACCCTGTTGGTTCTGTACCTAAAGGCAGTACACCTATACCATGTGTCCAAGTACGAACATTAACGACTGGTTGAGCTCCTAAATTGTGAACAATAGTTACATCAAAACCAACTGGAATTACAGAAGCAATAATATTTTCAAAATATTCTAGCCGTTCATCCAACGTTTTAAAATTCCCCAAACGTTCACTACTTCGAGCATCGATAACTTCGCTATCTGTTGTAGCATTTGCGATTACATCTTTAAAACGTTCCTCTAAATTGGTTTGACGTTGTTCTACTTTGGATTGGCGTTTTTCTGTATTTTCAGAAATAGCCTTTATTTTATTAAATAAAACACTGGTATACTCCATCATACGAGCTAAAGATTCTCGAACATGTCGTCGATACATCTTTGTTCGAATCCACAAAGCGAACGTTTGAGAAATAGGATCAATCACACCGTTTTTTATTTCATCTTGCACCTCATCGACATCGGTCGGGTCTTGATAATCAACTGTTGTATTTGGTTCATTTGTTGGTCGAGTATCCTTAAATTCTTGTGCCAACCGTCTCACCTCTCTTATTTTTCTAATTTCTCTACGCGCTTAATTAAATCGTCTAACGCCTTTTTCATCTCAGTTTGAGCAGTACCTACAGATTCGACTGTATTTGTTAAATCACTTGCTAATTGTTTAAAGGCTTCCGTCGATTCTGTCACGGTTGTTGATAATTCACTGGTTAAGTCTTCCAAAGAACTAACTTTACTACTTTGAACAGATAAATCATTGTCAAATTCTTCCTGTCTTTTTATCAACTCTGATATGTTTTGAACTCCTGCCGTCGCAAATTTTTTTACGTTTACTAAATTGGATTGAATAGCTTTTATTTCGTTTTGATAATCGGTCAGTTTTTTCTTTTTCGAACCAATAGTCAAAGTAACCTTTTGCGGTTCTAAAATACTAAATTTTTTCTCAATCACTTGTAATCGTTCTACAGCATAAATAAATTGATTATCTACTTTATAACTGTTTCCTAAAGTGATTAATTCATACCGTTTATCCAATAGCCCTAACTCAATGGCTTCAACTGTCCAAGTTACCAGCATCAAGCTTTGGTCTTTTAGCCATTGCAACCCTCGACGTTTTAAAATTGATGGGTCTTTGACATTTGAAAATTCTACAATACCCGTGTTTAATCCAAATTTTTTGATTAACGCTTCATCATCAAGGTAATTCTTACCGCCATTTACTTTTTCGATGGTGTATTTAGGTCGTGAAAAATCTGTTCCCACTTCAATATCAGTATTTGACGTATCTTCAATATCTTGACCGACGGGCACAATCCTTGTAAACAATTCAGAAATATCAATATCTCGAGTAGCACTTTTTAGATTTTTGGTTAACTGTAAAGGAGTTTCACTGTTCACACCATAATTAGATAGATAATCTAAATAATTTATATTTCCAACGCGTCGAAGTGTTAACGTACCGCCCAGCCTATCCAACAATTTTTCTTTAATGGTATCCGCTGTACTTTGATAGCCTAATCCTCTTAGCAAGTCCCCATTATCTACAACATTCACTTCACCAAGCCGAAACTGCTTATGCGCTTCAACTTGTTTATTGTGTGCATCGAGTATTTTTTGTAAATAAGCAGATACAGTCATCCGTGTTGGTTTCATATAGGTTTGAACAGAATCATATAAAAAAGCTTTCTCATCCTCCGCTAAAAGAGTTTGAGAAAAGCTTCCTGATGCTTCCATTTTATTCGTGATTTTAGCAACTCTACCATAAAAAATTTCTTTATTTCTTGTAACATCCAGAATCTGGATAAAGTGAATAATCGGCTCAATCTTTTGATAGTATTTATTGTTAATATTAAAGGTAAATTCAAAAGTAGAAATTCCTAATCCGTTAAGCGATAAATATACTTCACTATCTTTGATTTTCTCACCATAGCTATATGGCTCATGAACAATCTTTGGATTCTTTCTGTTCGGATTATCAAACAATAATACTCGATACATTAGACCATCACCTCACTAGACATAAAGAAAGAGATATGACCTTCGCCATAAATAGTTAAGTGGTTGGTCCCTCTTTTTAATTTAAAGAAATAATCTTGCGATTCGCCTTTCGGAACTTTTATTGTTGTTCCGTCATCAGTAGTTAATTGCATTGTAGACGTTGCCTTTATTGTTGGACTAGAAGCATTCGCTCCCATATTGATAAGAAAAATTTCTCTTTTTCCGTGAATATAGTAGCCTGTCCAATTGTCGGCGCTATCGTCTGTGAAATAGTCCTCGTCAAAGACATCGGAATAAGAAATATTTTCCCTTAAAGCAAAAGGATACACGTCAAATTCTACGGTTAACGTTAATGAATTACTTGACGAGTCATCTTCTGCTTTCACACTTTTGCATTTTCCATACCAGCGAAGCCCTGAACGTAACCAAGAATCATCAATGTAATCAATTCCATCCATCATCAACTCTTCTTTTACTTTCGCCTCTAATGCCTTTCGTTCTTCGTATGGCGTATTAGGTCGCCAAAAAGTAACAGTGACAATGCGATTACTAAAAATTCGTTCTCCTGTAAGCATGGAAAAATCATACTGACCTTGCATGAAAGGGATCTGTTCAATAATTTCCACTTCTTCCGCTGAAGGAGCATCGTGTTCAATAATGTAGAAACCATGTTCTTTGCTATTAAAACGACCTTTGGCCATATATTCTACAATTTCAATCAACTACGATACCTCCCATCTTGCTTTTGTTGTTCTGCTAAATTAAGATTCATTGGGCTACCTAGCGCTCCCACTACTTGGCCAGTATCCATCACGACAGTTAAATGTCGTATTTCTTCTAAAATTTCTACCATTTTTCCCATTGGCGTATTATCTATAGAGTGTTTTACCTCAATTGCATTTGAACGTTTCATCAAACGGCTATCCGTAATAGATTGATGAATACTTGAAATCATATCTTTTGCACTTTGTACGGCAACCGACGTATCTTCTCGAATACCTGCAGCTACACCTTGTGCAAGGAAAACACCAACATCATATTTCAATAGGCGTGATGGTGATTTAATTTTTGCTTTTTTCTGTGCTTCTGCATTAACGGCGGCTACTAAATTTTGCATAGCAGCCACTGCTTCGCCCTGACTTGCACGAATACCAGAAGCAACACCTCTAGCCATATTTGAACCTACAGGGCTCATATCTACAGAACCTGCACCCTGACTTACCGCATTTCCTAAAGACCTTCCAGCATTATTTGCAGGGGGTAACTGAGTTAAATATCCTTGAATTGTTGCCGCACCTAGCTGACTTCCAGAATTCTTCGCATTTCCTTTTTCAGAATTCATTCCAGCATTTGTCTGTTGAGCATTGCTTTTACCAGCATTTTTATGTTCATTACTTTTACTTCTTGTTCCAGAAGCAGCTGCACTACTATTATCAGCGGCAGCTTTCTTAGAATTAGATTTTTGCGAAGATTGACCACTATTCATCGAAGACATCAATTCTTTACCAACATTATTAAGTTGTGTTTTTCCAGAGTTTAATCCATCAATTAACTGGTTTTTCCCGTCTTGACCATTTCTAAATAAGTCAGGAGGCAACGCTTGTAAAGTATTCACAATGTCAGCTCTTGACATATTCGCCCACTTCGTTGGATCATTACTTTGCAATCCCTGAACCAGTCCGTTAGAGCCATCAATCCCTCGTTGACGTAGCATTCCTGCCAATAAAGCCATTTGTTGGTCAATGCTAGCACCATTATTTACATAAGATTGATAAATGCCTAAAAGCTGTTGGTCTGTAACGCCTTTAAGTTGTGCTAAATTATCAGCTGTCACTGCAATTTTATTTGCACCATTTTGTGAAATAATCGATAGAAGTTGAGCTCCTTGCTCTAATTCACTTTGTCGTATTTGAGCATTTTGCGTTTGTAATTGTGTAATTTGATTTTGGAAAGCTGCTTTTTCAGATTCTGTTTTTGCTTGGTTCTTTTGTGTTTCTAGTTGCTGAATTTGGGCGTTATTTTCTTGCACTTGTTGCGCTTGAATTTCCCCAAGCGTTCGCAAGCTTGTCAAAGTTTGTTCTTTTTCTTGCTCGCTTAATGCTTGTTTATTAGCCAACTTATTCATACCAGCCTCAACAAATTGTTGGTTCTGTTGTAATAATTGATCACGAATAATATTCGTTTGATTTTGCAAAGTAGCTCTTTGCTGTTCTGTCAATTCTTGACCCTCTACTGTTTTATTATTCTTCAATTGGTTAGAATAATCAGTATATACCTTCAATAAATCACTATTATTCGTTTGAACAGCTTTCATATACTGGCTTGAAGCATTGGCAAAAATCTTTTGCTTCTCTGCTTCTGATTTTCCTTCTGCCGCTTCAATTTGCTTGTTATAGGTTTCAACAGCCTTTTTCTGTTGTTCCTTTAAATTCGTAACTAAATCAAGTGTATTCTTGAAATAAGTTTCTACGCCAGCCGTACTACCATTTTGCTGTGAGAAAAGTTCAGTCATTGCCTGTTTAGCTTCATCAAGTTTTGAAGAATAATTTTCAACACTTGAAGAGGATTCTTCCATATTTAACGAAATTGCTTTAGTAGTGTCTTTGGACTTTTTACCTAATTCTTCGGTGCTTTTAGCAGCTTTTTTTAAGGCAGAATCAGAAAACATTGTATCCCAATCTTTTTCAATATCAGATAAGCTTTTCTTCATATCTTTAAATGCTTTATCAGCACCTTTAGAATCGCCTTTTAATCGTTTCCAAAGTCCTTTTACACCGTTTGAAATTGCCATTATTGCATTTACTACCGTTTTTCCTACAGTAACGATAGTACGTAAGCCATCTACAAAACCTGCTATTGCAAAAGTGACACCAACAATTGCGCCAATACCTAACCATTTAAATGTATTTCCTAATCCTTTTATTGTTTTAGTAACACTCGCAGAGCTAGGAAGTACACTTTTAAACGATTTTACTATTCCGCTAAAAGCAGTTTTCACGTAGCCTTGAATGTTCATAAAATTGGATTTCCAAGCTTGCACTACACCAACTATCGTAGCGGTTATTGCTACTAAAATTGCTGTTATGGGATTGCTCAACATAGCTCCTGTTAAACTAGCTATAGATCGTATACCCGTTACCGCAAATGTTCTAAAACCTCCACCTGCTTTTGAGGTGGCTACGCCAAGCCCTGATAAAACCGTTCCCGATTTGCCAGCTGCAGAGGATAGGTTTCTTAGCGACCCTACAGGATTAATAACAACAGAGGCAAATTTCGCTAATTTGCTGTTAGATAATTGTAAAGAAGCAGAAAAAGAACGGAAAAAGTTAGTAACTTTATTCCCTTCCCCTAGCATATTTAGCTGTCTTTGACTTGCTCGTAGATTTGCTCTAAATGTATCTAGCGTAGGAAAAAGACCTGAAATAGTCTCTCCTAACGTGGTAAATCTTGTTAATACATTTACATTAACTCCTGCGCTTTCAAGCCCTGCTAGATTTGATTTATATTTAGAAACAAACCCTTTTACAGCTTGTAATGCACTACCAGAGCCATTAACAATAGGTTTAATAATAAATTGCTGCCACTTGCTATCAATATTCCCTGCGGTTTCAAACATTGTCGAAATCGTTTTGCCGAAAAATCTTGTCATTTTCCCAAAAACTTTTAACACAGGGCCAGCAGAAGCGGCTAACGCAGCCATTTTCAAAATGAACTCTTGCGTTTTTGGATCAGCTGATGCAAAAGCTTCTGCCATATTTGCTAAAGCTTCAATCATAGGCTTAGCAGCACTTATCGCGCTATTTAATGCGGCTACTAATGGACCGCCAAACGTAATTGCTACATCATTTAATTGACCACGTAAAATCTTTAACTGTGATTCTGTAGTTCCGTATCGTTTACCAGCTTCTTCTGCTAGAGCTGTATTTTCGTTAAACGCTTCGTTACCTCGTTTTACAGCCCCTTCAAAGACATCACTTGCATTGGCTGCACGTAATAAACTATCACGTAATCTAACTTCTGTAATTCCCATATCGTCGAGCACTTTAATAGCTGATATTCCGTGTTTTTCCGAGTCTTTTAAGCCCTGGATAAATTCAATTAGTGCTTGAGATGGATTGCTTTTGAATAATTGTGCAAACTCTTCACTAGTTCGACCTGTTACATTTGCAAAATCTTCCAGACTACCTGATGCTTTGCTAGCTTCTTTATACATTTTCTTTAATTCTGAGGTAGGTATTCCCATTTGCTTAGAAACTGCCGTCAGTTCTTTTCCACCCCAGTTTACAGCATGCACAAAAGATTCCCAAGACACGCCTTGCTCTGCTACTGCTTGTTTCAGAGGCGCAAAAGCTTCAACTCCTGTTTCAGTTGCTAATTGCATTTGTACCATTAATCTAGAGAATGCCGATCCGCCCGCTTCGGCTTCTATACCAACAGATGATAACGCCGCCGCAAAACCTACAATGTCTCCTTCGGTCATGCCAATTTGTTTTCCTGCACCTGCTAAACGTAAGCCCATCTCTGTAATCTCTGATTCGGTAGTCGCTAAATTATTACCTAAGTCAACTATCGCTGAACCAAGATTGCTAAATTTATCTTGTGACATTTGCGTAATGTTAGCAAAACGAGCTAGGGATGTAGCCGCTGTATCTGCAGACATATTTGTTGATTCGCCCATATCGATCATTGTTTTAGTAAATCCGACAACTTTATCAGTTTTTATTCCTAACTGTCCAGCTGCTTCTGCTACTTTTGCAATTTCTTCATGACTAGTGGGTAATTCTTTTGCTAAATCTCTAAGGCCTTTTTCTAAATCATCATAAGAATAAATGACTTTACCGTTAGAATCGACCATCTCATCGTTGGTCTTTTTAACTCCAGTAAAGGCACTTTCCCATTTTACCGCTGCGGTTGTTACTGCGCCAACGGCACCCGCAATTGGGAGTGTAATACCTTTAGTCATCGAACCGCCGACTTTTTCAATGCTTTGGCCGATACTTGCGGTTTTATCACCGAAACTTTTCATCGCACCATTCACTGTATTCAAATTACTAGGAATATCAGAAGCATTTGAATTAAGTTTTTTTAGCGAAGACACAGCGCCATTCATCGCACTGGTAAAATTGTTATCACGTGCTGTAAGTATGGCTGTTACCGTTTTACTTTGTGTCACGTTGTTTCCTCCTTTCCTCAACAATTTTTCTTGCTTGTTCTAATCGACGAGCGTTTTCTTCTAGCTCACTTAGCTTTTCCACTTCTCGTTGCGAGATTTCCCCTCGCACATCGCGTTCAAGCTTTTCAAAGTCATAGACATCTTTCACTTCGTTAAAAATATAGCGTTGCCCTTTTTCATCTGGTGTTGTAAAAATACGTGTAGCTAATGCGTTAACGTATAGTTTCCTTTCTTCGTTAATTGCACGTAAATTTACAGCTTTTATCCGTAAATTAAATTCATAAGGAGTCATACGCTCAATTTCTTTTAAAGTGATATTGGGGAAATGTTGAAAACAAGTGACAACTATTTCGTCATAATCTAGGCTGTCGTTTCTTGTTGATTGGCTTGTATCTGTTCCATGTAAGCCATGATTTTTTTGATTGCTTCTAGTGCTTTTTTCGTTCGAAGAGCCGTTAACGGTGCTTGCTCCAAGAAAGAGATAAAATTTTCAAACAACGTTAAAGCCTCATCTGACGTTTCTAAGTAGTCGTCAATTTCTTTCGTTGTTAAGTCATCATAAGTAATTAACGCTGCATGCATTAATTTTTGAAAGGCAAAAGCGTCGCCATCTTGTAATCCGCCAACCAATTGAACGAAGCCTTCCACTTCTTCAACGTCAGGTTTTAATGCGTTAATTTCATTTAAAAATTTAAAACCGAAAACCAAAGGATATTTTTTTCCGTTAATTGTTGCGACAGGTTTTACGTTTGTTGACATGTAAAATTCCTCCTAAAAAAGCGACAATGCCTTCACATTGCCGCCTACTTCCTAATTTTTAATTATGGTACTAATGCTAATAAATCTGTTTTCGTTGTTTTTCCTGTAAAATCAATACTGTGAGCAGTTAACCATTCTTTGATTTCAGGAATAGTATTTGCTTCTGTTGGTTTATTTTCCAAAGAGCGCCCCGCCAATACGGTAAAAGCTGGAATAGCTACTTTTTCAGATTCTTTTTCATCTTGCACACGTACAATATGGTACGTTCCTGCTGCTACTTTTGCTCCTGCATCAAGTCCTGTAATAGTTAATGGACTTGCTCCTTCAACTACTTTTTCACTACCTTTGTAAATACGATAAGTAATTGCCATGATTATTCTTCCTCCTTCACTTTTACAACGGCGCCATCTGATGTCGGCGTTATACTTTCAACTTTAGGTACTTCAATTGTTTTTGGTGTGTATTTTTCTACAGGCTCCTCTGGTTCCGCACCAGCTACAGTGTCGTAGAAGAAAGCACGCGCAAGTTCTTCGTTTTCAGTGTCAACTGTTGCCCATCCTTCCACTAAATCACCATTTAAAACTAGAGTTGGCTTAATGCTTGAATTAGAATCAGATTCAGCAGAATCTCCGAATGAATCCAATAAACCTGTGCCAAATTCCGCTTCGTATTTCCCTGTTTTTGGGTCTTTTTTATCAAAATTAATGCGCCATACATCAATTTCTAGCCCGTTACGGTACGCATATTTCAACATGTTGTAAGTTTCTGTGCCTGTCCGTAAAAATTCCATTTCGATGGAAGCTGACGGCATTCCTGATGTAGGAATATTCCCATCTTTTGTTGATTGCGTATCTGTTTTTGTTTCTGACTTATATTCGTGTGAAATTTCTAAAGCTAATAACTTCGCTGCTGTTGTCGCACGTTCACGTGTTAATCGAAACATTAACTTAATTTTTTTACCTTGGATTGCTTTCTCCATTTCTAGTTTCCTTCTTTCTTTATTCAAATTCTAACGTGATGTCAAGTACACCGTGTGCAAGGCTCGTACCAAAATTGGTTGTATTTTCATAAATCACTTCTGTGCTACTTTCCGTTACTAACCAATTAAAGTTCTTAGTCTGATGCAATTCATGAACGATTTTTCGCACATCGGCTAATACTTGATTTAATTCTCGACGTTTGTCGTCATGATCATAAACATGAATCATAATATTTGTTGAACCTAACGTTCTTGTTTTTGTTTGTCTATCCTTAGACCATTGTTCACCTAAGAAAACAAACGGATAAGAAGCCTCATCATCTGGCAAATGCCCATAGGTTTCATAGCCTGCTTGCTCCAGAGTGATAAATAATGCTTCGTAAAGCTCTGAATACGGATCTTTAAAGGTCATTTTACTAACGCCTCCATATTATCAAGAAATCTTTTAGCAGCTGCCGCATGGCCCTTTTTCATATAGAAACGTCCGTACATATAACGCGTTCCATACTCTACATATGGCGAATAATCAGCCATCGCTTCGACTTCACCAGTCATTCCATCATCTTTAATAGAAGGTGTCTCACTTCGTTTTAAGTATCCACTTCTGACTGGTGTTTCTTCTGCAATTTGATTTGCCATATAAGCAGTATCATTTTTGACGACCTCTTTTACATCGTCTAGCTTTTTCGCTTCTTCAATCGCTTCGATTAAATCATCCAATCCTGAAATATCTACTCGGTAAGTCATCGATATTCGCTTCCATAAACCGAAGTTCCTTTGCTAACACGCAAATTTTTAACAACGGTAAATTTTCGATTTTTTTGTTCTTCTTCATCGTAGTATTCAAGAAATCCTGAACGAATAGCTAGGCGATCTCTAAAACGAAAAATGACCATCTGCTCCTTTATGTTAGGGAAAATGGTCATTTGTTTTTCCGTTCCGACTTCGGTTACATTACCTATCAGTTTTTCCGAAATCAGCTCGTGTTTTTTGTTGTAGTAATTAATGCAGGTTCTCATAAAAAGGACACCTTCCTTTTACGAATCAAGCCTTGTTCTTCAAGATAATCGTTAATCTCATCTTGAAATTCCCCGAAGTCATCCAAATTATAAGAGATTGTTTCTTCTGATTGAGAGTGTTGTTCCATGCCTTCAAAACCTAAACGGTTATATCGTTTCACTACAATTGACGGAACAATATAGTCCAATTTTTCTGGTATTTTATCAGCTTTCAATTTTACTCGCAGCTGTTTTTCAGTAATGTCCCAGATTTTGATAATTTTTGCCTTATCTTTTTCGTAGGTATCCTCTGAAATATCCAGTAGTACGCGATAATCTGAAAGAGTCATTTTTTCACCTACTCTGCTTCAACAACTGCCCCATCTGCCGTTGGTGTTACCTTTTTAACGGTCGGGGCGCTTACTTTGAATCGTAAGAAACGTAAATGGCAGGACGAGCTTTTTCAGTTACGATAGCATCATAATAGTTTAATCCTTTGATGGTGTCTCTGTAGCCATCACGGTCTTGTGAAGCTGGAATTAGATCAATAGAGTTGTATTTTTCAACTGGCGAACAAACCATCAAAGGCACAAGAATATAATTAATTTTCTTCGTAGAATCTACCTGTAAACGAGATTTTGCAACTTTTTGAATAATAGTATCTGAACCGTCTAACTGCGCAACTTTACGGTTAATACCTGAAATTTGTTGCTCGTTCGTAGTAAATGTTTTTGAAACACCTTTTGCATTTTTTAATGCTGAATAGTAGTCAGTGGATGCAAACATAATAAACGGACCGACAATTTCTGCATCTGTCATATACGCTTCTGCTGCGTCATAAGAAGCTAAAGAGTTTTCTGTAGTAATGGTTTCTTTTACCGTTTTTCCAACGTATTTTCCTTCGCTATCATCATCCGCAGCCTCAGCAAATGCCGCTTCTAATAAGCGTTGTACAGCAGTTCGATCTTTTTCAGGAATCGCAATTAAACGAGTATGCTCTTCCACAAGCGCTTGAACTTCGTAGGAAGCATTTTCTGATTGATCTAATGTGTCTAAGTCATAACCAAACCAACGCTCTTTCTCTAGTTTAAACGTTTCTTTTGCCACATCAATTTTAGAACGTTTATTGTCTTCGTTACGTTTATAATCACTAGCAGTAAAACCTTTCATTTTGTTGATGCGGACTTCTTTTGCGCCTACAAAATCCGCTTCAGTTACTGCAGCAGCTCCACCTTTCAATAAATCCCAAACCTGAGAGCCTGCGGCAAATTCTTTGTCAATTGCTTTTAAATCTTTGCTATCTAAAATAACTGGCATAATTTTCATCTCCTATTTCTTTTCTAAATTTTTAGTCAAATTGCTGCGCCAATCGGTCTCTTTTGTTGCTGTAGCAATGTTTACAGTTTGACCTTTCAGCAATTCTTTTTGGATACCATCTCTAGCTTTTGAAATAATTTGTTTTAATTCATCTACAGCTTTCTTTGTATCCTCGTCCGTATCTTTCACAAGCAATAAATCGGCTTGTGCAGCACTTACGTAGTCGGAAAGACCATTCTCGGATAAATCATTACGAACAGATTCGGCACGCGTTAAACGGTCGAGGCGGGCTTGGGCTTCCATTTCTCGTTTTTCCGCTAGTGCTTCTTTGTCAGCGGCTTCTTGTTCTTTCGCCTTAACACGTTCTTCCGCAGTCATTTGCTCGTAAGATTTTTGCTTTTCCCAATCAGATTTTGCTTGCTCCACTGCTTTCTTAGTTTCTGCTGCAATCATTTTTGATACATCTTCACGGGTAAAAGTCTTTCCAGTTTCTTTTCCGTCTGGATTTTCATTTTTGGGATTTTGAGAATTCTTTGTCGATGAATTCCCAGATTCGTTTGAATTGTCAGAGTTTGGCTCATCAGAATTTGGCTCATCTGCAAAAAATTGTAAATCCATCGGTAATAATAAGTGTTTTTCTTCGTTCATGTTAAAACCTCCAACCATTACGTGGCTAATCGAAATTAATAGGTTACGCCTATCAATCGAAACAGCTTTCTCTTTAACGCCTGTAAGCAGTAAGAAGGCAAATAAAAAAAGCCTAACTTTCGCTAGAACTTTTTGTCTTTATAAGCAGGTGCAGTACTACACCGACACCAGTTGTGAATGGGACTTGCGTTGATTCCTGGACTCATTTCAGAAACCTTATGTGGATTTGCACTTGCTATTCCTACACAAATAGGACAAGCGCTTGGTTCTACAATTAGGTTGTATTCTTCATACCCATATTTTTCGTAGCTTTGCTTTTGTACTTCACTTTGTATTCTTGCGGATTCACTAATCATTAGTCGACGTGCGACATAATCAGCCGTTTCCTTTCCTCGCAAGCTGTCAATCACAACTAATTTGCGTAATTCCCTAGCTAGAATATCTGGATGCTTACCTGCTACTAGCCCAACTGTTAATAAGCGATCGATACTCGCTTTCAAAACATCTTGGTTTGCCCACAAACGTTGAGAAAATGTCGTGTTATGAAACGACCCCTCAATAATCGCTTTAGCAAACAATCGATAAGTTTCTTCGGAAAGAACAGACTCGCCTAATATCCCCGCTTGTCGTACAAACTCCGCTACAGATTCCTCTGTTAACATTGCTGTAAAATAGGTCTGTAGCTGATTAGTGTTGTCTGTTAAATACAAACCTATTTTCGATTTTAAAAGCTCTAAACGATTAACCTTCATCGTTAAATTGTATAACCTTAATTGCTCGTTAGCTTCTTTTGAAAAATCTCTTGTTTGTACATAACGTTTCGCTTTTTCCGCGAAAATTTGTACGTCATGTTTACTTGCACGTCGTTTCGCTTCATCAATGCTAATCTTCTCTTTCCCTGCATAAGCGACGTAAAACTGTTGAATTTCTGCTTCTATCGTTTTCCATAACTGTAAATACCGTCTATGAATTTCTTGTTCGTAATTCACATGTCGTTTCAGCATTTCTTCGATATGTTTTGCTTCTCGTTCCGCCCAATAATTACTCATGTTCTTCGGTCACTTCTTCCGTAGTTCGAGTAAATTTACCGAAATCAACTTGTGGATTTAAACGTTCTTCCGTTTCTTCGTCCTTTATACGTTCCATTTCTTGAGTTACGTCAGGAACAATCGATAATACGCCTAATTGCGTTTCTCTTGAAACAATCCCTTCAAGTTTTTGTGCAGTTTCCGCTTCGTCTTTAATATTGCGCGGAATATTAAAGTCAAAAGTGTATTCTAAATTAAACCATTCCTTAGCTTTATTAGCAGGTACATTCGTAGGCAATGAAAAAATCATTTTGTACATTTGCGCATACCCTTTTTTAAATTTTCTAGCTTTCGCTTGTGCTAAATTCCTAGGATTTTGCATTTTAAATTCTAGCGAAATCCCAGAAGCGTTATTGCTAAAACTTTCATCGTTTGCGTTATAAGTCATAGACATTTGATAAATTAACCGCTCTAATCGATCTAACAGATTTTCTTGTGTTGTATCCGAACTAGGTTTATCTAAAAAATTAATGTCTACAGTCTCACCTTCGTTTAAAGGATCAGGACTATTAATCACTCGGTTATCACGTAAATAGGCAGCAACGTTTTCATCAGCTAAATCTACCCCTATCATTTTTAAGTAGGCATCCGCAAAATAACTCACGTCGTTCGCTTTTTCTGATAGAGCTTCGTTGTAATTATTAATCAGCGACCACACAGACTCAATACGTCCTTGTCGTTCGTCATTTTCCATAAACTCAATCATAGGCACTTCACCGTACGGATTAGCGATTGCCTCTTTTCCACCTAATAAATAAGACAAGGCTTTCTGAAAAACGGTTGGTCCTCTCTTAGTTTCCAATCGTTTAGAAGTCTTGTCTTGTGTAAAAATAAACGTTTCTGTGCTATTTTGTGGATAAACAGTTGCTGTTAGCTCGTCCTTTGTCATTTTGTTGTAAAGAACCGCAAACATAGGCGCTTTTAATAAGTCATCTGCGTAAACAATGAATCCTTGCGTAGGTTTTAAATAAGTCACGCACGTTTCTGCTTCTTCGTTTTGATATAAAAGCTTATAAGCATGTCCATAAATAGCAGTTAGCTTAGAAAGCTCTGCATCGTTGTCTTCTTCCTCATTTCGTTTACGGAAATTTTGAACAAATTCTTTTACCTCACCATCTGGATGAGTAATCTTTGTTGGTTTACCGTTAAAGAAAGCTGCAGAACTATCTACAACATAACGGGCAAAGTTGACTGCAATTCGATGGTCAGGTTTTCCAATTCCTTTATTTTTTTGATAATAAATATCATGTTGACCGTTGTAGAGCTTTTCTAATTCTTCGTAAAACCCAATTAATTTTCGATGCTTATTGATGTATTTATCCACCAAGCGTTCGTCAATCTTTGCGTTTTTATCACAATAAAAGACACGATTTCCTAAAAGGTCAACGAATTCACGTATTTTACTTTCAGTATTTGGTCTACTTACTTTTTCTGTCATTAAATAACCCCCTTCACGCTCTGTAGCTTAATTCCTCGTGATTTTTTACTACGATGTTCTACTGCGTATCGTAAAGCATCTATCACGTGATTATAGCTATCAATAGGTTCATTGGTGTACTCCCCTGTTTTCTTGTCTTTAGCCCATGTGTAGTTTTCTAATTCCTCAATCAGTTTTACGCAACGATCGTCTACGATTAGCTCATATTGCAATAAAAAAGAAAGCCCCTGTCGTATTGAATCAGGGCCTTTCTTAGCTGCACGTATTCTAGTAATTCCGTTCTTCTTGACTTCTGCAATAGATTTCTTTTCAGCTGAATCTGCAGTGATAACTTCTTTTGCATAGCCTAAATCTTTAATAACCGTTGAGATTTCATCATTCAGCAAGCCTTTTTTGACGTATTCTTCAAGAACATAAATACGTTTGTTCTTCTCGTCTACCTTTGCATGCACAAAAGCGGAAGGGTCGTTTACATACCCAAAGTCTAAGCCAAAATCTGAATCAATCTGTCTTAACAGTTCGTCGTGCTTGTCTAATCGTTTTCTCTGATAGTTTGGAAATACAAGTTTATCTAGCGTAGCAAATTCTCCTAAAGCATATATGCGATAATACGCTGGGTTTCGTTTGGCTAAATCCTCAATCACCTTTTTATTTTCACTATCAAGAAACCGATTGTCTTTATAGGTGCTGTGATAAATACCCGTTCTTCGTTGGTCGACTTCTGCTTCCTCATCAAAGAAAGATTTATATACCCAGTTCAGTTTAGAAACTGGGTTAAACATTAAAAAGATTTGACGTTTCACATGCTTACGTTCACGTAAACGCAAAGTAAGCTGTGTATAATCTTCTAGTGTAAATTCTGTTGCTTCTTCCATCACGACGTCAGACAGCCCTTTGATGGATTTTATTTTCTCTGGGTCATCCATTCCCTTGAAAAGAAACTCTGCGCCGTTTGGTAACGTGATTCTAAAATCAGTGTTATTTACTTTACACTTGTCTAGCAGTCCCCAATCAGAAAGACACGCTTTCACATCCTCGAAAATAGAGTCTTTTAAGCTATGCCCTACTTTTCTTGTAAATAAAATCTTTCTTGGTTTCTTCCATCTTTGACATGCTTTAAAAACAACCTTTTGAACGACACCGTGACTTTTGCCAGATGAAGCGCCGCCCCAATAAACCTCGGTGAATTTAGAATAATCCACCAATCGATCATAAAACGATTTGTTAAAAACTCTTGACGGGAAGTTAAACTCTAAAACGATATTACGTTTCTTCGTCTGCATCCCACTCACCAACCTTAATCACAATATCGCCCGTTTGTAAATCGACTTTATCAGTGAACAGCGCATGACGTTTACCAAGAAGCTCGGCTGCTTTTAAACGGTCTTTTGCGCCCACATCGATGTCTACAACGGCTTGTGCGCCTTCGCCTACACCAATTAGCGTTGCTTCTTTGTACTCGCCACGCATAACAGCTGTTAGGTACTCTAGCACCTCTTGGGCATCGGCTGTTCGTTCGTTTTTCAGTTCTGCGAGGCGTTCGTCTATATAAGCTCTGAGGTCAGGTTTAGTCAAGTTTTCCTGTCCTATCTGCTTTGCAGTCTTTTCGCTATATCCCGCTCTGATAGCAGCCTCTTTGGCATTTCCTGTCTCGATGTAAAAGTCACAAAATCGTTTCTGTTTCTCGGTCATTCGCATGTTATTCACCGCCTTTCTGTCTAATAATTTATCACTTCATGTACTTCTCTACATTCTCTTGTATATGCTTATCTTTCCAACCGCCATGCCCACAATAAACAAGCTTACAATCATCAATTTCCTTTGGTGTGGCTTCTCTCGTCATTTCGACAATAGATGCATTCTTTTTTATCTGCACAGACATTACAACACGCATTGAAACAGTTGAGTGCTTCGGCTGTGGATATTCATGTGTTAACGATACATACCAATAGCTTTTCATGTTCTCTCTCCTAATTGTTTTTATGTATATTTGTTTATTGTAAGACAAACACTTTAATCCCTGTTATACTCATTGAAAGACAGCAACTCCTTTTTGCTTCATGTAACACTTCCAGTTATTTCAAAACATAATCTGCTGTCTGGCCACTAGATATTTTATCTGGTGGTTCTTCATGTGAAAACAATCCAAATATCCGACAAAACTTGACAGCTGTGTTACACTTGTTTTAGGTAGCACTCTTTCATAATAGCTAAAGTTCATAAACTACAAGTGACACGAGATTTTCACTAACGCTACCTAGCCACTAGATCCCATTTCTAGTGGCTTTTTTATGTACGAAAAAAAGACCACTCAAAGAGTGATCTTTAATATTATTTATCTTTTTTGTATAGTTCTTGAGATTTCTTTTCATTATAATCATTAAGAAAAATTCTTAAATCTCGTGCTAGCTTTTCATTCTCATGTTCTTTCACTTTCTCATCTTCCATACGTTCAAACTTAGACAATATGTCTTTCCGAATTATTAAAGTATAGTATATAATAATTTGTATTAGCGTTCCTAACATTATTATAACTAATATTCCTAGTATTAATACTAGGAACCCATGTATTAATGAAAATAATAAATCGTTTAACAAAGATAATAACGTAAAGAGTGACGAACTAAAAAAACCTAAATTAATCATTCTTATTAAAAACTTTAAATCATCTTTATCTTTTAACTTTCCAAAAAAAGAATTAGAATCTGCACCTAAAACAAAAGAATATAATGAAAAATATATACCAATTAAAACTGTGGCAACTGTTATAATATTATCATTTTTATAAACTAATGCATCTACTAATATAGAATAAACTATATTAATATCGTCCTTAAATATAAAAAAAACTAAACCAGCTATAAGAGTGCTCATGACAACCAAGATAATCAGTATGCTATGCAATAATTTATCCAATAATTTCATCCGGAACACTCCTATCATCCTCTATTTTAATTTAATTTCGTCAATAGAAATATTCTTAAGTGGTAAAAATTTACGGTACTCAGGATTTTTGTTTCTATTGTGATAATCATAATAATGTTCAGTAAATTTATTTGCTAAAAAATCAAAACCATTTGATTTTATCTCTCCTAAATCAGTATTGTATAACCCATCCAATTTAAGATTGATTGTTTCTTTTTCTTGAGTTTTTGGATTTAAAAAAGTTACTTTGGCTGATACTAAGTAATCTGATTTTATATTAATCATTTCTAAAATCTTAGATACCATGTCAGAAGACATATTTTTCCTCATTCTACCTTTTTTAAAGACGATGGTTGTTTCATTAGCCCCCATCTCTTTACCAGCGTTCACCGGTGACTCTACTGCCTTCTCCAACAATGTTTTATGTTCTCCGTAATCTTTAAAAACAGAATTTAATGAAAAATCATCATTTTTAACAGTAATGACGATTTCTTTTATGCTCTCACTTGCTTTGACTAAGGATAACATTTTTTCTTTTATAATAGGTACTAATTTAACCGTATATTCATCACCTTCAAGGAATTGACTCAAATATCCTTCTAAAGCATTTTTTTTAGGACCTAAATTAGTGAATTCCATTAATAAAAGATGTGCTTCACAAATAAATAAACAAGTATTAGGTTGGTAAACATCACCAGATATTTCTTCTAATTGCTCAGATCCAATTTCGCCTGCAAAAGGCTTATCTTCAAGAAATTTACCTATCCAAACTGTTCTGTTCCCTACTTCATACTCATAACCATCCATAGCCATACCATTATCTTTACGTTTCATTTCAGGAAATCTATGTCTAGATAAAAAGATGAATTTACCATCAACTTCTTTTGTTCGATCCTTTGCTTGTTTATTATTTATGTGATCAATCAAGTTACTAATAGGGTAGTCCGTTTTCTCACCATTTTTACAAATAAACACGTTAAAATACAAAGCTTTCATCTTAATCCTCCACATGAATTTATATCTACTATATTAATTAAATCAAAAAGAAGTCAGAAAAACAAGCATTTTTCTTGACTTCTTTCTAGTAGATATAATCATAAGGATTACAATCCATATTATACACAAGAACAAACGTTCGATCAAGTGTAACTAGTACTTACAAATAAAAAAGAGACACCAGCTTGCTAGTGTCTCATCATGAATGTAGTAGAAACATCTATTGACGATCCTAATTTTATTTAAGCAGCAAAAGCTACTTACTGGAACAATAGGAGTCGAACCTATACCGACGGTTTTGGAGACCACTGCTCTACCAGTTAAGCTATATCCCATTAACACTCACAAACCTGTAGAAAAAAGAGAGAGGAATTACACCCCATTTCTTTTAGTTTGAGAACGTCTGATTTGTGAGTGATCATTTGCAAACTACATACCGCTATCTTGACAAGTGCTTTCAGCGTACGTCTACGTGTAAGCTTAATGCCAAGTTTATTGCAATATTTGGCTACCTACGACTAAACGAGACCAAAAGAACTGGACTTTCCACATCCTTATTCTTTATTTTTTTGTAGGTAGCCTCAAAAGATAAGCGAAACGGAGCTAAGATAGGTAATGCATGCCTTACCTCGTTTCCTTATCTTTCGACACTACCATAGTAACATCTAAATATTGATAAAAACCGCCAACTTTCCGCAAAAAAACCGCCAAAAATTTTATCTATAGGCGATTATTTTTCCATTTCGATACGCTTCAGCAAATTCAATTAAAGCTTCTGATTTCATACGTTGAATACTTCTTTCAGAATATCCAACTTCTCTAGCAATCTTGTAATTAGAGTAATGATCCTGCACACAAAAACTGTAGTGCAGAATTTGTCTACTAGTCAAACTCAAAGCCATAAGTGCAGATAAAATTGCATCTCTTTCTGCTTCTGCATCAGCTAATTGTACCAGTGCATCTTCTGTTTTGTTTCCGTGGCTTTGGCTTTTAGGCATCTCTGTAATAATTGGTGATTTTAAATCTATCAAAGAACGACCAGCTATTCGCTCTAAACGTCTAAAACTCTTCAACACATTTCTAGCATTCGCTTTTGTTTGTCGAAAATCTACTTCTTTTAACAATAGAATCAAGTGAAATCGCTCCTTTTATGGTATAATAATTTATAATAAACATATCATCATTTAAGAGTTGCTTAGCGGAAACTAAGTAGCTTTTTTTATTTATCCAAACATATATAAGAAATGCTTATTCTTTGCTCATCAGCGACTCTATATGATATAAATTATACTAAGAATACTATTCCAATAGCTATTCACTTCTCAGCCAGTCGGCGGAAACCGACTGGCTATTTATTTATCAAAATATTCATCACTCATACATGTTTGTAGTCAACAAATTATTGGTTGACTATAAAGAAAACAATAATAATTCTACAATATTTTACAATCTTCCATTCGTCATCTTTCACATCATCTTTATTCATTTGATATTTTCCATCTAATAAATATTTTTGGCATAGAAAGTATTTTCAAATCTATTTTTCAATGGTATAATCACTTTAACTTTCTTGGGGATTTTATTTATGAAATAAATTTCCTCCTTTTCTACATTAACTTCTGGTAAACAGTTAATAGTAGTACACGTCTCTACAAGAGATTTATTGTCGATTTTTAATCGGCTATTTAATAGCACTTTATTTGGGGAAAGTGCTAACTCACACCTAAAGAACAACTGGCGGAAAACAGTTGTTTCTACCACATAAGTCAGCTAGTGGTCAGCTGGCTTTTTTTGTTGCCTTAAATTTCATAGTAATGTATTATTAATTGTCTCTATCTGAGATGAAAATGTATCTATAACTAGCTAGCGGAAACTAGTTAGTTTTTTTATACTATTTTTTGTTGGTTTTAAAACTACTTAGCCTTTTTATATAAATGTGAACGTCGAATAATTGAATATTAAATTCTTTAAATTTAAGCATCTTCTTTACTCGCTTTCTAACCGAATAATTCTCTTTGATCTGTTTACCCGTTTTACCCACTACACTTGTTCCTCCAAACTTGTAATTTCTATTTCTGTTCGTGGTCGTATACTGTACAACTTTTGACAAACCATTACAGCAATTTGACCATCGTTTTTATATAAAATACCTTCGGCAGCATCAGTGACTGCTTTGAAATAATTATCCAAATCAGGCTTTTTATCGCAATATTTCCGCTCTAATTCCACTTCTAAGCGTTTCTTATTAGAGCTTAGTACATATTTAGGAGCAGAAATATAAAACATCACATGTGCGAAAACTGGTTCTTTTTCAATCAACTTTGCTCTTGATTTACGAAGATAATTCTTTACTTGATTTTTGTATTCTTTCATCGCTCGATCTTCGTAGGTTTGAACATAATTTCCGCGCCTTGCGAATCTTGGGCGACTTTGTGGCTTAGGCTCAATCGGTAGAATAATTCGCATCTTTTCCACCTCGAACCTTACAAATCGGCTTCTTTGACGAATACTCCGTTTACCATTTCCCCTTGGCGATTTTTGATTTCGCTATATGCTTGATTTAGGCATTCGTATAAGTCCATGTTATTTTGCATAGCGAGAATAATTAATGTCACAACCATATCACCGATACCATCTCTTAGGTCGTTTTCGTTGTTTCTTGCCAATGCAGCACCAACTTCTCCGACTTCCTCAATCACTTTTAGCATTTGCTTTTCGGGTTCCGCTTTATCTAAACGCTTTTCTTTCGCCCATTCTTCCACTAATTTAACTAATTCATTCATCTAAAATTCCTCCCCGAAATCTAATTCACGTTTTAGCTTGCTGTGAATCGATTCTAGCTCTTTTTTGTATTCTTTGACTGTTTGTATTGTTTTACCACTAGAAAGCACATAATCGCGTTCTATTGCGACGAGAGCCTTACTTAAATTGCCATAATAACCAATCAAAGCGAGAGACTCTTTTTCTGTACCGTCTTTATCAGTCAAAATGGTTAACTCTCCGTGTTCGTTTCGTCTCGCTTTATTTACGATTACTTGCTTATCATCGCTAGTAATTCGATAATCAAGTACCTTCATTTCAATCATGATTTACTCTCCTCCCGACAATTCTTGTATTTGTCTTTTTAGAGCTGCTTGCTCTTCTGGTGATAATTTTTCCTCTTCTTGTTTTGGTTCATTTACCCAATCTGGTAATTGTTCTTGTCTAACTGGAGGATTCGTATATCTTGCTTGCGTTGTCGTTTCAGACAAGTCGTATTCATCGTTAAAACGTTCATCACGTATCCAGCGGAACAATTCTTGTGGATGATACCAGTCGTTTAATTTGATATACTTAAGATAAGCTTTGTATCCTGTTTTAAACCGTTCGAAGTCTTCATCTGACTTAATTTTCTTTAAGAATTGCTCTTTGGCTTTTTTCTTATTGGTTTTCTTCGGATATGTTTTCCAAACTTTTTCAAATAATTCAGACATGGTTGAACTTTGTTCAACACTATATATATTCTTTGTATTATTCTTTGTATTATTAATTAATGTATTATTCTCTGTGAAGTTTTCTTCACTAGGGGTAGTGAAATTTTCTTCATCCCCCTCCTGATGATTTTTTCCATAGGTGATGAAATTTTCTTCACTAGGGGTGTAAAATTCTGTATCAGTTGGATACGGTAAGATATAGATATGTCTCCGATCTACCATTTTGCTGTTTGGCTTATAAAAAATTTGCATTTTTATATAGTTTCTTTCTTCTAACTGTTTCAGCCATGAAATAATTGTTCGCTTGCTAACGTTATACAGATTTGCAAAATATTGATTCGTTGCCCAACAATAGCCTCTTTCATTTGCTAATGCCGTTAGCTCTCCATACAATAATTTTGCATTCCCATTTAAGTGGTTATCATAGCGAACAATCGCTGGGATAATGGCGTAATATCCTCTATGTTCATTCACTAGTTATCCTCCTCATCAACAACGACCGTATAAACATATTTATGCTTAATTTCTCCGTTAACGACTTTTTTTATTGTTTGTGCTTCAATAGCTATTCCTTTACCATTTCTTGAACCGATATAGACAAATGCTAATAGTTCAAAAAATAGTTTTTGACTCGATGTTAATTGCCTGTATTTTTCAAGTAATTCCTCTACCAAACTGTTAACCTCCGATATTCAACTTCTTACGTTCTTCAACGTTTAGTTTTACTGGTTTAATTTGATACTTGTTTAAAAAGTTCTTAGTACCTATCTGATGTTCTTCTTGATGATGTTGACGACAACCAGCGTAAAAAGTAAATGTTTCGTGATTAATCTTTTGACGATTTCGCCCCATACCGACTACCTCGATATGACAAACATCGGCATGTTTCCCACAAATACAACACTTACGGTATTTAAGGCAGTAATAAAACCATTTGTTATTTTCTAGCAAGTATTGGTATCTCTTTTCTAGTGGTACATTATTTTTCAAAATGAATTCGATTAAAAAACTAATCCATTCTGTTGCTTCATGTCGTGTAGCCTTACTATGTTCAAAATACACGCCACTTTTAGCTTCGTAGTAATACTTTAAAACTTCCTCTATCCATTTGGGTTCGTCATAACTCCAACGAGCTATATCAGCTATTAAAACGTGAGAAAGTGCATTCTGTTTTTGAGACATTTGTCGATTATCTAATAGTTCAACTTTTACTAAATTGTCATCGTTGTTAGCTAGGAGTTTGAGGAAATTCGAGTTGATCTCATCCTCAAACTCAATCGCCAATTTATTTCCTTTGTGTTTTATGATTTTTCCAATCATTCAATCACTTCTTATCTTCTTGAACCTTCTGCCTAGATTCATAAAAATTTATCCACTTCGCAAGCAATTTAGAAATAACACCATAATCATAAGCACTATATTCTTCAAATGCTTTTTTAGGATTCAAATCAGAATCATTTATAGCTAACGATTTCACAGCTTCAAATTCTTGCCCTGCCAGCTCGGCTACTCTACTAATTGATGCGTTCAACATATCAATTTGCCGTTCAGTAATTGCAGTATTTTTTAGCTGTTCTTTTTGGTATTTATCAGGATCATCATCATCTGTTGCGATATTAAAAAATTTCAATAAAAAATATTTTTCCGCATACGTTAGTGCTTTTCCTACACCCTTTTCTCCTTCAATATCTACTCCTTGGCTATACCATGAACAAGCAACAATCTCAGAAGGATTATGAATATTAATCCATGTCATCATTAACTCTAGCTCTGTAAAATACGTTGTACGTTTTTTGGCTACAGGCTCTTTCTTTACTTTATCCGCTTTCCATACCTCATCTTGTGATTCCCGAACTTGATGAGCAACAATTTCTGGCTTCAAAATTAATCCAACTTGATTTATGACTGTATTCAATGCGGATAGTACATCGCTTGACCCCACATAGCTGTACTGCTGGCCACGTTTACTTTTTTGAATATATGGTGCTTTTTGTCTCACATACGCTAATTTTTGATAAACATTCAACTTAGAAAAATCTGTTTTGGTTGCTTCAGTCATTCAATAAGCCCTCCTTATATCTTTTTCCTGAACTCACATATTCAATTAAATACACGTTTTCTTCGCCTAATTCTTCTATCAAATCAACGATTGTATCTTGTGTAGCAATTTTTTTACAGGTGAGTACTGGTTGTCCTGTATAAAGACATTTCATTGCAAAAGTTAGCTCAAACACACCGTCTTCATCAGCAATTTCATTTCCAAAACAATCAGTAGTGTCCACTGGATCATCTTCATAGGTTTCCTTATATAGTTTTTCAGTCGGCTCTGTTAAATATCTATCTAGTACATTAGCTTCTCTACGATTCATTCACAAAACCTCTTTTCTGTGTTAAAATTTTTCTAGTATAATTTTGTATGCGACTATTTGTTTGGCGGCTTAAGTCGCTTTTTTGTCGTCATGCGACACCTCTGCGCTCTTTTTGTTGCTGGTACCATAAATCAGCAATTTTTGGGGCTTGCTTTAGTTTTTCTTTTCTTGTCATTTAATTCTACCTACTTTCTTTGCCATACTTTAACTTGAAAGGTGATGAATAATTTGAAAAAATATTTTGATGTTTTTGTAAAATGTGTAACTACTATCGGAGCTTTATTTGCTATTTGGAATGTGATGCAAAACAACAATCAAATAAAAAAAGTTAATTATGAAAATGAGCAAAATATAAAGTTAGAACAATCAAAAAATATTTCTGTTTGGAACAATGAACAATCAAATAAAAATAGCCCCATATCGCTCGAAAAAATTCCAAATGTGATAGCTAATAATTCGAATCAAGCACCAGTATATAAAGTATTTGTTATTTCTATTCCTAATAAAATAGACAATGATTCATTATCTAAAAAAGTATCTTTCGCTTCAGAATTTAACAGCTATAAATATTTAGAAACTCTGCCACCAGGAAAAGTCGAATTAAGTCTTCCTGTTTTACCAAATGCTATGGGGGGCATTCATGGTGTACCTATAATATTTTTTACGGATTTTAGAAATGTTGAATGGTATAGGGATCAACAAGGGCGCCTCATGGAGTATCCCAAATACGAAACTTTTTTAAATAAAAATGGAATTAATCCACCATATCGTTAAAAATTGTCAATATCGCTAAAACAATTAATACAATAGATGCAACCGAAATTAATAAGCCGACAGAGTCATATAAGAAATTTGTAGGACTTTTCTTTATAATATTTATCCATGACACTAGCGAATCCCCTATAAAAAATGCCATGATTAACAACATTGATATTAAAAACGTTCCGATAAATTTTTTCATACAGAAGTACCTACCTTTAATAAATTTGAAATACTCCTCTCTTATAAACAGCTTGGAGTATTTACTTTTTTTGCTTGGTTTAACTTTTCTTTTCTAGTCATTTCAACTCACCTCGAAAAATCTTCGATAATATATCCATCAAATCGTTTGGATCATCTGTGACAAAAGTATGTGTATTTTTAGTCGTAGTTTCTGTTGCAATACCGTACATCTCCTTTAATAAACGATGTTTTGGACAATCACAATCTGATTGTTCCAGTTTTTTTTGTTAGTGTATATTGGCTATGTGCAGCAATGGCTACTATCGTGCCTTTTCCAACTTGAGATATTGCCATCTCTCCTTCTAAATCGATAGCTGCCAAAGATAAAGCTACATCTTCTTTCTGACATTCTTTTGCTAGTTTTTTAATCAATTTTTGAATTTTATCGTTCATTTTGGTATACTCTCCTTAGTTCATTTTGTATGTGTCCTAATCGTTGGCAGACGATTGGGGCTTTTTATTTTGTCTTTTTTGAAAATGCTGATACTCCGCTTCATCCCAGTTGAAAAACCAACGGATAAAAAAAGGTACACTTATTGTTGCCAACACTGGAACTGAAAAGTGGATTTTCAATAACACACCTAGCGCAATCATCAATAAAAATGCGCCTATCAATCGTGATTCACGTATTGCTTTCATATTTACCCTCCTATAGTTTTTTTGATATAATTCAGTTGAAAGTGGGGTGTCAAAATGTTTTTTGTAATAAAGAAAGCTTCTAATAAAAAATACTATTTTGTAATTAAAACCGAAGAAAATGAAGTAATCGCATCAAGTAAGACTTATTACTATAAATCTTCTGTTTTAGAAATTATTGAATCCATCAAAAGTGATATGGATCAAAAAGCTATTATTGTTGACACTACTTTTAACTGGGGATAAGTTAAGGCTTATCCTTTTATCATTACTAGCCTATTTCTTTAAGCATATCTCCATTACCATTAGCCTTATCAATTCTTGCTTGTAATTCTAAGTTAGGCTTCCATCTAGGAATTAGAGCTAAAGCTTCTTCATATCGAACTTTTGGAATGTCTACATAAGAGGCTACATCGAATAATGCTTTCAATTGTTTATAGCAATTACTAAAGGCTGATTGCTTAATACTTGAATCCTGATAAGCCAATGTTTTTTTGCCACCTAATACTTTGATAACGGTTGATGAAACTAGCCCTTGTATCTTTCGTTGTTGGCTTCTATTAATTGTAGTTTCTGTTTCTAGCTTATCTAAACGTTGATTTACAAGAGTCAATCCACGTTCATGTTTTAACGCAGCTTCTAATAACAATTCTGTGTTATTAATCGGTAAGTTTGATTGAGTTTTAAGCAATTCCTCCATTTGGTTAAAAGCTTCAATGTATTTCAGTTTGAATGAATCTGCTTTTTTTCCAGTGAATCCAAATGCAATGAAAGAAAAGCCATCTCGATTCATGTAGTACAATCTTTGTTTTCTACCTCTTGAATCTTTGTATTCTCCTTCAGCAAACATGTTTTGGTAATAAGCCGAATTTTCGGCCGATTGAATTTTAGCCTCTATTGCTTCAATAACATGCTTATGTTGTTTTTCAAATACTTCAGCAACTTGTAAACTAGTTGTTACTGCTTGTTGGTTTTTCATAATTACTAAGTTGTCCATTTTTTCCTCCTTAAATTGTTTCTGTATCGCTCTTTCCTTTAATCCCAATGATTCATGATGTCATTACAAATTTTTATAGCTTCTTTAGCAGGCCAATATCTTTTTCCCTTGCTAGTACCAGGCTTTCTTTTCTCGATCATTTGCATACGTTTATCTTTTACAAAATTTTGTTCAACTTCGGGAACAGACATTGAATACCTTGACGATAATTGTTTGATGTCTAAATACTCGGCACGTTCATTTAATCCTTGGCTAGCTTCATCTATTACTTGCTCAAACATTTTTCTTAGAATCTTTTCTATAATGTTGTATAGAAAGTTTTTTGAAGATGAATCTAGAAAATTTTCCATTCTAATCACCTCACTTGATATTTAAGATTTTTTTGATTTTCTGAACTTGCTCTTCTGAACGTCTGCGGCCATGAAGTATATCTGATAAGTACGGACTTGAAATCCCTAGTTGTTTTGCTAACCAAGATTGGTTTTTCCCTGCACGAATTAGAGCTGCTCTAACATCAATCGCTAAGTCTTGTGACATATTTATTACTCACTCCCTTTTATTTTTAAATTGTAAGCTAAAAAATTAGCTAATTTAATAAAATCCGTTGACACTTTCTAACACATATTGTAAAATGAACCCATAGCTAAATAAGACTTTAAAAGCCTTCTAAATCAATACTTTTACCGTTCCCCAACGATTTTTAAGTTTTGTTTGTAGGTTTTATTTGAGAACTTATTAGCTAATAAATTAGCTTACGTGATTATATTACTAACAAATATTGTAAATGTCAAATGTTTTTACTAACTTTTTTTGTAAATAACGCGTAACTAGAAGGAGAATGCATTCATATGAACCTCTTGGAACGTATAAAAAAACTAGCAAAAGATAGAGATGTGTCTATTTATCAGCTTGAAGAAGAAATAAATATTGGACGAAATACTATTTATCAATGGAATAAGCGAACACCTTCTTCGGATAAACTTGAAGCTGTAGCCAATTATTTTAATGTTTCTGTTGATTATTTATTAGGTCGTACTGAAAATCCAAACCAAGCTGGTGCTAAACCATCTGATGATTTAGATGAAGTATTAGACAATGTGATGAGTTTCGATGGTGAGCCTTTGGATGATCATGATCGGGAAGTTATTCGTGCTTATTTGAAAGGGAGATTCGGAAAATAATTTAAAGGTGTTCTATATGAAAAGTATCAAAGAGTTGGTGGAAGAATATGAAGTAGAGTTAGTTTTCGCTCCAATAAATAAGCGCGCATGTTACGAGCCAGTCAAAAGAATAATTTTCGTAAATCAAAATTTATCTATCGAAGAACAAGAAGAGTCTATATTCCATGAGTTCAAACATGTTGTCTCCCATTCGGATTATATTGAGTTATATAAAATTCCTTCTTTTAGAAATAAGATGGAAGCTGAGGCAGATTATCATATGTTTAAATGTCTTATTGAAAAACATGACGGGCAATTTAATTATTCTAATGTGATTACTCATTACAATTTAAAGATGGGACAGGAAACTTATTTAAATTAAAAAAAGCTTGGTATTTAGAGAGTGAGAGAATTTCATTGAAGATAAATCAAAAAATCTATAATTACTCTGTTGTTGTCTTAGCATTAATTTCAATTGCTTTAGTTATTTTTGATTTTTCAAATGTTATTAATATTAGTGATCCACCATTTAACATTATTGATAATTTTATCTTAATCACATTTACAATTGACTACATTGCTAGATTCATTATTTCAAAAAATAAAATCAAATTTTTTAAAGAAAATATTTTTGATCTGATTGCAATAATTCCTTTTGATGCTATTTTTTCTTTCTTTAGAATCGCTAGGTTATTTCGAATAGCTAAAATAGCTAGACTTGCAAAGCTAACAAGAGCGATAGGTGTGGTTGGCAAATTAACAAGAAACACTAAATCATTTTTAAATACGAATGGATTTTTAAACGTGATTTATTTAAGCTCAGTTCTTATTGTTATTTCAGCAATGATTTACTCATATGCAGAAAATGTCCCGTATATTGATGCATTTTGGTGGGCTTTAGTGACAACAACTACTGTTGGTTATGGCGATATTTCACCAGCTACGCCATTAGGTAGAGTTGCAGCAATCATTTTAATGATTTTAGGAATTGGATTTATTGGTATGCTTACTTCAACTATTACAGAATATTTTAATAAAAGTAATAATAAAGATGAAGAATCAAATGATAAAATTGAAATACTAATTAATAAAATTGATCAATTAGAAACTACGATTGAACAACTAAAAGAGGAAATAAAAAAATAACGCACCCTCTCCGACCAAGAAGTTAGTGCGTTAAAAATAGAAACAAAATAGGCTTATTTTGTTACGCCTATTTTACCACAAAGAAAAGGACGTGAAAATATGGCGAAACTAAATTGGTCCAAAAAATACAAATATGTTTTTTCTTACTCAAATAAAAAAGGAACTTTTTGGGGATATCGCTATCCTTATTACAACTCTCTAAAACACCGAAAAGAAGCTAGCAAACGTGGATTTGAAAGCGAAAGAGCAGCGAATAAAGCATTGCTAAAAATCCAATATGCTTTAGAAACACAAAACACTTCCTTCATCGAAAATAAACAACTCACCATAGATGAATGGATCGATGTATGGATACCTTACGCCCAAGACAATTGGAGTGTTTCAACTAAACAAAACATTGAATCTGCTATCAAATTTCACATATCACCATTAATTGGAAATCAAAAACTATCTTCTTTAAATAAGATTACCTATAAACGAGAATTTATTGATAAATTAAGACAAAAAAACAAATATACAGAATCTACCATCCAAACTTGGCATAAAATTGTAATGAGGATGATTAACGCTGCAGTACACAATCAAATCATCCCTAGCAACACGCTAACAGGCTTTAAATTTGATTTAAGTAATAATGTTCGTTCGTTCTCTAAAAAGGAATTACAGCGATTTGTGGCGGTTTTAGAAAACGAAGATATTCAAACACAAGTTATATTTTTGACTCTGCTAAAATCTGGAATGAGAAAAGGTGAATTGATGGGGCTTCGTTGGAATGATATTGATTTAAACGAAAAATATTTCGATATCAATTCTACACGTGGTGATTACGGTGAAAACAAACCTAAAACAAAAACCAGTATTCGTAAAGTTTATTTTGACAACTCATTACTCACTTTAATAAAAAAATACAAAAATCACGAGAAAGAACGGCTTCTTAGAGAAGGTATAATTTTAAGAGAAAAGGACTATTTTATTTTAAGTTCTCGAAATTTACCTATCAAACAATCAAGAATTACGTATATATTTCGCCTGTTATGTGAAAAGGCAGAAGTTCAAAACATAACCGTGCACGGGCTAAGACATACACATGCAACGTTTCTAATTGAAGCAGGAGCAAACATTAAATATGTTTCAACCAGGTTGGGACACAAGAATATTAATATAACTTTGGATGTTTATAGCGATGTATTAAAAGAAGAAGAAAAAGAAACAGCTGATATGATGGATAAACTTATTGAGAACTTGTGATTTGTGGTAAAACTGTGGTAAAAACATTCAAAACCATTGATATATAAGCACTCTACCACTCCCCATCTGAAATTGTAAAATAAGTTGTTGTTTCTTTTCAGTCCAAGTAAAAATATATTTCACTAAACGGCCATTGTTCCCTGACGAATGAAGAAAACTGAGTTTGCTTGGGCCACTCACTGTCATTTTTTCAGGTACAGCTAGCGAAGTCCTTCCAGCTGATTGGTTCAATTTATCAGGAAATGAAAAGCTTTGTTGTTCTTCAAAAAACCAAACTTCTTGTGTTTCCTCTAAAACAATTGCTTGCTGTTGCGCAAAACGAAGTTGTTTTTCTACCGTAGCAAGAAACTGTTCAATTTTTAATGTTTCTTGCCAGCGGTGAATAGCGAGTGTTGGGAGCATAGTCATAAAGCAAACAATCGTCAAACTAGCAAGTGTTTCCATTAATGTGAATCCTGCTGACTTGTTCATTGCTTTTCTGCTGTATATTTATCTAACTGCTCTTTAGTAATGTAGCCTTCGTTGACTAATTCATTTAAAGAAGGCGTCTTATTTTTTTCTAGTGTGTAGAGCTCGATTTGTGATTCTACAATTTTTACGATTGCTTCATTGCCTTTTTTATCAACTGTTTCTTTATGTTTCGCTAAGTTAGGAACAAAAAGTAAAATCAATACGGAAATAATCAATAAGACAATCAACATTTCTAATAATGTAAACCCTGCGTATTTTTGTTTCTTTTTCATTATAAAACTCCTTCTATATTGCCATAAATAGGCAGCAACATTGCCCCATAGACACCGATAATTAAACAAGCAATTATGATAAAAATAAATGGTTGAACAAGGGTAATGACTCGTTCAATTTTTTTGAAAAAACCTTGGAAACAGACATTACTATAAACCATCAACTCCTTGCCTAATTTTCCTTTTACTTCCCCTTGTTGAATCATTAAACCCAATGCTTTCGTAAAAAAAGGATAAGCAGCTAATTGTCTATGTAAGGTTTCACCAACTAGCAGTCCTTCACTAATTGCTCCAGCTAATTCTTTCATTAAGGGGTAATTGGTTGTATGGCGCATCAAATCGATGACCTCTTTCATTTCTAATCCTTGCGCAAGCAACTTCCCCCATTCTAGTGCAAAAAAAGCACTGACGTATTCCCGATAAAGGCCACGGATAATTGGCAGTTTCAGATATACGAAGGCCCGCTGAATAGCAGATTGATGCTTCAAATAACGGTTTAAAATGAAGAAACTAAATGAGAGGACAAAAACTAAGGTAACCAGAATATATGGACTGTAAACAATCAGAAGAATCCCAATATTTTTAGAATAACTATTGGCATCATTTTCCATTAATTGGGGCAATAAAAATTGCCGAATACCAACAATGACGAGAATCAAAAAAACAATCAGGAGCAGCGGATAACTAATTATTTTATAGAACTGTTGCCGATATTTTTCCGTTTGAAAAAAATGTTCGGAAATCGCTTGTAGTGTCCCTACCAAATCCCCGTGTGCAGTAGCAAACGACAATTGTGCCGAGACCATTGTTGAAAATCCTAATTCTTCGACTAAAGCTTGTAAGGCAATGCCTGAGGAAAAGCCTTCAACTAAAAAAGTTATACTGTGCTGAGGTAAGGCGTTTGATTTTTTCATGAAGGAAAAACTTTCTTGTATATTAAAACCATTTGCAAGCAAATCCGCTAATAGTTTCAGAAAAAGCTGCTGTTGTTTTTTCGTTAATTTATTCGATGGCTTGAAAATACGTTTTTTCTGTAATAAACCCATACGCCCACGCCTTTCTTAGATTCTTTTGCCAACTACTCTTTATAATGGCTTCCTTAAAGAAGAAATAATCATAAAGAATTCCTGCTACTTGTTCCTTATTAATCGTGGTTGTCAAAATCTGTTGATAAATGATACCTTGCAAGCATTCAGCCAATTCATGCTCTGGGCCACCTAATTCTATCAAACGCCGTTGCACCCCCAATAAGTTACGGGCGTGAATTGTCGCAAAAATAGTATGACCCGTTAAGGCGGCTCGAATAACTGCTTGAGCCGTCTCGCCATCACGAATTTCACCAATAATCAAAATATCAGGATGATGGCGTAAGCAATCTTTTATCAAGGCTTCGTACGTTAACTGAATTTTTTCATTTGTTTGCAACTGTAAAAACCGCTTTTCCTCAATTTCAACAGGATCCTCAATCGCTATCACTTGTTGTTCGCCACTTCTTTTTTTAGCCACACGATACATGGTTGTTGTTTTCCCAGAACCAACTGGCCCACTGAATAAATAAAGTCCTCGTTTCTGACAAGATGCTTCAATTTCATTCAGCTGGTGGGGAAAGAAAAAATGTTCAGCTTGTTCACCAAATCGGTGCAAAAAACGAATTACCAAGCTCTCTCGATTCTGAAAATCTCCCACAGATGATAAACGCAAGCGTTGCTTCGTCTCGCCAATTAGATAAGTTGTCGCGCCTAATTGTGCTTTTCGTCTTTCTCCGACATCCATGCCGCCTATAAATTTAAAGTGGAAAATTAACTTTTCGCCTATTTCTGCGGAAACTTGTGTGTAAAGTGTCCGTTGCATCCCTGTCCGAAAAGAGATGGCTATTTCGGTATCATTGGGTAAAAAATAAACGTCTTGCGCCCCATGAAGGACGCCCCATTCAATTAATTGATGAGCTAATTTTTTTACATTTTCAGTCATTCATTTCCTCCTCTCACTAATAAACTACGCATTTATTTTATGATTTCAGCAAAAAAAAGAACCTCCACCAATAAGATGAAGGTTCTTTTTTTGAAGTTTGCGCTGTCCATCTATCTTCCCCAAAATAGTGGAACTTCCTAGACACTTAGTATTATACTAAAAAAATCTTGCGTTTAGTTTTCAAAAATTTCTCTGAATCACAAAATTTTTGAGAAAAACTATGATAATCCGATTGGATCGTTTACGTTTTTGGCTTCGTTTTTTGTTTATTAACTAAATAAACTGGAATTCCTAGAAGCGTAATCCCTATACCAATCAATGCTAGAATAGGCTGTGTAATACTCGTTGTAACCAAGATGAAGATACCACCTAGACTTGCGATAATTGGAATAATTGGATAGCCAGGAACTTTATACGGTCGTTTTAATTCAGGTTCTCGTTTTCTTAAAATAAAAACAGCTAAGAAAATTAATAGATTAAACAGCCACATAACAAAAACTAACATATCCGTCAATAAATCGAAGGTTCCGAAAAACATCATGATAATGGCTACAGCTAACTGGAAAATTCCAGCAACGTAAGGAACAACAAAGCGTTTAGACAACTTTTGAAACTGACGACTAAAAGGCATCAGATTATCTAAGGCTAAGGCATAAGGAATCCGAATCCCTGTCATTGTGTAGCCGTTTAACGCACCATATACAGAGATTAAAATCCCAATAGTTACGATTTTGCCGCCAATTGGTCCAAAAATAGCCACAGAAGCATCCGAAGCTGCATTCAAATTCCCAGCGATTTGCTCAATTGGTAATGTTTTTAGAAATACAAAATTAATTAAAGCATAAATTAAAGTAATCAATAACAAACCAAAAATAATGGCTTTAGGCAAGTCTCTTTCTGGTCGCTTCATTTCACCAGCCACGTTACCCACACCTAGCCAGCCATCATAAGCAAACATGGTGGCGACTAAGGCGCCACTAAAAGCAACTAAAAAGCCAGTATTCGCTGTTGTTTCAACAGGAAAAAGTGAAACAGCTACCTGTCCGGGAGTAAATAATCCTACTAAAGAAATCAAGGCAATTGGAATCAGTTTTACTACCAATGTCGTGGATTGGACCAAAGAAGCAATTTTTGTTCCTAATAAATTAATTACGGTGATACTAGTTCCCGCAAGAATGGCAATCGGGATCAATAAATTTGCCGATAGATGAAACAAATTGATTAGTTGTGTACTAAAAATAATGGATAATGCCGAAATGTTGGCAGGATAATAAATGATACTTTGTGCCCACCCTAAAAGAAAACCAGCTAATTTACCATATGTATATTCAATATACTTCACTGCGCCACCTGTTTCAGGGATTGCTGTAGCAAGTTCGGCGCTGGTTAATCCTGCACAAATGGTTAAGGCACCACCTAACACCCAAGCAAAGATAGCTAAACTAGCTGACTGTGCGTGTCCAACGACACTCGCAGCTTTAAAGAAAACACCAGCGCCAATCACCGTACCCATTACCGTGGATAACGCACCAAACGTTGTTATCTCTCTTTTTAATTGCTTTTTCTCCATAGACTCCCTCATTTCATTTAAACTAAAAAAGCGTAACAAAATTTCACTTTCTTGAAAAGATAACGAAAATAATAGCTGTTTTCATGAAAAATTCTGTGACGATCTCTTTTCAGTATAGCTATTTCTTTTAGAATTTCAAGTTTGAAAACCACAAAAAGAAAATTTGTCATAAAAGTTTTAGAGCATTCATCTTTTGTTTATAAACAAGAATTGAAAAACCGACGATTTTTTATTAAATAAACGAAAAATCGAATCAAAAAGAAACCTTTCTGATCCGATTTTAACTACGTTATTGGTTTTTGACTTTTTCTTTTTTCATTTGTTTGCTGCGTAATTGTCCGCAAGCCGCATCAATATCTGTTCCGTGTTCTTTACGAATAACACAATTGATGCCATTCTTTTTGAGTACATCATAAAATTTTAAAACCGCTTCTTTAGAGCTTCTGCTATATTGATCGTGTTCACTCACTGGGTTATACGGAATCAGATTAACATAAGAAAGTTTTTTCTTATTCCGTAGTAAATCTGCTAATTGTTGAGCATGTTCTGGTCGGTCGTTCACTTGACTCAACATAATATATTCAAATGTAACACGTCGGTTGGTTTTTTCAATGTATTCATCAATTGCTGCCATTAATTTTTCAATTGGAAAACTACGATTAATCCGCATAATTGATGTACGGACTTCGTTGTTAGGAGCATGTAATGAGATTGCTAAGTTTACTTGTAGTCCACTGTCTGCAAATTCACGAATTTTTGGCACTAAACCACTTGTTGAAACTGTAATATGGCGGGCACCAATAGCCAAGCCTTTATCATCATTAATCGTTCGTAAAAAGTTCATGACATTGGCATAATTATCAAATGGTTCACCAATTCCCATCACAACGACATGGCTAACACGTTCATCCAACCCACGTTCATCGAAATAATGTTGCACCCACATAATTTGGGCAACAATCTCGCCAGCAGTTAAATCTCTTTGTTTTTTTAATAGCCCACTAGCACAAAATGTACACCCAATATTGCAGCCAACTTGAGTGGTCACACAAACAGATAATCCATATTCTTGACGCATCAAGACTGTTTCAATCATATTTTTATCTGGTAATTCAAATAAATACTTCACGGTACCATCTTGCGCTTCTTGCACAATGACTTGTTTTAATGGATTTAATGAAAAATTTTCTTCTAATAAAGTCATCAACGATTTAGAAATGTTCGACATTTCACTAAATGAAGCAACACGTTTTGTATACAACCATTCCCACACTTGTGTTGCGCGAAATTTCTTCTCGCCATGGGCTAAAAACCAGTCCACAAGCTGTTCTCTCGTCAGTCCATAAATGGATTCTTTCTGCATTTCTTTTCCTCATTTCTGCTATTACATTCGCTTCATAACTATAACGTATTCTCACTTTGAATGCAATATCACGAAGAGCCTCAAAAAAAAATCGTTAAGCGTGCATACTTAACGATTTTTTATAATTAATCTTTCACTAAGTGATAAACTTTTTTGAAGTAGAACGTTCTGGCAATTAAATAGTAAACGACCTGAATCAATAAGAAAACGCCTAAAACTTGCCAGCCAGCTAATTGCATTGGCTGATCTAACACGGCATACATTGCTTTCAAAGCAACAGCTCCATGAATAAATGAAACAACAATCGGTGTAAAGAATAAAATACCTACTTGTTGGTAAATCATTTTCTTCAATTCTTTTTTCGTCAAGCCAAGTTTGTAAATCATCTTGAATTTTTCAACGTCCGTATTCATATCACTGTATAAACGGAAGTATAAGAAACTACCCGCCGAAACAAAGAACACGATACCGATAAATAGTCCGACAAAAAGAACTGGCGTATAATATTGCGTAATGGCTGCCGACATTGCAGCTGTTCCTACTAACATGGGATACTTGTCACCAATAATATTTTCTGCTTTTATCAATTCTTCACGATTGGTTCCTGCTTTGGGCTGCCAAATTGTTTCTGTTTCCGCTTTGATTCCATCTGTTGAGGTACTATCTGGGATAACAACCACACCGCCAAAAGTCGGTAATACATTGGTTTCTTCTGTTTTATCAATGTTTAAAACTTGATCATTTGCCAATTGAACAGATTTGACATCTACTGATGCAGCAGAAGGAGCATCTTTTTGTGATAAATTAACTACTTTCTCACCTGTTAAAGTTGGTTCATCTATAAATTTTGCGAGTTTATTATATTCAGATGTTTTGATTAATTGGATACCGGCACTTGTTTTGTACATTGTGTAATCAATCTGATCAAACTGAATATTTTTTTCTTGGAATGTTTTTGTCGCAAATTGTTTCATTTCTTGATTTTCTGGGTTGGTCGAATCAGACAATGTCAGTTCGTACGGTACAGAACTTATTCCTTTAAAAATCATCTCGTTCACGCCATATAACGTTCCAATGGCAGCAAAAGCGACCGTTGAAATCACCGAAACCAAGAAGAACGAACGTGCATTATCTTTCATACGGAAAGCCAAATCTGATAAAACGACCATATTGGTTTTTTTCCAAAAGATTTTTGGTTTCCGTTTTAAACGTTCAATGACAGAAACACTCAATTGGTCAAATAAGAATTTTGTCCCTAAAATAACTAAGAAAATTACTGGGAACATCACCATTAAAACTAACTGTCCCTTAGCAACTAAAGCAATTCCGTAACCGACAACTAAAAGCAACACGGCTAAGAAAGATTTAACTTTAGAGCTTTTGATTTCACCTTTACCCATTTCTCCTGCTTTTAATAGCTCTTGAAGTGTCGCTTTTGGCAAGCGGAATTGAATAAAGAAAGAAATTACTAAGAACAAGACCGCAAATGAAATGACAGTAATGATAAACGGCATCACTGGCAAATAAAAACCTAAACCTAGATGCATCAATAAATTGCTAATCCATAAAATAAATTGTGAAAATCCAACACCTAAAATGCTACCAAAAATTGTAGCAAAGAAACCAATCACTAAGTTTTCAATAAAAATCATTTTCTTTAACTGTTTTGGACTCATCCCTTGAATCATCAAGGTTCCAAACTCTTTTTTCCGAGATTGGATAAAGACATCCATCGAGTATAAAACGAATAAGAAAGAGAAACCATAGATTATAATTGCCGCAGCCGTCATTCCCATTTGTGCTTTAGGATTTAAACCATTAGCTAAGGCTGGGTGAAAGACAAAACCAGTGAACGTAAAAAAGATCATCACAGAAAACATTGTACTTAGGAAATAAGCCAAGTATAAATGCTTATTTCGAATCGTATTTCTTATAACAAACTGATTAAAATTCATTATCGACACCTTCAATCTCAGCCAGTTTCACCATGATTAAATCGTAGAACTCTTTTTGATTGCCATTTTGGACAATTTCATCAATTAATTCACCATCTTTAATAAAGACGATGCGCTTGCAATAACTTGCGGCTAGCGGATCATGGGTTACCATTAAAATAGTCGCCGCTTCTTCTTCGTTTAATTGTTGTAACAAGCCCATCACATCCTTAGATGATTTCGTATCTAAGTTTCCTGTTGGTTCATCAGCCAATAATAATTGTGGATGATGAATCATTGCCCGAGCAACGGCGACCCGTTGTGCTTGTCCACCAGAAATTTCTGCAATTCGTTTTTTCAACAGATGATTGATACCTAAACGCTCACTTAATTCTGCTAATTGTCGTTTCATTACAGAGACTTTTTCTCCATCAAGCGTCAATGGCAAAATAATATTTTCTTCAACAGTTAATGTTGGCATTAAATTAAAGCTTTGAAAAACAAATCCTAATTCTGTACGACGGAATTTAGCAATTTGTTCTTGATTCAAATTGTTTGGATTTTTTCCATTTAAAAGTATTTCACCGTCTGTTGGACTATCGATTGTTGCCAATAAATTTAAAAGTGTACTTTTCCCACTTCCAGAAGGTCCCATAATACCAATAAATTCACCATCTTGGACAGTTAAATTAATCCCTTTTAAAGCTTCATATTTAATTTCGTTTCCGTAAACTTTTTTCAAATTTTGTACTTCTAACATATTTTCCACTCCTATTCTTCTCACTCATTTAGTGTATCGAAAACGAAAAAAAACGACAATAGAAAAGAATAACAATGAACTTACATTACTGTAAGTGCACTGTTATTCTTTTAAAAGTTATGCTTCATATTCAATCACATAAGGATGAATCTTCGTATTATAAATAGCTTCTGAATATTCTACGCAACGACCTGTTGGGCTTAACGAACGCCGAATTCTTTTTAAGCCCGTTGTTTCAGTTGTTTGCAACATCTTTTGCTCTGCTTCTGTCAAAGTTGCAACTTCAAAACGGTCTTCAAATTTATAAATTTCAATGGCATGTCGATCCATCAAACGATACAAGGATTCTTCTTTGTATTCAGTCAATGATACGTCTTTCATGGCAGCTGGCAAATAGTAATTAAAATAAATGTAGGGTTGTTCATCGATTAAATATAACCGTGAAAGGTGAACCACTTCTTCTCCTAAAAATTGATAAGCCGGCATCTCTTTTGACAACGTCAAGTTTTCAACTTGTAAAACTTTTTTAGTTACTTTCTGACCTGATTCATTCAAAAATTCAGTGAATGTCCCTGCTTTTGATAGTTTATTATAGGGACGATTGCTTAACACAGTTGTGCCCCGGCCACTTTTTTTCTCAACAAATTCTTCTGTTGCTAACATTTCGATTGCCCGCCGAATCGTAATTTTACTAACGTTAAACATCTCTTCCAATTCTGTTTCTGTTGGTAAAAACGTTCCTACTGGATACTTGCCACTCAAAATATCTTCTTTAATCTGATCTGCTACTTCTAAATAAAGCACGCTCTTTCTTCTCATGATACGCTCCCTCCCAACCGCACTATTCTTTTCTATTTTACCAGAAAATGATGATTATAACATGATGCTTTGCTGAAATTATAAAAAAAGAACAAAAATAGATAAATTTATCTATTTTTGTTCTTTTGTTTATTGTTCTGGCGTCTCGGTTGCTGCCTCTTCTGATTCCGCTTGTAGAAAGACTTTTCTTGGTTTGCTACCTTCTGATGGTCCAATAACTCCGTGTGCTTCCAATTCATCTACTAAGCGAGCCGCACGATTATAGCCAATTCTAAAACGTCTTTGTAGCAATGAAATACTAGCTGTTTGCATTTCAACCACCAAGTTTTTCGCTTCTTCAAACAACTCATCTTGAGGAGCTTCGCCACCGCCTGAAATGGTCGGTTCATCTGTTGGCATCATGCTTTCTTGATATTCAGCTTCTTGTTGATCCGTTACAAACGCAACCACTCGTTCGACTTCTTGATCAGAGATAAAGGCCCCTTGGATACGAATTGGTTTATTTTCTCCCATTGGTAAGAAGAGCATATCGCCTCGACCTAATAGTTTCTCCGCCCCGTTGGTATCAATAATGGTACGCGAGTCTGTCCCACTTGAGACCGCAAAAGCCATTCGAGAAGGGACATTTGCTTTGATGATTCCTGTAATGACATCCACACTTGGCCGTTGTGTCGCTAAAATCATATGAATACCTGCTGCCCGTGCCATTTGGGCTAAACGGATAATCGCATCTTCTACTTCGTTACTTGCCACCATCATTAAATCAGCTAACTCATCAACAATGACAACAATAAATGGTAGAATTGGACGATTTTCGCCATCTTCCGCATTTTTCTGTTGAATTAGTTGATTGTAACCAGTGATATTTCGGACGCCTGTTGCTGCAAATTTTTCATAACGAAATTCCATTTCTTGAACTACTTTTTGCAGGGCTTGTGCTGCTTTTCTCGGATTAGTAACCACTGGCGTTAATAAATGAGGAATCCCGTTATACACATTCAATTCTACCATTTTCGGGTCAATCATCATTAATTTTACTTCATGAGGTTTCGCTTGCATCAAAATACCTGTGATGATGCCATTGATAGCAACCGATTTCCCACTCCCTGTCGATCCCGCAATTAATAAATGCGGCATTTTTGATAGATCTGCAGTTTGAACCATCCCTGAAATATCTCGACCTAAAGGTACTTCTAATAGTTTATCTGGATGACTTGGTTGTGCCTCAACAATATCTCTAAAGGATACTGTACTAATTGCACTATTAGGAACTTCAATCCCGATTAGTGATTTCCCAGGAATCGGAGCCTCCATACGAACGTCTTTGGCCGCAAGCGCTAAAGCAATGTCATCCGTCAAGTTAACAATTTTGCTAACTTTTACCCCAACAGCGGGTTGAACTTCAAATTTTGTGACAGATGGTCCTAAACTAGCTTTGACTACTTTAGCATCAACACCAAAACTCTTGAAGGTTTGTTCTAAGACGCCAATATTTTTTTCGATTTTTTCATATTCACCACTTTGATCCGTTGCTTGAATTGTATCTAACAAATCAGTTGGTGGTAGTTGATAATCACGATCTTCCGCTTCTTCAGAAATTTCAAATTCGAGAACACCAGCTTCATCTGCCGCCTCTTCTTCCTGCTCTCGTTGCGGTTTTGTTGCTGCAATTGGTGGTACAGGCATCGCCTGATTTTGCTGTTGAAACGAATCAATTTGAACAGGCGTTGGTGCGGCCGGTTCTTCCACCATTGGTTGGTGGGTTTCAACAGGTGTTTTTGTTAAGCGCTCGGCTGCCGCTTGTTCCATGCGTTCCCGCTCTTGTAATTTTTGTTGGGCAGCGGCTTCAATTTTTGCTTGGCGTTCTGCAGCTTTGGCTTCTTTCTTCGCTGCTCGCTTCGCCTCTTTTTCTTCTTGTCGCGCCTGTGATTTTGCCGAAACATGACTTAGGCGATCTTGAATACTTTGGAAATGATCAACAATTTGCTGAAAATCCCACATACTCATCAAGAAAATACCCGCTAACAGTAGCAAGGTGGCAATTAAATAGCTACCAAATTGTGCCACCAAAAAGTACGTTCCTTGATAAAGCAGTGCGCCAATCATACCGCCCCCTACGTTTTGCGTCACTTGGTTAGCTTTTAGATCGCTTTGCAAAAATTCCCAAGTGTTACCTAAAATATCTGGTTGACTGCCACTAACATTTCGAAACATAAAGGCATGGAAAAATAACAAAACACTAATATAAATCAGAACAGCCCCAAAAATAGGGCGCCCTCTTTTTAACGGAAAATCTTTCCCATAAATCATGACTAATAAGCCATACAGGATTAGTAAAATCGCTGCAAATGGAAAGGTATTACCTACAACTAAGCGTAAACAATTCGCTAATAACGTGCCTAAAAACCCTAAGCGAAAGAGTCCAAAGACACCGAATAAAATAAAAATCAGGCCAAGAAACATATAATTTAAACGTTCTTGTTGTTGCTGTTGTTTTTTGGTCTTTTTCTTTGTCGTACTTTTTTTCTTATTTGTTGCTCTTTTTTGTGCCATTTAACTTCCCTCTTTCCATCACTTCTCATTATACATAAAAATGGAATCGAACAAAAGTGCCCACCTCATTTTACTTGAAAAATCATGGAAATTTTTTAAAAACTTTCATTTAAGAAAAATGAGCGTGGGACAAAAATCACTTTGGATTTTTGCTCCACGCTCAAAAACTGATAAACGGCGGGAACAGAACCAACTCCTTCGGAAATAAGCCGAAATTCTCCAAAAATCAAAGAGCAATTTTCGGAAATTTCTTCTTATTTCTCGGAGCTAAACGGTTCTGTCCCGACCTCATTATTTCTTATTTTGCTGATTCTTAATGGTATAAGTCGAAACGACCTTTAGCCATCATTTCTTTGGTACCACCTGTTTCAAAGAGCGCTTTGTTCATAATAATTTTTTTCATGAATGAAGCTGGGTATCCTTTAATGTCTGTTTTACCAACAATTCCTAAAGCACGTGTATTTCCGACAGAACAAACAGAACCTTGTGATTTAAAGCTGAAAGGTTTAGTTGCTTCCCCTTTCAATTGTGCTTGAATATTTTTAGCAGCATGCGCCCCCATTTTCAAGGCGATTTGTGCTGTCGTTGGGTAAGGTCGATTAGTTTCTGTATCCATAACTGCTGAGCAGTCACCAATAATATAGACGTTGCTATGGTTCGCATCTGTTAAATCTGGTTGAACCATGACACGACCACGACGAGCTTCAAATCCAGAATCGCCTACAACGTGGCTTCCACTAACACCCGTTGTCCAAATAATTGTTTTAGCAGAAAGTTCTGCCAAGTCGCCTGCTTCGTTATCTTGATAAACAACTGCGCCTGGTTTGATTTCTTTAATCGGTTTACCTAATAATAAATGAATAGCTGAATCTTTTAATAATTGCACACCATAGTTCGCAAGTTTTTCGTTAAACATCGGCAATAGGCGAGTAACTGCTTCGACACAATAAATTTGGATTTGATCTGCTGAGACACCTGCGATTTCAGCAAATTTTGGTTTGTTTTCAACAAGAGAACCTAATAATTCAATCCCTGTAAAGCCTGCTCCGCAGACAACAATTTTTAAGAATTCTTCGTTTTGAGTCGCTTTGTATTGACGCATTTGTTCTTGGATATGTTCATACACGTTTAAAGCCGTTTTCACATCTACCATTTGTAGAGCATGTTCTTGCACACCAGGGATACCAAATGATTCTGATTCAAACCCAAGAGAAACAACTAAGTAATCATAATTGATTGTTTGACCATCTTCTAAAGCAACTGTTTGTGTTGCAGCATCAATTGTTTTAACTGTTCCTTGGATAAAGGTGGTCATTTTTTCATCGACAACATCCATAATATTGTATGTGATTTTTTCAGCTGGTTGTGTTCCAGCAGCAACTTCATGCAAATCCGTTGCTTCGTAGTGATAGTTGTTACGATCCACTAAAGTAATTTCGACGTCTTTGGCGCCTTTTTGTAATTCGCGTAATGTTTTTAAGCCTGCGTAACCAGCACCTAAAATAACAACATGTTTCTTATTCATTTTGATTCCCTTCCACTCTATAAAAAATTTACAGCCACCACAAACCTATGGCAAAAAATAGCACTTGTGCAGTTGCTCCCACAGCTAAGATCTTCACAGCACAAACAAATGTTTTACTCTTCACTTGTTCCTTCAGTAAGGCTTGGGTTTGTTTCCGTACAAAAGGTAAAGTTAAAAGCATGAGTAACATTGTTGGCGGCGTCAATCCTAAACCGACAGCTAACAAAATGGCTAACATTGCTATTGTATTTAATCCGACGAATAATTTCAAAGAACTTGCTTTGCCAAGGTAATGAACTAATGTATATCTCTTGTTATTTTCATCTTCCTCTAAGTCACAGATATTATTTGCTAACATTAAGTTAGCAATGTAACAAGTGTTAGGTAAGGCGACTAAGAAAATCCCCCATAAGTTAGCTGCTGACCAATTGAAAACTTCAAACGTATTAATGTAGACACAAATAAGGGTAATCATGAACCCCATTGTAAATCCTGAGAAAACTTCCCCTAATGGTAGACTGGACAAAGGTTTCGGTCCTGATGAATAAAAAATACCAATTAAGTAACAATAAAGACCCATAATTAATAACGGCCAGCCGACAATAAATGACAACCCAATCCCCATTAAAGCAGAAACGAGAATCATCCAAAAAATCATTTTGCGTATTAATGGCAAAGATAAATTTTCTCGACCGATAATATTCGTTTTTTCCTTATAATCATGAACTTCTGTGGCATGATGGTAATCATTATAATTATCTAAAATATCGACCGCCATATTAAAAATAAACATCGCAATGAAAAAAATTAAAACATAACCAACATGGAGCCGCCCATATTGGTACCAACTAAAACAAATTCCTAACAAAAATGGCAAAACACTAGCTGTTTTTGCTTTTAATTCTACTAATTCAAAAAATATTTCTCGATTCAAACTATCCCTCCGCTACTTTTTTACAAACTTTGTTACTTTTAAAACTTAATTACTGTATTTCTGTCGCCAATTCGTATACAATCAAATAGTATTGAACCACTGAAAGGATCGTAGTATATTTATGAACACATTTTGGAAGTCGTTTCCTGACGTTGAACGTTCTTTAACGGAAACATGTGAATTAATTGAACAAACGTTGCATACACGCAACGAAGACATTGAAGAAGCCTTAGTAACTTTGGCTCGTTCTGGCGGCAAATTATTACGCCCCGCTTTTTTCTTTCTTTTTGCTCAACTGGGTGATGAAGAAAAACAAGAGAAACAACAACTATTAAAAATAGCTGCATCTTTGGAAATCCTACATATGGCTACGTTGATTCACGATGACATTATTGACGATTCTCCATTGCGCCGAGGCGCTGTGACTATTCAATCACAATATGGTAAAGACGTGGCTGTTTACACAGGTGATTTACTATTCACTGAATTCTTTACTTTGATTGCAGATGCCATGAATGGCTCTGAATTTATGAAAATCAATGCACAAGGAATGAAACGGTTATTACTTGGTGAACTCGATCAAATGAGTCATCGATTTGACCGCCGCATGTCGATTCCTGCTTATTTAAGAAGTGTCAACGGCAAAACAGCCGAACTTTTTTCACTAAGCTGTCTTGAAGGGGCCTATTTCGGTCATAGTTCAAAAGAAGTCCAACGTTTAGCTAAACGAATTGGCCGTCATATTGGCATTGCTTTTCAAGTCTATGACGATATTTTAGATTATACTGCCGACACGGAAACCTTGAAAAAGCCCGCTTTAGAAGACTTGTCACAAGGTGTTTATACGTTACCTCTTCTCTTCGCTTATCAAGCAGCACCTGACGTATTCAGCCCTTATTTGGATAAAGGACGCGCCATTACCTTAGAAGAGGCAGCTGAAGTTGCGGCGCTAGTCAATGACTATCATGGCGTTACAGAAGCACAAGCTTTTGCTAAAAAAGTAACCAACAAAGCAATCACTGATATTCAACAATTGCCTGATGGCACAGCAAAAGAAACCTTACTTTCCTTAACTGAGCTCTTATTACATCGTTCATTTTAAACGTTTTATGGAAGAATTGCCATTAATTGAAATAGAAAAACGACTGATTGTTTGCTTTAATCAACAACCAGTCGTTTTTTTATTCCTCGAAAGAACTAATGCCACGATCAATTCGGTAAAGTTTTTGATAATGCGCATTGGTTGCAAGTAATTCTTCTGGCGTACCACTCATCTCTAATTGGCCATCTTCAATAAAGATCACTTGATCCATCAAAGTTACGCCTTGCAAATGGTGGGTAATCCAGATGACGGTTTTATCTTTTAATGCCTCAAAAAAGGTTTCCAGCAATTGCTGTTCTGTAATTGGATCTAAACCAGTAGTTGGTTCGTCTAATAACACAATCGGTGTATCTTGCAAAAGAATCCGCGCTAGCGCCAAGCGATGTCGTTCGCCACCAGAAAAACGTAAACCTGCTTCATCCACCATTGTTTGTAAACCTTCTGGTAATTGGGCAACCATTTCTTTTAAGCCAACTTTTTCTAAAACCGCCCAAACTTCTGCTTCGCTTGCTTCTTCTCTACCAATCCGAATATTATTTAAAATGGTTGTTCGAAATAGGTACGGTGCTTGATGCATAACCCCAATATATTCAGTCATCGTCTCACCAAATGCCTCAGTTGGGATATTTCCTAAAAGGATTTCTCCCGAAGTAGGCCGTAAATCACCACGAATGAGCGAAGCCAACGTACTCTTTCCGGAACCACTGCGCCCTAAAATCGCTAATTTTTGTTTTTCAGGAATTGTTAACGATAAGTCATTTAATACCTTTTTCTCTTGATTTTCATATGCAAAAGACAAATGTTCTATCGATAAACTGGTGCCATTTGGCTGAACAGGCGCTTCTGTTGAGTCATCTTCCCCTTCAGGAAGCTCATTAAAACGACGAATGGAATCCTTATAAATCGTTGTTTCCTGTGCTGCAGCAGGTAGCGGAGCAAAGGCATCAATTAACGGAAAAACGGTTAAAACAAAGGCACCAATCCAATTGGCTGCGCCCCCATGATTACCTGGAAACCGCACACTAGTCCAAGCTAAGACAGCAATCGCAATCACGCCAAACAGAAGTTGTAAAACAAAGTCTCGGCCACGGTTAAATTGCTTCATTTTTTCATCTAATGCACGAACATTCGCTTCATCTGTTTCATAACGAGCAACGAATTCAGAGCCACGTTGACTAAATACCCAATCAGACACACCTAGAATATTGTCGGTTAGTGTTTGATATAACTCATTTTTGGCATATTTATGTTTTTCTTGACGCGCACCATTCACTAGAACTGAAACAAGTGGCAATAGAAAAACAACCACTCCTAACATCAGTAACATGCATAAAGCAAACCACCAAGAAAAGAAACCTAACGCAATCACTAAAAAGATATACAAAATCCAAGCAATAACGGTTGGGAAAATCGTTCGTAAATACAAGTTTTGGATATGATTAATATCCTCCGAAAGCAAACCTAAGATATCCCCAGTGCGATATTTTGTCTTAAAGAAAATCGCATCTTTTTCTAGTACATTATAAAGTTTCAAGCGCAGATCAGAGGTCATTTTTAACACCCAGTTATGACTCGTTAGACGCTCCACATAACGAAAAACAGGACGGCCAATCCCGAATGCTCTTGTTAAAACAATGGGAATATAAATTAATAAAATATTCTCTGGTAAGGAAGCCGCACGACTGATTAAGTAACCAGACGTAAACATTAATGCCCCTGCGCTAAAGAACGTCAAGAAGCCTAAAAGTAAGGCAAAATACAAGGTTTTTTTATAGCGTTTTAAGAAAGGACGAACCCATTGATCGTTTTTCCAAACGTCTTTCGTTGTCGGCTGTTTTTCCATCATTGGCGTCCTCCTCTCATTTGCTTCATTAATTGAACATAGTAGCCATCTTTTTCAATCAACTCTGCTAGCGTTCCTTGTTCCACTAATTGACCTTTTTCCATCACTAAAATGTAATCCATTTCTTCCATCCAATGCAGACGATGTGTCGCAAAGAAGACAAGATGATTGTTCATTAATGGCAACATGCGCTCTTTCATTTCAACTTCTGTTTCAATATCCAAATGCGCTGTCGGCTCATCAAACAGCAAGACGTGGCGTTTTTGATCGACAAAGGCGCGGGCCAACGCTACTCGTTGCGCTTGTCCCCCACTTAACATTCGACCACTTTCCCCAATCAAGGTATGAATTCCTTCGGGAAGATCTTTAACCAGCTCGTCTAAGCCAACTAACTGAATCGCTTGCTGAATCGCCTCATCTGTTGCTTCAGGTGTATAAAAGCGAATATTGTTTGCCAAAGTATCTTGGAAAATATATGGTGCTTGCGGAATATAAAGGATTTGTTTTTGCCAGTCTTTTTGTAAAAAATGTGGAATCGTTTGACCATTTATCGCCAATTGACTCGTTTCTTCTGTTGGTAATAAAAAGCCACTTAATAAATTAATTAACGTTGACTTACCAGAACCACTCGCCCCGATAATTCCAATCTTTTTGCGACCATCAACAGAGAATTGTAACGATTGAATCGCTTCTTGCGTTGCATCTTCATAGGAAAAATTTAACGCTGTGACTGACAACTGACTTTCTTGATGCCAATCATCTAACGTGAGCACATCGGTCTGTTCTGCTTCTGGCAATGCTAATACCGCTTGGATCGCTTGAAAAGAGTTTTTTCCATCTAAGGTCGCGTGATAATCACTTGAAAAATCACGAATCGGTAAAAAGAACTCAGGTGCTAAAATTAAAGTAACTAAGGCAGGAAATAATAAAATCGTGCCGTTTAATAAACTTAATCCAAGGAAAACTGCCACAACAGCTACCGATAATGTCGTAAAAAAGTCTAACGCAAAGGTTGATAAAATAGCAATTTTCAATGTACTCATGGTCGCTTTTCTGAATCGTTCACTTGTATGGTAAATACTCCCAGCATATTTTTTACTCAACCCAAACAGTTTCAGCGTGTCAATTCCTCGTAAGGAATCAATAAAATGATTGGAAAGCATTTGAAACGCCGCATATTGCTTGTCCGCTTTACTTTGTGCTGCATAACCTAACACAATCATAAAAATAATAATAATCGGAAAAACAATCAGCAATGTTACGCCTGAACGAATATCTTGTGTAAAAACAAAGGCCAAAATAATCCAAGGAATAATCATCATATTCATCATTTTTGTCAAAATCAATTGTAAATAATTTTCGGTTTGACTGATGCCTTCTAAAGCCATGGTAACCATATTTCCAGTTCCATTTTTTTGAACAACATTTGGCCCCAAACGGAAAATTTTGGTTAATAATTGTTCGCGTAATTCTTTCGAGCGTTCATAACTAAATGTATCGAGCATTCTCTCACGAAAATACGTAATAACATGTCGACCAAGATAAAAAATAAAAAAGAGTAAAATACTCTGTAGTTGTTGGTTAAGATGCCCGCCACTCCAAAGGCCGACAATGGCTTTTGAAAGAAAAAAAGCTTGCCCAATTATAAAGACTGCTTGCAGGAAAGAAAAACCTGCAAGCAAGACAAGAATTTTTTTGATTTTAGGCATCTGTAAGATGTCTTTATCAATCATAGATTTAATACCCCTCTGGTACGGCTGTCTGTGAAATACGTTTTCTGAAAATATAATAGGACCAAGCAGTATAAGCTAACACGAATGGTAAAATGCTTAAAGAAATCCACGTCATAATTTTTAGTGTATATGGTGTGCTTGTTGCATCTTTAATCAACAAATCAAAACCTTCACTACCAATCATAACACGTGGGAACAAGCCACTGAACAAGAGAGCAACTAGTACAACTAATGTTAAACCACTCGCTAGAAAAGCTAACATCTCTTTGCGTTTAAACACCCCAACATTGGCAATAACCGTTAAGACCACAATTGCTAACGTTAAAATTAAAGTGACCGCAAAGTTCTTTTCATAAAAGTCCGTTTTGAAGTACATCAACACTGCAAAAACAACTAAACCAACATATAAAACGCCGTATAAGATTTCTGCATAATTTCGAGCACGTTCGCGAATTGGGCCTTCTGTTTTTAAAGCAATATAGTTCATGCCGTGTAAGTAGCAAAGTAATGTTAAGGCTACTCCACCAACAATTGAAAACAGATTAAAATAATCCGTAAATTGCGCATGCATATTGCCGTTTGCATCTAAAGGCATCCCTTGGACTAAGCTGATAAACAAAATACCAAAGAAGAACGGTACAAGGAAACTACCAATTGATAGCGTCCAGTTCCACATCCGACGACGTTTACCTTCCGGCATGTTGTGGCGGAATTCAAAGGAAACTCCGCGAATAATTAAGCCAAATAAAATCGTAAATAGAATTAAATAGTAGCCACTAAATAATGAAGCATACCAATATGGGAAAGAGGCAAACATTGCGCCGCCCGCTGTTAATAGCCAAACTTCGTTTCCGTCCCAAACAGGTCCAATTGTTGCAACGACTTGATCTTTTTCGTCGTCATTGTGTGCCAACGTTTGAACGGCCATTCCAACACCAAAGTCAAATCCTTCTAAGAAGAAGAAACCTGAGAACAAGACGCCGATAAGGACAAACCATAATAATTGTAGTGTACTCATTCGCCAAATACCCCCTTATCAAATGGATCCAACGCTGGTTCATTTTCTTTCGCTAATTTTTTCGCTTCATAGTCTGGTCCTTTACGTAATTCTAAAATGACCAAGTAAACCATGACACTACCTAAACCAGCAAATAATAAGAAATAAATGACATTTGACGTAATTAATGAAGCAACCGATACATTTGGTGAAACACTTTGTTCAATCGTAAATAATCCATAGACAGTCCACGGATAACGACCTAATTCAGTGACTAACCAACCTGTTGTATTCGCAAGGAATGGTGCGAACGTACATAAAGCAACAATCCACAGCATCCATTTCTTCTCGTACAGCGATGGTTTTTTCTTCCTTGTAAAGAATAGTCCTAAGGCAGCAACCAATAACATTAAGGCACCAAAACCAGCCATAATACGGAAGCTCCAGAATAAAGTGTTAACTGGTGGATAATAATTTTTATCATCCCCATATTTTTCTACCAAGCGTTTGTTGACTGTATCCATCCCATCAACCGAACCTGATAATTTGTTATACGATAAAATACTTAGCATATATGGAATATCGATACCAAAAACTTGTTTATGTTCTCGTTCATCTGCCCAAGCAATCAATGTCCAAGCAGCAGGATCATCAGAGTCTTCATAGGCCCCTTCCATCGCCGCAAATTTCATTGGTTGTCCTTCAATTAGAGCTTTCATTTGCAAGTCGCCAGCTAATAAAACGCCGATTGAACCGAACAAAGTAACCCATAAGCCAATGCGCATAGATGCTTTGTGGAATGAAATATCCCGTTTTTTCAACAATTGGAAAGCAGCCATACCAGCTACTGCCATGCCGCCCAATGTAAAGGCGCCCATGATAACGTGTGAAAATTCATACCAAACTTTTGGATTGCTGATGACAGCTACAAAATCCACCATTTCAGCACGGCCATTATTGATGACATAACCTACTGGATGTTGCATAAAACTATTGGCAACTAAAATCCAGAAAGCAGACATCATTGAACCGAATACGACTAACCAGATAAAGGTTACGTGAACTTTTGGATTCATTTTATCCCAAGTAAAGATCCATAAACCTAAGAATGTTGACTCTAAGAAGAAAGCTAAGAGCGCTTCTACCGCCAACGGTGCCCCAAAAATATCTCCGACGAATCGAGAATAATCAGACCAGTTCATCCCAAACTGAAATTCTTGAATAATCCCGGTTACAACCCCAACAGCGAAGCTTAATAGGAATATATTTCCCCAAAACTTGGCCATTTTACGATAACGTTCCTCTTTTTTCACAACGTACATTGTTTCCATAATTGCTACAACAAGTGCTAATCCTATTGAAAACGGTACGAAGAAAAAGTGGAAAACTGTTGTCATCGCAAATTGGATTCTCGCCAATGTTACAATATCAAACATATTATTTCCTCCCTGATTTGCCTCCACACAAAGAAACAAGCTTACCTGAATTGTTCATTTCCATTAGCGATGACTCCTTTTATCTACGAAACTAAAAGAAAATTCAAGTGAACTTTTCCAAAAAGTGTGAAAATGCATGTAATATAGAATAATTCCAATCTAAGTATACAACTTTCTGAGGCAGAAACCAAACAATACAGAAGCATTTCTCACAATTTTTTTAGGTGCTACCAAGATTTCTTCCCTTTCTTCTATCAATAAAAAAAGCCCTTCCTAAAAAAAGGAAGAACTAATCTCAATCTATCAACATTTTGACTTATCACTTGATTAGTTTTCGAAAATCGAAGCAGCTCGTCTTTGATGATAAAAATTCTAATCTTGTGATGAAAATTACGGATTGCTTGTGGTGATAGTTTATTTTTTAACAACATGGCTATAAAACTCATCATAGTATCGTAAAACTCTTTCTGGTGTTTTGGTACCATTCTAAACAACATGACTCTAAAACTTGTTTTTAGTAGCTCTATATTCTTCTAGAGTTTTGGTACCATTCTAAACAACATGACTCTAAAACAACTTCTGCCGCTTTTTCTTTGATTTTTTCGTTTTGGTACCATTCTAAACAACATGACTCTAAAACAAGCCAAATAATATCCTTTATATAGAGCAGGTTTTGGTACCATTCTAAACAACATGACTCTAAAACGATCATGATACCCCTACTAATTATAATAGGGTTTTGGTACCATTCTAAACAACATGACTCTAAAACCTCGGAGAATTATTTTTTTCTCCATGATTCCGTATTCGCATCACTTATCCATAGCTAGATTTCAGTTTAGAAGGTCTGAATTTTTTCTTCACGTTTATTATACCAAACTTTCTCCTTCTTGGCGGAAAAACCCACCATTATTCAATGGTGGGTTTTCTTTATTTAGTAGCTGTAACAGCGAGCCAGATTTCACTATACTTAGCTTCTGCTGGTCCTTGATATTGCGTAAACGAAATTTCTGGTGCTGCAACGACTTGGTAACCAGATGAAGGCAACCATTCAGAGAATATCCTTGCCCAGGTTTCTTGTAAAGTTTGAGGGAAAGGACCTTCATTTGGAAAAACCGCCCATGTATGAGCAGGTACGCTTAGTTGCTCCAAATCTTCATAGGTATTTTCTTGCGAAGTGGCAAAGCCAATCATGTGTGTCATTTCTCCACCTTCTGTTGTTCGTCCCTCTTGAAAGTCAAAAGAAGCATTTACTACTTGATAAGGATATACATCATCAAATGTATGCATTTCCGCTCGTTGTTGTGGTGTAATGCGCTGTGCTAATTCCATGATTGCTTGATTTTCCCCTTGATACTGCAAGGGAACCTTCTGACTAACTCCGACTATTTGAAACGCTGGTTTTTCAATCAATTTAACATCCATTGATTGTCCTCCTTTAATATCAATATAGAAAGAGAATTTAGGGAACGTTTTTTGGATTTGTGTTTTCATTACTTCAGAAGGGGCTTGTCCTGACCAATCGCGAAAGGCTCTTGAGAATCCTTCAATACTTTGATAACCATATTTAAAAGCTACATCTGTCACTTTTTCACCAGCAAGTAATGCTAAATTTGCTTCCGCCAAACGTCTCTTTTTAATATACTCAGCCAGACTCATCCCCGCAATAAACGAAAAAGTTCGTTTAAAATGGTAAACAGAAATCCCTGTCTTTTTCGCCAATTCATCGAAGGATACTTCTTCCGTTAAATGTTCTTCAATATAATCCATTGCTTGATTCAAATTTGCGAGCATCCGTGTCCCTCTCTTTCTATTTGAAAGTTTACTAAAGACCAACAAGGATGACTTGATTATTTAGAGCCAACATTCGTCAAGTCGCTACTCTTGATTCATAGCGGCTTTTAAGGCCTGTGCTAAAGCACTTTCTTCTGGTTCGTCTGGTTGTGAATATTTTTTCATCAAACGACGTTCTTCATGTTTAGTCATTTTTTGTTTTCGTTCTTTTTTATCGGGAATTTTTTCAGTAATCGAACAGAATTTACATTTGAAAGAACGACCATTTTTTCCTTCTATGATGACCATTTTTTTATGGCATTGTGGGCAACGGTGATTGGATACTTTAGGATCTTTTCGCCGACGATAAGAACATTCTTGGTTTGTACAAACGTAAATCTTCCCATCTTTCGTATTTTTTTCCCGTAAGTTTGAGCCACAATCTGGACATTTTTTTTGCGTAATGGAAAAATCTTGATATTTTTTCTCGCTTTGTTTAATTTCACGGACTAATTTTTTCGTATCCTCTTCAATATCCTTTAAGAAAAGTTGACTCTTTTGTTGACCCGAAGCGATTGCTTCGAGCGACTTTTCCCATTTTTCCGTTAGTTCAGGTGTCACAAGTGATGGATTCACCAAGTCTAATAGTTGCTTTCCTTTGGCAGAGACACTTAAACCGCTATTGGTTCGTTCCATCAATTCTGATTTAATCAGTTTTTCAATAATTTCAGCTCGCGTTGCCGGTGTGCCTAAACTGTGTTTCTCCATTTTTCCTAACAACGTTCCTTCGGTTAATGGTTTTGGCGGCGACGTTAATTCTTTGTTAATGGTAAAGTTTGGCGCAACGGTCATGCCTTTTTGCCATTGGACAGTGGATAGCGGCTGTTCGGCTGTTGTTTTCCAGCCAGCAACAACTACTTTATTTTGATGAAAGACAAATGTTTCTTTTCCAAAAGCGACTGTAACTTTTGTTTGTTTGGTTTGATTTGGCTCAGCAAACAAACCTAAGAATCGTTGAACAATCATTTGATAGATTTTTTGTTCATCATTACTTAGCTTTTCATAACGAGGACGTTGTTCAGTTGGAATCAACCCATGGTGATCCGTGACTTTTGCATTTTGGAAAACTTTTTGTTGTTTAACAACAGCCCCATTTTTAAGGTAGCCTTTCACTTCAGGTGAAAAATCAGCAATGGCTTGAAGTCGTTCTTTCATCGTTCCTTTCATATCCGTTGTTAGATATTTGCTGTCAGTTCGAGGATAGGAAACAATTTTATGGGTTTCGTATAAACTTTGTACAAGAGACAACGTTTTCTTTGCAGAAAATTGGAATCGCTGGTTGGCTTCACGCTGGATTTCGGTTAGATCATACGGTAACGGCGCGTTTTCTGTTTTAACTTTTTCTTGGATATCGGTAACTAAGCCCTTTTGTTTTGAGAGTTCTTTGACTAATTGTTCTGCTTCCTGCCGTTCTTTTAAAGCGTATGGATTTTTTTGGGTCATCTTTGCTTTTTCTGATTCAACAGATAACGAGATAGTAAAATAAGTTTGAGGCTTAAATTGTTCAATCGTTTTTTCTTGTTGGCGCACCATTGCTAAAGTTGGTGTTTGAACACGACCTGCGGATAAGTTATCTTGATATTTCACTGTCAAGGCCCGTGTGACGTTTAGCCCAACTAACCAGTCAGCTTTTGCGCGCGCCAAGGCAGAGTAATACAAATTATCGTAGTCTTTCGCTGGGCGAATTTTCTTAAACCCGTCTTTAATGGCTTTGTCTGTTTGAGATGAAATCCATAAGCGTTTGACTGGTTTGTTAAAACGGACATATTCTAAAATCCAGCGGGCTACTAATTCACCTTCACGACCAGCATCGGTGGCAATCACGGCTTCAGAAACATCTTTACGATTGGCTAATTGTTTAATCGCTTTTAATTGATGTCCCGTTTTCGGTAACGGTTTAATCCCTAAATTCTTAGGAATCATCGGTAAAGTTTCCATTTGCCACGTTTGCCATTCTTTGTTTAAATCTTCTGGCATTTTTAGTCCTAAGAGATGGCCTAAAGCCCATGTGACAATCACGTTGGGTCCTTCATAATAATTCTTATTTTTTTGATTTGCTCCTAAAACGCGGCTTAAATCTTTTGCTACGCTAGGTTTTTCAGCAATAATTAATTGTTTTGCAACCACTAGTTTCGCTCCTTTTTGAGTGCTATCTTTTCGTATTATACCAAATATTAGCTCGATTTTCTCTAAATTCCGAGAATAGAAAAAGAGTTTAAAGAAAATTCCCTGAGGTTTTTCTTTAAACTCATGCGTTTCAAATAACTTTCCGTTTGCAGAATTTTGTTTTGCCAAAATGATTGGATATTGTGGTAAACTCAGCTTTATTTTCAAAAGTAACCGCATGATGATTTTCTAGTAATGCTAAACCGAAGTATTGTTGTAAATCTTCATCGCATTCTTCACACCAGCGTTCTTCCCCATCATTCCAGAAAGCCGTTAAATAGTTAGGCTTTGTGTTGACGTATGTATAATTCTGAGAAAGTTTTTGCCAAACTTCCACATAATATGTCTCTGCATCGGTCAAGTTATCGAAGGTTTTTTCTTGAACAATGTCCTCTTGCCAATCATCAAAAAACCACCAAGGTTCATTGTCGCCATACATTGTAATTACTTGATACATTGAACCGCTCCTTTTTTTGCTACTGTAGGTATCATAGTCACTTTCTGAAAAAGTTGCAAGGATTTGGTTTCGGACTGAGAAATTTTTGAAATTTATTTTATCTTGCCACTTCTAAAGAAGCAATAAAATCTTCAATCATGCGACGATAACTTTCTTCCGGCGTGGCTTCTTCGCGTTGAAAATAACCTAAAAAACGTAAGGTAATATAACCATGGATTAAGCTACGTAATTCTCGACTTTTATGCAGTCGTTCTTCATTATTAAATGGATAAAAAGCTAAAAGTTGTAAAATAATTTGATTGGTTTCATGGATGCCTTCAATTAATTGTTGGTTTTGCGTTTTCGGCACACTGATAAGTAATTCATAGACTGCAGAATTTTCAAAAGCAAATTGTTGGTACGTTTCAGCATATATCCGAATTGCTTCTGCGCCACTCTTACCCACTAAGGCTCTTCGCAATGCATCATTTAATTCTTGAATTAACAAGTCCACTAGAGCATTTTTTACTTCAGCAATATTTTTAAAGTGATTATAGAGTGAAGGATACTTGATGCCTAAATCAACGGCTAAATTTTGAAAGGTTAATTGTTGAACGCCCAATTCTTCCGCTAGGTTGCGGGCACTTTCAAGGATTTTGGCTTTCGTTAAATTCCGTTTTTTTGCCATCTTTCTGACGCCTCCAATTCTTAAATTTTGGACAAGTATTAGTTTATCATATCTATTGACTCTTTTTAAACTATAAATTATAGTTTATAATAATAATTTGTAAACATCATTTTTGAAAGAAGGCTGTTTGGCATGCATATTACCAACCGTTCTCATTTGGCCGATCGTTATGGCAAACGAACCAGTGCAGAATTTTTATTACACGAACGTCCTATTTTATCTTTTCCTATTTCTTTAGCGGCCATTCCTAAAGAAGCCCGTTATTTATCCTGGGAATTAATTGATTATGACACGATTCCTCTAATTGGTTTCCCTTTTATTCATTGGTTAGCTGCCAATGTTCCTGTAACCAATGAGATTCCTGAAGACTTTAGTCGAACAGCACTCAAGCCTACCATTCAAGGAAAAAATAGTCTTGCTTCTCCTTTGGGGAAACAGATGATTCCTGCGCTTGCCACTGAAACGTTACCTGAGTTAACCGAACGTTATCTGGGGTTAAGCCCTCGCTCTGGTGTGCACATCTATACGTTATATGTATACGCTACAAAAAATCCACTAAATTTAAAAGAAGGCTTTTTTGCGAATGAATTGCATCAAGCATTGAATGATCAACGACTCGCCAAAGCCAAATTTGAATTTCTTTACTAGAAAGTGAGGAAATAGAATGTATGAATTAATTAAAAGTAAAATTTTCCGTCCAAGACAACCTTGGGAAAAAAATCTGCTTGTTTTATGGTTTGGCACATTTATGGCTGGTATTGGCTTTAGCTTAGTGATGCCATTCATGCCTCTTTATATCAACACATTAGGTACTTTTACCCACCAACAATTGAATTTTTGGAGCGGAATCACGTTCTCTTCCACTTTTTTAGTCACAACCATTGTTTCACCTTGGTGGGGCCGTTTAGCCGACCGAAAAGGACGCAAGTTAATGTTATTACGCGCTTCATTAGGGATGGCTATCGTCATTAGTTTAATGGGCGCAGTCACAAGTGTTTATCAATTGATTGGCTTACGCTTATTACAAGGTGTTTTTTCTGGTTATATCAGTAATGCGACTGCGTTAGTTGCTACAGGCACACCTAAGGAAAAAAGCGGTCAAGTGCTTGGTACTTTAGCCACTGGTTCTGTTACCGGCACGTTGCTTGGTCCTCTTTTGGGCGGTGTCACTGCGTCTATTTTCGGTTATCGGCCAACCTTTTTCATTACTGGTACGATTTTATTACTCGTTTTTGTTTTGAGTCTCGTCTTTGTCCATGAAGAGTTTGTGCCAATTGAAAAAAATCAAGCCGCATCTGGGAAACAAATTTTAAAAAAACTAGAACATCCCCACGTGATTCTTGGAATGTTTATTACGACATTAATCATTCAAGCTTCCAATAATTCAATTAGTCCCATCATCAGTTTATATATTCAACAATTGTTGGGTGGTCACGGAAATGTCACCTTAATTAGCGGAGTCATTGCTTCTATTCCAGGGATTGCAACGTTAATAGCCGCCCCTCGTTTCGGCCGGTTAGGCGATCGTATTGGCAGTGAACGCATCTTGACAATTGGCTTAATTTTAGCCATTTTCGTTTACCTACCAATGGCCTTTGTTCAAAATGTCTGGCAGCTTGCCATGCTTCGTTTCTTAGTTGGGATTTCCGATGCCTGTTTACTACCAGCTGTTCAAACGTTGATCACTCGTTATTCCCCAAGTGACGCTGCAGGTCGTATTTTCAGTTACAATCAATCTTTCCAAGCGACAGGAAATGTGATTGGTCCTATGATTGGTTCAAGCGTATCTGCCGCTTTCGGTTATCGTGGAGTCTTTATTTCCACTTCTTGTCTGGTTCTCATTAACCTTCTATGGGTTCGTCGAAGCACCGCCGAATTAAAAAAAGAGAAAAATGATGACTAAGTTATACACAGAAAAGTTATCCACAATTTGAATTTTTAATTTTTCTCTTTTTCTTATTTTAAAAAAAATAGGCATATAAAACAAAAAAGAAAAGCGGATATTTACTGGTTTTATAACCAGCATATCCGCTTTTCTTTTGGTTAACTTCATCCTTTTTGTTTCACAACTCGTGAAACTTTTTAGACGTATTGTAGTTCTTTTTCATCTTGGTAGGCGAGATCAATTAAGCCGCCCCCTAAGCATTCCATCCCATCATAAAAAACAACAGCTTGACCTGGAGTGACTGCGCGCGCTGGTTCCTTAAACGTAACGGTTGCTTTTGTGCCATCTTCAGATAAGGAAACATGCACTGGAATATCTGCTTGACGATAACGGAATTTAGCCGTACAGTCAAACTCTTTTGGCATTGGTGTATCAACAGTAAAATGAACCTCACTAGCTTCTAAATGTGTTGCATATAGTTTTTCATGGTGAAATCCTTGTCCCACATATAATGTATTGGTGGTTAAATCTTTCCCAATCACAAACCATGGTTCTTGTGTTTTACCGCCGCCACCAATTCCTAAGCCTTGGCGTTGACCGATAGTATAATACATCAGACCATCATGTTGTCCTTTGATTTCGCCATCTTCTGTCACCATGTTGCCTTTTTTAGCTGGTAAATAATTACTCAAAAATTCTTTGAAATTCTTTTCACCAATAAAACAAACGCCCGTTGAGTCTTTTTTCTTGGCTGTGGCTAATCCAGCACGTTCAGCAATTGCACGAACTTCTGATTTTTCCATGCCACCCAATGGAAACATTGTTTTTGCCAATTGGGCTTGTGATAATTGGCTTAAAAAATAGGTTTGGTCTTTATTATTGTCAATTCCACGTAACATATGCACTACGCCATTTTCATCCGTTTCTACTTGCGCATAGTGGCCAGTTGCAACATAGTCAGCGCCTAGTTGCATAGCATAATCTAGGAATGCTTTAAATTTAATTTCTTTATTACACATGACATCTGGATTTGGTGTCCGTCCTAACCGATATTCTGCTAAAAAATATTCAAACACACGGTCCCAATATTCTTTTTCAAAATTGACCGAATAATACGGAATCCCAATTTGATCCGCTACTTTTGCGACATCTTTATAATCCTCAGTTGCGGTACAGACACCATTTTCGTCTGTATCGTCCCAATTTTTCATAAAGATCCCAATTACATCATAGCCTTGCTCTTTTAAAAGCAACGCTGTGACAGATGAATCGACACCGCCACTCATGCCTACCACGACACGCGTTTTGCTGTTATCTGCCATTTTATCACCATCATTTCAATTAGATTCTGAAATCATCCACGATTTGAAGGTCGTAACTTTTCAGTGCTTTTCATTATACTATTTTTTTGAAATAAGTAAAGCAAGCCGGGCGTATAATGAGAAAATACTTGGAACAAAGACACAGCCAACAAGCTGTTGCTTTCAAATAAACAGAAAACCTGAAGGAACAAGCTACTTTCACTTGTTTCTTCAGGTTTCTCTAAATTATTCTACTTTCTCTAATACACCACGGCTAATTAAGCCATCCATTAAGAAAAAGTATTTTTCTTTACTCATTTCATGTTGTTCATTCTTGAAAATATTCATTGGTTTTAAACCATTTGCCGTTGTAATGGACATTTTCAACTCTTTTAGATCAGCAGTGATCGTAATTTTCAATTTGAAGCCTTCATTTCTCTGAGGCGTTGGATCTAAGGAACGAATCAATTGAAAGTTCCCTGATTTTGTTTCAGTAAAGCCGTTATCTTTTAATGTATAGCGTTTTGCACTAGGATGTACTTTGTAAAAAACTGTTGAGCCTTCAACAGCAGCCGTTGTTGTAAATGCCATGGGTTCCACCTCATTATTTTCATTGTTATCTTCATTATAGCGAAAACCTGTAGCTGCCGCAATCAGATTATTTTTTCAATTGTTGAATCACTGCAACTAGTACTTCAGAAAAAGTCGCAATTTCTTCTGGTGTGTTCCCGTAGCCAAAACTAATCCGGATTGATTCTTTAATAGCTGAGGAATTTTCTCCATACATCGCTGTCAACACGTGCGAAGGATCCACAGTTCCCGCTGTACAAGCCGATCCTGTTGAAATCGCAATACCTCTTAAGTCCAAATGCATTAAGAGCAAATCACTGGGAACTCCTTTTAAATGAAGATTTAAGACATGCGCTAAACGATTCGTTGGTTCACCATTAATTGAAAAATCAATATTGGCTTCTTCTAACGCTTTTAAAATAATCGTTTGAAAACTTTGATAGGCTGTTTTTCTTGCTTGCTTTTCTGCAGAAGTTAGTAATGAAACGGCAGTACCCATGCCAATAATTCCAGCTAAGTTTTCCGTGCCCGCACGTCGTTTTTCTTCTTGTTCCCCACCATGTAAAAGAGGTGGTAATTGGATTGCATCGCTTTTAAATAAAAAACCTACGCCTTTTGGACCATTGATTTTATGAGCGGAAATACTTAATAAGTCGATCCCTAATTCATGAGGTAAAATGACTTCACTTCCATAAGCTTGGACGGCATCTGTATGAAAAATCGCCGAATGATTTTTAAGAATTGCACCAACTTCAGCAATCGGTAATCGATTTCCAATTTCATTATTGCCATACATCATTGAAACCAAGATCGTTTCTTCGCGTAAAGACTTTTTGAATTGATCCATTGAAATCTGACCATTTTCATTCACAGGCAAGTAAGTCACTTCAAAGCCTAACGTTTCTAAGTATTCCATCGTTCGTAACACAGCGGGATGTTCAATTGCCGTAGTAATAATATGTTTTCCTTCCTTTTGACGAGAAAAAGCAACTGCCAAGATGGCTGTGTTATCCCCTTCTGTGCCACCACTATTAAAAATAATTTCGTGGGGTTTGGCTTGTAAGCTCTCGGCAATCGTTTGACGCACTTCTTCCAGAAGACCGTGTGCCTTTCGTCCAAACTGATGAATACTTGATGGATTGCCAAAAGTCGTTTGCATATTTTCAGTCATCGCTTGAATGACCGTTGGATGAAGCGGTGTTGTTGCCGCATGATCTAAATAAATGGGTTCCAAATGACTCGTCCCTTTCCTTATGTTCTGGCGTTATTCTAGCATAAAAAGCTTAAAACACAAAATCAGAATACTTTCTCTTCTATTTATAAAAGAGATAAGAAAAATAGGCCCAACACTATTAAAGTTGTTAGACCTATTTCTAGTTTAAGGAATCACTTATTCTCCTTTTGGTTCTAAACGGAATAATGGACTCATTGGTTTATTTTCATGAATACGAAGTAACGCTTCCCCCATTAACTCAGCGCAAGAAATAATATTCAAGGTTGCTGGTTGGCGGTCTGTTGTCGTATAAACAGAGTCAGTAATACTAATTTCCTTAATTGGCGCATTTTCTAAGGTTGCTTTTGCGCCTTCTGATAACAAACCATGCGAGGCGCAAGCATATACTTCTTGCGCACCATTTTTCATTAAAACTTCCGCCGCTGTGGCTAACGTTTGACCAGTATTCAAAATGTCATCAACAAGAATACATTTTTTCCCAGCGACATTCCCAATAACGTAACCTTCTTGACGCACCCCATCAATCTCTTCATGGTCTACAATTGCTAAGGTCGCATCTAAGTACTCCGATAAACTACGTGCGCGTTGAACGCCACTGTTTTTAGGCGAAACAATCACAATTTCTTCCCCTACTAATGCTTGTTGACGATAATAATGAGCGAACAAAGGCATTGTAAATAAATTATCTACTGGGATATCAAAAAATCCTTGGACTTGAACAGTATGCAAGTCTAATGTTAACAAACGTGTTGCGCCTGCCTCTACCAACATATTAGCAACTAATTTCGCAGTAATGGGCTCTCTTGGTTTCGCTGTGCGGTCTTGGCGAGCATAACCATAGTAAGGCAAAATAACATTAATTGTTTTTGCGCTAGCACGTTTTAATGCATCAATTAAAATAAGCAATTCCATCAAATGATCATTTACAGGAGCATTCGTTGCTTGGATGATGTAGACATGATCGCCACGAATACTTTCTTCAATATTAATTTGAATTTCGCCATCACTAAATTGGCGCACGGTGCTTTTTCCTAATTCTGTTCCTACTGATGCTGCGATTTTTTCAGCAAGTGGTCGATTTGCATTTAAACTGAAGATGCGTAAGGTGTCATCTTGATAGTTTTCGGTCATGATATCCTCCGTCAATATAAAATAATAGTCGTTTTCATTCATATTCTACCATTTTTTGTCATAAAAATCATGGGATCCTCCTTAATTTATTGAAAGAAACGGTTTTCTTTGTGAAAAAAGCGCTTGTATTTAGGTGCACCTAAAAATTATTTGCATTTTCTTAAACTATCCCTTATACTGATTTTAAGGCAAACCTAAAAAGGAGGAATTTCATGAGAAAAAGCTTTAACTTAGCTGTTCAAGCGTTAACCGTTCAATATCAAGGACGGACCGCTTTAAATAATATCCACGTTACTATTCCCTCCGGTAAAATTACTGGAATTATCGGACCAAATGGTGCTGGAAAGTCAACATTTATTAAAGGGTTATTAGGCTTGATTAAAACAAAGGAACGTGATGTTTTGTTAAATAATCAAGCGATTGACCAACAAAAAACAACCATTGCCTATGTAGAACAACGTAGCGCCTTGGATCTTAGTTTCCCAATTAGCGTTTTTGAAACGGTCTTGCTAGGAACCTATCCAAACTTGGGACTATTAAAACGCCCAGGAAAGAAAGAAAAGCAAGCAGCCATGGCTGCATTAAAAATGGTGCAATTAGAAGACTATGCGCAACGCCAGATTGGCGAACTTTCTGGTGGCCAATTACAACGTGTGTTTATCGCCCGTGTTTTGGCCCAAGGTGCTGAGGTGATTTTTTTAGATGAACCTTTCGTCGGCATTGATATGTCTAGTGAAAAAGTGATTATGGATATTCTTAAATCATTAAAAAATCAAGGTAAAATGATTATCATTGTTCACCATGATTTGCACAAAGTATCCCACTATTTTGATGAATTAATCGTTTTGAAAAACCGGCTAATTGCTGCGGGTCCTGTTGAACAAACGTTTACTGCAGAAACGCTCCAAGAAGCATACGGTGATTTGTTAGGTGATTTATTAATACAGGGGGTTGCAAAATGATTGCTGCATTTATTGATGGTTTATTCCGTTATCAATTTTTACAAAATGCCCTTTTGACGTCTGTAATTGTCGGACTCATTTCAGGGGTAATTGGTTCATTCATTATTTTACGTGGGATGTCTTTGATGGGTGATGCGATTTCACATGCTGTTTTACCAGGGGTCGCTGTTTCTTATATGTTTGGTTTCAATTATATTTTTGGCGCTTCTATTTTTGGCTTACTAGCTGCATTATCGATCGGCTTTATTACCCAAAAAAGTCCACTAAAAAATGATACTGCCATTGGTGTTGTCTTTAGTTCTTTTTTTGCTTTAGGGATTATTTTTATCTCTTTTGCAAAAAGTTCCACCGATTTATATCATATTCTGTTTGGAAATGTATTAGCGGTCGCAGATACCGATATTTTAATTACTTGTGTCGTCGGCGTGATTGTTTTGATTTTTGTGGCATTGTTTTATAAAGAGTTGCAACTCACTTCTTTTGATCCCACAATGGCTCAGGCTTATGGTTTAAATATTCAATTTTTCCACTATGCATTGATGTTTTTACTAACATTAGTCGCTGTTTCTTCTTTGCAAACCGTCGGAACTATTTTAGTCATTGCCATGCTGATTACACCAGCGGCAACAGCTTATCTATTAACAAATCACTTACCGACAATGATTGGCTTAGCCTCTACTTTTGGGATTTTAAGTTCAGTGATTGGCCTATTCTTCAGTTATTCTTATAACTTAGCTTCTGGTGCGACGATTGTTTTAACCGCCGCCTTATTCTTTTTATTGGCTTTCTTTTTCTCACCAAAGAAAGGCCTAGTATTTGTAAACCGTGAGAAAGAAATGGAGGAATCAACGAATGAAAAAATTTAGTTTATTTTTTTTAACACTTTTAGCAGGGTTAACGTTAGCTGCTTGCGGGAATCAAGCCGCTGAAAAGAAAGAAAAATTAGCAATTGTGACAACGAACTCGATCCTATCTGATTTAGTGAAAAATGTTGGGCAAGACAAAATTGAGCTGCATAGTATTGTGCCAATTGGGACAGACCCTCACGAATATGAACCGTTACCAGAAGACATTGCGAAAGCTTCTGAAGCGGACATTTTATTCTTTAACGGCTTGAACTTAGAAACAGGCGGAAATGGCTGGTTTAACAAATTAATGAAAACGGCCAAAAAAGTTGAGAATAAAGATTACTTTTCTACAAGCAAAAATGTTACGCCACAATATTTAACAAGTGCCGGTCAAGAACAAACAGAAGATCCGCATGCTTGGTTAGACATTGAAAATGGCATCAAATATGTAGAAAACATTCGTGACGTGTTAGTAGAAAAAGATCCAAAAAATAAAGATTTCTATACAGAAAACGCGAAAAATTATACCGAAAAACTTAGCAAACTACATGAGGAAGCCAAAGCTAAATTTGCTGATATTCCTGATGATAAAAAATTATTAGTTACAAGTGAAGGTGCCTTTAAATATTTCTCCAAAGCTTATGATTTAAATGCCGCTTATATTTGGGAAATTAACACAGAAAGTCAAGGAACACCTGAACAAATGACCACGATTATTGATACCATTAAGAAATCAAAAGCACCTGTGTTATTTGTTGAAACCAGTGTCGATAAACGTAGTATGGAACGGGTCTCAAAAGAAGTGAAACGACCAATTTACGATACACTTTTCACAGACTCCCTTGCCAAAGAAGGAACAGAAGGCGATACGTACTACAGCATGATGAACTGGAATTTAACAAAAATCCATGATGGCTTAATGAGTAAATAAATAATAAAGAAGAAAGAACCAAGTTGACTCCCCCTCAACTTGGTTCTTTCTTCTTTATTTAACTAATTCCTCAATATCAATTACTCGATCCACAATTTCTTCATAAAAATCTGCTTCATGGGAAACCAGAAAAACCGTTCCTGGATAAACGTGAATTGCTTCTTGTAAACTTTTTTTGGCCGCTTCATCAATATGATTGGTTGGCTCATCTAAAAATAACAAATTACTAGTTTGCATCATTAGTTCCGCTAGTTTTACTTTTGTTTGCTCACCACCGCTTAACAGGGCTAACGACTGCATTGCTAACTTATCTGGTAAACCTGCTCTAGCCAAATGACTTCTTCGCTCTTTAATCGTTGTATCTGGAAAACGATCTGATAAATAGTCTAGCGGCGTTAACTGCTCATTAGGCCACGCTAAGTCTTGGGTAAAATAAGCAATTTTGGTATTCAGCGGATAATGAAATTCTCCATCTAATGAAGGAATCACTTTCGTCAACGTTTTAATTAATGTTGATTTGCCAATCCCATTAAAGCCTTTCAATGCGACTTTTTCACCGACATGAACCATTAAATCTAACGGTTCTAACAAAGGTTCCCGATAGCCGACAACTAACTTCTGGGTCGTTAGTGCTTGCGTTGCAACTAACCCTTGATAAGGAAATTCAATCGCTGGCTTAGTCAAGGAACCTGGCGGAGTCAATCGTTCCAACCGGTCCAATTGTTTTTGTCGACTTTTAGCCATCGTTGCTCGATTTCCAGCTTTGTATTTACGAATATAAGCTTCCATTTTTTCAATTTTTTCTTGTTGGGCCTGATACTGTTTCAAATAGGTTTGTTTATTCTGCTCTTTTTGTGCAAAAGATTTTTCTACATTTCCAGTATATTTGGTTAATTTGCCAAACTCAATATCTGCGATGCAATTCGTCACTTCATTTAAAAATTGATAATCATGAGAGACTAATAGAAAGCTTCCTTCAAAATTATTCAGATAGCGAACAAGCCATTGAATATGTGTATCATCTAAATAGTTGGTGGGTTCATCTAAAAGTAACACATCAGGGGCCTCTAACAATAATTTTGCTAAAATCACTTTTGAACGTTGACCACCGCTTAGCTCCCCTAACTTTTTATCCAAACCAATTGCTTGTAGTCCTAACCCATTGGCTAAATCCTGAATAATCGTGTCGATTTGGTAAAAATTACTTTCATCTAAATCTGTTTGTAATTTGCCTGCTTGTTCTAAAAGTTTTTCCGAAGCCGTTTGACTGTATTCTTCATAAAGTTTTGTCAGTTTCGCTTCTTTATCAAAAAGTTCTTGAAAGGCTTGTTTCAAAAAATCAACCATCGTTAGTGATTGTTCTACAGAAACATGCTGATCCAAGTACCCAATCTTGCAATTTTTTTGCCACTGAATCGTTCCTTCGTCTGGCAATACTTCCCCCGTTAAAATTTTAATTAAGGTGGATTTGCCGACACCATTTTGGCCAGTTAAGCCTAAATGATCCCCTTTATTCACTTGCAATGAAGCCTCTTCATACAAGACCTTTTCGCCAAATCGATGCGTTAAATGTTCAATAGTTAAAATACTCATTTTCGTCACTTCTTTCTTGTTAACTGATTATTTTGGGACAACAAAAAAAGAACCACGTCTGCACGTCGTCCATCCTGACAGAAACCCCGACAACCGCTTGTACGTACACTCAAATAAGACTAGCTTTTCTAGTCAAAAAATGTGCTATCAAGCGATGAAGAAATTAATTGCTCGGCTCCACAACAGTGCTTCATCTGTTCTTAAACTATCGGGAGCTACTTTTCTTGTTAATTTATCAGTTAAAACAAAAAACATGTGAATCACCTTTCTTATGCTTGTATTCTACCATAGAATGACAAGAAAGCAAGCCACGTTGGTTTATAACGAAAGGAGCCCACAAACAATCATTTTGTCGGCTCCCTATCCCTATTATTCTGACAAATAGTTTAATGCATAGCGTACGTGGTACTCTGCTGCTAAAAGTAAGGCACGTTCATCAATATCAAATTGTTCATGATGGTGTCCAAAATGAGTAGCAGGATTTTCAGGGTTTCGTGAACCGACCCGTCCATAGATACCAGGAATTACCGCTAAGTAATCAGCAAAATCATCCGCCCCTAAACTTTTAGGATGATCGGTCACAACATTTTCAAAACCAACAATTTCACTGGCTACCTGCTGTGCACGCTTGGTTGCTTGTTCTTCATTAATTAATGGATTCGCTGCCGCATAAACAGAAAAATCAGCAATTTCTGTGCGATGAGACTGGGCAATTTCATGGGCAATTTCTTCGACTCGTTGTAAAACAAATTGGCGCGTTTCCTGACTAAATGTTCGAACAGTACCTTCAATGGTTGCCTGGTTTGCTACAATATTATAGCGTGTTCCTGCTTGTAAAACGCCAATTCCTACTACGACAGAATCTAAAGGATCAATCTCGCGAGCTACAATTTTTTGTAATTCCACAACGATACTGGCTGCTGCTAAAACAGCATCTCGGCCATTCTGTGGTTGAGCGACGTGACTACTTTGACCACTGACTTCAATTTTAAAAATATCACAAGAGGCGTTGGTGGCGCCTTTGGTAGCGACTAATTTCCCGACCGGCACACTAGAATCTAAATGAATCCCAAACACTTGGTCGATTGCTTCTAAATAATTTCCTTCCACAAATTGTCGAGCGCCTGCACCAATTTCTTCAGCTGGCTGGAAGGCCAGTTTAATCGTTCCTGAAAAGGTATCCTGATGTTTTTTGAGCACTTTAGCTGCACCTAGCAATGCTGCCGCATGACCATCGTGTCCACAAGCATGATTGAGTCCTGGATTTTTAGAAGCATAGGCAGCACCTGTTGCATCTGGCAATTCCAACGCATCAATATCTGCACGTAACAAAATCGTTTTGCCAGCGCCAAGACTTCCTTCAATGGTTGCTAAAACACCCGTTTCCCCTACTTCTACAAAAGGAATAGCTAAGGCTAGTAGTTCTTCTTTAATTCGCTTAATCGTTTCATATTCTTTTAAACTTGCTTCAGGGTATTGATGAAAATGGCGTCTTAAATGGATTATCCATTCCTTTTCTGTAGCAATAGCTTCTTGGATTGTTTGAATCGTTGTTGTACTCATTATAAATGCCTCCTTTATTTTTTACCAAATGTTTCCCAGGCTGGAACATTGGCGCCTTTTGATGTTTCTGCAATGACCTTTTTCGTTTCTTCTTGTTGATATTCTTCTACAACTTTTTGATAAAGTTTATTCTCTTGATCTTCTTCTCGGGCCACGACAATGTTCACATAAGGTTTCGCTTTTTCGTTTACAGGTTCTAAGAAAATAGCATCTTTATCTGGTGTATACCCAGCATCGACAGCCATGCCGCTATTAATCACTGAAGCATCGACATCTTGTAAAGCGCGCGCTGTTTGCGTAGCATCTAATTCAGTTATTTTCAATTGGCGTTTATTTTCAGTAATATCACTGACAGTCGGTAGTTGCTGTTTCGCAGGATCAACTTTTATCAGTCCTGCAGTTTGTAATAAAATTAACGCCCGCCCACCATTCGTTGGGTCATTAGGAATAGCAATTTCTCCGCCGTCTTTAATTTTCGTGATATCTTTCAATTTATTGGCGTAAATTCCCAATGGTGCATTGACTGTATTGCCAATTGATACTAATTTCGTCCCATGTTCTTTATTGTAATTGTCTAAAAAGATTTGATGCTGAAAGGCATTTAAATCAATTTCTTTTTCTGCTAATGCTGCATTGGGTTGCGTATAGTCTGTAAATTCTACCAATTGTAGATCAATATTTTTCTTTTTCAAACGGTCTTTGACCGATTCCCATTCATCATTTTTTGTTCCTACAACCCCTAGTTTAACGGTTTCTGTCTTAGTATCCTTCGCAGCCCCCGATGCACAACCTGCAATCGTAAAAGCTAATACCCCAATAAGTCCAATTAATTTACTAAATTTTTTCATTTGTCATTTCTCCTTTTTTCTAATGTGATGTTTTTTTGATTAATTGATTACTAATGGCTTGACTAATAAATACCATAATTAAAATAATTAACGTGGCCATAAATGTCACATCGGTTTGAAACCGATTGTATCCTCGAGTAATCGCTAAGTTGCCCAGACCACCGGCTCCAATCGCTCCTGCCATGGCTGTTAATCCAATCAAATTAATAATTGTCACCGCTGAAACACGAATAATACTTGGTAACCCTTCAATTAGATAAACCCGAAAAATAATCCCTAAGGGACTCGTCCCCATGGCTTCTGCCGCTTCAATAACGCCAGGATCCACTTCTAATAACGCATTTTCAATTTGGCGCGCGAAGAACGGAATTACGCCAATAACTAATGGGACTAACGCTGCGGTTGTACCAATTGTCGTTCCTGCCAAAATTCGTGTTAATGGTTGAATCAGTGCAAGCATAATAATGAAAGGAATAGAGCGGCAAACATTAATAATTTTTTCTAAGACACTATACAGGGGTGGATTTTTCAAAACACCACTGGGGCCAGTACTAACAAGCACGACACCCAACAAGACTCCTAACACACCAGCAATCAATGCTGTCCAAAAAACCATGTATAATGTTTCCCATGTACTTTGAAGAAACTCTTGTTTTAATTGGACAACATTCGGAAAATATTTCTCAAATAATTGATACATTCTCAGTTCACTCCTTTTTTAAATCACCTGTAAATTCTGCTTTTGCTTCGTTTGCTGATAGGTTTTCAAAACATTGGTTCGCACGCCTTGTTTCGCTAAATAAGTAAGGGCTTGTTGACGCTGGGCCTCATCACCAGAAAGCACCACAATTAAATGGCCAATAGGAACATTTTGAACAATTTCGACATTGCCATAAAGGATATTCGTATACACCTGATATTGGCTATACAATTGTGCAATTAATGGCTCGTTCGTTTGATCTCCCACATAAGAAAACTCAATTAATTCTTGATTTTTATCTAAATCAGCTAATTTAGGATGTTCAAGAATCGTGGTTAATGCTTGATCAATATGAGTTGCTGTCCGAATAAAATCTTTGGTTAAAGGTTGTTGGGGTTGACTAAAAATCGAAACAATATCGTTTGATTCGACAACGCAGCCATTTTCCATCACCGCGACTTTATTACAAATTTCTTTAACCACTTGCATTTCATGGGTGATTAAGACAATCGTCAAGTTCAGTTCTTGATTTAACTTTTTTAACAAGGCTAAAATCTGTCCCGTTGTTTTTGGATCTAACGCACTCGTCGCTTCATCACAAAGTAAAATTTCAGGATCATTTGCTAAAGCGCGGGCAATCGCAACTCGCTGTTTTTGCCCTCCTGATAGTTGACTGGGGTAAGCGTCCCGTTTTTCACTTAGTCCAACTAGCTCTAATAAATGGCTGATTTTTTGACGCCGTTCACTTTTACTTAGCCCAGAATATTTTAATGAAAAATCGATATTACTAAATATGGTCCGCTCTTTCATCAAATTAAAATGTTGAAAAATCATTCCAATCTTTTTTCGTTGTTGTCGTAATTCCTTTTTAGAAAAAGTTAAAATATTTTCTTTGTTAATAATAACGGTGCCCGCTGTTGGTCGTTGCAATAAATTAATTACCCGTACTAGCGTACTTTTTCCAGCACCGGAATAACCAACAATTCCGTAGATATCCCCTTTATCAATTGTCAAAGACACATCTTGGACAGCCTGAATTTCTTGTTTTTTTTGTTGAAATGTCACACTGATATTTTTTAGTTCAATCATTCTTTATCCCCCTTCATTCTTACCAACCTGCATTTTTTCATAAAAAAGAAAAAAGCATCCTCAACGACACAACTCGAGTTGTATCGTTGAGGACGCTTTTTTGCGTGTTACCACCTCATGTTCAGAATTTGCTCACACAAATTCCCTTTTCAAGTACGGAACAACATGTTCGATACCCTAGCTCGATAACGGGAGCCCCCGTCGCCGCCTTGTGTTTAACACTCGGAGCGCTTGCTCAATAGCCATTTTCCAAAACGTCTTTGTCACCTATTCTCAGCTACCTAGGCTCTCTGTTAGACAAATCAAGTCTTGTACTTACTATATCACTGCTTTTTTATTTCTATTCATTTTAAACTGATTTTCGTTTATTTTCAAAATCAAACAGACTAGAGTTCCTACCCCTTCAAGCATCGAGTAATCGCAGATAATAGCTGCTCTCTCTTTGCATCAGTCGTAGTTCTTCTCAACAGGATTTGACTGTGGCGAGAATCGTAGGAACACTTTCGTGCAAATGACACAACTTGCCCTTCGGTCATCTTGTACTGTTCATCACTTACAAAGGCCATACTGCGTCGAGTAATCGCAGACAGCATCTACTCTGTCGCTTCGCGCCAGTCGTAGTGATTCACAGCAAAAAGCCCTTCACTAGCGTTTTGCTAGTAAAGGGCGAATGATTCGCGGTACCACCTTTTTTCGAAATATAACTGATTCTTTATATCTCATCTCTTATCCAAGTCTTTATTAACTTGGTGCACATGGTAACGGGTGCTTAGCCGAAATTGCTTACTTATCAGCAATTTATTCTCAGAGGCCATCTTCAACTTTTCTGAACCTTGTCCCTTTTCACCAATCAGGACTCTCTTTTGAAGGTCATCAAAATTTACTCTTCTCTTCAACGAATGAATAGTTATCTGTGATGTTGATTTACACTTTACTAGAGAAAAAAGAGATTGTCAACAGTTTTTCTTAGAAAAAAATCATTTTTCTTTTTTTACGAAAGAGCAATTGACAAACTTTCGTCTATACGTTATTCTATTTCTTGTGCACGAGATTTGTACGATTTTTCAAAAGGAACTTTGACGATTACTCGTCGCAGTGTAGCCTTTGAAAGTGAACTCTATGGGTTTCACTTCGTTGCAATCCTCGAGTTAGTTTAGCCTTTGAAAACGCCGCCTTAGCTCAGTTGGTAGAGCACCACCATGGTAAGGTGGGGGTCGCCGGTTCAAGCCCGGCAGGTGGCTTTTTGGTAAAATCCCAACTCTTTAATAAAGAGTTGGGATTTTTTGTTTTGCCTACACTTAGTGTTCTGTCAAGATGAGAAAATAACAAAAGCAATTTCTTCATTCCACTCGTTATGGTATATTTTAATTGTTAAATAATTATTGGAGTGGAGTACAATGATGAAACAATTACCTACAGAATCAAAAAAATTTGATTTAAAGAATTGGTGTATTGAAAATAAAGCCTATCTTCTATTGATCATTTTAATTTATCAAGTGGCAGTTTTATCCATCGGCATTATCAATTTCCCTTACTTAGATGATAATGCTCGCCAAGTCGCTGGAATGACAGATTTTGGTACGACTTACGCACGTTGGGGCAGTGAATTTCTCTCATGGTTTGTTCAAGGAAGTCGTCATTTGACAGATCTGGGCTTGACCACACCGATTCTAACAGGTCTTATCTTATCTCTCACAAGCATACTGGCTATTTATATCATCAATGACCAAAAAATTAGCTGGGGTTCCTCTTTAGTAGCTACTTTAATTGGCCTCAATCCTTGGTTCCTTCAATGTCTTAGTTTCAGGTTTGATAGTCCCTATATGGCATTGAGTATTTTTTGTTCGTTTCTTCCTTTTTATTGGTGGCAGCGTAATTCTTTTACGTTTTTCTTGGTTTCTGTCTTTTCACTGTTTGTTATGTTTAATACTTACCAAGCCTCGTCAGGAATTTATATAGTTATCGTCTTATTCCTTACTTTCAAGCAGTTACTTGCTGGAGAAAATTTCATTGCTCTTTGTAAAAAAGTCGCACTTGCTGCTATCGCTTATCTACTTTCTATAGTCAGCTACCTTATCGAGTTAAAATTTGTACCTTCCGCAACAAACAACATTGGGGGCAGTCAGGCCTTACCAAGTTTGCACGATATTCCCAGTGTGGCTTATCAAAATAGTTACCATTATTTTTCAGAGCTATTGAATCAAAGTAATCGTTTATGGCTTTTATTACTGCTCCTGCTGCTTGTTTTATTTTTTATTAGTCATCTATCAAATAGCAAAATCAACTTAGGCCTAAGTTTCCTTTATTGTATCTTGTATTTAGGACTTGCTTCTCTCTTAAGTTTTGGTATTTTTATTGTCTATTCAAGAAATATCGCTGGTGATGCGCCTCGCTATATTTACGGATTTGCTGTTTTTGTTACAATCAGCATGTTAAGTTTATTTAACAATCGACAAGTGAAAGCAATTTATCTAACTTCGTTACTTGTGGCCAGCTTGTTATCTTATTATATTTTATCGTTTGTTTTGGTGTATTCTTCCACATTAAACTATCAAAAAGAAGCATTCAATCGCCAAGCAGCTGTTTTAACAGATGATTTAAAAAATGTTGTAACAAACGAACGAAAACAAGTTTATTTAAATACGTTTTTCAAAAATTCAACTGTTTATGCTAATACAAGTCGAAACTACCCAATTCTTTCAAAAATTGTGCCACCAAATGACGGTCTATACTTCCCTAATTACGTTTGGTTCAATACTTCATCGAATTTAGGAGTAGAGATGGTACCACTGACCGATACGGATATGTCTAAAAATCAAAAAGTAGTAAGTAATCACTTTTATGACATTTATACAAACAACAAAGAAATATTTGTGTTTATGAAATAATTTGTTTCATCCAAAAACACTTCTTTTGCAATAAACGTGACTGTATGGTTTGATTAAGATGGATTAAGTATTCTTTTCGGTAAAGCTAGTACTTCCTGAAACTTGCTTATTTCCCATTTTTCTTATGAAGTAACAAAATTTTTGAGAAAAAACAGCTCGTTTTCTATGTTATGATAGAGAAGTGAAAATCACCAGAAAGGTTGTTGCGGACTATGAGAACTCGTCAGAAAAAATTATTTTTATTTTCAATGATTTTGTGGTTAGTTGAATTTTTAATTACACGGATTTCTGATTCTTTTCCAGGAGCAACGCCATTGTTCGTTGTGATTTGCTTGATTCAAGGAATTCTTTTTACTTATTTCTGTCTTGCTTTTTTCTATTATCCGCAATAATCAGTCAAGAAAAGCAATTAGAGCAGATTCAGCAAATTTCTGAAACCGAAAAAATGGCACGTCCTCGCTTTTAGGACGTGCCATTTTTTAAAGCATTATTTGTGTAAATGCCGTTCGTATCGCCTGTTGAACATTTTGAACAGCATCGATTTGATGACCTTTGGCTTCAGTCAATTCTTTTTCAATATATTTAGGATAGTAGGTTGCCAAATAACCCAAGACCCAGATAGTTGGATCTGAAATAACCGTCTCTGCTAATGGATACAAATAGGCAAGATGCAACCGAATTTCTTCTTCCAAATGCTGCAGCATAATTGGATCATCATTTTCTAAACGATTCCTAAGTTCAGTACAAATTTTGGAATAGATCGGCGTATTTAACGGTCCGGTTTTCCCTTCTAGTAAAACTGTCTGAGGCTGATTGTCATACCAAAGAAAAGTCAGTGGTTCTGAAAATTGCAACAGTGCTAATTCTTCAATGAACCATTCCCGAGCAAAATAACTAAGTGCTTGGTTCATAACTAAATCTTTTGCGACTTCCACAAATACTGGTTTAGGCAAATATAAACTGGTTTTAATGTTCGCTAATTGTTGATAAACGGGCAATTGATCGCTTACTAACAAGTTCCTTTTAATTGCTTGAATTTGCTGCGTTTCTAATTGTTGATACGCCTCTTCCACTTGCATTAATTGCTGTTCTAACGTTTTTTGTTGTGCTAGCGTTATTTTTTTAGTTTGAAGTAATTGCTTCAATAAAATATACCCTTCAATAAAGCGACGACTTTGACTATAAATTTGCATATAAATTGCCGCTGTTTCAAGGTTCTCAAAATAAGTCTCTTGGAACGCTTCTGCCAATGCTAGTGCTTCGTCAGCTTCACCCATTTCCAACAATAATTGGACAATTTTTTGGTTTACTGGCGGCGTTTGTTGTAGCTGATAGGCTTGTTGAAAATTTTCTAAAGCGGCGATCTGATTATGTTCTACAAGTGCTTCTTCTCCTTGTGCAATAAAACGTTCATAGTTTTTGGGAAATTCATGAATGGTACTCATATCTAACCTCCTTTATTTCTTATTTAAAGCAGATGAGCCTGGGACAAAAATCACTTTGGATTTTTGCTCCAGGCTCAAAACCTGATAACCGGCGGGAATAGAACCAACACTACGCGTTGCTCGGAGCTATACACTTCTGTCCCGACCTCGATTTTAACTATTCAAACGGACTTTTTTAGTAAAGATTACGAATAATAATTGCCGTTTCTAGGTCGCCTTCAGCGTTCATCTTCTCCGCCTTTTCTTCTAAACTATACCCAGCAAAACTTTCGTTTGTTAAAACATCTGCTACTGTAAATTTAGCAACTTTTTCAATACTGACTGCATCTGGTGCTACTTCTTGCACGCTATCCCAGCCTGTATCAATAAAGACTTTTGTATCTTCTGTAATCGCTTCGTTTGCTTCTAACACCTGCATAATTTCTTTTAACTGTGCATACGTCATAACCTCGACTTGATTTTCCATTTAAACGCCTCACTTTTTCCATTCCTTTTTTAGGATTGAGTTTTAATTTTAGACTTTTTCTTTAATTGTTTTTAATGCGTGATATAAGGCATATTTCATTGGTTTGGCTTTCCATTGGAAATTGCCCATTAATTCTTCGACATGACCACCAAAGGATTGTTTGAATTTAAGAACCCCATCACTTCCATCAAAGACACCGTCAACGCCATAAAAATTATATTTGGGAATGTTATTTTCTACTGTGTAAGTTAACATTTTATGTTGAATTAAATACGGTGCATAGTATTGTTTATATTTTTCATACGTACCACTAAACAAGTAAACAACTTCTTGTGGATGAACAATGAATAAGGCGCCTGCTAAAATTTCAGGTTCATCTGATGTTTTCATTTCTTTAGCTTCGTCAATCCGTTTGCGCACGGTACGAACTTCATCTTCAAATTCACGTTTCTGGTTATTTTTTTTACGGCTTTTAGGATTGGCAATTAACGCTTCATTGACTTCGTTGAGCGTCTCTTGTAATTTGCGTAATTTCTCATGAAGATTTTCTAAATAAGTAGCAAAGTTTAGTTCCGCCACCATAAATTTCGCTCGTTCGCCAAACTCTTCATAAACAGCTTGGTAATAAGCTAAATCCTTATCTTCAAAATTACGTCGTGCACTTGTTTCTTCCGTTAATTTCTTAAAGAGAGGTAACTCTTCGTAACGAAGTTCTCGGGTTGTTACTCCATATTCCCATGTTTTCTTGATGTCATATTTAGCATCTTTTCCATAAGATTTCCAAAGATCTTCTTCTGTTAATCCAGCCATATCTTTGACAAACAGCCAACGTGGCGCGCCATCAAAATTGTGCACATCAAACCCTTGGTGTTCAAAACCAATTGATGTGAAATAGTCAAATGTTTCTTGATTGACCTTTTCAACTTCACCGCCATTAAAATCACGTAAACAAATTTGTTTATTTGGAGTAAAGGTTAAATAAAGGCCATCATTTTTTTTCACATATTTTTTTAAGCCTGTGAAAAAGGCTTCTACACATTTTTTATCTGTATAATCCATCAAAATTCCGCCGTCAATGTCGAAAGCATAACCAATTTTGACTTTTTTCTTGCTTAGGATACACGCAGCAATTAGTTGACCTTCTCGTTTGACGCCAACGTATTCACAATGCCAGCCACGTCGTTCCAATAAATGTTTCATTTCGGGTGTTTCTAAAAAGTTACCTGCAGGATGTGTCATTGCAAAGGTAGTAAATTCTTGTTCAGTTAATGTACTAAACTGATCCATATCAAACAACTCACAATCTTTTTTTGTTAAATAAATTAGCACTTTTCAGCTTAACCTAATTTTTGCTTTCTTTCAAACAAAGTTACCTCACTGGCTAATTCTTATTTTTCGGTTCTTATTAATTATATCTAATTTTGCTAAAATGCAAACAGTTTTCAACGGAAAAAAAGAATTTCTTTGGAATCTTTCATTTTTGACTGAATATCTTTCTTTTATAAAAAATATTTGAGCGTGGGACAAAAATCACTTTGGATTTTTGCTCCACGCTCAAAAACTTATGAGAACCCGTTAAACATCTTTCTCTCAGGTTCTTGATTTACTCAACAGTTACACTTTTGGCCAAGTTCCTTGGTTTATCAACATCGTAGCCTCTTTGTAAGGTTGCATAGTACGCTAATAATTGACCTGGAACAATGCTAACTAAGGCAGAAAGTAACGGATGAACATCTGGAATAATCAGTTGGTCCTGTGGTTTTGCCAAGGATTCCAAGGCAATCACAATATTTCTTGCTCCACGACTTTCGACTTCCTTTAAATTGCCTCTTGTATGGGCTGCGACTTTGGCATCTGTCACAATCCCAATCACAGGTGTTCCTTCTTCAATTAAGGCAATCGTTCCATGCTTCAATTCACCTGCCGCAAAGCCTTCTGCTTGAATGTAGGAAATTTCTTTCAACTTCAAGGCCGCTTCCATCGACACATAATAGTCGACTCCTCGCCCGATATAGAAGGCATTTCGAGTATACGTCAGATAATCTTCCACTAAGGCTTTCATTTGTTGTTTTTCATCAATCAAGGTTTCCATGACAGCTGCTACCACGCTCAATTCGTGAGCCACATCAAATGAGACGGCTGCTAATGTTTGGCGTTCTTCGCCAATTGCTTTTGCTAAAATAGCTAAGACAGCGATTTGAGCAGTATAAGCTTTGGTGGAAGCGACAGCAATTTCTGGTCCTGCGTGTAATAACAAGGTATCGTCCGCTTCACGTGATAATGTTGAGCCAGCAACATTTGTTAATGTAAGTGATGGATGCCCTAATTCATTAACCTGTACCAGTACTTGGCGGCTATCTGCCGTTTCACCACTTTGACTTAAGAAAATGAAGAACGGTTTTTCAGATAAAATAGGCATGTTGTAGCCAAATTCGCTTGATAAATGAACTTCCACAGGAATACTGGCAATCGTTTCAATTAAAGATTTTCCGACCCAACCTGCATTATAACTTGTTCCACAAGCAATAATGTAAATTCGGTCACATTGATTAATTTTTTCAAGTAACGCCTCATCTAAAGTCACTTTTTCACCTTGAGTATACGCTTGAACAATTTTGCGCATCACTGCAGGTTGTTCATCAATTTCTTTGAGCATATAAAACGGATATGTTCCTTTTTCAATGTCATTTAAATCTAATTGCGCTTCAAAAGGTTCTCGGTTGATTACTTGTCCTTCTGGCGTTTCGATTACTACTTTGTCCGCTGTAACAGTTACAATTTCACCATCAACAATCTCAACAAATTGATTGGTTTCTTTAATCATCGCCATCGCATCACTGCAAATAACATTAAAGCCTTCACCTAGACCGATAAGTAACGGGCTTTTATTTTTCGCTACATAGATAGTATTGGGGTCCATTTTATCCATTAATGCAAAAGCGTATGAACCTTTAATTTCGGCTAAAGCCGCTTTAAAAGCATCTTTTGTTGAAAAACCATTTTCAGCAAAATGAGCAATTAATTGAACGACGATTTCAGTATCTGTATCACCAATTAAGTGAGCACCACTTAAAAATTGTTCTTTTAATTCTTCAAAGTTTTCAATGACACCATTATGCACTAATGCAAAGCGTTGATCGCTTGAAACATGGGGATGTGCATTGGCGACAGTTGGTTCGCCATGAGTGGCCCAACGAGTATGACCAATACCAACTGTTCCATCGATTTCTGGCGTTAATTTTGCTGCTAAATCGGCAATGCCCCCAACTGCCTTAACTACATGGGGCTGTTGGCTTTGATCATTCACACAAATCCCAGCAGAATCATAACCTCTATATTCCAATTTTGTTAATCCTTGAATCAAACTTTCCGTGACATTTTCTTTTCCAATCATTCCGACAATTCCACACATAATGCTAATTCCTACTTTCCAATTGAAATTCTGTATTTACTAGGTCCTGTTTAACTAGCAAATCCCATTATATGTTTCTACCTGCGTGATAACCGCTTTGTTCTAACTTCACAATTAGTTTTTCTTTGTTATCTGTAGAGTGCAGTCCCTAGAGCCACCCGCCGAATCTTCGATAAGCTCTCTCCTCGTCACCTGAACGTTCAGGTCTGGCGCTATCCGATATTGGTCTATATACCTCCTTTGTAAATATATTCCGTAGAAACATAAACAATCATACAATTAAAAGTAGGTACTTGTCAACAAAAATCTAAAAACCGGAAATTGGTCTAGTTCTTTAAAGTTGTAAAAAAAGAATCTAGTACACTCATAGTAAGCGAAAGTACTAGATTCTTAATAATAAAAAAATATCCGTTCTATTTATAGAACCTTATCAATTTGTTATTTATTGGAATGGATTATAAAACCGGCCACCATTCACATGGAACAACCAGAAACTGATTCCTAATAAGCATAAGGCAAGTATCATTACCGAAAAATCACGCAGATGAAAAGGTTGTTGCGCATACCACGTTCGATTTTTCTTTTGACCAAAACGCCTTAATTCCATAGCGGTACTCACAGTTTCAATTCGATCTAAACTAGATAGGATTAAGGGTAAAACGATTTGTGCTACGCCTTTGATTCGTTGGCCTAACCGTCCCTTTTTAGACATCTCATAACCTCGCGCTTGTTGTGCTAAAGAAATATTAAAAAAATCTTCTTGGATATCGGGAATATAACGAATAGCCAGCGCTACTGCATAACTAATCCGATAACTCACACCAATTCGATTCAAGCTGGAGGCAAATTCACTAGGATTTGTTGTTAATAAAAAGATTAATGCCAACGGAATCGTACAGAAATATTTTAAAACTAAATTAAATTCATAAAATAATTCTTCTTGTGTCAAAGTAAACCGTCCGATTCCTTCCCAAATCACGGTACGTGATTGATATAAATCAACCCCATATTCAGGTGCAAAAAGGTAAACCGTTAAGATATTTAACAAAGAAAAAATAGCAATAAATTTAATAACAAAAGATATTTGATGCCATTTAATATTTGATAATTTTAACAAAACAAGCGAAACCACAGACATTCCTAACAGATAACGAGTATCATACGTGGTCATACAAGCCACAGAGACAACGATTAAAAAGACTAATTTGCTTGTGCCGTTTAAGCGATGAATCCAGGTTGAATCAGGATGATAGCCTAACATTTGTCGTTCACTCATCCAAAACGCACCTCACGATCGTAAGCAACAAATTTTTCCGTAAATAGCAAGGGATTTTCCAAGCCTAACGCTTTAGCAAAGGTAAACAAGCTCGTTTCTTTTAAAGAAGCTGCTTGAATTAATTTTTCATCTGTTAAAACAGCAACTGGAGTCGCATCTGCTAGTAAACGTCCATCACAAACTACTAACGCACGTGTTGTATATTCCAACATTAAGTGCATATCGTGAGTGATCATTAAAATAGTCACACCTAAGCGGTTCAATTCTTCTAAAAATGTCATCATTTCTGTATAATGTTTAAAATCTTGTCCAGCTGTTGGTTCATCTAAAATTAATAATTCAGGTTCTAAAACTAAGATTGATGCAATAGTTACCCGTTTTTTCTGCCCAAAACTCAACGCAGAAATCGGCCAGTTCCGGAAGGGATACAGCCCACAAATATGTAAAATATTCGTCACACGTTCCTCAATTTCTGCTTGTGGCACATCTCGTAAAACTAATCCTAAAGCTACTTCTTCAAAAATCATTTTTTTAGAAATCATTTGATTGGGATTTTGCATCACATAACCAATTTTATCTGCACGTTCTTTGATTGAATAATTGGAAAAATCCTGTCCTTCCCATAAAATCTTGCCCGATTGAGGCGTGATGAACCCGCAAATTATTTTAGAAAGTGTAGACTTCCCGGCACCATTTTTTCCTACAATGCTGATCATTTCTCCATGATGAATAGTTACTGAGAAGTCATCTAACACTTTTTCACCGTGACGATCATATTGATAGGACACTTGTTCCAAACGTAATAGTTCAGCTCCTTTGACCGCACTAACTGAACTAGGTTGGACAGACCACTGTGTCATTTTGGGCAAAACTGTTTCGCCTGATACTTCGGCTAATTTGTCTAAATGACTAACTTGTGTTAAATCAATCCCAGCATATTTCATGGCTGTAACGTACAAAGGTTCACGAATCCCTTGTTGGGTCAACGTATCTTGACGTAACAATTCATCTGGCGTTGTATCAGAAATAATTGTGCCCTCATTCATGACAATAATTCGATCAACTGATTCGCAAAGAACGTCCTCTAAGCGATGTTCTATTATTAAAACAGTCGCTTTTGTTTCTTGTTGAATGGTGTCAATCAAAGTCATTGTTTCTTGACCCGCTCGTGGGTCAAGATTAGCCAAAGGTTCATCAAAAAGTAAAATTTTTGATTGGTTAATTAGAACGCCCGCCATAGATACACGTTGTTTTTGACCACCTGACAAATCTTGTGGACGGTGTTGCAATAACTGATTCAGCTCAACAATCTCGGACCATTTGTGGACCGCTTTTTTCATTTCTGCTTGTTCAACTGCATCGTTTTCTAAAGCAAAAGCAATATCCTCAGCAACCGTTAAACCGATAAACTGCCCATCGGTATCTTGCAAAACAGTTCCTACATCAAAAGACAAATCAAATAGACTTGTTTCTTGGATATTTTTACCAGCAACCGTAGCTGTGCCTTGAATCTCACCTTCATAAATATTGGGAATTAACCCGTTGATACATTGCGCCAATGTTGATTTGCCACTACCACTAGGCCCAACGATTAAAACCTTTTCTCCTTCATAGATGGTTAATTGAATCCCCTTTAATGTCGGTTCAGATTGGCTATGATATTGAAAGGAAAAATTATTAAAAGTAATGATTGGTTTTTTCATTCGGCCTCACCTCAGTTTCTCCATAAAAGAAAGGGTCTGAGCATTAGCAAAGTAATTACTAGGGCAGACCCTTAACCATTTAAATTATTTCGACAGTTTCTTAATCTTTTGATAAACTGCCTTTCTTTGTTCTTGTTGATGCATAAGCTTTCATCAACAATGTTCCAATAATCCCCACAGCGACAATATTTGAAACAGTCGCGAATACGCCTTGTGTAAACACTTTACTTGCGGGTTCACTATAAATCAAAATATCCAAGCTAGGCGCGATTAAGCCCCAAACGACGATATTGCCAAAGGCTTGGAAAATATTGAAACGCACCATGTCATTTGTTGTAAATTCACCATGTTGAAGATCCATTTTACGACCAGCGAAGCCAAAAATAATACCAATAATTCCTGAACAAATAATCCAGCTCCACCAAGCGCTACCATACGTGGTAAAATCTTTTAATGTGTGACCGATCAAACCAATTAGCCCTCCAGCTACTGGTCCAAAAACAACTGACATTAAAGCAAGAAATGGATACGACGTTTCTAAGTTCGTATTAGGAATCCCAGTTGGAATTACAACGAATCGACCTAAAATAACAAAAACTGCAGAGCCAATTCCAATTGCTACAATTGTCTTGACGGACATTTTTTCTTTCATTTCGCTCCTCCATTCTATAACTCCATTGATTTACAGCCGCTCCCTTCTTGATTTTATCAAATAAAAAAAGAAGATACGCGGTGCATCTTACTTCTAAAATAGTACCCTTTTAACCGCTCTATGTCAATGATAGACGTAGCTTATTAGCTATTTTCTTTTTTTGATTTCCAACAAAGAAACCAGACACTTAACGCAAGCTAGCATTAAGTGTCTGGTTTCTAATTGGTTCTTATTCAACGCCGATTTCTGCACGTACTACTTCGGCAATTTTATCAACGTAATAATCAACTTTTTCTTGTGTCGGCGCTTCAGCCATCACACGTAACAATGGTTCTGTTCCAGAAGGACGAACCAAAATACGACCTTCGCCATTCATTTCTGCTTCTGCTTGTTCGACAACTGCTTTGATTGCCGGAACTTCCATTGCACCATTTTTATCTGTGACACGAATATTGACTAATTTTTGTGGATAAATCGTCACTTCATCCGCTAATTCAGATAATTTTTTGCCCGTTTGCTTCATAACATTCAACAATTGAATCCCTGAAAGCATGCCATCACCTGTTGTGTTGTAATCTAAAAAGATCATGTGACCAGATTGTTCGCCACCAAAATTGTAATCATTTTTACGCATTTCTTCTACAACATAGCGATCACCCACTTGCGTTACCACATCTTTTAAGCCAATTTCTTCTACAGCTTTATGGAAACCTAGATTACTCATCACCGTTGTAACGATTGTATCTTTTTTCAAACGTTTTTTCTCAGCTAAATATTTAGCACAAATATACATGATTTTATCACCATCGATAATTCGTCCTAATTCATCGACCGCAATAATTCTATCGCCGTCGCCATCGAAAGCCAAACCAGCATCTGCGCCTTTTTCAACAACCATTTCTGCCAAAGCTTCAGGATGAGTGGAACCCACACCATCATTGATATTCAATCCATTAGGACTTGTTCCCATTGTATAGAAATCTGTCTCTAAATCCGCGAAGACACGATTGACTGCTGTTGCAGTTGCTCCGTTGGCCGCATCTAAACAAACAGTCATATCTGCTAAATCGCCAGGAATACTTTGAACTAAAAATTGCGAATATTTTAGTAAGCCTTCTGGAAATTCATCTAACGAGCCTAAGCCTTCTGCAGAAGGTCTTGGTAAGGTATCTTCTTCTGCGTCTAACAATGCTTCAATTTCTGCTTCTTGATCGTCTACTAATTTGAAGCCATCTGCCCCAAAAAACTTAATCCCATTGTCTTCCGCAGGATTATGTGAAGCTGAAATCATTACGCCAGCGGATGCTTTTTGTAAACGAGTAAGATATGCTACACCAGGTGTTGAAATCACCCCTAATTGGAAAACTTCAATTCCGACTGATAATAATCCAGCAATCAATGCTTGTTCCAACATCTCACCTGAAATACGTGTATCGCGCCCTACGAGAACACGAGGTTTTCTTGAACTATCTTCATGTTGACTCAACACATAACCACCGTAACGCCCTAATTTAAAAGCTAATTCAGGTGTTAACTCCTTATTTGCAATTCCTCTTACACCATCTGTTCCAAAATATTTACCCATTTTGATTCTCCTTAGTCACTTGATTCTCTGTATTTTCAGTTGAACCAGCAGTTGTACTTTCTACTGTTGATCCCTCACTTGTTTTTTCAGAAGTATTTGATTCTACTTGACTGGATGTACTTGGTTGTACTGCTTGGCTACCTGAGCCAACCGTTGTTGAACTTGCAGGTTCCCCTGAAGTTTCATTTGTATTTGATGACTGTTGTTGATTGTACACGGGGCTCAAAGAAACGTCAACCTCATCTGGTGTAACTACGTATTCTCCATTAATGGGAATAGTCACTGATTGTTTTGTTTCTTTGCGAATATCAGAAATATCTACCGGTACCTCAATTGATTCTAGCGTATCTAAAATTGATTGCGGGCCACTGACCCTAACTTGGTACGTCGATAAACTATAATTGTAATGAGCGATCCCAGCAGGTGGCGTACCTGTCATACTAACATTCAGTGGTACATCTTTCGTTGGCGCGGTTAAGCCTACTGTTACTTTGACTTGTGGTGCTGGATTTTCGATACTTAGGACTTGACCTTTGGCATCTAGCGCTTGAACATTTACCGTTTGTTTAATCGTATCAATTGTTTGTTTGGCACTTGAGACTGGCGCAATCACTTTGTCAATTGCTTTCGCTGTTTCTTCTCCAGTTGTTACTTCTACAGTTTTTGGATCTACAGAAATATTTTTTACTTTGTAGCCTTCTTTTTCAATGTTATCAGAAAGTTGTGCTTCTACATCGAATTTTTTTGTTACTCTCTTTTCAATCGTTACAGTCACTGTTTTCGGTTCAATTTCAGCTGTAACAGCTGAACTTAGTCCCCGAACTGTCAAAGGCACTTCCGAAGTCCCTAATGGCAATTTGGTTAAGTCTGCGACCACTTGGAAATTTCGTGTGTCAGCATTTGATTCCATGTTTAATTGAATGCGGTTCGCACTACGTAAATGAACATTTACACTCTCTTCAAATCCAGAGACATAATATTTGTCTTTATCGTATTGGACTTGGACAGGAATATTATTCAATGTTTCACTATACGTTTGGCTTGAACCTGAATTGGAGGGATTATTGCCTGTTGCATTGGCATTAAAAAATAACAACAATGCAAACAGCAATGAAAGCAAACCATTAAACCAGCTTTTTTGGGAGGCTTTTCTCATTTGCGTTTAACCCCCTTTGTTACATCATCGATAAAATGCTGCAAAGCACTTTTTTTATCTTCCGATGATTCCGAAATTAACTCCTTACGCAAAATTGTTAAATACTCTTCTTGCGTTAGACCAGGAATTAATTCATTGTTCAATGTCAAACTAACGTCACCAGTTTCTTCAGAAACAACAATCGTAATGGCGTCACTGACTTCACTGATACCGACTGCGGCTCTATGGCGCGTTCCAAATTCTTTTGGAATTAAATTGCTTTCTGATAGCGGTAAATACGCACTAGCAACAGCAATTTTTTCATTTTTGATAATCACTGCACCATCATGTAGTGGTGTATTTGGAATGAAAATATTAATCAGTAATTCACCAGTAATATCGGCATCCAAATCAATACCTGTCTCAATGTATTCATCTAAACCGGTATTGCGTTCAATGGTTATCAAAGCACCAATTTTCCGTTTTGACATGTACTGAATGGCTTTGTCAAAGGCCTGAATAATACGCTCATCTTCTTGTTGCGCACCTTTATTCGGGCGGAAAAACGAACTTCTCCCTAGATGTTCCAGCCCTCTTCGCACTTCTGGTTGAAAAATAACAACCGCGGCGATTACACCATACATGATGACTTGATTCATTAACCAAGATAATGTATGTAGACCAATTATCTCACTTAGAATGCGGATAATGATAAAAACAGCGACACCTTTTAATAGTTGGACTGCTTTTGTTCCACGAACAAGCATGATTAATTTGTAAACGAGGTACCATACGACTAGGATATCTATGATATTGATAACAAAATCCTTAGATAAGAAATCCGTTGAGATGACTTGTTGCCAATAATTCAAATCTAATAATTGATTCAATTGAAACGACATCATACCCCTCACTTCTCTCTCAAGATTTCCTAACAAGTATACCACATTATTTTCTTTCATCACAGAACGCAAGCGGAAACATCAAAAAAATTTAGGAACTTTTTCAAATAACTTGAAATTTTTCATCAAAAAATCGCATTTCTAACTAAAAAACGTGTCCAAGCAAAAAGCTCAGACACGTTTTTTTGATTTCTATTTAATCTTGCTCACGTTGTTTTCTCTTGGCTGCTCGTTCTGCGCGGCGGGCAGCCCTTCTTGCTTCCGCTTCCGGATCAACTACGCGTTCTTTTTTCACTCGTGGCTTCTCGTTCTCTGGCGCAGTTATTTCTGGTTCACTTTGTTTTTCTAGTTTTGCTCGAATTTTTTCTTCTTGACCAGCTAAACGAGCATAATTATAGAACCGTCTCTTAGCATCATTAATTGTTTTATTAAATAACAATTCCGCTGTATCTGGTTGACTAGATTCTAAGGATGCAAAGCGAACTTGTTGGCGCATAAACTCTTTCATTAATGAAAAATCTGGTTTTTTAAAATCCAATGTCATTGGTTCTTTGCCCTTTTCTCGCAATAATGGATTATAGCGATATAAAGACCAGTAACCTGAATGAACTGCGTCTTTCGCTTCTTTCAACGTTTGACTCATCCCACCTGCTAAACCATGTGTAATACATGGTGTATAAGCAATAATAATCGATGGTCCAGGGAATTTTTCTGCTTCTTCAAAAGCTTTAATCGTCTGCATTTGGTTTGCACCTGAGGCAATTTGAGCGACATAGACATTTTCATAAGTCATTGCCATCATCCCTAAATCTTTTTTAGAAGCATATTTCCCACTGGCAGCAAATTTCGCAATCGCTGATGCCGGAGTTGCTTTGGAAGTTTGGCCACCTGTATTGGAATAGACTTCATTATCTAGAACTAACATATTCACATCCGCGCCACTAGCTAACACGTGGTCAATACCGCCGTAGCCAATATCGTAAGCCCAGCCGTCTCCACCAATCATCCACTGACTTGGTTTAACAAAAAGATCTTGATCGTCATAAATTGCTTCCAATAAAGGTTGATTCGTTTTTTCTTCAAGCAAAGCTGCACGTAATTTAGCTGCACGTTGTTGCGTACCTTCACTTTCGGACAGATGTGCTATCCAATCTTCCATCAATAAACGTAAAGAATCACTAGCTACAGAAAAAGCTTTGGTCATTTTACTAGCTAAACGTTCGCGACGCGCTTGCGTTGCTAACAACATGCCGTAACCAAACTCGGCATTATCCTCTAAAAGAGAATTTGACCAAGCTGGACCTTGTCCTTGTTCATTAGTAGTGTAAGGTGTCACACCCGCTGCAGCACCCCAAATCGATGAGCAACCTGTTGCATTAGCAATCAGCATTCGGTCACCAAACATTTGCGTCAATAATTTAACATAAGGCGTTTCGCCGCAACCAGAACAAGCACCAGAAAACTCTAATAAAGGTTTATTAAATTGCGAACCTAAAACAGTATTCGGTTTTGCTGGGTTTTCCTTTTGACGTAACGTCATAGCAAACGCCCAATTCATAGCCTGCTCTTTTTCTTCGTCATAAGGTTTCATTACTAAAGCTTTGCCTTTAGCTGGACAGGCTTCAACACAAAGTCCACAGCCAGTACAATCTTTGACTGAGACTTGGATACGATACTTCAAGCCGTCGGCACCACGTAGATCACGCACAATGAATCCTTCTGGCGCTTCAGTCATTTCTTCTTCATCGGCTAAGAATGGTCGTATCGCCGCATGAGGACATACAAAGGCACACTCATTACACATAGTACATCGATCGCTAATCCACTCAGGTACTTCTAATGCAACTTCACGTTTTTCAACTGCCGCAGTTCCCAAAGGCATCCGCCCATCTGTCATCCCATTTTTCGCTAGTGTCGCAACAGATAACGCATTGCCTTCTTGACGATTAATCGGTTCAACAATTTCATGAACAAAATCACTAACATTTTCTGAACGTTTTCGAGGTTGAACTTCAAGCGTTCTCCACTCTGCTGGAACAGGTACCTGATGCAACAATTCAACGGTCTTATCGATTGCTTGAATATTTTTTTCGACAACTTTCATAGACTTATGACCATAACTTTTCAGTGCTTCTTCTTTTAAAATTGGTAACACTTGCTCAAAAGGCATAATTTGCGCTAATTTGAAGAAAGCTGTTTCCATCGCGGTATTAATTCGCCCGCCTAGTCCGACTTCACTAGCTAATTTCACTGCATTGATTGTATAAAACTGAATCTCATTTTCAGCTAGATACCGTTTTAATTGATTGGGTAAAAATCGTGCTAGTTGTTCATCATTCCAAATGGTATTTAAGAGGAAAGTACCGCCTTTTTTTAACCCTTTTACTAAATCATAAGTATGCAAATAAGCGGCTGTATGACAAGCCACAAAATCAGAATGTTCAATGAGGTACGTTGAACGAATAGGCGTCTCGCCAAAACGTAAATGAGAAACGGTCAACCCGCCTGATTTTTTTGAATCATAATAGAAAAATCCTTGTGCATACTTGTCTGTATGATCACCGATAATCTTAATTGCTGACTTGTTCGCCCCTACTGTCCCATCAGAACCAAAGCCCCAAAATTTAGCTTGATAGGTTTTCGGATTCGTCAAATCAAGTGGTTTGCCAACTTCTAATGAAGTATAAGTTAAATCATCATCAATCCCAATTGTAAAACGCTTCTTCATGGCAGAACGTTCTTTCATTAATTCATCAAAAACCGCAACAATTTGATTTGGCAGCACATCTTTAGAACCTAAACCATAGCGCCCACCAATAATTGTTGGGCGAATGTCCGCTTCATACATCGCACTTTGGACATCCAATAATAACGGTTCACCACCAGCACCGGGCTCTTTCGTCCGATCCAAGACAGCAATTGCTTTAACTGATTGTGGTATTTTTTCAAGAAATGTTTCAACTGGAAATGGCCGATAAAGATGGACATTAAGGAAGCCAACTTTTCTTCCTTGTTCTTGTAAATAATCAACCGTCTGTTCAATTGTTTGTGCAACTGAACCCATCGTGACGATCACTTCTTCTGCATCTTCTGCGCCATAATACGTCACTAAATCATAATTGGTTCCCCGTAACCGATTAATTTCTGTCATATATTTTTGAACAATACCAGGTAATTTTTCATAATAAGGATTTATTGTTTCTCGTTGTTGAAAGTGAATATCTGGATTTTGGTTCATTCCACTAACGGAAGGGTGATTCGGATTCATGCTCCGACGACGGAATTCGGCTAATTTTTCTTGGTTTACTAAGGGTGCTAATTCTTCATAGTCAAGAACTGCCACTTTTTGAATTTCATGACTTGTTCTAAAGCCATCAAAAAAGTTCATAAATGGAACACTCGCTTCAATCGAAGCCAAGTGAGCCACTGGTGCCAAATCCATCACTTCTTGCACACTACTTTCTGACAACATAGCAAAGCCTGTTTGGCGTGCGGCCATTACGTCTCCTTGATCACCAAAAATATTTAAAGCATTCGTAGTTAAAGCTCGGCTCGCCACATGAAAAACAGATGGTAATAGTTCTCCAGCTATTTTGTACATATTAGGAATCATTAAAAGTAACCCTTGTGAAGCCGTATAGGTCGTGGTAAGCGCGCCTGTTTTTAAAGAGCCATGGACCACGCCGGCAGCACCAGCTTCCGATTGCATTTCGACTACTTTCACAGGTTGACCAAAGATATTTTTCTTACCTTCGGCCGACCACTGATCAACAAGTTCAGCCATCGTTGAACTTGGTGTTATTGGATAAATGGCTGCTAATTCTGTAAAAGCATAGGAAATATAAGCTGCTGCTGCATTCCCATCCATTGTTTTCATTTTCCGCATGTTTTTCTCATCCTTTATATCTAAAAAATAGAATAGTTGCACGCATATTCTTGTTTATTATAGCGTAAAAACCAAACATTTGAAACATTTTTCACAAACATTCTTTAGAGTTTCCTTTTCCAGTTACAAATTATCTCTATGTTTTTATATATAATTAGTTTATAATAACAACTGAAAATAACGATCTACAGAAAGGGAGAATATGTTGAAAACTCTTCAAAAAAATAAATTTATTATCCTTGCTTTTTTACTACTAACCATCATTTTTTATTTTATCCCTTACGCTCACGATGAATGGATGTGGGGAAGTCAAGAAGGGCTTGATTTATTAAAAAACGGCTTTCAAGGATATAATGGACGCTACTTTGGAAATATCTTCGCTTTAATTATTACTCGTAGTGTTTTAATTAAAAGCTTGTTTATGAGCGGCACAATTCTATTATTACTTACAGTACTAACAAAATTCACTAAACTAAGTTTAGATAGAAAAACAACTACAAATAAAAAATTTCTTTTGATTTTTGGCTTAGCTCTACTTATATTAATTCCCACAAAACTTTTTCAACAAACTTATGGATGGCCGGCAGCCTTTGTGAACTTCGTTCCTCCTGTTATTAGTTTAGTGGTTTTTTTCATAATAGTGAATTACTTATTTACTAATGAAACAGCTAATTTAAAACACCCTGTTCTAACAGGTATTGTTTTAAGTCTCGGGACTCAATTTTTTTCTGAAAACATCAGCGTTTATATCACATTCCTTGCAATTGCTTTATGTATTTATTCTTGGAAAACCAGAAAGATGATTGATTCGTTCTTACTTGCTTTTCTAGTTACAAGTTTCCTTAGTTTGATTATTATGCTAATTAATCCAGCTTACTTAAATGCTGCCAATAATACTGATGGCTATAAAAAAATTAATTTATCGCTTTCATATTTTTACTATAAAACAATAGGACCGATGGCAGAAAATATTTTTCATCAAAATCGTTTCATTAATCTTTGTATAGCAACGTTAACTTTATTAATCTCTAAAAAACAAGATAAAGATATTTTACAATCAAAGGCAACGCAGCTGATAAATAAAGGAGCTCTATTTTTTATAAGTACTTATACGGTTTTCTCTGTCTTTATTTATCCTTATTTCACAATATCCTATAATCGCAGTCAAGATTTCACTGCACTATTAGCTTTACTATACTACCTTTCAATATTTATATTTATACTCATTCAATTTAAAGGTAATTTAAAAGCAAAACTACTTTTCTTGTTCTTATCTATCGTATGTACAGCTGGGCCTCTTTTCATTGCTGAGCCCATCGGTCCCCGGTCATTTTATATTACGTATGTTTTTTGGATTATACTTATTTTGCAATTTATCGCTTATTATTTTAATTTACAAAGTGAAGCAGAAAACAACCATGAAATACTGTTTATAACGAAAATTCTTAAACAAGGAATTCTTATCTTATTAACCTTTTATACCTTGATGTTTGCATATACCTACAGGGTAGAACAACAGAGAAAAGAAATTATAGATGAGGCAATCGCTAATAAAGAAACTTCCGTAAAATTACCTTTATTACCAAATGGAGAATACTTTTGGGAGAAAGGAACAACCTCAGAATATTGGATACGCCGTTACAAAACATTTTATAACATTCCACAAGAAATAACGATTACATTCGTGCCGATGGAAACAAAATAAAAAAAGAGCCATAAGGCTCTTTTTTTTAGTACAACTCCAAATATTGTTCTCTTTCCCATTCAGAAACGGTTTGACGGAAGGCTGCCCATTCCATTCGTTTCGCTTCTACAAAATTGGCAAAAATGTGACGACCTAATGCATCAATCATTACTTGATCTTTACGTAATTCTTTGATGGCATTGTGTAAGGTTGATGGCAAATCTTCAATTTGTGCATGTTGACGTTCTTCCTCATTCATCACATAAATGTTACGATCAACCGCTGGCGGTGGCGTAAGTTCATTACGAATACCATCCAAACCTGCTTGTAATAAGACTGCCATTGTTAAATACGGATTCGCTGAAGGATCGACAGAACGTAATTCTAAACGAGTCGATAAACCACGAGATTCAGGAACTCGAATGAGTGGTGAACGATTTCTGCCGCTCCAAGCTACATAAACAGGTGCTTCATAACCTGGTACCAAGCGTTTATAAGAGTTCACTGTTGGGTTACATACCGCAGTATAGGCACGGGCATGTTTTAATAAACCACCTAAGAAATGATACGCAGTTTGGCTTAAGCCCATCTCTCCTGACTCGTCATAAAAAACATTACCTTCTTCATTAAATAATGACATATTGCAGTGCATGCCAGAACCATTAATTCCAAACAAAGGTTTTGGCATAAATGTTGCATGCAAGCCATGTTTGCGCGCAATAGTTTTCACAACTAATTTGAACGTTTGAATATTGTCACAAGCATCAACTACATCAGCATATTTAAAGTCAATTTCATGTTGACCAGGTGCTACTTCATGATGCGAAGCTTCCACTTCAAAGCCTAAACTTTCTAACTCTAAAACAATATCACGGCGACAATTTTCACCTAAATCGGTTGGCGCAAAATCAAAATAGCCACCTTTATCATTCAAGTCAGTGGTAATTTCACCATTCTCATCTAATTTAAATAGGAAAAATTCTGGTTCTGGTCCTAAGTTAAAAGAAGTAAAGCCTAATTCTTTCATATCTGCTAAGGCGCGTTTTAAATTACCGCGGGGATCTCCGGCAAAAGGGGTACCATCAGGATTGTAAATATCACAAATTAAGCGCGCAACTTTTCCATGGTCGCTTTCCCACGGAAAAATCATCCATGTAGATAGATCAGGGTATAAATACATGTCACTTTCTTCGATACGAACGAATCCTTCGATGGATGACCCATCAAACATCATTTTATTATCTAATACTTTATCTAGCTGACTCACAGGAACTTCAACATTTTTAATTGTTCCCATAATGTCGGTAAACATTAGTCGTAAAAAACGTACGTTTTCTTCTTCTGCAATATGTTTAATCTCTTCTGCCGTTTTGGCTTTTCTTGTCATCGGTCTGATCCCCATCCTTCATTTTTATTGGCTGCTGAAACGTTAAAGCCTTGGTACATTCGATTGGAACGGATTTTGCTGAGTAAGTCCTCCTTGCGAAAGGATTTCGTCGTATAAAATCTGACGAACATCTGCATCGGTTAACGGACGAGTTGCCTCGGCGGTGTTTTTTTGTTCTTCTAATTTCATTTCATACACACGCTTAATCCCTGCCATGTTCAATCCATCAGATAAATAATCTTTAATTTCTAACAAAACATCAATATCATTTAAAGAATACATGCGTCGGTTGCCCTCACTACGTTCTGGATGAATCAATCCCTGTTCTTCATAGTAGCGAATTTGTCGAGCGGTCAAATCCGTTAGTTTCATAACTGTACCAATTGGAAAAACTGACATGGAACGGCGTAACTCTTTTTCTCTCATCTCCATCCTCCTCTCTTAGTTATTTCTTAGAATAACAATAGAATGACAAATTGTCAAGAACTTATGTTAGATTTTCTAACATAAAACAAAAAACCTGATAAATATGGACTTTCCCATCTTTTCATGGCTGATTTTCTCCTGCTAACCAAAAAAATAGAAATGATTTGTTTTTACAAATCATTTCTAATCAACTTACCATTTTTTACTCTTTTTCGGATTCAGCCAACCATTTAGACTCTTTTTTTGCAAAGCCTTTCACGATATACCGATTTTCATTTTCAGCATATTCTTCTGAAACCATTAGTGTCATCCTGCGAAGTTCACTTAATAGTTGTCCGTCAGTTGGGCTAATTTCTAATTGATAAGGCTCGAGTAATTCCATCATTTGGGCACGGATAGCTTGAACCAGTCGTTCTTTATCTTCAGGAATTTTAGTTGAGATCAATACATTGGGAAATAAGGTTGGGACAAATTCTTTGCTGTCCACTTGATCTCTTTTATTATAAACCGTCAAACACGGAATATTTTCCAATGCTAGTTCTTTCATCAATGTTTGAACCGTGCGTTCATGTTGTAACCGATCTGGCGCACTTGCATCCACCACATGGAGCAGTAAATCCATCGTCCGACTTTCTTCCAATGTCGACTGAAAGGCTTCAATCAGTTGTGTTGGTAAATCTTGAATGAAGCCAACCGTATCTGTCAGAGTAACTTCCATGCCTTGAGGCAATTGCCATTTTTTAGTTAAAGGATCTAACGTTGCAAACAATTGATCCTCTGAATAAGTTCCTGCTGTTGTCAACATGTTGAGAATGGTTGATTTGCCAGCATTGGTATAACCAATCAAGCCAATTTGAAATAGTTCTGAATTTTGTCTTTTCTGGCGGCTTCGTTCACGATGAGCAGTGACTTCTTTTAACTCACGACGGATGCCTAAGATTTTATTCCGAATGTGGCGGCGGTCCGACTCTAATTTCGTTTCACCAGGCCCACGTGTCCCAATACCTCCTCCAAGTCGGGACAACTGTTTTCCTTGGCCAGCCAAGCGAGGCAATAAATAATCCAATTGTGCTAATTCAACTTGTAACTTTCCTTCTTTGGAGCGCGCACGCAAAGCAAAGATATCCAAAATTAATTGTACACGATCAATTACTCGCACAGCTAATGCTTCAGATAACAGTTGATTTTGGCGCGGTGTGAGCTCATGATTAAAAATCACAAGATCCGCTTCATAGGCATCTATTAATTGAATTAATTCTTCCAATTTCCCCTTACCGATTACGGTTTGTCGATCAACTTGTGGTCGTTTTTGCGTTAAAACAAACACTACTTCTCCATTAGCGGTTTCCGTTAAATTCGCCAGTTCTTCCATTGATGCTGAAAATGTCTGATAATTTTTTTCCGTCTCAACTCCTACTAGAATCACTTTTTCATGAGTGGTCATCGCCTACTCACTCTCCTTCTGTTGTAGCCATTCCGCTACTTCTTTTTCCAACTTGGGCAAATCTGTTGGCTGCTGAACCAAATCCCACCAATGCGCAGCCATTCGATTTCTAAACCAAGTCAATTGACGTTTGGCATATCGCCGCGATTGCTGTTTGACTGTTTCAACCGCCATCTCTAATGATTGTTCACCGGAAAAATACGGGAAAAATTCTTTATAGCCAATACCTTGAGCTGCTTGTGCATGTGGTTGCTGAAACATCTGTTTTGCTTCTTCCAACAGCCCTTCTGTCATCATTTGATCCACCCGCTGATTAATACGTTCATATAATAAAGCGCGATCTGTTTCCAAACCTAACAAATAATAATCATAGAGACGAGCTGGTTTTTCCTTTGGGGTCAAAATACTATAACCGGTTTTGTCAAAGACCTCTAACGCACGAATCACTTTTTTACGATTATTAAAATGAATGCTGTTAGCCGCTAGAGGATCCTTTTGTTGTAATAACTGCCATAAGGCTTGATTCCCTTTTTCTTCCGCAAATAAATTGTACGTTTCTCTAATTTCAGGCGAGTCATCTATCTCACGACTTCCTAGTTGAAAATCATAAAGGAGTGATTGAATATACAAACCTGTTCCTCCAACGATAATTGGTAGTTTCCCTTTTTCAGTAATTTCTTTGATTTTTTGACGACCCTCTTTCTGAAAATCAGCGGCAGAATATGTTTCGCTGACTTCACGGCAATCAATTAAATAGTGAGGAATTCCTTCTTTTTCTGTTTCTGTGACTTTAGCGGTGCCAATGTCTAACGAGCGATAAACTTGCATGGAGTCACCGCTAATAATTTCACCATTAAATTTTTTTGCTAAAGCAATACTTAATGCTGTTTTCCCCACCGCAGTGGGTCCTACAATAACTAATACTTTCTCCAATTATGTTTCTCCTTCTTCTTGCCAATTTTGACGAGCAAATTTTGCTTCTTCAGGAAAATCCGTATGAACACCCGCCAATTTTAGCTGAAAACAATTTTCCATTTCTTCCATCCGATTAACAGTCCACGGCCGCAGCGGTTTCCCAATTGTGATAAGTTCTTTTTCATGAGCCAACACCCAAGACATTTTTGGATGTAAACTATCGACAAGCGCGAATGCCGGTCCCGCTTGACTTAAATCCTCTGCAGATTCATAAATAAAGGCAATTTCTGTCTTAGGATCAGCTTTTTTTAATTTAACTAAACTCGGAAAATAAAAACTAGAATATAAATAACGAAACGGCCAGTTTTTTTGCTTCATTTGTTGGACGACTTTTTTCTCAATTCCTTCATAATGGATAATGTCCGTTTTAAGTTCAATATTCAAAAAACCATTGAATTGTTCTTCTACAAGACAATTTAAAACATCTTCCAATGTTGGAACACATTGAACAGAAGGATTTTTCTGAAACCAGCTTCCAGCATCTAGTTGTTTTAATTCGTTTAATGTTAACTGTTGGATTTCACCATGACCATCTGTCGTACGATCCACCGTTTCATCGTGCATAACGATTAAATAACCATCTTTAGAAAGATGAACATCTAATTCAATTCCTTCAGCACCAACACGAACAGCCTCTCTGAAAGCAATACACGTATTTTCAGGATGGGTGCCTTTACTTCCTCGATGTGCAATAATATCTGTCATGCTCTCACTCCAATCTTGTTTATTGTACCATTGGAGTGAGGTGGGTTCAAATATAGGAAAAACGAGATACAGCCATTCGACTACTACCTCGTTTTTTATAAGTAAAATGAATATATTCATTAATCAATCTCTTTTAACTCTGATTCTTTAGTCTCATTTTTCTTTGGCAAACTGTATATATTTTCTACAAAATACAAGGGACGTTTCTTAGTCTCTAAAAATACACGGCCAACATACTCCCCTAAAATCCCTACAGAAATCAATTGGCAGCCACCTAAAAATAATATCATAATCATTAGTGAAGGGAAGCCTGAAGTATCCGCACCAAATATCAATGTTTTAATTAATACATATATCATGTAAACAAACGCAACAAAAGAAACTAAAAAGCCAAAATACATTGAAATCTTTAAAGGAGCCGTTGTATAAGAAGTAATTCCTTCAATTGCCAATTTCAATAATGCGCCAAAGCTCCATTTTGTTTCACCATGTAATCTCTCATCCGCATCAAATTCAATTGCAACCTTTTTGAATCCTACCCAATTATATAACCCCTTCGTATAACGTTGAGATTCTCTCATTTGCTTCAGCGCCTCTACTACCTTGCGATCAAGTAAGCGATAATCTCCTGCATCTGGCAAAACAGGCGTATTGGCTAGTTTTCCTAATACTTTATAAAACCATTTAGAGGATGTTTTTTTAAACCATGACTCCCCTTTGCGTTGATTTCTTTTAGCATAGACATCTTCATAACCTTGCTGCCAAAGATCAATCATATCAATAATTGTAGCTGGCGGATGTTGTAAATCAGCATCCATTGTAATAACAGCATCATGTGTAGAATAATCAAAGCCCGCACTCATTGCTATCTCTTTTCCATAATTCCTGGACAAATCAATTAAAGAAACATTGTCCGTTTGCTCAATTAATGATAAAACTTCACTTACAGTGTTATCTTTACTTCCATCATTAATGAATAGTATTTCAAAATCAACTTCATCTCTTTTTTCTTCTAAAGTTTCATTTAATTTTTTATATAGAGGACGTATATTATTTGCTTCATTATACGCGGGTATTGAAATTAAAATTTTCTTTTTCACAGGTTAAATCCCCCAAATTTAATACTTGCATACAAATTTTAGCATACCATATTAAACTTTTTTTATCTATGACTACTTCGTACAAATTACTTGAAAACTTCTTGAGAGCTGATAGTTCTCAAGAAGTTTTATTTATTCTTTTAATTCATAATTAACATATTTATCCAAACCGGACTGAATACTATATTTCGGTTCATAACCAATGGCACGTAATTTAGATATATCCGCTAAGGAATCTTTGATGTCCCCAGCTCGCGCTTCTTTGTATTCAACTGGCAAAGTGACTTTCATAATATCATTTAAAGAAGAAATTAACTCATTTAAATCGGTTGCTTTCCCAGTCCCGACATTATACACTTCCCCAAGTGATTGGTCAGAATGAGCGACAAGATTCAACGCTTGAACCACGTCCTCAACAAAGACAAAATCACGGGATTGTTTTCCATCGCCAAAGATATTGAATGTCACTTCTTGATTGGCTAATAAGCGTTTGTAAGAGTCCATCACAATCGAAATAACGCCAGAATAAGGGGAATTAGGATTTTGGTTTGGCCCGTAAACGTTAAAGAAGCGAACAGCGCTTGTTGGAACATCATATAAATGACAATAGTTTAACACATATTTTTCAGAAGCAAATTTATCCACTGCATAAGGCGTTAATGGACGAATTACTGATTCTTCCTGTTTTGGTAAAGTTGGCTCATCACCATAAACCGCTGCAGAAGAAGCAAACACCAAACGTTTTAAATCTTTCTGGTATTTCCGAATTAATTCCAGTAATTGTAACACACTCTCAAAATTGACTTGGTGTGTTTCCACTGGACGTGCTACTGAATCTGCTACACTAGCAATCGCTGCTAAGTGAAAAATGTAATCGAACTGATACTCTTGCAGTACTTTTTCCATTAATTGTTGATCAATCACGCTACCTTCAATGAACGTGATATTTTCAGATGTGTTTAAATTTTCAGTTTGGCCCATTGATAAATCATCAATGACCACAACTTGATTGTCTTTACTATAATAATTTGCTAAGGTTGAGCCGATAAAGCCGGCGCCGCCTGTGATTAGGAATGTTTCCACTTTATTAATAACTCCTTACTATCTTAGTTAAATATACCCAATAGTTTTATTATTTAATTAAAATTGATACACCATCAAACAATTCGACAGTTCTGCTGATTTAATAACTTTTGCTTGTTGGTTGGCATATTTAGATCTTCAACCTAATTTTACCACATTTTCTATTGTCTTTGATGGTTTTAAATATATGACATGCTGTTTTTTACTTATTTGAAATTTTAATAACAGCTATCTTGTTTTCTTTTTTCAAATTTGCTGTATACAAAGCTTCGTTTAACCCTCATTTGTCCATCCAACCTAATATTTTACTGTTAACCATTATTTTTGGCACGCTCTAAACAACTACTCGTATATTTACCCTACGTTTGATTTTCACTGATCAGTTATAGTTATGCGACTCAAGGATTATGTCGTAGTTAAGAGCGCTATTCCCATTTGCAACACTCCCCGTATAATCAGCTTTAACATTAAAAAGCGCTCCATTCATTCTATGCTATATAAATAGCTAATCATATTTGCTTTGCAACAGGCTCATAAAGATAGCTATCCTTATGAGCCTCACCCTAGATGAGAAGGAGAAAGCATTGTTTGAGTAAGTCAAAGTGGTTGGAAATAGTGTCTAACATTAAAGTATTCCCTAGCTTTCAACTGATTCACAAAAGTGATTGAGTTATTCGCTAACTGTCCATCATTCATAGTAGTATATTCTGCATCGTTTGCCATAATCGTATCTTTAAATTACTGCATCTACAAAGCAGTTTACTTCTCGAGTGGCTTGGCTCTGATTAGCAAATACACTAAAATAATATCCAGAAATCTCTAATCTAACTTCTTGTGCATTTTTAATTTGTGTTGAAGCCGTTTCTCTCATAATAATGATTGCTTTGGTTAATCTTAACAGCCCACTCCTCCTTCACACTATATTTCTTCATAGTTTGCAGTTAAATATATGTTCCGTGGATACATATCGACAAAATTTTGGGTGGTTTATTAGTCCTGTTACATTAATTAGCCCCATAAGTACATCTTTCTATAGAATGATCAGCTCTTGCTTTTTAAGCTACTTCCCATTAGCATATCTTCATTTAACTTGAAGCTTAGCTCATTTTCTAAATCAGTATCTTTCTATTGATTTGAAGAGTTTCCTAAACTTGAAAGCTCTTCAGATATAAACAAAGTTTCGGTAGTTTTTTCAATGGCTGTTAACAATTCGTTATCACTTAAATTTGTTTCTTTCATTTCAGTCGTAGTAACTTCTTAGTACGGTTCTACGTAATTATCTGCTGATGTAGCTCACTTGAATTCTCTGTAGTTTATGAAAAATTTATTTTTATAACTGTTGAATGTTCTATCTCTTTTTTATGGGACTTACGGAAATCAGCAATACGAGTATTTGAAAACAGAGCTCCTACCATTAATAATGTGTCCATTGACAGATTTTTTATTTAAGTAAATATCTTTGTATCTTTCTACTCCGTAATTTTGATTTCTTTTTTATACCTATTGTTACTGTAGTGATTTTCTAACACTTTTATCGAACGGTCAAGAACTAGTATATTTTATTTATTCAAATTCAATACTTTATTTAAAAAAAATGAAAAATTTTTCTATTAAATCAGAAAAATTCTCCATTTTCTCAAATTATTTTTTTCGCTTAATTATTTTTATGAATTGTTCGATAAAATTTGAAACAATATCTTTGTTAAAAAACATTAATGCAATAAACATTATAAATTCAATAACCATTAATAATCCGGCATCTACTAAAAACAACAAAATAAATTGAATAAGTAAAATCATATGATTGCCTATTAGCCTTGACCAATCTATTTTTATATGAACAAATGATCGAGTATCATAAATTCTTACCATCCAGCCAGCGAAGAGACTGATGGCTGATGCTATCCCGATACCCATTAAGCCAAATGCTGAAATAAAAATATAATTACAAATAATACTTAAGATACCTGATATTATAGATGTATTCATTAAACCTTTTGTTTTTTTCTCGGCAACGTAAAATTGACCATAAAATCCAATGAATCCTGAATAAATAGCAGATAATAATAGTAAAGGCGTTACTTGCCAACTATCATAATAAGCTTTAGCAACTAAATTGGCTGTAAAAAATTTTAAAAAGACAAGAATTCCTGAAGCCACTGTAAATAGCAGAAATGAATATACCTTAAATATTTGTCCGTGAAATTCGTGTTTATTTTTAGAATCTTTTTCTTCCACTAATGAAATTTGCCATGCCTGAGAAAAAACAGATTGAATCATAGAAATTAGAGAGGGAATTTTGTTAGCTACAGCGTAAAGACCATTTGCACCTGCACCTAAAAAAAACAAAATAAAATATCTGCTTGAGCTGTTAACAAACCACCAAAGAACATCATTTGGAATAGTAGGCAATGAAAAAATCAACATATCTTTCATATACGTAAAATCTACAGCTGATAATTTTAAATAACTAAAATAAGGTGTTGTTATTAACAGATATATTAAAGAAACAATTTCTGCCACTACTAAAGCAAGTAAATACCCTTGCAAGCCCATATGAAAATTAACTAAAAAGAGAATGTTAGTAACGCCAATAACTGCTGTCTTTAACATTCCGTTGAATGCAAATACTTTTACTTGTCCATTTCCTCTAGCAAACTGAGCTAAAATCTGTGTTAAAATTTGTAGAGATAATAATAAAACAAAATAGATTAACGCATTTTCCAAAACATTAAAAAAAGACAATGCAACATATAAAGCAAAGGATAAGACGATTCCTATTAATGAAATCACAGCTGAGTTTGACACTACAATACTTTTATTTGCATTCTTATCTAAAGTAAATCGTAAAACTGCTACAGCAATTCCACCAGAAACAATTGGCAGTAACAAGCTAGTCGTCGTTGTAACCAAATCTACAATTCCATACTCTGTAGTAGTTAAATAGTATGTGTATAGAGGAACCAAGATAAATGAAATCATCTTACTTCCTAAATTACCTGCAGCAAAAACAACTGAGTTCCCAGCAAGCTTCTTATATTTTCCCATAGCAATCAATGCCTCCATTATAGAAAGGAATAGCTACCTTGTTGAACTACCCCTAAATAATACCTTTATTTAAATTCTTTTGATAGATAGACAATTCTTCCTAAAAATAACCAGAATATTAAGGAACCGATGGAGTTTACTAAAATAATGTCATTTAAAAACATTCCTGAAACTGCCACAGCTAAAACACTTAATACATAGGTAGCATACCCTTGTTGAAAGAAATTATTAACTTTACTAAAAGAAAAAGCTACAATTTCAATAATTCTCGATACAAAAAAGCTAACAAAAGTTACAACTCCTAAAGATCCAGTAGATGCCAACAAATTAATATATGAATTATGTGTATATTTTTGTGTTTTAGCAATAAACGTTTGTGGCAACATATCTGATGCGTAAGGTAACATGTTCCTAGGAGAAACCCCTACTAACCAACTTGATTTAAATAATTCGATACCACTTTTCCAAAGTGCCAAACGCCCATTCGAAATATCATCGTTATTTTCAACATCTGGACGAGTTAAATCAACTGGTTTTTCTTTGACTGGATTTTTTGTTTTCACTTCATTAAATAGTTCAGGAATATAAGAAAGAATCCATTTAAACAAATCAACAGATAAATAGATTATTCCACAACCTACTAAAGATAACAAAATTGCACATAAAAATTTCACAAGAACATGCTGCTTGTTTATTCTTTTAGAATAAAAAACTTTAAAGAAGGAATAAACGAAGAAAACAGATATTAAGACTAACACTCCAGTCCTAGATCCTGACAACACAATATATAAGAACTGTAAAATAATATTTATTTTCAGTAATAAACCAAGCCATTTATTTCCATAACTTTTTCTGACTAGATATGCAAAAGAGAGTATAATAACAACCACACAAACAGTTGAACCAAAGTTAGGGTCTTCAAAAACCCCAAACAGTCGGCCTTCATAGAAACCTATACGTAGGAAACGAGATCTTGTTTGTAGGTGAACAGTATAACTATATTGAAAGAAAAACATTATTAAAGAAACTAACGCTAAGACAAACCATACACTTGTTAGTAAACAAGTGAATTTTTTGATTAATCTTGGAAAAATTTCGTTGTCTTGTGCGACTTCGTAAACAACTAAAAAATAAATAGATTGCCAAACTAACAATTTAATATTTCCTGTAATTCCATATCTTCTATTAACAATTGAAGAAATAAATATTACAACCAAAAAACCAATTAACCACCAATTATAATTCCACTTCTTTTTACCACGTACAATGTTGACTAAATCAATTAATATTATAATACTACCAAAAATTGCACCCGCAGCATATAGAAGATTATCAACAATAGATGGCAATAAACTGTATGGCCCTATTGCTCTGAACATCAACAGAATTAACATAAAAAGAATATAATACTCTTTACTTAACTGATTAAACCTTTGCACATTTGATTTCATTAAATTTCCTCCTATCATTTCACCTGATCAATTTCTTGAAGGATTCGATCCCCTATATCTTGACTTGCATGACCAGTTTCAAAAACATTATATATTTTTTTGAAGCGTTCAACTTTTTCAAGATAATCACTATTAGAAAATTTATAAACTTGGTTTATTAATTCTTCTTGATTTGTTGAAACTGGAAAAGGTAAATTATCCAAATCAATCAGTAAGCCTCTATCTTTAGAGTACTCTTTATAGTCATACGCATAAATAAAACATTTTTTTTCTGAAATCAGTGCTTCTCCTGAGCTAGAAGAATAATCAGTTATTAATGTATCTGTAGCACATAAAAGTTCCTGCATATCTTCATAATCAGATGCATCGATAATATTTTGAGGAAGGCTTCCCCCTAAAATTCTTTCTTTATTTTTTGTGTCGTTGGGATGTAAACGCACTAGCATTACATAGGAATTTTTAAATCTCTTTTCAAAAGTTTGCGTTAGTCGTTCCAAAAATGTTATGTCCACTTCTAAATCATATCCTTGACGAAATGTCGGTGCGTACATCACAATTTTTTTATGATAATCTATATTGTAGTGATCATAGACTTTACGGACCAGTCTCTCATCATAGTTAATAAATATATCACCACGTGGTGTACCATTTCTAAACATTTCACCTTCATACCAGAAATTATACGGAACATCCGAAATCGTATTGGCACTTTCAAAAATCAATAAATCACACATCTTAGAATCTTTTTTTGCTCGTTTGACATATTTAGGTGGTAGTTTATCCTCCACTAAACGTTCCATCATTTTCAGAGAGAAACTTGCATGCCATGTTTGAATATAAAACTGATTCTTTCTCTTTTTAGGATATATATTTTTACGACAATTATCTATCCAGATTTTTGCTGTATGTAGCTCATACAATGCTCTAAATGAAGTCAAGGATACCAACCTTATAGAAGATGGAAAAGCTTGCGCGTTCTTCACCCGTTTTTCATCAATAAGCCATACAATATCTAATGCTTCGTTTTGACTAAGTAAATATTCACAAATGTACTTTGGATTGTCTCCATACCCCTGTCCGTTAAAATTACTAACAACAATTTTATTTCTTTTTATTGGAACAAAAAACAAAACAGGATAACAGATATAAAAAAAGGTTGTCCTAATAATTCTGGGAATTACTCTTTTCCGCCAGTAGTTTATTTCATTTTTATACTTTTGTTTCATTTTAGCACTCCAGTTCTTTGCTATCGGATGAAATAACAAGATTCCTTATTTAAAATCTTTTAGTTCTTTTTTTATTTGAGTAGTTGAAATCTCAGGAGTTCTTTCTAAATAAGCAACTTCAACACCCGTTTCTTCAGCTAAATAGTCAAATTTACCTTCCCAGTCGTTCCCCATTACAAAGGTATCAATATCATATAACTTCATATCTTTTACTTTTTGATCCCAGTTTTCTTCTGGAATAACTAAGTCAACGTAACGGATGCCTTCTAGTATAGATTTCCGTTCTTCATAGGAAAAATAACAGACTTTGTCTTTACTATTGAGATTAAATTCATCTGTAGACAAACCAACAATCAAATAATCTCCTTTTGACTTAGCTCTCTTTAAAAGATTTACGTGCCCGTAATGCAATAAATCAAATGTCCCATATGTTATTACTCTTTTCATAATCTATTCTCCTCTATTCTAGTCTCAGTTATTTTTTCATTTCTAATAAAATACGATTTCCTATATCTTGACTCGCATGTCCCGTCTCATAAATGTTATGTTCTTTTTTAAAATCACGGACTTTTTTTACATAATCAGAGGCCGAAAAATCTTTGATAGATTTAAGCAACTCTTTTTCTGTTAAAGCAAACGGAAAGGGCAGCTCTTTAAAATCCATCAACAATCCCCGATCCTTTAGATATTCTTCATAGTCATAGGCATAAATAAAACATTTTTTTTCCATAATCAACATTTCTCCTAAAGTTGAAGAATAATCTGTCACCAATGTATCTGTTGCACATAATAATTCTTGCATATCATCATACGAAGAAGCATCTATCATTCCTGTAGGAAGTCCTTCGCCAATTATACGATTTTTGTTTACTGTATCATTTGGATGCAAGCGAATCAACATTACAGCATCTTGATTAAATGTTTTAGAATAGACTTGAATAATTTTAGAAAGTAATTCATTATTCATTTCTAAATCATACTCTTGCCTAAAAGTAGGTGCATACATAATTATTTTTTTTGAAGAATCAATATTAAAATAGCTATATACTTTTTCGATAATGAGCTTATCATAGTTTACTAACAAATCGTTTCTAGGAAGACCGTTTCTAAAAGTCTCTCCCTCATACCAAAATGTATCCTGTACATCAGGAATCATATTAGAAGTTTCAAATAATAGTAAGTCACACATTTGAGAATCTTTTTTTGCTGTTTTTACGTACCTTGATGGCAATTTAGTTTCAACATATTTTTCAATTTGTTTTAATGTAAAGCCAGCATGCCAGGTCTGAATATAAAACTGATTCGCTCTTTTTGGGGGATAAAAACTTTTTCGACAATTGTCAATCCAAATTTTTGCAGTAAACATTTCAAATAATGCTTGAAATGATCGAACATGAACAGTACGAACACTATTTGGACAACCACCGTTTTCTTTAACCCAATGTTTGTCAATTAACCATACTATATCAACCGGTGCCTTAGCTTCCAACAAATAATTACATATATACTTTGCATTATCCCCATAGCCTTTACCATTAAAGTTACTGACTACAATTTTATTCTTTTTAATTGGAAAAAAAATTAAAATCGGATACAGTAAATAGAATATACTATTTGCAAATATTCTTGAAAAGACCCTTGTTTTCAAATAAAGCCACTTATCCTTTAATTTTAAGACCACTTATTAAATCCACCTCTCAGTATAGCTACTTATTAACCTTTCTTAAATACCTCTGTTGCATTTTAGGAAAAACTTTATAAAGCATTGGGTGTATTCGAAGAAATGTTAAACTTAATTTTCTATTTTTAGTAAAATAGGGGTTAGCATAAATAAACTTTTGATTTTCTTTTAAAAAGCCTACTATTCTTTTAGTTATCTCAGGGTATTCTGACTCACTGTCTGATTTCATCATCTTGTCCAAAACATAAAAATTAGCCGCACATACACGTTTGAATGCAAGGTCGCTATATTCTGGCATAATTTCTTGAATAGTATGCCATGCTTGTTCCCAAGAATCAATACTTTCTAAGTCTCGAATATTAAACTTAGAAGCGGTAATGCTTCCTTCTCTATGAACGTAAAAATAATAACTAGCAGTATCTACAACTACCTTTTTACATTGATTTAAAACATCCATAATTACATAAACGTCTTCGTGGGCCTTACCAACTGGATATCTTAAGTCATCAAATATATTCCTCTTATATAGTTTAGCCACCGCATAAACAGATGCTTGTTTACCGATTAAAATCATTTTAGTTGCTTCTTTTTGGGTAACTACATATTTTTCAGAAGGAGTTATCTCAGGCTCTTGACCAGAATAAACACTTGTTACCCCCACAATGGATAAATCAGCATCTTCCTGTATCATATTTTTGTACAATACTTCTAGCATATGTGTATCAATATAGTCATCACTATCTACAAAAGTTAGATACTTCCCTTTAGCAACATCAATCCCTGCATTTCGTGCAGAACTTAATCCACCATTTTCTTTATGAATTACTTTTATCCGCTCATCTAATCTCTTTAATTCGTCACACATTTCTCCTGATGAATCTGTAGAACCATCATCTACTAATAATAATTCAAAATCAGTAAAGGTTTGTGAAAGTATTGATTCAACACATTTTTTCAAATAATTTTCGACATTATAAACAGGAACAATTATACTAATTTCTGACATCTTTAACTCCTTACTTCCCTAAAATTTTTCGATACATAAAATTATATAATGGACCATTTACTAAATATAGAAGTAAACCCATTTTTTTGGCACTACTTGTTTTAGTATTTTTCATTAACTCAACGAGATTTTTTCTAATCCTTTTTCTAGAAAAATCCAGATATTTTTTATTGATTTCCCCTCTAGGTTTACTTGTTATTTTAAATCCTGTAGATAAATATCCATCTAATACTTTATCTAAAGCTAGTGACGATAAAGCAGGATACTCCTCTACTATTTTATTTAACAAAATCTCCCGTTGAGTAACATTATCGTATTGTTTCTCGTTAAATTTTTGATGTACTATACTCGAATGATTTTGGTAATAATAAATCCCTGGCATGGCTAAGTAATTAACGGCTTTGGCTCGTTTCATAACCTCATAGGTAGGCACTATGTCTTCATATAATTTACCTTCAGGAAAACGTACTTCATCAAAAAGGTGATTGCGGTATATCTTATTCCAAGCGTAAAAATCTATTCCTTTATCAACAAAGAGAGAGCGGATGATTGCCTCTTTGTCAGTAATTATTTGCTCTTTAGGAATCAAAGAAATTTCTTTGGTTTCGTTACCCTTTATCAGACCAAACACTACTACATCTATTTCAGGAGAATCAAAAGCTTGGACCGCTTTATCTAAAATGCTTGGTAAAAAATAATCATCACTATCTAAAAAGGCAATAAGGGTACCTTCGGCATACTTCAAACCATAGTTCCTTGCAGAAGCAAGTCCACCGTTTTTTTTATGGTACACTTTTATATTTTTATGTTCTTCTGCTAATTTTTCAGCTAATTTGCCACTGTCATCAGAAGAACCATCATTAACCAAAATTATTTCATAAGGAACTGATAAATCTTGGTTCAAAACGCTAGTTACTGCACGAGTTAACGTGGTCATCACATTATATACTGGAATAACCACGCTTAACTTTAAATTTTCTTTTTCCACACTTTTCCCTCATTTTATTAATATATTTTAACGTTCTCATGCTCAAGGAAATTTACATGTACAAAATGATTGAGCACAATAGATCTTTAAAATATCTCTATAGATATTTCAAGCTCGTCTAATTGTATTATATTTATTAGCTGATATTGAATTCTCTCATGATATAAATAGATAGTTCCTAATTAATTGCATAAACTTTATAATCTTCTTTAGTAACATAAGCCAAGATACATAGCATCTGTTTTTGACTTCTGGTATATGGTATAGTCATAGTAATTCCTTATAACTGTCAAACAGCCTATAAAATTAATTTTTAATAAATCTTATAGCTTTCTTTTAATAATCGCGGGCCAGCTTTATGTCCTTCTCCATTGACTATGGAACACGCTGTACCAGAAAAATTAAGTTTTTATTCTTGCATCAACGTTATCTGGAATGTTTATTTTTCGGGATACTAAACATCATCACTATAAGAAAAGCAATACATTCTATAGTAGCTTTTTTCAACTCTATAATTCCTTATTTTTACAATCCCTAGATTTTTATTATTCTTTATCAACTTGATATGCTTATTTTTTTAATGTACTTGTTAGTAACAAAAATCAATCGATCTCTACTACCATTCTCATTAACTATTAATTTCCAATTTTTATAAGTTTGCTTTCCGATACTTTCTATCGCATTCAAGATATATATTGGAATTATAAACAGGCATAATAGCTGATACAAGTATCTTTTCCATCCATTCACCCCTGCTCTTACTTTATTGCTTACTAGGTAAATAACACCCCATATTATCTCATACGCATACATATATTTCAATTAATCTTTTATAATGATTATCCACAGTTTTATCTCTCTGTAATAAAAACATACTAAGATTAGAGGGGAAATGCATTGACGGATGAATTTCCCCTCTATTGCTCTTTTAAGCGTAGAGTTGTAAGTGAAAGGATGACCGAACATAGCCTCTTTGACTTCGAGCCCCACACAAAAAAACAGTCTCCTTCACTAGAACAATTAAGCAAACTGCTAGTTGAAGCAGCCAAACAGACGGAATAATTCGAAAGTATTCTAGGAATTAGTAAACTCTCTGCAGGACTCATTATTGGTGTATTAGGTGACATTCGCCGTTTTTTTTCTCACAAATAACTAAACGCTCTTACCAACTTCTTCACTTTTACGGATTTTTATCCGTTCGTCATGTGTCTGATGCCATGAGTTTCCTAATTTTTAATGGGCAAACAAGAAAATTATTTGATATTGTTGAAAACCGACAACTGCCTTGCTTAGAACGTTATTTTAATCGTTTTCCACTGTCTGTGCGGGAAAACGTTCAAATAGAAAAGATCCAGAGGATTTTATCCTCTGGATTTGACACGATTCTATAATTCCTCTTTCCCGATATTATTTGACAAAGAGTCTTTTTAAGTTACTTAACTAATTCACTTTTTGTACATAACGTTTATTTGAAGTGATATACCCTTGTGATGTTTTTAATCTTGGATAACCATTTTTACTATATTCAATTCCTTGCACTCTAATAGTAGTTCCTTTTTTTACTGGAGATCCAGGTGTTTTAAATTCTAAATCAGTATAATAACGATCATTGACAAGCATTACAATTTTTACTGGATTTTCTGTATAGTAGTTGTCAATATTACTGATTGCTGCTGAAACGATATCTTTTCTTGCCGTTAAATATCCTTTTCTTGTTACCAAGCGGGGATATCCATTAGATGAATATTCAATTCCTTGCACTTCTACTAGTGTATTCTTTTTCACTGCGGCACCTTTGCTTGTAAAGTCGGCATTGTTATAAAATGTTTCATCTTTCATTACTACTACTCGACCTGGATTAGCTGTGTAATACTTATCAATATTACTGATTGCTGCTAAAACGATATCTTTTCTTGCTGTCAAATATCCTTGAGGTGTTACCAAACGAGGGTACCCAGTTGATGAATATTCAATTCCTTGCACTTCTACTAGTGTATTCTTTTTCACTGCGGCACCTTTGCTTGTAAAGTCGGCATTGTTATAAAATGTTTCATCTTTCATTACTACTACTCGACCTGGATTAGCTGTGTAATACTTATCAATATTACTGATTGCTGCTAAAACGATATCTTTTCTTGCTGTCAAATATCCTTGAGGTGTTACTAAACGGGGGTACCCAGTTGATGAATATTCAATTCCTTGCACTTCTACTAGTGTATTCTTTTTCACTGCGGCACCTTTTCTTGTAAAGTCGGCATTGTTATAAAATGTTTCATCTTTCATTACTACTACTCGACCTGGATTAGCTGTGTAATACTTATCAATATTACTGATTGCCGCTAAAACGATATCTTTTCTCGCTGTCAAATATCCTTGAGGTGTTACCAAACGAGGGTACCCAGTTGATGAATATTCAATTCCTTGCACTTCTACTAGTGTATTCTTTTTCACTGCGGCACCTTTGCTTGTAAAGTCGGCATTGTTATAAAATGTTTCATCTTTCATTACTACTACTCGACCTGGATTAACTGTGTAATACTTATCAATATTACTGATTGCCGCTAAAACGATATCTTTTCTTGCCGTTAAATATCCTTGAGGTGTTACCAAACGGGGGTACCCAGTTGATGAGTACTCAATCCCTTGCACTTCTACTAGTGTATTCTTTTTCACTGCGGCACCTTTGCTTGTAAAGTCGGCGTTGTTATAAAATGTTTCATCTTTCATTACTACTACTCGACCTGGATTAGTTGTGTAATACTTACTTAAGTCAGGCCCACTACTATTACCCATATTTAAAAAATTACTATAGGTCATGGAAATATCAAACGGACGCCCTTCATAATTAGCTAAACCAGGGAAATACATTTGCGAAGACCATTGCCAAGCACCATGGTCATTATTCCACTGCATGGAACTATCTGGAGTATATGGATATTGCGCTACCCATACTCTGTCTCTTCCGAAGGCGGAGGTGTCGATATAGCCATTTGTTAACCACCATTTGCCAACATACAACGCATCATTTTTATACCCTAGTGCCTTTAATTGCTGGTTAAACGCAACAGAATTAGCATGGGCGTTTCGCCCATTGTTTGTAAGCGTTGGATCTTCCGCATCATTAAACATTATGGTATTTTTATCTAAGCCAGAGTTAGCCGCTGCCTGAGCAAAATATCTTGCTTCATCTTGTGCTGTCGCAGCAGAGACATACATACTATAGTGATATGCTGAAACTTTTAAGCCCGCAGCTTTGGCATTTCTAATTTGGCCCGCAGCATATGGATTAACATACCAAGTTCCTTCTGTTAATTTAACCGAGACACCTGTTACACCATAGCTTTTAATTTTTTGATATTCAGCTACTGAAATGTCTCCATTCCAACTAGAAACGTCAATAAAATTCTTGCCAGGCAAATTAGGATCATTCGCATAGACGTTCGCAACTGTTGCTCGCGCTACCCTAGAAGAAAGGCCGTTTTTCATAGCATATGTTCCTTTTTTATGGTTCGTTCCTTCACGTGCTGCTTCTTGATAATCCGCTTCATCTTGGTCAATGGTCTTTTTTTCTACTTCAGAGCTTTGTGATGCTTCTGTTTTACTATCTGTTGTGTTTGTTTCTGAAACAGAAGAATGTTCTTCCGTTGTACTATTTGTTGAAGAATCAAGAGACTCTTCTTTTGTGCTTGAAGTAGAACTATCTCTTTCAGAGGTATTTTCTTCTGTAACAGAAGATGTATCCTCCGTTGAATTAGTCGTTGTTTCTGACGTAGCTTGAGTGACCAAGCCAGTCTCCCCCGTTGTTTCTGTTTTTACAAGCTCTTCTCCTGATGCAATCACACTAAAACTATTTAATAATACAGTACAAATTAACATACCTGAAATGATTTTTTTCATGAAACTCTCCTTATATATTTAATAATATGTATCTTTCTTAAACACTTGCCATTCGCTCTCGAAAAATGTGTATCCTATAACCTTCAACTAATTGTTTTCACATTTTAAAACTAACACCAATTATTATCTCATACCTTTATTTCAAATTCAATTACGCTTTTTTAACATTCCTATATCAATTTTTTACTTTTAAATGGTAAAAAGATGAAAACAGATCTTTAATCGATTGTTTTCATCTTTTATTTATTTTTTAAGATATTCTGTGTACGATTTTTTAGCATCAACAATTAGCGCTTCATGATGGGGTTGGCGATCTTCCTCTGGTGGCAATTGCATATAATCCCCAAAAACCTGTGTTAAGTAGCGCTTGTAGTCCACTGGTATTGGCATTTTTGTATCTTCAAACGGAACAAAAATAGCAGATTTAAAATCTGCTATTTGTTCCACTTTTCCTTTTCCTCCCTATTCATTCTTTGCATATTTAAATGTTGTATAGAATAAAAAACGCATTAAGTAGAATGAACTTTTAATAACTGAAAACTGTTCATTTTGACGCAAAATTTTCCAAACCCAACTGATTGTATTCCATTTGTTAGAAGATGTAGAGGTGGTTAGCTTACGATAAATGGCTAATTTTTCGTTAATAAAATAGACCGTATTTATTTCTTTCAAAATGTTTAACCAAGTAGCATAGTCTTCATGTTTTAAATCCGGCATTAAATGGCGTTTAAGCAGATTAGATTCGACTACGACTGTTAAGCAGCCGATAGTATTTGTTTTTAAAAGATCTTGATAGGTTTGTGGTCCTTCACTAAAATTACGCTCATGAGTAATGTTGCCATTTTCATTACATACAAAATAAGAACTACATGTAAATAAAAGTTTTTTTTCTTCCATCCACTTGATTTGAACTTCTAATTTATTAGGAAGCCATAAATCATCACTATCTAAAAAGGCAATATATTGTCCCTTTGAAGCTTCAATTCCTTTATTTCTGGTCTTTGCAATACCCATGTTCTGTTCATTTTTCAGTAAAAAGATTCTTGAATCTTTTTCCATAAAGGCAAGTGCAATATCAATAGAATTATCTTTACTTCCATCATCAATGAGTAATAATTCCCAATTCTGATAGGTTTGTTCCAGAACGCTTTCAATAGATTTTGATAAAAATTTGCCTGCATTGTACATGGGCATAATAATTGAAACAAGTGCTGTTTCCATTTGTTCACTCCTCGTTGCATTTTATGTAAGAATGTAACAGTTTATATTATCGCATAGCTCTTTTATTATTTCAACGTTCCTTGTTTCCAAAAAAAGTTTGAGACATAAGCTTAAATAACTTATGTCTCAAACTTTTAACGGTAAATTCTAATAGCATTCTCTTTACAATAATCCATCGTCAATTCTTCACGTTCTTCAGACTCATCCAATCCTCTTGATGATACTTTATCAAAGAGAATTTTGATGGTTTGAAGCAGGATTTTCATATCCAATAGCAATGAATAATTCTTGATGTACAGTAAATCAAAGTTCAATTTACTATTGTAGTCAGAAGCATACTTCCCATAAACTTGGGCATAGCCAGTAATCCCCGCACGTACATTGTGACGTAAATAGTAATTCGGGTTTTCCTGATTAAATTGATCAACAAAGAATGGTCGTTCAGGACGTGGTCCGACAATGGACATATCCCCGCGAATAACATTGATTAGTTGTGGCAACTCATCAATACGTAAAGCGCGCAAGTATTTACCAACTGTAGTGACGCGACTGTCGTTACTTGTAGATAAGACTGGACCTGATTTTGCTTCCGCTGTTGCCGACATCGTTCTAAATTTTAAAATCGAGAACTCACGTTGATCTAATGTAATCCGAGTTTGTTTGTAAATCACTGGTCCCGGTGAGGTTGCTTTGACTAAAATCGCTGCAATAAGCATTAAGGGTGAGGTAATCACAAATAGGCAAACAGAGACTAAAATATCGAATAAACGTTTAATAAAATTCTCTTCTGGTTGGATTTCAAAATTTGAGACTTCGATAATACTTTCATCTTCAAAGTTCATCATGTTTGGTTTTAACATAATTAGATTTTCAAAACTTGTATCTAAAAAGATTTTTTTCTTGTGTTTGACAATTAATTGATACAATTTTACTTTTTCGTTCTCATCAACATTACTTGAAATATAAACAATATCGATTTCATCGATAATTTTTTTTAAGTTTTCATAGTAATTGCTGACAACAACGCTCGTTACTTTATGCTTGTTATTTTTATCAGACATAAAGTTTTGAATTGACCGCATAACTTGATTTTCTTTACCTAGTAAAACGACTTTTCGCTCATTGCTGACCTTTAAGTAAAGATAATAAACAAGAATTCGCCAAAGACTTAGAACAATAATTCCGATTATAAAGGAATATCCTAAAACAGAACGCGGGAACGTAAACCAACGTCCGGCAAATGTCACAATCATAATCGTTAAAGTCATTAAAATTTGACCAATCACCGTGACAAAAATGATGTCACTAATTTTGCGATTATAAAAAATATACGCACCTAACAACAAATTCAAAAAGATAAAAAAGATTGAAATGTAAATTGCAGATTTTTCATAAGCCACAAAGTTAAATGAAGGAATTTCTCGGCCAAATTTCACCATAAACCCTAAGATGATTGATAAATTATAGAGCAAAACGTCTGCTAAAATAATTACAATCCGTCTTGCATTACTCCATTCACTTTTTGATGTCATTAAAAACTTCCTCTCTTCACTTCCAGTAATTACATTATTTGTAATAACATGCAACCCCTATATTACCATAATGTCAGCGGACAAGAAAGTTCTATAGGATGAAAATTATCTGCGATGTCTTTGGACACGACTTAATTCTTCAGGTTGATCCCAGCCCTCTTCGTCAACAGGTGCTATCGGGCGCTCTTCATTGCTAACAGGACTTGTTTGTTTCACTCGTTTTCTTCTTTTAGGTGTCGTTGGTCTTTCATGTCTTCCTCGTTTTTTCTCTGGCCGGAAGTAGAAGGCTAGCCCAAGGAAACTATAAACAATCGGCATCCAATGAGGCGCTAATAAAATATCTTCCATAAATGAATGAATCCAGATTAAAAGGAAGCCTAAAAGTAAACTAACTTGCAAACGATCCAATGTTTTTTTGCGGAAACCAATCAATAAAATCATACTGACTAAAAAACCAAATAAAATCAGATAGCCAATGACACCAAAATTACTTAACGTAAATAGAAAAGCATTATGTGTCCCCAGCGGTTTCCATGAGGCCACAAAAGGTTCCATACCGACTTTAATATGTTGAGGATCAGATAACCATTTAGCAAAAAACTCATGCCAAATCCGTTCTCTTCCTGTAAATAAATCAACAGTATCCGATTCCGCACATAAGTAAAATAACAATGGTCCCAATGCAGCTACTCCGACAAAACCAAATAGCCAAACTTTCGAACGTTGCAAGAAACGTTTTGGTAAAAGATTATCCACCAGAATAAAACCAACTAAAATGGCAAAAGAGGTTTTGGATTGACTGACCCATGTACCTAAAACACCACCAATGTATACAGGTAAAAGTAGTAGGTTAAAAACCTTATTTCTATATGCTTTGATCAAACTACTGGCCATCATTGTTGAAAACATCAACGTTGCACCAATCGTATTGGTATTAATCCAAATACTTTCTAGTTTATTTGATTCTTTAAAAATTTCGTCTGCTGGAATCAACTGAGGCAACTCCACGGACATCCGATACAAAGTCGCACTCAAAGCAACTAAAGAGACAATTAATAAAAGCGTTTGATCCACACGGTCAAAGACACAAACTTTAAAACAAAGGACCAACAAAATAATTAAAGGAATCATTGTATCTGTTTGCATTGTGCTATGACGGATTGATTCCGTAAAGTGAAACAAGAGCCAGGTGGCTAACGCCAACGCAACGGTTAGCCAGTCAATAAATTTTAATTTCGTACAATTTAATAGCAGTACAAGTATTACTGCTATTAATAATAAAATTGAACTATTGGCATACATATATTTTGTGACTGGCGCATCAATTCCTACGACCCACATCGTATACGAGCCGATCATTGTAACTAATAAAATAAGTCGACCGATTCTATTCAATACTTTTCCCATATTCAAACCTCATTCCATGAATGAATCACTAGTCGTTTATTCGATAAATATATGCCCCGTTCTGATCAGGTCCATATAATTTTTCAAAATGAATCGTTGGTGTGTCTAACGGTTCTAATGGTTTATAAACGACCGCATATTTAATCCCATATTCTTTTAATTTTTCTGGAGATAAACGAGCAATAATCGCATCTTTTTGCATCAACTCTAAAACAGGGGCCTGATTTCCTACTTCAACATTGATGTGCGCATAGCGATTATAAATAAATGTGTCTTTTCCTTTTGGATCTAATGGTTTCCAAGCCTCTAAGTCAGGCGTAAAAGCAACACCGTTAAATGTATGCACACCTAACATTGGCAAATAGCCATACATCAAGCGTTCGCCCACCCACAATTGGTTGGGGTCTTTTTTGTTAATTTCTTCCACTTCTACCGCTAATTTTTTACCATAGACAGCAGAAACGCCTCGAGAAATTGGATTAACAAAGGCACCAGAAACCATAATGATTCCTAATAAGACAAGGACAAATAACGTGCGCCAACGTTTAAATAAAGCAACAATTAAAACGGTAGCGACAACCAAGACACCAATGATGTCCATTCGTGTAACGTATAACCGTAAATTGCCCGTATATAAAACAAAGAAATACAGAACAACATTTAATCCTAGCGCCCCTAACCAGGCCATCATTGGAATTTTTGCTTGGCGATTCCATAAATAATCGATGAACCATAAACTTAACAACACAGCGGCAAACCCAAAGGATAACATCGCCCGTTGTTCTGGCACATAAGACCACAATGTCAACTTAGCAAAAATGGTTGGAAATTGCACGCTCATCCAAACTAAGTTAAATAAACAATACACGAATAAGACAAAACCGTAAATGTTTTCTTTGATTTTTTTATAAAAAATAAATGGTGAGAGCGGCAAAATAACAAAAAATAATTGATAAAAACTACTGATTTCCGAATTATTTGAATATGGAACATCTTGAAACGGCATTTTCCAATTTGTTAAAAATAACAAAATATCGCGTTTAGGCATATCTCCACCTAAACTTACCCGTTTTCCTGGATAAGCGGTATCCATTACTGCTTTTAAGGAATCCAATGAGCCATATAGCGATCCGCCAACAATAATCGCCGTAATCAAGAGTGCCCCACCTATCAGGACCCCATCCCACTTATCCAACTTAATTTTTTTACGAAATTCTAAAAAGAATAAAATTAAAAATAATAAAATCAAATAACCAAGTGGTACTTGTAACGCAGGATAAATAACTAAAACAAATCCTGAGGCCATAATAACAGCCGTTATCGCACAAATTACACGACGTCGAACACTACTATGATAATAGAAATAATTATAAATTCCCACTAAAAAACCTAAGCCAAAAAATACTAAATCTCCAACTGGCGAGACAAACCACCATTGAAGGGCCGAAGAAAACGGAATCCAAACACTTGCTAACAAAGCTAAATATTTATTCCGCCGTGTGACGATCAAGCCAATTTCAAAAGAAAATAAAATTAAGCCAATTAATTTAAGATTCCAATACCATGATAAGCCATATTCTTTGCCTAATAGTACATAGCCCCACGTAAAAGGTTTCGCTAACGTGGCCAAATTCCACGCTGGTGAATTATAGCCTACCACCATGTCTTGCCCATTTAACGTAATCACATCATTATGTGTTTTCAAACCTGTTTGTGTTTGTGAGAGGCTAAATGGGGTTTGAACGAGCCATTCATCTGAGCGAACACCTCTTGGTTCACCAGCAATTAATGAACTTTTTTGACCATCCGCATATTCAGAAACATACGCATCCCACATGTTTAATGAACTACCATGGACTTTAAAGGCTACCAGTAAAATAAAAATGACTGCCGCTAGCAGATAGCGCCAGCGTAACAAATGATCAACCAAGCGAGCGCTCTGCTCAGCTTGGTTGCGTAATGGTTGTTTTTCTTTTCTTGTAGTTAGTTGTTGTTCCATCTTTTCGCTCCATTTCGTCATCCGCAATTGCATCTAGTCAATTCGTAATGAAAAGTTGGGAATATCCCTTGTCAGATTAGGATTATAAAATGGATCATTTTCAATTAAAGGTCCCCATTTTTCTTCCATCATCACTTTTTCTTGTTCAAAACGTTTTTTCTTTTTGCCTTTATCATCATATCCACGAGTTTGAGATTCAAAATGATAAAGCTCTGCTTCATGAAGCCAGACATTGTCACGTCCTAAAGCTTGGACTTTCAGGCATAAATCAACATCATTGAAAGCTACAGTAAACGCTTCTTCAAAACCACCAACTGCATCAAAATCTGCTTTTTTCATAAGTAAGCATGCGGCAGTTACTGCTGAATAATTAACATTAATAGCTAACCGACCAAAATAGCCTAAGTCACCATGGGGATAACCATAATGACCATGTCCAGCAACACCACCTAATCCTAAAATAACGCCTGCGTGTTGGACCGTATTATTTGGATACAATAATTTCGCACCTACACAGCCAATCCGTTCTTGCTGAGCAAATGAAACCATCAAAGTTAACCAATTCTCTGTAATCACTTCGGTATCATTATTTAAAAATAATAAATACTCTCCGTGCGCTTTTTTCGCTGCACGATTGTTAATAGTTGAGAAATTGAATGGAATATCGATTGATTCAACGAAAAAGCGGCCAGGTAATTGTTGTTCAAATTCTGCATACAATTCGTGCATTTTTGGATCTGTACTTCCATTATCAGCCATAATAATCTCGTAATTTTGGTAAGTTGTTTTTTCAATAATCGATGAAACACAACGTTGTACGTCTTTATAGCCATTTTTAGTTGGAATAATAATTGAGACTAACTTTTCAGATTCAATGTCATAATAAACATCGTATAAGCCATTCGCCGCCCCATGCGTTGCATGACCATTAATTCCTCGACGAACGAGCGCATCTTGCACGGCTCTTAGCCCCGCTTCAAAAGCATAACCTTTTGAGCCCTGATCCACTGCTGTTGAGGTTGGCAGCATCCGCCAATAGTAAAGAACTTTTGGAATATGTGTGATGCGTTCTTTTGTCGTTTTTTCAGTAAATCTTAAGACTAAATCGTAGTCTTGAGAACCTTCGTAACCTTTTCGAAAGCCGCCAATTTCTTCTAGAATACTCCGACGATACACGCCTAAATGCGAAATGTAATTCGTTCCTAAAAGTAAATCAGGTGACCAATCTGGTTTAAAGGCTGGATCAGAACGATTTCCATCCATGTCAATCTTATCTTCATCACTATAAATTAAGTCCAGTTCTGGGTTTTCATTAAGCACTTTAACCACTTCATAAAAAGCGTTGATTGCTAATTCATCATCGTTGTCTAGTAAGGCGACAAATTCTCCGGTAGCAATCGCTAAAGCAGAGTTGGTTGCTTCGGAAATATGACCATTTTGTTCACGAAAGACGACCCGAATTCGCTCATCCAATTGCTGGTACTCTGTTAAAATCTTTTTGACATTAGGATCTGTTGAGGCGTCATCGGCCATACATAATTCCCAGTTAGTATAGACTTGATTCAAAATAGAATCAATGCACAACCGAAGCCATTTTTCTTCAACATTATACACTGGCATCGCAATGGAAATTTTAGGCTGATAATGAAATGTTGCGATTTCTTGCGTCATCGATTCTATGTCTAGTACTTCATTTCTAGCTAACCAGTTAGGATACGAAGCTTGATTTCTTAGTTTCTCAATTTTCGCTCGTTGAATGGTATGAGAAATACCATTTTTAGCCATATACTTAAATCCTTTTTTGGCTTTTATCCAAAGACGAGTTACTTTATCTTCTGTCCCTGGAATCACTGGATATTTTTTATTCAAGGGAAAATCCACCGTTATAACATGTGCTGATGATTGAAAATGAAAAGGGAGTACTTTTTTTTGTTTAATTCCTTCAAGTGTAACAACAAAGCCAGCTTCAATCGCAGGCTCTGTTTGATAAATTTGATTAACATCTTCACGTAAAACGCGCTGAATGTTATAAGCGGACACTTGGTTTTCATTATTAATTGTGAAAGTTGGGCTTTCTTTAGTGATTGTATCTAACGCCCAACCTGTAATGGTTAAATTATTTGTTGTTTTGTCGCGATAGATACTATCAAAGATCACCTTAATGTCTTCATTCATGTGCATTCTCCTTATAGATGTTTCGGATTTCGGTAGGGATCAACTAAAGCTTCCGCGGTCCATTTTTCCGCAAGTTCTTTATAAGATCCTTTTTTATCATGGTTTTGCATTTTTTCGTCTGCTTTCAAAATTGCATAGGACACATATACATTTCGTTTACCAGCGCTAGCAAATTGTAACGATAAATCGACACCCATCCACTCTTTACCTAAGTTTTCGTTAATTCCTTCTAAATTTAGGTAAAGTTGTTTGTTGAATAGTAAGCAGTCTTCAGTTGCTGCTTGAATATTTCTTGGTAAAGCAATTCTGTAATAGTAACCTAAGCTTTTACCAGGGGTGCCTTTTTCAGGATAAAGTAATCGACCTTTGTCTGTATCAACTGATACTCCCACTGTTTCCACGCGATAGCGTGCGTCAACTACGCGGCCAGTCACTAAACCAGAGGTCTCTTGTTGACCAATGTTCATTAACTCTTTTAACCAATCATTTTTCGTTGGTACCAATCCAGCATTTAATAAAGCCACATATTCTCCCTTAGCAGCTTGAATCATGCCATGACGAGTTTCTGTTAAAACATAACGAAGACGGTCATTTTGGATATTTATTTGATTCTCGAAGCGTGCAGGCAATAGAATTTCATAATTTGTATGGGCAGTTTTTTCTAATAATTGACGTAAGTAGCTACTCATATTCTCTGTATCATTCGTAATAATCAATGATACCATCGGCACATGATCATAAAGATAGTTAATTTTATAGGAACCATAAAATTCGGCAATCTCTACTTGTGCTTTTAAGCCACGGCGTTCCGTTGCCGCTTGGACCGCTTTTTGACCAGCTACATAGGCGTAACCTTTGCTTTCAGGGTTTAGAGCAGTCGATGATTCAATGGCACGCCAATGATACATCATACCAGGAATATGCTTGATTTTCGTTGCTTGTTCCGTTGCTCGTAATACGAAATCATAGTCTTGAGCACCGTTATATGCTGAGTTCAATCCGCCTACTTTTTCTAATAAATCACGTTTCACAACAACAAAGTGTGTAATGTAATTATGGTTTAAAATCAGTTCTGGATTCCAGTCCGATTTGTAAAACGCGTTGAAGCGACGACCATTTTCTGTAATTTTATCTTCATCAGTATAAAGAAAATCAATCGTTGGGTCTGTATTTAAAGCTTTGACCACTTCATATAATGCTTGTGGCGCTAATTCATCATCGTTATCCATGAAACCAACAAAATCGCCAGTAGCAATCGACAAAGCTGAGTTAGTTGCTTCTGAAATATGTCCGTTTTCTTCGCGATAAATAACTTTGATTCGTTGATCTAGTTCTTTATATTTTTCTAGCATGGGCTTAATATGTTCGCTTGGCGATGCATCATCTGCTAAACATAACTCCCAATTTTCATAGTACTGATTTTGTAAAGAAGAGACACATGCTGCAAGCCATTTTTCTTCGACATTATAAACAGGCACAGCGACAGAAATTTTAGGCTGGAATTGGAACGTTTTAATTTCCGCTAAAACTGCCTCCACGTCAACAGGGGCTTCTGCTTTTTCTTGTCGTTTAAAGTACCACTTCACTGAGCCCATGAAACCACGTGTCTGAATCGAACGCCATGCTCGATCAAATTTCGTGCCTGGTTGAACCATGTTTGGACGTTCCACCACGTATTGAACCTTCTGGCCTGATTTGGTGTCAATGTTTAGCGTGTAGGCTGGTAAATCTTCTGGGTCTTTAATCGTAATGATAAAACCATAATCTTGATCGCCTTCTAATTCAAACATATCAATAACATCCCGACGATATTCTGTTTCCACCGTATAAGTGACTGATTCACTAGCTTCTGCAATGCTGAATCTTAGCGGATAATTTGTTTGTTTGTCATACGCCCACCCTCTGATAACAGAAACGTTATTTTCTACATCGCGAGCAATATCGTCGATGGTTAAATTAATCATTTTATCAAATTTAGTTAACGTGATTCGTTTATATTTTCCAGTAGGCATAGGGGCAGTCTCCGTCTGTTTATTCATTTCTTCTAAAAATTGATTTCTTTCATCTAACAGTGCATGAATAAAGGTATTTTCACGTTCTGAATAGTTGCCTTCAAAGAAATAATCAATGGCTACTGTCAGGTCTTTGCCTGCCATTTGTGCATCGGTTACTTCGATTACAGGGACTTGCGTATCTAAGAAATAATAGACATTCTCTTGTACCAGAAAAGCATTCGTGGCTGCGACTGGGACTGTCTCCCCGTCTATCGTCATGGATAATTTGACAATTGCCCCCGTTAAACTTGGGAATAATTTTATCAGTTGGACGTCTTCTGGTATCTTCAGTTGGAACTGTTTTGTTTCAGGTTTTTGTAAATCAACTGGTTGATCCAACTCAGTCTCTTTTTCTTCGCCGCAATTAATTAAAATATGAACGTTTTTTTCATTGTATGAATTTACTGGTGTCACTCGCTCTGGCTGTTCTACTGGTTCAGCAGTCAAGGCAAAAAAGTACTGATACACTTCGCCAAAGGGACGCGCTTTAAAAGCTGCTTGTACTTCTACAGGTAACGCTTCATACGTCGTAGGAATTTCGTTGTAGCCAACTTGATTAAATGTAAAATCTTCTTTGGCAATGTACAAACCAACTTCTGCAAAAACTTTTTCAAATCCTTCTTGTAAATAGAATGATTTATGCGTAGCATCCAACAGCCCAGTTTCATTCCATGTTAAACGATTATTAAATAAATCAATTAAGACCGAATTATGCGCCAAATTGGGGAACGTGATTAAAATTTGACCGCCTGGTTTTAAAAATGGTTTAACTTTTGCTAAGGCGCTTTGAGGATTCATTAAATGTTCCAACACATCCGCAAAAACGATATAATCAAACGTCTTACCAGCAAAGTATTCGACCCAATCATTTTCATCAATATTGCCATAAAAGGCATCTGTTGAAAATTGACTGACATGATCATAAAGTTCTTTGTCTAATTCAACAATTGAGACCCGGCACTTTTTTTCTTCCATCAAATAGCTAGTCATTCGCCCATTACCTGGACCAAATTCCAAGACATCACTATTTTCTTTGATTTGTGCTACGATTTTCCCAACACTGGTACTCTCGTCTGTTTCCATTTCAAAATCATACTTCATCTTTTGTCGTATCCTTCCATTTATGATCTAAGATGACAATTCCTTCTCCGGCATAACGACCGGTAATAAACATCGTCACGTATTTTGTTTTGTAGACTAATGGGACTGTTGCATGTTCCTCAAAGAAAGCAATATCAAAATAATATTCACCTGTTAATAATGACATTTTTTCATATTCTAAATAAAAAACATTCCGTCCTTTTTTCCAAGGAATTTGCACGCCATCTAATAACGTATTTAAGCCACAGACATAATGGTTGTCCACTGTTCGAATAGCGACCCCACAAACAGGCTTCTTAATTTGGTCATTTTTGACAGTATATTCAATTTTTACAATCACTTTTTCATCTTGCGTTACCATTTCTAATGGTTCATAATCCGCATTTAAAAGTTCCGCATGATCCACTTCAATAATATCTGGCGTTGGGGTTTCATCTTTCATGGTTGCTTCGCGGTCAACCGTTTTAATTGATTTCTTTTTCAAAAAGTTTTCGTAGTTGGTCGTCACGTCCATCGTATCTCCATATTCAACGACTTTCCCGTGTTGCAACCAAAAAGTTCTGTCACAAAAACGACGAATGGAGTTTACATCGTGAGAAACAAATAAAATTGTTTTACCAGAATTTTTAATTTCCGTAAATTTTTCCATACATTTTAATTGAAACTCTAAATCCCCGACTGCCAACGCTTCATCGACAATTAAAATATCGGGATCCACGTTAATGGCTACCGCAAATGCCAAGCGGACAAACATACCACTAGAGTACGTTTTAACTGGTTGATACAAATGATCGCCGATGTCAGCAAAATCAATGACATCTTGGACACGCTCTTCCATCTCTTCTCGGGAAAAACCTAGGACCATTCCATTTAAGAAAATATTTTCATATCCTGAATATTCAGGGTTAAAACCTGAACCTAATTCAAGCAACGCTGAAATTTTCCCATTAATCACCATGGACCCGGAGGTTGGCGTTAATACTCCTGTAATAATTTTTAACATGGTTGATTTCCCAGAGCCATTTTCGCCGACAAAACCAATCATCTCGCCTTTTTTAATTTGCATCGTGACATCGTCTAACGCATAAAACAAATCGTGGTAGGATTTTTTGGTTGGACTAAGCGCTTCTTTAAACCGATCGGACGGCTTTTTATACATGTTGTATGTTTTGGTAATATGTTGGATATCGATTGCATATTCTGACATGTCGTTCTCTCCTTATAGTACATCTGAAAAATGTGGTTTTAAGCGTCTAAACACGGTTGAGCCAATTAATAGTAAAACAATAGTAACTCCCCAGAAATATAAGCTATATTGCCAATGTTCCCAGAACCATGCACCGCCTAAATAAGATTCGCGGTATCCTTGAACAATATAATATAATGGATTGATTTTTAAGATTGTCGCAATCATTCCAGTTGGTTGCCATAAAATTGGTAATGTCCACATAACTGTTTGCATAATGATATTGATAAATTGCATAATATCAGGTAAAAATGGTTGTGTTGAAGCAGTAATCCACGTAATTGCTGTTAAAAAGACTAATAAACAAGCTAAGTAGTAAATTAATTGCAAACTGTACAGACTTGGGTAATAACCGTTAGCTGTAGTAATTACAAAACCAATTAGAATGAAAAACAAGTGGGTGTACAAGTTCGATAAAATTTTAGATGTTGGTAAAATTTGTACATTAAACACGACTTTTTTAACTAAATAACTATATTCACGAAACACATTCGTGGCTGATAATAACGAATCTGAAAAGAAGAACCAAGGTACCATCCCTGTTACTAAATAGACAATGAATGGCATATTGTCGCCAGCTCTAGAACGAAGGCCTACAGAAAAGACAAACCAATACGTCAAAACAGTTACTAATGGCGTTAAAAACGCCCAGACAATTCCTAGTGCTGAACCAGCATACTTGGCCTTAAAATCATTAAATGAAAATTGTAATAACAATTTTTTGTTCTGAAAAATATTCTTGAAAATTGAAAATGTTTCTTTAAACATATACTTATTCCTTCCGTAATAAACTATTTTTATCTAAAATTTTTGGATACAAAAATGCCATTTTAAACAACATTTCTATTTTATCGATAAACGCCTAGCTTTTCAATAGTAGACCCCTTTTTATAAAGAAAAATTTAACTGATTTCGCTATATTAAAAAAACTTGTCCAATTTTTAGGAGATTATGCTACAATAATGGAGGTCTTGCATTTTTTTGCACGGAAACTATTTTTGAGAGAAGGGAAATTATGGTTCTTTTTATTATTTACGTATTTCTGTCTTCTGCTGGTCTGGTCTTATTTAAACTAGGTTCTAGCAGTTTGAACATCCAACTCCAACAAACAATCTTTTCAATGAATATCTCACTTATATCTTTATTAGGTTTATTTTGTTATTTAATTAGTTTTATTTTATGGATGTTAATTATTAGTCGTTCTGATGTTTCTTACATTGTTCCTTTAGGCGTTGCCTGTACAAACATCGCTATTTTAATTGCTTCAAATCTTATTCTAAAAGAGACAATCACAACGAATGCCCTTATTGGTGCTGTGGTTATTATTGTCGGCATTGTGATTATGAATCTTAAATAAAAAAGATCGCTATTCATCGAGCTGACCCTTAAATATTAGACTTTCAGGTCCAACTTTTAAGGGTCACTACACATTAGCGATCTTTTTTATTTTCTTCAGATTTCATGATAGATAATTCTTGCAATAATGTTTTAATGCGATTTTCGTGTTTTGAAATCAACACAGAATTTTTAATTTCCATAATTAAAAGGACAATCACCGCAGCTGATAATAAGAAGTTTGATGTTGTTTCAAACCCAAAGACCATTGCTAACCATTCTGCCACATGCGGGAAAATAGCAAAAATAATTAAGACAATTGAGATTAATAACCAAATCAAAGCATTTTTTAGGAGAAAAATATTTTTATTAATCCCTCGAATAATGTATAAGAAAAAGCCAATTGCAAATAAAAATAAAGCTAGCCATAACACGGTTGGTAGCATTAATCTCCCTCCTTCATAAAGGCAGCAATCAGAATTGCTGAGCCGACTTCTAGCATATACTTCACAGAAGCCAAGGCACGAATCGAAGAAACACCACCAAGCCGTTCCATCATATTGACAGGTCTTTCAACAATCACAAAACGTTTTTTAATTAAGTGAACAATCGATTCTGGCTCAGGATAATTTGTCGGATAACGCTTTGCAAAAAAAGCAATCACTTTCCGATTTCCCGCTCGATAACCAGAAGTCACATCATAAATTGTTTTACCAGAAGCCATTCGAATACAAAAGGATAACAAACGAATACCAAAACGGCGCATTTTCGTACTTTGAAAAGCCGCTTCGTTTCCAGGAATGAAACGAGAGCCAATCGAAAAATCACATTTACCCTCTGCTAATGGTTCCAGTAAAATAGGTAAACTATTGATATCATGTTGACCATCACCATCAAACTGAACCGCCACATCATACTCATTTTCTAAGGCATATTTATAGCCGGTCTGTACCGCCCCGCCAATACCTAAATTCAACACTAAATGAATGGCATTAATTTGGTTGACTTCTAAAATTTGTTTGGTTCCATCTGTCGAGCCATCATTAATTACCACATAATCCAATTCATGTTGAAAATGCGTAACTTCCTGTTTAAATGTTTCAATGGAAGCAATCGTCCGCAAAATGTTTTCTTCCTCATTGTAAGCAGGAATGATCAAAAGTACCTTCATAAAGAGAAACACCTTTCCACTTTTTCTCTAACAAAACCCCTCACTTACACAAAACAATTTATTGTTGAACATTTTCTAACATTTGTGCTAAGGCTTCTTGCCAAGTAGGAATTTTAAAGCCTAACGCTTCTGTTTTACTTAAATCCATGACAGAATATTGTGGTCTTTGCGCCTTTTGTGGAAATTGAGTTGAATCCACTGGCAATACTTCCACTTCAGTATCTTTTAAAATTTCTTTAGCAAACTGATACCAGCTACAGCTGTTTTCATTAGACAAATGATAAACACCAAATGGCGCTTTTTCTGCAATAACAAATGCCATAAATTCGGCTAACGTTCTTGTCCAAGTCGGGCGGCCAAACTGATCGTCCACTACCGTTAGTTGGTCTCTTGTTTCCGCTAATTTTTGCATGGTAAAGACAAAGTTATGACCGTATTGACCAAATACCCATGATGTTCGAATAATATAATAGTCGTCCAGGATTTCTTGGACCGCTTGTTCACCTAATAACTTCGTCCGACCATACTCATTTAAAGGATTCGGTTGATCATCAATCGCATAGACGCCTTCTTTTTTAGTTCCATCAAAAATATAATCTGTACTTACGTAAACAAGTGTCGCCCCCACTGCTTTAGCAGCTTCTGCAACATGACGTGTGCCATCTACATTCACTTTTTCATCTAATTCCTTGCCTTCGTCTTCTGCTTTATCAACAGCTGTATAAGCAGCACAATGATAAATGACGCTTGGTTGAATTTCTTTCACTTTTGCCAACGTACTATCCGCATCAGTAATATCTAATTCTTTGGAATCCGTTGAAACATACTCAATTCCTTGTTCGTCTAATAGGTGACGTAATTCTGTGCCCAATTGGCCATTTCCACCAGTAATTAAAATCATTTTTTTCGCTCCTTCTTGAAAAAAAGGCAGGGCAAAGTAGCTTTTGTACTTTGCCATCGCCTTTCGACTGTTATCTCACATGTCAGAAAAAATTACTGACCATTTTGTGCATATTTTGCTTCAACAGCTTCTTTATCTGCACGCCACCAGTCTTCATTTTCTGTATACCACTTGATTGTTTCTGCCAAGCCTTCACGGAAATTCGTGAATTCTGGTTCCCAACCTAATTCTTCGCGTAATCTGGTTGAATCAATCGCATAACGTAAGTCATGTCCTGCACGATCGTTGACATGCTCATAGGCATCAACAGGTTGTCCCATTAATTCTAAAATTAATTCCATCACTGTTTTATTGTCTTCTTCACCATCGGCTCCGATTAAATATGTTTCGCCAATTTGCCCTTTTGTTAAAATTGCCCAAACAGCCGAAGAATGGTCGTTTGTATGAATCCAGTCACGAACATTTTTACCAGCACCATAAAGTTTTGGTGTAATGCCACTTAAGACATTGGTAATTTGACGAGGAATAAATTTTTCAATATGTTGATATGGCCCATAGTTATTTGAACAGTTTGAAATTGTTGCTTGTAAGTTGAAAGAACGAACCCACGCTTTGACTAACAAGTCAGATCCTGCTTTTGTTGAAGAATAAGGACTTGAAGGATTGTAAGGCGTTTCGGCAGTGAATTTTTCCCCTTCGCCTTCTCCATGTCCTGGTAAATCTTCTCTTAAAGGTAAATCGCCATAAACTTCATCAGTCGATACATGGTGGTAACGAACATTGTTTTTACGGCAAGCTTCGATCAATGTGTACGTCCCAATCAGATTGGTTTGTACAAATGGGAATGGGTCGTTTAATGAGTTGTCGTTATGCGATTCAGCAGCATAGTGAACGACCGCATCTGTTTCAGCAACTAAACGATTAACTAATTCAGCATCAGCGATATCTCCTACGACTAATTCCACGCGATCACTTGGTAGACCTTCAAGATTTTTTTCATTTCCTGCATACGTTAATTTATCTAATACAGTTACATGAACTTCTGGATGATTCTTTACAACATAATGAACAAAATTTGAGCCGATAAAACCAGCTCCACCTGTTACGATGATTTTTTTCATAATTGAAACTCTCCTACTTTTTTCTTAAATTTCGCCATAGATAAACGGATTTTCCGCTTCAAATTCTTTTAAGGTTGGATGTTTTTGATCCTTTTCTGACGTAATCGCTTTTTCTGGCGCAATTGGCCAATCAATAGCTAACGCTGGATCGTTAAAAGCAATACCGCCGTCTGCTGCCGCATTGTAGTAATTGTCACATTTGTACATAAAGTTCACGTTCGGTGTCAAAGTGACAAAACCATGAGCAAAACCTTTTGGTACTAAAAGCTGACGGTGATTATGTTCTGATAAAATGTAGCCTTCCCATTGGCCATAGGTTGGACTCCCTTTACGAATATCAACAATCACATCTAATACCGCACCTGTTACAACGCGAATTAGTTTTGTTTGCGCAGCTTCGCCTTTTTGAAAATGCAATCCACGCAAGACACCTGCTTCTGTTGATAATGAATGATTATCTTGGACAAAATCAAAGTCTAATCCATGTTCTGCAAATTTAGCTTTGGAATAACTTTCTGTAAAAAAGCCACGATGATCACCGAAAACATCCATTTCGATAATTTTGACATCTTGTAATTTTGTATCAATAACTTTCACGTTTCTTCGCTCCTATTCTGCTGCTAAACGTAGCAAGTATTGGCCGTAGCCATTTTTCTTCAATGGTTGTGCCAATTCTACCAATTGTTCTTTTGTAATATAGCCCATTCGATAAGCAATTTCTTCCAAACAAGCGACTTTTAAATTTTGACGTTTTTCAATTGTTTCAATAAATGTTGACGCTTCTAATAAGGATTCGTGTGTGCCTGTATCTAACCAAGCAAAGCCACGGCCCATTACCTCAACAGAAAGTTTATTTTTTTCAAGGTAGACTTTATTAACGTCTGTTATTTCTAATTCCCCACGTTCTGACGGTTTGATCCCTTTCGCAATTTCAACCACTTCATTGTCGTAAAAATACAAACCTGTCACTGCGTAATTTGACTTCGGTTGTGCTGGTTTTTCTTCAATAGAAAGCGCCCGCATCTCTTCATCAAATTCTACCACGCCGAAACGTTCTGGATCATTTACATGGTAGCCAAAGACTGTTGCCCCTGACTCTTTAGAAGCTGCTCGTTGCAACATTTTTGATAAGCCGCCACCATAATAAATATTGTCCCCTAAAACTAAGCAGACACTATCATCACCAATAAATTCTTCACCAATAATAAATGCTTGCGCCAAACCATCTGGGCTTTCTTGTACCGCGTATTCGATATGAATGCCTAAATCATGGCCATCGCCGAATAAGCTTTCAAAACGTGGTGTATCTTCTGGTGTAGAGATAATCAAAATTTCATTAATTCCCGCCAACATTAACGTTGACATTGGGTAATAAATCATTGGTTTGTCGTAAATTGGCATTAATTGTTTTGATGTTGCTTTTGTTAGCGGATATAAGCGTGTCCCGCTTCCGCCTGCTAAAATAATTCCTTTCATGAACAATCTCCTTAAATACTTCTATTTTTAGTTTCTATAAAACCAAATATCCTTCCCTATTATCGCATTAAGCATAGGGTTTGTCATGTTTTTTACGTAAATTTTACAAATCTGTAAAAGTTTAGCGTTGTTCCTTTAAACGCTGATGTAAAGCTTTTAATAAATTCACACGCCAATTTAATTTTTGTTGGAAACTTGTTTTGGTAATAATAGGGCTGACATTCGCTCCATGTCTTCGGTAAAGCACTAATGGTTCTTTAATGAAACCCGTTTGCTTTTTCCGTGCAGCTAATAAGCCAATCCACATATCATGCATAGGAACTTCTGGCGGAATGGGTAAAATGACGTTTTTCATCTCTTGACGAAAGGCCATACCTGCCCCAATATAGCCACTTTTTATCGCATTTCGCCAAAACCCTGGTTTGATTTTTCGAAACTTAAAATAAGAGGGATTGGTAACTTGTAAATCCGCATCAACAATTTTCAAGTCACTAATAACCACTTGGATGTCAGGGTGCGTTTCAAAATATTCTGTCACTGTCGTTACTTTATTTGGCAACCAAACGTCATCTTGATCTGCTAAAAATATCACTTCGCCTTTCGTATGCGTAAGCGCAAATGCAAAATTAGCAATCACTCCTTGTCCTGGACCTTGTAACAATTGAATTTGGGGATAATTCGCTGCATACGTTCTCAAAATTTCCAACGTATGATCAGTAGAACCATCATCTGAAATAATTAGTTCATCTTCTTCACTGACTTGTAAAAGAATACTATCTAATTGTTCCGCGAGATATTTTTCTCCATTATATGTCGCAATACAAACTGAGATCATAGATTATCCTTTCATTAACTTGAGAAATTCTGCCAATGTTTGCCGCCAAATTTGGCGATTTTTGACAGTTAAAAATTGCTTACTACTGCGTAAAAATAAATGGCGTCGATGATGGGAAAACTTTTCTTGATCATATCGACGATAAAATAACGTTTCTGCTTCAATAATAGAGCGATAACGTTGAGGACTCATTGTACGATAATCTAAAACAGACAATTCTTGTTTTAGGTGGATTGGTAAGACTTCAATCTTTTTATTGGCTTGATTCAATTGATAAAAGAACCAATGATCTAAATAGTCCAAAGGAAATTCTTCCGAAAATCCTTCCAACCAGCGCAGTGTTTCTGCCGTAATGACTGTACCAGAATTGATAGCCATCAACGGTTGGTTGGCTATCCCTGCTGTTGGCTTTGCTCCTTTAAGTCCAACATATTGATCACTATATACTGGCGAAATTTGTTGTCCATTTGCTTCTACAATTGGAACATAGACTGCCACAGTCGGATCTAACGGCATGATGATCAACGTATCAAAATAAGAGGCTGGCACTTCTGTGTCTTGGTCAAGGAGCAACAATAATTCACATTGATTCGCTTGACTAAAAGCAATCGCTTCATTATAAGCGGTCGCTAGTCCTGGATTATCAGGATTATGTCGATAAGTAACATTTTGTTGTAAAAATAATGCATCTTCTTGAGGAAGTGGGCTGTTGTCATAAATAAATAAGTGCAATTCGGGGTGATCTACCACTTCTTTTAATAACAAATAATTCGGCGTATCAGCCATTTTCATTTGATATAAGACGATGACTACCGCTAATCTTTGACTCATTAAAAGAACCTCCAGCCCCATTTGTTAAAAAATTTCCCCATTGATTGCATAAAGATTTTAAACAATTTACGACTTTTATGGGCGCCCTTTTCATACATGTGAACAACCGTTTCAAAAGGCGTATAGAGAATCCGATAGCCTGCTTTGCCAAAGCGTAAACATAAATCGTTGTCTTCAAAGTACATGAAGAAACGTTCATCGAACCCACCAATTTCAACGAATTTTTCACGATCAATCAACATAAAACAACCTGAGCCCATTTTAATATCCGTTGTTTCTGTATCCGACAAATCGCGACATTCATAAATGCTCAAACGTTTATCAAAAATTTTCTTTACAAATTGAAAGGGAATAAAACGTAACATATAATCGAAAACATCTAATTTTTGACGAACTAAATATTGCGTCGTGCCATCTTCATTTAACACTTTAGGGCTAACGACTGCAATGTTCTTATCTATTTTGATACGGTCTAATAGACGATCAAGCACGTCTTTAGTAACCAAAACATCGGGATTAAAAATAATTGCATACTTTGTCGAAGCATTGAATAACACTTGATTATGACCATGACCAAACCCTTGATTTTCTTCAGCTCGATGGATAGTAATAAATGGTTCATATGTTGTTAATTTTTCAAGATACGCTGTTTCAGAATGATTGTCATAGATATGAATATCATAAATACTATCAGTACCTAGTTCGGCTTTTAATTGGTCTAGTACATTAAAAATGTAACGACTATTATAAGTGACAATCGAGATTGTTACCATTTCTTGCATGCTCATTTCTCCTTACTACTGAAACATCGTCTTAAAAAAAAAGCATATGTTTCACACATATACTTTTTTAAGTTTAATGGAATTATATCATAGGTTTACGCTCTCGCAAAGCAACCTAAAGATTTCTTTACTTTCTCTTAGAATGCTTGCCAAGTCGCTTTTTCATTTGCTCCTGACGATATTCACGATTCCCTAAAATCCGTAACAAATACATCAACGGTTGATGTCCTTCGCCAACTAGACCGATTAGTTCAATGAATAGTTCTAAGCCAATTAAACAAAAGACAATTAATAAAATTGATGCTACTGTACTTGAATAGCTGAACAATAAAGAGACAAAGGAAAAAACTAACGCTAATGCATAAATAGTCATGACCGCCCCTTTATGGGTAAAACCTAAGGATAACAAGCGGTGATGCAAATGCATTTTATCTGCTGAGGAAATGGGCTTCTTGTTCAATAGCCGTCGAATAATTGCATAAACCGTATCCGTAATTGGCACACCTAAAATCACCATTGGCGTAATTACCGTAATAAACGTAGCATTTTTCAAGCCCTGTAACGACATTACTGCAATCATAAACCCGAGGAATAACGCCCCGGTATCTCCTAGAAATATTTTAGCCGGATAAAAATTGTATGGGAAAAATCCCGCAATGCTCGCAACTAAAATAAAAATAACAATTGGAATATAGACCGTTTTAGCATGTAGGAAAAAATACCCTGTAATACCAATCGTGGTTAATCCAATAATGGATACGCCTGATGCTAAACCATCCAAACCATCAATTAAATTTACTGCATTCGTAATCGCTAAAATCCACAATAAAGTTAGTGGTAAACTAAACCAGCGCAAATCAATCATTCCAACAACTGGCAACGTCACAAAATCTATCCGAATTCCAGCAACAAAATAAATAACTAATGCTGCTAACAAAATACCGATTGTTTTTTTCATTGGAGTAATCTCTTTAATATCATCAATGAGGCCTGTCAAAACAACCATTCCACCAGCCAAAATAATCGGCCAAATATAATCTTGTGGGATAATCGAACGAAAAATCAATAAACATGAACTAGCAAAAGCAATGTAGATTGCAAGTCCTCCTGCTGTAGGCATATTTTTGGTATTGATTCGTCGCTCTCCTGGTGCATCATAGGCGCCAATCCGAAACGCTAGAAGCTTAACAAGTGGTGTTAATAGCAAAGATAAGATAAATGTCATAAATAAACGTATCAAAACTTCATAAATAAATAGTGACATAGTCGAACCCACTTTCTTCTCGTTCAGGGTATATTATACCGTAAACTGAAGCATTTACAAGCTGAAACATGTGTTCTGGCAACGGTTTAGACTTTTTTAAAGAAATCCATTTATTTTTTCTTTTTAAACCATCTAAACAAGCGTTGTTCAAAACTTGGTTGTTTTTTTTCTTTATCTCCAGATAAGTATTCATCGACGACAGCGTTGACAATTGCTCCTAAAATAATAATCGTGGCAGCAAAATTCAACCATAACATCAAGATGATAAAACTCCCAATGATTTGATAACTTGCGATTCTAGAACTAAAATATTTTACGTACAAACCAAAAATTTGTGATAATAGCATCCAACCGACTGTCGAAAAAATAGCCCCTGGTAAAATAGAACGTAACGATAATTTCCGATTAGGAACGACCGCATAAATCAAACACATAATCACTAATAAAACAACGGTCGTTAACGGCCATTTTAACGCTTGGAAAGTATCGATCACAGACGTTGAGTAATGGAAAATTGGTTGCAGTAATTCAATAATGTACTGACCCAGACCTAAAATTACTACTACACCAACAATCGCTACCATAAATAACAAAATAACTAAAAATGAGACCACTCTTACGAGAATAAAATTTTTCCTTTGTTCGACACCAAAAGCTTTATTCATCGCGTTTTGTAGTGCATTAATACTTTGACTGGCACTCCAAAATGCTGCTAAAGCGGAAACAGAAAGCAACCCGCCTGAACGTTGAGTCAGTAGTGAACGAATCGCTGGTTCTAAGTTCTTATAAACATCTTTCGGAATCGCCTCTGCAATATAAGGCAACACAGAATTAGGGTCGATTCTTAAATAAGGTAAGACATTACCTACCGCAATCAGTAATGGAAACAGCGAGAGTAATAAATAATAGGCAACAACCACTGAGCTGTTGCCTATTTCGGCTGTGACCATGTGACTTTGCGTTGTCTCAATAAAACGCATCAAAGATTGATTCTTTTTGATGTTGTCGAGAAACTTCATCACACACTCTCCTTATTAATAAGTCAATTCTTCGCCTTGTGACGTTAAGATTCTTGGACCTTCTTTCGTAATCGCTAATGAATGTTCATATTGACAACTTAGACCGCCATCTTCAGTATAAGCAGTCCAACCATTTGGGTCCATTTTCATGCGCCAAGTTCCTGTGTTAACCATCGGCTCAATGGTAATAACCATTCCCTCTTTTAAACGTAGTCCTTTACCTGCTTCACCATAGTGAGGGATCATTGGACTTTCATGGATAGTCGGGCCAATGCCATGACCTACAAAGTCGCGAACTACCCCGTAGCCTTCTCCTTCTACATACGTTTGAATTGCATGACCAATGTCGCCAATTCTATTTCCTACTTGTGCTTGTTCAATCCCAAGATATAGCGCTTTTTTGGTTACTTCCATCAAGCGATCAATTTCAGGTGTTGATTCACCCACGACATAAGACCAGCATGAATCAGAGATTGCGCCCTTTAAGTCGACACACATATCTACTTTGATTAGGTCGCCATCTTTTAATACTTTTTTACGAGGAAATCCGTGGCAAATTTCATCGTTGATACTACAACAAGTAGCATATTTGTAACCTTCATAGCCAATTTGAGCCGCCACGCCACCATGACTTTCAATAAAGTCTCTCACAAATACTTCAATATCCCAGCTTGTAATGCCAGGTTTAATAAACGTCCGTAAATGACGGTGAACATCCGCTAATAATTCCCCTGATTCATCCATCATTTCAATTTCTCGTGGTGATTTTAATGTAATCATACTATCTCTCCTAAACTTGTTTCATTCAAATTATTTTATCACATTTTTTGCAAAAAAGATTGTTCAAACACCAATTTTCAAAAAGTCCCTTAATAAAAGCACTCGCTAGTCTTTTATAAGAAATGCGCATCTGCTATAATAAGTGACAGAATTGTATGAGGGGGAAGAAAGTTTATGACGTTAGCTAAAATTGTGTATGCAAGCATGACTGGGAATACAGAAGAAATTGCCGACATTGTTGCAGAAGCATTTGAAGATTTAGAATTAGAGGTCGAAATTGATGAGTGTACGCAAGTCGATGCCGCTGATTTTGAAGAGGCCGATATCTGTGTAGTAGCTACATATACGTATGGCGATGGCGATTTACCTGATGAAATTGTCGACTTTTATGAAGACTTACAAGAGATTGATTTATCAGGAAAAATCTTCGGCGTTTGTGGTTCAGGAGACACGTTTTATGATGATTTTTGTAAATCGGTGGACGACTTCGAAGCAGTCTTTACTCAAATTGGGGCAAAAAAAGGCGCCGACAGCGTTAAAGTTGATTTAGCCGCTGAAGAAGACGACATCCAACGTTTAGAAGAATTTGCGAAAAAATTAGCAACTGCCGCAGAATAACTACGTTGAAATAAATAAAAAAACACCAGAGAAAAATGGGAACTAGCCATTTTTCTCTGGTGTTTTGATATTCCTAATTTAAAAATAAAATACTGTAATTTAAAGCTGCCGCAAAAGTAACCCAAAGAATATAAGGAATCATCAACCAGCCACGCGTTATTAATTTATAACGCAAGTAGTCCCACTGTTGAACTATTAATAATAGCCATAACAATGAGATATCAATCACAGATAATAAATTATTTTGTAAAGAAAAAAAGAAAAATGTCCAGAAAAAGTTTGCAATAAATTGTAAAATAAATAGCGTAATCATCCGTTTTTTCTGTTGTTTATTTGGATGAACTAAGATGAAATAAAAAGTAATGCCCATAAAAATATACAACACCAACCACACTGGTCCAAATAACCAGCCTGGCGGAGCAAAACTTGGTAATCTCAACGCTTGATAATATTCTCTCGCATTTACTGAAAATAAGCCCGACAAGAGCCCTAGTCCGGTAATTCCTACAATACTTAGCCATAAACGCTTATCTTTCACTCGGTTCATGTTTTTTGCCCCTTTCTATTTCTCTTCTTTACTGTAGCATGGTTGCGAATAATCTACCATTAATACACTTAACAAAAAAAGACCGTTCTTTTAAGAAACAGTCTTTTGCTGTAACCTCACAGAAGTTATCAGCATGAGGTTACACTTTTTTTAATTTTTATAGGTCAATATCAATTGGTTCATCTCGTTCAAGAATTGCTTCAATACTATCTTTCATTAAATGAATGATTTGTTCTTCTGAAGGATGGATAATTCCAGAAGTCATCAATGCAGCCACACCAGTAGCGACCACCCATGTTCCCATGTGTAAAGAGTCAATTTGAACATCGTTTAAATTAGCATACTCAGGATCAGCTTTTACCGCTTCAGTAAAATAGTGATAAGAGAATTCTTGCATTTTTTTGCCGCCACCATATTCTTCTAAATAAAGCGCACGGTATAACTTACTTTCACTTGTCGCAAAATGAATATAGTTTAAAGCCAAATCAACAATTGTATTCCCAGTATGTTTTACTGGAAAGACTTCTTTCGCTAAGTATTTATGAATTTTTTGGAATAAAGCATCGCGTAAATCATCCATGTTTTTAAATTCCAAATAAATCGGTTGGGTGGAACATTTCATTTTATTAGCAATATTACGTGCAGTGAACTTCGAAAATCCTTCAGTGGCGACTACTTCATAGGCAGCTGTTAAAATCTGCTCTTTCGTAATGGTTTTTTTTCTTGCCATAATTCCCTATCCCCTTTATTCATTCATATACAACGCTTCCAAATAAATGCTTATGGTTATTGTAACACGATTTTTCTATTATGCAAAATTAGAACAACTCTTTGTACAAAAGTTCACTGAGCGGGAGCACGACAACTTTTACCCCAACTTAAAATAACAGTTGATAAAGGCTTTATTTCGTTGAGTTCCCTGCTCTTCCGTGTTATGATATGAGCAGTCATTACCCATGAAAATGAAGGAGGAATCACGAATGACCTTAGAGAATTTTAATGAAAATCTAAAGAAATATGCACGTTTAATTGCTGAAACGGGTGTCAATGTTCAGGACAATCATACGGTTGTTTTACAAATCAGTGTCGATCAAGCCCCCCTTGCCCGCTTAATTACGGAAGAAGCTTATCGCTTAGGCGCGGCCGAAGTAATTGTTCAATGGAGCGACGAAACCATTCAACGTGAATTTTTAGCTCATGCTGCAACTGATCGTATTGAAAATGTTCCTCAATATAAAATTGATCAAACCGATGATTGGATTGCCAAAGGCGCAAGCCGAATTAGCGTGGTTTCTTCTAATCCTGATGCATTAGCTGGCGTGGATGCACAACGTGTAGCAGCTTTCCAAGCGGCTAATGGGAAAGCATTGGTCAACCTACGAAAAGCAACGCAAGCCAACAAAGTAAGTTGGACTGTTGTAGCTGCTGCTAGTGAAGGCTGGGCAGCTAAAGTCTTTCCAGAATTAGCAACAAGTGAAGAACAAGTTGATGCACTTTGGAATGAAATTTTCAAAACAACACGAATTTATGAAGAAAACCCAGTCATTGCTTGGGATATCCATGATAAAAAATTACAAGAAAAAGCGGCTGAATTAAACGAACAACAATTTACTGCTTTACACTACACAGCTCCTGGGACAGATTTAACGATTGGTTTGCCTAAAAACCATTTATGGGAAGGCGCTGGTAGTTATAACGCTCGTGGGGAAGAATTCATGGCTAATATGCCAACAGAAGAAGTTTTCACCGCCCCAGATAGTCGCCGCGTTGATGGTTATGTTTCTAGTACAAAACCACTAAGTTATGCTGGCACAATCATTTCGGGAATGAAATTTACATTTAAAGATGGAAAAGTTGTTGACTTCTCAGCTGAACAAGGCGAAGAAGCATTGAAAAATCTCTTAGCTATTGATGAAGGTGCCAAACACTTAGGAGAAGTTGCTTTAGTACCAGACCCTTCACCAATTTCACAATCCGGTTTGATTTTTTATAATACATTGTTTGATGAAAATGCCTCTAATCATTTAGCCTTTGGTTCAGCCTATGCCTTCAACTTACAAGGCGGCACGGAGATGAGCGAAGAAGAATTAGCTGAAGCTGGTTTAAATCGTAGCCAAACACATGTGGACTTTATGGTAGGATCTGACAAAATGAATATTGACGGCATTAAGGAAGACGGGACGATTGTTCCAGTTTTTAGAAATGGCGATTGGGCATAGTCTACCAAATGTTGAAACCAAAGTTTTTAGCTCCAAGAAATAAGAAGAAACTGCTTTTATTCAGTAGGTTCTTTTAAAATTTAGAAAGTGAGGCCTAAGTTGCAGCGATTTAGGCCTCACTTTCTTATGCTAAAAAATCAATTGCATTCGAAGGACCTTTAACGTTATAATTAAATTGAAAGCGGATTCTTTTACACGATATAAGTTTACTTTTAAATAAAAGAATTTTTTCAAAAAAGTAGAATTGGAGAATTAACATGGGATTATTTGATGGATTATTAGGGAATGCAACACAAAATAACAATGAAACAGCTGAAAAAGAATTACGGGATGTTTTAATCCCTAACGAAAAAGTAGATATGGCCTTCACTTTAGTAAGAGATTTAATTGTCTTTACAGATAAACGCTTAATTTTAGTCGATAAACAAGGAATTACAGGTAAAAAAGTTGATTATAAATCGATTCCCTACAAATCTATTTCACGCTTTTCTGTTGAAACTAGTGGACATTTCGACCTAGATGCAGAACTAAAGATATGGATTTCAAGTGCTGAGTTACCTTCAGTAAGTCTTCAATTTAGAAAAGATAAAGATATTGTTGCTATTCAACAAGCCTTAGCAGCTGCTGTGTTATCTTGAATCCACAAAAAAAGACAGGGAAGCGACCAACTTTCCTGTCTTTTTAATTTTAGATAAAATAAAAAAGGCTTCTCAGCCTTGATACGTTCCTTATTCAATCAGACACATGGCGGCACTTGCTTAGTGCTGCTTCCTTCCGGATCTGACACAATTCACTAGCCCGCCATTGTCCTAGCCTTTCGGCAAAACCTAGTATAACGTATTTTTATTCTTTTGACTAGTCTTTCTTTTGATTTTTTAAAAGTTTCTCTTCTTTTTTCTTTGCCCGTAACTTTTTAAAGAACTGAACTAGCAATAAGCGACACTCTTCTTCTAAAACGCCTGCTTCGACATAGGCCACATGATTGAAGCGTTCATCTTCTAATAAATTCATCAATGTGCCAGCAGTGCCTGCTTTAGGATCAGTTGCGCCATAATAAACTTCTGGAATTCGTGCTAAAAGCATCGCCCCACTACACATTGGACAAGGCTCTAAAGTTACAAATAATTGGGTTTCTTCTAGACGCCAATTTTCTATCCCGCGACACGCTTCTTGGATTGCATACATTTCTGCATGCGCCGTTGCTTCTTGCCGTGCTTCTCTCAGATTATGCCCGCGGCCAATAATTTCCCCTTGCCGAACAATTACAGCTCCAATAGGCACCTCAGCCAAACCTTCTGCTTTTTTCGCTTCTGCAATGGCTTCTCGCATAAAAAATTCTTTTTCTTCTTGTGTTAACGTTGTTTCTTTTTTTCCCAATTAATTTCCACCTTTCGGCTTTTTCCCACTAAACTTCTGTCTTGCTTCATGGTACAATAAATCAGTGAGGTGTGTCTATGATTATTGAAAATTTATCTCAGCTTTATCCCAAAGGCTATTTATCAAAAACAATTGGTTCCGAAGCCACCTATTCAATTCCTGTTGACGACCAATTTTTCATTGTGAATAAAGCTTTCTTAAGTATTAAAGAACAGCATTTGTTGGAAGCGCTTTTCCCGATTTCTGAAAACCCAACAATTACTGGTAACCATCCTTGGTTCAGTTACTTATTTCAACAGGCAAAATTACCTGCCGAAGGGACCTTTCGTATGTTGCAAATTCAAACGAATGTCACAAAAGAATTACAAGCTGAATGGCAATTTAATTTAACAAAGATGTTTCCAGATACAGTTGATTGTTTCAGTCCAAGTAATAATATGTATATTTTAGTTGAAGAACAGTCAAAAAATACCTTTCAACAAGAAGAAATTCAAGGGATCTTTTTAACATTAGATACAGACTTTGATTGCACTAGTGCTGTATTTGTTGGCAATTTTTATTCCTCTGAAGACATTCTCCGGCGTTGTTTCCATGAAGAACAACGTATTTTTTCAGAAGAACTTAATTCCTCTAGTCGGACGACTGTTTTTAGTTTAACTGATGTTGCCCTCCACTATTTTACCAAGGAAGCCATGAGCCAAAATGTACTTGTTGAGTATTATCGTCGTTTATTAAATAAAGACACCGATATTCAGCCAATCATCAGCGCTTTATGGAAAAATCAAGGCAATATCAGCTCCACTGCAAAAGATTTATTTATGCATCGAAATACTTTACACTATCGGTTGGAAAAGTTTTTTGAACAAACTGGCTTATCTTTAAAAAAAATGGATGATTTAATCTTTTGTTATTTGTTATTAAGAAAGTAGTACGTCCATTTTTTACTCGTATGTTTTTTATTCCCAATTAGAAAGTAGGCGTTCCAATGAAAATTACCGCATATGTCGCTAGTGCATTTAGTAAAAACCACGAAGGTGGCAACAAAGCAGGCGTTGTTTTTATGACACAGCCCTTAACGAGAACCCAAAAAATGGCCATCGCCAAAGAACTAGGATTTGCAGAAACTGCTTTTATTTCAGACTCAAAGATTGCTGATTTCCGCCTTGAATATTTTACACCAAAAGAAGAAGTCGACTTATGTGGCCACGCGACAATTGGCGCTTTCACCATTATGAAGCACTTAAATAAATTATTGCAAACAGCATATACAATCGAAACGAACAGCGGTTTGCTCGCAATCACGGCTAACGGTGAACAACTATTTATGGAACAAACTGTCCCAACTTTTTATGATACGCTCACTTTAGAAGAATTGAGCGGCTGCTTTGATTTAAACGCAGTGGCAACTGCTTTTCCTATCCAGATTGTGTCAACGGGCCTAAAAGATATTTTGGTTCCCATTAAAAATGCGCAATTATTACAGGATTTACAACCAAACTTTGAAAAAATTAAGTTACTTAGTCAAAAGTATGGAGTTATTGGGATGCATCTTTTTGCTTTGTCTGAAGAAAATATCATTTGTAGGAATTTTGCACCCCTTTATGATATCGATGAAGAAGCCGCTACTGGTACATCAAATGGTGCGTTAGCTTGTTATCTGCACCATCACCAAATTTTACAAAAAACCAATTACACCTTTGCCCAAGGTTATACCTTAAACGCTCCTTCAGAAGTCTTAGTGCGTTTGAACACTACATCCCAAAAGACAATTGATCAAGTTCTAGTTGGTGGCAGAGGCTATTATGTTGAAACAAAAGAATTATTTTTATAAAAAAAAGATGGCCTAGGCCATCTTTTTTACTTCATTGCATCTTCAATAAATGTGAAAAAGCGTTCTTTTAAAGAATCTGTATTGTCTTTAACTTTTTCTCCATATTCAGCTAATTTTGAACCGCCATCTTTCACACGATCCACAACATTTAAAACAGAATCTAATTCATCATCGGATAAATCATCGACAATCGATAATAATTTTTGGTTTCCATCAAATTTATCGTCTACAAACTTTTTAACTTTATAACGATTGGAAACATGAGATACCTTCTTAATAATTTTTTCAGAAGCGATGACTGCAACAGAGACACTTGCAACTGCAGCAATGCTTAAACCGATACCAATTTTTGTTGATGCTTTCATTTCCTTCAGCTCCTCTGTTATTTTCTACTTTAATCATAACATATTATTACTTTTATGCGTAATAGAAAGACCTTTACTAGCACTTAGTCTCGTCGGTTATTGCCACCAAATAAAATAACCAAACGTAAAAGTTGTAAAAAGGTCGAAAGCGCCGCTGCTACGTAGGTAAGTGCAGCTGCAAAAAGAACTTTTCTGGCCATTGGGACTTCTTCTTCTGTTAATAACCCACCTTCAGAAAGAATACTTAATGCACGTCTAGACGCATTAAACTCCACCGGTAAAGTCACCAATTGAAAAATCAAGGCTAATGAAAAAGCCAAAATTCCAATGTTGATTAATGTTTGATTCCAACTAAATAAAACACCAAGCAAAATTAGTGGAAAGGAAATGGTTGAACCGATGTTGGCAACTGGAACAATAGCTGCACGAAGACGTAAAGGCACATAGTTCGTATGATCTTGTACCGCATGTCCGCATTCATGAGCCGCCACGCCAATAGCCGCGACCGATGTCGATTGAGCAGTGGCTTCGGATAAGCTCAACATTTTGTTTCCAGAATTATAATTGTCGGTTAAATCACCCGCAATTTGCTGAACTCCAACATCATTAATTTGTTCTTTTTGTAAAATATATTGTGCTGCCTGCGTGCCTGTAACATGTTTACTGCTTCGTACTTGATCATATTTACGAAAGGTACTGTTAACATATGCGGAGGCCGCACCAGAAATCGCAATTCCGATAATTACCAATATATAGGTTGGATCGATTCCAAAATAAAAGGGCATCATTGTCCTCTACCTCCATCTTTTTTTCTTTATTGTAGCATGATAGTGAAAAAAAGGGAGCGACAAACGTTGTCTTTTGTTTAAAAAAATGATGAATTTTTCAAGAAAGTGCCGAAACTAACAAAATTGTCACTCAATTAACGGAAAAAAATATGGCAAATTTCCTAAAAAAAAGGCATACTATTCCTTGAGGTGAGGAAAATGAAAACATTACTAAAAATATTAATTCCCATAGTCATTTTAGCCGGTGGTAGCTGGGGCGTTTATAATTACTATTACGGTGGAGAAGCCTATTATACACAAATCACAACATCTGGTGAAAAGAAAGATGAAAAAGCAAATTCTGGTGAAGCAATGACCATTTATTACTATCAACAACCTGCGTTTAATAAAAACGGTGAAGAAAAAACCGTGGAATTAAACGAATCCCGTGATCAACCTTTGCGTATGAAAGCCTATCTAAAATTGAAAGTTAATCCCCGTAAAGGCGTGATCAGCTGGAATGAAGTGACAGAAAAAGAAGTCCCTGAAAAAGCTTTAGAAAAATTAAAATAAAGAAAAAACCGTTGGCAAGCGACCAACGGTTTTTTCTTTATAATTGATTACTAATTTTTTCGATATTTTTTAGCATAATGGACACTGTGCCATCTGGATTATTAACAAATTCAATTAAATCGCCATTGCGGTAAACATCTAACGGAACAATTAATTCAATACCGTTATCCATTTTTAACTTCTGTTTGCCAAATTTCTTTTCAGAAATTTCGCGAGATTCTCTGACTGGCGGTGTTTTGTCGACAAACTTCGATTCATTCACTTCTTCTTGGTAAGCCAATTTAGCTGATACATTTTCTTTAAACACTTGCTCAGCAATCTGCTCATTGTCAATCGTCCCCGTTTCCTCAATGCTATCATACACCGCTTCTTTTACAGAAGCCATTAGTTCAAACTCATCTTCGTTAAATTTCTTTCCAATGCGTTTGACTGCTTTTTTAATTTCTTTGATATTTTCTTCCATGGAAGGTGCCGCTTGCGTCTCAATCACTTTTTCAGAGAAATACCAGATTTTTTCTCCTGAAAATTCATATCTTTTCTCTAGTAATTCAAACGCTAATGTATCTAAGTCAACTGTAATTCCTTCATCTGGTTTTTGTGATTTTGAAGACAAAATTGCTCGATTGATAATCAGTTTGTTATAAACGGATTCTTCTTCATAGTCGACGTAATGCGTGTAACTTTCTTTATAGTTTAATTTAATCATTGCGACATGTAACACCGTATCTAATTCATATAAAATGAACAAAATATCAGCACTAGGCGCATCTTCGCTTCCTGAATAAACATCATACCAATGTTGGGTAACTTCTTGGCTTTTCTTTACAAAATCACTAGGAATCCCACGTAACGTGTCAACAAAGGAACTATTTTCCGCCAATGTTCCAGTCTTTGTTTGTGCAGTCGAAAGTTTTGAAATTTTTGCAGTTAAATACGTTCGAATATACTCAGTCGTTAAATCTAGTTCCTTTTCAGAAAAAACCGGCGTCCCAGTTTCTCGATCAATAATGTGTAAAATTGCTTTTTTTAAATAAATATCCATTTTTACGCTCTCCTTTTCTCAACCTTTTTAGTCTAACTGAAAGAGAGAAAAAAGCCAATAGTTTCTATAAAAAGAAGAAGAATTCGTAGACAAATGTCTACGAATTCTTCTTAACTTCAAAAAGCGATTACCCTTCTTCGCTGTATAACATCCCTGTTGCTTCATCAACTGGATCGACTTTATTAAAGATGCCTTTCTTTCTGAAAATATAAGTTAAGCCCATTGGTACGATAATGGCAATCACCATTGCGCCTAAAAACGGCAAGTAATATTGTGGCACAATAGATAAAATTCCTGGCAAGCCACCGACGCCGATACTTGTCGCACGAACGCCCATTAAAGTGGCAAACATTCCGGCCATTGCTGAACCAATCATGCCCGCAACAAATGGATAAACATATTTTAAGTTGATCCCAAACATCGCTGGTTCAGTCACACCTAGGTAACAAGAAATCATTGCTGGAATCGAAACTTGTTCTTCTTTTTTGTTTCCACGATGCATAAAGATAACCGCTAAAACTGCTGAACCTTGTGCAATATTTGATAAAGCAATCATTGGCCATAAGTTGGTTGACTGAAAGTCAGCAATCAACTGTAAATCAATAGCATTACTCATATGATGCAACCCAGTGATAACTAATGGTGCGTACATAAAGCCAAAGACGGCGCCAAATAACCAATTAAATGTTGACGTTAATCCTGCATTCACAATATCAGAAACCCAACTACCAATCGTCCAACCGATTGGTCCTAAAATGACATGTGCAGCCAATACTGTCGGTACTAAAGCAAACAATGGGACAAAAATCATTGAAATTGCTTGAGGAATCACTTTTCTAAAGAAAATTTCAAGATAGGCAAGCAAGAAGCCGGCTAACATAGCTGGGATAACTTGCGCTTGATAACCAATCATGTTAACTTGAGCAAATCCAAAATCCCAGAAAGGAATTTCTGCTGCTTTAGTCGTCGCAACTGAATAAGCATTCAGAAGTTGTGGTGAGACTAATGTAATCCCTAGGACAATCCCCAAGATTTGTGTGGTTCCCATTTTCTTCGTAATACTCCACGTAATCCCAACTGGCAAGAAGTGGAAAATTGCTTCGCCGATTAACCATAAGAATGAATTGACTCCATTCCAAAATTGAGAAACTTCCACGATTGTTTGACCATCAAGAAAGCCAAATGGAACCCCTTCCAAAATATTGCGGAACCCTAAAATCAATCCCCCGATAACAAGTGCAGGAATCAATGGTGTAAAAATCTCAGCTAAAACAGAAACAACTCGTTGAACAGGACTCAAATTACTTTTGGCAGCTGCTTTCCCTTCTTCTTTTGAAACCCCTTCTAAACCGGAAATTGCAGAAAAATCATTATAAAATTGTGGGACTTCATTCCCAATAATTACTTGAAACTGTCCAGCATTTGTAAAGGTTCCTTTTACAGAAGGAATATCTTCAATCACAGGTACATCCGCTTTTTTTGGATCTTTTAATACAAAACGCATTCGAGTTGCACAATGAGAAACAGCTGAAATATTTTCTTTGCCTCCTACTGCTTTCAACAACTGTTGTGCATCGCTTTGAAACTTACCCATTTTACATTCTCCTCTCAAACTTGTATATACAATTAAGTTGTATATACATCATACTCGATTATTCTTTTTTTGGCAAGCGCTTTCTTTCAAAAAAATAATTTTATTTTTTTGCAAATCCCTTGTCTTTTCTTAAAGAGTCAAACAGAACGCTTTTTTAGCTGCTTCTTTATTGCTATACTACAGAGGGAAAAAACGAAAAGGAGTATGAAAAATGTTTTTTAAAGAAATTCATCATGTGGCAATCAATGCCTCAAATTATCAAGCAACTAAAAATTTTTATGTCGAAAAGTTGGGCTTTGAAGTTCTTCGCGAAAATCATCGTCCCGAAAAAAACGATATTAAATTAGATTTAAAATTAGGCAGCCAAGAATTGGAAATTTTTATTTCTGATCAATTTCCCGCTCGCCCCTCTTATCCTGAAGCTTTAGGATTACGTCATTTAGCTTTTAAAGTTGAACATATTGAAGAAGTGATTGCTTTTTTAAATGAGCAAGGAATTGAAACAGAACCGCTACGAGTAGATGATTTTACGGGTGAAAAAATGACCTTCTTTTTTGATCCAGATGGACTACCTTTAGAACTTCATGAATAATAAATAAAGGAGAGAAACAAAATGAAAGATACCTTTCGCTTAGAAAACCAGACGATTTATTTTGGTACAGAACGGGCAATTTCAGCCAGCCCTCAAACGATTTGGCGCTACCTGACTGAGACAGACAAGCTAAAACAATGGTTTCCAGAATTAGAAATTGGTGAATTAGGTGTTAACGGGTTTTGGCGGTTTATTCTGCCCGATTTTGAAGAAACAATGCCTTTCACTGATTATGCAGAGGAAAAATATCTGGGCGTGACTTGGGATACTGGTATCATCTATTTTGACTTAAAAGAACAAGCACCTCATCAGACCCTGTTAGTCTTTTCAGAATCTCTCCCAGAAAATTTTACAACACCTCGCCATAAAGATATCGCTGGTTGGTCAATTGTTCTCAATCGCTTGAAGCAAGTAGTTGAAACTCCTGATGCAGCACCAGAAAAAATAGATTTTCCGCAAATAGAAAATCATTACTTGGAAAAATTAACGAATTTAGAAAATTAAAAAGTGTGGCACAACGGGTAAATCACCCTCTGTGCCACACTTTTTAAAAACGTAAAATACGCTGATAAACAAATAAACCTAAATCAATTAAGCAAACAACAAAAATTGCCAATAATACAAAAGAGACCCGCAACTCTGCGGCGTACATCCCTCGTAAACTAATTGTTGCCAAACATAACCCAAAAATCGTTGCCATTGTCACTTGTAACACGGTTCCTGGTTTTAGGGCATAAACAAAAATGCCAATCAAACTAGAAACAATGAGGTGTGTCAGTGGCAATTGAAGCCAATTGACAACAAACAGACTAAGGAAACATCCTAAAAGAGTCCCCCAAAAACGTGTCTTAATACGCGTGTTCATTTCTGCTTTCACTGGATGCAAGAGTAGAAAAACATTCATCGGAATCCAAATTATTTTAATGCCTCCTACACTCCACATTAAAATAAAACTCAGCGTAATGGTGAAACTCATACGAATAGCTAAACGAAATCGTTGCACTCTTTCGTCAGGACTTTCTAAAAATTGTTTGAAACTTGTAATCCCAAAAAAAGTCTGTTGTAAGTCGTGCCAGAAATTAATAACCGTCAATTTTTGTTGCTTCATATTTAATTGAATGCTTTTAAAAAAGCGAACATGGCCTCTACTCTTTAAGCTGGTAAGCTGACTTAATCCCGTTTGCCACCAAGCGTTTAGTGTTAAAGCCAATAAAAAAAGACCAATTAAAAAGGCCACAACTTGAGATTGCATCAAAAATGTATTTCCTTTAACCTGGATTAACTGACAAAACGTAAACATCATCAAATAACTATGGTACCGCATCGGTGTCGCAGATGAATAAAATAAATAAACAATTAAAAATGTCACACTACTATTTAAAATAATAGACCAGCTAAAGGAACTACTAGCTATAAATGCTAAAAAACTGATCACAAATTGCCTGATACTCATTTTGAGCAGCGCTACAAACGAATAATCTTTTTTATAGTTAATTTTAAACATAATAGTAAATACAGGCACCATAATTAAATAGCTTGGGGAAAATAAAAAATCCAATGTATAAAAACTAACCAAAAAAAAGGCGATGACTGGGAAAATGGCCCAAACATACGCAAAAAATTGCTGACTTTTTGTACTAAAAAAATAAATAACAATCACTCCAATATCGATTCCTTATCCATTGTAACATGCTTGTCAATTCCCTCTTCAAATTGAATATACCAATTCGTTAAAAATAAATAAAAAAGCGAATAAATACGCTTTCATTTCTTGTTTTTTGTGCTATAATCAGCCTATATGATATATCATTTAAAACAAAGGAGCTACTTTCATGAATATTCAAGCGATTGATACGCGACACGGAACTGCCAACCAACATAGTTTTTCAAATGGAAATTGTCTACCCTATACTGGCGTGCCATTTGGGATGAATTTTTACGCCCCGCAAACAACTGACCAAAAAGGCAGCTGGTGGTTTCATCCAGAAGATCGAACATTTCAAGGCTATCGAGTAACGCATCAACCAAGTCCTTGGATGGGTGATTTTAGCCATTTATTAATGACCCCTGTCAGTGGTTCATTGTCGGAACTTTCTTTATTCCATGCCCAAAGTTCTTATCGTCCAGAAGAAAGCCTTTTTTCTCCTGTCGAAATTAACTTAACTCAATTACGCTATCAAATAACTTCTCAATTAATCCCAAGCATGTATGGTGGTATCTTAACCATTGATTATCAACAAAAAGATAATCACTTACTACTAACTCTGCCTGGACGTTATCAAGTAAAACAATTAGATGACCATCAAGTGGCTGTAAAAGTCATCAACTATTCTGGTTGTGAAGATCCAGATTTTAGTTTTTATTTTGTGCTTCATTTTGAACAGCCTTTAACCAAATGGTTTGCCCCTTCTTCAGGTGAAGATGGCAAAATCCTTCTTTCTTTTGGAAATATTGCTCAACAAGTTGTTCATTTTAGTAGTTCATTTATTTCTGAAAAACAAGCGCAGTTAAATTTAGCGCGAGAAATCTCTTTGCGTTCTACTGAGATGCTGCAACAAGGAATCGCAGATTGGCATAATTATTTCGATCGCCTTAAAGTAACGCATGAAAACCCTGAACATACTAAAACGTTTTATCATACACTGTATCGAACATTCCTATTTCCGCAAACCTTTTATGAATTGGACGAAAATCAGCAGCCGATTCATTATGATACGTTCTCGCAAACGGTTCGTCCTGGTGTACTATATACCAATAATGGCTTTTGGGATACTTATAAAACGGTCTACCCATTGTTCTCACTAATTGCTCAAGAAAAATACGAAGAGATGCTAGAAGGCTTTTTAAATAGTTACAACGAAACAGGTTTCTTGCCAAAATGGTTATCTCCAGATGAGCGTGGTTTAATGCCCGGCACCTTGATTGACGCTGTCATTGCTGATGCCGCCGTGAAAAAGATTCGTCCTGACTTGATGCCTCAGTTCCTAGAAGCGATGAAAAAAGGCGCTACACAACAAAGCGAACGAGAAAATTATGGACGTCAAGGAACTCTGGATTATCTAAAATATGGCTATGTTCCTTCAACCTATCATGAATCTGTAAATCATACCTTAGATTATGCGTACAGCGATTTCTGCATTTCACAAGTTGCAAAAACACTGAATGATTCAGAGACCGCAACGTTTTATCGTCAACAAGCCTTGAATTATCAACAACTTTTTAATCCTGAAACTGGCTTTATGCAAGCCAAGGATACTGAAGGCAATTTCCGTCCTGACTTTTTAGATATTCGTTGGGGCAAAGATTACGCCGAAGGAAGTGCTTGGCAATCAAGTTTTGCGGTTTATCAAGATTTTGCAGGTTTGATTAAGCTATATGGTAGCGAGTTAGCTTTCGAAAAAAAATTAATTCAGCTATGCAATCAAGCGCCTAACTTTAACGTTGAAGGCTATGGTTTTGAAATTCATGAAATGAGTGAAATGGCGGCAATTGATTTTGGTCAATTAGCCATCTCAAATCAACCAAGTTTCCATTATCCGTTTCTATTCAGCTACATCGGCAAACCAGAGATGGCTCAACCACTTTTAAAACAACTAATGCAAACATTTGATGCTTCACCAACTGGTTATCCAGGTGATGAAGACAATGGCAGCATGTCTGCTTGGTATATTTTTAATAGCTTAGGCTTTTATCCCGTCACACCAGGAGCTGGTGAATATGTAATCGGGATGCCTTTAGTCCAGACGGCGGAAGTAAAACTGTCAAATGGTAAACAATTAACCATTCAGACATCACCAAACAAAGTCCAACAACAATTTATTCATGAAATTCAGTTAAACCAAGAAAAACATACTGCGCCTTACTTTACTCATCAAGAACTATTAAACGGCGGGACTTTAGATTATCAATTAGGGATCGTCCCGAATCCACAAACCACAGCAGAACGACCGTTTTCATTAAGTACGGAAAAATAATAAAAAGAAAGATGTTCATAAAAATTGAACATCTTTCTTTTTATTCTTCGACACCTGCGTAATTTGATTGGTATTGCTCTCGAAATTCTTTTGGCGTAATTCCATTTAATTTTTTAAACATTTTTGAAAAATAGTTGGTATTGTTAAATCCTACTTTTTCTGAAATTTCGTTGATTGTATCATCCGTGTACAATAATAATTTCTGGGCATGTTTGGTACGCACTTGATTCAAATATTGAGAAAAACTTCGCTTGGTTTCTTTTTTGAAAATTTGGCCTAAATAACTAGGGTTCAAATGAAGCTCATCCGCCACCGTTTTTAAGTTTAATTCTTCTAAATAGCCTTGTTCAATTCTTTCTACAGCTTGGCTAACACTTTCTGAATATTTTTTTATTTTAGGTTTATTTTTCACTTCTGCCAAGACTTGCTGCATTAACGCATACAGTGTATTAAGATTGTTGCTAGCTCGAATTTCTTCCACGATTTTTTCATAGTTTTCTTCTAACACAGTTGGATACTGACGGGAGATATCTGAAAAAAGTAAGAAGACTACATAGCGTACATATTCTGGCGTAGCGTGTTGTTGACTTAACTGATTGAAAATGGCATCTAATTCCCGTTGAATGGTCTGCATATCCCCAATCATCAAGGCTTGGTTAAACGCTAGGAAAGTAAAATCTTCTGCCGAACGATTCATTTGTTCTTTTTGATTATTTGGCAGAAATTCTTGATAGAACGTTTCAATTGCTTGCAACTGTTTTACTTTCTCATAACTTTCATAAACCGTTTCCCATTCATTCACAGATTCCCCTACAAAAATCTGACCTTGACCAGCTAGAATCGCTTCAATTTCACGAATAAATAAGAACGCTTCTTGTCTGGCCCCTTTATAGATAAGTAACAATTGGTGGTACGTACTCATCCAACTTTCAATGAATAACAGTTGGCCTTTTTTCATAAATAGTTCCTTGATTGTTTCTAAAAATGGCATCTCAGCTTCAACCAATAAAACGGTAAAATCACCTGGTTTTATAGTCGCAAATTGCTGCATTAACTCTTCGTATTCCCCTTCGCTGATTTCATCATTAAGCCAACGCATCAAGCCATTTTCTAGATATAGACGCACGCGGGCATGGGATTTTTTTTGTTGGTCCAATTCTGTTTTAATTCTCTGGATATTGGCTAATAGTTCTTGCTTATTGACTGGTTTCAAAAGATAATCTTGGACCTGCAAAGCCATGCCTTTTTTGACGTAATCAAACTCTTGATAACCTGATAAAATTAAACTAATAAATTGATGTCCTTTTTTCTTTGCTTGCTCAATTAATTCGATCCCGCTCATTTCTGGCATCGTAATATCTGTTAATAAAACATCAATGGATTCTGTTTCTAAAAAAGCCAATGCTTCTTGCGCACTACGCGCTGTTTTAACAATTTCAAAGCCTAACTCTTGCCAAGGAATAATCCATTTTAAGCCTTCTAAAATCATATATTCATCATCAACAAACATCACTCGATACATCTTTTCACCCCTTATGCTACAAACGAAAGACGAATTGTCGTCCCTTCTCCTTCTTTCCCTTCAATGGTTAAACCATAACTCTCCCCAAAAAAGCGTTGTAAACGTTCATGAACATTTCTTAACCCAATGGATTGTTCCGTGTCTATTTCTGTTTGATTTAAACGTTCGCGAATTTCCTCTAACCGATTGGCGGTAATTCCTTTTCCATTATCCACAACAGCCACAATAATTTTTTCGCCTTCTCGGTAGGCGTGGACCTTGATAGCATTGTCTTGTCGTTGATAGTCAATTCCATGCACAAAATAATTTTCGACAAGCGGCTGAATGATAAACTTAGGAATTTCAACATCAGCAATTGCTTCTTCTATTTCGAACTTATAGGCAAATTGGTCGGGATAACGCATTTGATACAAATACACATATTTTTCGCAAAATGAGATTTCCTCTGCCAAGGTCGTGGTTTTTTCTTGGTTAATATTATTCCTAAGTAACGTTGAAAAAGCATAGACAACATCAGCTAGTTCTTCTTGTTGCCGACTCAAGGCATACATGCGAATATATTCCAACGTATTATAAAGAAAATGAGGATTAATTTGCGACTGTAATGCTCTCATGTGGGCATCGCGTTGCTTAATTTCTAAAGTATAAATATCGTGAATGTATTGATCTAAACTGTCTACCATAAAATTAATCGCAGAAGCAATATCATTCAATTCTTCCTGAACTTGATTCGTGTCAATTCGTTCTTTTAAATTGCCATCGCCAATGGCTCGTGTCGCTTCTAAAATTAATTGGACTTGTTGAGAATAGCGTTTAAACAGGCGGTTTAAGCCCACTAATAAAATAACAATCAAAAGTAACCCAATCCCTAAAATGGCCGCATAATTCATAAACAATTGTTGAAATAAGACTCGGCGGCTTGTTAATAAGAGAATGGTACTCCGGCCACTGCTTTCTATTTCCGTAATATCGTAGCGATTATGAAAAACCTGTTGAATGTCACTATCGGTGTGCATTCTTTTATCTAGTTGCCGCTCTTCTTCTTTGGTAAATTGTGCTTTTTCAGAAAAAATTTGATTTCCAGCACTATCATAGATAAACGCATTAATACCTGATTTTTTCAATAAGTCTGCTTGGTTGCCTAGCAACTCTTGACTTGAAAACACAGTGTACAACTCTCCCAGCGGTTGTCCTGTATAAGGATCGGAGATAATTCGCATTAGTTGAAAGCCATGTTTTTTAATTGATGACATATCCATTTTTTTCCCATTTGTAGCTGTGCGATTGGCGAACAAAACCTGATCAAATTCATCTAAGCGAATAATCACTTCTTCTAAGTCAGGAAAGGTGCTAAATAATGTACTTAAATTATTTCCAAAGTGGGTACTGACCCGATCTTCCGACCATTGGCTGTAAGTATAGTCAAAATACTCAGGAGGAGAAAGTTCCATATATTTTCGCATGTTTTCAATTTTACTTGCAGAGCCAGCTAATTCATTAATCATATTCGTCGCCGCATTATTTTTATTCGTTACATAGCTGTCAATTTGGGAAACGGCGTTATTTTTTTGTGAATCAATTGATAAGTTAATTGTATAAGTAACATAAACGCACAAAGCAGCCACCGTTAACAAAATAATACTTGTTAACAGTAGACTGTATTTTTGTACTAATCGATTTAATAAATATTTTTTTTTAAACAGTTTTTTGAAGATTCGCTTCATTTTGTTCCAACTTTCCATCAATAAACTGGCGATTTTTACGCGTGACATAGGCACACCACATCATAATTAAGGCAAACGAAGCAAATAGTAGCAGTCCTTTCATTTTCCAAGTTAAAGCAACGATACTAATTACACCGAATAAGACTTTAAAAAATACACCGAGGTTTAAAAAGATACTGATAAATGAAAGCTTCATTAAATCAATAGTTGAGATAAAATAGCTTCCTTCATATAGTAGCATATAAATGTAAAAAATAACGAGTATTAGGGAAACAAAAAATAAAATAAATGTAATAATTAACCACATTATTCCGGTAAATTGAACGGCTAAATAAATATTATAAAAAACAAATCCTAAAGTGAAGAGAAAAAGTAAAAAATAACAGTTACTTCTTTTAAAATGTGCTTTCCATGATTCAAATGCTCGTTTAACGGTAATTGCTTGATAATTCATACCCTCTTCCAAAATGAAATCAGTCATCATTTGGAGTGCTGGACCAACACCAAAAATAATCCCTCCAGCTAAACTAAATAAAACAAACAGTAAATTTAGTTTGATTACTGTCCAGGAAAGGTAAAACAACCGTTGAATCCCTGTACTTTCCATCTTCCTCTTCCTTTCTATTATGTAAAAGGCTGAGCCAAAAGCGCTCAGCTAATGCCTCAGCCTCCTGTGATTATTTTTGAGATTGGATATATTCGTCTAATTGTGTTTGCATTTCTTTTTGAACTTTATCCCAGCCAGCTGTTTTTAGGTCATCCATTAATTTTGGAAGTGTTTCTTCTGGATCAACAGTTCCTGTATTTAAGCTTGCTGCGTAACGGTTCATAACTGTAGCAACGTTAGTGATTTCAGTTTTCACTTTATCATTTACAAAAGTAAAACCAAGAATTGGTGAATCTTTTGCTTCTTCGATGCTCTTATCACGTTCTTTAACCATTTCTTCAGTGACAGATTCTTCTGGCCAAATGATTAAGTTGTTTCCTGTGTTCCAAGCACTCAAATGAGTTGTTGGTGTGTAATCTTTCAATAATTTCACGCGATCATCGCCAACTTTTTCATATTGTTTGCCTTCTTCACCATAAACAAGTCCGTTTAACAATTCTGGATTGCTGTTCAATAAACCTAACAATTCAACAGATTTTTCTTTGTTTTTAGACGTGTTTGCAACAACATAGTTAGCCATTTGCGCTTGAGCTGTTGTTTTTAATGGTTCTGTTAGTGGACGAGAAACAAGTGGTTTGCCAGCAGCTTGTGTTAAGATTGTATCACCATAATCCATAGGTCCTTGTGTTTCTTGACGCATGAACCAAGTATTGGTATTTAAGTCATATGGTGTTGTACTTGTAGCAGCATCTGTTGGAATCAAGCCATCTTTATACCATTGATGTAAGACTTTTAAGTTATTAATCATGTCTTTGTCGGCATATTGGTTAATAATTTTTGGTGAGCCAGTATCAGTTGTTTTTACTGCAAATGGATATTGGTTACCAATAGGGAAGTCATAATTACCTGTTGCAAAGAATGTTTGACCGATAGCAAAAGCAGCAATATTTGGTTCTTTTTTATGGAATTCTTTTAGAACTTCCGTTGCACTTTCATAACTACCATCGACTTTACTAATATCTAAATTGTATTTATCGACATATTCTTTATTAAAAGTTAAAACTTGTTGACCGTAAGAGTTACCTAAAATTGGGAACGCATACAGTTTTCCATTGATCGTATTTCCTTTAATATAGTTATCTGGTAATTGATCATAGGCTTCTTTGGCATATTTAGGTGCTAAATCAGTTAAATCAGCATAGGCGCCTTTTTGTGCATTCGTTGCATAATTTTGTGCTAATGAAATATCATAGCTTTCACCAGAAGCAACGATTGTTGACATTTTTTGGTCCCAATCGCCCCAACCAACAAATTCCATTTTTAATTTTGCCCCAATTTTTTTCTCGATAATTTTATTCGCATTATCGATTAATTGGTCATAATTATCTGGTTTGTCCCCAACACGATACATTAATAACGTTGGTGTACTATCATCACCTTTTGACGCTGCATCTTTTGAAGATTTACCGCACGCGCTTAGTCCTACAGCTAAAGCTGCTGCGCCAGCTACGGCTAATCCTTTTTGCCATTTTTTCATTCCTTATTTCCTCCTGTACAATTTTATTCTTTCACGCCGCCGATTGTTAAACCACCCACGAAATATTTTTGGAAGAATGGGTAAGTTAACGCAATTGGTAACGTAGATAAGACAACAATCGCCATTCGAGCCGATTCACTTGGTAGAACGCCTAAGCCTTCTTGTGCTGCTGCACCCATATCCGTACTTCTTGATAAGAACTCTAAGTTGTTTTGAATTTTCATCAATAAATACTGTAATGGTACCAAGGTATCTTTTTGAATGTAAAGTAACGCATTGAACCAATCGTTCCAATAACCCAAAGCCGCAAACAAACTAATTGTGGCAATCCCTGGAACGGCTAGTGGTAACACAATGCTGACAAAAATGCGCATTTCACTTGCGCCATCAATACGTGCCGATTCAATAATACTGTCAGGCACGGTTTTCTTGAAAAACGTTCGCATCACTAAAATATTAAATGGTCCTAAAGCTAAAGGCAAAATTAACGCCCAAATTGTATCTTTCAATTGCAATAAGTTTGTCATTACTAAATAGTTCGCAACCATCCCTGGTGAAAATAACATTGTAATTAACGCAAACAATGTAAAGAATTTTTTAAATGGAAAGTTGGAACGAGAAATGACATAGGCATATAATGACGTCATTGTTGCATTGACAATCGTCCCTGTCACCGTAATGAAGACCGTTACCCCTAAGGCATGAATAATGCGTTGACTCATTGCCCCTTGGAAAATGTAACGATAGGCCTCCAATGAAAATTCTTTTGGCCAAAACCGGTAGCCGTTTGCTGCTAATGATCCTTCACTTGTCAATGAAATCATAATAACAAAGAAAAACGGAACCACACAGGAAATAGCAAAAATAGCAATGACAATATTGAAAATCAAATTCGCTGTCGGGTTGAAGGATCGAACGTTAACGCTAGTGACTTTTTTCTTTTTCATAATCCTTCCTCCTAAAATAGTGCTGAATCTGGTTCAATTCGACGAACAACTAAATTCGCAATTAATAACAAACATGCCCCAACGACAGATTGATATAACGCTGCAGCTGCCGTCATGCCTACATCACCAGTAGCCGTTAAGCCATTGTAAATATAGGTATCTAACACACTTGTCACGTTGTAAAGCGCACCTGAGTTTCTTGGTACGATGTAGAACAAACCAAAGTCTGCTCTGAAGATACCGCCGATGTTTAAAATTAATAAAACAGACATCATTGGTAAAATTTGTGGAATCGTAACATTTTTTATTTGTTGCCATTTGTTGGCACCATCTACCATCGCTGCTTCATAGTATGTCGGATCAATCCCCATCACAGAAGCATAGTAGATAATACTGTTGTAGCCTAGACTCTTCCAAACATTTAGGAAGACAAAAATTACTGGCCACCAACGTGGATCTGCATACCAGTTAATCATTGTGCCGCCATTACCAGTAATCCATTGATTCAAAATCCCTTTATCTGGACTTAAAAAGGCATAAACAAAATAGTTAATAACCATCCAAGATAAAAAATATGGTAGCAATGACATCGTGTGATAAACTTTAACTAAGCGACGATTTCTTAATTCACTCATAATAATAGCAAAAGCAATCGCGAAGAATAAGTTAAAGGCTAAAAAGACGACATTGTACAAAATGGTGTTTCTAGTAATTAACCAAGCATCTTTTGATGCAAATAAAAATTTAAAGTTTTCAAAACCAACCCAAGGACTTTCTCTTAGACTAGCTAAGAAACCATCTGGTGAAATATGAAAATCTTTAAATGCGACCACATTGGCTAAGACTGGTATATAGAAGAAAAATATAAACCAGATAAATCCTGGTAACGCCATAAGGATTAAGGCCTTATAACGCCATACATTTTGAAAAAACCCGTTTTTCTTCTTCATTCGTTTCGCTCCTTTCATAAATATAATAGCGTTTTCATAATATCTTTTTAAGGAACAAATTATAGGATTTGAGAAACAAATTATAGATTTTGTGTCATTTTAAGGTAAAAATTTACCGAAATGACTGTTCTTTGTGAAAACGTTTATCTGATATTTTTTTTACAACTGTTTAAGAACCTTAAAAACAATTGGCTAAACCTCACTCATAAAGCGATTTTGCTAGCGTGTATTTGTTTTATAAAATATGAGAACTTGATAGTTTCACAGAGGATATCCTCTAATTATTTTTGAGGAGGACTATTTTTGAATTTTATCCGTAAAAAACACTAGAGCAATTCGTTTAATTGTAGTTTATTTTTTTGCAGTTTTAATGCAAGCTGGTTCTTTATTATTACTAGCTATTTCACTACTATTTTTCTATTTGCCTTTATGCACACACAATATGTTGGATTTCTTGTTATAAATCAAAAAGAGTTGACGACATAGGTCATTTTGACTTATGTCGTCAACTCTTAAATTTTCAGCTAATTAGTCGTTCTAAAACAATCGATTTTGTTTACTCCTCTTTTTCTTTGTTTCTCTTTATAACATAGAGAATTAATACAATTAAGATCAGTCCTACACCCAGATACGCAAATATTTTTTGGACTTTTTCTCCTGTTTTTGGTAAATAGGATGATTTAGACGTTTCTTTCTTGTTTATGGCAATTTCATTTTTACTATTTTTTGTAGGTTTGTTCTGGTCTGTAACAACTTTTTTTGTTTCCTTTTTATTTTTCGCTGGTTCTTCAGGCGTAATGGGCACTTCTGGTTCTTCTGGTGGATTGATGCCATCATCTACTTTGGCTTTGTTGAGAATTGTTTCGCCCGCTTTCGCTTCTTCGTTAACGATCACTTTGAAACGAATACTCCGCTCTTTTGTATCAGTGATACTTGGGTATTCCGCTGTGATTGTGCCGTTAGCTTCTTTCAAGCTGGTTGGCTTTGGTTCATCACCGACACTTGTTAGGCTATCTTTGACATACGTCAGTCCTTTTGGTAGTTGGTCTGTAATAACTACTTTGTTTAGGACACCATTTTCGATGGTGTTGCGGAAGCTAATTGTGTACTCGATAGTTTCGCCTAGTTTTGGTTTGGCGTTATTAACGGTTTTTGTTGCGGCTAGTTTGCCTGCGTTCGTTTCTGGTACCACAGGCACCTCTGGTTCTTCGGGCGGATTAACTGTGTCATCTACTTTGGCTTTGTTGAGAATTGTTTCGCCCGCTTTGGCTTCTTCGTTAACAATCACTTTGAAACGAATACTCCGCTCTTTTGTATCGGTGATACTTGGGTATTCCGCTGTGATTGTGCCATTGGCTTCTGTCAAGCTGGTTGGTTTTGGTTCATCACCGACACTTGTTAGGCTATCTTTGACATACGTCAGTCCTTTGGGTAGTTGGTCTGTGATAACTACTTTGTTTAAGACGCCATTTTCGATGGTATTGCGGAAACTGATTGTGTATTCGATCGCTTCCCCTAGTTTTGGTTTAGCGTTATTAACAGTTTTTGTTGCGGTTAATTTGCCTTCTTTTACTTGAGGTGTGATTGGTTCTTCGGGTGTAATGGGTACCTCTGGTTCTTCGGGCGGATTAACTGTGTCATCTACTTTGGCTCTGTTGAGAATTGTTTCGCCCGCCTTGGCTTCTTCGTTAACGATCACTTTGAAACGAATAATCCGCTCTTTTGTATCAGTGATACTTGGGTATTCCGCCGTGATTATGCCGTTGGTTTATTTCAAGCTGGTTGGTTTTGGTTCATCACCAACACTTGTTAGGCTATCTTTGACATATGTCAGTCCTTTTGGTAGTTGGTCTGTGATAACCACTTTGTTTAAGACGCCATTTTCGACAGTGTTGCGGAAGCTAATGGTGTACTCGATAGTTTCGCCTAGTTTTGGTTTAGCGTTATTAACGGTTTTTGTTGCGGCTAGTTTGCCTGCGTTCGTTTCTGGTACCACAGGCACCTCTGGTTCTTCTGGTGGATTAACTGTGTCATCTACTTTGGCTTTGTTGAGAATTGTTTCGCCCGCTTTGGCTTCTTCGTTAACGATCACTTTGAAACGAATAATCCGCTCTTTTGTATCAGTGATACTTGGGTATTCCGCCGTGATTATGCCGTTGGTTTCTTTCAAGCTGGTTGGTTTTGGTTCATCACCAACACTTGTTAGGCTATCTTTGACATATGTCAGTCCTTTTGGTAGTTGGTCTGTGATAACCACTTTGTTTAAGACGCCATTTTCGACAGTGTTGCGGAAGCTAATGGTGTACTCGATAGTTTCGCCTAGTTTTGGTTTAGCGTTATTAACGGTTTTTGTTGCGGTTAGTTTGCCAGTTACTTGTTCGTCTGCAATTTTCGCTTCTACTATATTAGAAGTTTCGTTGACTTTTGCAGATGTTAAAATATCTACTGCCTCAACGGTTGCGCTATTAGGCACTAATTCATTTGCTTTTGCTCGTTCATTTATCCGCGCTTTAAATTCGTAAATTGTTTCAGCTGTATCAGCTTTGTAGCTACCTCCTTGTGTAGCAGTTGCACCATTGCCGACACGGACTATAATTTGTTTATTGGTTTCATCATATTCAGCTTGATCATCGCCTGAAGCATCCGTTTTTTCACCAGAATTTGGTCCACTAATAATTTTTAAAGAGCCTGGCAAATAATTTAAGCGACCATCTAGTGCATCCTTCGAGACTGAATTTATCGCTTCTGAATCAGCTTTTGTATTTTTTAGTGAGACACGATACGTGATTGTTTCACCAACTTTGTAAGTTTCTTTTGGTTCCACAATTTCTTTCTTAATTTCAAATTCAGGCGTTTCTGCGTTTACAGCAAAACCAATCGCATTCGTAGAATAATCGTCACCACTACTTGTTGTTCTAAAATTAATTTGGTTTTGTCCAGCATTTAAAACACCTTCGGGAATTGCCATACGATCGATATCAATATCTAAAAAATTAGGATGATCCGGCGCAAATTTTCCTGGATACTTATCTACCATATGTTCATCGTTATCTGTCACAGTTGCGTTCATAGCATTATTAACTGGATTGAGCGTGTTCGAAATATTTACCCAAGTTCCTGCGCTATTTTTAATTTGTGCGTTGTCTCCAGTCCAGTATTTATCTCCTTGAACAGTAAACCAGGTCACAATTGGATCAAGATTTCCTTGTTTTGCTGTTAAAAAGTTGCTCATAGTAAATTCATTATTGGTTCCAGCAGCATTACCACGTGCTCCATAGTAAATACTAAAAGCTCTTGACTTACTTGCCTGATCCTTTGTAACAACAAACAAACTCCAACCACTAAAGTTATAATATTGATATTGACCATTTAAACTACTTGTCATAGGAATATCTGCCAACGTATAACTCCCTGTCGCACTTTTATCCCCTTGTAAAATTGAAGTTACATCTGCATAATTAGAAAATCCAGTGTTATTGTACCCGAAACGTTGTCCTGGGTTTGTTGCATCTTGATCGATACGATGGTACCTTTGGGGCGAAACACGCTGTACGGTTCCATTTGGTGTAGTAAATTGAACTGGTGCACTAATTTCTTCATCAGAAAGATTTGTTCCGTAAGCAGGGCCTTTATATCTAGATGCACTCCAAAATAAGCCCGCCCAAGCAATCTCTTTTGCACCATTTAAATCAATATAAGCCCGACTAGAGTTATACGTATTTGGATCATTGTCAACATCTGCAAATTCTAAAGGAAAATTGTTAATTGCATAACCACTACTTGCTCCTCGTGTGTTTAAAAATGTTTGTGCAGCCGCCGTATTTTCATTCGCAATTTTTAAGTTGGTATTTCCCGTTGAAAAAAGTTCTCCTTTATGAACGCTTTGATAAATCGGCGTATTAAACCCCCGACCAGGTGTTGGTGGCACTAACGGACCAGTAGGTTGCGCCTTTAATGGAGGTTGCTCAGGACTTTCGGTAGCCTGCGTTAGTGCTGTCTCTTGAATACTTTCTGTCGCCTTTCCTGCTTCAGGCTTTGTTTCGTTACTAGTAGTTGCGGTCATTTCATTTGTAGAAGAGACTGTTTCGTTTGCCTGATTTTCTACTTTTGTTTCTGAAGTTTCCTGTTTTTCTTTCGAAACCGACTCTTTATCTGCTAGCATATCTTTACTAGGTAAATCAATTACTAGTGTTCCTTTTTCATTATCTTCTATTAGTACGCTGACCAATAACTTGCTCGACGCTTTTGTAGTTATTTGCCCATTTATGGTAATCTTTCTTGTCGAATTTGGTTGAAGGTTAAGCAGTTTAATATCGGTTGTTTGATCTTTCTCATTTGTTTCAACCTTTGCTTGTTCTTCTAAAGACGTAGGTCCTCGCTCTTCACTTAAAGTATCTAAAACAAATTTGATTGGACTATCATTGGTATTTTTTTGTTTTAAAATGAGATCTTTGATCGGTACATCTCGTGTATTTGTTACTTCGTAAGTGACCGTTTTAATATCTTCTTGAGACGATGTATCTTCTATTTTCCCTATTACTTTGAGCCCGTCTTTTTCAACAGTCTTCTCAGCATCACTTGTTACTTCTTGAGCAAACGCGTTCATCATTGGTAACAAATTTAAAATAAACAGCATGGTAATCATAAGGTAACTCACAAAATTTTTAACTGCTTTATTCATTTACATTCTCCTTCGTTCTTTTCATTTACTTAAACAAATCATCTTCAAACAACTTTTACAATTACTAATTGTTTCTCAACATCCACCTCCATAAAATACTTTTCAACCTTCAATTCTTTCTTTATTTAGCTACAACAACTTTTTTTAACGTACGATTTTCCGTTTCTCCTTATAATCAAAAAGTAACACATTATATTAGCTAAAAAAAGAAAAAAACCCGATATTTCAACAAAAAATCGTGAATTAAATAACACGTTTTATATGAAGCAAATATATTGACTTTCCCTAAAAAAATACAAACATAGGTAAGTTCTAGCTTTAAGAGTAATTTTTTTATTGTTTTCCCTTTAATAACATTCGTTCTAAATTGTTTTAAAAACTAAAACTTTTTTCATGTAATTTTCATTACATTTACCAAAAAAAGAAACTAGCTTAGCTACATTTGCTATTGCTAGTTCCTTTTTTTAATTGTTTTACTTTTCCCCTAAAATTTCAATCCAACCATAATAATATTCAATATATTGATTTTCCTCTTCTAGTTGTGTCAAGATATGTTCCCCGACAACGATGCCTGTTTCAAATCCTTGTTTTGCTAAACGCTTTTTTACTTCTTCGATATTATTCAAACGGGTATCTTGTGTATTGACTTTTAAAATAAAGCCTTTGTATTGGCTACTTGATTCTTTGAGCCAAATCACTTTATCTAAACTTTTTTTATTCACATGATTTGCCAAACAAATCCCATACGTCAGTTCATTGGATTCACTTAAATCCCCGTAAATACCTAAAGTTGAAATGTGTTCCATGTAAACTTTCATCTCTTCTGGATCCTCAATATCAACAACAACAATTTTATCAAAAGGAATTGGTTCATCTGAAAAAACCAATGTTTCTAAATCAATTAACGCATGTAAATGTAATTTTCTTTTCTTGATTTCTTTGTATTTATGTTGAAGCCTTTTTATTTCTTGCCCCAGTTGTTCTTCTGTTGCTTCCATGGTGGCATAGAGATCGGTAGGTGTCTTTTTATATAAATTCAACATATCTTTGATAGGAATCCCCATTTTTCGATAAAAATCAATATCATATATTTTGAACAAATCTTCTAAATCAAAGGTTCGGTATCCGTTTTCTTCATTGCGTGTTGTACTAATCAACCCTTGCTCGTCCCAATAACGAATCGTGGACTTAGGGATATTTAACAACTCAGAAACATCTTTTATTGTGTAATTTTTTTCCATCCTGTTACCTCCATCAAAAAGTTTAGCATTTCTACCGTTGACATTCAAGTTACTTGAACGTGTACAATGACTCTTTGTAACAGCTAAAACGGTATTGTTTAAGGAGGAAATTTCATGAAATTAATGAAAGAGTTTATTAAAGAAAGTAAATGGATTGTTCTTGCGACAACTTTAACCATCTGTTTGCAAATCGCAGGAACCCTTGGCGTCCCTAAATTAGTTGGCAAGTTGATTGATGTGGGCATCGTTAGCGGTGACCAACAAGTAATTAAAACGATTGGCATACAAATGTTTCTTGTGGCATTCATTGGAACAATTGCCGCAATTATTTCTAGCTATTTGTCTGCTTTAGTAGCTGCTAAATTTGGTTTTCAAGTTAGAGGATTGTTCTTTAAAAAATTTCAACAATTCTCGATGAAAAATGTTGATAAATTTGGTTCAAATTCTTTGCTAACTAGAATGACCAACGATGTAGATAATGTTCAAACAATGATTGTGCTGTTTTGCCAATTAATCTTTCCAGCGCCTATTATTAGTTTATTTGCCTTAGTGATGACATTTTCTTATTCAGTTTCACTCGCTTGGGTAACATTGGCTTCCATCGTATTTTACTTAGTCGTTGTTTATTTTTTAATGAAAAAAGGTACCCCTTTATCTTTAAAAATTCAACCAAAAATGGATCGAATTACTACGACTTTACGAGAGTTCTTTACTGGAATTAATATGATTCGTGCGTTCAATAATCAAGACTTTGAAGAGCAGCGAACCAATCAAACATTTAAAAATTATGCTGAACGCATGAGTAAAGTGAATCAAATCTTTGCTTGGATTACTCCCGTTGCCTTTTTATTAATGGGCGTTGTGTACGCCTCTATTTTGTGGTTTGGCGGTAATTTAGTTGCAGTAGGCACCCTACAAATTGGCACCGTTACAGCTGTGATTGAATATACGCTTCTAACTTTGGCCTACTTAATGATCGCGGCTATGGTATTAGTTGTCATTCCACGGTCCGTTGCTTCCTTGAATCGCTTGCAAGAAGTTTTGTCAGAAGAAATTGAAATTAGCGATCCTCACACTGAAGCAACCATTGCTTATCATCCTGAGAAAGCCTTGATTTGCTTCGATCACGTCACGTTTCAATACACAGAAACAGCTGATCCTGTTTTAGAAAATGTTAGTTTTGTTATTCCTAAAGGAAAAACAACGGCGATTGTTGGTGCAACTGGCGCTGGTAAAAGTACTTTAGTTAAGTTACTTTTACGAATAAATGAGGTCACAGCCGGCACGATTAGCTATTCTGGCACAGATATCCGCTCATTATCTCAGCAAACGATTCGCCAAGTCATCAGTTATGTGCCACAAAAAGCCTTTCTTTTCAGTGGGACAATCTTATCAAACTTATTAATGGGAAATGCCAAAGCAACTACAGAAGAAATAAGAACGGCACTAGAAATTTCACAATCTTCTGAATTTATCGATTCCTTACCACAAGGGATTGAAAGTTTCGTAGCACAAGGCGGGTCCAACTATTCTGGTGGTCAAAAACAAAGAATGTGTATTGCACGAGCCTTAATCAAACCGGCAGACGTTTATATTTTCGATGACAGCTTTTCCGCATTAGATTACAAAACTGACGCCGCTCTACGTGCCGCTTTACATGCACAAATGTCGGACAAAACTTTGCTCATTGTTGCTCAACGGTTAAGTACAATCATGAACGCTGACAATATTATCGTCCTAGATGAAGGAAGGATTGTTGGTCAAGGCACCCACGCTGATTTACTTACCACTAATAGCTATTACCAAGACTTTGCTAAATCGCAAGGTATCTTACCCAAATAATTAAAGAAAGGATGTGACTGCTTGAAAGAAAGTTTTCTTTTCAAGCCATACAATGAAAAAAACAATGAATATTCAAAGCTTTAAACGTTTCTGGAAAATGATTAAACCTGAGCATCCAATCTTTTATGGTCTAATGATCTGCAGTTTAATTGGAAACTTATTAATTGTTGCCATGACCTATATTATGGCAATCGGGATTGATAACCTCTTAGAAGCTATCAAGCATGTCGGGCTCAAAGGCATGACACTTTCTTTAGTTGAAGAAGCGCTCTTAGGTCCCGTCTTACTTTTAATTCTCTTTTCAATCATTAGTAGTATCACTTCTTTTATTCAGGAACGAGCAATGGCTTCTTTAAGCGAACGGGTTACTTTAAGAATTAGAAAAGAAGTGACAAAAAAGTTTAAAACTTTACCAATGGCCTTCTTTGACAATCACCAAGTGGGCGATATCATTAGTCGTTCAACAACTGGCTTAAACCAATTGTCACAAGTTCTTTTAACAGGCATCAACCAATTTTTCACTTCCGTCGTGACTATCCTTTTTGCAGGAATCATGTTGTTCTATATTGATGCAAAATTAACCATTTTAGTGTTGCTCCTAATTGGCGGCAGTACTTTCATGACGACAAAAATCGCGAATAAAAACAAGGTGTTTGCTGATCAAAGTCAAGCTGAATTAGGTCAATTAAATAATAAGATGGAAGAATATTTAGCAGGAAATTTGGTCACAAAAACCTTTAATCAACAGCAAAATGCTGAAAAAACAATTGCTGCTGTTAATCAACAACATTATCGTGCCTTTAAAAAAGCACAGTTTCTAAATTTTGCGATTTATCCAGCTATTCGTTTTATTAATCAGTTGGCTTTTATTATTAGTGCTATCTTAGGCGCAATGCTCGTTTTATCTGGTGGTATTACGATTGGTTTCTTGCAAGCGTATTTGCAATATATCAACCAAATTTCTGAGCCGATTTCTACCGCTTCTTATGTCATTAACTCAATTCAAGCAGCGATGGCTTCCATTGATCGGATTTTTGTTATCTTAGATGAAGCTGATGAACAGCCAGAAGCAACTCATTTAGAAACTATTTCTTCTCCTAAAGGAGCCATTGAATTTAAAAATGTTCAATTTGGCTACACACCAGAAAAAATTTTAATGAAGAATGTTGATTTTTCTGTTCAACCGAAAAAAACAGTGGCCATTGTGGGACCCACCGGCGCTGGTAAAACAACATTAGTCAACTTATTGATGCGTTTCTATGAAATAAATCAAGGCGCCATTACTTTTGATGGGATTGATATTACGAAACTTTCTCGACAAAATCTAAGAAATTTATTTGGCATGGTATTACAAAACACTTGGCTATTTGAAGGAACCGTAGCAGATAATATTGCCTATGGAAAAAAAGACGCTTCTCGTGAAGAAATAATTGAAGCGGCTAAAATTGCTCAATGTGATCATTTTATTCGGACCCTTCCTCAAGGATATGACACAATTATTTCTAGCGAAAATGGTGCATTATCACAAGGGCAACAACAGTTATTAACCATCGCCCGAATCATTTTAGCAAATCCGCCCGTTGTTATTCTCGATGAAGCAACTTCGAGTGTGGACACACGAACAGAAGCCCATATTCAAAAAGCGATGGAAACTGTCACAGAAAATCGAACAAGCTTCGTTATCGCTCATCGATTATCCACGATTGAAAATGCTGATTTAATTTTAGTGATGAAAAATGGCGATATTATTGAAAAAGGAACGCATCAGGAACTATTACAAGCTCCGACTCTTTACGCCAGCTTATATAATAGTCAATTTCAAACCACTTAAAAAGAACTGGAACAAGTCATTCTTCTTTTGACTCGTTCCAGTTCTTTTATTGCTTAGAAATATTGAATTCCCATTGCTTTTTTGACTTCTGTTAAGGTTTGTGCTGCCACTTTTTCAGCAGCAAGACTTCCTTTATGCAACATTTCCATAATCGCTTCTGGATTTTTAGCCAGCTCTTCACGACGTCGACGAATCGGTGCGAGTTCTTCTTCTAGGACTTCAATTAAGTAACGTTTAATTTTCACATCTCCTAAACCGCCATGACGATAGTGCTCTTTTAATTCTTCAATATATTCTTTCTCTTTCCCAAAGACATCCAAGTAAGTAAAGACCATATTTCCTTCAACTTGTCCTGGGTCCTCTATACGAATATGATTTGGATCGGTATACATACTCATTACTTTTTTCTGTACCACTTCAGCTGGATCTGAAAGATAAATACCATTGCCTAAAGACTTACTCATTTTTCCGTTGCCATCAATTCCTGGCAAGCGTCCCATGCCTTTTGGTGGTAACACAGCTTCCGGTCTAACTAAAACTTCACCGTACGTCTGATTAAAACTATGCACAATTTCTTGCGCTTGTTCCAACATTGGTTTTTGATCTTCCCCAACCGGGACTAAATTCGCTTGAAAGGCAGTAATATCAGCTGCTTGTGAAACGGGATATATAAAGAATCCTGTCGGAACACCTTCCCCAAATTTTTTTTGCTCAATTTCTGCTTTGACCGTTGGATTCCGACGAACACGTGACGTGGTCACTAAATTTAGATAGTACATTGTTAATTCAGCTAACTGTGGAATTTGCGATTGGATAAAAATTGTTGTTTTCGTAGGGTCTAAACCAACTGCTAAATAGTCCAAAGCAACTTCTAAAACATTGGCTGAAACTTTTTCGGGATTTTTTGCATTATCTGTCAATGCCTGTAAATCTGCAATCATGACAAATAATTGATTTGTAGGGTCTGCTTGCATTTCTACTCGTTTTTTTAAGGAACCTACGTAATGTCCTAGGTGCAATTTACCAGTTGGACGATCACCTGTTAAGATAGTATTCATTGTCTACACACCTTTATCGTTTACTTTCATTTATTATTTTACCTTGTTTTAAAAAGAATGAATAGTAGGCAATAGAATATTTATTGATTCTAGATAATCGAAGAGACTAGAAAGATTGCAAGCTACAGCAATTCTTGTTCCAGTCTCTTCAAACAGTTTATTTATTTTGTGACTTTAATTGAAAATTGTGCAGTTACTACCGGTAAAACTTTGCTTGTTACTTTGATTTGATAATTTCCTGCAGCAGTCGTTGCTTCTGTCCTAATCAGACCGTTTTCATCTACACTTACTGTATTGCCAGCATCTGGTGTAACCAACTCATACGTTACTTGCGAGCTCCAAGCATCCGTTTCTGTGTGCGGCGCTTGACCAATCACTTTAGATTGAATTTGATAATTTTCGCCTGATTTTATAGTGGCTGTTTCTGTAGCAAATTGAATTCTTTCAGGAATCGCATGAGTTTGCACGACTTGGAAGATTTTTCGTTCATCAGGATTCGCAATTCCTATTTTTTCTTCTACTGCAGCAGGGAACTGGTAAGTACCTGGCGGGCTACTTGGCGAATAATTACTAACATCGTCATCCCAAGAAATAACCTTCAATTTCGTTTCGCTACCATCATCTAATTTTGCAATTACTTCAGTTGGCAAATTCAGTTCGCCTCGCGAGGTGCCTGTTAGTCGATCCAGCGTAGGCAATTCCTTGAATCCAACAATATGTTTAGCGGTGACTTTTACATTGGCAATAATTGGCATTGAGACACCTGCTGCTCGTCCTACAACAGTGAATGTTCCTTCTTTTTGATAAGAAGATGCTGGAACTTCTGACCAATTGACAGTCACTTCTCGTTGTGAACCATCCGAATAAAAAATAGTTGTTTTTTCTGGTAGATTAGGGGCTTGACCCGCTTCTGTCGCAACCTCAATCGACTCATGTTTGACTTCGAAAACATTCGATAAAACAATTTTAGGAGCTAAACTATCCTCTGTTAGCTGTTGACCAGTTGGCAAGGTCAATTTGCCTGCTAAAAAGTCTTGATAGGCCTTTTGTGCGCCTTCTTTTGAAAAAGCATCAAACCCAGCATTATCAGAATCATAACCAGGCAAACGACTGTCTGTAATCGCTAATAAGAAACTTAACTTGGCTGGAATTTTCTCACCACTTTGAATTAGCTTTCGTAGATAGTTACTAATATCAATAGAGATTGTATTTTGATTATTCATAATTGAACTATTTGTAAAAGATTGTCGAGCAATAAATTCTTCATTTGGTACATTTAAATTATTTGGACCATTGTTCCAAGTAATGGTGTTACTCATCCAATTAGTATCTGTTCCATAAACATCTACTTGGAACTGCGTATTTTTCAAACGTTCATCAGTTGTATTGCCAGCACCATTCCACGCATCATAACGCATCACATTTAATTCTAAATTGGCACTTTTTAGTGATTGATAGTTCTTCAATTCTTGTGTATCAATTTCAACGTAAATCCGGCGATTATACCCCGCAGAACTAGCATTTTTTAATTTTAATGCGTAATTGCCCGTATAGTTTACTCCATAAGGATATTTGTAGGCGTCTCCTGAACTAATGGTAGCGGTACCGCCTGCTATAGCAGAGTATGCTCGGTTACCATCACTCTTTTGAACATAGGCAGTTTGGGCTGTTTTTAGTTTAACGGTGTCTTTTCCTTCACCAAGTTCACCCTCAAAAGAGACCTTGGCTGTTACTTTGACAGCATCTATCGGTAAGCCGATAACTGTTGCTGCAACTTCAACTGTGCCTGCTGTATTAATTTTTTCTTGAGGGATTGCTTCCCATTGTAACTTAAATTCTTTTTTGCCTGTCGCAACCACTTCTTCATTCACGACTTCTTCGTACGTTAATTCAACTTGCTCTGGCAAATTAGGATACACACCTGTTGCCGAACTAATTTCTAACACTTGATTTTGATAACGAATACTTTTTTCAATTGTGGACGCTTGTTGCGCGCCAATATCTAAAACTTTATTTTTCAAGCTATTTCCAAAGAAGTCTTCTGCCGCACTGTTCACTTCCGACAAACCTTTACCAATCGCTGGAGAGGTTTCTTTTAATTGGAACATTTGTGCTCGCTGACGTAATCGTTCTTTGGAAGTAAATTCAACCACATTATCTTTTGTTGGTTTCAATGTCGTAAATTCTTGCTCTGCCAACTCTTTCACTTTTTCAGGGTTATCTGTGATTTCTAATTGTGGTTTTTCAAAAATGTTTCCACTTGATACTAATTTTTCAACAGTTGCACCACTTTTTTCTGTAGCAATTTCTTTTGGCCAAATAACATTATTTTTGAAATATTTTTCTGGATTATCGACCATTTTACGTTCAATTGGTTGTGTCCCATTTGTTGGATAATTAGATAAGAATTTTAATTGTCCGGTACCTTCTTTGTATAAAATATTATTGTAAAAATTGGCTACTGTACCACTGTTGTCAGAACTATTTCCTTCACCAAATAATGACGTTGAAATACCGTCGCCAACATAAATCGTATTATTGTGGATAGTTGGCATTGCCGCTCCATCATTTTTCACCCAATAATGGAAAATGCTTTGTTCTTTATAATTGTAGCCACCAGCTCCGCCTGGATTGTCTTTACCTGTTCCTCGGTTACCACCGCCGTCATTAGCTGAGATATTGTACCGAATAACCGAATTTTTTTGATCAGACATAAGCAATAAAAAGCCGCCAGTATTATGATGTGAATAGTTATATTGATAAATAACATTGTTTGACTGCATGTCCACATCATAAGCTTCAGCATCGTTAAATCCATATTTGATTCCGTATACTTCGTTATATTGGAACAGTCCGTCATCTACAGACATTGCCCAAACGCCCGCGTAATTTTGTGTACCATAATCAGCATTGCACATTCGGACAGCAACATTTCCTTCGACGACACCGCCACTTTTGGCTTCTGACAAGACAATCCCGTCGCCAGCAATATCTTCTAAATAGTTATTACGAATCGTAATATTAGAAAACGTTTTGTAGAAAGTGTTGCCTCTTGAGGTATCTGAATCAGCTTTTGTTCGAATTCCTTCAAGTCCCACTCGTTGAATCACATTATTTTCAATCAAAATATCATTAAATCCAGTCGTTGTTCGATGATCATTGGCTGCCGTTACTACATTGCCATTCTCATCAAACCAACTTCCTAAAACAATAATTCCACCTACCGCTTTTAATCGTTTGGTTGCAGTATTCCCACTTAGATTCAAATAATATTCTGTTTGAACATCATGAACATAGTTATTCCTTATCGTGACACTATTGAACGTTCGATTTTGTTCATATCCTAGTACTAATATCCCCGCTCTTTGAGCATCTCCTGGTTTCTTATAGCCTTCGAGATTATCTAGCTCTGGTGTATTTGTCACTTCTAAATTTGAAATATCCCAATATTCTTGGTTCACTAACTGCACGGCCCCTGAGATTGCACGTTTGAAAGTCCCTGTGCTGTAGGTGCCACCACCGTTAATAATCGGACGCCGTGTTGTTTCAAAAATGGTTTCTCCTTTGTCATTCGTATCATAAAAATCAATGACAATCTTTTGTGCCGCTGTCCCATTCCCTTTTGGATGCAACAATTGGTTATTCCAGGTACTTTGCGCATTCAGCAAAAGATGGTCGCCTGGCTGAAACTCCGTCTGATTCACTTTTTCAAAATCACGCCAAGCACTGGCTGGAGACTGCCCATCATTGGCATTATTTCCTCCTTCCCCATCCACATAGTAGGTCGTCCCACTTTGAGCGACACCTACTGAACGAAAAAGTAACGGTTGATCACTCACTGTTTCCCCATAAGCAGGAAGACTAAATAATTGAAGCTGGGAAAAAACAAGCAAAATAGAAAGGAAAATGGTTACACTTTTAAAATACGCTTTTTTTTTCATTTTCTGCTCCTTAACTGTTTTTATTTTGATAATTTTGGAAAAACTTTTCTCTGTCTTTCTCCAACAAGTCTACTTTGGTTGCTTGTTGATACGTAGCTAATTTCTCTTTGTAGCATGTGTTGATATAGGCATTTTTGCCAAATTGTGGTGCTTCTTCAAACTGTAAAAGTTGCCCTCCTTCCTTATTAAAAATATAAAAGTATTGGTTTTCGTGGTATCCTTTCACCACGGTACCAACAGCTTTTTCACTAAGAATCTCCCCAACAGACAACGAATAAATATCCTCTTTTTGGATTTCTGCACTCTTCAATTGATACGATTCAATAACAAGATTAGGTAATTTATTTTGCCACTCCAATAACGTCTCCTCATAAGATAGATTCGGAGAGATTGCTTCGGCTATTTTTTCTAATTCTGCTTGCTTACCTGAAAAAGTTGGAATTTCAATTGCTTCAACAAAGTAATCGGTCTTTTTATATTTATCATCCAATTGCTCAAAGGCCTGCCGCAATTCTTTTTGCGTTGGCTTTTCTTTCTCCATTAATTTCTCTTTTATTTGGTCCTGTAATTGTTGATCTTTTGCATCTAAAAATTGCCAGAGCGTTAAACTGCTCTTTTGGTCTTGCCATTCTTTTTTTTCTTGCCCAAATGTTTGTGAGTGGACTATTTCTAACTCCGTCGCCAGCTGTTTAATCATTTTATGTTGTACTAAATCCTCCGTTGCAACCTTCAGTAGTTCCTGAGTGGGTGATTTTCCGTGATACGTTTTGCGCCAGAAATTTTTCCCAAACGAAGTTAAATTATTCTGATCAGAGAATTGCTTCGCTACACGATTCATATTTTTATCGCCATAAACAATTAATTCTTCGACTTGGATTGCTTCGTTATTAATCATACTTTGCTGGCTGGTAGTAAAAATAACGAGCACAAAAATAGCACCTATCAAAAAGCTACTTAAAATAATTATTTTTTTCTTCATTCGTTCGCTCCCTCCACTTTAATACACAAGGCAAGAACAAAATAAGCAACCCCACCTTCATTCATTTTCCTGAAAATCGAGATTACTTATTATGTAAAAATTATTTATTCTTTTTTTGCTTTTCATGCAATTTCCCAGTATTTAAATAAATAATCCCTAGGAACAGGACAGGGGTTACAACAAACCCAAACTGTGGCTTCAAAAACATCATTGCAAACATTGAGAATAGTAAAAAAACATTTAGACAGCTGACATACCATTTCCGCAGTCCATAGTAAATTGAAATCCGAAACACATCTTTAAAAGAAGCTTGCGGGTTTCGTACTTGAAAATACCAAGCATTCAGCATAATAGCTAACCCAAAAATTAGCAGAAGGACCATCAATGGAATAAACCATTTACCAATCGTTGTTTTGGCAAAAAAGAATATATCTGTCACACTGATGATGCTACTTCCTAAGCCAAGCAAGCTGATAAGAAAGCCTCTTAACCCAAACTGACGAAACTTTTGGAAAAAAGTTTTAAACGGATCCAGCTCCTTTTCTTCTTTAAAAGTATCGATTAAGCCTAAAAGTGCAATCATCCCTGCCCCCATCGGCAGCAACGTTACTACAAAAAGCGGGAGGTTTCGTGGATCAATGTCTAAGCTAATCACCGCTATGAAAAAAGGAATGTTCACTAAGAGAAGCCCTAGATTACCGATAAATAAAATGTAAAGCCAGCGAAAAATTTTCATATAGATATTATTATCAAAGGTTTGCTTAGTAAACATTCAAACTTCCTCCTAATTCTTCATTCCAGATGTAGCAATACCTTCAACAAAGTATTTTTGCATTGCTAAAAAGACAATCCCTACTGGTAAAATAGAAACCACTGATGCGGCCATGATTAAGGCATATTCAGCATCAAATAAACCGACGAACATTTTCAAACCTAACTGAATTGTTTTATTCTCAGTAGAAGATAAATAAATGAAAGGTCCCATATAGTCATTCCATGTATTCACAAAAGTAATAATCGTGAGACTGGCTAAAGCTGGTTTGGTTAATGGTAAAATAATTTTCCAATAAATTCCCCACTCACTTAACCCATCAATCCGCGCACTTTCACATAGTGAATCTGGAATACTACTGTAATATTGTTTCAGTAAAAAGACTCCAAATGCATTAAATGCTTGTAATAAAACAAGTGACCATAACGTGTCAGTCAAACCTAATTGACGCATCATAATAAATTGTGGAATCATATACGATTGCCAAGGAATAGCAATTGTTGCGATGTACGTAATAAAAAGTGTATCTCTTCCTCTAAAATTCATTTTTGAAAAGCCATATGCTGCAAAACTTGAAGTAAATAGTTGAATAATCGTAATCACAATACTTAAAAATAACGTATTTTTAAAGAAAGTTAACAATGGAATGCGTTCCCAAATAACGGAATAGTTTTCTGGATGCCAACTTTTAGGAATCCATTGAATTGGAATGGTGAAAACTTCATTGTTTGTTTTAAATGATGCTGAAACCATCCAAATGAAAGGCACCAAAGTAATTAACGCAAGTAAAGTTAAGAGAATGATTACAAGGATCCCACCAGGTGTGACTTTTTCTGCTTTTTTCGTTTTTGCTTTTCGAGTATTTTCTTTTTTTGAAAAAGTTGCTTCCATCTTTTCTCCTCCTAAACTTTCTCTTGATGTTGATTCCATTTAAATTGAGCCACAGTAATCGCTAGAACGATGATGAATAAGACCATCGCAATGGCTGATGCATAACCAAAATTAAATTTGACAAAGGCTTCATTGTAAATTTCGTAAACTAACACATTCGTTGCACGTCCTGGTCCACCACCAGTCATAACTTGAACTAAGTCAAACACTTTGAAACAGTTAATTACAAGCATGATAGTCACGAAAAAGGTCGTTGGTCGTAATGAAGGTAAGGTAACATTTAAAAATTGATTCCATTTACCCGCCCCATCCATTGACGCTGCTTCATATAATTCTCTTGGCACACTTTGTAAACCAGCTAAATACAAAATCATATAATACCCCATAAAGCGCCACACACTAACGATGATAATTGCTGGTAAAGCCCAAGTAGAACTAGATGTCCAGCCAGGAGGATTTTCAATAAATAATTTCAAAAATTGATTAATTGGTCCCATTGTTGGATGAAATAGCATATTCCAAACGACCGCAATCGCAACTAATGACGTTACATAAGGAAAGAAAAAAGCCGTTCTAAAAAATTTCATCCCTCTAATTTTACGATTCAACAAAATCGCTAGTCCTAATGAGCAAATCAATGTTAACGGAACAACACCAATCGTATAGATAAATGTTTGTTTTAACGAAATCCAAAACGTATCATCATGAATCATTTTGGTGAAATTTTTCATTCCGACAAATTCAGGAGTTGAAAAAGAATCCCAACTCATAAAAGCTAAAATCAGTGAACAGATAACCGGGATTAAAGTGAAGAGGAAAAAGCCAATAAAGTTTGGTGCGATAAAAGATAACGCAGTCCACGTATTTTTTCGTCTCAATTTATTTGCTGTTTTTGTTTTTGAAGTAATTTCCATAATTGTATTCTGTTAAGTGAACTTAACAGGCCCTCCTTCCAAACTCAAGCTACATTCTTTATTTAAAAAAATAAGCTGAAATTCATTGTAGGTTACTCATTTCAGCTTATTTTTTTCATCAATCTTTTGTGTTTTTGCTGGAAATAATAGTTAGTCTATCTCTGCTTTGACACGTTTTTCCATGTTAGCAATACCATCTTTTGGTTTTTCGTCGCCGACCATAATTAAATCATGTTCTTCTTGTAATACTTTATCAATTGCGGCACCGTTTTTATCAGATGGGAATTCTAAATTAATTGTATCTGGGTTAAAGGCTTTTTGTGAGACTTCATCTGAAGGCATTCCTTTTCTTGCAAAGTAGATTTTATCAATTTCATCTGTTTTATAAGAAGGAACCACCCCTACTTCTGCTAAAAGTTTTGCACCTTCTTTACCTGAAGCAAAGTCTAAGAATTTTTGAGCAGCTTTTTGTTTTTTACTGTTTTTATTAATTGCAAAACTTGTCGGTGAGCCAAAAGTAGTTGCTTTACCTTTTTCTTGTTGTGGTATTTCGGCAATCCCCCATTCAACATTTGTTTTGCCATCATCAATGTTGGTTAATAAAGTCCCCATGTACCAGCTACCCATGTACATCATCGCCGCTTTTGAATTTTCAAATTGTGATTGATACGTTACTTTTGTTGATTTTGCTGTTCCAAAATCCATTTGTGATTGATCTTTTTGCATTCTCAATGCGCGATCATAATAAGTTTCCATATAATTGTATTTCGGTTCAATCAAATTGGCATTATTTTGAGCAGCAGCAATCGCTTGAACGGTTGAGCGCCAAGTATGTTGATAGGCACCATATACTTGTTCTTCTGGTTTAGATAATTTTTTCGCTAATGCTTCATATTCGTCCCAAGTTAAGTTATCGGGATAGGCAATTCCGGCTTCATCAAACATTTTTTTATTGTAATACAATACCCAGAAATCTGTACGGTAAGGCTGAGCATAGGTTTTACCATCGATTTCATACATCTCGTAACTTGCTTTGGCAGGTGCGATATCTAAATCTTTAACGTGATCGGTTAAATCCACCAATTGATTGCGTAGCGCGTAATTAGAATATGAAAGTAAGTTTTTCATGGTTAAAATATCCGTCGTATCTCCTGATGAAAGCATCGTTGTTACTTTTGTGTCATAATCATCTGAAGCAATGTCCACCGGTTCAATAGTGATATCAGGATTTTCCGCTTCAAAAGCTCTGAATAATTTCTCAAATTCTGGGGTCGTGTCATAATTCCAAGTAGTTACTGTTAATTTTGTTTTGCCATCTTCACTCTTTTCAGTTGCTTTCTTTTCACTTGAACCACCACATGCTGTTAAAGTTACTGCCGCCACCGCTAACAACGCTGCCGCTGTTAAGCCTTTTTTCCAAAATTTCATTTGTACTACCTCCGCTATTTATTATTTTTTAGGAGTTTTCCTCCATGAATTACCAAAAAGAATACCAGCTTTTCGCTAAACGAGTTAACGCTTCCAAATAAAAGTAGTCGCCCCAAATCATGCATTCATCGACTCCTGTATTTGTTTTTTTATCATAGACACCATGAAGCAATAGGCCGTTCGACTCTGGTCGTAAAACCGTTGTATACTTTTCCGCTAATGCTTGTAATAGTTCTAGCGCAACCTTTTCATAATAGCCATGTTTTTCATCATTTAATGGAAGCTGACGAGATAATTCTAGTAAGCCACATGCAGCAATTGCAGCAGATGAGCTATCACGTTCTTCTTCACTCCCTTCATTGAAAATTAAATCCCAGTAACAGATTTTGTCTTCTGGTAATTCTTGAATAAAGTAATCAGCAACATTTTTTGCTGTTTCCAGAAAACTACTATCTCCTGTATATAAATAACTTAACGTAAAGCCGTAAATTCCCCAGGCTTGGCCGCGAGCCCAACAAGAATCGTCTGAATATCCTTGTTGCGTCTTACCGTATAAAGCTTCGCCTGTTTCCGTATCAAAATAATACGTATGGAACGTAGTGTGATTTTCTCGCACAATATATTTTTGTGTTTGTTTCGCATGATTGTAGGCAGCTTCATAATACTCTTGCTTGCCAGTCATTTTTGCTGCAAAGTATAATAATGGTAAGTTCATTAAACAATCAATAATCATTCTACCTCGTTGCTCTGGATCGTCTAAATTCCCCCAAGCTTGAATAATCTTGGCTTTTGGTGAATAACGTTTCATTAATAAGTCCGCAGCTTGCAAGGCCATTTCTTTTGAGGCCTCATGACCATTGACTTGATAATCAGCAATGGCTGTTAAAATATACAAAAAGCCTATATCATGTGTTTCCAGCTCAATTTGTTCATCCAAGCGATGTTGAAAAGAAGCCATCTGTGTGGTAATCACTTCATCGAACTCTGTTGAATTTGTTAATTCCTTTGCTAAAAATAACATTCCTGGCCAAAAGCTGGCCGTCCAGTCAATATTTTCTTCAGGATAATAAATTTGATTTAAACTTGCCGCGGGTGGAACTAATTCTTTAAATGTCTCTAAATTTCCTCGAACTTTGTTTAAAGCAAAACTGATTTGCTTCGGCAACCACTCAATCTGTCCATTTTCTGTCATTGTGTATTTCTCCCCCTAATTCCCCAAAATTACAACTTTTTCTTCAACTAAAAGCTGATTTTCTTTTAACCTAACTTTAACTGGCTCAATTTGTTCATTCGGTAGTACGCCTGTCACCAATGAAATTAAAAGATGTTTCCCTTTCGACAAGTTTGCTTTCAAATATGGCAACTCCGTTAACGGATAAAGTAAATTTGTATTCGGTTCTGTTCGAATAATCGCAGCTTCAGAAAAGCCGTTGATATTTTCTACTTTTGACACACCTTTTGCATTTTTTACCTCAGCCATTTGATCAGAAACACAAGTGACCTTTTCATCGAAGAGCGGGATTGAGAAGCCACCTTCATAAGCCACTAATGCACGTTGTGTCTCAATTTCGTGGATCCGTAAATGCTGGCCTTCTAATGGTACAATTGTCGTTTTGATTGCTACATCGGACCAAGGATGCCATTGATGAATGATACGATCATCAAGAATTTCGCACTGATCATCTAATCCTTTCGTGCGGAAATAATGGTCGTCTTCAGCTAAAGCCAAGCAATTATCATAAGCACCTTCGTAATACCAATAATCACTCTTTATAGTACTGAAACCAAAATGGGAAGAATAAACAAATTTACTATATTTATCATGCGCATGAGCTTGATAATTAATAAATTGTCCCGCTGGAAACATTAAACCATGTGTCCCTGCATCATTTACTTGATAGTAGTTCCGACTTTCTGGTGAAGGTAAGTGTTTTTCTGGAAAGCTAATAGGCTGTGTTTCTGCTTGCCAATAAGGATGATCTTTTGGAACCGCTAACAAAATGAATGTTTTAAAGGCCCAATAAGGTGAACCAGGACCATTATAGCCTTCGGCAAAGACCATATTTTGATAATCATAACCTACCGACAATAATCCATCTGTTGTAAAAATATCTTTGTTCATCCATTGATGAAGATGTCGGCTGATTAGACCTTTGATCTCACCCCACGGCAATGCTTCAACATCTGCAAAAACTAAAGCACTAAAAAATGACACTTGAGCAAAACGATACGTTAAGCTACGTCCAAAGGGAATCGCTTCTCCTGGCTGAGTAAACCAATATTTAAACTCTTGCGCGAACAAAGTTGCTCGTTCCTTCATAATAGCCACTCTTGCGGTATCTTCCGGGGCAAAACGACAATACAATAAACTATAATAATGAATAGCGAAAGAAACATAATAATCAACTTGTGTCTCGACTCCGTCATAATACCAACCATTACCGACATAAAAACGATCAATTACAGCCAAATCAACAGCAATCTGTTCTTTTGAATACGGCATTTCACAATGTTTCATCGCTAAATTCAGCAACACTCTAAAGAAATGCCAATTATTTGGCGGAATAATGTTTTCATTGGCTTGTATCAGCCAACTGTGTAAATTGTTTTGCTGTTCTTTTGTTAATTGGTCCCACGTTTTTTCTTTGTTTAACAAAAGAAACGTACTTAATGCTGCCATCTCAACAATCAATTGATCATAATCTTTTGTTTTTCCCCAATAAGATGAACTCTCAGGATCGGTTCCTTCGATAATTCCAGTTAGAAAGTCATTCAAATACTCACTTTCATTTTGCGTTACATAAGGACCTAGTCCCCATAACGGTCGTAAAAATGCCTCCGCATCACGTGTCCCTTTAGAATAAACTGTCCCGTGTGTCCCTAAATCCAGATGACCTTGATACTCTCGATCAAAAAACAATTCCAGTGGCGCTAATAAATCTTCAAATCCTTCTGCAACCTCTTCGTATGTTTCAAAAGGATTCTGTCTAATTCGTGGCTGAATCATGATTCTCCTCACTTTCAATTAATGTCCCTTTCAAAAAGCCGTAATATTCTCCGTAAACTGTCACTTCGTCACCAATTTTCAATTTTTTCTTTTGCTCATTAAAAACTTGATATTTACTAGAACCACTTTTCAAAATAAAACGATCACCTTTTTTTATTAAACTGGAACGACTGTCGCTCTCAACAATCTCCCCTTTCAAAGAAATATATTCATTTAAACGAACGTCACCATTTTGTAATTCTGTTTCTGAATAAGACTGTGCCGTTTCCTTTAGATTTTGAAGAGATTCTTCATCAAATTCTTTTTCACCAGATTTACAACCTGTTAAAGCAAGTAAAATTAGTAAAAAAAGTGAAAATCTTTTCACTAAACCACCTTCTCCATCGAATTAAAGCGCTTTCTTTGACTTTATAGTATATTTTTTTAGTCAAAAAATCAATAGTTTTTGCTAAAAAAAAGTAAAAAAAGCTTTTTCTTGCTTTTTTTTACTAAAAAGAAATATACTATATGCTATAATAGTACTTGAGAAGGAGGCATTTAGAATGGCAACTATCACAGATATCGCAAAAGTCGCGAATGTTTCAATTTCAACTGTATCGCGAGTTCTGAACTATGATCCAAACTTATCCGTTACAGAGGAAACCAAGCGAAAAATTTTTGAAGCAGCAGAAACCCTGAATTATACGAAATATAAAACTAAAAATAAAAACAAACAGCAGGAGCAACTGACACCTAACCTTTCCGTACAAACAGCTCCGCAAGAGCCTTCGATTGCCGTCGTTCAGTGGCGTTCAGATGACGAAGAACTAACGGATATTTACTATATGTCGATTCGTTTAGGAGCTGAAAAACGGGCCGAAGAGTTAGGTTACAATATTCTAAAAGTTTCTCAATTGGAACAACATAACCTTCAAGGGATTGATGGCATTTTGGCAATTGGTAAATTCACTCAAAAGACGTTACAAGAGTTGCAGCAACTGCATCCCAATCTTTGTGTAATTGGCAGTAATTTCCCATTGGAAGAATTTGATTCTGTAAATACTGATTTTTATCAAGCAACCGAGATTGCCTTAACCCATCTTTTGGAATTGGGCCACGAAAAAATTGCCTTTATTGGTGCCGAAGAAAGCGAAAATATGTATGGTTTCCGTCGCTATAAAACACCGACAACCAACGCTTATCTTGACATTATGCAGCATTATCACTTGTTTAACGAAGATTATTTTATCTTAAAAGAAAATGGCATGTTGGATGTCAAAACAGGGGAACAATTGACAGAAGAAGCGTTAGAGAAATGGGGAAATGATTTACCTACTGCGATTCTTGCTTATAATGACGCCTTTGCAATCGGTGTGATACATACGTTAGCCGCACACGGTATAAAGGTTCCTGAAGAAATTAGTGTCATGGGGATCAATGATATCTCTATTTCTCAATATGTCTCACCGCCGCTATCCTCTGTCCATGCCTTTACTGAAGAAATGGGCGAGACAGGCATTAATTTATTGCACAAACGAATTCAAATGCCTAGCATTCCTCGTAGAGTCCTGTTAAACACAGAATTGGTTGTCCGCCAATCGACAACTAGCCCACGCCAGAAATAAAAAATAAGGACCGCTCCTATAAAGGAACCGTCCTTATTTTTTATTTGTTTTGACCAAATAATTCAATTTGTGTTAATGCTGGAAATGGTGATGGTTCATCTGCTTGAATTAACTCTGTTAGTATCACCCACTCCGCTGCCCGTTTCGCAAAGGTAAAGCTCTGGCGTTGCTCAGTCTTAACAGTTTTAAAAACTTCATGTGTACCGTCGGAAAATTTTAAAGTCACTTGTTGCCAATAATTATCATGAGGAAAGTCCGCTCGTAATGTTAAGATCACTTTATCCAACAAGACTTCACGCCCAAATTCAATTTTTAATGCGGCATCTAATTGCTGATTAATCCCCCATGATTGATAAGGATACGGCCCATGATAAAGATTAGCGAAGGTACCGTCAATCGCATTACAAGCAAAAAAAGTAGCATCATTTCGCGTTTCCACGTTGGCAGATGCATGAGGATACGCACCAGTAAAATGTTGTAAATCATGCGGATTTAACGCCCAATTACGATAACTCTTAATTTCTTCTTTAGTGGCAATACGCACACTTATATAAGGTTTCTTGGTTTCAAAACGATACGCTGCTCGCGCTTCGATAGCGTTTTCATTTTTTTTGATTGGAAACGTCCATTTTTGTTCTGGAACATAAATTAAACTGCTATCAAGCGTAGCATCTAACTTCACCATTAAATAAGTATTGGGCGTATCTAAACAAACTTGAATCACATCGCCGTCTTGTAATTGACAATCCCGAGCAGCTAAACAAACAAAATCTTTTCCTGTAATAGTTAACTCTTTCAAAGAATCTGAATCATCTATCTTAGCTTTTCTAACTTCTTGTTCTTGATTTAAAATCGATAATGAAATACACGTCATATGCTTCCCTCCTAATTTTACCTTTATTATATATTATTTTAGTAAATTAATCTATTTTTTACTAAAATAATAACTTTAGCTTTATTTCTATAAAAGAAAAGCATTTGATATTCACTATGAAACGTAAGATTTTGACTCTGCTCTTTTGAACACAATAAAAAAGCAGGACATCAACCAAAATTGACTGATGTCCCACTCTCTAAATCTTACTTTTCGATACTTGCGAGTATCTTCTCTGTGTTCATATAACGAAAATCTTCTTGATCGATAAAAACAACCTGCCCCTGACAGCCTTCTAAATATTTTTCCACTTTTTCTTTGACACGAGCGACTTGTGGGGTCAACATTAACACATCATACTCTTTATAACCAAGTTTTTCCTCAATCCGACAAACAGGCGCATAATCTAAATCATAAGATAACTCTTTTTCCCTAATTGCTTCAAGTAATTTTGAAACTAACAGCGATGCACTAATTCCTGTCTCACAAATAATCAATATGTTTTTGCTCATAAACTTCTCCTCATTCATGAAATATTTTTATCTAGCAAATCCGATTGGTGAAAATGCTGCATAGGTTAGGATAACCACGACAACTAATATACTTGCGACAAGTTTTGTATGTTTCCAAGGTTCAATATTTACTTTCGTATCAAAAGAATTTAAAACAAATTCGCCATCTGGTTTTATTTTAGAAACTACTATTAAAATAAGAATGTCTAAGAAGAAGAGCAGGCTTAAGACATATAAAAAATGGATATCTTTCAAAAACACTTTTGATAGCGCATACAAAACAATATGGATAGCAATTGTCATTTTTGCTCCAAAAGCAGTTGCTTTTTTGGAATAAAACGCAAAAAGTATAATCACTAACAATGGCATATTGTATAATCCATTAAACTCTTGAACAAATTGGTACAATCCAGCTGGTGCAAAAGAAATAAACGGTGCAACGATAATTGAAATAATCCCTACAATAACTGTAACTGTTTTTCCCGCACGAGCAATTTGTTTGTCATCTGCTTTCTTATTGATAATTGGTTTGTAAAAATCTAACGAAAACAGAGTGGAGGTTGCATTTAAAGCCCCCGCAAAGGAAGATAAAATTGCCCCAAAAATAACTGCAGCAAAAATGCCGAAAAGCATTTTTGGTAAAACTTCAGTTACTAAATATGGATATGCGTTATCAGGATTGGACATCAACGCATCCCCAAAAAGATTTCTTGCAACAATTCCTGGAAATACTAAGAATAATGCACCAAACACTTTGAAAATCCCCACTAAAAAAGCCCCTTTTTGTGCTTCTGCTAAATTTTTTCCTGAAAGTGCTTTTTGAACAATCATCTGATTGGTACACCAGAAATACAAATTATTAAACAACATCCCTGTAAATAATGTTGGCCATGGTACAACAGCAGAATCAATTGCACCTACAGAGTTCAGTAACCATGGTGTGTTTTCAACAACCTGTTCAATCCCACCAATAAAACTGCCATCACCCAGTTTCATTAAACCTAGTATTGGAACCAACAAACCACAAACCAATAAACCAACGCCATAAATCGAATCGCTATTGGCACTTAAAGATAGGCCGCCAATCAGCAGATAAAGAATCCCAACAATACCAATCACCATCGCCACAAGAATGATTGCGACAATAGGTTCGACACCCAGCAGCTCATCAATATGAAAAATCTTATTGAATACTAGTGACCCAGAATAAAGAACTACTGGTAAAAAAGAAATCATATAGGTAACAATAAACAAGATTGAAATAATTCGTTTTGTAACTGTATCATAACGAATTTCAATGAAATCTGAAACCGTATTAATACCGTATTTAAAATATTTTGGTAAAAAAATGACTGCCAATGCGACAATTGCAATTGCAGCAGTTACTTCCCAAGCCATTACTTCCATTCCTGCATGATAGCTTTGACCGTTTTGTCCAACAATTTGCTCTGTGGATAGGTTGGTCATAATAATTGTCCCAGCAATCGGTAAGGCTGTTAAGCTTCGGCCACCCATGAAGAAACCTTCTGATCCAGAAGTATCTACACTTCTGGATCGAGAATAGGCAAAAATCCATACGCAGATGACAATTACTAGGAAACTGATTATTGAAAATAGATTCATTGTCTAGCTCCTTCTCGATTAGATTAAAGATCGGCGACCTTTCGGATATAGTTTCGTGCTTTGACGGCATATTCAAACGGATTGGCTTTGGCAGGATCTTGTTCCGCTTCAACTACAATCCAACCTTTATAGCCACTCTCTTCGATTGCTGACCAAATTGGTTTGAAATCAATCATACCATCCCCAGGGACTGTAAAGACGCCTTTTTTCACGGCCTTTAAGAAGCTATCTTCTTCTGTTCTGACTTCCTCTGCCATTTGTTGGCGAATATCTTTGAAGTGAATGTGTTTAATCCGGTCTTGATAGCGCTGATAGATTGCGATTGGATCTTCTCCTGAGAAGACAAGATGGCCAGTGTCAAACAATAATTTAACTTTTGTCGGATCCGTCATTTTCATTAATCGATCGATTTCTTCAGTCGTTTGGACTCCTGTCCCCATATGGTGATGGTAAACAATCTCCATACCTTTTTCATGTGCCAAGTCTCCTAGTTTTTCTAATCCTTCAGCTAGTTTTTCCCACTCTTCATCAGAAAAAATTGGTTTCTCATTAAAAACAGGAGCCGTCATAATTCCTTGTATGCTGTGTCCTTGTTCAGCCACAACAATAACCTTAGCATCCATTGCATGTAAGAAATCTCGATGTTTTTTGAAGTCTTCCGCGGTTTCTTCGAAAGGTTTTGTTGTTAAAAATGTACTAAACCAGGCACTCGCTACTTTTAGTCCACGAATATCTAAATATTGTTTTAAAACCTGTGGATCTTTTGGATACTTATTGCCAATCTCCGTACCTGTGAATCCAGCTAGCGCCATCTCACTAACGCATTGTTCAAACGTATTTTCGCTTCCTAGCTCTGGCATATCATCATTTGTCCATGCAATCGGCGCAATAGCTAGTTGAATTTGTTTCGCCATTATGTCACTCTCCTACTTCATTTATAGTTGTACCAAACGATTCGTATCAAATGATTCTTGACAAGCTAATGCAATTTTTGTTGATTGTAGCCCATCTTCTGCATTAACTGCTGGTTGACGTTTTTCTTGAATACAGGAAATAAATTCTTGTGCTTCTCGAATGAATGCTTCTCTAAATCTTTCTGGAAAGTTTTGAGAGCAAGGTCGCACAACCCCTTGATTATTCATAACAGTCACTAAATTTTTTTCAGGTACTTGCGCTACTCGTAATATCCCTTTGGTGCCCATGATTTCTGTTTCGACATGGTAACCATGTGCAGCATTTCTTCCAGCAACTAGTAAAGCCATTGTTTTATCTTTAAGACTCATCATAGCTGCTCCGGTTTCCAATTCACCGACTTGATCTAATTCTGGATATGCAGCATTTTTACCAATTGCCCAAACTTGTTCTACCTCTTGACCAGTAAACCAACGAACCAAATCAATATCGTGAATCGCCATATCTAGAAATAAACCGCCACTATCATTGTTCATTGCAAACTTAACGAAGCTTTCCAGTCCATCACTCGGATCAATTCCATAACAACGGATTAACGTGACTTCCCCAATTTCCCCATCTTCTACCATTTTTTTCGCATACTGATAAGATTCATCGTAACGGCGCATGAAACCTAACATAAATACTTGCTCGGGATATTTTTCAATAACCTCTTGTGTTTTTTTTATGTCCTCAATTTCAATTCCCAATGGTTTTTCAGTAAATACGTGTTTCCCATTTTCCATAGCTAAACGGACTTGTTCACAGTGGAATCCTGAAGGTGAAACAATAAAAACGGCATCAATTACAGCGCTTTGAACCATTTCTTCATAACTAGAAAACGTATACTTAACACCTAACTCCTTCTGTGCAAATGCTAATTCTGATTCAACTAAACTACAGGCGGCCGTAAGCTCACAGCCACTAACAGCAGAAGATAAATTTTTTGCGTGTACCTTGCCTAATCTACCTAGTCCTACGATTCCTACTCTAATATTTTCCACAAAACCCCTCCTTTTTTTAAGAATTATTTGGTATATAACGCTGGTTGTTCATCTATTTCAATCATTACTTTTTCCCCTGACTCACGAGATTCATGACAAGCCATCATTGTGATTGCTGCCACGTAGCCATCCCAAGCAGTTGGACCAACAAGTTTATCGTTTTTAATTGAATCAACCCATAACTTAAATTCGTAATCATACGCATCTAGAAAACGCGTTTGCCAGTCGGGCGAAATTGGTGTGTAATTTTTCTCCGCAGCTTTAATTTTGGTATAGGCTGGATCCGTCATTCCGACTTCTGCCGTTTCAAAAACTACGTCACACTTAATGTCGTAGCCAAAACGACAATTAACAAAAATTTCTAAATCAATTGTTACACCTGATTTCGTCTGGAAAATCAGTAATTGAGGATCATGTAAATCTGCATGTGTATGACTGGTTTTCTTTGGTAAAATCATTTGCACTGAGGCATAATCTTCGGCTAATAGCCAACGAAGAACATCAATTTCATGGATTGCAGTATTACTGATTGCCATTGGCGTCTTATAATTTTCATCAGCGCTTGGATTTCTATGCGCACAATGGAGCATCAGAGCTTCACCATACTGTTTTGATTCAATTGCTTCTTTCAACTCAATGTAGCCACGATCGTATCGACGCATGAAGCCCACCTGTACCAATTTTTTACCATAAGCGACTTCTGCATCTACAATTCGGCGACATCCTGCGGCATCCATTGCTAATGGTTTTTCGCAGAATACGTATTTTCCATGCTTGATTGCTTCCAAGACATATTTTTCGTGTGTTGGGTCCCAGGAAGTAACAACAACAACTTCCACTTCTTCAGAAGCAATTAATTCTTCGCCTGTTTTGAAAAATTGAGCCCCAATCTCCTCAGCAATTTTGCTTGCCGCTTCAACATTAATATCTGATACTGCTGTTACAAAAGCGCCTTGTGTCTTGTGATTAATTCTGTTAATATGTTCGATTCCAATCGCCCCTGTACCAATTACGCCTACTTTTACTTTCAATTATTTGTCCTCCGATTTCTTTATTTTATGCGTATTATGTATACGCTTACAATTTAATTTAGTCAATCATTATTTTCAGAAAGTCCTGTCTTACATTTGTACTAACAAAAGATACTTTCACCGCTTTAATCATAGAATCTTCGAAGCTCCTTTGACAGAGCTTCGAAGTAAAACTAGTTTATTTCGCTAGGAGCGTATCGAGCGGTCACAACTTTTCGATGTGTATAAAATTCTACACTGTCTTTTCCATTGGCGTGTAAGTCACCATAGAAAGAGTGTTTCCAGCCGGAAAAAGCAAACCAAGCCATTGGTGCTGGTACACCTAAGTTGATGCCTAACATTCCTGCATCAACATTCTCTCTAAAGTAACGGATAGCTGAAGCATTACTCGTATAGAGACATGAACCGTTAGCAAATTCTGATTGATTGGTCAGTGTAACTGCTACTTCTAGATTTTTCACTCGAACAATTGAGGCAACGGGTGCAAAAATTTCATCTTGCCAAATCTTCATGTCCATCGTGACACGATCAAAGATCGTAGGTCCCACGAAGTAGCCTTTTTCAGGAATATTTTCACGGCCATCTAACAATAAGTCCGCTCCTTCATCGATACCTTTTTGAATGTAATCAAATGTTCGTTGCTGCGCCTCTTTTCGAATCACGGGGCCTAAAAAGACTCCTTCTTCCAGACCATTTCCAATTTTTATCGTCTGTGCTGCAGCCTTAAATTTTTCAACGAATTGATCTGCAATAGTTTCTTCTACAACGATCACCGAAGCAGCCATACAGCGTTCACCGGCTGATCCAAAAGAGCCACCGATAATGTCTTTTACTGCACGATCAAGGTTGGCATCTTTTAAAACGATAACATGATTTTTTGCGCCAGTTAGTGCTTGGACTCGTTTCAGATTTTTTGTTCCTTCTTTATAGACATATTCACCAACATTTTTTGAGCCCACAAAGCTAATTCCTTTTACTAATGGATCACGCAATAAAGTATTAACAACATCGTGTGCCCCATAGACAACATTAAAGACGCCACTTGGAAATCCTGCTTCTTCTATTAATTCAACAATTTTTTCCATCAATAATGGCGTTTTTTCGGAAGGCTTCAGCACCACCGTATTCCCTGCTGCTAACGCCATTGGGAAAATCCAAAACGGTACCATCATCGGAAAATTGAAAGGAGTAATTCCCCCAACAACACCGATGGGATAACGGTAATTGGTAATTTCAATATCTGTAGCCGCTGTGGATAGAGAATCACCCATTATTAAATTCGTAATGCTCGCTGCGTGCTCGACATTTTCAATCCCTCGCTGAACCTCACCTAATGATTCTGACAAAGATTTTCCATTTTCAAGCGTAATTAATCGTGCTAGCTCTTCTTTATTCGTCATCAATAAATGATGCAATTTGAAAAGATAGCGGCCACGAACTGGAACACTTACTTTTTTCCATGTTTGAAAAGCCTCATCCGCTACTCTGATTGCTTCTGCAGTTTCTGCTTCACTAGATAATGGAACATTTACTAATGCTTCTTCTGTTGCCGGATTGACCACTTCTTCAAATTCAGTGGCTGTACTTGTTACCCAGCGGCCACCTATATAATTCTTTAAAAATCGAGTCATTTATTTTCCTCCTAAAAAAGTCTACTTATTTTTTTGTTTCTAATTGTTAGTCAATTCGTTCCGATTTAAAATCCACTCGTGTTTTTTCTCGTTATGAAACTTCCAAATTCGTTCAGGTCCTGCCATCACATTTAAATAATAAGAGGTGTAACCATCTGGCACGCCGACAGGATGATATCCCTTAGGTACCTCCACAACATTTTGATGCTCTACAGTCATCGTTTCATCTATAGAACCATCCTCTGTATATACTCGTTGAAAAACAAAGCCTTGCTCTGGATTCAGCTCATGATAATACGTCTCTTCTAAATAAGATTCGTCAGGTAAATTTTCTTGGTCATGTTTGTGTGGTGGATAGCTAGAAAAGTTACCACCTTCAGTGTAGACTTCAACCACCAACAAACTACTGGCAGTATCGACATTGTCTGGTAAAATGTTATGCACTAGTCGTTTATTCTGATATATCCCTCGTTTTTCAACCGTATTTTCCTCAGCGGTAATCACATGCACTGGCAACTTTTTTTTAGCTGGCGAATAACAAAGGGCCAAACGAACAGTATCAGAAGTTGCTATTAGTTCAAACGACGTTTTTGCTGGAATATAGATACTATCTGTCGGAATTTTTTCAAAAACAGAGGTTCGTTTACCTAAATTCTCGTACCATTTATCGCGCACCTTAACATTGATTTTGCCAGTTAATACGACGATACAAACTTCCAGTTCATTACCAGCTTCTTGATACATTGCTCCATTATCTAATTCAAGAACTTGAAACTCAATATACTGTAAATCAGTGTTGTTTTTTCGAATATTTTGAACTTGTCGAACACCGGGAGCTAGTTCTTTTATCAACGGTTGATGTTTCAATGTTTTTTTCAATTCATTCGCTCCTAACTTTTTGGTTGTATGACGAATACCTAATATTTTCTAGCAGTTGCAAGTTTTTCTTTTTTAACTTGGTATGCTTCTTGAATCGCTGGTTTTTCTGATACTTCAGCAACACCGACATTCCACCAACTACCATCGTAACCAGCAGTCATCGTTTTAGGAAGAACATTTATTTCAATCAATGTCGATTGCGTTTGGTTTTTCGCGTCGACAATCGCCTGTTTTAGTTCTTCAATCGAATGGACTTGATACGCTTTGGCACCATATCCTTCAGCGATTTTAGCATAATTGATATTCATAATTTCGCCTTTTGTATTTCTAAATTCCGTCCCTTGACTTACGCCGCCATTCTCCATTTGCAGATTATTAATGCATCCGAACCCAGAATTATTGAACAGAACAATATTGATTTTTTTGTCATATTGTAATGCAGAGACCAGTTCGCTATGCAACATCAAAAAACTACCGTCACCGACTAATGCGTAAACCTCTTGATCAGGATTAGCAAGACGTACCCCCATTGCACCAGCAATTTCATAGCCCATACAAGAATAGCCATACTCTAAATGATAAGTATTTTCCTTTACAGGATTCCACAATCGTTGCATATCTCCTGGTAATGACCCTGCCGAACCAATCACAATCGCATCATCTTCGACAAAATCATTCAGATGAACGAAAACCTCTGTTTGTGTCAGAGTTGTATTCAAAGAATCAGCATAATCATTTAAAATATCCTGTGTAAAGTGGTTTTTGATTTCCGGATCAAAATCTTTCCGTTTAAAATGAGTTGTTTTTAATCGCTCCCGCTCTTTCACCCATTCGTTCTTCAGTTCAGTGATTTTTTCACCATAAGCCGTCCGATATCCTTCAATCATTGGCAGAATTCCTTCTAAGGTTGCTCGAGCATCTCCCACAATTTGAAACGCTTCCATTTTGTAAGTCTGTGGTCGACTTACGTTAATATTTATCATTTTTGATTGTTCAAAATTAAAAATACTTTTTGATGCAGTGGTAAAATCCGTATAACGCGTGCCAATTCCAATAATCAAATCCGCTTGCTGAACAGCTTTATTAGCAGCCGAGGTACCTAAAATTCCCAAGCCTCCAAGATTATTTTCAAATTCCCATGAAACAGTTGATTTACCAGCATGTGTTTCAACCAAAGGTATCTGATGAACTTGAGAAATTTTCTGAAGGCTCTCACCTGCTTCTGAATACTTGCAGCCGCCCCCCACAATAATTACTGGGTGTTTACTATCCTTTATCAAGTGACTAGCTGTTTCAAGCTCACGAATTGTCGGCATCCGTCGATCGATATAATGAACTCTTTTTCTAAAAAACTCTACTGGATAATCATAGGCTTCTGACTCAACATCTTGTGGCAAACAAATGGTGGCAGGTCCTGTAGTTGCAGGATTGGTCATAACTTCAAATGCTCGTAGCAATGCTGACATCAGTTGTTCTGGCCGATTAATACGATCCCAATAGCGAGAAACCGCTTGGAAAGCATCGTTGGTAGAAAAAGTTACACTTGATTCATGTTCCAACTGCTGTAATACGGGATCTGGTTGCCGAGTAGCAAACGTATCTGCTGGCAGAAACAATACAGGTATATTATTAGCGAAGGCGGTTCCAGCAGCAGTCAATAAATTAGCTGAACCTGGACCAGCAGACGCTGAAACTGCGAATATTTTCTTACGTAAACTTTGTCTAGCAAAAGCGATAGCAGCATGAGCCATCCCTTGTTCGTTTTTTCCACTGTAACTTTTTAAATGTCCCGGATCTTGTTCCAACGCTTGACCAATCCCTAAAACATTCCCATGACCATATACATGAAAGATTCCTTCCACATAAGGTGTTTCTTTTCCATCAATGCTGATATATTGTTGATTCAAAAATTTTAATAATGCTTGTGCTGTCGTTAAACGAATCGTCTTTTCCATTTTATCCACCTTAAATCCTGGCGATCATTTCGCCGTATATTTCCTTCTCCAGTTTAATGAACTCTTTTACTTCTTGCGTCGTTGGTAAAGAATCTGAGCAATTGTTACTTTTGACCATCATCGAAGCTTCCGCTGAGCCAAACTCCAAGCAATCGATAATTTCCCAACCTTCAAATAAACCATATAAAAATCCAGCTGCATAGCCATCACCGCCACCAAATCCCTTGCGTGCCTCCACTGGAAATGGTTTAATTGAAAACTGTTGTTGATCTGCTGTATAAGCTGTTGAGCCTTTCATTCCGTGTTTAATAACGACTATTTGAGCGCCACAATTATGCCAAAAAACAGCGCTTTCATTATCTGTCATATTTGGTTGAATCAATCTTTCGGTTAAATCAAATTCTTCTCTCGAGCCCATAATAATATCTGATTCTTTCGCAACTATTGAATAATAAATAGCGATTTCATCCACATTTTTCCAATTGTATTCTCGATAGTCGATATCAAAAATAATTTTGACGTTGTTTTTTTTCGCTAACATCACAGCTTTTAACACGGCTTCTCTTGAAGGGCTTTCCGCCAAAGCAGTCCCTGAAATTAATAAGGCTTTTGAACGTTTCAAATAATCTTCATCGATATCTTCGACACTTAGTTGTAAATCCGCAGCTTGGTTCCGATACATTAAAATACTACTTTCTTTAGGCGATAGCATTTCTGTAAAAGTCAGACCCAACTTTTCGCCATGCTGCGCTTTACTTATCTGAGAAGTATCAATGCCTTGCTCATTAAAATAATCAATAACATATTCTCCGAACTGGTCATCGGATACTTTCCCAATGAAACCAGCTTTCATCCCATGTTTGGTGATACCCACGGAAATATTTGCAGGAGAACCTCCCACAAACTTTTCAAACATATGAACATTTTTTAAAGGCTTAAATTCTTCTTTAACTTGCTCATTATAGGCAGGGTTAAAATCGATAGCCACTCTACCTAAAAGAACTAGATCAAATTCTTTTGATTGATCAAAGCTAATATAACTCATAGATCCACCTCTTCTTCGTTCTTCTATTATTTACAAACGAATTATAGCACGCTTTCAAAATGCGTGCAACATTAAATTAGCACATAATTTTTGCGTGCATTTTAAAAGAACGCAAAAAAAGAAGCATGAATTGCTTTACAGCAAGATTCACACTTCTTTTAAAGATTATATTTTGTTTTAATAATGATATCTGTAAATAACATCTCTTCTGTCATAAATTTATTATTCTGTAGTTGATTCGCTAATAATAGCAAAGAACGATAACCCTGCGTAAAACCATCTTGATCAATTAGAAAGTCAACTTGATTTTTTTTCAGCATCTCGATATTTTTCTCAGTTAAATCATAGATAATCACATACGGTCTGTCTTTACCTGCCCTTTTTTTCAACACACGAGCAATTCCTGCTTGACCTCCTGAAAACACAACGACGCCTTTTAAATTAGTATAGTTCTCTAATGTGTCACTTAAAATCTTTTCGACTTCATCGCTCGAATCAAAACTGCTTTGAACACCTGTTAATTTCAATTGTGGAAATGACTGTTTCAATTCTTCAACAAAACCAGCAACTCGTAAACTATTCACACTATTTCCAAAATATCCAGTAATAGCTAGGACATCTCCCTCTCCTTTTGTCAACATTCCTAATAATCCAGCAGCTGTCTTCCCGCTTTTAAAGTTATCCATTCCGACAAAGCATTGACGTTTACTACCAACAATGTCCGAATTGAATGTGATGACCTTAATGCCTTGTTCCGTAAGCTGATTGATTTTTTCCCTAATCGCCACGCTATCAACTGGCATGATGGCAATTCCTTTTACACCAAGTCCTAACAAGCGTTCAAGTGCCTGTAACTGCGCCGCTTCATCGACCCCGTCTATTTCCTCTAAAAAGCAATCGATATTTCTTTTTTTTAGATCACCTATAACTGCTTGTAAACCTGATCGAATTGGAATCATAAAAGAAGATTTTGCCAATTGTGTCACAACACCTAATTTGATTGGTTCTTCTTTGGCCATCTTTTTTTTCTTCGGAACATAGTTCATTTCTTTCGCTATTGTTTTAATTTTTTCAGCAACCTCAGGATTGATTCGGCCGCGATTATTTAATGCTCGATCCACAGTTCCCCTAGATACTCCTGCTTTTTCAGCAATTTCTTTTATTGTTCCAGCCATTTGTTCTCTCCTTATTTACTTGATTTGCAAAATTATTTTGATTATTTATAAGCTTTCGTATGTATATTCTATCACAATATAAAAAAGCACGCAATTTTGCGTGTTTTATTTTAAAATGTAGTTTACTTTAATTTATATTTTCAAAAAAAGCACCTCAGCTCAGACTGAGGTACTTTTTTGATAAGTTATTTTTTCTGATCATCTTCATCCATTTTCAGAACCGCCATAAAGGCTTCTTGAGGAACTTCCACGGATCCAATTTGTTTCATCCGTTTCTTCCCTTCTTTTTGTTTCTCTAACAATTTACGTTTACGAGAAACATCGCCACCATAGCATTTAGCCAGTACGTTTTTGCGTAAGGCTTTAATATCTGAACGAGCCACAATTTTTTGACCAATCGCCGCTTGAACTGGGACTTCAAACTGTTGACGTGGAATTAGTTTTTTCAGTTTCTCAACAATCGCTTTACCACGCTCAAATGCGAAATCTCGGTGAACAATAAAGCTTAAAGCATCCACTTTTTCAGCATTTAATAGAATATCCATTTTTACTAGACGGCTGGTACGATAGCCAGCCATTTCGTAATCTAAGGATGCATAGCCTTTTGTACTTGATTTCAATTTATCGAAAAAGTCAAACACGATTTCAGATAACGGAATTTCATAAACTACGTTTACACGATAATCGTCTAAGTAATCCATTGTAATGAATTCGCCACGTTTACGTTGTGATAATTCCATTACTGCTCCTACATAATCGTTTGGCACCATGATTTGCGCTTTAACATAAGGTTCTTCCACAGATTCAATCGTTACTGGTTCTGGAAATTCAGCTGGGTTGTCAACAACAACGGTTGTTCCGTCAGTTTTATTAACGTGATAGATTACGGACGGTGCTGTTGTAATTAACTCTAAATTAAATTCTCGTTCCAAACGTTCCTGAACAACATCCATGTGCAGCAAACCTAAGAAACCACAACGGAAACCAAACCCTAAAGCTTGCGATGTTTCCGGTTCAAATTGTAACGCCGCATCATTTAATTGTAATTTTTCTAATGCTTCCCGTAAATCATTGTAGCGCGACGTATCAATTGGATATAAGCCACAATAAACCATTGGATTCATTTTGCGATAGCCTGGTAGTGCTTCTGCTGCTGGATTGTCGGCCAAAGTCACTGTATCCCCGACCCGTGTATCTTGAACCGTTTTAATGCTAGCGGTGATATAGCCCACATCACCAACCATTAAATAATCACGAGCGATTGGTTTCGGTGAAAAAACGCCGACTTCTGTTACATCAAACGTTTTACCGTTACTCATCATTTGGATTTTATCCCCAGGACGAACGACACCGTCAATTACACGGATGTTTAAAACGACCCCCCGATAACTATCGTAAATAGAGTCAAAAATCAAAGCCTTTAAAGGAGCCTCAATATCGCCTGATGGAGCTGGTACATACTCCACCACTTGTTCTAAAATATCTTCAATCCCAATCCCTGCTTTTGCACTTGCTAAAACAGCTTCCGATGCATCAATTCCAATTACGTCTTCAATCTCTGTCCGAACACGCTCTGGATCAGCGGCGGGTAAATCAATTTTATTAATAACAGGTAAAATTTCTAAGTCATTATCCAATGCCAAATAGACATTTGCTAGCGTTTGCGCTTCAATTCCTTGCGCCGCATCAACAACTAGAACAGCCCCTTCACAAGCTGCCAAGCTACGAGAAACTTCGTAGGTGAAATCGACGTGCCCTGGTGTGTCAATCAAATGGAAAGTATAGGTTTCACCATCTTTGGCTGTATAGTTTAATTCAATTGCGTTTAATTTGATGGTAATGCCGCGTTCTCTCTCTAAATCCATTGAATCAAGTAATTGATCTTGCATTTCTCGACTGCTAACTGTATTTGTTTTTTCCAAAATCCGGTCGGCTAAAGTTGACTTCCCATGGTCAATGTGGGCAATGATCGAGAAATTACGAATTTTCTCTTGTCTTGCTTTCATTTCTTTATTGTTCATTTTTTGCCTCATTTCTTTTAAGAAAAGCTAGCTCCCTGCTAGCTTCATTAATCAATTGTTATATTTTAGTTGCCTTTTTTATCAAATTATCATATTTAAAGGTCTAGGATAATCAGCACTTTTCATTATACCAATTTTTGAAGAAGATTTAAAGCACTTCCCTTTTATTCTTTTGGTTTCGAAAGGCTAACAGAGTTTCGAAAAATTTGGTATACTAAAAACAGTAAATTTATTGGAGATGGAAAAATGGATGAACAAGAATTTCGAAAGCAACTGACCTTAAAGCCTGTTGAGGAAGAACACATTGATCAATTTAATGAACTTCTTTCCTATGTTTTTCAAGTGACTGAAGCAGATATTGAAGAAAGTGGTTTTGAAAATAAACGCGCATTTATCAAATCAAAACAACCGATTTTAGAACTTTCAAAAGTATTTGGCTGGTTTCACGAAAATCAATTAATTTCACAAATTGCTATCTATCCATGCGAAGTCAATATCCATGGCGCTTTATATAAAATGGGCGGCGTTACTGGTGTCGGTACCTATCCTGAATATGCCAACCACGGTTTAATGAAAGACTTAATTCAAACGGCATTAGAAGAAATGCGCCAAGATAAACAGTGGATTTCTTATCTTTTCCCTTACAACATTCCTTATTACCGACGTAAAGGTTGGGAAATCATGTCCGACAAGTTATCTTTTAAAATTCGGGATACGCAATTACCAAAAACCGTTCCTGTTCCAGGAATGATTGAACGGTTAGCTGTCGATCACCCAGATGTCTTTGATGTCTATGCGCGATTCGCTCGTCAAAATCACGGCGCGCTCATTCGTAGTGCCTTCAACTGGGAAGAATATTGGCGTTTCGAAAACGAGGAAGAACGGACTGCTGCTGTCTATTATGGTGCCAATCAAGAACCTTTAGGAGTACTTTTCTATTGGGTGGCCGATGAGGTATTTCATATTAAGGAAATGTTTTACTTGAACCAAGAAGCCCGAAATGGCTTGTGGAATTTTATTACTGCGCATTTTTCGATGGTTTATTGGGTCAAGGGCGATATCTATAAAAACGAACCACTAGCCTTTCTTTTAGAAGACAGCCAAATTAAAGAAAGCATTGAACCCTATTATATGGCTCGAATTGTTGATGTCAAAGCCTTTTTAGAAAATTTTCCTTTTGAAAGTACGGCTAAGCCCTTCCATTTTGTCGTTAAAGATCCTGTTGCTGAGTGGAATAATGGTATTTTTGGCTTAATTTGGGATGAAAATGATCAAGTGACCATTACGGATGAACCTCTAGGCACCGCCGTTCACTTAGATATTCAAACACTAACTTGTTTAGTCATGAATTACCGACGCCCTTCGTACTTACATCGAATTGAGCGCATTGATACAGATAAAGAAACTTTAAATTCTTTGGAACGGATTTTTCCTGACCAAGAAGCTTATTTCAGTGATTATTTCTAAACCCTTGGATTGGAGACAGACAAATGACAAAAATTTATTTTGCAGGACCTTTATTTTCGCAAGCTGACTTACGTTATAATGCCTATTTAGTCGAACAAATTCGACAATTGGATAAAACAATCGATCTTTATTTACCACAAGAAAATGCGGCGATTAACGACAAATCGGCTTATGCCGATAGTAAAATGATTGCCTTAGCAGATACAGAAAACGTCCTTGCTAGCGACTTATTGGTTGCTTTATTAGACGGTCCAACCATTGATGCGGGCGTAGCTTCCGAAATTGGTGTTGCTTATGCCAAAGGAATCCCAGTGGTTGCCCTTTACACAGACAGCCGCCAACAAGGTGCTGATAATCACCAAAAGCTTGATGCTTTGAACGAAGTCGCTGAAAATCAATTCCATTATTTAAACCTTTACACAGTTGGTTTGATTAAATTGAATGGTCGGGTTGTTTCTTCAGAAGAGGATTTGTTGGAAGAAATTAAGCAACGATTGTCATAATAAAAAAGAACGAGCGAATTCACTCGTTCTTTTTTTATACTTCTTCTATTGGTTCATTTTCAAAAACTAATTGATTGTCTAATAGACTAATCGTGACTTTTGTTTTTGGCATTACTCGACCAGAAACAATTTCTTTTGCTAATGGTGTTTCGACTTCGCGAGTAATGAAACGTTTTAACGGACGAGCTCCATAAGCTGGCTCATACCCATTTTCAGCAATCCATGTTTTAGCTTCATCAGTGATTTCCAACACAATTTCTTGTTGCTCTAAACGATGAGCAAGTTGTGCGGTCATTTTACCAATGATTCCTTTCACATTATCCAAGCTCAATGGTGTAAATAAAATGGTATCATCAATTCTGTTTAAGAACTCTGGTTTAAAGTGTCCTTTTAGAATATTCATGACTTGATTTTCAACTTCTTCTGGAATTGTTCCTTCAGGTGTCACACCTTCCAATAAAAGCTGAGAGCCGATGTTGCTTGTCATAATTAAAACCGTATTTTTAAAATCAACGACCCGACCTTTAGAATCTGTCAAACGACCATCATCTAAAACTTGTAATAAGATATTAAAGACATCTGGGTGCGCTTTTTCAATTTCGTCTAATAAGACAATTGTATAAGGGTTTCGACGAACAGCTTCTGTTAACTGGCCACCTTCTTCATAACCAATATAGCCTGGAGGGGCACCAACCAAACGAGACACGGCATGTTTTTCCATGTATTCACTCATGTCAATCCGCACCATATGATCTTCAGAATCAAACAAATCTTCAGCTAAAGCTTTAGCAAGTTCTGTTTTACCAACACCAGTTGGTCCTAGGAAAAGGAACGAACCAAGTGGGCGATTTGGATCTTGTAAGCCTGCTCTTGAACGAATCACCGCATCACTAACAGCATCGACGGCTTCATCTTGACCAATCACACGTTTGTGTAATGTTTCATTCAGTTTCATTAATTTTTCTCGTTCGCCTTCAACTAATTTTGTCACAGGAATGCCGGTTAAACGACCGACCACTTGCGCAATTTCGTTTTCAGTAACCGATTCTTGTACCATTTTAACGTTATCTTTGGCGTTTTTTTCTTCCAATTCTTTCAATTCATGTTCTAATTGCGGAATTGTTCCATGACGCAAAACAGCAGCTCGTTCTAAATCATAATTATTTTCAGCATCTTCTAATTCGTGTTTTGCTTTATCAATCTCTGCACGTTTATTGGAAACCGCATTAACTTCTTCTTTTTCCGTTTCCCATTGCATTTTCATTGAGTTGGCTTCTTCACGCAAATCTGCTAATTCTTCTTGCAAGTTGGCTAACCGTTTTTTACTTGCATCATCCGATTCTTTTTTCAAGGCCGCTTCTTCAATTTCTAGTTGCATTAACCGACGTGTTACTTGATCGAGCTCTGTTGGCATTGAATTCATTTCCACTCGAATCGTTGCGCTTGCTTCATCGACTAAGTCAATCGCTTTATCTGGTAAGAAACGATCAGTAATATAGCGATCGGATAAAGTAGCGGCAGCAACTAAAGCATTGTCATGAATATTCACGCCGTGGTGAATTTCAAATCGTTCTTTTAAGCCACGCAAAATAGAAATTGTATCTTCTACTGTTGGTTCTTTGACTAATACTTTTTGGAAACGACGTTCTAAGGCTTTATCTTTTTCCATATATTGGCGATATTCATCAAGCGTTGTGGCACCGATTAAATGCAATTCACCACGTGCTAGCATCGGTTTTAATAAATTCCCGGCGTCCATACTGCCTTCTGTTTTACCAGCTCCGACGATATTATGAATTTCATCAATGAATAAAATGATTTTGCCATCACTTTTTTTCACTTCTTTTAAAACAGCTTTTAACCGTTCTTCAAATTCGCCACGGAATTTTGCTCCCGCAATTAAGGCACCCATATCTAAAGAAAAAATGGTTTTATCTTTTAAGTTTTCGGGAACATCTTTACGAACGATTCGTTGTGCTAATCCTTCAACAATCGCTGTTTTACCAACACCTGGTTCACCAATTAAGACTGGATTATTTTTAGTTTTTCTTGATAAAATCCGAATAACGTCACGAATTTCTTCGTCACGACCAATGATTGGATCTTGTTTTCCTGCTTTTACTTGTTGTACTAAGTCAACACCGTATTTTTCTAGTGCTTTATATTGTTCTTCCTGGTTTTGAGAAGTCACACGATCTCCTCCTCTCATCTCTTCAATATTTTTTCTTAACTCTTTTTCCGTAATGCCTTGTTGCATTAAATATTTTGTTAAACGATAATTTTTCAATTTCATTAAAGCTAAAAGTACAATTTCGGTTGATAAAAATTCATCTTGGAATTCTTCTCGAAGTGAATCAGCTTCTTGCAATAAATGGAACAAATTTTGACTTAAATTTTGACCATATTGTACATTACCGCCTGCCACACTTGGATATTCATCTAACGCGTTATCTACTTCTCGTTCAAATGCGTCAACATCTAAACCAGCATCTGTGTAAAAATTACGTCCAAAATGGTTTGGTTGAAGAAAAATTTTCCATAAATGTGCGATATCAATTTCTTGATGTTGCCGTGTCACCGCAACTTTTTGAGCTTCAGCAATCGCCTCTTGAAGCGTGGTTGTCATTTTTTCAATATTCATAAACGATCCCTCCCGTTTATTGTTTTGCCTTTTTTATTTTAACATTCTTTACAATTATTATTATCCGACTTTTGATGGATTTCTTCAAAAGTTAAGGTATCTGTAAACCTTATAAATTTATTATACTCCATTGGTCAGTAAAGGTCAATAAATAAATTGACCTTTTTTGACCTTTTTGATAAAAAAAACCTAAAACAGTTAAATATCACTGTTTTAGGGCTTTTTTCGCAATAACACCTGGTTTGACCAACTCTTTATTGCTTTGATTTATTAAAAATAAAGTTTTAACGTAAGATACTTTTTATCGGCATAGCTAACCAAAATAGCCAAACTGGTTATCGCTAAAAATAATTCGTACTCATAACCACTAAAACCACTTGCCAAACCAAAAGAAAAAATAGCTCCGACTAAAACTGCTATGAATCCTACTGATACCAAAGGAATTAAAAAGCCAATAATCATAAATAATCCACCAATTAATTCAATTGCTGCTACACCATAAACAAAAAGACTTGGCAAACCAATACTAGCAAAAAACGCTAAAGTATCTTCCAATGACGTTACTTTCATCACTCCATGAATTAGCATCGTCACCCCTAGCCAAATTCTAATCACTTGAATGCCTCGCTGTTGTTTATCCATACTTCTCCTCCTTTGTTTGCATTAAATAGTTAATGTAACCATTTAAGTTACATTATAAAGGATAAATCGAAAAAAGTATAGAAAAAAACAAACGTATTTAACAATACGTTTGTTTTTTAATCCTTCAGTTTATAACATTATAAGAGAAAAGCGAGAAGAATCATCCTTCTTCTCGCTTTCTTGTTATCCTAAACCAACACGTTCAAAAATCGTGTCAACATTTTTTAAATGATAATGGTAATCAAAGGCATCATCTAGCTCTTCTTTTGATAAGACAGATGTAATTTTTTCATCCGCATCTAGCAACGGACGGAACGCCGTTTGATGATCCCATGCGTAAGCTGTTTTTGGTTGGACCAGATCATACGCTTCTTCACGTGTCATGCCATGGTCAATCAATTTTAACAAGACACGTTGGCTATAAATTAGTCCATAGGTCGCATCCATGTTACGCTTCATATTTTCTGGGAAGACCGTTAAGTTTTTGACAATATTACCAAAACGATTCAACATGTAATTTAGCAAAATCGTCGTATCGGGAATAATAATCCGTTCAGCAGACGAGTGAGAAATATCTCGTTCATGCCATAAACTCACATTTTCAAAGGCAGTAATGACATGACCACGAATCACACGTGCCAAACCAGTCATATTTTCAGAACCAATTGGATTCCGTTTATGCGGCATTGCCGAAGATCCTTTTTGTCCTTTTGCAAAAAATTCTTCTACTTCACGTGTTTCTGATTTTTGTAGACCACGAATTTCTGTTGCAAATTTTTCAATACTTGTCGCAATTAATGCCATGGCAGAAACATATTCTGCATGTAAATCACGTGGTAAAACTTGTGTCGAAATCTCTTGAGCACGGATCCCCAAATGTTCGCAAACATATTCTTCAACAAATGGTGAAATATTGGCAAAGGTACCTACGGCTCCACTGATTTTACCTGCTTCGACACCTTTGGCTGCATGTTCAAAACGTTCAATGTTGCGTTTCATTTCAGAATACCACAACGCTAATTTCAAACCAAATGTAGTCGGTTCTGCATGAACACCATGCGTTCTTCCCATCATGACCGTATGTTTATACTCTTTGGCTTTGGCTCCGACAATCTCCGTAAATGTTTGTAAATCTTTCCGTAAAATATCATTCGCCTGTTTCAATAGATAACCATAGGCAGTATCCACAACATCTGTGCTGGTTAACCCATAGTGCACCCATTTTCGCTCTTCACCAAGCGTTTCTGAAACGGCACGGGTAAAAGCGACAACATCATGACGTGTTTCTGCTTCAATTTCTAAAATACGTGCAACATCAAATGATGCATTTTCTCGGATTTTTTGTACATCTTCTTTAGGAATTTCGCCAAGTTCTGCCCAAGCTTCATCCGCCAAAATTTCAACTTCTAGCCATGCCTTGTAGCGGTTCTCATCTGTCCAAATTGCGCCCATTTCGGGTCTTGTATAACGATCAATCATTGTACCTTATCCCCTCTTTACTCCTCAATTTTTGAAAAATAATTACGACCAAATCTTTGTTTCTTTAATTTCTTCCAGTGTTTCATCGATTTCTTTGGTTAATATAGTAATATGCCCCATCGCTCGTTGCGCTTTTGCTTCACTATGGCCATAATAGTGGAAATGCCAATCTGGATGTTCATTAATAATGTCCATCGTTTCATAGGCTTCATTCCCAAGCACATTGACCGTAACCGCTTCTGACAACAGTTGAATCGTTGGTATTGGCCAATTACATAAACCACGAATATGCGTATCATATTGGCTAAAAGAACAAGCATCTATTGAAAAATTCCCAGCATCTTCTGGACGAGGTAAAATTTTATTTACATAAATCCCGCCTGTTTCTGTATAAAACATTTCAATTGAAAGGGTGCCGACTAAACCAACTGCTTTAGCAATCACCTTAGCAATTCGTTGCAACTCGCCACTGACTTCGTCATCAATTCGGGCTGGCGCAATCGTTTCATGTAGCTTACGCTCTTTTTTAATTGTTTCCACAACTGGAAATGTCGCAAATTCGCCACGACCATTACCAGAAATCAGAACAGATAATTCTTTTTCGTAAGGAATCCAAGCTTCCAAGACACAGGTTCCTTCTCTCAGAAGATTCATGGATGGCGCTAAGTCTGAAGTACTATGTAGTACATAACGACCTTCCCCTCGCGTATTCTTCAAGATACACGGATAACCAATGCCATCAATTGCTTCTTGAATATCAGTCGGACTAACAATCGTTGCATAAGGTGCAATCACAATATTATTATCTTCCAAGAAACTTTTTTCCATTAAGCGATCTTGCGTAATCGCTAAAATGTCTGTTCCTTGTGGTATATTCGCTAAATGTTGAATCGCTGTTAACGCATCAACATCTGCATGTTCAAATTCATACGTAATCACTTGGGCACGTTTTGCCAATTTCTCTAACGCTTCAGGATCATTATATGCTCCTAATAATTGCCAATCGGCAACTTGTGCAGCAGGACAATCAATTTGTGGATCTAGCACACCCACTCGAAACCCCATTTCTCTTGCACTAAGGGCCATCATTTTTGCTAAATGTCCGCCACCAATGATACCAATCACTTGACCAGGTAATAGTGGTTTATCCAAGTTCATCACAACTTTCCATCACAGTTTTATCCTTAAAATCCTTCTGCGGTTTCTCGTCGCAGTCTAGCCTTTAAGAGTGCTCTTTTTACATGATACAAGGAAAAAGGCTCAACTTCAAGTGCCAGCAGTGTTTCCCTTAGGTTTTCTCATCAGAATTTATTAACATACTTTAGGATAAAACAGCGGTAACTTACTACTCGTCTCTTTGTAACCAAGCTTTTTTCTCTTTTTCTCTTCAGATTGATGAAAACATTAAATTTTTCTAAACGATGATGAGGTCAAAAAAGTATGAAAGAAAAGCCACCTGACCTTATCTATCATACTTTTTTGAAACTATTCGTTACTTTCTGAGGTTTCTTTTAAACCATTGAATAAAAGATTTAAAATAATTGCGGTAATGCTGCTCATGACAATTCCATTACCAGTAAACATGCTAACAGTTTCTGGTACTTTATTAAAGAGCGTCGGCATAATATTAAAGCCTAAACCAAAGCCAATTGAGATGGCAATAATTAATAAATTTTTGTCATTTGAGTAGTCAACTTTTGACAACATACGCATTCCTTGGACAGCCACCATTCCAAACATAACCAGCATTCCGCCGCCTAAAACTGGCTCTGGGATAATTTGGGCCATCGCACCAATTTTTGGTAATAAGCCTAAAATAATTAAGAAAAAAGCAGAAAAATAAATTGGTCGACGTGTTTTGATCCCAGATAATTGAACTAACCCGACATTTTGAGAGAAACCTGTATAAGGAAACGTATTAAAAATCCCCCCTAAAATGACGGCTAAACCTTCTGCATGATACCCACGACGTAAATCATCTTCGCCAATTTTCTTCCCTGTAATATCTCCTAAGGCAAAATAAACACCTGTTGATTCAACCATACTAACAATTGAAATAATAATCATCAACACAATAGAAGAAAGATCAAACGTTGGTTTGCCAAAATAAAATGGCTGTGGAAAATGAAACCACGTAGCTTGACCAACAGGAGACAAATCCACTAATCCCAGAAACGCAGCTAAAATTGTGCCGCCGACTAGGCCGATTAACACGGCAATTGACTTGATAAAGCCACGTCCCCAAACTTGCACAACAATGATTAAGGCAATTGTTACAAATGCGAGTAGCAAGTTTTTAGGATCACCAAAACTTTTGTCCGTTGCTAAGCCGCCACCCATTTTTTCAACAGCAACAGGAATTAAGGTCAAACCAATAACTGTAATGACTGTGCCGGTGACTAAAGGCGGAAATAGACGTTTAATTTTTGAGAAAAATCCTGCAATAAGAACGACAAAAATGCCCGAAGCAATAATTGAACCGTAAATTGCACCAACCCCTTTGTTCGTACCAATCATGATTAAAGGCGCAACTGCTTGAATGGCACAACCTAAAACGACTGGCAAGCCAATCCCAAAAAACTTATTCACCGTTAATTGTAAAAGTGTCGCAACGCCGCACATAAAAATATCGATTGAAATCAAATACGTCATTTGTTGCGAATCAAAATTCAAGCCGGTTCCGATTAATAAAGGTACGGCAACTGCTCCAGCATACATCGCTAATAAATGTTGCAATCCTAAAACGGCGGCTTTCCCATTTGGTGTTTCCGTCTGTTGTGGTGTATTCAATTGTTTTGTTTCCAAGATTATGCATCCTCCTCTAAAAACGTCACCGTTCCTTCACTTAATGAAGCAATACGTGCTAAAGAGACTACATTTAAGCCCATGTCTTCTAATAACTGACGACCATCTTGGAATGATTTTTCAATTACGATACCAATTCCTTCAACCTTTGCACCAGCCTGTTGGCATAATTCTACCAATCCTTTGGCAGCTTGTCCGTTAGCTAAAAAGTCATCAATAATCAACACTTTATCAGCATCAGATAAAAATTTTCTTGAAATGGAAATTTGACTTGTCACTTGTTTTGTAAATGAATAAACTGAAGCCGTTAAGAGCTCTTCATCCATGGTTAAACTTTTTGCCTTACGAGCGAAGATCATTGGCACGCCTAATTTTTGCGCTGCGTATAAGGCAGGAGCGATTCCTGATGCTTCAATTGTAATTACTTTGGTAATGCCTGCTTCTGCGAAAACCTCAGCAAAACGATTACCCATAGCCTCCATTAATTCTGGATCCACTTGGTGCGTAATAAAACTATCTACTTTTAAAACACCTTCACCTAATACACGGCCATCATTTTTAATACGTTCGACTAATTCCTTCACAATATGAACTCCTTTACTTATTTTTCGATAGATGCTTTGTTCTCATCCTGAGGAAAGGACGGTTCGTTAAAAACGAACGAAATAAAACAAAGTGCTATTTATATTCGTGTTCTAACAAAAGAAAAAAGCCCATTTTGCCAAAGCAAAAAAGGGCTATCCGCTCTTCTTCACTTATAGACCAGCATTTACGGTGCTGGGTAGAGACGGTCAACCGTATTTTGACCTTATACAAGCTTCTATGTTTCTCTAGGATAGTACAAAAATCTCTAACTTTCAATGGTTTAACAACTTTTTTTCATTAGAATTTTCAAATAATTGGTTCATTCTTCCATTGTTCCGTAAAAGCGAACATTAAATAGTCAAAAAACGCTTTGGCAGTCTATCCTGCCAAAGCGTTTTTTTATTCTTCATCTGTTGCTTTTTCTTGTTCACGATATTTTTTCATTTTTTTGCTGAATAATTCACCGTTACTAGGGGGCGTATATGTAATAGCATTCGCTCCGGCGATAATGGTTTCATGAATACTCGATTCAGTTGGTCCTCCTGTTGCAATAATCGGTAATTCTGGATACTTGCCACGGAAATAGCGTACAGTGGTTGCAGTGTCTTTTCCTGCACTGATATTAATCATATCCACGCCAGCCGCAAGTTTTTCATCAATTGGCGTATGAATAGAAGTTACTGTGCTGATAATAGGAATATCGATTGCTTCATCCACCATTTTAATTGTTTCAATTGGTGTAGGACCATTCAAAACGACACCCATTGAGCCTTGTGCTTCTGCAAATAAACTCATATAAGCAGAACGCATGCCTTGCGTTAAACCGCCGCCGACTCCTGAAAAGACAGGAATATCCGCTGCTTCAATAATGCCTTTTGTAATCGCTGGATGCGGTGTAAAAGGATATACAGCAATCACTGCCTGTGCATCCGTATTGCGGATAATCGCAATATCTGTCGTAAAAATAATTGATTTTATTTTACGGCCAAAAATTTTAATACCACTGGCTTGCCGAATAATCTCTGGCATTTTTACAATATCTTGTTTCAGCGGCGTCATAATTTCTGGAATCCACTTTTCGCTCATTGTCATCGTTCCTCCATGCTTAACGGTCGTATTTATTTAAATTGTATTCTTCAATTACATGAATGATCTTATCAGCGTATGTAGGATCCGTTGCGTATCCAGCATCTTGAAGCGCTTGTGCAGCCTCTTTATAATTTTTGGCTAACAAGACTTTTTCATATAAATTTGGATCCCAATCGACCCCATCAACAAATAACTTGGTATGATCTCGCATGGATTCTTCCCAATTGTCATAAACTCGAAAATCACCCTGAATCGTAATCCAGACCTCATTGACATACTCTTTTGTTTCTAAATTGACTTTTGGTTGATTCCCATATGCTTTAATCCCAAAAAGATTGTTATATTTCGATGCTAATTGACTTTGTCCAAAATTTGATTCTAAAACTGCTTGCCCCATAATAATACTTGGTAATACCCCGTAAGATTCTTGTAATTCACGTGCATACGGTGTGATTTCAGCAACAAATTCTTCTTTTGAGATGTTTTCATTTTGGCGATTGACTGACTCGCTTTGTCCCTTATCTGAATCAGAAAGGACAGATAACGAAAAGACAAAGGCCAAACCGACGACAACTACGCCTAAGAATAACTTTGGCAAATTCAGCTGCTTTTTTCTTTTTTTCTGATAGTTGCTCACTTCATTAATTCCCCACTTCATCTTTTATTTTCCGATAAAATGTTTCACTATCTTTCACTTTCGTGATTGATTTCATTTGTTACTATAACCGAATAATTGTATCATTTTCACAGAAAATTATCAACTTTCATCACTGCTTACGCTCGTGATTTCAGTACTTGATTCAGTGGTAGCAGTTGAAGAAACTGTACTACTTTCAGAAATTTTAGTGGATGATTTCACTGTTGTTTCAGTTGATGTGTGAACAGATTCTTCAACTGGCTTTTTGCCAAAAAAGACAAAAATTACCGCACCAAACATAATAATCACAGATAAAATCCCAGCAATTGTGTATTTCAAAAGACCATCCTTCCTATTCGTTATTCACCTACGTAAGTATCCATCAGATTTTCATTGACCCAATCTAATAATTCAACTTTTGAACCTTCCAATTGTCGTTGAATCGTAGCTGGTAACCGGAATGTAATAATATCATCAAAACCCCATTCGCCATAGGCCAGCGTCACTTTCAAATCAATATAACCAGCAGCAATTTCTTGTTCCTGTTTATTGTTAGGAATCAATTCTACAACGCCCAAATCAGATTGTAGCCATTTTTTGGCAATTGTTGTTTTTAACCGTTTATATTCCGAAACAGCTAGGTTACGTTTTTCCGGAAATAAGATGGTTTGGCGGAGTATTTTTTGAGTCAGCATCCACTCATAATCCGTAAACAAATTCTTAATTTTTTGCATGACTTCATTGTCCAAACCAAATTTTCCTTCTTTCCAAGCTTGCCAATCGGCTGCTTGAATTTGATAAGCGGAGTAAAAATTTTCTTCTGTTTGGTACTGTTCAATAATTGCGTCAACAATAATATCTACATAAACTTGATGCATAATCATTCGCCTCCATTTTCTATTTTACTGAAATTCTCTAAAAAAAGCATCTTTTTATCTCTGGATTTTATCATATTTACAAAATTGTCCTTGTTTTCTAATTTCTCTTGTTTACAGTATAATAAATAATGAAGAAGATTTGAAGAAATTGCATAGATTAGGAGGACTTCTTTTGACAAAAAAATTATATCAATGGGGCATCGTAGGATTAGGTGGGATTGCCCACGAATTTGCTTCAACGTTTAAACAAGAAACTAGCCAACTTGTAGCTGTTGCTTCACGGACATTGTCTAAAGCAGAACAATTTGCCGCTGATTATTCAATCCCTAAAGCCTATGGTTCTTATGAAGAATTGCTAGCAGATGAAACAATCGATGTTGTTTATATAGCAGTGCCAAATAAACAACATGCTGAACACATTTTAAAAGCGCTCCAGGCCGGAAAACATGTGTTGTGTGAAAAAGCTATTACGATGAACGCGGCAGAATTAAAACAAGCCTTGGCAGTTGCAGAAAAAAATGACCTTATTTTAGCAGAAGCCATGACTATTTTTAACATGCCACTATACGACGAATTACGTCGCTTGATGGATGCTGGCAAATTTGGTCAGTTAAAAATGATTCAAGCACCATTTGGAAGTTACAAAGAACCCGATCCTAAAAATCGCTTTTTTAATCCTGACTTAGCAGGCGGCGCATTGTTAGATATTGGTACTTATGCGGTTTCGTTTGCTCGTTGGTTTCTCAGCTCACAGCCAGACGTTTTAGCTTCTAGCATGGTTCCTTTCTCTACTGGCGTTGATGAACAATCGGTGACATTGCTTCGGAATAAAGAAAATGAGTTGGCTACTATTTCATTAACATTCCAAGCAAAAATGCCAAAGCAAGGAATTGTTGCTTTTGAAGATGCCTATATTACCATTACAGATTATCCACGTGCAGATGAAGCGATTGTTCACTACAATGACGGTACGGTTGAGACCATCGTTTCTGGGTACTCAGCTGAAGTCATGAATTATGAAATCTACAATATGGTTGAAGCAATCAAAGGTACACAACCCAACCGCTCCTTATTTTTCACGACAGAAGTCATTGATATTTTGGACCAGATGCAAAAATTATGGCAGAATTAAAAAAAGAACTTCGGCTTTTGCTGAAGTTCTCTTTTTTATTTGTTCTCTATGGATAAATACGGTTTAACATACGTGGGAACGGAATCGCTTCACGAATGTGTTCATTACCAGTAATGAACGTAACAGCACGTTCTAAACCTAATCCGAAGCCAGAATGTGGCACAGAACCGTATTTACGTAAATCTAAATACCAGCTGTACTCTTCTTCTGATAAGCCAAACTCAGCTACTTTTTCTTTCAAATAATCATAATCAGTTGCACGCTCTGAACCACCGATAATTTCACCATAACCTTCTGGTGCAATTAAATCGGCACAAATTACAACATCTTCACGTGTTGGATGTGGTTTCATATAGAAGGCTTTAATTGCTTTTGGATAATTTAAAATGAATGTTGGAACGCCATAGTAATTTGAAATAAAGGTTTCATGTGGGCTACCAAAGTCTTCGCCCCATTCAATGTGATCATAATCATTGTTTGCTTCTTCTTTTTGTAATAACTCAATCGCATCATCGTAAGTAATACGTTTGAATGGCTCCGAAACATATTTTTCCAGTAACGCTGTATCACGTTCTAAAACATCCAATGGATATTGTTGATTTTTCAATACCGATTTAATTAAATGTTTTACGTAGGCTTCTTGAATATCTAGTGATTCTTCATGAGTTGTGTATGCCATTTCTGGTTCAATCATCCAGAATTCCGTTAAGTGACGACGAGTTTTGGATTTTTCCGCACGGAAAGTTGGTCCAAAAGTAAAGACTTTTCCAAATGCCATCGCACCAGCTTCTGCATATAATTGACCTGTTTGTGATAAGAATGCTGGTTGTCCGAAGTAATCTGTTTCAAATAATTCTGTTGTGCCTTCTGGTGCTGAGCCTGTTAAAATTGGGCTATCAATTTTAATGAATCCTTGTTCGTTAAAGAACTCGTAAGTAGCACGAATAATTTCGTTACGAACTAACATGATCGCATGTTGTTTGCTTGAACGTAACCATAAATGACGATGATCCATTAAGAAATCTGTGCCGTGTTCTTTCGGCGTAATTGGGTAATCTTCTGAAGCGCCAACGACTTCTAAATCAGTGATATCCATTTCATAGCCGAATTTAGAACGGCTATCTTCTTTGATAACACCAGTAACCATGACTGCTGTTTCTTGTGATAAATGTTTAATTTCTTGGAATTTTTCTGTACCAGCTTCTTCACCAAAGGCTTCAATGAAGTTTGGTTTGAACACGACACCTTGGAAAAAGGCTGTCCCGTCACGTAATTGTAAAAAGGCAATTTTCCCGCTTGAGCGTTTGTTAGCAATCCAAGCGCCAATTTTTACTGTTTCTCCAACATGTTTGTTTGAATCAATAATTTGAATTTGTTCCACGTTTGTCTCTCCGTTCATTTCTTAGTTTATTCTTTTAGGCGTTGTGCTGAATTCGTTTCTTTTCTATAAAGTCATTCATTCGCTCAATCGCTTTTTCTAACGTCATTAAATCTGTCGCATAGCTCATCCGCACATGTTCTGGTGCACCAAAGCCCTCTCCCGTTACCAGAGCAACATGCGCTTCTTGTAATAAATCTTCCACCCAGTTAGTCACGTTATCATACCCACAAATTTCTAACGTTTTTTTGACATTCGGGAATAGATAAAAGGCGCCTTCAGGTTTTATTAGCGAAACACCTGGCAAAGCTGCTACTTTTGGATAGATATGATTCAGGCGTTTTTCAAAGGCCTGACGCATGTCTTCAACTGTCGACTGTTCACCTGTTAAAGCCTCAATTGCCGCATATTGGCTAACTGCGACTGGATTACTGGTGGATTGTGAAGCGAGTTGTGTCATTGCTTGAATAATTTTTTCATCACCGACTGCAAAACCAATGCGCCAGCCTGTCATTGCATATGTTTTGGAAACACCATTAATAATGATTGTCTGTTGACGAATTGCTTCTGAGATGGTTGCAATTGGTGTGAACCGATGTCCATTGTACACCAAACGACCATAAATATCATCTGCAATAATGAGGATATTATGAGCAACTGCCCATTCACCAATTTGGCGTAATTCTTCTTCCGTATAAATAACACCAGTTGGGTTAGATGGTGAATTTAAAATGATTGCTTTTGTTTTGTCCGTTCGTACAGCTTCTAATTGTGCGACTGACACTTTAAATGATTGCTCTTGCGTGCTTGATACAAATACTGGCTTGCCTTCTGCTAATTTGACTTGTTCACCATAACTTACCCAATAAGGGACAGGGATAATCACTTCGTCCCCAACGTTCAAAATGGCTTGAAATAATAGATACAGCGCATATTTGGCACCATCTGTCACAATAACTTGCTTGGGTTGATAACGAAGTTGATATTCTCGTTCCACATAAGAGACAATTGCTTGCTTTAATTCAGGAATGCCGCCAGAAGGTGTGTAATAACTTGCTCTTCCATCCTCAATTGAAGCAATTGCTGCTTTTTGAATATTTTTCGGGGTTACAAAATCTGGTTCCCCAACCGTTAAGCTTAAAACATCTACACCTTTTGCTTTTAATGCTTTCGCCTTGGCGGCAGCTGCTAATGTAACAGAAGGAGTCAATTGCTGTGCTCGATTTGATACGTTCATACACCTTTCACTCCCACTTTCATCAAAACCTATCTAAATTAAATATCTTTGACAACGTTGATCTCTTCGCCTTTATCAAAGCTCATAAGATAATATGTTAGTACTCCTTGATCATTTTCGGTGACCACTTCCCATGCAGGGCGCTTATCATAAAGCCCTAACGTAGCTTTCATCACCGATTCATCGGGATGGGCTTTAGCAACAATGTCTGTTATTTGTTGTTCAGTTTGACCATCTTTTTGATTTAAGACCGTGACTTTTTCTCCCGATTTAGGGACAATCACGACAATCTCTGTGCCTTTATCATTTTTGCCGGTTAAAGTAAAATACGTATTTTTGCGTGTAAACCAGTAAAATTTATCAACTGTTTCTAAATTAGCAGAAGTTTTGGCAATTGCGGTTGCTTCTTTTTTGGCTTGAGCCATTGGTTGATTGGTTCGTACAAAAAAGATAATTATTGTTACAAGAATTGCTAAAAGGATTGCCAATAGGGTTAAAAGGACAGTAATCCGTTTCTTCTCTTTCTTTTCTTCTAATTCCTCCAAAAATCCTTCCATCCTCTCTAAACTTACTGGGTCTTATTATAGCAGAAAAATAGCGGCCTTTCACAAATATGACCTAAAAATAATCGATTATTTGTTTAAAAATTCCTTTAATTCTTCTAAAATTTCAGGCATGGGCGCTTCTTTTACTGAGAGTCCCTTAGGAAACGCTTTGATTAATCGTTTGCCATATTTTGCAGTGACTAAACGACGATCCAGAATCAGCAATGCCCCTCTGTCTTCTTCAGAACGGATTAAACGGCCCAGTGCTTGTCGCAAACGTAAGGCTGCTTTCGGTACCGCTTCTTGAGCAAATGGTTGTATCCCTTCTGCTTCTAAATACGCATATTTTGCTTGCACAAGTGGTCGTTTCGGGTTTTCAAAAGGTAAACGCGTGACTATCAATAACTGTAAAGCTGTTCCTGGTAAGTCCACACCTTCCCAAAAGCTATCGGCTCCTAGCAAGACATTTGGTTTTCCATTAGAGAACCGTTTAAGAATTTTTTCACGACTGCCGCTAATCCCTTGGGCGAGGACCTCTTGTCCTTTTTCCAATAATCTCGGCTGGACTTGATGATACACGGTGGACAATAATTCATGCGAAGTAAAAAGAACCAACATCGAACGTTCCTCTTGCGCCATCAATTTTTCAATGGTATCTGAAATGTATTGACCCATTTCATAGGAAGAGGCATTTTGAATGGCTACTGCTTCTTCCGGTACATAGACTCGCGCATTTTCTGCATAGTTATATGGCGTTGGCAGGGTTTTGAACGTCACCTCTGTTAAACCTAACCGTTGCGGTAAATACTTTTTATTGTTGCCAAACTTCAATGTGCCGCTTGTATAAATAATTCGTTCATACCGCGGATACCACTTTGTTTCAGGAAGCAAACTAGCTTCTAAGTCATGAATTTCAATCAAGCCATGGTCTTCATTTTGTGGTAAATATTCTTTTACCCAACGTGGACGCCAATCATCAAGATAAATGGTAAAACAGTGATGAATACGTTCAATTTCATCAAAAAATTGAAACAAGCGAACAAAAACGATGCGATCAGCCAAACTAAAGGTTTCCAACTGACTCATAATTGTTTGCTGTAACTTACTTTGAATAGTCAACAGCTCCTGCAGTAAAAGCTGGAGCGTTTGACTATGTTTTTCTCCCGCAGCAGATAAATAATCAATACGTTCTTTGGTTAAAAGCAACTCCTGATGGTCTATTCGCTTCTGCATTTTACTAAATAAACGATGCAGTTCAAAAAGAAAATCTTGCCATTCATCCACAAAATCCAGTAAACCTTGCTGATAAATTTTTACAAGCCGCTGCTCTTCAGAAAACTGTTGAAAAATTTGCTGTAAAGCAACAAAAAGTTGTTCTTTTTCAATAAAATGCGTGACTTGTTTTTTTAGTATCACGCTGTTCACTCGTTCGCTCGCCATCCGACTAGCGATGTCTGGTAAATGATGTGCTTCATCAATAATTAGCCACGGACTTTCAGGTAATAACGGTTGTTTTCTTAGCGACTCTTGCGCCAAAAATGCATGATTAACAATCAACACGTTACTTTGAGCGACTTTTTTATACAGATGTCTTAAAAAGTCAACTTCATAAAGTTCATCTTTTTTTGAAAGAAAATCCAATCCGCGATGTGTAACTTCTTTCCAGAATAAATGATTTAAATTCGTCAATTGTAGTTCATCTAAATCGCCCGTTTCTGTTTCTAGCAACCAGACGAGAACGCCCATTTGATAAAGAGCGTATTGTTTTTGCGGAGTTGGCTGATTCAACGTTGCCTTAAAGCGTTGTAAATCAAGATAGTGTCGATGGCTTTTAATAACAATGCCTCGTAATTTCCCTTGGCAGATTTGATTGGCTAATGGTAAATCTTTTTCCACTAATTGATTTTGTAAAACAATCGAAACTGTTGAAATGATGACTGGTTTTTCTGGCGTTGCTAAATAGCTCATCGGCAACAGATAGCCTAATGTTTTTCCCGTTCCAGTCGCCGCTTCAATAAATAAATCTTTTGTCGTTCCTTCTGTAAAATGATCATAGACTAAATTCATCATCCGACTCTGTTCCGCACGATAAGCGAAACGTTCGCCAAACAGTTTTTCTTTGGCTTTTTTAGTTTTGGGATACGTACTAGTCTGATAGAACGTTTCTTCAAAAAGAGGAACTTCTTTTTTGCGTAAAGCAATGCCACTGACCACTTGATAAGCTGGATTTAATGGTGTGACTTGTTTTTTCATTTGTTCATACGTTTGTTGAATAAAAGTACTGGTTTCCCGCGCTGTCTGTTGACTTAATTCCGCAATTTTTTCCATAGTGACTAATGGTAAAGATTTCATTTTTTCTTGAATTAATAACAAAAGTTCGGCTGTAACCTGCGCATCACTATCTGCTTGATGGGGATTCTCATGAGACAAACCTAAGCTTTCCGACAAATCACTTAAACGGAAACTTTTTTCTGTCGGTAAAAAAATCTGTGCCAATTCCACTGTATCAATGGCTGGAATAGTAAGTGGCGGCGTGCCACACCGTACCAGTTCACGAGCTAAAAAATTATAATCAAAGTGGACGTTATGCGCCACAAAAATAGTATCTTCCAGATAATGATAAATTGTATGTGCTACATCTTCAAAATAAGGCGCTTTTTGAACTTGCGTATTACTAATCCCCGTTAAACTTTGAATTTGTTTTGGTACTACTTGATTGGGATTCACATCTGTCGCAAAGTTCGCAATAATCTTTCCATCTTGAACGAGAACGCATCCAAACTGAATGATCCGATCACTTGTAGGATCTGTTCCAGTCGTTTCAAGGTCAACTACTGCATACACTTGTTTGTCTTTCAATGACTTCACGCCTTTCATTCATCTTTGAAAATTATACTACAATTTATAGGATTTTCACTAGTATTTCAAAAATTCTCTTGAAATCTTTTCCAGAAATAATAAGAAAGAGCCTGAAACAAAAATCCAAAGTGATTTTTGTTTCAGGCTTAAAAGCTGATAAACTGAACGGTTTTGTCTTACCTTCTCCTAAATAAACGATTAATAACAGTCAAGGATTTTCTGCATATACTGGTTTAATTGCCCATAGCCTTCCAATTCTCTGATTACTGGTAGCGGACAACGAACCTTTTTATTAAATAGTGTCCGCTTTTCAACATATTCTGTAACTTCGTCTAAAAATTTATCTAATCCTTTTTCTAATTTCATACAACTTAACTGATTGCAAATTCGCACGTCTCCTGCCTTTTTCTTTTGAACTTGTTTAAATGATTGTGAGAATGCTTTTGCTTCAAACATTTGTGCTTCTAACTGTCTTTTTTCAATCGTTATTTTCGGTACTGCTTGATTTCCATCAGTATCCTCTAACTGGCGACTCATAAAGCGACGATAAATTTCCTCTTCTAATTCGTCCAATTGTCGTTGAAAGTCCGCAGGAATTGTCCGACTTGATGAATTTTCTTTCTCACTTTCCATAGAGACAGCTTCTTTTTCTGGCTTCTGCTCCTCTTCTTTTTCGGCAGACTTATTTACTGAATTTAGCGAGCTTTTTTCTGTTTCTTGTGGAAAAGTAAATAAAGGTTTTGCCGCAGTGCTCTGCTGGTTTTCTTGTTTTTTTTCTGGCTGTGCTTCTTTAATTGGCGCTGGTTCAGATAACACTGGTTCTTTCGCTGGTTCTTCAAGTACTAGTTTGTTAACGGGAAGCACTGCTTCACTTGTTGCTACAGTTGTTTCACCTTCTTGATTTTCCAGATTATCAGGCGATAGATTGACGTCTGGTTGTTCCAGATTAGTATCCTCTGATACTTTCAGCGATGCCTGTTCTGCGGCTATCACAGGAGAAGCTCTTTTCAAATGGATCGTTTTTATTTGTCTAGAAATGATGGGATTTCTCGTTTGATTAACGGCTTCATTTAAGGAGGCTAAATTTTCTTTTAAAAGTGTCAACATTTCACGTAAGACAGCAATTTCACCAGCTAATTCCGTTAATTGATTTTCTTGCGGCACTACTTGCACATTGGTTTCATTCATACGGACTGTTTTTTTATTTTTATTTGTCGGTATTTCATACATCCATTGTTTCAGTGCGAATCGTAAGTCACGAGTGGTCGGCTCAAAGCTTCCAAAATAAACAGTGTAGTACATTAACTCCGTTTCAACATAGACATAAATCTTTTTAACAATTAACTCTTCAAACTGTTCTGATTCATCCCAACTTTCACATAATGCCTCAAAAAATTGTTCCCCTTCTGCTAAATTTTGGTACTCTTTCGCTAAATAAAGCTTGCGAATTAAGTAAAAATTATACGGTGTTTCAACATTATCCGCATAAATTTCTCGTCCTAAAAAATCTGGATTCGTTTCTTTACAAAGAAAGACCGTTTTCTCTTCTGGTTGTGTTTCAAGTGTTTTAGTCATGAGATTCACTTCCTTTTTCTCCGTTAATAACCATTTTTTAATGATAGATACTTTTAGTATACAGGAGAAATTCTTCTGATTTTCTCATATTTTTAAGAGACCATAGAAATTTTAGAGAAAAATCGACAGAAAAAAAACGTGAGACAAACAGTCCTATTGACCATTTATCTCACGCAAAATACTTAAACTGACTATTTTATCCTTGAAACATGCAACCAATTATTCTGCTGAATCAATTGGCAAAATCGTGTCTTTTTTCTCGCGACGTGCAATTGCTGGTAAAATCATTCCTAATAGAATTAAGACGATTGGTGTCACAATGTTAGAAGCTAATTGGAACAACCAGCCTTGAGGGTCTGAAGCATACTCAAATTTAGGCACCATTCCTAGGATACAAGCAAAGGCTGTAAATAGGAAACACCAAAGACCAAACACAAAACCAATTTTAGGATTTTTAACAAATTTATATTCTGAATTAAATTGTTTGTATGCTTTGTTTAGAAGCATATAGGCAAAGAAGACCCATAAGTAACGCATTGGCATAACTACAGAATTTAAGTTAGTTAGCCATTTAACCACTTCGTTCATGTCCTTCAACCCAAACATCGGTAAAGCGATAATAATACTTACTAAAATACCTGTTAATAGGTAACCATTAATTAACGTACCTTTTTTCGTACGTTTACGTAACCAACTTGGAACAAATTCTGGATCTGCTTCAGCTAAAAGAATTTTCAGTGGAGCATCAATTGAAAAGGCTAACGCAGCCACTTGACCCACTGTATTCGTTAACGCATAAACAATCATTAAGAGATTACCGACACCATAATACGCGCCTAATTTTTGGAAGGCACTATAGGCACCATTTGCCATTAAATCTTTAGGAATATTGTCACTTGAGAATAACATTCCCATTGCAAATGAACCTAAAACAGCCGATAAACCAACCATTGCTGCTAGGAAAATCATTCCTTTAGGGAACTCTTTGGCTGGATTTTTAGTTGCATTTACGTAAGGAGAAATTTTTTCAGCGCCACCTACCGCAAAAACTAACATTGATACGGTTGTAAAATAACTAAAGTCAAATTTAGGAATGTAGGTGCTGACTTGTGACATGTTTGGCGTCGCAAATTCAACCGTTGAATTAATAAATGGTGCGCCTACCGCTAATAAAATAAATAAAATAGACATCACAAACATGGCGGTTCCAGCTAAACCACCAATAACTTTTAAGGTGGTTAACCCTTTTGTTGATAATAACAAGAAAACCAAGAAAATTATTAATGAAATAAATGATACCGTTACGATTGGCATCGTATTGACTAAGTTTCCATTCCCTTGAACTGCCCAACCTAAGGCAATTAAAATTGCTTGTGGTTTTTGTGCCAAGTAAGGAATGTGCACTACCCAATAAGTCCATGCTGCATAATAGGCTAGACGTTTAGTACTGGTATTTTGCACCCACGAACTAACTCCACCATTGCTGTCTTTAAATGTTGAACCTAACTGTCCTACGATTAACGCATAGGGAATAAAATATAAAACTAAAATCAAAAGCCATGAAGTGACCACTGAAATCCCTTGTTGTGCATAATTATTCACAACATTTCCAAGACCCCAGACCATGTTAAAGGCAATTAACCCGACGGTGAACCATCGTAATTGCTTTTTGTCCATATAACCAATTCCTTTCTTATTAAAAAAAATAAAGCTCTTCATTTATCATAAGCATTTTACTTTTTATGCACAAGCTCAACATAATTAAATAAAGATGGCTTTTTAATAAGTAATTAAAACGCTTCTAGCAATGATTTTCTAATTTATTTGATGACTAAAAAAGGCCGGTGAATAAGTTGCTTCACCAGCCTTTTTCTAAAAGATTTTTCTTTTATAACATATCAAATAATGATAATTGGTTTTCATCTGGCAAGTCTTTTAAGACACCATTTTCATTCATGTATTCAATCAACGTTTTAGAAACTTTGCCTCGTGTTGCCAAATCTTCTTTCGACAAGAACGGTTGCTCTTCTCGCGCAGCGACAATGGCTTTCGCTACGTTGAGGCCTAAACTTGGCACTGCTCGGAAAGGTGCAATCAAGGTATCCCCTTCGATCACAAAATTTTCAGCATCTGATTTGTACAAATCAATCATGCCAAATTTATAGCCCCGTTCCAGCATTTCATTACATAATTCTAAAACCGTTAATAAGTTTTTCTCTTTAGTGGAGGCGTCCATCCCTTTGTCCGTAATTTCTTTCATTCGTGCTTTCACAGCTTCTTTCCCTTGTGACATTGCCACTAAGTCGAAGTCATCCGCCCGAACGGAGAAAAATGCACAGTAATATAAGATTGGGAAATAAACTTTAAAGTAAGCGACCCGCAACGCCATTAATACATATGCTGCCGCATGGGCTTTCGGGAACATATATTTAATTTTAGAACAAGAATCAATATACCAGTCAGGGACGTTGTTTTCTTTCATCGCATTTAAATACGTATCCCGTAGTTCATCAGGAATCTTATTCCATTGTCCTTTACGTACCGTTTCCATAATCTTAAAGGCCATCCCACTGTCCAAACCAGCATGAATTAAATAAACCATGATATCATCCCGACAACCAATTACTTCAGCAAGATTGGCTTCGCCACGGCGAATCAATTCTTCTGCATTCCCTAGCCACACATCGGTTCCGTGAGACAGTCCAGAAATTTGAAGTAATTCTGCAAAAGTTGATGGATGCGTCTGTTCTAACATACCTCGAACGAAACGTGTCCCAAATTCAGGAATTCCTAACGTTCCTGTTTTAGAATAAATTTGCTCTGCATCCACACCTAGAACCTCAGGTCCTTCAAAAATACGCATCACTTCTGGATCGTCTGTTGGGATGGTTTTTGGCTCAATCCCAGATAAATCTTGTAACATCCGAATCACGGTTGGATCATCATGTCCTAGAATATCAAGTTTTAAAATATTATCGTGAATGGAATGGAAATCAAAGTGCGTCGTTTTCCATTCTGCCTCTTGATCATCAGCAGGGTATTGAATTGGCGTAAAGTCATAAACATCCATGTAATCAGGAATTACAATAATACCGCCGGGATGCTGCCCAGTCGTCCGTTTAACCCCTGTTGAACCTTTGGCTAAGCGATCAATTTCAGCGCCGCGCAAATGTAAATTATGATCTCTTTCATATCCTTTAACAAAGCCATACGCTGTTTTGTCGGCTACTGTACCAATGGTTCCTGCCCGGTAGACATATTCTTCACCAAAAAGAACTTTCGTGTAGTTATGGGCTTCGGCTTGATAATCGCCAGAAAAGTTCAAATCGATATCAGGAACTTTGTCGCCATGGAATCCTAAGAACGTTTCAAAAGGAATATCGTGACCATCTTTAAACAATCGAGCGCCACATTTTGGACAGGCTTTTTCAGGCATATCAAACCCTGAACCATAGGAACCATCTTCATAGAACTCAGAATATTGACACTCAGGACAATAATAATGTGGCGCTAAAGGATTTACTTCAGTAATCCCTGTCATTGTCGCAACAAAACTCGAACCGACAGAGCCCCGTGAACCAACTAAATAGCCATCTTCATTACTTTTATGCACCAGTTTTTGAGAAATTAAATAAATGACCGAGAAACCATTCCCGTTAATCGAATTCAGTTCCTTTTCTAACCGTTTTTCGACAATTTCTGGTAAAGGATCGCCATACAATTCGCGCGCACGATTGTAGCTTAAATCAGTGATCTCTTGTTCAGACCCAGGAATTTTTGGCGTATACAAATCGTCTTTTACTGGAATAACTTCTTCACATAAATCAGCGACTTTGTTGGGATTTTCTACTACAATTCGCTTAGCGACGTCTTGTCCTAAAAATTGAAATTCCGTTAACATTTCATCGGTGGTTCTGAAATGAACCTTTGGTAAACTATGGCGATTTAACGGATTAGCGCCACCCATAGACCCGACTAAAATTTTCCGATAGATGGCATCTTCTTCATTTAAATAATGAACATTTCCAGTGGCGACAACCAGCTTACCAAGTTCGTCACCGATTTTCACCAGATTACTAATAATTTCTTCCAAATCTGCTTCATTTTTCACCAATTCTTGTTCAATTAATGGCGCGTAAACTGGTTTGGGCATAACTTCAATATAATCGTAGAATTTGGCACGATTTTTTGCTTCTTCGACACCTTTTTGCATCATTGCTTCAAAAATTTCGCCGTTTGAACATGCGGAACCGATTAAAAGTCCTTCTCTTAACTTCGATAATTGCGAACGAGGAATCCGTGGTACTCGGAAAAAATAATCTACATTGGACATCGAAATCAATTTAAAAAGATTTTTTAATCCTGCTTGAGTTGTTGCTAAAATCGTTGCATGGAAAGGTCGAGCTCGTTTGTATGAATCTCCTTCGCCAATATGACGATTCAAATCATCATGGAAATGCATATCATGATTCTCTTTCGCTTCTTTTAAGAAAATCCAGCACAAATGACCTGTTGATTCCGAGTCATAGATGGCGCGGTGATGTTGTTCTAAGTTGACGCCAAATTTTTTCGATAAGGTATTTAGACGATGGCTTTTGAAATGTGGATACAAGAATCTGGATAATTCTAATGTATCGATGACGGGATTAGCCGCTTCAGGTATTCCATGTTTGCCATAACTTGTATTTAAGAACCCCATATCAAAAGAAGCGTTGTGGGCCACTAAAATAGTTCCTTCTGAAAACTCTTTAAACATGCGTAAAACTTCTTCTTCGGATTTTGAACCGCGCACCATTTCATCTGTAATCCCAGTTAAATTAATTGTCGTTTGAGATAATGGATGGCCAGGATCAATAAACTGCTCAAAAGTCTCAATGACATTTCCTTTGTGCATTTTGACTGCGGCCAATTCAATAATTGTATCATAAACAGCGGAAAGCCCCGTTGTTTCCACGTCAAAGACCACATAGGTAGCATCTGTTAATTCAATATGTTCTTCGTTGTAAGCAATAGGTACACCATCATCAACAATATTGGCTTCCACGCCGTATAAAATTTTAACGCCTGCTTTTTTACCTGCAGCATGGGCATCAGGAAACGCTTGGGCGCCGCCATGATCCGTAATTGCGATGGCCTTGTGCCCCCATTTCCCCGCTTGCGCCACCAAGTCACCGACTTTATTGGTCGCATCCATTGTACTCATGTTACTATGCATGTGTAATTCTACACGTTTTTCACCTTCTGGCGCGTAGTCTTTTCTTGGCGCATGGGCGACTTCCATCAAATCTTGAGCATTCATGACTAAATCACGCATGAAGGTATCTTCTTGTACACTACCACGAACACGAATCCAACTTTGTGGTTGAATCGCATCAAAAACTTGTTCATCTTTTTCCCCATTCGAAAATTTCTTCACCACGAAAGAGGAAGTATAATCAGTAATTTTCAAAATTAAAATTTTTCGTTTAGAACGCAATTCACGCACTTCTTTATCAAAAATAAAGCCTTCAATCGTTATCCGACGTTCTTCTTCCAGTATGTTTCCCATTGGCATAATGGGTTCATCATTGGGAATATTCCGACCTAAACGAATTGGACCATCAAACGCAGGCGCTTGTTGTTGTTTTTCTTTTTTCATTTGTTCATGTTTAACAAGCGATTCAGCAGCTTGTTGTTGAAAGGCTGCGGCTTGTTCTAATTTTTGCTCTTCAAACTTTTTCAGCACTTCTGCAGCTTGCTGTTGATCCATTTTTGGTTCAATATGAAATTTAGGAAACCCGTAAGAGAAATAAAGTTCCTCAATAATTGGTAAATATTGTTGCTTCAAATAAGGAATAACTGCTTCATTATCAACAGGTAAGATAATTTTCCGATCTTCAAATTGTGGTGTCTGTGTTTTTAAGACTTTCTGAACTAACGGCGTATTGCATTGACTATTTAACAAGGCCAACTGCCAATAATCCGTTAATTGTTCCTCAGTAAATGTTGTCTGATTTGTGGTTATTTGAACGGAAACCTGCGCAATTTGTTGAAAAGCTAGTTCCAATTGTTGCATAAATGTTTGATATAGCATCACTGGCATCAATTCATCAAAACTTAAATGAAATTCCCATAAGCGACTTTGTTGGTGAACAATGACCTTGTCAATCCGGCCATTTTGAATTAAGGGATGTTCTTTCGCTGTGTCATCTAACTGAATTTGCGTCATCAGTTTATCAAATAAATCGCGTGCTTTTTCTGTCACAAAATGAACCTCCTTCTATCATTGAAAAAAGGCCCTCAGACAAATCTGTCAAGTGCCTTTTTTCGGTTTCTCTGCATTCGCTTCTCTATTAAGTATACTCGTTTTTTGTAAAAAAACAATCTTGTTTCTTTTCTAAAAAGAGCTAAGAAGAGCTTGAAGCAAAAATCACTTTAGATTTTTGCTTCAAGCTTAAACGCTGATAAGTGGCGGAAACAGTTTATCCTAATCATTCTGTCCGCCCTTTTCATTATTATTCCACTTCTGATGTTGTGTTCATCAAAATAGAAAGTGTACTTTCTAATTCTTCTTTGCGTACTTCCAACATTTCACCAGTACGTTTGATTTTGACTTCTACCACACCATCGACTGCTTTTTTACCGACTGTGATACGGATTGGACAACCAATTAAATCAGCATCAGCAAATTTTACGCCTGCGCGCTCATTGCGGTCATCAACTAATACTTCGTAGCCCGCTTCGGTCATCATTGCTTCAACTTCTTGTGATAGTTTTGTTTGGTACTCATCTTTCACATTCATTTGGACCACGTGTAAATCAAATGGCGCAATTCCTGTTGGCCAATTAATACCGCGCTCGTCTGCATTTTGTTCAACGATTGCTGAAAGTAAACGACTAACGCCGATGCCATAGCAACCCATGATCACTGATTTTTCACGACCGTTTTCATCTAAAACTGTTGCGCCCATAGCATCACTATAACGCGTTCCTAATTTAAAGATATGACCAATTTCGATTCCTTTAGTAAAGGCTAAGACACCATTGCCATCAGGAGAAGGATCGCCTTCTTGAACAAAGCGTAAATCTTCGTAACTAATTGGTTGGAAATCACGATCTGGATTTACATTTGTCAAATGATAGCCATCTTCGTTAGCTCCAACAATGGCGTTGGCTAAATCTTGAACAGCTAAATCTGCATAAATTTTAACATCTTCGGCAACATTGACTGGACCAATTGAACCAAAGCCCGCTCCTAAGACACGGCGAGCATCTTCTTCTGTTGCTTCATCTAAGAAATCAGCGCCTAAGAAGTTTTTCAATTTGACATCATTGACATCATGATCGCCACGAACCAAGACCATTACTGGCTCTTCATCGGCAATAAATAGTACTGATTTAATAATTCGTTGTGGCTCAACTTCAAAGAAGTTTGCCACTTCGGCAATTGTACCCACTTCTGGTGTTGCAATTTTTTCTAAATCTAATTGTGTTTCATGTGATTTTTTCGGCGTATAAAGACTTGTTGCCATTTCTAAATTGGCAGCATAATCACTTTCTGTTGAATAACAAATAGTATCTTCCCCAATTTCAGAAATCGCCATAAATTCTTTAGAATCTTTACCACCCATGGCACCACCGTCCCCAATAATGGCACGGAATTCTAGTCCACAGCGTTCAAAAATGCGTGAGTAAGCTTTTTCGTAATCACGGTATGATTGATCTAAACTAGCTTCATCGGCATGGAAAGAATAGCCATCTTTCATGATAAATTCACGGCCTCTTAATAAGCCAGAACGTGGGCGTTTTTCATCACGATATTTTGTTTGAATTTGGTATAAATTCAAAGGTAATCGTTTGTAAGAATTAATTTCATCACGAATTAATTCTGTGAAGGTTTCTTCATGCGTTGGGCCTAAGATATAGTCACGGTCATTGCGATCTTTTAAGCGATACAAGTTAGGTCCATAAGTTTCATAACGGCCTGATTCTTTCCAAAGTTCTGCTGGTAATAACGCAGGCATTAACATTTCAACTGCATCAATTTTCTCAAATTCTTCTCGCATAATCGTTTTTAATTTTTCTAAAACACGATTGGCTAAAGGTAAATAAGAATAGATCCCTGCAGCGACTTGACGAATATAGCCTGCGCGCAACAGAATTTGATGACTTAAGACTTCTGCATCATTTGGTACTTCTCTTAACGTTGGAATTAACATTTTTGACTGTTTCATTAAAACTCTCCTCTATTTTAAAATCAACTATTTTTGATTTCTTTACACACTTTTTTACTTAAGCTTTCTCCTTAAAAGAAAAAGCGTTGAATATCGTTCCAAGTAACTAACACCATTAACACCATGACAAACCCAAAGCCAATTAACGTAATGATGCCTTCTTTTTCAGGACTAATTGGTTTTCCACGTACACCTTCAATAATGTTTAAGACAATTTTCCCGCCATCTAAAGCTGGGATCGGCAACAAATTAATAATCCCTAAGTTCATTGACAACATGGCCATTAAGAATACAACTGTACTTACTCCAGCATTGGATGCTTCTTCCGATAACTTAAACATCATGACTGGCCCACCTAGTTTGTTTAAACTAAAGCCTGTGAATAGTGAGCCGAGTGCTTTAAAAATCTGTGTCGTACTATTTAAAGTATCCTGAATACCGCCCATCAATTTTGACGGTAAATCGGTTTTCATATAAGGATAAACGCCGACTTTACCAATCGTTTGTTTTTCCACTTTTTGTTTTTCTGGTGTCACTGTTAGTTGCTCTTCTTTGCCGTTACGCTCAACTACGAACGTTAACGGCTTTTCGGGGTTCTTCTGCACAATGGTTGTAAAATCTTCGTATTTTTTGATTTTTTGATTATTAATCGATAAGACTTTATCATTTTCTTTCAACCCAGCTTCTGCGGCTGGGCCATTAGGAATCACTTGTCCAATTTGATTCGTGTTTAAATCAGTAACGCCTCCTTGTAGAAAGACCGCTAACGTAAACAGAATAAACCCTAAGATAAAGTTATTCATGGGTCCCGCAAAGTTCGTCAAAATGCGTTGCGATAATTTCGCTGATTGAAATTGAACGTCAAGTGGCGCAATCCGCACCTCGGTTCCATCACTTTCAATAATCGTTGCATCATGGTCAACTTTATAAACGGTTTCTTCTTCCTCGTTTCCATTGACATAGCCCTTGATGAATAATTCTTTTTCAAGATCAAAATCAACGACTTCCATCGGAATACTATGAGGTAATTGTACTTTTTTACTTGTATTAATTTTAACCACATTACCCACGGCATTTAACTCAACAGATAGAGGCATACCTGGTGTGATTTCTGTCATGTCTTCGCCCATCCCAGCCATTCGCACATAGCCACCAATTGGCAATAAGCGAATCGTATAAGTGGTGCCATCTTTTCCACGATGCGCAAAAATCTTTGGTCCCATTCCGATTGCAAACTCACGAACTAAAATACCCGCTCGTTTTGCAAAATAAAAGTGGCCAAATTCATGTACGAGGACAAGAATACCGAAGACAATAATGAATGTGATAATTGTTTTCATAGATGTCCTTCTTCCTTCATTCACTGACGTTCAGTGCTTTTTATTATTACATGGGAAAGTCTCGTAAAACTTGCTCTGTTCCCTTCCCGATAAACCAGTGCAACTGTTTACTGAGAACAGTCGCCACTGTTAGTGAACAAATCTTTCCTTATGTAAGACAAGTTTTATTTTAGCATATTCAGTCATAAATAACCATTGGACTTGACCACTTCGCCTAGATATTTTGTGTTTTTTTAGAAAACTCTATAAATGAGAGGAATTGATTACTACGACCAGTATTTTTTTAAAGACCTTCAACAATAGTAGCTAACTTTAGAGCCTAAACTTTTCCGACAGTTTGTCGTATTTTATCAACACGCTGATTGACATGTGCTACCATGAAAGTATTAATAGTAATTTTAGGGGGAATGAATCAATGTATGGAGAATTACATGGTAAAGTGGCCGTTGTCACTGGTGCAGCTACGGGTTTAGGATTATTTATTACTCTGCGTTATATCTTAGAGGGCATGAATGTTGTTGCTGACTATGTCGGTGAGCTGCCTAAAGAATTTGAAGATGTCCAAGCCAAGCACGCAGACCGCGTAAAATTCGTGAAGGCTGATGTCTCTAATGAAGAAGATATTAAAGCGTTAGCTGAAACCGCTTTAAAAGAGTTTGGTCATGTTGACATTTGGGTAAATAACGCCGGTGTGGAGGCTTCTTTTCCGACAATTGATATGCCATTAAAAGAATGGCAACGTGTCATTGATGTCAATTTAAACGGTGTCTTTTTGGGTTCTAGAGAAGCACTCCGAATATTTAGAGATCAAAAAATCAAAGGGTCAATCATTAATATGTCCTCCGTTCACCAAAGAATTCCTTGGCCAACGTTCGCTCACTATGCGGCAAGTAAAGGCGCAACCGAAATGTTCACGAAAACAATCGCTTTGGAATATGCGGAATATGGTATTCGTGCCAACTGTATTGCACCTGGAGCGATTAACACACCTATTAATGCTGAAAAATTTTCCGATCCCGAACAGTTAAAACAAACAACGAGCATGGTTCCTATGGGCATTATTGGTAAACCAAATCAAGTAGCTGCTGCGGCCGCTTGGTTAGCTTCTGATGAATCCTCATACGTAACCGGAACAACACTCTTTGTAGATGGCGGGATGTCTCTATACCCTTCGTTCCAACACGGAGCTGGTTAAAAAGTAGTCTGCAACAAAAATTCTCTATGAATTTTTGTTGCAGACTTTGTACTATCACACACAAAATCTATTCAGGAGGCTTACCATGAAACTAGTCAAAAATGTTCTTTTAATTTTAATTGGTTTAGTTATTATCGGGATTGGCGCATCCACTTTAAGAGTGGCAGGTTTAGGAGTTGATCCTTTCACTGCTATGAATATCGGACTTTCTTCGATGTTTGGTATGCAATTAGGCATTTTTCAAATTATTGTCAATGCGTTTATTTTATTCTATGTCTATTTAAAAAACAAAAAAGCCATTGGTCTAGGAACTATTTTAAATATGCTTTTAGTAGGGATTTTGATTCAACAGATTTCTACTTGGCTTCAACCTTACGCCGATAGTTTAGGAGGCTCAACAATTGGCAAACTACTTTCTTTATTCGTCGGAGTCCTGATTTTTACATTTGGCTGCGCCTTATACATGGCTACAGATCAAGGCGAATCCCCCTATGATGCGATTGCACCAACCATCTGTCAACAAATCAACAAACCTTACGCTTCTGTTCGAAAAGCACAAGATTTGTTGGTCCTATTAATTGGCTTTATTGCTGGTGGTCCAATTGGGATTGGTACAATTATTTGTGCATTTGGTGCTGGCCCACTCATTAGTTTCTGGAACAAGTTACTTCAACCTTTAGTAAAATAATTTTTTAACTAAAATATAAGAAAAAGCGATGACTCAATAGAGATTTTCTTCTCGAGTCATCGCTTTTTTATTTGTGCTTCTTTGAAGAAGCATGATTAGTGTGTTTCTTGTTTGGCTTTCCGTTGTTGTTTTGGTTGATTATTTGTTGGTAGAGTAAAAACTAGCCGACAGAGCCTTCCATCTCATAACTAATCAACCGATTCAACTCAACCGCATATTCCATCGGTAATTCTTTCGTAAATGGTTCAACAAAGCCCATAACAATCATTTCTGTCGCTTCGGCTTCAGACAAGCCGCGACTCATTAGATAATATAATTGTTCTTCAGAAATTTTTGAAACTTTGGCTTCGTGTTCTAAGGACACTTGGCTGTTATGGATTTCATTAAACGGAATCGTATCTGATTTTGATTTTTCGTCCATGATAATCGTATCGCATTCGATGTGGGAAATCGAGCCTGCGCTGTCTTTTCCAAAAGTCACTTGGCCACGGTAGTTAACTTCGCCGCCGTCTTTAGCAATTGATTTTGAAACAATTGAGCTAGAGGTATTCGGCGCATTGTGAATCATTTTGGCCCCAGTATCTTGGATTTGGTTAGCGCCAGCAAAGGCAATCGATAACATCGTGCCACGGGCACCTTTGCCATCTAAGTAAACGCTTGGGTATTTCATGGTTGTTTTAGCTCCTAAGTTCCCATCAATCCATTCGACAGTGGCACCTTCGTAAGCTTTAGCACGTTTGGTTACTAAGTTGTAGACGTTATCTGACCAGTTTTGAATAGTGGTATAACGACAATAAGCATCTTTTCTAGTGAAAATTTCTACGATGGCCGCATGCAAGCTGTTACTTGAATACGTGGGTGCCGTACAACCTTCAACATAGTGAACGCTGGCCCCTTCATCGACAATAATCAAGGTCCGTTCAAATTGGCCGGTATTTTCAGCGTTGATTCGGAAATATGTTTGTAATGGTACATCAACTCGAACGCCTTTTGGTACATAAATAAAGGTTCCACCTGACCAAACAGCTGAGTTTAAAGCGGCCAGTTTATTATCTGTTGGCGGCACAAGTTTTGAAAAATACTCTTTGAATAAGTCAGGATATTCTTTTAAAGCAGAGTCAGTATCTGTAAAAATGATGCCTAATTTTTCAAATTCTTCTTTCATGTTATGGTAAACAACTTCTGATTCATATTGAGCAGAAGCCCCAGCTAGATAAGCACGCTCAGCTTCGGGAATCCCAATTTTTTCAAAGGTTTCTTTGATTTTATCAGGTACATCATCCCAATCGCGTGCAGGTTTGTCACTCGGTTTTTGGTAATATTTAATTTTACTAAAGTCAATATCTGACAGGTCTGGACCCCATTCTTGCATGGGCATTTTATTGAATTGTTCTAACGATTTTAAACGGAAGTCAAGCATCCATTCTGGTTCGCCTTTCACGCGAGAAATTTCGCGAACGACGTCTTCTGTTAGGCCGTCTCCGGTACTAAAGACTGGTTCCACATCGTCGTGAAAGCCAAATTTATATTCTTCTAATTCAGGTACTGTACTCAATTCGTCGTCACCCTTTCTTTATTTTTCACAATGTAAATGACCAGCTTCGCCTTGGCCGTTATTAGCAACAGCCTGCTCTAAGGCTTTCCAAGCCAGGGTTGCACATTTGATCCGAGCTGGAAATTTAGCTACGCCGCTTAACATTGCTGCATCGCCTAATTTTTCATCTTCGGCCACTTCATTTCCTTGAACAAGTTGAGAGAAATCCTCTGCTAAGGCCGTTGCTTCGGCGATTGTTTTTCCTAAGACCGCATCAGTCATCATACTAGCACTTGCGGTACTGATGGAACAGCCACTTCCTTGAAAGGCGATATCTTTAATCACACCGTCTTCAATGGCCACATCCAGTTCAATCACATCTCCACAAGTAGGATTATTCAGTTCAATTGTTTGGCTAGACGCATCTAGCGTTCCGTGGTGATGTGGGTGGCTAGAATGGTCCAAAATGACTTGGCGATATAAGTTATCTAATTTAGAAAGTGCCATGCTGGAAAAACTCCTTTGTCGCTTTAATCGCTTCAACTAAGCGATCTGCGTCTTCTTTGGTATTGTATAAATAAAAACTTGCCCGTGCGGTTGCTGGCACGCTCAAATAGTTTAATAACGGTTGCGCGCAATGGTGACCCGCTCTGACAGCGACCCCTTCCATATCTAACGCCGTAGCCACATCATGTGGATGTAAACCTTCAATATTAAAAGCAATCACACCTGTGTGGTCTTTTGGATTCTGTGGACCATAAATCGTCAAGCCCTCGATAGCTTGCAACTTCGGCAAAACATAGTGAACAAGGGCTGCTTCATGTTGATGAATGGCCTCCAAACCAATTTCTGTTAAATAATCAATGGCGGCACCTAAGGCAATTGCCCCAGCAATATTAGGTGTGCCAGCTTCAAATTTCCATGGAAGCTCTTTCCAAGTACTTTCTTGAAGATGAACAAAGTCAATCATTTCGCCACCAAATTCCACAGGTTCCATTTGTTCCAATAAATGACGTTTGCCATAAAGGACACCAATTCCAGTTGGTCCACACATTTTGTGACCACTAAATGCATAAAAATCAGCATCGATGGCTTGAACGTCCACAGGCATATGAGGAACTGCTTGCGCGCCGTCTACCACCATCACAGCGCCATTTTGATGAGCTAATTGTGTTAATTCTTCGATTGGATTAATGACCCCTAACACATTTGAAACATGAGCAATCGAAACAATTTTCGTTTTTTCTGTAATTTGTTGACGTGCACTTGCCATGTCTAAAAAGCCGTCTTCAGTGACGTCTATATACTTCAAAATGGCTCCTGTACGTTGGGCTAATTGTTGCCAGGGAATAATGTTTGAATGATGTTCCATGTAAGATATGACGATTTCATCCCCGGCTGTAACTGCCAAGTCACCATAACTTTTGGCAATCCAATTCAAACTGGTTGTTGTTCCTCGTGTAAATAAAACTTCCGCTGTTTCTTTGGCATGGATAAATTGGCGAACCTTTTCGCGGGAGGCTTCATAGTCCTTCGTTGCTCGTTCGGCTAACGTGTGCACCCCACGGTGAACATTGGCATTATCGGTTTCATAATAATGTCGTAAAACATCTAACACCTCCGTTGGTTTTTGGGTTGTCGCAGCATTGTCTAAATAAACTAGCGGTTCATCATTAACTTCTTGAAATAAAATAGGGAACGATTGACGAATGGTTGCTGCATCCATCATGCGTTTAACTTCCCTTCAATTACTTCTACAAATTCATTTTGTACTTCTTTAACTGGAATTGCTGTAATGACAGAACCTAGGAAGCCACGAATCACCAAACGTTCCGCTTCTTCTTTACGCAAGCCGCGGCTCATTAAATAATACATTTCTTCTGGATCTACTCGACCAACGCTGGCTGCGTGTCCGGCAGTCACTTCATTTTCATCAATTAAAAGAATTGGATTGGCATCACCACGAGCTTTATCAGACAGCATTAAAACACGACTTTCTTGCTGTGCGTCGGCTCCTTTTGCTCCTTTTAAAATGTGGCCAATTCCGTTAAACGTTAAAGTACCACGTTCACGAATAACTCCATGTTGTAAAATATGACCAATTGAATGTGGCGCTTTATTTGTCACTCGTGTGTCGATGCCTTGTGTTTGTTTACCTGCACTAATTGCAACAACTTTAACTTCTGAATGAGCGCCTTCGCCAACTAAATCAGAATCAAAATCAGCCACAACATCGCCATCATTCATGACGCCTAGAGCCCAATCAACAGAGGCATCCCGCATAATATAGCCACGACGATTCATATAAGTCGTTACAGTTTGCCCTAATTGATCCACGGCTGAGTATTTAACTTTTGCGCCATCTTTCGCAATCACTTCCACAACAATATTTCCAGAAGCTTTCTCTGCGTGATGACCAGTGGATTGAAAACGTTCTAAATAACTGAATTCACTATGATTATCTGCAACGATTAAAACATGTTTAAAGAAAGGTTGGTTGCTATCTGAATCCTGAATAAACAAAGATTCAATGGGCTCTTCAATCACTACGTTTTTAGGAACGTATAAGAAAACGCCACTATTCATGAAAGCTGCATGAGCTGCTGTCAGCTTATCTTCTTCTGGTAATACGGCTTTAGTCATATAGTATTCTTTAACTAATTCTGGGTGCTCTTGTAAAGCAGTAAAAATGTCTGTAAAAATTACCCCTTGTTCCGCTAATGAGGCTGGCAATTGCTCAAAAGCATGAAAAGATCCTTGTTGAACAATTAAAGGATTGTCTTTCATTTGATCAAAACTTGCGACATTTCCTTCAGAAGGCACATAACTTTCCATGTGAACATTTAATAAAGGCCAACGATGAAATTTCACACGATCAATATGTGGTAACTCACTTTCGTCAGCGTTTTTTAAAGCCGTTGTTCGCAATTCAGTCATCCAAGCTGGTTCTTCATGTTCTAGTGAAAAAGCGGTGACTTCGTCAAGATAATCCATTAGATTTACTTTTTTCATTTATCTTGTCCTCCTTACGCTTCTTCTTTGTAATCAATACCTAATTCTTGGCTGATACCAGCATAGCCTTCTGTTTCTAAACGTTTTGCCAAGTCAGCCCCACCGGTTTTCACAACGCGGCCTTCCATCATGATATGAACAACATCTGGCGTGATATAGTTCAATAAGCGTTGATAATGGGTAATAATTAACGCACCAAAGTTCTCGCCGCGCATTTCATTAACCCCTTTAGAAACTACTTTTAACGCATCGATATCTAAGCCTGAATCAATTTCATCTAAAATGGCAAACGTTGGCTCTAACATCAATAATTGTAAAATTTCATTTCGTTTTTTCTCGCCGCCAGAAAAACCTTCGTTTAAGTAACGCTCAGCCATTTCTTCAGGCATATTTAATAATTCCATTTTGCTATCTAATTTTTTTAAGAACTGCATGACTGACATTTTGTTGTCTTCGTCACGTTTTGCATTGATTGCTGCACGCATGAATTCAGCGTTGGTAATCCCTGGAATTTCACTTGGGTATTGCATTGCTAAGAATAAGCCTAAGCGAGCGCGTTCGTCTACTTCTAAATCTAAAACGTTGACGCCGTCAAATAGAATTTCTCCTTCTGTGACTTCATAGTTAGGATTTCCCATAATTGCTGCTGATAAAGTAGATTTACCAGTTCCATTAGGTCCCATAATTGCATGGATTTCTCCAGTATTAATTGTTAAATCGACCCCTTTTAGAATCTTTTTATCTTCAATTGATACGTGTAAATTTTTGATTTCTAACACAGACATGTACAATTCCCTCCAACTTGTTTTAATCGTTTTTCCGTTCTCACTCATTTTAGCCTAATTGAGAATGAATCGCAAATTACAATTGCTAAAAATAACAACTCTTATCATCAAATTTTAGGATTCAATTTGTGAAGGAAAATTTTAAAAGGCTGATATTTCAAAGTTTCTCTATATTTTTAAGTGATCCTCTCTACACAAAGAAAAAAATTCTGGTAGAATAAAAAAATTTATTAAAGAAAGCGTTTTCTTAAATAATTACTTTAGAATGACTTTCGCAAAGAGGGCTTTGAGATACGCCTTCCTCATCTATACAAAAAAATCCAGAGCATTTGCTTCTCTGGATTCAATAATTTTTATTAGTGATTGGTTTTATACTTCTAAAAGTTCTTGTTCTTTTTCAGCAGTAATTGCATCGATATTTTTGATGCTATCATCTGTTAATTTTTGAACATCTTTTTCAAATGAACGTAATTCATCTTCAGTGATGTCGCCATTTTTTTGAGCTTTTTTTAATTCATCCATTGCATCACGACGAACGTTACGGACAGCAATTTTTGAGTTTTCCGCTTCTTTTTTCACGTCTTTGGCTAATTCTTTCCGACGTTCTTCCGTTAATTGTGGAATCACTAAACGGATGACATTTCCATCATTGGTTGGGCTAATGCCGATATCACTCATTTGAATAGCTTTTTCAATGTCAGCGATAGAATTTTTGTCAAACGGTGTAATCATTAATACACGAGCTTCTGGGATATTGATACTTGCTAATTGGTTAACTGGTGTTGGTGCACCATAATATTCTACTTGAATACGGTCTAATAGACTTGCGTTCGCACGACCAGCACGAATTTGACCTAATTCACGGCGTAAGCTTTCTTCCGCTTTTGTCATTTTTTCTTTGGCTGTTGCTAAAACTTCTTTAGACATTCTTTATTTCCCCCTTACAGTTGTTCCGATATTTTCACCAAGGATGGCACGACGGATATTTCCTGCTTCATTTAGGTTAAAGACAACTAAAGGAATATCGTTATCCATACTTAATGAGCTTGCTGTTGAATCCATTACTTGTAGCCCTTTAGAAATAACATCTAAATGTGTTAGTTCTTCAAATTTTGTCGCTGTTTCATCCACACGTGGATCCGCAGAATAAACACCATCAACATTGTTCTTCGCCATTAAGATGACGTCCGCATCTACTTCTGCAGCTCGTAACGCAGCCGTTGTATCTGTCGAGAAGTAAGGATTTCCTGTTCCTCCGGCAAAAATAACAACGCGGCCTTTTTCTAAATGACGTTCTGCACGACGACGAATGTATGGTTCTGCAATTTGACGCATTTCAATTGATGTTTGAACACGTGTAGGCACACCAAGATTTTCTAATGTATCTTGCAATGCTAAGGCATTCATCACAGTAGCTAACATGCCCATATAATCAGCTTGTGCACGTTCCATGCCCATTTGAGCACCAATTTGTCCACGCCAGATGTTTCCGCCGCCAACCACGATGGCCATTTCGATACCTAATTCATGGACCTCTTTAATTTCTTGGACGATTTCTTTAATGACTGGTGGTTTAATGCCAAAACCGTCTTCTCCGGCTAGCGCTTCTCCACTTAACTTTAATACGACACGTTGATACTTAGGTTTAACCATCATAATTCCCTCCAAGATTCTCTAAAAATCATTCAATTCCTCATTTAGATGACTTTTCACCAAAATGATTTTTTAGACCAAGCAGTGCGATCCACTGGTTTTGCCTAAAAAAAGGGAGCGCATATCAAAGTTATGCGTTCCCAAATGGCTGAAAGACTGCCTTGAATCAAGCAGTAATCAAATTATGCAGCTTCCTTTGGGGATCGCTGTCTGTTTAGATACTTATGATTCACGGCTTTTCAACCGAGCGTTTGATGCTCTTAGTTTTTCATTTGGCTCATTACTTCATCCGCAAAGTTATCTTCACGTTTTTCGATACCTTCGCCAACTTCAAAACGTACGAATGATTTCACTTCGCCGCCTTTAGAAGCAACAAATTTTTCGACAGTCATATCTGGATCTTTAACAAATGGTTGGTCAACCAAAGCGATTTCTGCTTTAAATTTTTGTAGACGACCAACAACCATTTTTTCAACGATATTTGCTGGTTTACCTTCGTTTAATGCTTGTTCAGTTAACACAGCTTTTTCGTGTTCTAATTCTTCTTGAGGAATTTGAGATTCGTTGACATAGCGAGGGTTGATTGCCGCGATGTGCATAGCAACATCTTTCGCTACTTCTTCGTCAGTTGTGCCATCGATAACTGTTAATACAGCAATACGGCCACCCATGTGTAAGTAAGCGCCAAATGCAGCATTGTCAGCTTTTTCGACAACTTCAAAACGACGGAAGCTGATTTTTTCACCGATAACAGTTGTTGCTTCGATTAAATCAGATTCGATTGTGCCTTTTTCAGTTTTAATAGCCATTGCTTCTTCCATCGTAGCTGGTTTGTTTTCAGCAACTTTAGTCGCAATATCTTTAACTAAATCTTGGAACATTTCGTTTTTAGAAACGAAGTCAGTTTCTGAGTTTACTTCAACGATTGCTGCAACGTTACCTACAGTTGCTACGTTTGCTAAACCTTCAGCCGCAATGCGGTCATTTTTCTTCGCTGCTTTAGCCATACCATTTTCACGTAAAAAGTCTACGGCTTTTTCCATGTCGCCTTCTACTTTTACTAATGCTTTTTTAGCGTCCATCATTCCAACGCCAGTCATATCGCGTAATTCTTTTACCATTTTAGCTGTAACGTCTGCCATTATTTGTGTCCTCCTCGGATATTATCAATTCTTTTAAAAAAAGCTATCTCAAAGGAGAATCAGGCTTTTTGTCGCCTAGCCTTTGAGACAGCTCCGTAATCATTATTATTCAGCTGATTCGTTATTTCCTTCAACAACATCAACGATTTCTTCGATTGAAGTTGCTTCTGGTGTTTCTTCAACGAATAACTCTTCAGTTGCTTGGTCTTCCCCTTGGTTACCTTCGATGAAAGCGTCAGCCATTTTAGCAGTGATTAATTTCACGGCGCGGATTGCATCATCATTTGAAGGGATTACAACATCGATCTCATCAGGATCACAGTTTGTATCAACCATTGCAACGATTGGAATGTTTAATTTGTGTGCTTCTTGAACAGCAATGCGTTCTTTACGTGGGTCAACGATGTACATTACATCTGGAATTCTTGGCATATCAGCGATACCACCTAAGAATTTTTCTAAACGTTCACGTTCTTTGTTTAAGCCAGCAACTTCTTTCTTAGGTAAAACTTCGAAAGTGCCGTCTTCTTCCATTGCATTGATTTTTTTCAAGCGAGCAATACGTTTTTGGATTGTATCCCAGTTAGTTAACGTACCACCTAACCAGCGATGGTTTACATAGTATTGACCAGCGCGGATTGCTTCATCTTTGATTGCTTCTTGTGCTTGTTTTTTAGTTCCTACGAATAAAGCAACGCCGCCTTCTTCTGCAACGTTTTTCATGTAATCGTAAGCTGCATCTACTAATTTCACTGTTTTTTGTAAGTCAATGATGTAGATACCGTTTCTTTCTGTGAAGATATATTTCTTCATTTTTGGGTTCCAGCGACGAGTTTGGTGACCAAAGTGTACGCCGGCTTCTAGTAATTGTTTCATAGAAATTACTGCCATGTTGTGTTTCCTCCAGTTTGGTTTTTATTTTCCTCTTCTTTTCGTCAACTCCTTGAAGAACTACCGTAGTAGCACCACTTCGCAGATGGAAAAGAATGTGGATTTCGTGTGTGAAAATCACACCTTTAACAGTATAAGATATTTTCAGAAAAATAGCAAGCCTTAAAACTAGAAATGTCGCTCCTACTGCGCTTGCCAAACAAGATGACATTCTTCGTTTCCCGTTTCATCGATGGTTCGCTTTTGTTGGACAAAGCCTTGTTTTTGATAAAAGGCATAAGCTGCTTGATTTTTCCTGTAAACAGCCAAAGATAAGAGGTCCTGTTCTTCTTTTGCTACTTGCAGTAATTTCTGACCGATGCCCTTCCCTTGAAACGCTTTTTTTATAAAAATTCCTGCGATATAGTTATCCATTAAGCCTAAAAACCCAATTATCTGACCCTCTTCTTCCGCTAAGATCAGTGTTGCTTTTGGCAACGCAGCGCGGACAAATGCCTTATTTTCTTGCCAATAAGTTGGTGCGACAAATGGATGAGCTTCTAGATTCGTTTGCAGCCAAATAGCCATAATGGTTTCTAATTCTTTTTCTGTTAACTGGGTTGTCTTTTTGATAGTCAGCATTTTTTGACACTCGTTTCTGTTATTGATTATTTTCAAAATAAAACATTAACACGCCCGCTGCGATAGCGACATTCAATGATTCTGCTTGACCTTTCATTGGAATATAAAGATTTTTCGTGGTTTCTGCTAACAATTCTGGCGAAACCCCGCTACCTTCATTGCCTAAAATCAACGCATAATTTTCCACTGCCTCTTGTTCATAATAAGCAATCGCAGCTTCATTTAGTTCTGTACCGAAAACTGGTAGACCTTGCTTCTTGAATGCCTGAACCACTTCAGTCAACTCTCGTTGGAGAACTGGTAAATGATAGTGGCTTCCCTGCATTGAGCGCAACACTTTTGTATTGTAAATATCTGCTGTGCCCTTACCTAAAATCACGCCTGCTAAACCCGCTGCATCAGCTGTGCGAATCATCGTACCAACATTACCAGGGTCTTGGATATTATCTAAAAGTAACCAACCACCTTTAAAAGAAAGCGACTGCTCTTGTTGCGTTTCCAAGGTGACAATTGCCAAAATTCCTTGTGAAGTTGGCAGCTCCGACAAGCTATTTAAAACCTCATCACTAACAAAAATTAATTTTTCTGTTTCTTGTTCAGCTAACCAAGTTCCCCATTCTTGTTGACCTCTTTGGTTAAACAAAATCCACTGGACATCGGCATTGGCCTTCACAGCTTCTTCAACTAAATGAAATCCTTCTATTATATATTGGTTCAGTTCTTCTCGGTACTTCTTTTTGTGTAATTTTTTCCATTCTTTTAATTGGTTATTTTTCGTTGATGTAATTTCTTTCATAAGTCACCTCGCCTTTGTATTATAGCATGCTTCTAGCTTGCTTGGATACTTGCTAGAACCAAGAAAAATCGCTATCATAAAGAAAAAAGCAAAGGAAGTGTCTCTCATGGAAAAACTAAGAATGAATGTACAAGGACGTGTCCAAGGTGTTGGCTTCCGCTACATGACAAAAATGGTGGCAGATCAATTAGGTGTCACTGGTTCGGTGAAGAACGAAGACGACGGGTCCGTTTCAATCACAGCAATTGCACCTGAAGACATAATGGAAACATTTATCAAAAAAATCAAAGATTCCCCCAGTCCAGCGGGACGTGTAACGTATGTTGATATTCAAGAAGACCCTTTGTTAGAAGAAACGGAACAATTTAAAGTGATTCAATAAACTTACTTTCTAACGATTGATTTCTTTGGGAAGAAGCCTTGAACAGCAAGTAGTTCCTGCTTTTTATTGATTTTTGTAAGAGCTTCTTTTCGATTTTGATTGAAAAAGAGCGCTGTTTCAAGTATAGTTAACCATGTAAAAATTTTTTAGAAAAGGACCGAATTACATGCGTAAATTAAACCGATGGCTTTACGGCTCTGGCTTACTATTTTTAGTAATGTTTTTATCAGGCTGTGTGAAAACAGGAGCAGATGGACAACCAACTGGTGAAGGTTTTGTCTATAACTTCCTTGTTTTACCGATGAGTAATGCAATTACTTATCTTGTCGATAACTTTAATTGGAACTATGGTTGGGCGATTATTTTTATCACCATTATTGTACGGATCATTATTTTACCGTTAGGCTTACATCAATCGAAAAAAAGCTTTATCCAAACGGAAAAAATGCAAGCAATCAAACCCCAAGTGGATGTTGCACAAGCAAAAATGAAACAAGCAAGTACGCGTGAAGAACAAATGGCCGCACAAGCAGAACTACAAAAGATTTATAAAGAAAACAATGTGAGTATGGTTGGCGGAATTGGTTGTTTGCCTTTATTAATTCAAATGCCTATTTTCTCTTCTCTGTTCTTTGCTGCTCGTTATACAAAAGGTATTGCCACGGCAAGCTTTTTAGGAATGAATTTAGGGCAACCAAATATGATTTTAGTGGCATTAGCTGGTTTAGCCTATTTAGCTCAAGGTTATATTTCAATGATTGGTATTCCTGAAGAACAAAAGAAAACAATGAAATCAATGCTGATTGTTTCACCATTAATGATTGTTTTCATGTCCTTTAGCTCACCTGCAGGCGTAGCGCTTTACTGGGTAGTTGGTGGTATTTTCACATGTATTCAATCTGCCATCACAAATATCCTCTTACGTCCAAGAATTAAAAAACAAGTACAAGAAGAATTGAAAAATAACCCACCAAAACAAGTGGTTACTCCTATCAAGGATGTGACACCAAAAGAAACAAACAAAGTAACGCAAAAAACGAACCAACCAAAAGCAAACGGCAATAAAGGTCGCAATGCTGGAAAACAAAAACGTAAATAAAAAAAGGATCGCCTCTAAACGGCGATCCTTTTTTTACTTCAATTCTTTCCCAGTCATCTCTTCAATAGTTCGAATAGACTTTGGACCAAAGCCATGCAACGAAAGTAACGCTTTTCGGCCTCGTGCGTAGAGTTCATCCACACTGTCGATTTTTTCATTCGTTAGCGCACGAACAGCTGGCTTTGATAATTGTGTTAAAATTTGTTCAAACGTTGTTTCTAGCATGCTGTCGGTTCCTCCTTAGCGGTCGAAAAGCAGCGCTTTTTATTTTACAATTAATAAATCTAAGCTAGCAATTGATAACGCCATTTTAGCAATTTGCATTAATTGTTTTAATCGGTTTTGTTTGACTTTTTCATCCTCAACCATAACCATCGTTTCATTGAAGTACGCATCAATTAACGGACGTAGATTTACTAGTGCTTCATAGTTTTCTGCAATCGTGCGTGTCGCAAATGCTTCAGATAAATCGTTAACTGCTTGATACAGTTCTTTTTCTGCCTTATTTTCAAACAGACTTGGATCAATCCCTTCTTCAGTATCACCTAAAAGTTCTTGACCTTTTTTCGCTAAATTAATAACACGCGTTAAGGCTTCCATTGATGGTTTAAAATCTTGATCTTCAAAACGGCTTTTTAAAATATTCGCTGAAGCAAATAATTTCGATAAATCGGCTTGCTCAGCAGACACCACTGCATCGATAATGTCATGGCGAACATTTTTCGTCATTAATAATTGACGTAAGCGAGCTTTCACAAATTCAACGACTTCTGCTTGTCCTTCGTTTAGTAAAACGCCATATTTCTCAACATCTTGATTCACTGCTTCATCAACTTCTGTTTGTAATTGAACTAATGGGAAGGTCCAGCCTTTATCTTCAATAATTCGTATAACGCCATAGGTTTGACGACGAAGTGCATAAGGATCGTTAGAACCTGTTGGAATCATACCAACTGAGAAGAATGAAAAGACGCTGTCAAGCTTATCGGCTAAGGCTAAAACAGCCCCGATTGCTGTTTCTGGCAATTCACCTTCACTGGAAGTTGGTAGATAATGTTCTCGAATCGCCGTTGCTACGGCTGGTTTTTCGCCTTGCAATAAGGCATATTTTTCTCCCATAATTCCTTGTAATTCTGGGAATTCACCAACCATATTTGTTACTAAGTCAAATTTATAAATTTCAGAGGCACGTTTTAAATCTTCCAATTCCTCCTCAGATAAACCAACTTTTCTACCAATGATTTGTGCAATTAAAGCAACCCGTTGCATTTTTTCATAAATTGAACCAATCTTTTCATGGAAAGTCACATTTTTTAGTTTTTCAACACATGCTTCAATCGTTAATTTTTTATCTTCATTGTAAAAGAATTCTGCATCTTCTAAACGAGCAATTAACACTTTTTCATTTCCTTTAATCACGTTTTCAAGGTGAACATTATCCCCATTGCGAACAGCGATAAAATGCGGCATTAATAAGCCTTGGTCGTTACGAACGTCAAAATAACGTTGGTGTTCTTTCATAGAAGTCACTAATACTTCATCTGGAACAGATAAATATTTTTCATCAAAACTACCTACAAATGCAGTTGGATATTCCACTAAATTCGTAACTTCTTCCAATAACTCTTCATCTAAAGCTAACTGCCAATTTTTTTCTGCAGCGAGAGCGTTCGCTTGATCAACAATCATTTGTTTCCGTTCATTCGGTTGAACCACTACAAATTGTTCTTTTAATTTTGCTTCATATTCATTAGCATGTTGGAACGTCACATCGTCTCCCAAGAAACGGTGGCCACGAGAAGTTTGCCCTGTTGTCACGTCTAACACTTTGAAAGGAATTACTTCATCATCAAGTAGTGCCACAATCCAGTGAATTGGACGAATATATTCGAAATCATAGTTTGCCCAGTGCATTGTTACCGGGAAAGTTAGACTTGTAATCACGTCATTTAATTTTGTTAATACCTCTTTGGCACTTTGGCCTTTGGTAAACTTCGTCACATAGACATATTCGACACCATTTAATTCTTTGAAAACAATGTCCTCAGTTGTAACTCCTTGGCCGCGTACAAAACCTTGTGCAGCTTTTGACCAATTTCCTTCAGCATCTAAAGCAATCTTTTTCGCTGGACCTTTTACTTCTTCTTCAACATCCGCTTGTTTTTCAGGAATCGCAGTTACTTTCACGGCTAAGCGACGAGGTGTGGCAAAGGATTGCACTGTTTCATAATCTAAATGATGTTCATCTAAAAATTTGATTACTTTTTCTTCAAGTTGGATACGGCTTGGTGTGACAACATGTGCGGGCATTTCTTCTAAGCCAATTTCTAATAATAAATCTTTTGCCATGTTATTCTGCCTCCTTGGATACGTGTTGGTCTTTATTTAATAATGGGAACCCTAATTTTTCACGTTCAGCCACAAAAATTTTCGCTACGGAACGAGCCATATTCCGAATGCGGGCTAAATATCCTGCACGTTCCGTTACAGAGACAGCACCGCGAGCATCTAATAAATTGAATGTATGGCTACATTTTAAAATATAATCATAGGCTGGATGAACTAAGCTTTCTTCAATACAGCGTTTAGCTTCTTTTTCAAATTTGTCAAAGTTTTCTAAAAGCATTTCTTGGTTACTAATTTCAAAGGAATATTTTGAATGTTCATATTCAGGTTGAACAAAAATTTCACCATATTTAACGCCTTGTGTCCATTCTAAATCATAGACACTTTCGACTTCTTGGATATATGATGCCAAGCGTTCTAACCCGTAAGTAATTTCAGAAGTGACAGGATGACATTGTAAGCCGCCGACTTGTTGGAAATACGTAAATTGGGTAATTTCCATGCCATCTAACCAAACTTCCCAACCTAAACCAGCACAGCCCATTGAAGGATTTTCCCAGTTATCTTCTACAAAACGAATGTCATGTTCTAATGGATCAATTCCTAATAATTTCAAACTTTCTAGATAAAGTTCTTGGATATTTTCAGGAGAAGGCTTCATTACAACTTGGAATTGATGATGTTGGTATAGACGGTTCGGATTTTCGCCATAGCGTCCATCAGCTGGACGACGAGAAGGTTCTACGTAGGCAGCATTCCATGGTTCAGGTCCAATGGCACGTAAAAACGTGTAAGGACTCATGGTGCCGGCTCCCTTTTCTGTATCATAGGCTTGCATTAACATACAGCCATTAGATGACCAAAATTTTTGCAAGGTTAAAATCATTTCTTGTACGGTTAACTTGTTTTTCATTGTTTTCCTCCTTGGAATATTTTTTATAGACATAGGGATTGGCTTTGCTTCGGGAATGTAAATTTAAAAAGGGCTACAGAGAAACAATTTTGTAGAATGGGATAATTTTTATGCTGTTATAACGTTCCACATTTACTCCATGTTTTTGGCTAAGCAGTTTGTTTTAACACAGAGGAGACAACGTTCCCTTTGGTCACCTTGTGCTGTTCCACATCTACTCCATGTTTTTGGCTAAGCAGTTTGTTTTAACATAGAGGAAACAACGTTCCCTTTGGTCACCTTGTACTGTTCATCATCTACTCTGTCGCTTTTGCGCCAATCGTAGTGATTCACAGCAAAAAGTCCCTATGCCTATTAATAGACATAGGGACGAATAATTATCGCGGTTCCACCCTACTTCCGATGTGTTCATCGGCAGCTTCGTTTGTCGTACTCCAAAGTGCCTTTCAAAAGTTCCGTGTTTCTGGCTCCCACTCTCCCAGATTCGCTTAACAGAGGGTTCTTTTTACTTCTCTTTTTCTTCGTACGTATTTAACTTCTCTATCATAATACGGTGTCTGAGGGAAGTTGTCAAATTTTTTTTAGAAAAACGTCTGCTTGTTTATGTTTATTTTTCTTCCTTCTTTCGTGGTGGAATTTTTAACGTATTTTCCCACGTTTTCATTTGATCAATAAATTTTTTGCTTTTTAAGTGCAACCCGACATATTCATCGTATAACATATCAATCGTTTCTCGAATACTTTTCTTAGTTTCTTCTTTTACTTGAATGTTTTGGACTTTTTCATAGGAGACTTGCGAAAATAAGCGAATAAAATGAATTGCTCTAGGATCTGCATGGTAGCGCTGTTCATCTAAATGCCAATGTTTTTCACAAAGCACACCGCTATACTTTGAAGAGTAGTCAAATTTCCCTTGTGTTTCGCCACAAGCCACACAATGATGCCATTCTGGTCGTACACCAAACCGTTCTAACAATTGAATTTCAAAAATATTTGTAATGATTTCCGGATCTTTTTGCTCATTTAAAGCGGATAATGCCATGTGGGTAAATTGAAATAAGTTCGGATCATAGTGCTGATCTTCAATTGCTGCATCGACTAAGTTTAAAATATATGTTCCATATGCGTTAATAAATATGTCTTGTTGAATGTTTCGAAAAGGTTGAACTTCTTTGCTGCTATTGAGAAAAGATAAGCCTTCTTCTCTAAAATTTCCGATGTAGACGGCTTCTGTAAATGGCAGAATCGCTGGCATAAGAGGATTATTTTTTCGATGCGCGCCTTTCACAAAAAACATCAATTTTCCATAGGATTCTGTAAAAATTTTGACGAGTTTATCCTTCTCTTTAAAATCCTTCGTAAATAAAATAATGCCTTTGGTCTCCCCTAATGCCATTCAATTCACTTCCATTTCTTATGTAAATTAGTGTAGTGTTTGGAAAGTTCGTTTATACACTCACTTCCCAAACACTACTTTCTTAATATTCTTCTTTGCGATAACCAAAATCTTGTAAATAGATTTTTTTGTCACGCCAGTCTTTTTGGACTTTTACCCACAGCTCCAAATACACTTTGTCATCTAATAAATATTCAATATCTTGACGCGCCTTGGTACCAATTTGTTTCAGCATTTTTCCGCCTTTGCCAATGATGATGCCTTTTTGACTGTCCCGTTCTACAATAATGGTTGCTTGGACATGGACTTTATCGTTTTCATCCCGTTTCATTGAGTCCACAACGACAGCGACAGAATGAGGAATCTCATCTCTTGTTAAAAGTAACACCTTTTCACGAATTAATTCAGAAACGATAAAATATTCTGGATGATCCGTAATTTGGTCATCAGGGAAATATTGTGGTCCTTCTGGCATTTGCTCAACGAGAACATCCATTAAATGCTCAAAATTATTTCCTTCAGTGGCAGAAATGGGAATAATTTCTTTAAAGTCCATTTGTTTCGAATAGTCTTCAATAATACTCAATAAATCATCTGGATGGACTTTGTCAATTTTATTAATAATCAAGTAGACTGGACTATTATTATTTTTCAATCGTTCAATAATAAAGTCGTCACCTTTCCCGCGTTTTTGATCAGCACTTACCATAAATAAAGTAGCATCTACTTCACGCATCGCATTATAGGCACTTTCCACCATGAAATCGCCTAAGCGGTGTTTAGGTTTGTGAATCCCTGGAGTATCGATAAAAACAATTTGTGCTTCAGGAATTGTATAAATTCCTTGAATCTTATTACGAGTTGTTTGTGCTTTGTCACTCATAATTGCAATTTTTTGGCCGACAATTCGATTTAACAATGTTGATTTTCCAACATTTGGTCTGCCGACAATGGCTACGAAACCAGATTTATGTTCAGTTGTCATTGTATTTCTCCTTTTATTTCCACATTTGAATGATTTGTAAAATTTTTGGTACAAATAGAATTAGTCCTACTAGCACTGCGAAACCGGCTGTTAATAAAACAGCTCCTGCGGCCATGTCTTTAACCTTTTTTCCGATTGGATGAAAGTGAAAATCCGTAAACATATCTACGACATTTTCAAAAATTGTGTTGATAATTTCTGCCAACCAGACAAGAAAAACGGCCAATAACAACCACAGCCATTCAGCAAGTGTTAAAGAAAACAAGAAACCAAACACAATGGCCGTGACACCAAACGCCACATGTTTGCGCATATTACGTTCTTCTCGAAAAACTGTTTTGATTCCTTGCCAGGCAAATTCTAATGAATTAATAAAATGTTTATTCTTTCCTGTTTGCTCATCTTTTAAGGCCATACGCATCTAAAATCTCTTTCTGTAAACCAAACATTTCTTTTTCATCTTCAGGTTCCATATGATCGTACCCATTCAAATGTAAAAAGCCATGTACTGCCAAAAAGCCCATTTCTCGTTCCAATGTGTGCCCATATTCAACTGCTTGTTCTGCTGCTCGCTCTGTTGAAATAATTAAATCACCTAGATTCCGTGGTAGCTCTGCCAACTCTTCATCATCAAAAATAATTGGCAATTCGTCTTCCCCTTCATCCTCTAAAGCAAAACTGATGACATCTGTAGGCATATCTTTGCCCCGATAGTCACGATTAATCACTTGGATACCTGCGTTATCTGTAAAAGTCACCGACATCTCCGTATCTTCGGCAATTTCTAGAAAACCCGCTGCAAATTGCAGCAAGTTTTCGATTTCTTTGATTTCTTCTGTTGGTACTTTCTCGGTTTCATCAATGAAAGTAATATCCATTAGTCATCTCTCTTTTCTTGTTCATCTTTCATTTCTTCTGCTTCAGCTTTCATTTTTGGATACTTAATCCGTGAATGGAAGGTACTGCACAATCCATTAATTAATGATTTTTCAATGATGCGAATCTCTTTCATCGTTAACCCACATTCATCTAATTGGCCATCTGAAATTCTGTCTTGAATCACATTATGCACAAAGGCTTGAATTTTTTCGTTGGTGGGATGGTCCATCGCCCGCACAGCAGCCTCACAAGTATCAGCAATACTCACAATCCCTGCTTCTCGTGTTTGTGGACGTGGTCCAGGATAACGGAAGTCGGATTCTTTAATTTCAGGATTGCGTTCTTTTGCTTTCACATAGAAAAATTTCATCAATGTTGTGCCATGATGTTGACGACAAATGTCAATCACCATTTGAGGCATATTGTACTCTTCTAAAATTTTGGCACCATCAATTACGTGGCCAAAAATAATTTGTTTACTATCTTCTGGTAATAAAAAGTTATGTGGATTTTCTGCACCAGCAGGTAAGTTTTCCACAAAGAAATTGGCGTGTTTAATTTTGCCAATGTCATGGTAATAACAAGCAACTCGTGTTAATAGCGACCGCCCGCCAATCTCAGCAACAGCGTTAGCACTCAAACTAGCCACCATCATGCTATGATGATAGGTACCTGGCGCTTCTTCTAACAGTTGTTTTAACAACGGATGGTTCGGATTACTTAATTCATTCAAGACAATCATACTATCATCGGTCACTAATAATTCGATATATGGATGCAAGCCCATTGTTGCTAAAAATGAAAGTACCGTTCCTGCACTTGCACAAATTAAAGCTGTCCACGTTTTACCATCTGTTAAACTCATCCCTTGATAAATCATTAAGACAACCGCCATGAAAACAGGAAAGACCACTACCCACATTAAAGCTGGGAAAACTTGCTCACTCATCCGTTTCCGTTTAACAACTGTTGCTAGAAATCCTGAGAATAAGTACATAATCAGAATAACCGTCAACGAGTTTGTACCAATAGAATTATAAAAGATAAATAACGCAAAAACGACTTGGAAAATGGCAGCGATTATCCCTGAACGACGATTCACAAAATGATTTAGAATCAGCGGTGCAAAGGCTGCTGGATAGAACAAGGGAATATACATCAACTGCTCTGTTTGGAAAATCTGGAAGAATTTCATTAAAATAACACTGATTAGCATAGCACCCGTGTAAAAGATAATAAACGAGCGTTGTCGCGAAGGCTCAGTCACTTGTTTTGTAAAGAAAATCAACACTTCAACTTGAAGTAAAATAGCTAATGCTAATGCCACCATCGGAAAAATAGAGGTATTTTGACTAGTCATTCCTAGTAACTCAAGTTTTTCGACCGCTTTTGCATCAATTTGAGTACCTTCACGAACAATAATTTCGCCTTGATAAATCATTGCGGGTTGAACAGCATTCATCGCTTTTTGGCGTAGCTCTTCTGTTCGTTTTTCATTGGCAATATCGTTTACCACAATCCCTTGGTTAACAATGTAACGAATGACTTGTTGCATGGTACTCGTAATGTCTAAGTATTGAATTTTACCGTTAGCTTCTTGGCGAATTTTATCCAAATCAGATTCTCGAACGTGATTTTGCATCGCATCATCCACCAACATCAAACTTTCTGAACGAACCTTATCTAATTGCTCAGAGGTTAATGTAAAGATTGTTTGATAAAAAACATTAGGAAAACTTTGATAAAACGTAACTTCATCTTGCGGTAAAGATTCAAACAATGATTTTAAGCTAGCCACTCGTTCTTCCACGGTCGGCGCAGGAATCGTTTCTTCCTTTTTGGCCTTCGCTTGCTTATTGCTGTACTCTTTGTCTACTTTTTCATTCGCAGAATCAATCAATTTAAATAATTTATCAATACGATTATGTTGGACAGATGCCGTATCTTCTTGATAAATATATTCGGGGGTGACAGCTTCTGCTGCCAATTTTTTTCTTTGTTCTGTTTCGTAGGTATTCTCGATATTTTTATTTGCACGAATGGTTTTCTCGGCCAGTTGACCTTCTTTAATTTCTACTCTTTTCTGATGGACACTGCCAAACATAATCATAAATAAAAGAAGAGAAAAAACGGCTAATAAAATAGGTAAATAGGCTTTACCTAAACGATCCCCTAACTTTGTAAGTACTTTTTTCAAAAGGTACTTTCACTCCTTCCCTAACTGATTAGGAATGCTTTTGTTGTTCTTTTTCATAGGCTTGAATAATTTGTGCTACAACCGGATGACGCACAACGTCACTGGCTTCAAAATTTACAAAGGCAATTTTTTCAATGTCTTTTAACGTACGCTCGGCGTTAACTAAACCACTTGTTACACCACGTGGCAAGTCAATCTGACTAGTATCTCCATTAACAATCATTTTTGAACTAAACCCTAAACGAGTTAAAAACATTTTCATTTGGGCAACCGTGGTATTTTGTGCTTCATCTAGAATGACAAAAGCATCATCCAATGTACGACCACGCATATAAGCAAGCGGGGCAATTTCAATAACGCCGCGTTCCATTAAACGATTTGTATGATCCATACCAAAAATTTGATACAAGGCATCGTAAACTGGACGTAAATAAGGATCGACTTTTTCTTTTAAGTCACCTGGTAAAAAGCCCAAGCTTTCGCCAGCTTCCACCGCTGGACGAGTTAAAATAATTTTTTGTACTTCGCCTTTTTTTAAAGCTGCTACTGCCATCACCACGGCCAAAAAGGTTTTTCCTGTCCCCGCAGGTCCCACCCCGAAAATGACGTCATGAGTTTTAACTGCATCGATATATTTTTTTTGACCAACATTCTTAATTCGGATGGCCCGACCATGATGGTCCTTCATAATTTCTTCTTCATACATGGCAATAAACGCCTCTAAATTTCCAGCTTTGGCCATTTTTAAAGCAGAAACGACATCTGGCGTATGCACTTTGATGCCTCGTTGAATTAATGTTTGTAGCGCTCTTAACACGGAAGCGACTAACTCTACCTCTGATGATTCGCCAATTAACTGAATAACTTCGCCACGACTATTAATCGTTACGTGGGTATTCTCTTCTAAAAATTTGATATGTTTATCATGTGTTCCTAAAAGCATGTGTGCATCATCAGAATCAGTAAGTATTAATTCCAAAGATTTTGACTGATTATCTGTCAAAAAACGTCCATCTCCTTTATTATATAGTCCTTTACAATGATACCACATTCTTATCTGTTTAAAAAGAAGTCGTACCTGATTTGACTTTGAAAGTCAAAAAAGAGAAAACCGTAAAAAGCTACCGGTTTTCTCTTTGCATAAAAAAACTAGGACAGGATACTGTCCTAGTTTCGATAACGCTCTTAGTTTTCTTGTAATAATTCTTTCACAATTGCGTTAACTTGGTTGCCATCGGCTTTGCCTTTGACTTTCGGCATCATAGCGCCCATCACTTTACCAAAATCTTTTGGTGAAGTGGCGCCAGTTTGCGTCATTACCTCTTGAACTAGTTGACGAATTTCTTCCTCCGTTAGTTGTTGAGGCATATATTTTTCAACAATTGCTATTTCAACTTTTACTTTTTCAACAAGATCGTCGCGTCCCGCCTTTTCAAACTCTGATAAAGAATCTTTTCTCTGTTTCATCTCACGAGACAATACAGTGAGTTCTTCTTCTCCGTTCAATTCACGGCCCGCTTTAATCTGATCATTTTGAATGGCAGTCTTTAACATACGAAGTACGGCTAAAGTTTCTTTGTCTTTAGCTTTCATCGCTGTTTTAATGTCGTCATTCAATGTGGTTAGCAATGACATACCACCAACTCCAATTCATTCAAAACTAGAATTTTTTACGTTTTCTAGCTGCTTCAGATTTTTTCTTACGCTTTACACTTGGTTTTTCGTAGAATTCACGTTTACGTGATTCTTGTAAAGTACCCGCTTTTGAAACGGAACGTTTGAAGCGACGAAGAGCATCATCAAGAGATTCGTTTTTACGAACGACTGTTTTTGACATGTTATTCCCTCCCTCCGAGCTTAAAAAGTAACCGTTTTTCTTATTTGTGGGAAAAACCCACAAATTAAAATACTGTCCTTGTTATATTATAGCTAAAGCATAAATAACCGTCAACCACTCTACTGATAAAATACGAAATTTTTGTTTGATTTTTCGTCTTATTCGCTATTTTTCGCAACAATCGGCACAACGACCAAGGATTTCAAAGCGATGTCCTTCAATTGAACAACCTTTTAACTGTTCTTCAAAAAAATTCATCGGACACATGTGAATTTCTTCCGTTTTGCCACAAACCGTACAAATAAAGTGATGATGATGTTCCACCTCTTGGCAACAACGGAAGCGAAACTTTTGCTCGCCATTTAATTCTGTTTTTTCCAGTAATTCTAAGCGCTCAAAGTCATGCAAGTTACGATAAACCGTATCATAACTGACTCCTTTAAAGGTTTCATTCATAAATTCATACACTTCACGTGCAGAAACATACCGATTTCGCTTAATCAAATAGCTCATCAGTAATTCTCGTTTTTTAGTATATTTTAATCCACTGGCTTTCATGGTTTCTAAGGCTTGTTCAATATTGGTTTTTACTGGTGCCATCGCCATTTCCTCCCTCACCAACCTAAATCAGAATCATTACGAAATAGATTCTGGACTTATGGTATAATAAAATTATTAAAAATGCAAGAAAGGACTTACCCTCTATGACTATTTCTGAAGAAAAAAAATGTGTGACGATTTTTGTCATCTCAGATTCTGCTGGCGAGACCGCTTCAAAATTGGCGGCTGCTTCAATGGCCCAGTACCCCACTGTTGATTTTACTTTGATTAGACGAACATTCGTTAAAGACGAAGATAAACTGGTGCAAGCGTTAGAAGATGCCAAAAAAGCAGAGGCCATGGTACTGCATACTATCATTAATGATCATCTCGTGGCGATTGCTAATCAATTTTTCAATGAGCATCAATTGTTCCATTTTGACATTTTGACACCACCTGTTGCGGAAATCGAACGATTAACAGGTGTCGCACCTATGCGGGAACCAGGTGCCTTACATCATCTGAATGAAAATTATTTTAAACGAATTGAAGCAATGGAATTTGCTGTCAAATATGACGATGGCAAGGACCCACGAGGCTTTTTAGAAGCGGATGTGTTACTTCTTGGTGTTTCCCGAACTTCTAAAACACCGCTAAGTCTCTTTTTAGCCAACAAGAACTTAAAAGTTGCTAATTTGCCACTAATTCCTGAAGCACATTTACCGAAACAATTATTCGAAATGGACCCTAAAAAAATTGTTGGCTTAACCAACGATCCCAATGTTTTAAACGGGATTCGTAAAGAACGAATGCGCGCATATGGATTGCCTGAAAATACTTCTTATTCAGATATTGAAAAAATTCGGCGAGAACTGGCTTTTGCTAATGATCTTTATCAAAAATTAGGTTGTATCGTTATTGATGTCGCTTCTCTTTCAATTGAAGAAACTGCCTCAATGATTCTTAATGCTTTGAACTTAGAAGATCATAGTTATTATTCCACGGAAACATCCGAGGATTAAAAAAAACGAGAAAAAATCACTAGTGATTTTTTCTCGTTTTTTTAAAAGACTTGAACGCCTTCTTGATCAATATTGAAAATTTGGATGCTCGCTTTGGTAGATAATTTCTCCAAACTTTGAACAATTTCGTTGGTTCGTTCTTCTGGCGACAAGATTAGCACAGTTGGACCAGCACCGCTTAAGAAAGAGCCATAAGCACCTTTTTGCTGAGTTAAACGACGAATTTCTTTTAAGTGAGGAACCAATGAACGACGATACGTTTCATGCCATTTATCTTGTTCCATCATTTTGCCTGCTAAAGGTAAATCTCCGTTTAAAATTGCGGCAATCATAACATTGGCAATTGAGCTGGCCGCGACCGCTTCTTTATAAGTCAATTTTTCGGGCAAAACAGCGCGACTTTTTTCGGTAAATAATGGTTCCTCTGGAATAAATGCAATGACATCACACATTGGAAAGTGATGTTTGACATGGTAGACTTGGTTTTCTACATGGCTAGCCACCACGAAATCTCCTAAAATAGCTGGGGCCACATTATCAGGATGTCCTTCCATCTCTGTGGCCAAACGAACTTTTTCTTTAGGGGACAAATTTAAATGTGCTAGTCGGTTAGCTAATTCAATGCCTGCTACAATCACACTTGAGCTACTGCCTAGTCCTCTTGCAAGGGGAATGTCAGAAACCATCCGAATAACTTTTGGTGTTAATTCTGGTGCAATTTTCAATGCCGTTTGAATTAATAAATTCTCTTCATTAGTAGGAATCTCTTCTCCCATAGTATGTTGAATTTCCCAAAATTCACTTTCACCTAAAACGTTGATTGTTAAATAAGCGGATAATGCAATGCCACATGAATCAAAGCCAGGTCCTAAGTTGGCACTAGTGGCAGGTACTCTTATTTTCATAGTGTTGCGACTCCTTTTCGTAAGTGCAGACGCATTTCTTCCACGTCACTCATTTTTGAAATAGCTACTTCTGTCTCCATTGCTGTATCAGGATCTTTCAGTCCGTTACCAGTAAAGACTGCCACGACGGTTTCACCTGCTTTGATTTTACCGCTTTTAACATGTTGAATAACTCCAGCTAATGAAGCAGCCGAACCAGGTTCAATGAAAACCCCATCTTGAGCAGCAATTTTTCGGTAAGCCGTTAAAATTTCTTGATCTGTCACGGCATCAATGAAACCACCGGATTCATCCCGTGCCTGTTCTGCTAGTTGCCAACTAGCAGGATTTCCAATCCGGATCGCTGTTGCCACGGTTTCAGGTTGCTCAATCACTTGGCCTTTCACGATCGCTGCGGCACCTTCTGCTTCAAAACCATGCATTCTTGGTAAAGTTGTTCCTTGTTTTTCATGCCATTCTTTAAAGCCTTTCCAGTAAGCGGAAATATTGCCGGCATTTCCAACTGGAATCGCTAAGACATCGGGCGCTTGACCTAATTGTTCACAAACTTCAAAAGCTGCTGTCTTTTGCCCTTCTAAGCGATAAGGATTCACTGAATTAACTAGCGCAACTGCCTCAGTTTTCGCAATCTCTCGCACCGCTTTTAATGCTTCATCAAAGTTACCTGGAATCGAAATAATGTCTGCCCCATACATAATAGCTTGCGCCAATTTTCCCAGTGCGATTTTCCCTTCTGGAATCACTACATACGCTTTAATACCTGCTCTTGTGGCATACGCAGCAGCGGCGGCACTAGTATTTCCTGTAGAAGCACAAACAATCGCTTTGGCACCTTCTTCTACCGCTTTTGCTACAGCCATCACCATCCCGCGATCTTTGAATGAGCCAGTGGGATTTAAGCCTTCGTATTTTCCATATAATTGAATACCTAATTCTTTGGATAAATTAGGTAAAGGAATCAGTGGCGTATTTCCTTCGGCTAAAGAAATCATTGGTGTTTTTTCTGTTACGGGCAAATACGCTTGATACTGTTTTAACAAACCTTCATACATGTTTACTCATCTCCTATAACCTTCATTACATTCAATAACTGAAAGGCTTCCGTATTTTGAATAGCTGTCACAACTTGTTGCATTTGTGCTTTTGATATCTGGTGTGTAATGGCAACAATTCTTGCTCGCTGTCCATCTGATTTCTGTTGAACTAATTGATCAAAGCTGACTTCTGCTTTAGTCATTAATTGCGTCAACTGCAAAAATTGTCCTGGTGTATCTGGAACATCTAATGAAAAATAGTACTGCCCAAATACATTTTCGGAACTCGTCAATTGGGTTTTATGTTGATACGAATTGAACATATGGCCAGTCGTTGCCAAGCGAATGTTTTTAGCAATCGTAATTAAATCACTGACCACACTGGTTGCTGTCGGTTTAGCGCCAGCTCCTGGACCGTAATACATTGATTCCCCCACGCCTGCACTTTTTATAAATACTGCATTGTACTCATTCCGAACAGATGCAATAGGGTGCTTTTGATTGACTAGCATAGGCGCCACTTCCACCGAGATACTATTCTCATTTTGTTCAGCAGAGCCAATCAATTTGATTTCATACCCCAGTTGTTTAGCCATAGCGACATCATCTAAAGACAATCCGCGAATTCCACGAATATCAACTTGTGGTAATGAAACATTCATCCCAAAAGCAAATTGACTTAAAATAACCATTTTATAGGCTGCATCGATTCCATCGACATCATTTGTCGGATCCGCTTCAGCAAAGCCCAACGCTTGCGCTTCTGCTAAAGCTTCTTCATAACTTTTATCAGCAGAAACCATTTGCGTAAGCATATAATTCGTCGTACCGTTCACAATCCCTAAAACTTGTTGAATATTGTCTGCCGCTAAGCTATTAGCAATTGTTCTTAAAATAGGAATCCCGCCAGCAACACTTGCTTCGTAATATAAATCACAATGATGTTTTTGGGCTAACGCTACTAATTCACTCCCATGTTGCGCCAGTAAATCTTTATTGGCAGTCACAATATGTTTGCCCTTTTCTAAAGCTTTCATGATATACGTTTTGGCTGGTTCAATGGTTCCCATTAATTCCACAACGATTTGAATCTCTTTATCTTCTAAAATATCATCAATTGAAGTTGTTAAAGAAAGACCGTATTCTTCCGCTTGCGCTTGTTTCGTTTCAAGATTTCGGACAAATGCTTTTTCAATGACTACATTCATTCCTGTCACTTGTGAAATTTTCTCTTGATGTTCTTTCAAGAGAGTTAAAACGCCAGTGCCTACAGTCCCTAATCCTAGTAACCCGATCTTTAAGGTATCCTTCATTTTTACCTCCATCAACAGCGCTATTCTAGTTACGCTATTTTTTCCTACTTTTTATCGATGTTCAATATGCTCAAAGGTCTGATTTAAAATATCTATTACATGATGATCATCCAATGTATAAAAAATCGTTTTTCCTTCGCGACGTGCCTTGACAACCCGGCTATCTCTTAATAATTTTAGTTGATGAGAAACGGCGGACTGTTCCATTCCCAATTGTTCACTAATCGCCGTTACATTATGCTCGCCTTCTTTTAAAAGTAGCAAAATTCTTAAACGTGTTGGATCACTTAATACTTTATATAATTGACTTACTTGTTTGATTTCTTCCATTTGTTTCATTATAGTCGCCTCACTTTGCACTCATTATAACACAGAGTTTTTTAAAATAAGAACTGCGATTGTTCTTTCCTACGAAAAATATGGCACAAAGAAAGTTGGAAAAATGACAAACTTGTCGATTTTCCAACTTTCTTCATCTATTCGTGGTTGGCTTGCTGAACTGCATCCATCACGGCATAACGGAAGCCATTTTTTTCTAAAGCTACGACACCGCGAATCGTACTTCCTCCTGGAGAAGTCACTTCATCTTTCAATGCTCCTGGGTGTTTTTTCGTGTCTAAGGCTAAGGTCGCCGTTCCTTTTATCATTTGAGCGACAATTTCATAAGATAAGTCCCTTGGTAGCCCTTCTAAGACTGCTGCATCTCCCAATGCTTCCATAAAGATATCAACAAAAGCTGGACTGCAACCAGCCACAGTACCAAAAGTTTCCAGTTGTGCTTCACGAATTTCTTTGACTAACCCTAAAGTAGCAAGAAGTTCCATTACCAGGTCCTTCGTTTGGCCTTCAATTGTTGGTGCCAAGGCTACGCCAATCACGCCCTGATTCACGCTAACTGGTGTATTAGGAATGGCATGAACAACTTTGGCTTCTTTATTGCCAAGAGCCATTTGTGCTTCTTGTATGGTATGACCTGTTGCAACAGAAATCAATAGACTTTCGTTGGAAAAATGAGAGGCTAACTCCTGAAGGACAGGTAACACGACCTTTGCTCCTGTCGCAATAAAAATAACCTTACATTCTTGGAAAAGTGCATAATCTGTGACAAGTTGAAAGCCCCACTCTTTTTGAAGTGCTTCTGCTGTTCCACTTGAGCCGCCCTTCACATATAAATGTTCCTTCTTGACTGCCTCAGCTTTCAGTAATCCTTTAATCATAGCACCGCCCATACTGCCAGCACCGATAAAGCCAATTTTCATAGCATTCCCTCCTTAGTTAAATAAAGTGTTTGTGTCAAAAGCTAATTGACTTTTGACACAAACACTAACATTCGTACTTTTTTCCGTACAGCCTGTTTCGTTTATTTTATTTTGTTAATTCATTAACGACTGCTTCAAACGCAGCAATTTTTTCAGAAGCTTCTGAACTACTTGTTGCTTTTGTCGCTAGATAGAATTTAATTTTTGGTTCTGTTCCTGATGGTCGGATAGCAATCCAACTGCCATCTTCTAAATGATATTTCAGCACATCAGAAGGAGGCGTTTGTAATTGTTCTGTTTGACCATCTGCAAAAGTGCGTGTTAATTCTTTAAAATCTTCCGTTTGAGCAACTTGAATCCCGGCAAACTCAGTTGGCGCTTGTTCACGACATTTTGCCATTAAAGCTTTGATTTTACCGCTGCCTTCAATTCCGCTCATTGTTACGGAAATAGTTTTTTCTTCAAAGTAACCAAATTCTTCAAAGATATCTTGTAAGCCATCGTATAATGTTTTTCCTTGTTTTTTATAGAAAGCCGCTACTTCTGCTAATAAAACTAACGCTTGAATTGCATCTTTATCACGAACAAAAGGTTTCACTAAATAACCATAACTTTCTTCAAAACCAAACATAAACGTTTGACTGTGGTCTTCTTCGTATTGTTGAATTTTTTCAGCAATAAATTTGAAACCTGTTAAAACATTAAACATCTTCGTATTATATTTCTCAGCAATCGCTGTAGCAAGTTCACTAGAAACGATTGATTTTAGAACCGCAGCATTTTGAGGCAACGTGCCTGCTTGTTGATGGGCTTCTAAAATATAATGAATCATAATTGAACCTAATTGATTTCCTGTTAATACTTGGTAGTCTCCGTTTGGCATCCGCACAGCGGCACCTAAACGATCAGCATCTGGATCTGTTGCAATCAATAAATCAGCGCCTTCTTTTTCCCCTAAACGAATCGCGTATTCAAAAGCTGAATGTTCTTCAGGGTTTGGTGACTTAACTGTAGTAAAGTCAGGATCAGCAACGGCTTGCTCAGGTACTAAAACAAATTTTTCAAAACCGGCTTGTTTTAATGCCTTTTCTCCTAACATTTTCCCAGTTCCATGTAAGGGAGTGTAAACTAATTTTAATTCTTTACCCATTTCGTTAATTAATTCTTGATTAATCGTAACTGTTTTAATTTCTTTCAAATACGCATTATCGACTTCTTCACCAACAATGTTAATTAAACCGCTGTGGGCAACTTCTTCATCTGATAAGACATCAATTTTCAAAGGATTTTCGATACTACGAACATATTTAGTTAATGCATCTGCATCAGCTGGCGGCATTTGACCACCGTCTTCACCGTAGACTTTGTAACCATTATAGGCAGCTGGATTGTGAGAAGCCGTAATCATGATTCCCGCAAAAGCTTTAAAGTAACGGACCGCAAAAGATAATTCTGGTGTTGGTCGTAAGCTTTCAAACACAAAAGAAGGAATATCATGTTTAGCTAATGTTTTAGCTGCTTCCATTGCAAATTCTGGAGACATATGACGTGAATCATAGGCAATAGCTACACCGCGACGTTTTGTTTCAGGATCTTGCGTATCCATAAAACGTGCAAGTCCTTCTGTTGCTTGACGAACCGTAAAGATATTCATCCGATTAATACCGGCGCCTAAAATCCCGCGCATCCCGGCAGTCCCAAATTCTAATGGTGCGTAAAATGCATCTTCACATTTTTCAGGGTCTGTATTTAAGTCCTTTAATTCATTTTTTAAATTTTCTGGAATATTTTCTTCATTTAACCATTGTTGGTAAACTTGTTCCCAAGACATGGAAAACACCTCATTTGTTTTTTTGTTTTTACTTTTTAAGTATAGCATTGGATATTCGTTTAGAAAAGGGAAGTTGTAGCGTTTTCTCTCAGCAAATGATTTTTATAAGAAAAATCTTACTTAGTGTTCTATTTTTGTTTGTCTATTTTCAGAAAGTTGTCGTGTAATCCGTCCCATTCGCTCACAAAAAAGAGGAATTTCTTCTGGTGAAATTCGGGAACAGTTCAAACGAATACTTCCACGTTTTTCACTAAAAGCTACACTTGGTGCTACCAAAACACCTTCTCGTAAAAACACCTGCCACTCTTCTGGCTTAAGTGCCCCTTGACGCCAATGTGCCCATAAATAAAAGCCGCCTTTTACTGGCGAAACTTCCCATTCTGGCAACGATTTAAATACTTGATACACATCTGTTGCTCGTTGTTCCACTTGTTTATTTAATAACGTAATTTTTTCAGAAAAAGAAGGATCTTCAATCGCCATTTTAGCGAGCATCTGCGGAAAAATACTCAACGAAACATCCATCATTTTTCTGGCTTCTGCAATTTGTTTCGTCACGGAGGCGGGCGCACTTAACCAACCAATTTTCGTGGTCGAACCTAAAATTTTTGACAACGAACCGATATACAAGACATTGTCTGGATCTAATTTTTTTAAAGGAGGAATTTCTGTTTTCGGGATAAAACTTAGCTGCCCAAAAACATCATCTTCTAAAATAGGAACTTGATACGTTTGACAAACTTTCACGAGCTGTTCTCTTTTTCTTAAAGGCATCACTGTCCCAGTGGGATTTTGAAAGGAAGGATTAACCATAACCATTTTGATGCGATGTTGTCGGATTGTTTGTTCTAGCGCTTCAAGATCAATCCCTTCCTCTGTCATGGGCACACCAAATAAGCGCACACCAGCAGCTTGGAAAATTGGTAAGGCATAGAAGAAAGATGGATCTTCTACGGCAACACTATCTCCTTGTCTCAATAAAACTTGCAAAACTAAAAAAAGTGCTTGTTGCGCACCTGAAGTAAGCAATAAACTTTCACTTGGTAAATGAAGCTGATATTCCGTTGCTGTAATGGCTTGGATTTCTTTTCTTAACGGAAAATAACCTAATTCATCTTGTGCTTCCTCTTTTAAAAATTGTTTCCAATTTAATGCTGGAAAATCGAAACTGGGAATTAAGTCTAACGGCAACTCGCCTGTATACATATCTAAGTCAGTCGGCAAATTTTGTTTAGCTCGTAACTCAATCTCTGCCACCAAGGGATGAACTTGTTTGAACACATTTTGTTCTAAATAACGATGCCAATCCGTTCGTGGCGTCATCATTACCCCCCATTTTCCTTCGTTGACAATCGTTCCACTCCCTCTTTTTCGCACAATCCAGCCTAAGTCCACCAGTTCGTCTAATGCATGAACAACGGTTGAACGATTGACAGACAAGTACTCTGCCAGTTTACGTTCCGAAGGGATTTTTTCGCCTGGTAATAATTCGCCTGTTTGAATCTTTTGAACAATCATTTCCATAATACTGCGATAAATGGGAACATTTTGTTCTTTTTTAAGTTGCCACATAGCAATCACCTCAACAATTGGATGAGTTAAAAGTAATCCAGTTCAATGCTTTTGTCAATCAAAAATACAAGAAAAGTGGGACAGCCGTTTTGACGAATGTCCCACTTTTCTGTTTTACTATTAACAGGTTTGTCTCAATGTTTGTGTAAAAATGCTTGGATGGTGTTATAAAAGATTCCTGCGAACATAAAGATTAACCAACTAAACCGCCAATCCCCTAAAACAAAACTAATAAATAGATAGAGTGCAACAACTAAGGGCCAATAAACGGATGCAATAATTGCACCGACAGGATTTCCCACAGGTCCTTCCTCTGTTTTTGTTTGCTGAGGGGCAAAATCAGGATGACCAACATGTTCTGAATAAAAATAAGTTTCATTCAACAATTTATTAAAACTTCCTTTAATTACTCCACCAAATATAAACAAGAAGACGCCAACCGATACTAAAAAGAAGAGCCAACTAATCCCCATTGTTCCATTATAATATTGTCCGCCCATCATTTGATGCATGGAACGGCGCATCATCAGATGAAGGCCACTACTAAAGACAACAACTGGGATTAAACCCAAAATACAAAAAACGACGCCCGCTGCCATACAAAAAATAAATGATCGTTGAAAACTTTGTTCTCTTTGTGCAACTTCTTTTTTTAACTTAATCGGAATCAATCGTTGCCCCAGCTGTTTGTCCATTGCAACAAACCGATTACCAGCAACAATAAATAATGGAACGCCAATTGCCACACCTATGAAAAGACAAACTAAACCGAGACCGTTAGAAAGAACACCACGCATACCAACCAGCAAGCCAACACCCACCATGATTGCAACAACACCAAGACCAATTTGAATAGCACCTTTACGTTGGACAGCTAAATAGTCAAGTCCTTCCTCCACTGAAATTTCTGGCAAACCGTTCATTGAATCGTTTGTTTCATCCACTTGTTTATTTTCTAAATTCAATTCTTCCATTAATTCATCAATAGTACCAAATTCAGAAATAATTGTACCAATTGCTTCATTTTCCGATTTTCCTTGGCTGAGCAAATCTTCATAACGATCCTCAGCATTTGCTAATAAGTCCGCCTTTAATTGTTTTGTTTCAGATGTTTCAACAACGCCTGAAAATAAGCTATCAATAAATTCTTCTATAATTTTCATTTTCCCATCTCCTTTACAAATGCTTCGACGACGTCTTTTGTTACTTCCCATTCTAGTAACTTTTCCTCTAAATAACGCTCTCCTGCATGGGTTATTTGATAATAGGTCCGCTTTTTGCCATGCGTTACTTCTCCTGGAAATGATTCAATGTAGCCATTTTTCTCTAAACGTGTAAAAGCAGAATAAAGTGTCGTTTCTTTAATCGAATATTGTTCTTTAGAAATTTCACGAATGCGTTTAGAAATCGCATAACCATATGAAGCGCCGGATTGTAAGATTGAGAGAATAAAGGTATCGTTGTATCCTCGAATTGCATCACTACCAATCACATAAATTCCTCCCTCAAGTACTTCAACTATCGTACTACGTCTGTCGTTGTAATTATCTTAACACGATTACTACGATAGGTAAAGTAAAAAAAGCACGTAATGCAGAAATCATTTTAATTTCTGCACTACGTGCTGTCTTCTTTTCAGTCTATAGTTGAATGTTAAATGGTATCACCATTAAAAATAGAATTTTTTACAATCACATAATCAACTTTACGAATCGCTTCTAAATCGCGACCTCCCGCGTATGAAATGGAAGATTGTAAATCTTGTTGCATTTCGACTAAAGTATCTGCCAACTTCCCTTTATGGCGTAACCAGATTTTTTTGCCTTCAACGTTTTTCTTTTCGCCTTTTTGGAATTCAGAGGCGCTACCAAAGTATTCTTTGTAAACAACGCCATCTTCCACTTTTGTTTCACCTGGTGATTCTTCATGTCCAGCAAATAATGAACCAATCATGACCATAGTTGCCCCAAAACGCACAGATTTTGCAATGTCTCCATGGGTCCGAATCCCACCATCTGCAATAATTGGTTTCCGAGCAGCTTTGGCACACCAACGTAAAGCCGCTAACTGCCAGCCACCTGTCCCAAAGCCAGTCTTAATTTTAGTAATACATACTTTTCCTGGTCCAATCCCCACTTTGGTGGCATCGGCTCCAGCGTTTTCTAATTCGCGAACGGCTTCTGGCGTTCCAACATTGCCCGCAATAACGAACGTTTCTGGTAAAAATTTTTTCAAGTGTTGAATCATATTAATCACCGCATTTGAATGACCATGGGCGATATCAATTGTCACGTAGTCAGGAACTAAACCTTCTCGGGCTAACGTTTCAACAAAAGCGTATTCCCCTTCTTTCACACCCACACTAATTGACGTGATTAAGCCCTTTTGTTGCATTTTTTTAATAAATGGCACTCGCGCCTCTTCATCAAACCGATGCATGATATAAAAATAACCATTTTTAGCAAGGGTTTCCGCAATCGTTTCATCAATAATTGTTTGCATGTTCGCTGGAACGACAGGCATTTTAAACGAATGTTTTCCTAAAGTTACTGTAGTATCACATTCAGAACGACTATTCACGATACATTTATTGGGAATTAATTGGACATCTTCATAATCAAAAACTTTCATACTTACTGCCTCCTAGTTATTTACAAAAATAACGTAAAAACCGAACATTCGGTCATTTAACGTTCGTGTTTACAAACACCATTGTTAATTTACACTATTTACCGCCACTTGTCAAAGGCGTTTTAACGAAAATTAATCTTTTTATCCTTCTTGAACGTTTGGTAAAATGGCCTGCAATAAAATAGCAACAATTGAGGCAGTTGCCACGGGTGAACTAAATAAATATTGTAAAAATTGTGGTAGAGTTTCCAAAAACTCTTTTGGTAACAATGTCAACGCTAACGTCATAATAATCGGAACGGCAATTACATACATCTCTTTTTCATGAATTGTTACATCACTCATGACTTTCATTCCACTTACAGAAATGATGCCGCAAACAACCACAAAAACGCCGCCGATAACTGGTGCCGGAATGGCCGAAATCAAGGTGGAAAGTTTTCCAGATAAGCCAAATAAGACAAACCACGCACCTGCAGCCACAAAAACCTTGCGACTAGCAACTCCAGTGATTGAAATAATCCCAGCATTTGTAGAGTAACTAGTTACTGGCGTGCCGCCAATGAATGAAGAAACTAAGCAACCTAAGCCTTCACCAATTACGCCGCGATTAATTTTTTCTTCGGTCAAAGGTTCAGCAACAACATGACTCACAGCAAACCAAGTGCCTGTTGTTTCCGCCATTAAAACCAGATAAATAACTAACATCGTGGCAATGGCTGACCAATCAAATTGGAAAGAAAAGTTAACTAATGGTAACTGAGGCAAACTAAACCAAGCCGCTTCACTAACGGCCGATAAATCAAGTACCCCTAACAATTGTGCCGCGATGCTCCCAAATAATAATGCCAAAATGACAGAAGAAACGCGGAAAATCCGCCCTTTTTTCAAAGCAGAACCTAAGAGTGCAAAGAAAATCAACGTACCTGCTGCTATAAATGCTAATAAAATATTTTGTCCTAATTCCCCTTTTGCGTGGTAAATATTATCCGATAAAGCGACTGGCATTAACGAAAGCCCCACCACAAAAATAATTGTTCCTCCCACAATTGGTGGAACAAATTTAGTAATTAAACGATTAAAAATACCAGTAAATCCTAATATAATAACAACAATTGCCCCCACTAAACTAGCACCTAAAACTGCGCCCCAGCCATTTCCTTGTTGGTTATTGGCAAAATAAATTCCTGCAATTGCCCCGATTGGAATAAATGAAGGGCCTTGCGCAACTGGTAATCTCATACAAAAATGAGATTGAATAATCGTGGCAAGTCCTGCTGCTATGAATGTCGCTTGGATTAAAGAAGACGTTTGTGCTGTGCTAATCCCAATAATTGAAGCAATGATCACAGGTACGACGTACACGTCCATTGCTAAGACATGCTGAATCCCTAACATAGTGGCCTGCCCAAAAGATACTGAATCTTCTGGTCCCACTGTTAAATGAAGATTATTTTGTTTCTTTTCACTCATTTTTTATACTCCTTTAGTTGCTGACATTAAATTTTTATCATGTACTTTTTCACCTTGTACCCAGACTTCTCGAATATTTTCTGGTCGTGCTAAATATAAGATTTTTTGGAAAATATCAAGCAATGATTCCCCTGGATTTTTAGGGAGTCGTGCTTGTGACAAGCTTGTATTAATAATTTGAACATCCCAAGCATACCCTTTTTCTAATTTTCCAATTGGCAAACTTAGCGCTTGACCACCACCAGCAGTAGCTAAATAAAACGCTTCATTTACGGTAATCCGTGCTGTTTTAACACCTCGTACTTCTGGTTTTTTTGTAGCATCGACACCATCTTCTAACATTCTAGAAGAAATAACTGCTTGCTTTAAATTATCAAAAAGACTTGGTGAAAAACCACCTGAAAGATCACTACCTAAACCAACTTCTACTTGATGTTGATGTACTAATTTTGCAATCGGTGTTACTGCATTGCCAAAATAAGCATTAGAGATTGGGCAGTGTGCCACAGCCGTCCCTGTTTCATGGAATAAATTCATATCTGCTTCTTCTAAAAAGCCTGCATGTGCCATCACTGCTTTTTCTGTTAATAAACCAAAATCATCCAATGCTTGGGCATCATTTTTTCCAAAACGTTCTTGAACAAATTGATGTTCCCAATCACTCTCACTACAATGACTTTGAACATGGACTTGATATTTCGCTGCTAATTCTCCTAATCCTTTAAGTGCTTCCTCTGTACAACTAGGAATGAAACGCGGAGTTACAACGGGATATACGCCTTGTTTTGTTTGCTGCGCTAATGTTTGAATTTCTTGAATAAACCGTTCCGTTTCTTCTAATGCTTGTTGCGTTGTTTGATCACGATAGTACTCAGGATTCTCATTAAGATCATCCATTACAACTTTACCAATTAAGCCACGCTGCCCTTTTTCCGCACAAATCTCTGCCAAACGACGGCTAGCTTCATAATGAATGGTTGCAAAATAAAGGGCTGTTGTTGTCCCATTAGCTAACAATTGGGTTACCAATTCATCATAGACTTGTTGGGCAAATGCTAAATCTGCAAACTTGGACTCCAAAGGAAACGTGTACGTATTCAGCCATTCATACAATGGAATATCCAAGGCGGTCCCAGATTGTGCCCACTGAGGTGCATGGACATGTAAATCAACAAAGCCAGGTAAAAGATAAGAATCTTGGGGCAATTCTTGAAAACGTTGTGCCTCTTTTTGTTCTGCTAGCACAGTTTCATACGCTTCAGCATCTGGTTCAATTATTTCCTGAATTACTCCGGCCTCATCTATACAAAAAAGTGTCTCTTCATAAACTTTAATCTCTTGCAAATTTTTACTAGAAAAACCTGTTCCTTTTATTACAAAATGAAACATTTAATACTCCTCCTTACTATCACATGAAGATTATACATAAACTTTCGCTTAATAACTATAAAAATGTGATTTTTTTTAAAAAAATCCGTGTTCAAACAAGCAAAAACCGAACATTCTGAGAATGATTTATTTTTTCTTTGGATAAACAAGAAAACTTTCTATTCTTAAGATTCTTCGGTATACTTGAAGAGAATCGTTAGAACTTTAGGAGGTCCTGAGATGATACAGATCGAACAAATTAGAACAGGTGTTATTCAAGAAAACTGTTATCTTGTTTATAATGAAGAAGCATTATTAATTATTGATCCAGGTGCAGAAGGAGCAAAACTAATTCAAGAAATTACCCGTTTAGGGAAGAAACCAGCCGCTATTTTATTAACACATACTCACTATGATCATATTGGTGCGGTAGAAGAATTGCGCCATCATTATCAAATCCCTGTTTATGTTAGTCCATTAGAACAAGCGTGGCTTTCCAATCCTATTTTGAATCTTTCAGGATTAGGCAGACATGATGATATAGCAAATATTATTGTTCAACCCGCCGAACATGAATTTAAACTAACCGATTATGAAATTGGCGGCATGAAATTTTCCGTAGTCCCAACACCTGGTCATTCAATTGGTAGCGTCAGCTTTGTCTTTGATGATTTTGTCGTTGTTGGGGATGCATTGTTTAAAGGTAGTATTGGTCGTACCGATTTACACACTGGTGATATGCAACAATTATTACACAGCATTACGACCTATCTATTCACTTTACCAGAAGAATTTCCTGTTTATCCAGGCCATGGTGATGCCACAACCATTCAACATGAAAAAGCCACAAACCCATTTTTTAATTAGAGATTTATTCACTATTTAAAGAAACTTAGGAGGAGTAGCAATGACTGAAGCAACGACACTTTATATTATTCGTCACGGAAAAACGATGTTTAATACGATTGGCCGAACCCAAGGCTGGTCAGATACCCCCTTAACCAAACAAGGAGAAGAAGGCATTTATCATTTAGGCTTAGGCCTTAGAGACATAGACTTTAAGGAAGCTTATAGTAGTGATAGTGGTCGTGCCATGCAAACCGCTCAGATTATTTTACAAGAACATCAAAACCACCAAAAGATTCCTTACCTAACCGATAAACGGATTCGTGAGTGGTGTTTTGGTTCTTTAGATGGTGGCTATGATGGTGAACTTTGGGGTGTGGTGCCACGCATTTTAGCTTTTAAAAGTTATGAGGACATGATGACCACGAAAATTACCTATCGTGAGCTAGCAAATGCTATTATTGAAGCCGATACGGCTGACTGGGCGGAGCCTTATGAAGTTATTCGTGATCGTGTTTGGTCTGGTTTCGAAGATATCGCTCATCATCGAGAAAAAAATGGTGGCGGCAAAGTCATGGTGGTTTCCCATGGACTAACAATTTCCTTTTTACTTTCCTTAATTGATGCAAGTTTGCCTATGCAGATGGCGCTGGAGAATGGTAGCGTGACGACCTTAACTTACGAAAAAGGAACATTTACCATTCAAGGAATTAATGATATTTCTTATATTGAAAAGGGAAAAAAGATCGCTGAAAAGCGCCGTTTGTTGTAAAAAAAGAGAAGGTTATCTGTCAAAATGACAGATAACCTTCTCTTTTTATTTATTCTTTTAAACGTTCTACATTTTTTCTTGAGATTTGAATTTTTTCTAAGGTTTCCTTATAGTTTTTTGCTGCATAAGCAAAAAATAAAACATCGACTACATACAATTGTGCCACCAAGGAAACAGTAGCCGCACTTCTCAATGGCACGTCTTCCCCACTAGAGGTTTGAAGGACGATATCACTTTTTTCACCAATCACTGATTTTTCATCTTGTGTGATACTAATAATAGGAATCCCTTGCTGCTTCGCTAAATCAGCTAAAGTACTTGCTTCTTTATTCGTTCCAGAATTAGAAATAACAATAAAAACACTAGGCTTTTCTGTAGAGCCTAACATAGAAGCAAATAAATGATGATCCAATGTTGTAAATACCGTTCGGCCTAGTCGCGTAAATTTTTGATAAATATCTTGAGCAACCAACGAAGAGGCACCCAACCCATAGACAAAAATTACTTCTGTTTTTTCCAACAAATCAACGGCTTCATTAACTGCGACATCCTCTAATGTCTGACCGCTTCGCTCAACCACATGAACAAAGCGCGCCTGTAACTTTTGTTTAATGTCAGCTGTTGATTCCCCTTTAGTAACTTCAGTATACATTTGCTGCTTCATTTGGCCAAGATTTGCAGATAATAAAAGTTTCAACTCTGTGAAGCCATTCACATCCATAGAATGACAAAAGCGAATAATTGCCGCTGGGCTTGATCCTGCTTGTTTCGCTAGCTCTTGCGCATTCATTGAAATAACTGTTTCTGTATTTTTTAAAATATATTCTGCGATTTTCCGTTCTGATTTTGGTAATTGTTGTAGACGATCTTGGATAGATAAGACAATATTTTGTTGCATAAACACCCCTCCTGATACACCATTTCCTACGCAATTAAATTTTAACAAAGAAAAAGGGAGAAGCCAAGTTCTCCTTTTTTCTATTTATTATTTAGTTGTTTGCATATCTTTAGGAATCCCAAAGAATAACGTTGCTACAAAACCACCTGCGTAAGCAGCCAATAAACCTAATACATATGCAAGCCATTGGTTGTTGGCAATTAATGGAATTAAAGCCACCCCACTTGGTCCAATAGCAATCGCACCAACATTACCGAAGGCACCAATTACTGCACCACCAATACCACCGCCGATACAAGCAGTAATGAATGGACGTCCTAATGGTAAAGTAACTCCGTAGATTAATGGTTCACCAATACCTAAAATCCCAACTGGCAAGGCACCTTTAATCATTTCAACTAATTTTTTATCTGATTTACAACGAATCCATAATGCTAAAGCTGCACCGACTTGTCCCGCACCAGCCATGGCCAGAATTGGTAATAACAAAGTCATCCCTGTTTGATTAATCATTTCAATGTGGATTGGCGTCAAAATTTGATGTAAACCAAACATTACCATTGGCAAGAAGGTTAAACCAAGAGTAAAGCCAGCAACCATGCCACCTTTTTCTAAGACAACATTGATAATACCAACTAAGCCATTAGAAATAGCTCCGGCTACAGGCATGATTAAGAAAATAGTTGCTAAGCCAATCACTAAAAGTGAAATGGTTGGCGTTACGATAATATCAATTGATTCTGGGACAATTTTATGCAATTGTTTTTCTAACAATGATAATAACCATACGGCAAAAATAACACCGATAATTCCGCCTTGTCCTGCAGATAATGTTCCCCCAGTGAAAATATTACTGATTGGTGCATCTGGATTCATTCCTGTCAACATTGTTACTGCCCCAATAACACCACCCAACGCTGGCGTTGCACCAAAAACGCTGGCACTGTTAATCCCAGTGTAAAGAGCTAAATAAGCAAAAATCCCATTTTTAATAATATTTAAGACATCAATATATTGTTGCCATGAAGCTGAAATATCACCAGCAACAACTAAGTTAGACATAACAGCTGCAATCCCGCCAATAATACCAGCCCCAACAAAGGCAGGAATCATCGGAACAAAGATACTAGAAATGGCTTTTAACACTTTTTTAAATGGTGAAGTGTTATTTTGTTTCGCTTTTTGTTGTGCTTTCATTTGAGCGGCTTTTTCTTCTACTAAATCTTTTCCAGATTTGCCTACTGAAGCATCAGTTGCGGTGTCATGATTAAATGGTTCTCCCAATTTGACACCTGCTTGATCTACCATTTCTTGTGCAACCTTGTTAACAGTACCTGGACCAACAACTACTTGTAACGTATCATCTTCTACGACGCCCATAACGCCATCAATTTTTTTCAATCCTTCAATATCCACTTTGTCATAATCGCGGATATCCATACGAACACGAGTCATACAATGAATGACTTTGTCCACGTTTTCTTGACCACCAACTTCTTTATAAATCCCATCAGCAATGCGTTTAATTCTTTCTTCTGCCATGTTAAAACACCCTCCTAATTCCTTAATTTAATGTATTCTTGATAAATTGATTCCCGTCAATTAATTTTTGTGTTGCTTCTTCTTTAGTACTATCAGTTAAAATCATTACAATTGCTAACTTCACATTTTCTTCTGCTTCTACAAATTTTAGTTCGGAAATTTCATAACTACAACCCGTTGCTTCCATAATAATCCGTTTGGAACGCTCCACTAATTTTTCATTGGTTGGTTTTACATCAACCATTAAGTTATTGTAGACTTTCCCAATACCAATCATGGAAATAGTTGATAACATATTTAAAATTAATTTTTGAGCTGTCCCAGATTTCAAGCGAGTCGAACCTGTTAAAAATTCAGGTCCTGCATCTACTTCAATAGGCATTTGTGCATACTTACTAATTTCAGCATCTTTATTACATGCCACAGTTGCGGTAGCTGCTCCCACCGTTGTAGCATATTCTAAACCGCCAATTACATAAGGCGTCCGACCACTGGCTGCAATCCCAACAACAATGTCATTTGCTGATAATTTTAGATCAACTAAATCTTGACGACCTAGTTCTTTTGAATCTTCAGCACCTTCTACTGCGACAGTCATTGCTTTTTGACCACCAGCGATGAGGCCTTGAACCATCTCTGGCTCGACGCCAAAAGTTGGTACGCATTCGGCTGCATCTAAGACACCTAACCGACCACTCGTACCAGCGCCCATGTAGATCAAGCGGCCGCCTTGATTGAAGCTTTTGATGATGGCTTCTACCACTGGTTCAATGGCTGCTAATTCTTGACCCACTGCCATTGCAACTTTTTGGTCTTCTTGATTCATTTTTTGTAAAGCTTCTTTGACACTCATCTCATCTAAGCCCATTGTATTTTCATTTCTACGTTCAGTTGTTAAGTTTTCTAAATTCATTCTCTATCGTTCCTTCCGTGACTAGCGTAAATTGATTGCCTGCCTTGATTAACGGCAATATCGTTTGATCTTTTTCAATAATTCGTGTAATCGTATTGACTTTTTCATCTTTCGGCAAGTCCACAAGTGTGACTTGAATTTCTCCCATATAGCGACCATATTTTTCATTATCAATCGTTACGGTTCCCACTGGACGGGCTTCAGTCTGCTCTGACTCAATCGTTGCAATTTCATCTTTTCTGAACATTTCACTCGTTCTTGATAATTCACTTCGCAAAACATCTCTTGCAGCATCTAAACGATTGGTATGAGTCCCAAGTATTCGCTTCAAATAGCGGCTCTTGCTAGGTGCTACTTCTAACAGAAATTGATTGGTTTGGTGATAATAACCAAATTGAGCCATGGTTCGCTCACTAATTGTGGGGTCACCAATATAAACAGCATCGACATAAGGATCAGCCATCAAACCAACGGCAGCGGCGAAAGGATTTTGCCCCCGATGTTTTTCTAATGTTGGTAAACCAGCAAAAATTGGGCCTCTTGTTTGTCCATCTCCTGGCACAAAAGTAAAAACTTGTAAGCCTAATTCTTTAAGCCAGCGGTTCTTTTCATTAAAAAATGTTGTTCCAATGCCTGTTTCAGGTCTTGGATAATAATTATGCCAAGCTTCTAAGCGAGAAAAGTCCGCTTGGTGAGCCTTTAACTCAGCCACTTCTTCCAGTGTAATGGTACTAGCATTCAATCCTATATCAATCTTATGTGAAGCATGAGCCATTTGTTCTATCGTAATGCCGTAGTCCATCCGGAGGCCAGTTACGCCCAACTCGATTAAAGGCTCTAATTCATCGAAAGAAAAACCCGCTCTTTTTAACGCTTCACCTGAAATATCTACCATAATTTTCATTTTTTCTGCCTTAGCAATTGCCCCTAAATCAGTCAAGCGTTGGCGGTAAAGGGAAGTATCATCTTCTGGAATGTGTAAAGAAGTGAAAATACCATCAAATCCAAGCGCTTTCATCTTTTTGATATAAATAATTGTATCGTTTGTAATCTCTTCACCAAGAAAAACTGAAATACCATACATCTTTTTAGCTCCTCTCTAATACGCTTTCATTATAACTTGTTTGAAATAAAATTTCAACTATTTTTCTAAATATTTTTTAATTCCAAAATAAAATTTTATTTATGTTCAAAAAAAACAGATATTCCTTTATAGAAATATCTGTCTAATTCATTAATTGGCTGTGGCAGAGCCAACTGGTGTACCAGCTGTAACCACGCCAGTTTTCTCTAACGAAAATTGTGCTACTTTATCCATGTTGGTAATAATGACAACCATTTCAGTTCCTTTACCAGCTGCTTTAATTGCTTCTAAATCAGCAATTGCGACCACCGTATCTGCAGTCACTTGGTCGCCTTCTTTCACTTTAATAGTGAACGGTGCCCCGTTTAACTCTACCGTATCGATACCCATGTGTAATAAAATTTCAAGACCGTTTGTCATTTTTAAACCAATGGCATGTTTTGTTTGGAAAACGCTTAAAACTTCTCCTTCAATAGGTGCATAAATTTCACCATTTTCTGGAACTACTGCATAGCCATCTCCCATCATTTTTTGTGAAAAAACAGGATCATTCACTTCACTAATTGGGATAACGGTTCCATTGGCAACGGCATACATTGTATTATTTTCGACAACTTCATTCTTTTTCTTCAAAAATCCAAACATTTCTCTTCCCCCATTTTTTAAAGTATCACTAGTATAGAAAAAAGTTTCATGAATTACAAGTGGCACCTTTGTATAATTCTAAAATTTATTTTAAAATAAGAATTTGCATTGGCATTTACTTTGTCAGCGGGTATACTTATACTTGATGTATTTTGCATTTATTTCAGAAAGGAATGGTGACATGCTTTTTGCTAACCTATGGAAAGCAATTATTCTTGGTATTATCGAAGGAATTACCGAGTGGCTTCCAATTAGTAGTACCGGACATTTAATTTTAGTGGATGAGTTTATTAAACTCGATCTAAGTAAAGATTTTATGGAAATGTTCAACGTCGTTATCCAATTGGGAGCGATTATGGCGGTTGTTATTTTATACTTCCACAAATTGAATCCTTTCTCACCAAAGAAAAATGGCGAAGAGAAAAAAGATACTTGGATTCTTTGGTCTAAAGTCTTAGTCGCTTGTTTACCAGCGGCAGTTATTGGTCTAAAATTTGATGATTATTTAGATGCACATTTTTATAACTTTTTAACAGTATCGATTATGTTAATTGTTTATGGGATTGCTTTTATTATCATTGAAAAACGAAATAAAAATGTTGCACCGAAGTGTACTAATCTAAAAGACTTCACTTATAAAGCCGCTTTAATCGTTGGTGCTTTCCAAGTACTGGCATTAATTCCAGGAACTTCACGTTCAGGAGCGACCATTTTAGGGGCAATCTTAATTGGGGCCTCACGTTTCGTTGCAACAGAGTTTTCATTTTTCTTAGGAATTCCAGTAATGTTTGGAGCAAGTTTTTTAAAAATCTTTAAATTCTTGGCCAAAGGAAATACGTTTGGATCAGAAGAAATCATTATTTTATTAACTGGCTCTATTGTTGCCTTCGTTGTTTCCATCATTGCGATTAAATTCTTATTGAATTACTTGAAGAAAAACGATTTTACAGTTTTCGGTTGGTATCGTGTAATTTTAGGTGCGATTTTAATTGGCTACTGGTTATTCTCATAAAAATAAAACCGTTGCTTTCACTGTTGAAAGCAACGGTTTTATTTTTTTAAATCGCCAAACGTTATTCGCTCAATCCCCTGTTCTTCAAACCACTGACGAACACGAGGATCACAAATTGTTGCTAATTCTTTGCAGCGTAAAGTGGTATATGAAGAATTATCTAACACAAATTGATCCAAATACCCAACATCAAAATGCATCTCAGCAATTGCCGATTCCGGCATCCATAATAAACCAAAGTCATCTTCTAAAAAATTCTCCACTGATACGCCTTCGTGAATATAAGATAACGCGCCAGACTCTAACAAATGTGTTACCTGGAAATAACCTTGTTGCGGTGGATATTCTTTTTCCCCACTATATTTCAGGGTTGTATGAAGTCCGTACTCTTCTGCTAATTCTAAAAATACTTGATCAACCACTTCATCCCCAATCGAGTGGCAATCAAAATGTTCAGGATAATGTCCAGTTAGTTCCTTAAAGCGCGTCAATTGCGCAATCGTTTCAAGTCGTACTTCTTCATATACGAAGGTTACTTGCTTTTGTTGACGATAATAAGAAGAGCGATGAAAATTGCCTTGTTCATCTACCAGTGAAGGAATCATACATGGGTCCGCACAAGGTTTCCCTAATAAAAAATTCGTATGCTGACCTACAAATAAGCCTGGATAATTTTTTGCTAACGCAACGGCGTGTTCTGCTGTTGGTAAATTGGGCATCAAAAGTGTCGACGTTGTTAAACCATCGACATAACTTTTGATAATGCCATGATTAATCGCTTCTGACATCCCAAAATCATCAGCATCAACAATTACTTTAACCAACAGCTCCCCCTCTTTTCTTTACGTATTTTTGATGACAATTCCGACAATAATATTAACAGCTGATTCACAATCATTAATAGTGCGCTCAAGCTGATCATAAACATCTTTCCACTTGATAACTTTTAATAAATCTTTTTCGTTAGTCATCAAATCTTTCATGGCGCTACTGTATAATTTATCGCCTTGAGATTCAATCGTATTCACTTCATCAATCAATGAAACTAACGTTTTGGAATTCTTAAATTTTGCAAATTCCTTCGTTGCTGATTTAACGCCTTCTGTCGCTTTAACAATATAAGCAGTTAATTCTAGCGCGGGCGCAATCATTTCTTCGACAACTAAATGATCAAGTAAATAAGACAAACTATTAATGCTATCGATAATGTTATCTAAGTGATCCGTAATATCGACAATATCTTCTCGATCAATCGGCGTAATAAAGGAAATATAGAGTTCATTTAAAATTTTGCGAACAATTTCATCATTCTCTTTTTCCAATTGATGAATCGCTTCTGATTTTTTTACTAAGTTTTCTAATGAATAATTGTCTACAATTTCTTGCAAAACCTTTGCCGCTTCATAAGCATTTGTTGCTAACTGGTTTAATTCTCCAAAATAATCAAATTGTTTTTTACGTGCCATGTTTTTCTCTCCTTAAAAAATTGCAATAAATAATTTTGACATCACATAAGCGATCAGCCCACATCCTGGGAAAGTTAAAATCCATGCTATCAGCATTTCTTTCACGATACGCCAGTCAACACTTGAGATTCGCTTAGAAGCACCTACTCCCATAATCGCTGTCGTTTTTGTATGAGTAGTTGAAACTGGAATCCCAAAAGCCGATGCTAAAAATAAACAAATAGCCGTGCTTAAATCTGCAGTGAAGCCTTGATAGCGTTCGAGTTTTACCATATCCATCCCGACTGATTTAATGATTCTCATGCCGCCCACAGAAGTTCCAATGCCCATTGTAATGGAACACAGAACCATAACCCATAACGGAATCACAAAACCGCCACCTGTTTTTTCGACTAAATTATTATAAAAAAGCACTAACATGAACACGCCCATAAATTTTTGCCCATCTTGCGCACCATGTAAAAAAGCATTAGCTCCTGCACCAAAGGCTTGTCCAACTGTAAAAAATTTGTTGGCTTTTCTTCTAGGCACAGCCGAGAAAGCTTTCACAACAAGTTTGGCAATCAAATATCCGCCGCCAAAGCCCATTACGGTAGAAACAACTAGACCAACAAGCACTTTGATCCATTCCGAGCCATTGACTGCACCCAAACCACCTAATGCCATTGCCGAACCAGTCAAGCCGGCAATTAACGCATGGCTTTCACTTGTGGGAATACCAAAATACCACGCAGCAACTGCCCAAACCACAATTGAAAAAAGCGAAGCAGCCAAAGCCACCTGTGAAGCGTTTCCATTTGCGTCAAAACTAACAATGTTGCTAATCGTTTCAGCTACTTGGGCATTAAAAAAGGTCATGACTAATGCACCTAAAAAGTTCATCACAACAGCCATCCAAATTGCGACATTCGGTTTTAACACCCGAGTCGAGACAGCGGTTGCAATTGCGTTCGGCGCATCCGTCCAACCGTTAACAAAAATTACACCCATTACCAAAGTAATCGTTACCAATAATGCAATACTCACAAAGACACCACCATTTTTCATTTATCTATTTTATCATAGCATGTTTTAAAAAAAATGTATGCTTTTTTCTTAAGGCTCTGGCAAATTTTCTTATTTTTTTCTTGAAATTGTCTGTTAAGGAAAAAAACTTGTCGTCTTTTATTGCAATGGAACAATGGATTAGGTATAATGATTACTGTTGAATTACATTGGCTGACCAGTGTAAAACCTAAATCATCGGAGGTGAAACAAATGCCAAATATCGAATCTGCAATCAAACGCGTACGTACAAGTGCTAACGCGAATGCGAAAAATTCATCTCAAACAAACGCAATGCGTACAGCAATCAAGAAATTTGAAGAAGCTGTAGCTGCTGGAGCTGATAACGTCGATGCTTTATACAACGAAGCTGTTAAAGCTGTTGATATGGCTGCAACTAAAGGTTTAATCCATAAAAACAAAGCTAACCGCGATAAAATTCGTTTAAGCAAATTAGCTAAATAATGTGAGATAGAAGTTAGCATTCATGTTAGCTTCTTTTTTCATCAAAAAATGTCCAAGTCTGTTTTCACAAAGACTCGGACATTTTTTTATAAAGGTGAATCAATCCACGGTAAATCTGTTGTGAGATGTTGACTAAATAATTTAGTCTCTTCTCGCAAAGCTAAACGTTGTTGTCGTCTCGTTTCATAATTGGAACAAATCAACTTTTCTTCTGCAGTTTCTGGGACGACTGCCGCTAATTGGAAGTCACTTTCAGGATTCATATGAGACGGAATGGCTACAAAAGTTGTAAAACAAGTCGCCGCTAAATAACGCTCTCCAGTTGTTAAATCTTCTCCTACAACTTTAACAAATACTTCCATCGATTTATGATGCACGCCAGAAACAAACGTTTCAACACACACTGAGTGATTTTCTTTTAAAGGTTTTAAAAAATTCAAGTTATCTAAAGATGCTGTAACTGCCCCTCTCCGACAATGTCGTGAAACGGAAATGGATGCGGCGTCATCAATTAAAGACATTAATTTCCCACCAAATAGTGCACCAAAGGGATTTAAATCAAAGGGAAATACACGATGTGTTTGAATCACTCGTGATTCTCGACAAAATTTTTCTTTCGTCATTAACGATTCCTCTACTTTCATTTATAAACTTTTCCACGCTTTACTTTAGCTTACTTTACCATTTGATGCAATCCTTACTTTTTAGGAAACATTTAAAAAATAACAAATTTGCAAGTCCCATTTATTCATTTTTAGGAAAGTTGCTGTATAATAATAACGGTTAAAGAACTTTTAAGGAGATGGATACACATGAAAATTGCAATTGCTGGTGCCGGCGCTATGGGCAGCCGTTTAGGAATTATGTTGCATCAAGGCGGAAATGATGTAACTTTAATCGATCAATGGCCCGCGCACATTGAAGCCATTCGTAAAAATGGTTTAATCGCTGATTTTAATGGAGAAGAAGTTGTCGCGAACCTACCAATCTTCTCACCAGAAGAAATTGACCATCAAAATGAACAAGTTGATTTAATTATTGCTTTAACCAAAGCACAACAATTAGATGCAATGTTTAAAGCGATTCAACCAATGATTACTGAAAAAACGTATGTACTATGTTTATTAAATGGCTTAGGTCATGAAGATGTACTAGAAAAATATGTGCCAAAAGAAAACATCTTGGTTGGCATTACCATGTGGACAGCTGGTTTAGAAGGACCGGGACGTGTTAAACTTTTAGGTGATGGCGAAATTGAATTAGAAAATATTGATCCTTCTGGTAAAGAATTTGCTTTAGAAGTCGTTGATGTCTTCCAACAAGCTGGTTTAAATCCAAGCTATAGTAGCAATGTTCGCTACTCTATTTGGCGGAAAGCCTGTGTCAATGGCACGCTAAATGGTTTGTGTACAATCCTTGATTGTAATATTGCCGAATTTGGTGCACTACCTGTTAGTGAATCCCTTGTTAAAACATTAATCAGTGAATTTGCAGCAGTCGCAGAAAAAGAAGCCATTCATTTAGATCAAGCAGAAGTCTATACACATATTGCTCAAACTTATGATCCAAACGGTATTGGCTTGCACTATCCGTCTATGTATCAAGATTTAATTAAAAATCATCGTCTCACAGAAATTGATTACATCAATGGTGCCGTTTGGCGCAAAGGACAAAAATACAACGTAGCAACACCTTTCTGTGCCATGTTGACACAGCTTGTTCACGGAAAAGAAGAACTATTAGGAGCTAAATAATAAGAAAGTGCCAGAGGCAATCGTTGTACAACGATTGCCTCTGGCATTTTCTTATTTTGCTTGTGCAGTCAATTTTAAAATAAATAATTGGAATAGTAATTCTTTATCCATTTGGCCCGTTTTCATGCGATAATCATTTTCAACTAATTCATCATAAAGTCTTTCTAATCGAGACAATTCAAATCGTCGGACTTGTTGTAACGCTAACTTGACTCGATAAGGATGAACCTTTAATGTATCAGCGATATTCGCTTGTTGATAGCCCATCTTAGCCAAAATTTTTGTTTGTAGAAAAAGGCGAATCTGATTCAATAAGATTGCATTTAACTTAATGGTTTCTTCTCCTTGTAAAAGTAAATCTTCATACAATTGAACAGCTTTTTCACTGTTTCCAGAAAGTACTTCGTTGGTTAAGTCAAAAACATTATGTTCCAAAGACTTAGGGACTAATTCTTGAACCGCACCTCGTGTAATTGTCTTCGTTTCAAGGGCATATAAATACAGCTTCTGTAATTCTCCCATAATTTTTGATAAGTTCAAGTCTGTCAATTGAAGTAATAAATCAAAAGCATCGGAGCGAATAGTGTACCCTTCGCTCTCAATCGTTTGAGAAATGTACTGACGAATAGCCTTTTCATCCATTGGATTGACGTCAACCACTGTGGCATTTTTTTTCAATGCTTTGGTAATTTTTTTGCGTTCATCTAATTTTTCATAAGAGGCCATAAAAACAAGAACAGTTGTTGGTGATGGACTTTCCAAATAATTCAATAAAAGATTGACATCATGTTCCACACCGTTTGTTTTTCTTTCGGCAGTTAAAAAGTAAGGATTTTCCACAAAGACAAGGCGATAATCACCAAAAAACGGAATTGTTTCCGCTTCAGCAATCGCTGCACTTAAAGGTGTTTCCTCCATATCAAATGAGAAAAAGTTAAATTGATCATCCTCTTCCGTCAACAATTCTTTCATCAATGTTGTTTTAAATAATTCAGTTAAATAAAGTTCTGTTCCTATTAATAAATAAACTGGAGCGATTTTTTGCTCTCGCACTTCTTTCAAAGCTTTTTGTAACTCCATTGGCTCGCTCCTTTTCTCGTTTCTCTTGTTTATCCTATCATGTTACTTCTGGAAATACTAGTCTTGTTCTTTAACAAATTTGGCTTTAGAAAGCCCTTGCCAGGGTAACCATTGATAATAAATCATTCCTTGAAGATCGGTCCGATAATAATTTATTTTTTTCTCCTCCAGCGTCGCTAATGTCTCCTGATGAGGATGTTTAAAACGATTATTCAGTCCAGCTGAAATCAATGCTTCTCGCGGATTAAGCTGTTTGATAAATCTTTTAGTAGACGACGTTTTACTACCATGATGACCGACTTTCAAGATGTCGATTTTCAACTGGGGATAGCGAGCCAACACTTGTTCTTCTCCTTCGGCTTCCAAGTCACCAGTAAATAAAAAATGCCGTCCGCCTAATTGTGTGGAAAACACTATCGAGTCATTATTGCCCCCAATACTGCTCTTATTTGGCGATAAAATTTGAAAAGAAACGGGCCCATTAATTCGCTTGGGCGCTAAAATCGGCCGACAGTCTGTCCCGCTTTTTTGGAGTTGTTTCAAGACTTGGCGAAACGAAAAATTGGCTTCAGCTGCTCCTTTAGGAAAATAAAGAACAGAAATTGGAACCTTCTGCGCAATGGCTAATAAATCGCCAAAATGGTCTTCATGTGCGTGTGTGATGATCACTTCATCTAAACGTTTGACTCCTTGACTTTTGAGAAAAGGAATCACTGAATATTCCGCTCCTGATCGACTATTTTTCCGTTGCCGCCAAGCTTCTTTGTCAAAAGACAACCGCCCCCCTGTATCGATCAGTGTATTTTTTCTGTGAAAAGGCGCTTGGATAAACAAACTATCCCCTTGGCCTACATCGATCATTGCAACAATGCCAATTGGCGAAAGGTATTTACTATTTATCAAAACAATTAGTAGTCCGATTGAGAAAAAAATTTTTTTAGACTTGTGTGCTAAATAAATCATTGAAAGTCCGATTAGTAATAACAAACTAATTTGTATCCAAGCATTTAAATAGCCGATGGTCAGCTTCGGATTTAAGTGAACTAGCACCCACTCAAATAAGCCATTCATTGTTAAAAATAGTGGTTCGAGCAAGGCTGCTAAATAACGTGCTGGCATAATAATCACTAGAAAAAAGCTCAACGTCAAAAGCGGTAACAAGAACCGTTCAAAAATTGGTAACAAGAGAAATGTTAAGAAACTTCCTAACAAGGGCCATTCATAAAATGATTGGACTAAAATAGGTAAGGAAGCCACAGCCAATAGGAAAGAGCCTAAACAATTTTTAATGAAAGGCGAAGAATAACCAACCAATGTTTGCTCTAAAAACAGCAGAACAAAGGAAAGTAAATAACTAAATTGACCGCCGACTGAAAAAAAGAGGGTTGGCTGAACAATCAAGTGTACTAAGAGAGTTAAACTCCAACAATCGAGGGCCGGAACCTGCCAATTAAACCGTCGATTGAACGTATTGAGGTTTGTTTGTAAAAGCGCCCGCATGACACTGACTGAGAATCCTGTTAAACCAGCATATATCAGTGAAAAACCGCATTGCCACAAAAAATAACTTTCTTGCGTTCGGCGAGCAATTCTTAGCATCAGCAAGCGAAATAAACGAAGGAAAAAAGAAACATGCATCCCTGACAAACTAAAAAGATGCAAAATGCCTAATGCTGAAAATTTATCGCTTATTTCAGCAAATTCTTCATTACGAAAACCTAAGAGCAACGCATTCATATACATTGCACTAGTCTCAGCAAAATTTTTCTGAATATGTACCATCGCCCATTTCCGCCAGCCGCTAATGATTTCTTTAAACCGCCAAGAAAAAAAGGAACGTGGTTGTCCTATCTCCTCAATGAATAAAATAGCTTCGATTCCTTGATTCTTCAAAAATAGTTGATAATTGAAGCCATTTTTGTTGGTTTGACCTTGGGGCGAGTCTAAAATACCTACGGCAGTTGCCTGAATGGTTGTGGTTAGTTGTTGCCATTGCTGTTTTTCTTTCACACTTTTTAATTGATAAAATGCCATCACTTTCTGCCTTTTGCCTTTTACGATCCAATTGGCAGGAAATTTCACTTGATCGCCATCGACTTGTATTTCATCTGGTAATATCGTTAGCTGTCCTGACAAGCGGACATCTTTAGGCAACAAAGAGACTGGCTTTAACCACTAGAAAATCAATATGCCCCCTACTATTAAAAAACTGCACAAAAAACCTTCCAATATAACAGGAAAACTTTTTGTACAGACAATACGGATAACAGTGATAGAAAAAAGAAGAGCTCCTAATAGACTAGGTGCGAAAAAACACCACAGCCCACAACTAGTCAGCAGAGCTATGAAGAACCAATTATTCCTCAGCTGAGGAAGGATTGTCCTCAAGTGTGGCAAATTCTTCTCCCCATTGTAATTCGGCAAAATATTTTGGTACTAAAGTCACTTTTTCAACCGTGGCTCCTACTTGTTCAATTAAATTTAGGGCGTACGCATCATTACGGTAATCCTTTAAATAATAAATCTTTTTAATCCCTGCTTGTAAAATCATCTTTGTACATTGCAGGCAAGGGAAATGTGTCACATAAATTTCTGCCCCTTCTGTAGGGACGCCAAACTTCGCACATTGTAAAATTGCATTCATTTCTGCGTGGATTGTTCGAACGCAATGATTATCAACAACATAACATCCTTCATCAATACAATGCGTTCCGCCACTGACTGAACCATTGTAACCTCCTGCAATAATTCGTTTGTCGCGAACAATGGTTGCTCCGACAGTTAACCGTGTGCAAGTACTTCTTAATGATAATAAGACGCTTTGTCCCATAAAATATTGGTCCCATGGAATTCGTTCCATAATAAACCTCCTTTATTTTTAATGACTCCTGTGTTCGATTTGCCAAATCATTTAATCTTATTACAAATAGTATGTTATCCGCATCCCATAGTCAAGAATTCTCAGGAATTTTCTGTTAAAAGTTAGCCAGTCACTGTCAACATGTCTTTTAAACGTTCTACTGTTTTCTCTCCAATACCTGGAACATTTTTCAGTTCCTCGACGGTTTTAAACGGTCCTTGTTCGTCACGAAAGCGAATAATCTCTTGTGCTTTTTTCGCACCGATTCCTGAAATCGTTTGTAGCTCTGCTTCTGTTGCCGTATTAAGGTTGATTTTTTCCTCCTGATTTTGCTGAGCAGGTGCTGATTCCTGCAGCGTTTCTAATGACTGTGGCACTGATTCTCCTTTTTTGGGCACGTAAATAATCATTTGATCTTTTACTTTTTGAGCGTAATTGACCTGGGTAGTATCAGCTTCCTCGCTCACACCTCCAGCTAAAGCTAAAGCATCCCAAATCCGCTGCTGATTTTTTAGTTGATAGATTCCTGGTACTTTCACTGCGCCTTTAATATCAACATAGATCATTGTTTCTGCCCTTTCTTTTGTGGCATCTGTGGCGACCTCTGCCATAGTGGTCAGACTTGTCTCCTCCCACATTGTGGTGTCTACTTGTGCCTCCTTATTAACCATCAAATAAATGCCCACTAATAGAGTTATCAAAATAACTATAGACGCGCCACTACCTAGCAATAGCCACTTTTTGGGTAACTGTTTCAACCAATCCATCGTTTGTCCTCCCTTCAAAATATAATTACGCATTTTTTAACAAAAAAATGCGCCTGGACCAAAAATCACTAGTAATTTTTGGCCCAGGCACACTTTTATTTTAATTTTTCTAGATAGTTCAAGGCATCTTGAACCGTTTTTACTGGGACAATTTTCATTTTTGTCCCAATTTTTTTCGCAGCTTCTTGTGCTTCTTGATAATTCGATTTGATTTTCGGTTCAACTTTTTTCATTTCTGAAGTTATTTCATCATCGGGTGCAAAGAAAATTTCTGCACCGTTCTCACTGGCTGTTACAACTTTTTTGTCAATACCACCGATTCTACCAACGATTCCTTGACTGTTCATCGTACCTGTTCCAGCAATTTCATGACCTTTACGTAAATCTTTATGACTTAATTGTTCATAGGTCTGCAAAGTAAACATTAACCCAGCCGATGGCCCACCAATATCACCCGCTTCAATAGATACTGGGATAGAAGAATCAATTTCTGTATGATCGGTCAAACCAATACCAATCCCCGCTTTTTTATCTGTTGGCAATTCAATTAATTTGCCGGTCGCTTCTTTTGCTTTGCCATCTTGAATAAATTGAACAGTGACTTTTTGATTCACTTTTTGTGCTTTAATGTAATTCATTAATTCTTCACTGCTTTTAAAAGATTTGCCATCCACGCCTGTCACGGTATCGCCAACTTCAATTTTTCCTTTAAAACTTGAGTTGTCTTCCATCGCTAACACATAGACGCCTTTAAATTTCATCTCATATGGAACCTTCGCTAATTTTAAGGCTTGCTCAATTGCGGCGTTTTTTGAGGAATCCATATAGTATTGTTGAATTCGATTATATTCGCTATTACTACTATCTCCCATTAATTCTTTTTTAGACATAACTTCTTGAAAATCCGAAAAGTTTGCTTTTATGGCAGAAAAAATAGTGGCCGAACGAATGCCCACCGTTGTTAAATAAAAAGCACCAGACTGCGTATCTTTTTTTCCATCAACAGTTACAAACTCTTTTAAATTTTCTGTCGTTCCTGGTCCTTCAATATAATAAGGAATTGGGACGATAAACAAACCAATTAGCAGCAATGCCAATACCATTGGAATGAGTGATTTAAACGAAAATTTTTCTGTTTTTTTATTCATTATTTTAGCTCCAGTCATTCTTCTTTTGTTTTAACGCATGATAAATATTGGGAGGAAGATAGTCAGACACATCGCCCCCAAAACGTAAAACTTCTTTTAGTAAACTGGAGCTTACATGTGCATATGGTTCTTCTGCTAATAGAAAAACCGTTTCAATTTCTGGCGCCAGATGTTGATTCATTTTAGCAATGTCTTTCTCGTACTCGTAGTCTTTGACGTTTCTAATGCCACGAATCAAAAAATTAGCCCCTAATGATTTTGCACTTTCCACAGTTAACTGGGTTTCTTGCATAATAACACGCACATTTGGCATTTCTTTAGTTGCTTCTTCAATTAAATATTTTTTCTCTTCTGGCGTAAATAATGTTTGCTTACTTGTATTTATAAAAACGCCAATAATGACTTCGTCAAATAACTTCGCACTGCGTTCAATCAAATTTAAATGACCATTTGTCATCGGATCAAAACTTCCGGGAAATAGAGCAATTTTACGCATCTTACGCCTCCTGACGATAAATCGTTACTTGAGTGATTCCGTAAACGGTTTCTCTTGTTTTTTCTAGTGTACCAATCGTTTCTGGTAACTTGACAGTTTTATCTGTTTCACAAACGATAACGGCTTCGTTTGTTAATAACTGCCGTTCTAACATCTTTTCTAATTGTGAAACAATTTCTTGTTTGGCATAGGGCGGATCCAATAAGACCAAATCAAATTGTAGCTTCTCTTCATAAAACTGTTCTAAGGCACGATTAGCATCCATTTTTCTAACTTCAAATTTTTCTGGTTCTTTTGTAATCGCAATATTTTCTTTAATTACTTTTAGTGCAGCAAAATTCTTTTCAATACAAATACTTTTGTCCATTCCACGAGAAACGGCTTCAATCGCTAACCCGCCACTTCCTGAATATAAATCCAGCGCCATTCCACCATCGAAATATGGACCAATCATATTAAAAATAGATTCTTTTACTTTATCTGTTGTAGGCCTAGTATTGTCGCCATCTAACGCTTTCAGGCGCCGGCCACCATATTCTCCAGAAATAACACGCATTGTTTCGACTCCTTTATCAATCATTCTTTTATAATTCATTATAACAAAAAGAGTGAAAAATGTTTGAAATTTCTCATAACATTTCTCACTCTTTTGCATTAGACATTCTCTGCTAAGCGAATCTCTGTAGATAATTCCTCTACTACATAGCCATCGTCTTCTTGTTCTTGATAAGCCGCTTTAGTACCAATTTTTTCAGCAAAATTCATTTCGACATCTGGTCGATACGATTTATCGACACTACGAACAAAATGTAACTGATTAATTTTTTCCATGTTACTTTCAATATTTTCTTCATTCATGTAAATCACCACATATTTCATTTTTCGTGAAACATAGTGAATCAGTCCATATCGGCGTAACTGTTTTAACGGTTTTAATGTGTATACCCAAACAATTAGGCAACGACGCTCTTGAAGCGTAAATTCTTTTCCTTCTTTAGCTTGCATGGCAGCTTCCTCCACAACCTGAATGTTTCTTTCCTCGTTCAAAGAAAGGATTTCCAGCATCTACTTTAATATCTTCAGAAATTAGTTGCGCAATCTTTAAACCAATTGTATCTAGCAACGTTTGAACGTTTGTCTCAGCAAAACGATAATTTGCAACGATTTCGTTTAAATCAAGCGCCCGCTTTGCTTTACGTAGAGCTCGTTGTTTCTCCCGAAAATCGGGTGCATGAATTCCATAAGCCTCTACTCGTTCAAAGGCTGACTTAGCTTCTAAAAATGCTTTTTGTAACTGAGCAACTTCCGCCGAAGCATACATAGCTTTTTTTGTTTCTTTATAGTTTTGAACAGCATCACTTTCTAAAAGTGCTGAAATTAAGCATTCTGTTTGATCTTCAATTGCAAATAAATGTTCTGTTACAATCATAACTTTTCACTACTCTCCGTGATTTGCCTATTTTCTGGTCGTTTCTCTAATAAGACTAACACACCTTCATTGGAAAAGGCAACGCCCAATTCTGTCGTTTCTGACTCAGCAAAATAGCTATCATATTGCGGGTCCGAAAACCATGACAAAATAGTAAAGGTACTATCATAAACAGGTTCTTGGAAAATACCTGCTGGTTCTCTCAACGAAAGTTTGCTCGTTTTAACTAATAAAGAAAATTCGTCCTTAGTCAACTGAAAGGGATGGATGGCTGTATGTTCCTCTCTCGTTTGTAACAATTCTGCTTGTCGATTTGCCGACAAAATTGTTGGTGTATGATTAGCCAGCGTTTGATACAATGTTTGGGCATCTTTTTGGCTTTGTGTAGAAACTGAAAAAGCAGCTTGATTTTCTTGCTGTTTAACCAGATTCATGACATAAATCGCTTGGTTACTTTGAACAGGATCGAAGGTCATTGACTGCGTTATATCAACTGGCAAAGGAGAACCTTCATTTAATTGATACGGCATTTCCGTGAGCAACGTTTCTTTATTGACATAATTAACTGCCATTAAACCGCCCGTCCGCTGATTAAAAAATAACACCGCAAAACTGCCATTATCAAAAGCAACCAGTGGTCGATAGTTCATATCTTCTTCCATCAGCTCGACATCGTAAGCTTCATGATGAAAATTAAATGCAAAATTCGAATAAATCGTCATTAAATCAGACAAGTCAGCAAGCTTCATATCTATTTTAAACGGTTCTATCATTTTGTCATTGTTAAAGGCCTTAATTGCGATGACTTTATTTTCTCGAACGTTGACTTCTAAGTAATCATTCATCGTCAAACCGAACGTCCATAATTCATACGTACGACCTGTTTTAATTTTTTCTTTAGGATTGCCAAACTGGCGGATAAAGGTTTCCACATCTTTCCCTATGTATGCTGCGTAGCCAGAAGCTGGCAATTCTTCATGAGGAACAGCGGTGTGAGCGCTGGATAAGCGCCCACTTTGAGCTGTTTCGGTTGGTTTTTCAGCAGGGAAAAAAACTGGCTCTAAATATCCGATGAGTAGAACTGTTAAAAAAACAGCAGTAAAGGCCCAAAATCGCTTCATTTTTTCCCCTCTCATCTTATTTTTCTTTCACTTCTAATAACAAATCACCTGAGCTGATTGCTTCGCCTTCTTCAACATAAATGTGATCTACCGTGCCCGCAAAACGTGCTTCGATAGTCGTTTCCATTTTCATGGCTTCTGTAATCAGCAACGGCTGACCTTTTTCTACTTTATCGCCACGTTTGACCAATACTTGTAGAACAGAACCAGACATCGTTGCGCCGATTTGTTCTTTATTAGTTGGTTCCGCCTTTTGTTTTACTTGAACAGCAGACTTAATGGAGGCATCTTTAACTAAAACCTCACGACGTTGCCCATTCAAATTGAAGAACAAGACACGGTTTCCGTCAATATCAGGTTCGCCAATTTCATCTAAACGAATAATTAACGTTTTTCCTCGTTCAATTTGAACTTCCAATGTCTCTCCTTGACGAATACCATTAAAGAATGTTGGCGTATCTAATAAGGTTATATCTCCAAAGGTTTCGTATTTTTGACGATACTCTAAAAATACTTGTGGATACATTAAATAACTTAAAACTTCTTCCAATTTAGGTTGATACCCAATTTTTTCGGCTAATTCTTCTTGTACTTTCGCAAAATCAACAGGTGCTGCTAAGTCACCTGGCCGCTCTGTGAAGGCTGGTCGACCTTTTAGAATAATTCGTTGCAGCTCTTTCGGGAACCCACCAACTGGTTGACCTAAATCACCTTGGAAAAAAGTCACAACGGATTCAGGAAAACTTAGTTCTTCACCACGCGCATAAACATCTTGTTCTGTCAGATGATTTTGAACCATGAAGAGTGCCATGTCCCCCACGACTTTTGAAGATGGCGTCACTTTTACAATATCACCAAACATCAAATTCACTGTGTGATACATTTTTTTGATTTCATCCCAACGGTGCCCTAAGCCTACCGCTTTTGCTTGCTGCTGCAGATTAGAGTATTGACCACCAGGCATTTCATGCATATAGACTTCTGTTTGCGGGGCATTTAAGCCATTTTCAAATGGTTGATAATACATGCGCACATCTTCCCAATAATGATTGATTTTCTGTGCATTATCAATGTTAATAGTTGGCGTCCGTTCACCATTGACTAAAGCATAATATAGACTGTTCATACTTGGCTGGCTAGTTGCGCCACTCATCGCACTCATTGCGACGTCAACAATATCAACGCCCGCTTTAGTAGCTGCTGAATATGTGATGATCCCATTGCCACTAGTGTCGTGAGTGTGGAGATGAATCGGTAAATCCGTGGCTGCCTTTAATTCACTAATTAAACGATAAGCAGCTTGTGGTTTCAATAAGCCAGCCATATCTTTAATCGCAATGATTTGTGCACCTAAATTTTCCAATTCTTTAGCCATATCAAGGTAATATTGAACATTATATTTTGCTCGGGCTGGATCATTGATGTCCCCAGTATAACAAATTGCTGCTTCCGCAATTTTTCCGGTATCCCGAACGACTTGAATACTTTTTTCCATTTGAGGAATCCAGTTTAAGCTATCAAAAATTCGGAAAACATCGACTCCTTGGCGAGCGGATTCTTTAATAAATTCTTCAATAACATTATCAGGATAATTTTGATAGCCTACCGCATTAGATCCTCTGAACAGCATTTGTAAAAGTGTGTTTGGCATCAACTGACGAATTTTTCTTAAACGTTGCCATGGGTCTTCGGTTAAGAAGCGATAGGCAACATCGAACGTAGCGCCACCCCACATTTCACTAGAAAACAGCTCAGGCAGGGCTGCATCAGTTAGACCAGCAATTGCTTTAAAATCTTGTGTTCTCACACGAGTAGCTAATAAACTTTGGTGCGCATCACGGAACGTGGTATCTGTCATTAACACACTTTCTTGATTCTTAACCCAATCGATGACGGCGGTTGCTCCTTGAGCGTCTAGAATATTTTTAGCTGTGATCACTTTTTCTGGAACTTCAATATCTGTCGGCACGCGCGGGGCTTCAAAATATTTTTTCTCCGTTCGTTCAATGCCAGGGAACCCATTGACCGTTACTTCTCCAATGTATTTCATCGTTTTATTGCCACGATCGCGCATACGAGGAAATTCAAATAATTCAGGTGTATTATCAATAAAGGTTGTTTTGGCTTCGCCAGATTGAAACGCTGGATAGCTCACAACATTTTGTAAAAACGGAATATTTGTTTTCACGCCACGAATCCGAAATTCTTTTAAGCAGCGTTGCATTTTACTGATTGCCTGTTCAAAAGAGAAACCATGCGTACAGACTTTAACCAATAAAGAATCAAAATATGGCGTCACAGCGTAGCCAGAATAAGCATTCCCTACATCTAAACGCACACCAAAACCACCTGGTGAACGATACGTATCAATTTTCCCTGTGTCTGGCATAAACTGGTTCAGGGGATCTTCAGTCGTAATCCGACATTGAATAGCCGCGCCTTTTAATGTCAATTCGTTTTGTTTTGGCAAATGCATATCTTTATGCAAATCAAGCCCTTGCGCAATTTGTAATTGAGAGATCACAATATCAATATCTGTAATCATTTCTGTGATAGTATGTTCTACCTGAACACGAGGATTCACTTCAATAAAATAAAACTGATCCCCTTCTACTAAAAACTCAACCGTTCCCGCATTCACGTAGCCGACATGCGCCATTAACTGCACAGCAGCCGAACAAATGGCTGCTCGTTGTTCTTCATTCATTGATACACATGGTGCGACTTCTACCACTTTTTGGTGGCGCCGTTGAACAGAACAATCACGTTCAAATAAATGCAAGACATTCCCATGATGATCGCCTAAAATTTGTACTTCGATATGTTTAGGATTAGAAATATACTTTTCAACATAAACCTCGTCAGAACCAAAGGCTGCTTTCGCTTCACTTTTTGCTCTTTCGTAACCTTCTCGTGCTTCCTTGGCATCGTGGGCAACCCGCATCCCGCGACCGCCGCCACCTAAAGCAGCTTTAATCATGATAGGAAAGCCATGCGTTTCACCAAAGGCTACGACCTCTTCCACCGTTGCTACTGGCCCATCTGAGCCTGGAATCGAAGCAATCCCCGCAGCTACAGCTGCTTCTTTCGCTTTAATTTTATCGCCAAAAATATCTAAATGGTGTGTTTTAGGTCCAACAAAAATGATTCCTTCTTCTTCACAACGTTCGGCGAAGCGTAAGTTCTCAGATAAAAAGCCATAACCAGGATGAATGGCATCTGCTCCCGATTTTTTGGCAATTTGGATAATATTTTCAATGTCTAAATAGGCTTCAATTGGTTTTTTCCCCTTACCAACTAAATACGCTTCATCTGCTTTGAAACGATGAACAGAATACTCATCTTCTGCAGCATAAATCGCTACTGTCTGGATATCTAATTCTGTACAAGCTCTAAAAATTCGAATCGCAATTTCGCCACGATTGGCAACTAATACCTTTTTCATAACGTCACTCCTACCATCAATTTCCTTCAAATTTATTGGTTCTGTTCTAAAGATAAATAGTACTCCTTTTCTAATTTCTGACGTGTTTCATCTGCACTGATATTCAGGACAAAGGCCACAGCAATCGAAATAATCAGCAAACTATTCCCACCTTGACTCAAGAACGGGAAAGTAATTCCTGTTAATGGAATAATCCCAGTAATCCCACCAACATTAATAAAGACTTGAATTAATAACATTGTACCAATTCCAATACACATTAGTGAATTAAAAGGTTTCTTCGAGCGTACACCGACTAAAATAATTCGCGCAATCATAAACATTAACAATCCTAAAATCGCTAGACCGCCGATAATGCCCAACTCTTCTAAAGTAATCGCAAAGATAAAGTCCGTATGTGCTTCTGGTAAAAAGCCTTTTTTCTGAACACTATTCCCTAGACCTTTGCCAAACCAGCCGCCATTACTGATTGCATAATAAGAATTAGCTAACTGATGGCCTAAGTTCCGTTCATCTAAAAATGGATTTTTAAAAACAGCAAAACGATTATAAATATATTGATAACGCGCTGGGAAAATTTTTCCTTTCGACATAATTAATAACTGAATAGCCGTGATACTACCTAAAATGCCCAAGCCACCAACCAAGTAGGTATACATATAATTAATCCCACTTGCTAAAACCATCACGATGGTAATTAATGTTAGAATGGCCGCATTCCCGAAGTCAGGCTGGATTGCAACTAGAGCAATTAATACAAAAACGAGCATCAACGGGCGCCCGGCAGCTTGTTTAAATTGATCCATGCCTCCATTAATTGTCTTTTGTCGCCGTGCTAAAATATAAGACAGATACCAGACAACCATAATTTTTAAATACTCAGCTGGTTGCATCGAAAATCCACCAATCTCAATCCAACCACGTGCGCCGTTAATTTCTTTCCCGATACCAGGAATCCGAACGGCTAAAACCATAACCGTAATTACTGCAATGGCAAACATGATAAAACTTCGATTCTGGAAAACGGATGTTTTCATCTTATAAATAAAAAACATTGCAACTAACCCTACTACCCAAAAGGCAACCTGGTTAATAACGAATGACGTAGGTGAAAAACCTTTCATTACTTGTAATGCGGATGTGGAACTATATACCATAATCAATCCCACGATACTTAAAATTAAATATGGAATAAAAATACTATAGTCTAGCAAATGCCGTTTCTTTACTTTGTTTGGCAAAGCTTAGCCCTCCTTGCCAATCTCGTTTTTTTCTTGTGTTTCTTCATAAACATCTGTATATAATTGATTCAATTCGCGCTCTAAATCACTTAGTAAGCGATGTCCTTCATCATTAGTTAAAATCCCCAAACGGGTCGCATAGGTCACTTGTCTTGAAAAACCATACATTTGTGTATCCACCACTTCTTCAAATGCTTTACATTGAGAAATGCACAAACTGTTTTTTTGATTACGAATAAGCATTTTAATGCGTTCTGCATCGTCTTCTAATAATTGAATGGCAAATTTCTTTGAAATTCCTTCGTCCATTTGTACAGAACCTCCCTATCTTAATTAAATAATTATAACATAATTCTCAGTTAGATACATGATGATTTCAGAAAATTTCCTTTAAGAAATTTTCTAAAACCAAGCGATATATTAAGTAAGAAATCTCTTTATATAACAAGCTTATTTTATCAATACAACAACAAATACATTAAAAGACTTTTTTCTTATTTTCTGCTTTTAATTTTAAATAAAATAACAAACTATATCATTTTTTTGTCTCTTGATATTCTTTAATTACTTCTAAAAAGGCGGTGCCATATTTATCTAATTTATTTTGGCCGACCCCTTTTATTTGCAATAATTGAATCGTTGTTTGCGGTAATTTTTCACACATTTCTTTAAGTGTACTATCGGAAAAGACTACATATGGCGGCACGCCTGCCTCTTGAGCCATGTCCATACGTAATTCGCGTAATCGTTCAAACAAGGCATCATCCACTGCTACTTTTCGTACTTTTTGGTCTTCTTTTCGGAAGACTTTCCGTTCCCTTAAAAGCACCTGAACACCTTCTGTCGAGACTGATAACAACGGAAATTGCCCATCAGAAGGAATTAAATAACGTTCTGCTGTCAAATAATCAATCAGCTGTGTGACTTCTTTTTGGGTGCGGCCTTTCATTAGTCCGTATGTTGGCAAACGATCAAAATGCCATTGATCAATTTTTTGATCGTTTGAGCCAGTCAAGACTTTACCAACTAAGCCCTTACCGAAACGTTCTCCCATACGTTTTACACAAGACAAGACTTTTTGGGCATCGACCGTAATATCGACTAATTCTCGATTATCCAGACAATTCGAGCAGCGACCGCAGTCCGTCCCTTCTTCACCAAAATAGCGTAAAATATATTTTTGTAAACACATTTGTGCATTCGCATATTGTGACATTTCCCGTAATTTCAAGTACTCTTTCTGCTTATAATCAATGGTCATTTCAGATTGTTCAATAAAGTATTGTTGAATTTGCAAGTCTTGTGGAGCAAACATTAACACAGCATCACTAGGCAGACCGTCACGACCAGCTCGGCCGGCTTCTTGGTAATAAGATTCAATATTCCCTGGTACTTGTGCGTGAATGACAAAACGAACATTGCTCTTATTAATCCCCATACCAAAGGCATTTGTTGCTACCATCACTTGCACTTGATCATACAAGAATGCTTCTTGATTTTCACTACGTAACTGTTCACTCATGCCCCCATGATACATCCCAGCTGCAATTTTTTTACTTTCTAATAAATGATAAATTCGTTCAACTTCCTTCCGCGTGCTTGCATAAATAATACCTGATTGTCCAGTATTCATCTTTAAATATTCCAAAAGAAAAACGTCTCTATTTTGATCTTTCACGACTTGAAAAGATAAATTTTCTCGAGCGAATCCTGTTTTGATTTCATTTTCTGATGGAATTCTTAATTGCTTGACAATATCCTCCGCTACTTGTGGCGTTGCTGTTGCTGTTAGTGCAATCACAGTTGGTTGCTGTTGAAATTGATCTATAATCTCTGCTAAACGCAAATAGCTTGGACGAAAATCATGCCCCCATTGTGAAATACAGTGTGCCTCATCTACTGCCAATAAATCAATCGGTACATGTGTCAGCATCTGTTGAAAATCATAAGATTCTAATCGCTCTGGCGCAACATACAATAGCTTGACTTCTTTGTTAACCGCTAATTGAATACGATGATTCATCTCTTGATAGGAAATGGTACTATTGATATATGTAGCTGGAATCCCCATTAAATTCAGGGCGTCTACTTGATCTTTCATTAAAGAAATTAATGGTGAAATCACCAATGTTAAATTATCCAGAAGTAAGGCTGGCAACTGATAACAAATCGATTTGCCTCCACCTGTTGGCATAATGCCTAAGACATTTTCTTGTCGCAATACATGACGAATAATCGTTTCTTGTCCTGGCCGAAAATCATCATAGCCAAATGTATCTTTTAATAATTCTTGTAATGCACTCATTTATTGCGCTCCAATCTTTGTTCTACAAGTCATTTTAACACGCTAATCTAACAGGAACAAGGTGTGTTAAAACAAGACACAATCGTGAAACACCAGTTAACGTGAAACATCAAAAAGAATGAAAAATTGTGAAAGCTTGCTATCAAAAGCTTTCAAAAATAGCGGCATTTGCTTGTTGTGGATAACGAGTAGTTATCCACACATAAAAAAATAACCTTATCTTAAAATACGCATTAATTCGTTTTTGCCATCAAAAAAACCAACTATTTTCGTAGTAAAACGAGCATAGTTGGTTTAAATGTTTATTTGTCGAAAAATTATTCAGCTTTTTTCTTTTTCTTGCTTGCTTTTTCGCGTTCGTTTTTGTTAAGAATTTGTTTTCTTAAACGGATGCTTTCTGGTGTTACTTCACAGTATTCATCTTCATTCAAGAATTCTAATGATTCTTCTAACGTTAATTTTTTCGGTTTTTTAATGACTGATGTTTGGTCTTTCGTTGCCGAACGAACGTTAGTCATTTGTTTAGCTTTTGTGATGTTCACAGTTAAATCGTTGTCGCGGTTGTTTTCCCCAACAATCATTCCTTCGTAAACTTCTGTCGTTGGTTCAACGAAAACTGTACCACGTTCTTCAATACTCATGATTGAGTAAGTCGTTGCTTTACCAGTATCGATTGAAACTAGTGCACCTTGATGACGGCCACCAATCGTTCCTTGAATCATTGGTAAGTATTGATCGAAGGTGTGGTTCATAATACCATAACCACGAGTCATTGATAAGAATTCTGTTGAATAACCAATTAAGCCACGAGCTGGTGCTAAGAAGATTAAACGCATTTGTCCGTTACCGGCATTAATCATATCTTGCATTTCGCCTTTACGTAAACTTAGTGATTCAATCACGCTACCCATGTATTCTTCAGGTGTGTCAATTTGAACACGTTCAAATGGTTCACATTTAACTCCATCAATTTCACGTTCAATAACTTCTGGACGAGAAACTTGTAATTCATAGCCTTCACGACGCATGTTTTCAATTAAAATTGATAAATGCAATTCGCCACGGCCTGATACAGTCCAAGAATCTGGGCCAATTGGATCCACACGTAAAGATACGTCTGTTTGTAATTCAGCCATTAAACGTTCTTCGATTTTACGAGCGGTAATGTATTTTCCTTCACGTCCCGCAAATGGAGAATTGTTAACTAAGAAAGTCATTTGTAAGGTTGGCTCATCAATGTGTAGAATTGGTAATGCTTCTTGATTGTGAACATCTACAACTGTTTCCCCAACGAAAATGTCTTCCATTCCAGAAACGGCAATTAAATCTCCCGCTTTTGCTTCATCAATTTCCACACGTTGTAAGCCAAAGAAACCTAAAATTTTCGTTACACGGAAATTTTTCACGCTGCCATCTAATTTCATCAACGCAACTTGGTCGCCGACTTTCATTGTGCCACGGAACACACGGCCAATCCCAATACGTCCAACGTAATCGTTGTAGTCTAGTAATGAGACTTGGAATTGAAGTGGTTCGTCTGAATTATCAACTGGAGCTGGCACATGTTCAATAATTTTATCAAAAATTGGGGCCATTGTTGGCTCTTGATCTGCTGGATCATCTGATTCACTTGAAGTTCCGTTTAAAGCAGAAGCATAAACAACTGGGAAATCTAATTGATCGTCGTCTGCGCCTAATTCGATGAATAACTCTAAAACTTCATCTACTACGTGTTCAGGACGAGCAGAAGGTTTGTCAATTTTATTAACAACCACGATTGGTGTTACTTTTTGTTCTAATGCTTTTTTCAATACGAAACGTGTTTGAGGCATTGTTCCTTCATACGCATCGACAACTAAAACAACACCGTCTACCATTTTCATGATACGTTCTACTTCACCACCGAAGTCCGCGTGTCCTGGTGTATCTAGAATGTTGATACGTGTACCGTTATAATCTACGGCTGTATTTTTTGCTAAGATAGTAATTCCACGTTCACTTTCAAGTGCATTGGAATCCATTGCACGTTCTTGTAATTGTGTGTGTCCATCTAAAGTGTCAGATTGTTTTAAAAGTTCATCTACTAAGGTTGTTTTACCATGGTCAACGTGGGCGATAATTGCCACGTTACGAATATCATCTCTGTATTTCAATTTAATTGCTCCTTATCTATATACGCTTATGTTACTTAAGTCCATAAAAGCCGACTGCTTATTATAGCAAACTTTTTTCATTAAAAAAAGGCTTTCGCCTGCAAAAATAATGAAAGTTTTAGAAATTATTCGGCTTTTTCTGAAAACAAGGACATTTTTTTACAAATTTTTCTCTTTTAAAAGAGGAAGAGCCTTACCTTTCAGCAACGCTCTTCTTTGATTATTCCGATTCATTTAAATATCGGGTAAATACTTCATCATAGGTTTCAGGAGTTGCTGCAATAAAGTATTCACGACCCGCAAAAGTTAATGGTTTTCCTGTAATACCAGAGTATTTAAACCCAAATTCTTCCAAAAGTACTAAGCCTGCTGCATAATCCCAAGGACTTAGATTAGATAAATAGCCATGATGGTTGCCTTTTAACATAGCAATAATTTCCAAACCTGCACAACCGCTAATACGCACGCCCATACTTGCTTGTCCGATTTCCGTTGCGTAATGAATATTTTTTCCATGCATGTAAGCATTCATGCCCCATAATCCATCTGCCAAGGCTTTCATAGTAGGCGCTTTTAATAATTGATTATTCCGATAAACGCCAAGCCCTTTGCCGCCCCAATAAAGTTCTTCTCGCATCACATCATAGATAAAACCTAATTTACCAATGCCGTCTTCATAAACAGCTAACATAATACAAAAATTTTCTCTTTCCATCACGAAATTCATTGTGCCATCAATCGGATCGATGATCCACACGCGACCAGCAAAACTTTTTAAAGTATTGTAGCCTTTTTCTTCCCCTAAAATTTGATCTTCGGGAAAATTTGTTTGAATTTTATTCATTAAAAATTCTTGGGTTTGTTCATCCATATTTGTCACTAAATCGGTGCGGCCATTTTTCTGTTGAACGGTTAACTCTGATTCCAAGTTCATTCGAATCACATCGGCTGCTTCAAAAAGCCAACTTTGAATTGTTTGAACAAATTTTTGCGTTTCAGTCATCTAATCATCCCCCAGCTTTAATTTACCGCTTCCCTGTTTTTTAGCTTGTTGAAGCGTACAATATAACGAATATCCTGAAGCATTTTCAAATTCACGACCTAAGCGTTTTTCTTCGCCGATACTTTTAACGACCGTTTTAAATTGTTGATAAGTTGTTAAAAATTTGTCAACAGGCAAGCCTGTTTCGTTGGCTTGCTCAACTGCTGTCCACATATTAGTGACAATCACCATTTCCTCTGTCGTCCAATCTAAATCTAATGGATATTGATAGTCTTTCATGTCTTCACCTCATCTTCTCTAGTTTAGCATATTTTCATAAAAAAACATCTTATTTACGTCGATTTTTTAATGCATTAAAGAGAGGATATTCTGCTGTTCCTTTGCGATACAAACTTTGTTGCGAAGCATAAATACCGCTATTTCCTGAACACATAAAACTGATTAAGCAGACCATGAAAAAATAGACTGCCGCTTCACTACCAAATAGTTCAATGCCCATAATGAAACAAGCAATCGGCGTATTCGTGGCGCCAGAAAAAACACCAATAAATCCTAAACCTGCTAAAAAAGGAATTGACAGATGTAACAAAGGGGCCAAAGAACTCCCTAACGTAGCCCCAATTTCAAACAATGGCGTCACTTCTCCTCCTTGGAATCCGGCACCCAAGGATAACACCGTAAAGAATAATTTCCCAACAAAATCAAAAGGCTGCGCATTGCCTGCAAAAGCATCTTCTAGTAAAGGTAAACTCAAGCCTAAATAACGTTGGTTGTTTAAGACGAGCACAAACAGAACGACAATGGCAGCGCCAAGAAACGCACGAAGGTAGACATTAGCAAACCAATTTGCGTAGGCCTTTTTTAAAAAGACAATGGAACGACTAAAAACCCAACCTGCCAAGCCAAAACAAATCGATGCCAAAAATAATTTTACGAATAGATCAACCGACCAAGTCGGAATTTTGCCCATCGGATAATGCGTATGTGTTACACCAAAACTTTCAGTCACAAAATTAGCAAATAAGCCTGCAAAAAAACTTGGGAAAAGTGCCTCTGCACGAACTTTTCCAATCGCCAAAACTTCTAATCCGAAAACCGTTCCCGCTAATGGTGTGCCAAAAACAGAACTAAAACCTGCACTAATTCCGCTAATAATAATTACTTGTCGTTCCAAAGCGGACAGTTTAAAGACTTTTCCTACAGCATTTGCGATTGCGCCCCCCATTTGCACCGCCGTCCCTTCACGACCAACAGAACCACCAAATAAGTGCGTAGTAATCGTGCCAAACAATGTTAAAGGAATTAAGCGTAAGGGAATATCTTCTTCCCCGCCATTGCCTTGTTCAATCACTAAGTTATTTCCTCGGCTAGCATTTTTCCCAAAACGCGTATAGAAATACGTAAAAACGACACCGCTAATGGGGAGGATAAAGAGTAACCAAGGATTTGCTAAACGAACATCTGTTACATAGGTAAGACTCTTTAAGAAAAAGGCGGATAACGCCCCCATAAATAAACCAATAATTGCGGTAATGAGCAACCATTTTGCCATATAACCGCTGATTGATAGTAGTTGCTTTGTTTCTTTTTTCACTTTACATGCTCCTTTACAATTTTCTTATCGCCAATCCTAGCGTACAGAAAAAGCCTACCAAAGGGTACACTTCTCCCGTTTGGTAGGCGTCATTAATTTATTCGTCCAATAAATAGTTCGTGGTGAACACCATCACCATGTTGCTATTAAACTATTAAAAATAATACCACGCAACTCTGGAAAGTGCAATAGAAGAATAACTCATTACCTTTAACAACCTTTACGTGTCTTTTTAGACACTAGCTCATTAAAAAAAATAACCATGATTTCTTCGCTTTCCAAATCTAACAACTTAGAAATCAATTTAATATCTGAAGCTTTAAATACAACCTCTCCTTTTAATTTCTTATAAATTGTTGAAGCTGAGATTGGTTGACCTGCAGCGGTCATTTCACTTGCTAACCATTCAACATTTTTCCCTTTTAATTTCAATTTTGAATGAATTAAATTTGATTCCATTTTACTCCCCCTTTTCACCCCTTTTTAGTGTCTTATTAGACACTGGAAGTATATCATTTTGTGAAAAAACCGTCAATATATGCCGATTCAATAGTTATTTATCACTCTATGTATAGAGTAAAACATGTTTCTTTTGCGACACTTTTTGTGCTAGAATGTTTTTACGGAGGTGGTTTTTTTGAAAGAAAATTTTTTGAAGCAAAAACGGATGGAGAAAAATCTTACATTAGAACAAGTTGGAAATTTTGTTGGTGTTGGAAAAAGTACCGTCAGGAAATGGGAAACTGGAATGATTGAAAATATGGGGAGGGATAAAATTGTCGCCTTATCTAAAATTTTAGATGTATCACCTCTTGAAATCTTAGGTATTCCTGAAACGGAAGAAACGCCATTTGTTGTCCCAACCAATATTATGAACATATACAAACAGTTAACAACTGAAAATCAAGAAGCAGTCTATCGATATGCTCAAAAGAAATTAACAGAACAAAATTACTTTTAATATTTATTTTAAATAGATGAATGCTAGACTTTTTAGTCAACGTCAAACAAAAAAAGCTTATCCTTACGGATAAGCTTTTTATTAGATTGACTGTTGGCCAAAATACTGACGCCATTTGGTTTTCATGGCTGTCGTCATCGGCAACGCCGCTTCTTTCACAGCACAATATTTGTCAACAAAGGTTACAATGTAACTTTCTTTGTATTTTGGTGGTGCAATAGTTGCGCCCCACATATGTTTAATAATAATGTCTCGTTCTAAATCAGACAACTCTGTAATTTTTTCAGCATTTTTGGCTGCAATTCGTGGATGAACATAGGCATGAGAGCCTTCGTCAAACTTTGTTGTGCGCCAATCATAGTAAAACAAATCATGTAATAAACCAGCACGAGCTGTTGCACGAGCATTGCCGTTCCAACGCTTTGCTAATTTATAGCTATGATAGGAAACACTAATTGAATGTTCTAAACGAGTTGAATGCATATGTTGTGTGTATTCTGCTAATTTTTGGACTTCTTCGGTTGCTAATAAATCTTCTACATAAGAAAGATATTCTTCGTCTTCACGCCATTTTTCTGTCATATAATTGGGTGCCACCTTTTCTAATCCTTTTATAACTTGACTCGAGTATAGCACCCCAGCTATTTAATTACTATGAATTTCTCAATCTGTAACTTAACTTTAATATTTGCTTAATAAGTTTAGCGTTCAGCGCAGTAAAATTTTCACAAAAACTTCTACATTTCTTCTGGTGCATGTAACCCTAGTAAACGTAAATCTTCTTTTAGAACAGTAGCTACTGCATAAACTAACGCTAAGCGTGCCTCTTTTTGAGCATCTTCATCCAAAATCCGAACATGGGCATAATATTTATTGAACGCTTGTGCTAAATGAATGCTATGTTTCGCAATAACAGATGGTTCATATTTTTCAGCAGCTTGCATCACAGTTTCAGGGAATTTTTGTAACAACTTCACGACTTCCCAGCTATCCTTGTCATTTAGTGCATAACGTTGTGTAGCGTCTGGTGTAAAGTTTGCTTTACGTAAAATACTCATCGCACGAGCATGTGTATATTGAACATATGGCCCAGTTTCGCCTTCAAAACGAACAACTTCATCTAATACAAAATCGAAATTATTTAGACGATCATTTTTAAGGTCATGGAAAATAACTGCACCTACACCTACTTGTTTCGCCACTTCTTCACGATTTGCTAAGTCTGGATTTTTCTCGTTAATTTGATTTCCTGCTAAAGTAACGGCTTCATTCAATACTTCTTCTAATAAAACGATTTTCCCTTTACGTGTGGATAATTTTTTACCGCCTTGAGTAATTAAACCAAACGGAATGTGTTCCATATCATCTGACCAGTCAAACCCTAGTTCTTTCAAGACTGCTTTTAGTTGTTTGAAGTGATTGCTTTGTTCGTTACCGACTACATAAAGTGATTTGGCAAAATCATACGTCCGTTTACGGTAAAGCGCAGCAGCTAAATCCCGTGTGATATATAACGTCGCACCATCTGATTTACGAATAAGTGCTGGATTTAAATTATATTCTGTCAAATCAACAATTTCTGCACCTTGATTTTCTGTTAATAAATGTTTTTCTTCTAATAAAGTAACAATTTCATCCATTTTATCATTATAAAAGGCTTCGCCATTATAAGAATCAAATTCAACTTCTAACATGGAATAGATTTTATCAAATTCTTTTAGAGACTCGCTACGGAACCATTTCCATAATTCATTAGCTTCTTGGTCTCCTTCTTCTAATTTTTTAAACCAGGCACGTGCTTCGTCTTCTAATTCTGGTTTTTCTTCTGCTTCTTCATGAAATTGCACATATAAGCGCAATAATTCATTAATTGGTTGTTGACGAACTGCTTCTTCAGAACCCCATTTTTTATAAGCTACAATTAACTTACCAAACTGTGTACCCCAGTCACCTAAGTGGTTAATCCGAATTGGCTGATACCCAATTTTTTCTAAAATAAAGGCAATTGAATTCCCGATTACCGTAGAACGTAAGTGCCCCATAGAAATTGGTTTAGCAATGTTTGGTGAAGACATATCAATAGGAACATTGCCATTATTACCAAAGGTACTGTTTCCGTAGTTGTTTTTTTCTTTGACTACTGCGCCAATGACAGCTTGACTGACTGCTTCTTTATTCATGAAGAAGTTTAAATAAGGTCCCACCACTTCAATTTTTTCAAAATTTGTGCCATCAATTTTTTCTGCTAATTCTGCTGCAATTTGTTGTGGTGCTTTACGATAAATCTTAGCTAATGAAAAGGCTGGAAAAGCAACATCTCCATGATCAACAGATTTAGGATTTTCCAATAATTGTTCGATTTGATCCATCGTTAATTCTTCATTTAAAACATCATGTAACGCTTTTGCTACGATTTCTTTGTTGTTCATAAGAACCCTCCTGATTAATTTGTAAGTATAAAAAAACAAAAACGTCTCTGACAAAACAAAATGATTTGTTTTGTCAGAGACGAGAATTTACCCGCGGTACCACTCTAATTGTCTATACTACTTGGATAGACCTGCTTCATCGATAACGGTGATTGCCGTCTGCTTTCAGCAGAATTCTAAAAGTGCGCTTCCTCATTCCGATCACTCTTGGCTCCCACCTTCCCAAGATCGCTAAGCTGACGTTGAAATAAGTACTCTCTTTATCATCGAATGTCATTGTTAAACTGGCTTCATTATAGCAAATTTTTGTCTAGCTGGCTAGCCTTCTTCACTAATTGTCATAAAACTAACGCCAGGTTCTGCATTTAAGTTATACGAAGCAAAATGATTCTTTTCAGCTTCGATAAAGGCGGCAGCGCCAATCATCGCCGCGTTATCCCCACAAAGTTTTAATGGCGGAATAAGTAATGTCACTTCTGGTAATTGTTCACTGATTGCATGTCTCATTGCTTCTCGTAATCCCTGATTCGCAGCAACGCCCCCAGCGATTAGCAATTGCTTAACAGGATATTCTTGACAAGCACGAATGGTTTTAGTCACTAATACTTCTACCACACTCGCCTGAAAACTTGCGGCTAAATCCTTTGTAGACAGTACTTCACCACGTTGCTCTGCATTATGAACCGTGTTAATAAACGCACTTTTCAAACCACTAAAGCTAAAGTCATAGTTATCCTCTTTTAGCATCGCCCGTGGAAATTGGTAGGTATCTGTGCCTTCATGGGCCAAAACATCAATCTCTTTGCCACTAGGATAAGGCAACCCTAACACACGTCCGACTTTATCATACGCTTCACCAGCTGCATCATCGCGTGTTTCACCAACAATTTCGAAAGAGCCATCTTCTTTCATGTAGACCAATTCCGTATGTCCTCCACTAACGAGTAAGGCCATCAATGGAAATTCGAGCGGTGCCACAAAACGGGCAGCATAAATGTGTCCAGCCATATGATTGACTGGAATAAGTGGTAATTGGTGCGCCCAAGCAAATGCTTTTGCTGCAGAAAGTCCTATTAATAAAGCACCGACTAACCCAGGCCCATAGGTCACAGCAACGCCACTAAGCTCTTCTGGTGTGACTTTTGCTTCTGTTAATGCTTCTTCAATACAGATCGTCACTTGTTCAACATGATGACGACTCGCAACTTCCGGAACGACTCCGCCAAAACGTTGATGGCTCTTAATTTGCGAAGCTACGATATTGGAAAGAATTTTGTCGCCATCTTCAATGACAGCCACACTTGTTTCATCACAGCTACTTTCCACAGCTAATAATAATTTACGTTCTTTTGTAAAAATTGTCATTGGGCTTCCTTCCTTAATTTCGCACACATTACAAAGGCATTTTCTTGAGGTTCTTTATAATAATTTTTTCGAACAGCTACTTTCCGAAAACCTGTTTTCTCATAAAGTTTTTGAGCTAATGTATTCGATTCTCTGACCTCTAAGAAAATTTGTGTAATGTTACGACTTTTAACATATTCTTTAAAAGCTTTCATTAATTGACAACCAATTCCTTGGTGTTGTTTCTGACCATTCACAACAACGTGACTAATTTCTGCTTCATCTAAAATAAAATGATAGGCAATATAGCCTAACCACTGGCCATTTTCAACTAAAAAAAGATATTCGCTATTTTCCTGAGCAAAATCTTCCGCGAATTGTGTTTCTGTCCAAGGGGAGCCAGTTGTATAAGAAGAATTACTAAAACGCCATAATTCTTCACCAATATTTGCTACAGATATTTCTTTTTTTGTTACTAACATTTTTTCTTCACTCTTCTTTTAAATCAATTATCATTTCTAGTGCGTCTTCATTATTTTCGTCATAATAGCCTTTTTTCACCGTTTGTGAGACAAAGCCAATTTTTCGATACAAACGTTGGGCTTTAACATTACTCATTCGTACTTCTAGCGATAAGGTTTCACAACGATTTTTCTTGGCAAAAATTCGCGTTTCTTCTATTAAAGAACGACCTAAACCTAAGCCTTGGTATGCTGTATGGACAGCGACATTCGTAATGTGTGCATCCGTTCCTTGAATCCGACAGCCAATAAAGCCAACTGTTTTCCCGTTAATTGCCGCTAACAAATAGAGATGCGGCGCTTTTGAGCCAAGTTCTGCCATGAAAGCAGACATCGTCCAAGGAAGTTCCCCAGCATAAACTTCACGTTCAATTGCTAGTAAATCCTTAATATCTTGGTAGGTGATTTCACGCAATTGAAATTCTTGCTGGTTCATTGCAATGGTTTTAGTTATATACCGTTGCCGTCTTTTTGTAAAGTATTTTGTCACAAAATTAAAGTTTTTCCACATAGCTTTCTCCATTAGGCGTGTGTGTCTTCAACCAATTTTCTTCCGCTTCTACTTTTTTCAAATACGCAGGTAAGAACCCATGAACATTTTCAACAGGTTCAGCCACACTACCTAACGCAGCCAAAACTGCGGCATTAGGAATTTGCCATTGCGGGACATCACAAATTTCCCCATGAGGAATGATTTGAGTTATTTCTTCAGTGAATTTTTCAACATCTTCACCAACAAAAAAAAGATTTGGTTCATTTTTTAGTTGTTCTAATAACTCCCGCAGGGAAATATGTTGGTCCGGTAACTCATTTTGCCACACGCCATCGACAAACCGATAAGCACCAGCATAGACGTTTTTACGACGCGCATCAAAAAGAGGTACAATTAAACCGGTTTGTCCAACACAATTGGCAGCTAACGTTTGTAGACTGGAAATGCCTACTAGCTCTTTCTTTAAAGTATAGGCCAATGTTTTGGCAGTCGTCACGCCTAAACGTAAGCCAGTGTATGATCCAGGTCCTTCTGCTACGACAAAACGATCAATTGCCGTTGGCGCCAAGTTCAATTGGCTCATCAAATAGTCAATTGCCGGCATTAATGTTAAGCTATGATTTCTTTTAACCGTTGCTGTATAACTTCCCAGAATTTTTTGATTTTCACACACAGCAATACTCAATGTTTGGTTAGATGTATCTATTGCTAAAATTCGCACACGAATCCCTTTCCTTCTACAATTTAGTCGCTTCATTGTAGCACACTTTCCTTTTTCTAAAAAGGGAAAACGAGGTTTCTTTTTAAAGAAACCTCGTTTCGTTCATTTTCTCTTTTTATTTAATGGTTGCTTCTAAGTAATCAATTAATGGTTTACTGATATCTGTTGCAGAACCATTTTCTCCTGAATTTTCAACCATAATCATTGTTAAGAATTTATTGTTACTACGATCTAACGTTAGAAGGAAACTGTTTTCTTTGCCATCTGTATCTTGTTTATCTTTTATTTCAGCTGTTCCTGTTTTAGCAGCCAATGAGAAGTTCGGATTGTACATATTATAAACATAACCTGAAGGATCTTCCACACTACCTAAAAGATCTGTGGCAATTGTATTCGCTGCGTTGGCGCTGATTACATTGTCTTTTTTCTTCGTTTCTTTGTCTAAAACTAATTTTGGATAGACTAATGTTCCATTATTTTGGAAAACACTATACATGGTAGCTTGCTGGATTGGTGAAATTAACAATTGGCCTTGACCGTAGCCCGTATCTGCTAAAAGAATTTCAGAATTAAATTTATCTTCATTTGAAATTTGAGCAGGCGTCATGGCAATTGGTAAATCTAGTTCCTCACCGAAAATGAATTTATTAAGACCCGCTCTAAATTTGTCTTCTCCCATCCGTAATGTTTGTTGGGCAAAATAAATATTATCTGAATTAACTAAAGCGGTACGCAGATTGACTGGACTTGCTTCTTTTACACGTGTCGCAAAATAGCCGCCCCAAGATTTATCTTTTTGCCATTTCAAGCCATTAATTTCTAGCTCTTCATCTGGCTTCAATGTCCCTGCATCTAAACCAATGGCACCGGTAATTGTTTTAAAGGTAGAGCCTGGTGCATAGCCTGTCGCAAAACGTGCTGTGAATGGTAAATCTTTGTTGTTATTGTAAGCATCATATTCTTTTTGAGAAATACCATTGGCCATTTTATTAGGATCATACGAAGGTGAACTAACCGTTGCTAATAAATCGCCTTTTTGAGGATCGGTAATGACCGCACTACCAGGACGTTTGTCAAATATAGCGAAGGCTTGTTGTTGTACGCCACTGTCAATCGTTAATTTAATCGTTTGACCATCTTTTTTCTCTTTGGTTTGTAAAGCTTTTTTGACATTCTCTTTGTCATCTAAAATAACTAGTGAGCCACCATCTTGCCCTCTTAATTCTTTATCAAACGCTCGTTCTAAGCCAGTTTTACCAATTACGCCCGTACTACTTAACTCTGGATTTTTTTCAATATCTTCTGCAGTAATGGTGCCCGTATACCCGATTAATTGCGCAGCTGCTTCCCCCAGCGGATAATAACGTGACTCTGTATCTTTTGTCGCAGCCCCTGTTGGTAATTCTGTCACTGGTTCAGAAGCGACTGTGATTGGTACAAAGGAGTCTGCTTGGACCCATCCTTGGCTTAACTTTTGATTGATTTCATCAACAGAAACGCCGAACTTATCACTAAAAGCTTTGATATTGGCTGTTTTTTCTGCGCCAGAACCAAGTTTGCCAGGCACTACGCCCACTTCGTCAAACACTTTGTTAATTGCTAGCCCACTACCATTACGATCGACAATTTCTCCACGTTTGGCATTATCTACTTGAATCGAAATTTTATCATTTCCTGACATATCTGGAAAAATTAAAGACGGCTTCCAAGCGATTTGGTAGATATCGCCTTTCTTGGCGATACTTGATTGATAAGACAAATCTTTCATTTCGCCTAAAGGAGTGCTCATCGATAATTTATAGGTAAATGTGTATTGATTGTCTTTCGCCTTTTTGACTTGAACATCACTAGCTTTGACTCCTTCTGCTTGAATCCCTGAATAAATTGCTTGGTATTTTTCAACAACAGATTTAGTATCATAGCCATTTTTCTTTAAGCTAGCTTCTTGAACAACGGACGGTAACTTATCAAATTCCTGTTTTGACAATACGTTTAAAAATGTAGTAGCTGTTTTCTTCGCTTCGGCTAACTCTTGTTTGGCTTGCCATTGACTATAAGCATAATACCCGCCACCGGCAGCAGCGATTAGAACCAAGGCAGAAACACCAAGAATAAGTGGTTTTTTTGAAGATTTTTTATTACGATTGCTTCGTTCCATTCAATAATCCCCTAACTATATAATATGTCTTTTCTTCTATTATACGTAACTTTTTTTAAAATGCTTGTGTTTCACCTATACTTTTTTTAATTTCTTAATAAAGTTTGATCAATTTTTTCCATTTCATCAGGCTTTCGTTGGATTTCTCTGCATTCATTGTGTGGTATACTAGCTTTAACAATTAGTTTTTTATTAGGAGGAATGAACATGGGACTTATTAAAGCAGCAACAAGTTCAGTTGGCGGTGGCTTGGCCGATCAATGGCTAGAGGTTATTGAACCTGATAATATGGGGGACACAACCGTCATGACAAAAGGTGTTTTTGTGCGTAAAGATGATAAACGTGGTTCTAATCGTAAAGGAACGGACGATGTTTTAACAGATGGTTCTGTTGTACATGTCTATCCCAACATGATGATGCTTCTTGTCGATGGGGGCAAAATCATCGATTACACTGCTGAAGAAGGCTATTATACAGTCAAAAATGATTCTGCGCCTTCAATGTTTAACGGTTCTTTAAAAGATGCGATTGCAGAGACCTTCAGTCGTTTCAAATTTGGTGGCGTAACTCCACAAAAACAACAAGTTTTTTATATTAATTTGCAAGAAATTAAAGGCATTAAATTTGGAACACCTGCGCCATTAAACTATTTTGATAATTTTTATAATGCCGAACTTTTCTTACGTGCACACGGAAATTACTCAATTAAAATTACAGATCCTTTGCTATTTTATACTAATGCGATTCCTAAAAACCAAACGCAAGTAGATATTAATGATATTAATGAACAATATTTGGCGGAGTTCATTACAGCATTGCAAGCAGCAATCAATCAAATGTCTGCTGATGGGCAACGTATTTCTTATGTTCCCTCAAAAAGTGTTGAATTAAGCAAATATATGCAAACTGCGCTTGATGAGGATTGGCGCACCAATCGCGGTATGGAAATTGTTTCTGTAGCAGTTGCGAGCATTTCTTATACAGATGATTCAACTAAATTAATCAACATGCGAAATGAAGGTGCTATGCTCAGCGATCCAGGTGTTCGCGAAGGCTATGTTCAAGGTTCCTTGGCTCGTGGTATGGAGGCTGCTGGTAAAAATGAAGGTGGCGCTATGAGCGGCTTTATGGGCGTTGGTATGGGCATGAATGCGAATGGCAACTACTTTGCGCAAGCGTCTCAAACAAACCAACAACAAATGCAAGAAAAACAAAACCAGCAAAACGCACAAGGGGCTACAGACACTTGGACTTGCCCACAATGTGGGACTGAAAACACTGGGAAGTTTTGCTCAAACTGTGGGACACCAAAACCAACAAACGAGAAACCAAAATTAGAAATGAAATGTAGTGAATGTAGCGAAATTGTTGACTTAAGTAATGGTATTCCTAAGTTCTGTCCACATTGTGGTAAACCATTCCAAGGGGTTCCTTTATAAGCAAGTAGTGAACAATTAAAGAAAAGGGTCAGGCACAAGTCTACCCTTTTTCTTTGAATCAGATTCCTGTTATTTACTCACTCTATTAGAAAGGACGGTTGCAATGGAAACAACATTTACCCATAAATGCCCCAACTGTGGCGGCCCGCTCTTATTTAATCCCAAAGATCAAAAATTTCATTGTGAATATTGTTTAAATATTTACACGGAAGAAGAAGTGACTCGTTATGAGCAACAGCAACATGAGGCGCATTTAGAGAATCCCTCAACAACGACTGCCGAGGAAAATTTGACTTTCACGGCGGAAGAAGAATCCTCCGCTACGCAACAAACAGAGACCACTGAGAATGAAGCAACTGCAGATGCAGGCACAATGGAAATTTTTAATTGTCCAAGCTGTGGCGCTCAAATTGTCACCGATGCAACAACGGCTGCCACATACTGTTATTATTGCCATAATCCAGTTGTCTTGGCTGGTCGATTAAGTGGCGAATTTTTACCAGAAAACGTCTTACCCTTTACAATTGAAAAAGACGAAGCGATTGAAAAATTTCTCGCTTGGACCAAGAAAAAATGGTTCATTCCCCGAGATTTTTTCAGCAAAAATCAAATCGATAAATTAACTGGGGTTTACTTCCCCTATTGGGTCGTTGATGCAGAAGTCGACGGACAACTGCAAGCTACTGGCACAAGTATTCGCATTTGGCGCGTAGGTGATATTGAATACACCGAAACAAAACGTTTCAATGTGGGACGTTCAGGAAAATTATCGTTTAAAGAATTAGTTAAAAATGCCTTGTCAAAAAACGTCCAACAAAAAATGGTGGAAGGCGTTCAACCATTTTTAATTGATCAAGCGGTGCCTTTCAAAAGCCAATACCTAGCAGGTTTCCAAGCAGAAAAACGCGATATTGAATATGAAGCAATCAAAAAACACGTCCAACAAGAATTACAAGATTATTCGGAATCATTGTTACGGGACTCTGCTTCTGGTTATACTACGTTGACAAATGTTCGCACGGATATTTCTCTAAACCAAGAAAATAATCACTATATGCTTTTGCCAATTTGGTTAGTCACCTATCGCAGTCAGGAACAATCAAAAAAAGTTTATTATTATGCCATGAATGGACAAACAGGTAAAGTAAGCGGTGTACTTCCAATTAGTTACACTCGTTTAGGATTAGTAACGTTAGGCATTTTCGCTGGACTCTTAGCACTCTTTTTATTAGGAGGTTATTTCCTATGAAAAAACGACTTTTACCTATTTTTTTCCTAATACTTCTTACCTTTGGCCTTGCCCTACCCGTTTCGGCGGCTGAAAATTCAATTGATGATGACGCACAATTACTGACACCTGATCAAATCAACCAACTAAAACAAGAGATACAACCTTTAGAAGAAAAAACAAAAGCCTCTGTCTTTATTGTGACCACAAATAATAATACCTATGGCGATGAACAAGAATATGCAGATCATTATCTTTTAAATAAAGTTGGCAAGGATCAAAATGCGATTCTTTTTCTCATTGATATGGACTTACGGAAAGTCTACATCTCTACTTCTGGAAACATGATTGATTATATGACGGATGCACGAATTGATGATACCTTAGATAAAGTAATGGATGGGATGAGTCAAGGAAATTATTTCGCGGCTGCTCAAACCTTTGTTCAGGAAACTCAAGCATTTGTTGACAAAGGGGTTCCTGGGGGTCACTATCGTGTGGACAGCGAAACAGGTAAAATCACCCGTTATAAAGCCATTACCCCGCTGGAAATGGTAATTGCTTTTGCTGCTGCGCTAATACTCAGCTTGGTCTTCTTAGGCATCAATATTTCTAAATACCAATTAAAATTTTCAAGTTATCAATATCCTTTTAGGGAAAAAACAACGTTAAACTTAACCTCCCGCACAGATCAGTTAACCAACTCTTTCATCACTACGCGTCGTATTCCTAAAAACAATGGCGGCAGTGGCGGAATGGGCGGTGGTGGTAGCACCACCCACTCAACTGGCGGCGGCACATTCGGTGGCGGCGGTCGAAGTTTTTAGATTTTTCGTAGAAATACCAACTCCTATAAAGAGTGATAAAAACCAACCGATTGAACCAAAACTATTTGATTCACAAAAAAACTCACCTAGCACTATTGAAGACGTAATGGCTTAGTTAAGAAATTTAAAACTGTTAGTTGATGAAGGAATTCTAACAGAAGAAGAATTTCAACAAAAGAAACGGCAATTGCTTCAATTAGATTAATAAAAAAATCCTGAAAAGACTCGTCATCTTTTCAGGATTTTTTTCTTCTTGGTATTTTCCCATAATTCTTGATAAGGTATTTCATGGATATCACGAAAATAAGCTACTTCAAACTTTTCAAAATCAGTTGACTGGCAGTTGCCGGTTAAAACACCAATTCCTGCTTTGCCATGACACGTTCCCATGAAAACATCCACGAGCGAATCACCTACCATAATTACTTCTGTCGCCTTCAATTGACATGACTGACAAAAGGCTTGGAGCATGTCCGCATCTGGTTTCGGTAAGTAACGATCTCCTGTCGCAATAAAATCAAACATTTCTGTTAAACCAAGATATTCCATAATCAACATAGTCGCTGGCAAAGTATCTGAAGTTGCTAATCCAATTTTATAGTTCTTCCGTTTTAGCTCAAGAAATAACTGTTTTAAATCACCAATTGGTTCAATCTTTTTCAGATTTTTTCGTAAATAATCATAAAAAAATTGCTCCAGCCATCGACTGCTGATTCCCTGTTCGACTAATTCCTCAAATTGCGCCAATTCCTGATAAAGTTCCTGATAAAGGACTTCATCAAGTAAATGTTTTTGCAAAAAACGTTGCTCCTGAATAGCTAATATCTTTTTTATTTCTGCTGAATGATGAGGGGCTAACATACTTAGTGTTTCAAAACAAGCTTGCAAACCTGCTTGCCAAAGAGTGTCAAAACGAATACACGTACCATCTTTATCAAATAAAATTCCTCGATTTTCCATGAAAGAACACCTCAAAACGTTTGCTTTGCTTCCTATTTGTTTCTTCAAGTATACTAATCATTTATTTGATTTTGATATTCTTTTTGTATCATTTGTGTAAAAAAATATCAAAAAGCAACGAATTTAGAAAAATTCGTTGCTTTTTTATTAATCAATCACTTTTTTCACTTTGAATTCTTTTGTTTCAGTAGACGGTTCTGTTTGATCAGCTAATTCAAATAAAATATGGGTACCATTTTCTTCATCTTCAACGATAATCAGTTTTCCTGGAATCTTTCGAGTATCTTTCGCAATTTGGGCTTCTTTAATTAATTCTTTTTGATCTCTTTTTGAAGCAAGGGCATTTCCTAAATTAAAAAAGACAGTTTCTTCCATAATTAACCACTCACTTTCTCTACTTTTCTTAAGTCAATTATAGCATATCCCTAGAAAAAGTGGCAGCTTGTGTCCTTTTACTTTCATTTAAGCATCAATAATCAAAGAATAAGCATAAGGACTTTCATAAATTCCTGAAGTATAATAATTGAGCCTCTTTTTAAATAGCGGGCCGTCAATTACCAACGTATGGTACTCCCCGTTTTCTCCGCAAATATCTAATTGATGCTCTTTAAGGTACGTGATAAATGTTTCATTTAACGGTTCTCCTAAAAATTTTATTGGAATGCCTGCCTCTTTGCTGACCGTTTTGATAATTGCTGTGTACCCTTTTGCCAAGAATTCTTTCACAAGTGCTTCGCGATTTTCCTGCCAAAGAGGTAATTGTGGTTCAAGTCCAGCACTTAACGCAACTTGGCGATCCCAAGCACCATTTTGTTCAATATCTATATCGCCAAAACAAACCGTTTCTGCACCTAATTTTTTGGTTTCCTGCAGTGCCTCAACCACTTTTTCTGTGTAATTTGTTTCATTGTTATGTGATATAACAAGTGGTAAATCTAACGCTTCGGCTGCTGCTTCTAAGACGGAGATTGGTATGCCGTGAAACCAAGAACGATTAATTTCATCACTTAATGTTGTCACTAACGCAACTGGCTGATTTCCTGCTTGTACCAATCGATCCATCGCCAATAAACAATCTTTACCAGAGCTATAACTTAAACAAAATTTTTTCATAAACGTTCCCTCTTTTCTCTATGACTATACCTCAAAACAATACATCCGTATACATATTTATTATTTAAGTATAACTAATACTGAATAGTTATTTGAATCAAAACATGGTATAAAATAGAGGTAAAGCAAGCTTTATTCACTTCTTTATATCTCTTTTCAACGGATGATCAGCTGGCGGAAACCAGCTGATCTTTTTTTCAAAAAACACAGCTATCTTTTGCAGTTTTCTTTTCCTCATGTTATAAAGAGATAGTAGGAAGCATTTATTCACTTCTTTACAAATCTATCTTAATCTTAGACAGTCGGCGGAAAACGGCTGTCTATTTATCTGGAAAAATTATGAACTCGTCAGCTAGTGGTCAGTTGACGAGTTTTATGTTATAATAATTAGAACACGAAAAATATTTTTAAACGAACCATTCAATTGTTTTGATGATTTTATTCAAAACTGGCGTGTCTAGAGAGATACAAGGATGTATTAGAGGTAGGGAATACATCGCTTAAATGAAAAATACTTGAATACTAGAAATAGTCTGATCCAACTTTAAAATAATAATATTGATTCGTTAGATAGCCTTCTCTTTAAAGAGAAGGCTATTGTCAATTAAAGAGTAAAACCACCGAATGTTTAAAATTAAACTTATCTCAAACATACCCTGTCAGTGTTTCACGCATTATCTCAATAAACAGCAAAAATCCAGAAGAGAGACTCTTCTGGATTTTTGCTTATTTAACGATACTTTTTTAAATTTTGTTAATCAATTTAAAATAATCCACATAAGTGCATAATTGGGAAAACAAATAATAAACTATCAAAACGATCTAAAATACCACCATGACCTGGCAAGATGTTACCAGAGTCTTTCACGCCATAATGACGTTTGATAGAAGATTCAACCAAATCACCGAATTGCCCTACTATAGAAAATAGAACCGTCAATACAAGCATCACCGGCATTGGATAAGGAAATAGCCCTTTATTAGCTGTGAAAACTAAAAACAACGCTGCTACAACGACGGCTGATAAAATACCACCAAGTGCACCTTCTATTGTCTTGTTGGGTGAAACATCTGGCATCAATTTATGACGACCAAATCGGCGTCCAAATAGATATGCACCAATATCCGTTGCCCAGACAATGAATAAAGCAAATAACAAGACTTCAAAACCTGCGGAACGGGCACTAATAAAGTTCTGGAACCCCATCCCTACATATAAACTGACAATAACTGGAAAGCCAGCTTCTTCAATCGTATATGTATTTTTAGAAATTACCGAAGCACCTAACAACAACATTACAGTGACATAAAATAAAATGAAATTTGTTTGCATTTCCGGCAAAAAGTTTAACCATTTAATTGTCGGGATAACTAAAAAAACGGCCCCTAATGCTGATAAAACACCTTCAAAACTTAATAACGTTAATCCTTTCATACGGAATAACTCGTACACGCCGACTACTGCCAAAGCAACAGCGGCAATCTCAATTGCAAAACCACCATACCAGATAATTGGAATAAAGATGATTAATGCGACGATAGCTGTGATGACACGTTGTCTCACTGCGGATCGCTCCCTTCTGTTTCTGTAGTTTCTTTTAGACCACCAAAACGACGATTACGATTTTGGAAAGAAGCAATCGCGGTTTCTAAAGTGTCTCCTGAAAAATCAGGCCATAATGCTTTTGTAAAAAACAACTCGCTATAAGCAATTTGCCATAGCAAGAAATTACTAATTCTCTCTTCCCCACTTGTTCGAATCAACAATTCTGGATCACGAAGTTCCGTGGGTAAAAAGCCAGTCATTAAGTGATCTGCGATCGTTTCTTCTGTAATCTCATCTGCCGTATATGTTTTTTCTGAAACCTCTGCAGCAATCTGTTTCATGGCAGTTAGTAGCTCCGCACGCGCCCCATAATTTAAAGCAAAGTTCAAAACCATGCCCGTATTGTCCTTGGTTTGCTCAATGGCGCGCTTAACAGCATCTTGCGTATGGCTTGGTAGAAACTCTTGGTAGCCCATTACATTGACTTTAACATTTTCCTTAATTAATTCAGGCACGAATGTATCAAAAAAATCAACAGGCAATTGCATTAAGAAATTGACTTCATCTGTTGGTCTCTTCCAATTTTCCGTTGAAAATGCATAAAGTGTTAAAACTTTAACGCCTAAATGACTAGCATGCTTCGTTATTTTTTTAACCGTATCCATGCCTTCTTTATGTCCAGCAATTCTCGGCAGTCTTCGATTCTGTGCCCACCGGCCATTTCCGTCCATAATAATGGCAATGTGCTGCGGAATTTGGCCTTCTTTATCAAAGGCGTACTGGCTTGCTTCTTCTACATATTTATTTTTTTGCGGAAAAAAACGTAACATCTTTTTCCCTCCATTCCAAAAAATCTATCTTAATTATTATAACAATAACTAATGCAAATGCCTATGCATAGTCCCTGAATTTTCCTGATAATTAAGAAATTCCTTGTAACTTTATCATTTATGGTCCTTTTTTAAAAGAAAAAAACTTAGACTTGGCAGGTAAATCAACATGATGTATCTGCCTAGCTCTAAAATTTTAAATAAACAACGGGACAGGAGCAGCTTCTTCGGAAATAAGCTGAACGTCCTTGAGAGACAAAAAGCATCTTTCAGAACTTTCTTCTTATTTCTTGAAGCTTAACACGCCTGTCCCGACCTCAAGTTTTTATTCTATTGTCTTTTTCTCTTTATTCATTGACTGGAACAATGGCACCGTTCCATTTTTTCGTAATCCAATCTTGGACTTCTTTGCTACGTAACACTTTGACTAATTTTTTTACATTTTCGTTGTTTTCGTCTTCTTTACGAACCGCAATAATATTGGCATAAGGTGAACTTTCTTTTTCTAAGGCAATCGCATCTTTTTTCGGATTTAATCCTTGATCCACGGCAAAGTTTGAGTTAATTAAAACCGCAGCCCCTTCTTCATTGTCATAAAGAGTGGTCATGATTGCTGGATCACTTTCATGATTGAATTTCAACTTTTTAGTATTTTTATCAATATCATCGAAAGTAGCAGTTGTCCGGTCTACCCCTTCTTTCAGCGTGATTAAACCAGCATCTTCTAAAATCGTTAAAACACGTGGCCAATCTGAAACGGAAGAGCTAACGTAAATCGTTGAACCATCAGGAATTTCTTGTAACGATTTGTATTTTTTCGAGTAAAGCCCAACTGGTTCTAAATGAATCGCACCTGCATTCACAAAGTCATAATCATTTTCTTTAACCGCTTCATTAAAGAACGGCACATGTTGGAAATAGTTGGCATCGATATCGCCACTTTCCAACGCCTTGTTAGGTAGCACGTAATCTGTATAAGTCGTCACTTCTAGTTTTACGCCTTCTTTTTCTAATAAAGGTTTTACATGTTCTAAAATCTCTGCATGCGGAACCGGTGAAGCTCCAACTTTCAAGACCGAGTCATCACTCTTTTTATTGCCGCAAGCCCCTAAAACTAAGACAGCTACTGCTACAGTAATTACTGACCATAATGTACGTTTTTTCATCTTATTCCCTCCATTTATCGTTTATCTATTTTTTTAGCGACTGTATCCCCAAGCCATTGAATCGCAAAGACAATAATTAAGATACAAATCGTTGCTACTAAGGTAACTGTATTTTGACCACGTTGGAAGCCATCTTGATACGCCAAACTTCCTAAACCGCCCGCTCCAATAGCAGCTGCCATTGCAGTATATCCCACTAAGGAAATGGTTGTAACGGTTAAGCCAGAAACAAGCGCTGGCAGACTTTCTGGTAATAGAACTTTCCAAATTATTTGGAAACGATTGGCCCCCATTGCTTTGGCTGCTTCAATCACGCCTTTATCGACTTCACGAAAAGCAATTTCGACCATGCGAGCATAAAAAGGTGCTGCGGAAATAATCAATGCTGGTAAGGAACCTTTGACACCAGACATACTCCCTAAAATAATTTTTGTAAAAGGAATTAACAGAACGATTAAGATAATAAACGGAATCGAACGGAAAATATTTACAAAAATGGCCACTAGCCAATACAGTAATCGGCTCAAAATCCCTTTTCTGCCTGACGTTTCAAAAAGTAATAGTCCTAAAATCAACCCTAAAATGGCGACCACTATGATTGAAATCCCTGTCATATAAAGTGTTTCAATCGTTTTTTCTTGTAGTTTACTTATATCAATTTGCGAAAAATCAAAGAAACTTGCTAAGCCACGATTATTCATTTCCAATCACCTCTGTTTCTACACGAAGTTTACGTAATCCTTCAATGGCTGCTAGAATATTTTGCTCTTCGCCTAATAATTGAATATAAAGAGAACCCACTGCACCCTGCTTTGTTTGCTGAATGTTCCCTTGAATAATACTGACTTCTACTTGATATTCTTGGACAATATGCGAGATAATTGGCAATTTCGCTTGTTCGCCGTGGAAAAGCAGGCGAACAATTTTTCCATTCGGATATTGTTCCAACATTTCTTCAACAACCAGTTCCGTTTCTTCAATGTTTTTATCCGCTTCTTGTTGGATAAAGCGTTTCGCAATTTCTGTTTGAGGCTTTTTGAAAATATCGATCACTTTACCTTCTTCAACAATTTCACCATATTCCATCACAGCTACGCGATTACAAATTTTACGAATCACGTGCATTTCGTGGGTAATTAATACAACCGTTAAATTTAATTCTTGGTTGATTTTTAGTAGTAATTCTAGCACTTCATCAGTTGTCTGCGGATCCAAAGCACTCGTTGCTTCATCACAAAGCAAAATGTCAGGATTGTTAGCTAAGGCACGGGCAATCCCCACTCGTTGCTTTTGCCCACCAGAGAGTTGACTTGGGTAGGCGGTTTCCCGTCCTTCTAAACCAACCAACTTGATTAACTCTTCTGCGCGGCTTTTCCGATTTTGTTTTGGAACGCCAGCAATTTCCAATGGGAGCATGATATTTTCTAGGACCGTCCGTGACCATAATAAATTAAAATGTTGAAAGATCATCCCAATTTTTTTACGGAAGTTTCGTAGTTCTTTATTTGGCAACAATGCAATATCTTGTCCTTGAATTTCTACTTCACCTTCTGTAGGTGTTTCAAGTCCATTCAATAGGCGAACCAACGTACTTTTTCCTGCACCTGAATAGCCAATAATGCCATAAATATCACCTGATTCAACTGTTAAATCAATATCTTTTAAAGCCGTGACTTTACCCGCTTTACCGGAAAACTCTTTTTTTACATGACGTAATTCAATTAATGCCATTTTGTTCTCCTCTTCTTTCTGTTCTACTTTCTTATTTTGAAGGTTTCGCACTTTTTATGAAACGAATTTGCTTAATAAAAACAAAAAAACTTCCATCCTTTTGCTATTACAGCAAAAAGGACGAAAGTTTGTCATTTCGTGATACCACCTTAATTCGCTATTATTTCTCAATAATAACCTCATACGGTACTTGATTCTTCGCATACCGTTGGCTGTAACGGGCGCCCCGTAGTAAGTTCACTGCTTCGCTCACTTACTCTGCTCAAAGACCATCTTCCATCTTAAATCTGTTACCCATTCTCAGCAAACAGGGCTCTCTTCAAACGTCCTTAACATGTACTCTTCTTTTCAAAGCTTTCTTTTGATTAGATTGAGAAAATTATAGCAATAATCATTGGCCTTGTCAACGTAAGACTAAAGATTTTCAAATTCTGTTGGTTCAACATCTGCTAAAACAGCAATCCAGGCATTTTCTTCATCTAATGCACTTGGCTCTTGATCAGCCGCTTCATTAATCGCAACTACCTTACCAGATAATGGACTACTGAATTCACTGACTGCTTTTTCTGCTTCTAATTCAATTAAAGAGTCACCTTTAGCTAATGTTTGTCCGACTTTGGGAAATGTCGCAAAAGTAATCTTCCCTAAATCCTCTTGGGCTTCGGCGGTTAAACCAATTTTATAACCTGCTTCTGTTGGTAAGATCCATAATTGATCGATTTGTTTCATTTCACTCATTTTCCAAGCACTCCTTCGTAATCTGCTTCTTTAAAACCATTCGTTAGAAATGTATTGTCTTTTAAGAGAATTGGACGCTTAATCAACATGCCATCCGCAGCTAAACGCTGACTTGCTTCTTCAATAGAAAAACTGTCAACAAGATCTTTTAAGCCTTGTTCTCTATATAAAACCCCGCTTGTGTTAAAAAAACGACGAACAGGCAAGCCGGTCTCTTTCATCCATTTTGCTAATTGTTCACTACTAGGCGGTGTTGCTTTAATATCAATTGCTTGGTATTTAACGCCTTGTTGGTCTAACCAAGCTTTCGCTTTTTTACAAGTTGAGCATTTAGGATATTCATAAAGTGTGTACATTTCTACCCCTTCTTTCTTCTTTCTTTAACGACCACTTCTGGTACGAACCGTTTCTTGTTGGTAACGCATGGACATAATTAAGCCCACCCCAATCATGTTACCTAAAATGGAAGAACCACCTTGACTAATAAACGGTAATGGAATCCCAGTTAATGGTAGTAAACCAATATTCGCTCCAATGTTTTCAAAAACATGGAACAAAATCATCATGATAATTCCTGTGGCAATGTAGGCATAGAATTCATTATTTGTATCAAAACAAACGCGAATCATGCGGTAGATTAAAATAAAATACAACAAAATAATGAAACAGCCACCAATAAAGCCAAAGTTTTCACCAACAACTGTAAAAATCATATCTGACTCACGAACAGGGACATACACATCACTCACGTTAAAGCCTTTTCCGAAAAGGCCCCCAGAACCAATTGCTGTTAATGCTAGCGCTGGTTGGAATGAGCGATCTGGATCTGTATGGAAAGGATTTAGCCATAAATCAATCCGATCAAATTTATAGGCTTCGACCCCTAACTTAGACAATAAATCTCTACCTGTTTCTGTTGTAATCAAGTAAATAGTTCCTGCCCCCACTAGAGCAGCTAAAATAAAAACTGGCACAATAATTTTCCAAGTAATGCCAGACATTAAGAAAACTCCCCCAAAAATGGCTAAGAAAACTAACATCGTCCCGAAGTCTTTTTGTAAAAGTACTAAAACAATTACCGGAATCGCCACTAATAGCATTTTAGCGATTAGCCAAAAGTCGCTTTTGAGTGTTCGGTCCACATATTTAACATTATGCATGGTCACTATATAGGCCAACATCAAAATAAACGCAATCTTCATCAATTCCGATGGTTGGAATGTGGTGCCACCAAAGCGAATCCAGTTTTTAGAACCTGTTTGCTCTGCTAGCACGGGGTCATAGAATTTCAGTAGTAATCCCATTAATACTAATCCAAGTGCATAAAAAACGGGCGTTAACCGCCAGAGTAATTTTGAGCTAAAATGCATAATAATGACAATACTTAATCCTCCGACTAAATACCACAGTCCTTGTTTCATTAACAAGCTACCAATTTTAGGTTTGCTTGGATCATTGTAAAGCGCTACGTAAAGCGATAGCATACCAATTAGTGATAAAAGAAAAACTGGTAATATCACGCCGTAATCAATTCGACTATCTAAATTTGTTTTCTCTTTTCTATTCATTCGTCATCCCTTTTCCTTTGTTCATACGTTTTTTATTATATCTTTCTCACAGAAGAAAAGAAAGGAATTCTACTATATTTGAGAAAAACTTTAGAGAATTGGTCCTTCACTAGCAATTTTTTCTTTTTCTTCAATCCTATTTGGCTTTTATTTAAAATTTTTTACATCAGTGATAATGAGAAAGTTTACTATAAACATTCAGTAACAAAAAACAGTCGCAACTAAAACACGTTGCGACTGTTTTTATTCGCTTTTTCTTTGTTTCGTTTGTTGTAGCTCTTTATTAATTCGGACAATTTCGTTGCCAAAATTTTGCCAGTCACTGGCTCGCGGGGGCGCTAACCAAATTAAACATTTTACTGAAAATAACGTTTTTGGTAAATAATCCGAAACTACTAAATCAGTATCTGGTCGAATCGCTGAATGAAAGTGAATGCTGAAAGATTCGAATATTTTGATTTGTTCTTTGATAAACTGAGTATATTTTTCTCCTTGCGTAAAATTCACATAAAGATTGATCGTGCTTTTTTCATTCCTTTGGTCATAAAGACGGGATAACACTAATAGCAAATCAAAAAATAAAGAAAGCTTACTAAACTCAAACGCCGAGCAATCCAACGCAAATAAAAACTGACGACAGCTATTAAAAACAATTGGGTAGCGTTCCTGAAAAAATTCTAAATCCATAATTCGTAAGGTGATATCGATGAACGGCGTAATAAAACGATGTTGATAAATAATCGGAACAATTTCTTGATAAAATTCTTCGTCCGAAATTGTAAACGGCATATAAGAAAAGAATAATGTTTTCGTAGCCGTAATTGCCTCATTGTGAGAACTCAGCAAATGTTCCGAAATAAGTTCACTTTGATAGACCGATAAATTGCCGATAATTCCTTGAATTTCTGCGTTTTTCTCTGCATGAGTCGCCTTCATCACTTCGTTGATCCAACTTTGAATTTCTTGATAAATCGAACTTTCTTCATCAAAAGCGAATGGATTTTCTTCTTGGGATAAAAAATAATTAGCTTTTCTCTGCGTTCGTTCTAACGCCACCAATACATAATGTTTAAATAAATGAAAATTAGTGATATTTTCATAAGAGCCTTTCAATTGAGCCAATAATTGGTTAACTGCGCGAAGATCTGTTTGATTATATAATTCTTCAGAATCTTTGTAAATTCGGTAATAAAGCATAGTAAAATATTGTCTAATCGCCATTTCATTGCCGCTAAGTTGTAAATTTTTGGATAACTTAATACCGTATTGACCTAATTCTTTCCGGATATGGTCAACAATTTTGTATACAACCGTTCGACTCATCCCGTGCTTTTCACCGTATTTTTTGATTGAGGTAAACTGATGAAAGAAAATCGTTTTTAATAGATTAAATTCTAACGAGTCTTTTAAATAATATTCTTCAATAATACTTGAAGAAATACGAAGGCTTTGAGATAACAAAATTTCATTATTTTTTTCACTGATTTCCATCTCATTAATCAGACCAAAGCGTTGCAAATCTGCATTGATTTCTGTTATGTTCCGTTCTAGCAAATAAGGAGAAATAGCTAATTGCTTACATAAACGATCTTTTCGTTCAGAAAATGAATATTGTTGCTCTAACTTTCTAATAATCGCTAATTTTAAATTTTCCCGATCATCTAATAACAAGAATTCCATTTAAACTCTCCTTGTTCCATACAAAAGTGAGCCTGACAGGAAGCTTAAAGTGGTGCCAAATTGAGAGGACCCACTTGCCGCTCCTCCAGTAATTTCCACTGGGGCTATCGTATCTATTTTTTTCAACAACTCATCATTTAACAGCACCTTTTTATTTACTCGTTCCTGTTCAATTTTATTTTTCTTTTTCTCCTGTTTTGTTTGTTGCTCCTTGTCCTGTCTCGAGGCAATAATTGGTCTTTCTGGGCCAATCATTGCTTGACTATAAGGAAGCTCTGCAAGCATATTCCCCTCTGCAGCAAAATTAGTAGGGTTGACATACACCTTCGCAATAGAAAGGTATGACTCGTAACGGAAGGTTACAAAATAAAGGCCTACTTTTTGAGTATTTACATTATTTTCTATAATTACATTTTCTAAATTTAAAGGGCGACCCTCTTTATCTTTTAGAAAAACGACATTGTCTAATGGTGACCATGCTTGATTAACTCCTAAAAACGTGTCTTTTAATTTAAGTTCCGTTTGATTTTCTTTGACCGTAATGGTTGCTGTTTCAATTTTGCCATCCACTTCATAAGTCACGGTGTATTTGCCTGGCGTTGTCGCTTCGTTTGCATAGCTATTCACTGAAGCAATCAACATTCCTGAAGAAAGAAATAAGGCTGTGCCGATACTACCATAATAAATAGTTCGCTGGTTCATCTCGTTTATTATTCCTCCAAACTATTTCATAAAAATAACTATCTTAACAGAAAAACCTGCTAATAGGTGTTCTTAAAATAAAAGTCACTTGTAAAACTTCCTATTTTCCAAGGAAACAGCTACCCTCATTCATGCACTTATTCATCTTTTAAGCGTGGAACAAAAGTTACTTTAAACTTTTGCCCCACGCTCATTTAATTATTTTCGTTTCTTCTTGATGACTATACCACTAATAATCACAATAAGTAACACAACAAGTCCTAGCACACGATATAGACCATTAGTTTGTTCTCCCGTTTTGGGATAACGTCCTTGCTTGTCAGGTTTCACAATATGTGTGACATACTGACTACTTTTTATCGTGGTTTGATTCGTTGAGGAACTAGTCTGGTTGTTCTCATTTTTATCTGGTAGTGGTGTAGGATTACGATCAATCACATGAACAGTTGCTACTGTCGTCAATTGACGAGGTGTTTCGTTTGAAAACATTGAGAAAAGTCGTGACTGCACAGCTGGTTTGGTTTCATTAACTGGCTCAGTGGTATAGGAAATCTGGTACTCTCCTGTTTTCTTTGTATCAACTTCCCCTTTTACTTGAACCTTATCAAAGGATATAGCATGACCGTCACGATCTGTCGCTGAAACGAAATTATCTTCTGGTTTCCACGAATCACCAACATAAATCGTTGAATCTTTGACCTCTAACTTAGATTGGTCGGGTTTGACAGTCACATTAGCTGTTTCTTCTTTACCTTCGTAACTGTAAATGATTGGGTAAATGCCCGCTTTGGTGTTATCAACTTGACCTGAAACAGTGATTTTTTCGAAGGGAACGTCTTGACCAGTTTTATCTGTTGCTGAAACAAAGTTCTCTTCTGGTTTCCATGAATCGCCGACATAAATCGTTGTATCCTTGACTTGTAAACGACTATCATCACGGACATGAACGATTGCTTTCGCTTCTTTTGTGCCATTTTTATAGACAATTTCATAATCGCCTATTTTATCAACATTCACTGTTCCCTGAACATCAATTTTTTCAAACGGAACGTCTTGACCTGTTTTGTCTGTCGCGGAAACGAAGTTATCTTCTGCTTCCCATTTATCACCCACATAAATTGTTGTATCTTTGACCTCTAACTGACTGTCATCACGGACATGAACGATTGCTTTCGCTTCTTTTGTGCCATTTTTATAGACAATTTCATAATCGCCTATTTTATCAACATTCACTGTTCCCTGAACGTCAATTTTTTCAAAAGGAACGTCTTGACCTGTTTTATCTGTTGCTGAAACGAAATTATCTTCAGGTTTCCATTTATCGCCGACATAAATCGTTGAATCTTTTACCTCTAACTTAGACTGGTCGGCTTTGACGGTCACATTAGCTGTTTCTTCTTTACCTTCGTAACTGTATACGATTGGATAAACGCCTGCTTTGGTGTTATCAACTTGACCTGAAACAGTGATTTTTTCGAAGGGAACGTCTTGACCTGTTTTATCTGTCGCTGAAACAAAGTTCTCTTCTGGTTTCCATGAATCACCCACATAAATCGTTGAATCTTTGACTTGTAAACGACTGTGATCAATTGTTTTCGTTAATGGAATTTTTAGTTGGTTGTCTCCTTTGACCAGCTTAATGGCTTTTCCTGTCAAATACTCTTCATCCACGGAATATTCCTGCGGTACATTCGTTACTCGCAAAGTATAATCACCTGTCATGATGGCATCAAAGAAGTATTGACCTTTTTCATCTGTTGTAAATTCGGTTGCTGTATGCGTGACATTATCAATTAGTTCAAAAGAAACCTTCGCAATTGCTTGGTTTTCATCCTCTATGTTATGCGTATAGAATGTGGCAGTTGCTAAATAAACAATACCTTCCGCATCGCCTTCTGAGAATTTCAATGTGATTGGTGCAGTGGTGACTTTTTTCTTGTTAGCAGACATCTGGTCCAATGTTTCAGAGTCGATTGTTGTTTCTGTATAGATTTGGCCAGCGTTTGCAGAGACAGTATTGTATTCAATCGTAATGTTTTCTGTCAATGTATAGTCTTTAAAAATGACTTTCGCACCGTTTGTAGTCTTCTCTAATGAATAAGCATCTTCTGGCACGCCTTTCACGGTAATAGAATTCAAATCAATTTGAGCATTGGTTGTGCCTTTTGGTGTTAATTCAATCGTTGGATTTTTCACACGATGTGTTTTATTATCAATATTTTTTGTTGTTACTGTTGTTTTTGTTACATTTTTTAATGTTGGATTCGCCGCTTGTGTTGCACTCAAAATGTCTAACGCTTCATTTTGAACAGAAACCGAAGCAGACCCTTCATTATTATTCGATTGTGGTTCTTTCGCTGTCCCTGTTATAGAAAGAGTTGGCACGTCGATCCAGCCATTGGCGTTTTTATACTCAATAATGTAACGTTTGTTGGTTTTTCCAAAATCAAACGTGTAACTATTGGTATTTTCGTCAAAAGTAATCGTTGGATATCCAGGGCTGTTTGGCGTCATTGGTTTATCAAAGTATTGACCGCGGTCCCAGTATTGTGGATAAATTGAATCTACCTGATCGTTTGAAACATCATAAATGTCAAAAAGAACATCGGCGCCAGCTGGAATTTTTGTACGGACGCTTAGTGAGTCAAAAGAATCATTTCGTGCATTGACAAGGAATTGATTTTTACTACTTTGAAGTGTTCGTTCTGAACCAATGTGTCGATTGGTATTTACTTCTGTTTCGATAGGGGAAATGCCATCAGCACTCATTGTCACAGGAATTTTATCAAAAGGAATACTTTTATCTTTTGGTAAACTATCTGGCACGTAATTAAAGCCAATTGGAATTTCAATCTCATTTGTAATTGGCGTAGTGAACTTAATGATCGAACCATCTGAGGTTGGTGTGACTGTATAATCTTTCCCTAAAACATAATATGAAAAATAAATATCTTTTGTGGCTCTAACAGATAGATATTGCGGATGTTTTATTTTAATCTCTAAATTTTCAATGGGGTTGGCCTTACTACCTGCTACAGCAATTTCGGTATCACTCATATAAGCACCGTTTCGATCATAATTTCCCCATGTCGCTTCCGCATTCGTAGGATTTAACATAGCGATTGGCTCCACGTATTGATCAGATAGTAACTGAATGGCTTTATTGGGACCAATTACAGGTGTACTTAATGATAGATTAATATCTTTCTTGTCAAAATCCATTGTTAAATCAGAAATATTTATTCTTAAATAGCTATCTTTTGTGGCCGTTAAGATAAGCTTGCCACCTTCAGTTTTAATATCAAAATAGTCTTCCAATTTTACATTTTCATATAAAGGACCATACGCCGTAAATTTAGGATTCTTAATTTCTTGACCGTTTGTACTCTCTAATACGATTTGTTGACCCACTTTTGTTTCTGTTAACGTGCCATAAATTGTTACATAATATTTCCCTTTGCTTTGAAAACTGATATAGGACATACTACGCATTTCACGATCAGCAATTACTTTACTTGTTTGACTCGTCTTAGCAGTAAAATCGGTTGTTTGTTTAGTTCCTGTCGTACTTTTTAACGAAAGAGAACCTAACTTGGTTGTTGGATATTGCTGATAAAATGAATAACTGTAGTCCGAAACACTCTCTAAATAAATTGTCCGATTAATCGATAAAGAATAGGATTTTTGTTGATTCATGTTTGGAACAGTTACAGCAATCCGCCCGAGTGAATTATCGCTTAATGTATAATCTTTGCCAGGTGTTAACAGGGTTTGCGTTTCTGGTAAAATTTGACCATTAATGTCGACATCGTAACTGAAAACTTGAGGTTCCAAGTTATCTTGTTTTCCAAAGACAGCGCCTGGTGTCTCTGTTGTCAATAATTCTAATGTTTGATTGCCAGTTAACGTCCGGTCTAAATTATAAAAAATTTCGCCATCTAACCCTGTCGTTCTGGTTCGTTCGTTATATTGAATTGGTTCTACTTGTTCATATAAATCAAACGAGTAGGTTTTTTTATTTTTTCCTGGAGTTTCAATTTTGATTAATGGTTCCGCCTCTGTTGTTAGATAACTTTTTAGTTCTACTTTAAAGGAGGTATCCGAAACTCGCTGATTAAACGTAATACTTAATGTTTTGGTTGCCGCATCGACTGCCCAAGTTGCGCCAATGCCTGTCACATCTCCGCTAACAGTTGAATAACCTAAATGTTCTGGTAATTGAACTGTATAAACTGATCCAGGTGCATAACCTGTGTTTCCAACAGCAAATTGGAACGTAGCGGTTACCGGTGTTGTATTTAATTCGCGGTGAACCTCTGTTTGGCTGTATTCTGTTCCACCAATCGGCGCAAGACTCATACTGTCAAGTAGTTCATCTGTAATTGGCGCTTGAACATCTGGTAGGGCTTTTTCATTAAGTGAGGTGTCCTTGTCCTCCGTTGTTTGTTGTTCAGATGGTGTAGCAGCATCACTGGAAGCTGTTGTGCTCGCCTCTGTGGTTTGCGATTCAGTTGTTGCAGTTGGTTGATTCATTTCTGAAGTAGTCGTTGTTGCTAAAGGTAAAGATGGTGTTGAGTTCGATAACTCTGCCTCTTTTTTTACTGTATCAGTGGTCTCTGTTTGTGCTTCTGTCGTTGTTACAGCATAGGCATTTGCGGCAAACCCGAAATTTTGTGCGAGAAGTATACTCAACATCACAAAAGAAAAAGTTTTTTTCTTCATACTAATCCCCTTTCAATAAAATTCATATAACCTAATAATAGCTTGTTAAAAATGAAACAATTGATTAATTTTTTTTGAATCTTCGAAAAAAAAAAACAGCTTTTCATAAAAAAATACTTGGAAAATCAGCCACAATCACTGTTTTTCCAAGTATTTTTTTATTAATATTTGTAAATTATCGTTTCTTTTGACGAAAAACGACCACGAAATAAACTGCAATAAACAATAACACTAAGAGCGAGTTACTATTTTTAATGAAAGTTAAAAATTGACTTGTTTGCGTTGAAATACCTTTGCCGCCAGTCAATTCTAATAAAAATTGTGTCGTGCCACCTTTGCCTACTACAGTGACTAACATAAGCGCCATCAAAATAAATTGATGGAATAAACTCCCTTTTGTTTGTGTTGTATATTTGATAAGGATGCGGCTATCTTTTGGCAAATCTGTCTCTTGATAATATCGCCTAGCTAAAAAGCTATTCAATGTGCTTTTGAAAAAACTCAAGAGAAACAGGCCTAAAATAGTCCACGAGGTAAGAAGTAATATTCCCAAACTTCCCGCCAGACCAATCATTGGTATGTTGTTTGACCATTGTTTCGTTTTACTAGCTACAATCATTGCAAAAATCATCCCTAAAACATAAGGTAAATAGAGATAGATGCCCATATGAGCTCTGCCGTAAACCCCTGCAACATAAATGGAACCAAATAAAAATAAATAGTTCCCGACAATCCCGTTAATCAAGGTCGCAAGATTCATTTCTAATGATACTTTATACGCACCGCGTTTGCCATAATGACTAACGAAAAGGACAGCCACCACAAAGAAACAGCAGGCGCCAACAATCGCATAATCAAATTCCACCGCATTCGTTAATAAGCGACCACTTCTTAATAAAAGTAATAACACAAAAAAGATAACAAACAGAATTAATTCTTTTCGTGAAACTTCTGCTGATTCTTCTTCTAGCTCGTTTAATGAAACAGGATAGCTCTTGATTGCTACTAAAGCAACCAGAAAATAGAGCGCGTACACCAATAACGCCAGTCCAATCTCAGTCGCTTTAAAAAATAAAGCGCCAAATAAAACAGCGGTCAATAAGACTGTCGTTAAAAGATTACTATGACTGATTTTTTGACCTTCTTCTTTCAAGAAAAAGCGAATTGTTTGATTACTTGGTGGCAACAACGCCCCACTAAGTCCTAATAACATTCCTGAAATACTATAAAGTGGGAAAGAATAAGCGCCGGCGATCCCAATTAAGGAGCCTGCCAAGCCTAACAATAGAGAAATCTTTAGTAGACCTAGACTAGTTAAAGACAAATTAATTCCTCGAACCAGAAAAATGCCTGTCATACGCAATGTATAAAATAAGACAAATGGTAAAATTGTTAGAAGGTTGTGTCCATCACTCAATTGAATGTAAAGTAAATAAGGCACAACAATAATCGTATTACTTAGTAAACTTAATGCTGTATTACCAAGACTTTCAATTTTTTTATTCATTTTGACCTCTTCTTTTATCTTTCATTTTCTATTATTTTTAGGGTAGCATTGTTTACTTTTTTTGTCCATAAAATAACAGATGTAGCAATTTCCTAATGTCTATTTTCCACTATTACGTATAATAGTTAATGACGACTGCTTGGACTTTCTCTGTTCCGTCATTTATATACGTGTGTACTTGATTAGCATCAAAATACATAGCGGCGTCTTTTGGAAGAAGGTATCTCTGACCGCCCACTTCAATAGCTAATGTTCCTTGAATAACCATGACATATTCTGTCGAACGTTTTGAATGCCCAACAGCTTGATACTTTTTCCCTGGATCTAATTCAAACTGAAAGAGTTCAAAGTTTCTTTCCTGGTTGTCTGAGTAGTAATTAAAGACTCGATAGGAGTGATCTTCAGAATGTTGTGTTACCGTCTCAGTTTTTTTTACCACGGGATTTTCTTTAACATAGTCACCTTCTAATAAATACGTATATGGAACATTGAGTCCATTACTTATTTTCCAAATTGTATTTATGGTAGGATTGGTGGTTCCTTTTTCAATCTGCGAAAGCATCCCTTTACTCACTCCGGTTATCCCAGCTAGTTCATCTAACGTAAGTTTTTTTTCTTGTCTAATTTTTTTTAAATTATTGCCAATAATTGTATTAATCTCCAAAATAGTTGCTCCTTCTGTTTCTTTTTATTATCTAAAAGTTTAATATATTGAACAAAAGTATTCTTTATTGTATTATACAATATATATCTTAGTTGTTCAAAAGGAGTGGTTAATAATGAAAACGCTCATTCGCTCGTTGTGTCTCATTATCGAAGGTCTAGATTTTCAGACACACGTGTTTAAATTTTATACAGAAAGAAGGAAAAAAAGAGAATGAACCACCAATTAGATGCACGCACTGGCATTCGTGAAGCCTTGCCAACGGTTTTTGGCTATATTGGTATTGGCATTGCTTTTGGTATCGTAGGACAAGCAGCAGGTTTTTCCCCTCTTATTGTTAGTGCGATGTCGTTTTTTATTTTTGCAGGATCTGCTCAGTTTGTAACAGTTAGTATGTTGACTGGTGGCAGCCCTATCTTATCTATTGTGTTAGCGACTTTCTTAGTAAATGCGCGTATGATTCTTATGGGAATGACCATTGCGCCTTACTTTAAAGCCGAATCTCTCGGTAAAAATCTCTGGTTGGGAACCTTACTGACGGATGAAAGTTTTGCACTAGGAATGAATAAATTAAACCACACCAAAGGACGTTTAAGTTTTGAGTGGTTTAATGCTGCCAATTTGATTTCCTATGCGACTTGGTTTTTTTCGACGATCATCGGTGCCTATCTAGGGCGCTTTATTGCAAATCCTCAAGCATTAGGTCTTGAGTTTGCGGTCGTGGCTATGTTCATTGGTTTACTCTATCTGCAGATAATTAGTGATCGTTCCATGAAAATTGCTTTACAACTCATCATGGTCCTGATTACTTTTGGGTTGATGTCTATTGGTCTAATTTTTATTCCCAGTAATTTAATTGTCTTAGTTGTCACGTTAATCGGTTGTGGAATAGGAGTGATGATAAAACATGCCTTCTTCTGAGTATCTCTTTTTAACAATTTTAGGCTGTACCGTTGCAACCTGGCTTTCAAGAATACTGCCATTTTTACTTTTAAAAAAAATCAGTCTGCCGCAGAAATTATTAGAATATCTAAGTTTTGTTCCCATTGTGATTATGTCCGCCTTATGGTTTAGTAGCTTATTTGAACAAAGAATAGGGCATTTACCAAGCCTCAATCTTCCTTATTTATTCGCTTCATTTCCTACCATTTTAGCCGCAATACTCTCTAAAAACTTATTGATTATTGTACTGGTAGGCATTGCTTCATTTGCACTAATCCAAAATTTCATCTAAAAAAACAGACAGGCACTACCAGATGGTAGTGCCTGTCTGTTTTTTAGATGCCAGCTGCAGGGATCGAACCTGTGACCTACGCGTTACGAGTGCGTTGCTCTACCAACTGAGCTAAGCTGGCCTGAAACAAATCTATTATAGGACTTTCTACTTTATTTGTAAAGTCTGTTTGTTATTTATTTATACAAAATCTCTTTAAAATAAGCCAAATAGCGACTTTACAAACTTTTTTCTGAAAATGTGGTATAATAGAGATATCAAGAAAGGATGGTTTTTTGTATGTCAAATTTTAATGGTATGGTTACTCCTGTTGTTCCATCGGATGCTGGTAAGGATTTCGCCGTTGACACCCATGTTACTTTTCTTGTTCACGGACAGCCACAAACAGGCGTTGTTACGAAACAATTAAAAAATGCCGCTGTCGTCGAAATTGACGAAACGCAAAAAAACAATCACTTAATGGTGCATAGCAATGGTGTGATTGTTATTAATTACAAACAATTGAAAAAGATTTAATTCTTCAAGCGTGGGAAATTTCCCCCGCTCTTTTTTATGTACAGAATTGGAATACTTTCCAATTCGTCGGAAACTATAATGCTGTAATAAAAGCAAAAAAACCAAAAATAATTCCGGGAACATTAGCAAAAATAATGGACTTATCTCGTGTTTCTCCATCGTCTCCATATAACCCATGAATCGTCCAAAAAATACAATTAATCATTGCCACTAATGGTTGCGTCGGATTGCCTTTTTCCCCATGTAAATTTCCATAAATTTGTGGAATATATGAAACATACATCAAAACTGACATCACACTAGCAATCACAGCGATAGCGTGTAAGACTTTTTTATTCTTTTTCATAGCTCCTCCTTTGTTTTTTTATTTTTTATTATACACCTAGAAAAGTTCTTTAAGCAAAAGAAAACCGTTAGTAACCATAATCGGTTATCTAACGGTTTTTTGTTATTATTTTGTTCCGAATAAACGGTCACCAGCATCCCCTAAACCAGGAACGATATAGCCGTCTTCGTTTAAGCGCTCATCTAAAGCTGCTGTATAAATATCTACATCTGGGTGCGCTTCTTGTAAAGCTTTCACACCTTCTGGAACGGCCACTAGACATACAAATTTAATGTTGCTAGCACCACGTTCTTTTAATGAATCGATGGCCATAATTGCGGAACCACCTGTTGCTAGCATTGGGTCAACAACAAATAATTGACGACTTGCAATGTCTTCAGGTAATTTCACGAAGTATTCATGTGGTTGCAACGTTTCTTCATCACGGTAAAGTCCAACGTGTCCAACTTTCGCTGCTGGAATTAATTCTAAAATCCCATCAACCATGCCAATGCCGGCACGTAAAATAGGAATGATTGCTACTTTTTTCCCTGAAAGTGTTTTTTGTGTTGATTTACCCATCGGTGTTTCGATGACAACATCCTCTAAAGGCATATCCCGTGATACTTCATAAGCCATTAACATAGCAATTTCGTTGACAACTTCGCGGAAAACCTTTGTCCCACAGTTCTTTTCGCGAATCATTGTTAGTTTGTGTTGAATTAGCGGATGATCAATTACTTGAAATTTTCCCATATCTATTCTCCTTCATTATTTTATTCTTTCTTATTGTAAAACAAAAGAGCCTAGGACACAAGTTGAATTCCTTAAATCCTAAGCTCCGACTCTTATTTGTACAGAGAATCGCGCTTCAGCTATCCCTGATGTTAGTTATATAATGGATATTTTTTAGTTAGCGCTGCTACAGCTGCTTTGACTTCATCATGAACTGCTGTATTTTCTGGATCTTTTAAGACTTGAACGATTAATTTAGCAACTTCTACCGCATCTTCTTCTTTAAAACCACGTGAAGTAATCGCAGGCGTTCCAATACGGATACCACTTGTTTTAAATGGACTTAATTGTTCAAACGGAATTGAATTTTTATTGACAGTAATATTTACACTATCTAAAATAGCTTCTGCTTCTTTTCCATTTAAACCAAAACCTGTCACTTCAATCAGTAATAAGTGGTTGTCTGTTGCCCCACTAATTAAACGAGCTTCTGGCGCTTGATTGAAAACTTTCGTCATCGCTTGCGCATTTGCAATCACTTGCTGACTATATTCAGCAAAACTTGGATCCAATGCTTCTTTAAAAGCTGCGGCTTTTCCGGCAATCACATGTTCCAACGGGCCACCTTGAATGCCTGGGAAAATACTACTATTTACTTTTTTCGCCAATTCTTCGCTATTTGTCAAAATTAAACCGCCACGAGGACCACGCAATGTTTTATGGGTCGTACTTGTTACGATATCAGCATACGGAACTGGATTTGGGTGCAACCCTGAAGCTACCAAGCCTGCAATATGCGCCATATCAACCATTAACTTGGCATCTACTTCATCAGCGATTTCACGGAAACGTTTGAAGTCAATCGTTCGTGAATACGCACTTGCGCCTGCAACGATTAGTTTTGGACGATGTTCTCTTGCTAAAATTCGCACGACATCGTAATCGATTACTTCTGTTGAAGGATCCACTCCATAACTGACAAAATTATAGGTTTTGCCACTAAAGTTAACGGGCGAACCATGTGTTAAGTGACCACCAGCTGATAAATCCATCCCCAAAATGGTATCACCTGGTTCAACCAATGAAAGGTATGCCGCTGTATTGGCTTGAGAACCTGAATGGGCTTGTACATTCGCGAATTTTGCACCAAATAATTCTTTGGCACGATCGATAGCTAAATTTTCTACGATATCGATAAATTCACAACCACCATAGTACCGTTTGCCAGGGTAACCTTCTGCGTATTTATTCGTTAAAATACTTCCTTGGGCAGCCATAACTGCTTTTGACACAACATTCTCAGATGCGATTAGTTCCAAGTTATTTTCTTGGCGCTCTTCTTCTCTTGCAATTGCATTCCATAAATCTGGGTCATACGTTTTGTAATCCATTCAAACAACACTCCATTTTGTTTTCTTTTGTCTGATTGTATCATACTTCTGTGTCAGCTTCGTTACAAATACCTCTTATTTTTCAAAAAATTTTTGATTAGCTGATTTTTTCAAGCGATTCATGTAAGCAGTGCCTAAACCAGTTTCTGCAAATCCTTGCGCAAAAATCGTGGTAGCTCCTTGCTCATCTAACGCTCTTAACCCTGCAAATAGTTCTTTTGTGGCATTTTCAACCGTTTCTGCACCATAAGAATAAACAAATACATTTTCTGTATCTAGTTGTGCTGCCTGTTTATCACTTAAAAATAAGCCGATTTTTTCCTGTTGTTCTGTTGCTTGCTGAATCGCCGCTTGCCATTCTGCTGTTTGACCGCTTATAATCCAAACTTCCGCATCAGGAGAATAGTGTTTGTATTTCATCCCTGGCGCTTTGGGTGCTGCAGTTTCACTAATCAAATGTGTATCGATTTTCACTTGAGGAATAATGCTTTCCAACTGCTCTTTGGTAATTGCTCCTGGTCGTAAAATAACTGGCACACCATCTTCCGCCGTTAAATCTAAGACCGTTGACTCCACCCCAATCTGCGTTGGGCCATCATCTAATATGGCAGCAATTTTCCCCTGCAAATCATGATAAACATGCTCTGCAGATGTTGGACTAGGCTTACCAGAAGTGTTCGCACTTGGTCCGACCAATGGAACATTGGCTTGTTCAATCAAAGCTAAGGTCGCTTGGTTATCTGGCATACGAAAAGCGACTGTCTCTAAACCACCTGTTACTGTTTTAGAAAATGTATCGCTAGGCACATTAAAAATTAAAGTTAATGGTCCCGGCCAAAAGGCAGACACCAATTTTGTAGCGACTTCTGGTAAGGTCGCCACGTATTTTTTGACCATCTCAACGTTGTTCACATGAACAATCAATGGATTATCACTGGGGCGGCCTTTTACTTGGTAAACTTTTTTTACTGCCGCTTCATTTAAGGCATCGGCACCTAAGCCATAAACAGTTTCTGTTGGAAAAGCCACTAGCTCGCCTGCTTGAATGGCTGCTGCTGCTTGGGCTATTTCTTGTTTGGTTAATTTTTTTGTTTCCATTGCAAATCGCTCCTTCTAGAAAAGTGGCGACGAAGAACCTTAGTTACTCGGCTATCGCGAGGCGATCGTTGCCAGATAAATCTTTTTCAATTTTAATTGTTTTTTGTGGATAGGCGGCGCTCAATAATTCTTGGAGGGCCGCGCCTTGTTGAAACCCTATTTCAAAATAAATTTTACCGTCTGCTTTAAGCATCGTTTGACTTTCATGAATTAATTGTTGGTATAAAGCCAAACCGTTATTTTCAGCGAATAAAGCGGTTTTAGGTTCATACGTTCGGACACTTGCATCCATTAAATGCCATTCTTGTTCACTAATATAGGGCGGATTAGAAATAAGCAGATCAATTTTTTCAGAAGCAACTGGCTGTAAGCCATTCCCATGATAAAATTCGATGTCAGCACCTAATACTTTCGCGTTTTGTTTAGCGACAGTCAACGCTTCCTCTGAAAGATCAATGGCAATAACTCGCCAGTTGGGCCGTGCCAGTTTCAAGCTAATCGCAATGACACCTGTCCCTGTTCCGACATCCACGACCGTCAAAGGAGTATCTGGGTTGGCTTTTAAGCAACGCTCGACTAATTCTTCTGTTTCTGGCCTAGGAATCAAAGTATGTTCATTAACAATAAAGGAATGTCCATAAAATTCAGCTTGTCCTAGTAAATATTGTGCTGGGTAATCTGTCAATAATTGGGCTAAATCCGTTTTTAATTGTTCCTCTTCTTCTTTAGGCATTTCTTCTTGCATATGCAGGAGCCACTGCGTTTTATCCCAACCTTTACGTTCTAAAAAAACATAGTGAATAGCATAGCCTTCTTTGCCTTGCGCCTCTAAAAAAGAAGAAGCCCAGTTAAGGACTTCAAAGTAACGTTTAGCCATTTTGCATCTCTTCTAATTTCGATGTTTGATCATATAAGACTAATGCATCAATGATTTCATCTAATTTACCAGCAAGAATCTGGTCTAGTTTTTGGATGGTTAAACCAATACGATGATCCGTTACTCGATTTTGTGGGAAGTTATACGTTCTGATTCGTTCTGAACGATCTCCGGTCCCCACCGCCGATTTACGGTTAGCATCATATTCACTTTGTGCTTCTTGTTGAATTTGGTCATACACACGAGCACGCAAAACTTTCATTGCTTTTTCACGGTTTTTTAGCTGTGAACGTTCATCTTGCATTGCGACCACGATTCCTGTTGGTAAATGGGTTAAACGAACAGCCGAAGCGGTTTTATTGACGTGCTGTCCACCAGCGCCACTTGCATGATAAATATCGACACGGATATCTTTATCAGCTAATTCGATTTCGACTTCTTCGGCTTCTGGCATAACTACAACGGTTGCTGTCGATGTATGAATCCGTCCTTGTGATTCTGTTGAAGGAACTCGTTGCACGCGGTGAGCGCCACTTTCATATTTTAATTTTGAAAAGACGTTATCTCCTGAAATCATCATAATTACTTCTTTATATCCACCGATTCCAGTGACGTTCGCTTCTAAAACTTCCACTTTCCACCCTTGTGCTTCTGCATATTTCTGGTACATATTAAATAAGTCGCCAGCAAAAAGTGCGGCTTCATCGCCACCGGCTGCACCACGGATTTCCATGATGATATTTTTATCATCATTTGGGTCTTTTGGTAATAATAAAATTTTAATGCGGTCTTCTAACACTTCTTTTTCTTTTTTCAAATCAGAAAGTTCTTCTTTCGCCATTTCGGCCATTTCCGCATCTAAGTTTTCACTTAAAAGTTCTTCGGCATCGCTAATCCCTTCAACAACTTGTTTATATCGGCGATAAACCTCAACCGTCTCACGTGTATTAGCTTCTTCCTTCGATAATTCCATGAAACGTTTTGTATCACTAATGACTGCTGGGTCACTTAATAATTCGCCCAATTCCTCATAGCGATCTTCAATAGATTGTAATTGATCGTACATAGTGTCTCTCCTTACTGTTCTTCATTCACTGTTTTTGGATGAAAATAATGTTTGCGACAAACAGGATAGTAGGCTTCATTCCCACCAATTTGGACTTGATCCCCTTCATAAACGGGTTTGCCATCAATATAGTGCAAGTTCATAGTTGCTTTTTTATGACAGAACCAGCAAATCGTTTTTAATTCTTCTAATTTGTCTGCATATAAAAGTAAATACTTTGAGCCTTCAAATAATTCATTTCTAAAATCATTCTTTAGCCCAAATGCCATTACTGGAATATCTAATTCGTCAACAATTCGTGCAAATTCAATGACATGATGCTTGTTTAAAAATTGACATTCATCGACTAATACGCAAAAAGGTTTGTAAGACAAATCATTAATCAAGTCAAAGACATTGGTTTCTTCAAAAATTGGAATAGCATCTCTGCGTAATCCGATGCGACTGGATACTTTCCCGACACCATCACGTGTATCTAGTCCACTGGTCATCAAAACAACTGGTTTGTCTTGTTCTTCGTAATTGTGTGCTACTTTTAAGATTTCAATGGTTTTACCACTGTTCATTGCGCCATACTTGAAAAATAATTGAGCCATGTTCACTACACCTTTCCGTTAGTTCCTTACGTATTTTACTATATTTTCAGCAAAAAAGCAGTATTTTTAGCTAAAATGGTCGTGCATTTTTCTGAAAAAAACAGAATCTACGCCAAAGTCATTTTAGCAGGGCTTTTTATGCTCCAACTAATGATCCTGCTAGTATGCAATAAAAAAGCCCGAAATTGTAGTTATTTGACTACAATTTCAGACTTTTTAATGCTAGTTATTTTTGAGCAGAGGCAAATTCTGCTGATTGCGTACCTGCTTGACGACCATAAATGATAATATCGGCGATGGCATTGCCTCCGATACGGTTTTGACCATGTAAGCCACCTGTTAATTCACCAGCAGCATATAGACCTTTAATTGGTGTGCCATCTTCACGTAAAACTTCTGTTTTCGTGTTGATTTTCACGCCACCCATTGTGTGGTGAATCCCTGGGGCAATTTTAATTGCGTAGTAAGGCGCTGTGCTTAAGTCAGCTTCCATGCCAGTTGTCCGGCCAAATTGTTTGTCATCTTTGGCATTAACATCTTGGTTCCAAGTATCAATCGTTGCTTTCAATGTATCGGCAGGCATGCCAATTTTTTCAGCTAATTCTTCAATCGTTTCACCTTTTTCCACGAAGCCTTTTTGATCATAGAAATCAATGGCTTTTGCACGGTCGCGTACGCCTTGGTCAAAGACTAAATAAGCTGATTTTTCTGGTAAGGCATTGATTGCTGCGGAAACTTTGTCGCGTGTATCTAACTCATTAACAAAACGTTCTCCTTTTTGAGAAGCCAAGATTGCGCCTTCTCCACGAACTGCTTCACCAATTAAGAAAGCATCGCTTTGTTGAACAGTTGGGTGAATTTGAATTTCTTTCATATCTACTAACGCACCGCCAACTTTTTGAATCATTTGGATGCCGTCACCTGTTGTTCCTTCTTGGTTCGTTGTAACATAGTTTTTCAATTCTGGTTTGTATTGTGTAATTAATTTTTCGTTGGCACCGAAACCACCTGTTGTGACAACGACTGCTTTTGCTTTAACTGTTTTTTCTTTATCATCTTTCATTTTCACTTTTACGCCATCGATTTGACCGTTTTCTTCAACTAAGTCTGTGACGTCAGCATCAACAAACAATGGAATTTTTTCTTCGCGAACGTTACGTACTAAACCGTCAACTAGATAGCCCCCAATTGCTGATCCGTCAGCAGGACGGTGTGTGCGTTTTTCGCTCATTCCACCTGTAATCGTTAAATTGCTCAATGTAATTCCTTTTGTATCTAACCAATCAATTGCTTCAGCTGAATGATCAACAAAATAACGTAGTAATTCTTGATCGTTGGTTCCTTTACCGCCTTTTAGTGTTTCTTCAAAGAATTTATCGTTGCTATCTTTAATGCCTTCTTTTTCTTGGAATTTTGTTTGTGAAGCATTCATTCCTGAAGACGATTTAATTGTATTCCCACCTGCAACAGGCATTTTTTCTAAAATAACTGGATTCATGCCAGCTTCTTTGGCTTGTAATGCAGCGGTCATCCCCGCACCACCTGAACCAACAATAACAACATCATAACTGTCTTTTAGTTCACTTGGATCTGTATAACCATTAGCAGAGGCACCAGATGTTGCTTCTGTTTTTTCAGAAGATGCTTTTGTTTTACCAGCGGCTTTTTCTTGATCGCTTGTACAACCTGTTGCTGCACCTAATAATAACCCTAGGGAAAGAACTCCCATTAACACTTTTTTCATTGTTTTCCCACCTTATAAACTATTGATTTCTACCAACACAATTTCTTATTTTTCATTTGAATAAAAATAACAGTTTGTTACATAAAGTGAACACATTCACATATCAACCGAAATAAAAAAGCTACCACTACTTTTTAAAGTTGTATCGTTAGACAAACTGACCAATTAGCAATAAGTTGTTTGGGGAACAACCTATTTTTCTATTCTTTCATAAAATATCATGTTCTCGCTTGTTTGTGGATGTTTTCCAATTATTTCTAACGAATTTCTTATTTTTATTTGTCATTTCAAGGATTTTCTGGCAGAATTATTCGTTTGAGGCGAAAAGTTTTGGTATACTTAGTTTAATTAGAATTGGGAGGTTATCTAGTGAACCATACACGTTTGCTGTGGCTGGCACAGCGAAAAAGCGATCGATTTATTCGCAAAAATTTTTCATCTATTCAAATCATCGTCGCTTATTACATATTAATGACGGTTATTTCTTATTTATTGTTTTGCCTCCCTATTTTCAGAGAACCTGACTCGCATGTTCCTTTTATTGATTTATTTTTCTTAGCAATCAGTACAGTCAGTGTTACTGGACTCACCACAGTCGATATTAATTCGGTTTTTAATGATCGTGGGATCGTCTTATTGGAGGTTCTTTTCCAAGTTGGTGGCTTAGGGATTATGATGATTTCAACGGTCTTTTTTATTTTATCAAAACGGCGAATCACATTAAAGCAACGTCAGTTAATTATGACTGACATGAATCAGCCGCGACTGAGCGGAATTGTTCGACTGATCCGCACTACTTTTTTGATTTTAATTTGGTTCCAAGTAATCTTCGGCTCGCTCTTTTCGATTTATTTTTATATAAGTGGTTATTATACGAACTGGCGAGATGCGATATTTTATGGCTTTTATCAAGCTATTTCTGCAGTGACTAATTCAGGCTTTGATATTTCAGGTGATTCAATTATCCCTTTTGCTCATGATTATCTCTTTTTACTGGCAATTATGTTCTTAATTTTTATCGGCGGAATTGGATTTCCCGTTTTACTGGAAATTCATGAGTGGTTACATTTTAAGAAAAAGAACTTTCGCAAGAAGAAACGAGGCTTGCCTTTCCGCTTTTCATTGTTTAGTAAAATTGCTTTGCTAGCGTTTATTGTTCTGTTTATTGGTGGGACTATTTTGATTTACTTATTAGAAAAAGATCACCTATTTTTGACAATGAATGAAAGTGGCCGTTGGGTAAGTTCGATGTTTTATTCGATGACTACACGAAACGCTGGCCTCCAAATTAATGATTTAGGGGACTTCCAAATTACAACATTGATTATTTTCTCTGTGTTAATGTTTATTGGTTGTAGTCCTAGCTCTGTTGGTGGTGGTGTTCGAACAACGACTGTTGCGATTATTGGCTTGTATTTGTTAGCCTTTTTAAAAAGTGAAGATGATATTAGCGTCTTTAGCCGTAAAATAGATGACGATGATGTCAAAAAATCGATTGTCGTCTTCATGTTGTCTTTGATTATGTGCTTTTTCGCTGTCGTCTTTTTGTCAGCAACTGAAAATCTGCCCTTGATTTCAATCATTGTGGAAGTCGCTTCTGCCTTTGGGACAACCGGTCTTTCTTTGGGCATTACAGACGATTTAACAACAGTAGGTAAATTAATGATTGCCTTATTAATGTTTATTGGACGTATTGGTATGCTTTATACCTTAATGATTTTTGTACCAAAAGAAACACGTGACTTAGGCTACGAATACCCTTCAGAAAAAATTATTATTGGATAAAAAAACAAAGCCTCTCAAGTAAGAGGCTTTGTTTTTTTATTTTTTCATATGTGTGACTAGTTTGTTATAACTTTCAGAGCGTTCAATTGCATCTTCTTTAGTTTTATCAAGTAAATGTTCGACTACTTCTTGATTCTGTTTAATTGTATGCAACGCAGAGTAACGTGTTTGTTTTTCAAGGAAATCACGCATTTTGTCAAAATCTGTTTTCTTGTAGTCAATGACCATCGGATCTTTGCCTTTCTTAACTAACTCTGGATTATAGCGATAAAGTGGCCAATAGCCAGATTCAACGGCTTCTTTGGCTTGATCTAACGTCCGAACCATTCCGCCTTTGACCCCGTGATTAATACATGGAGTATAACCGATGATAATTGATGGGCCTGGGTACCGCTCCGCTTCGTCAATTGCTTTAATCGTTTGCATTGAGTTTGCGCCTAAAGCTACTTGTGCAACGTAGACATTCCCATAAGTGATTGCCATCATCCCTAAATCTTTTTTAGAGGTATGTTTCCCACCCGCTGAGAATTTGGCAATGGCTGAAGCTGGTGTAGCTTTAGATGTTTGCCCACCTGTGTTGGCATACACTTCGTTATCCATAACAAAAATATTAACATCTTCCCCACTGGCAAGAACATGATCGATGCCGCTAAACCCGATATCATAGGCCCAACCATCGCCGCCGACAATCCATTGACTCGTTTTCACTAGTAAATCTTTTTGTTCGTAAATTTTTGTTAAAAGTGGATCTTCATCGGCTTCTTCACTTAATGCCGCCGCTAGTTTGGTTGCTCGCTGTTGTGTTCCTTCCCCTTCAGCCATGTGTTCCAGCCAATCATTTAACAAGGCTTGAAGTGAATCTGATCCGACATTTTTAGCAAGACTTTCTTCAACCAGACTAGCTAAATGTTGACGTTTCGTTCGATTGGCAATATACATACCATAACCATATTCAGCATTATCTTCAAACAGCGAATTACTCCAAGCTGGTCCTTGGCCACATTCGTTCGTTGTATAAGGCGTCACCGGTGACGAACCACCCCAAATTGATGAACAGCCTGTTGCGTTAGCAATCATCATTCGATCACCAAATAATTGCGTCAACAACTTAATATAAGGTGTTTCGCCACAGCCTTCACAAGCACCTGAAAATTCCATCAATGGCTGGTTAAATTGGGAACCTTTAACAGAAAGTTTTTTGACTGGGTTGGCTTTTTGTTTAAGAGTCATCGCAAAGGCCCAATTCATCGCTTGCTCTTTCTGAGTTTCATAAGGTTTCATTAAAATCGCCTTGTCTTTCACAGGGCAAGCCTGAACACAAAGACCACAACCTGTACAATCTTCTAAAGAAACTTGGATACGATACATCAATCCATCTGTGCCACGCATTTCGCGCATGGCAAAACCTGCAGGTGCTTCTTTCAGTTCTTCTTCATCCGCTAAAAATGGTCGAATAGCCGCATGTGGACAAACAAAGGCACATTCATTACACATCGTACACTTATCCATTTGCCACTCAGGCACTTCTAACGCAATGCCACGTTTTTCATAAGCCGCAGTGCCCATTGGAATGGCACCGCCCTTCATTCCGTTTTCAATCAAATCTGAAACGGTCAGCTGATCCCCTTCTTGACGATTGATCGGTTCTAAAATATTTGTCACAAAAGCTGGAACTTCCGACTCTTGATTTTCTGGCTCTAAAACAATGGTTGCCCAATCTTCTGGAACTACAATTTCTTGCAGCGATTCAAAGGTAGCATCAATCGCTTGGTAATTTTTTTCAACAATTTCCATTGATTTTTTTCCATAAGTCTTTTTCACTTCTTCTTTAAGTAACGGTAAATATTGCTCTTTCGTTAAAATATCTGTTACTTCAAAAAAGGCAGTAGACATCACTGTATTGATCCGACGACCTAAGCCTACTTTGCGAGCTAACTCAACCGCATTGATAATGTAAAATTTGATTTGGTGCTCCCCAATATATTTTTTTAACTTAGCCGGTAATAAACGGTGAACCTTTTCTTGATCCCAAATAGTATTCAGTAAAAACGTTCCGCCATCTTTTAAGCCTTTTAACAGGTCGTATTTATGCAAATAGGAAGCATTATGACAAGCGATGAAATCTGCTTGTTCAATTAAATACGTGGAAGTAATTGGCTCTTTACCAAAACGCAGATGCGAAACGGTTAAACCGCCTGATTTTTTAGAATCATAACTAAAGTAAGCTTGTGCATAAAGGTCGGTATGATCTCCGATAATTTTAATCGCTTGCTTGTTTGCTCCCACAGTTCCGTCAGAACCAAAGCCCCAAAATTTTGCTTGGAAGGTAGTATCTGGCGTTAAATCTAAAGTAGGTTCTTCTGGCAATGATTGATAGGTTACATCATCAACGATCCCTACCGTAAAACGTTGTTTTAATTCTTTAAATGGCAATAACAAATGATCATAGACCGCTTTAATTTGATTAGGCGCTACGTCTTTAGAGCCTAACCCATAACGTCCACCAATCACAATTGGTCGATTTTCATGTTGATAAAGAGCGCTTTGAACATCTAGCAATAACGGTTCCCCTTCGGCTCCTGATTCTTTTGTTCGATCTAAAACCGCAACCTTTTCTACTGTAGCTGGTAATTTTTCAAGAAGGTTTTCGGTAGGAAATGGACGATATAAATGAATATTGATAAAACCAACTTTGCGTCCTTGTTGATTGAGATAGTCGACTGTTTGTTTGATTACTGGCGAAGCCGACCCCATTGAAATAATGACTTCTGTTGCATCTTCAACCCCGTAATAATCGGTTAAATCATACGTTGTTCCACGAAGATTGTTAATTTTTTTCATGTATTTTTGAACAATTTTTGGCATTTCTTCGTAATTTTTATTGACTGTTTCTCTTTGTTGAAAATGAATGTCAGGATTTTGAGCGGTCCCTGAAACAGTGGGATGATTAGGATTCATGCCTCCCATTCTAAAACGAGTTACAGCTTCCTGATTCACCATTTCTTTCAGGTCATCATAATCAATCACTTCGATTTTTTGTAGTTCATGGCTCGTTCTAAAACCATCAAAAAAGTTTACAAAAGGTAAACTACCTTCTAAGCTAGCTAAATGAGCAACTGCCGACAAATCCATTACTTCTTGGACACTCGATTCTGCTAACATACAAAAACCTGTTTGGCGGGTAGCCATCACATCGCCATGGTCACCAAAAATACTCAACGCACTTGTCGTTACTGCCCGAGCCGCCACGTGGAACACAGAAGGCAGCAATTCTCCTGCGATTTTATACATATTGGGAATCATCAACAGTAAACCTTGTGAAGCAGTATAAGTAGTGGTTAACGCACCTGTTTTTAACGAACCATGAACTACTCCCGCTGCCCCAGCTTCTGATTGCATTTCAATAACTTGAACTTTTTGACCATAAATATTTTTTAAACCACTTTCCGCCCATTCATCTACCAACTCAGCCATTGTTGAACTTGGTGTGATAGGATAAATAGCGGCAACTTCTGTAAACGCATATGAAATATAAGCCGCTGCGGTGTTTCCATCCATTGTTTTTTTCATTTTTTCACCTTTTATCTTTCCTAAACATTGCTTGTGACTGTTGTTTTTTGTGTTTTGACATACTGATCAATTGCATTAGCTGCGATTTTCCCAGCGCCCATCGCTAAAATAACGGTGGCAGCACCTGTGACTATATCGCCCCCAGCAAAAACGCCAGGTATTGAGGTTGCTCCTGTTTTAGGATCAGCTTGAATGTAACCCCATTGGTTTAGTTCTATTTCTGGATATGTTGATAACAAGACTCGATTTGCCCCTTGGCCAATTGCCTCGATTACTGCATCAGCAGGAATGGTAAACGTGCTGTCTGGAACCGGTTCTGGCCGTCGTCTTCCAGACACATCTGGTTCACCTAAAACCATTTTGATACATTCAACACCAGCTAGATTTCCTTGTTGGTCATCTAAATAAGCAATTGGATTCGTTAACCAATAATAGTTAATTCCTTCTTCAAGGGAATGGTGGTATTCTTCAATTCTTGCTGGTAATTCTTCTAACGAACGACGATACACAATGTTCACATTTTCAGCGCCTAATCGTTTGGCTGAACGAGCGGCATCCATTGCAACATTCCCGCCGCCAATCACAACAACATTTTTAGCACGTTTAATCGGTGTATCATATTCTGGAAACTCATAGCTATGCATTAAATTGATTCGTGTTAAAAATTCACTAGAAGAATAAACCCCATTTAAACTAGTTCCTGGGATTCCCATAAAGTTTGGTGCCCCTGCACCAACCGATAGATAACAGGCATCAAACTCTGACATTATTTCTTCCATCGTAATCGTTTTACCTACTACCACATTGGTTTCTATTGTTACACCTAAGGCTTCAATACTCGCAATTTCTTGTTTAACAATTTTTTTCGGTAATCGAAATTCAGGTATGCCATAGGTTAATACGCCGCCAGCTTCATGAAGCGCTTCAAAAATAATTACTTCGTAGCCGAGCTTTGCCAAATCCCCCGCAACTGTTAACCCAGAAGGACCAGAACCGACCACTGCGATTTTCCCTTTTGTTGGTTCCGCTGTTTTTTTAGGAAACATGTGATTTTCTAATGCCCAATCGGCAACTAAACGTTCTAATTTGCCAATTGCCACTGGTTCAAAGTTTTTGGCTTTCCCTAATTTACAAACTTGTTCACATTGTTTCTCTTGCGGACAAACGCGTCCACAAATAGCAGGTAAATTCGTATATTTACTTAAAATATCGGCTGCTTGTTCCATGTTTCCTTCACGAATAGCTAAAATAAATCCAGGAATATCAATCATCACGGGGCATTTAGCAATACAAGGTGCATTTTTACATTGTAAACAGCGAATCGCTTCTTCTTGCCCTTCTGCTAATGTATAGCCTAAGCAAACCTCTTCAAAATTATTCTTTCTGATAGTAGGTGCTTGTTCCGCAATCGGTGTTTTTATACGACTTTTTCTAGCCATTTTTCTCCACCTGCTCTTTCAAACGATCTGTAAAGCAAACTGCTTCTTCTTCCTGATATTGCTTCATTCGATTAATGAATTCATCCCAATTTACTTCATTGCCTTTAAACTCAGGTCCATCAACACAGGCAAATTTCATGGTGCCATCAACAGTGACCCGACAACCGCCACACATGCCTGTTCCGTCAATCATAATAGGATTCAAGGAAACATAAATTGGTAATTGATGTTTTTCAGCTGTCAAGGTACAAAATTTCATCATGATGCTGGGCCCAATCGCCCAACTGCACGCTACAGATTCACGTGCAATAACTTCTTCCATCGCTTCTGTTACTAAGCCCTTTTTACCTAATGAACCATCATCCGTTGTAATGATTAGCTCATCTGAATAACGACGGCATTCTTCTTGTAACAGAACTAACTCAGCTGTTCGTGCTCCCAAAATCGTAATCACTCGGTTGCCTGCTTCTTTTAAAGCCTTGATAATTGGATAAATAGCCGCGATACCAACCCCGCCACCGACAACCATCACCGTTCCATATTGCTTCACTTCTGTGGGCATACCTAAAGGTCCAGTGACATCTAACAAAGAGTCGGAAGTTTTAAGTTGGGAAAGTGCAGCTGTTGTCTTACCAATTACTTGGAAAATAATTCGAATACTGCCTGCTTGTGGATTTGTCTCCGCAATCGTTAAGGGGATCCGTTCTCCCTTTTCGTCAATTCTTAAAATAACAAACTGTCCAGCCTGGGCATGTGTCGCTATTCTTGGCGCTTCCAGCCAAAAATCAAATGTATTACTAGATAATTGAGTCGATTGAAGAATATTAAACATTGAAATACCTACCTTCATCGTTCCTTTTCATTCTGACTCCTACTTTCTTAAACCCTTAGGCAACGCTATCAGATAAAGTTGTGGCGACACTTTTAACAAATGTTTTTAGCATTTCGATGTCTTCTTCTTCTGCATTGTTTTCAATTTCAACTGTTTCAGCTACTTTTTTAGCACCAGCTTTTTCAAAAGCTCCTACAAAATCATGCGCTGATTTACAGAAAAATTCACCATATTCACGATCACCGGAGCCAACAACACCAAATGGCTTACCTGCTAAATCCTTCTCAGTTAATTCATCAAAGAAATCTTCAAATTCAAAAGGCAGTTCCCCATCACCATAAGTATACGTTGCGATAATACAAGCATCTGCATCATCAAAGAAGTCTACATCAACTTCTGAACATTCTTCACGTTCTACTTCAACTCCAGCTTCTTGAAACTGTTCTTCCAAAATCTCGGAAATTTCTTCTGTGTTTCCAGTCATACTTGCATAAACAATTTTTACTAGTGCCATCTTCATTCATTTCCTTTCTTTTTCCTAAATATTTCAATGCATTCAAATGCAATTGTAACCCCTTACATTAATTCTTAAAAAAATAACTTTTACAAATGATTTTATTCACAAACTAATCTAACTAAGTATGTACTCTTCCCCTTTCGAGATAGAGTATTTTTTACTACGTCTTTACTATACCACATTCCAAACCTTTTTAACAATATTTTTAAGGTAAAAAAAATATTATTTAGGTTCTTTTTTATAAAACGTTTTTCCTTCTTCCAATCATAAAAATTGCTTCTAAAACCGCTCCCCCTAATGCACGAGCTTTGTCGGAGATCGTCAAGCAATCGACTTTCTCAACTGGTCGAGGATCCACATCTGCACACTTCAACCCTTGATAACATGTTACCTTTTCTGAAATCAATCCTCTCAAAGTCCCTGTCAGAGGCGAATAAACTGGAACCTGATCGATTAAAAATAATGCTTCCCCTTTCAACACGAGATCCCCTATGTTTTTAAGGTGGGTAACTTGTCCTGAAGCAGGGGCATGGACAACTCGTTCCGCACTTTTTCCGCCAATTTCACCTGGAATACCTGTATTAGGTAAAGCTGTTCCTTCAAAGTATAAACGTCCCAACCTATGGCCACGCATTGTCTCAATCACAACATCGACATCTTGCGGTGCTGAAAAGCCTGGTCCTAAAGCAATCGTAATCGGTGCCATTCCTCGATGCGTACCTAAATTTTTCTTAGCCAAAATCGCATCGATAACAATCAGTGGTTTCAATTGTTGAATAGCACTTGCTGTTTGATCGACAAAAACAGGCAGCTTATTTTGCTGCCAACATTTCGCGCAATCCTTTAATGAAGTAATTCGAACAGCAACCAAATCTTCCACTCTTTGTTCTTTCTGAAAAATAGCATCACAAACTGAAACAGTCCGCCGAATGGCCAGAGGACATTCTGTTTCTAATACTAGTATTTTAAAGCCAACGTGCCATAATTTTTGGATAACACCTGTCGCTAGATCGCCCCCTCCGCGAACAATCACTAATTTTTCTTGGATGTTTTGACTGATTTCTCCCATAAAATAAGTCCTTTCTCTAATTCCATATTGCAAGCAATAATCTTGTCTAATTTTTCAAAACAGCTTTTGGGTAATTGAAGACAGACATTCATCGCTTGAACGAACTCTCTTCGCGTATGGGTTTGATTTAAACATAAAATTCGTTGGCCTTGGCTCTCTTTAAACAATCCTTTTGGATGATCAATCAGTTGAGCTAACAATGTTTCTGTGATTGGTTCTTGTAGTTGCGCATCGGTTAATTCCAAAAAAAGCGGCAACCGATGAATGGTCGTTTCATCTATCTTTTGACCAATTACAGAAATCGGAAGCACACCAATTGTGGTGGTTGTTTCTTTTAATATCACGGGTTCATAAGAGGACCAGCCTTTCAAAGGTCGTTGTTTGGACCCATCCGCTTCTAAAAAAACTTTCGTGAAGTGCTGAAACAATGTTTGAAACGAGGTCATTGCAGGCATCGTTAGTTTTGTTTGGTTGTTGATAGCGGTTCCTGCTAAAGTGATTCCGCAGATATTCGGCGTTATTTTTTCAAAATGGTTTGTATAAAAATAATCATACAATTGACGTTGGGGAAACCCAATTTTTGTGGTTGTACTAACCAGAACAGCTTCTTTTCGATATGTTTTTGCTAGCGCCCACATTAAGCTTGTTTTCCCACCACTACCAACAATTGACACAATCTCCTTTCCTTGTAAATCAAAACACTTTTTTAAGGACTCCACAGTTGGTACCTCCTTTCCCCAAGGTCATTTTTCACAGAAAAAATAGAGGCTACGCGTACTTTTGCTTCTTCTAAAAAACATACACTGTGAGTTATTTCCGCTTCATTAATGAGTAAACCGATCCCACAGCCATCCGTCAATGATGGTGGCAAAGTAAAGACGCGAACAGCCACCTTTCTTGCCAACAGTACTTGTTCTGCCAGAACAGCATAATGTGTATTCGGAAAGGTTAGCAAATACTCCATCTTTTCACCTTCTTTTTTTGTTAAAGCGTAATTACTTTAGCCGCTTGATTCATTGTTTCAACAATTTCGTACATATTAGTAATAGAGCCGATAGCTAAGGTGTCTGTTAAATGATAAAAATCTAAACAGGCCCCACACGTTTGAATCGTGGTTCCCTTCTCCGCTAATTGTTGCAAATCAGCTAAGGTATTCGCTGCTTGATTCGTTAAAAACGCCCCTCGATTAAAGAATAATAGCTGTGTAGGAACAGTTTCTGCTTCTGATAATGATTGAAGATAACTTTTCATTAATAGTCGTCCTAGCTGCTCGTCTCCAGTACCTAATTGATCGGAGCCAATCGTAATTACTAAATCTGTTGCTGACTGACTTGTTTGTTGAGTCGCTTCTTCAGATACCGTAATTTTGACAGAGAAAACCGTGGCTTCTATCTGCTTCGCAGTCAAAGTGGCCTGTTTTTTAGTAGCTAATTTTTTCAAATTTTCAACAGCTACTTCGTTATCGACTAAAACCTCGATAGTGCCTCCAGCTAAACCTAACTCCGCCAAAGCTTTTTTCGTTTCAATCACAGGTATTGGGCAAGGTTTCCCCAATGCATCTACTAATTTCATATTTGGCCCTTCTCTCTATAAAAGTACTACTGCTTGTTGTTCTTTTGGCAGAACCTCGCCAATAATTTTGGCAACAGGGTCCTCTTTTTGAATAGCTGCTAAACAGGCTGCCGCTTCGTCAGCAGCGACACTAATTAACAGTCCGCCAGAAGTTTGTGGATCAAACAAAAGTTCTTGCATTTCCATAGAAATTTTTGAATAATCGATTGTCGTTCCGATTGTTTGGCGGTTTCTTTGCCCAGCTGCAGTGACTAAACATTCTGCGGCGTAGGCCAACGCTCCTGTAATGGTTGGTAATGCTTCTGTATCAATCAGTAATGTTACCTGATTATCAGCCATTTCTTTTGCATGAATTAATAGACCAAACCCAGTCACATCAGTACAAGCATGTACTGCGTAGGATCGAGCATTCGCAGCGGCATATTTATTTAAACGTTCCATCGAATCTTGTGCGATTTTTTGTTCCGTCTGCTTCGCCAATTGCCCCCGAACAGCCGCTTGAATAATTCCTACACCTAATGCTTTAGTTAAAATCAAGACATCCCCCACCTGTGGCGTATTATTATGCCACAAATTTTCTGGATGAACTTCTCCGGTTACCGCTAGACCATACTTGGGTTCATGATCATAAATCGAATGGCCTCCCGCCAGTAAAGCACCCGCTTCCTTTAATTTTAAGCTGCCACCCAAGAGCATTTGTTCCAACCATTCTTTTGACATCTTTTGTGGAAAACAAACAAGATTTAGCGCATAAAGGACTGTTCCGCCCATGGCATAGACATCACTTAAAGCATTAGCGACCGCAATTTTTCCAAATGATAACGGATCATTGACCATTGGTGAAAAAAAATCTACCGTTGAAATCAAAGCTTTTTCAGACGTTATTTGGTAAACAGCGGCGTCGTCGGCATGTTCAAATCCGACGAGTAGCCGCTCATTTGCTGGTGTTTCGGGTAAGTGTTGCAACAATTGGTTCAGTACACGGGATTCAATTTTTGCCCCACAGCCACCTGATGTACATTGTGATAAAAAATCCATGCTGTCCGCTCCTTCTCAAATTAGTAGTTCTTGTAAAGCGTGAATTGTCCAAGTAATTTCTTCAGGCGTTGTCTGCCAACCAAAGCTAAAACGTAAGGTGCCAGTTGCTAAAGTCCCAGCTGTTTGATGGGCTAATGGTGCACAATGCAAACCTGCGCGCGTCATAATGCCATATTGTTCTGCTAGTTGCTGTGCCACTATTGTTTCTTCCTGATTCCACAGTGTGATAGAAACAACAGGGACAGTTTGTGCCACGTCCTTGGTTCCTAAAATTGTGACAGGTAACCCTGATAAACCATTTAAAAAATTCTGCATTAAGGTTCGTTCATGCTTTTGAATCGCTGCTAAACCAATTTTATTCAACTCTTTAATAGAACTATTTAAGCTTAGAATACCTAAACTGTTTAACGTACCAGCTTCAAATTTATCTGGTAAAAAAGAGGGTTGATCAAAGGAATTAGAATGGCTACCAGTGCCGCCCGCCATCAGTGGTTTGACCGCTTCAGCCCCTCGCTCACTAAAAGCTAACCCACCAATACCTACTAATCCATATAAGCTTTTATGTCCAGTAAAGGCTAACACATCAATGGCCATCTGGGTCATTTTTATTGGTAGAAAGCCCGCCGTTTGAGCCGCATCCAAAACGGTTAATAATCCTTTCTGTTGAGCCCATTGAAAACATTCTTCAATGGGTAAAATGGTGCCTAAGACATTGGATGCGTGTGTCATCACCAAGGCTTTTGTATTCGTTCGCCAAGCTCGCTGAATATCTTCTACATCTAACAGACCCGTTTTTTGACAAGCAACATATGTCACTGAAATGCCTCGTTCTTTCTCAAGTAAGTGAAGCGGTCTGGCTACTGCATGATGTTCTAACATAGTCGTAATTACATGGTCGCCAGGTTGTAAAATCCCCGCTAATGCAAGATTTAAGGAAGTTGTTGCGTTATTCGTAAACGTAATCTGAGCCGCACTGGGTGCCTGAAAAAAGTCTGCTAACAATTGACGTGTCTCTAAAAGAGGAAGCCCCTCTCTAAGCAAAGGGGCATTTCTTCCGTAATTCATGAACTGATTTTCTGCTAAATAGGCAGTCAAAGCCTCAATGGTTGCTGGAAATTTTTTATAGGAAGTCGCTGCATAATTTAAATAAACCAAGTCCTTCATACGTTTTTCCTCTCTAACTATTGGTTTCTTGAATTAATTTTCTGTACTCTTCTGGCGTGTCGATATCTTTTAAACGGCCAGGAGTCGCTATTTTCAACATCTGAACTGCTTCTGGAAAGCGTTCATAAATCATGCGTCCGCCTTTTTCACCAGTCAATGTTAATAGTTCTTGTCGAAATTGATTACCGAATAATACTGGACTACTAGGACAGCCATCTTTTTGTAATGGCACTATAATTTTATTTCTCTGACATTTATCTAACACGGGTTGTAGCATTTTAGGTGTTAACAATGGTTGATCACTAGGTAAGTATAAATAGCCAGCTCCCCGAGCTTGTTCAGTTCCTAAACGAATACTGCTACTTTGCCCTTCTTGCCATTGATGATTGAGAATCAACTGAATGTTCTTAGGTAAAGGAAACGCTGGCTGATTCTCAGGCGAAACAACTAAAATCCGTTCTAATACGTCTAATTGATTCACTAAGGTTAACGTGTGCTCTAAAAATGTTTTTCCTTGATATTTTAAGAACAATTTATTTTGGCCCATCCGTTGTGAATTGCCCGATGCTAGAATAATGACACTAACGAGTGACATGAGTTGTCTCCTTTTATCTTTTTTTCTTTTGATAAGGGGTATTTTCTAAAGGCAGACTTGGTCGGAGCTGACCATCCAAGGCAAAATATGCGCCTGCTAAAGCTGGTGCGGTAGGGATCGTTGCTAACTCACCTACGCCTTTAATTCCATAAGCTAAACCTTCGTGAAGATTGTCAGCATGAACCAAAATTGTTTCAATTGGTGGTACTTGAGTGGCGTTCACTAATCCTAGCGTTGCATATTTTGCTTTAACATAGCCTTCTTCTAAGGCAAATTTTTCAGTTAAAGCATACCCCATGCCCATCGCAATCCCACCTTCAATTTGACCTTCAGCAGCTCGTGGATTCACCACTTGCCCCATATCATACGCAGCCACAAATTTAGCTACTTTTCCTTTGTCATCTAGAATAGCTACTTCAGCAGCATAACCATAACCAGCATGACTAACTGGACTTTTTTTATCATTGATTAATGGATCCGTTTTCGCTGAATATTCCCCATAAAATTCTTCGCCTTCCAAATCACTTAAAGCACGTCCCATATCAAGTTCATACCGTAATTGCATTGCCGCTCTTCTAGTTGCTTCTCCTGTGAAGAGTGACTGCCTCGAAGCCGTTGTTGTTCCTGAATTCGGCGTTCTTCTCGTATCAGGTGCTTCCGCAACAATCATTTCTGGTGGTAAATTTAATGTTTCACAGGCAATTTGCGTCGTAACGGTTGCCATCCCTTGACCGATACAAGCAGCACTTGTGCGGACATGTATTTTTCCTTCTTCAACAGAAATAATACAACGCCCTGTATCAGGTAGCCCCACACCCACGCCACTGTTTTTAAAGAAACTAGAAATTCCAGCAACTTCCGCTTGTTCATAGACGTCTTTAACTGCTAACAAGGCTTCTTTTAACGCCGCATTTTTCGAGACCAATTGTCCATTCGGTAAAGTATCTCCTGGGGCGACGGCATTTTTAAAGCGTATTTCCCATGGTGATAGTCCGACTTTTTCTGCTAACAAGTTTAAATTACTTTCAATTGCAAAAGCCGTTTGGCAAACACCAAATCCACGAAATGCACCTGCTGGCGGATTATTAGTATATACAGCAAACCCTTCCACATCAATCGTTTGATACTTGTAGGGACCTGCCGCATGTGTACAAGCCCGTTGCAATACCGGTCCTCCTAAAGAAGCATAGGCCCCAGTATCCGCATAAATCACTGCTTTCATTGCAGTTAAATTGCCTTCTTCATCACAGCCGGTCGTAAAGTCCATTTCCATGCCATGGCGTTTGGGATGAACCATCAAACTTTCTTCACGGCTTAGCAGTACTTTTACTGGTTTCTTCAATAACCAAGCGGCTAAGGATGCATGATGCTGAACACTCATGTCTTCTTTTCCACCAAAACCGCCACCAACAAGTTTTGATTGAACATGAATTTTTTCCTTGTCCAGTCCTAACATCCGAGCCACTTCCCGTTGTTCATCATAGATACTTTGACCCGCACTAAAGAGTAAAATGCCCTCACCTTCAGGCTGTGCAATCGCACACTCGGGTTCCATAAAGGCATGTTCGTTAATTGGTACGGAATAATGTTCTGTCACTACAAACGCAGAATTTGCTAATACTTCCTCTGCATTGCCACGTACCAAGTGTTCATGAGACAAGATATTGCCCTTTTCATGAATAGCTGGTGCACCTTCTGCTAAAGCAGCTTCACAAGAAGTAAGCGGTATCATTTCTTCGTAATCAACTTCCACTAAATTTTTTATCTCTGGTAAGGTTTCTTTTCTTTTTGAAACAACGAGTGCTACTGCATCCCCAACATACCGTGTTATTTCTCCTTCTGGAATCATTACATCCCAATCGGAAATAAATTCTAAATGACCAATTTTATTATTTCCTGGAACGTCTTTAGCTGTGAACACAGCCACACAGTCAGGATGCGCCAATGCTTGGGTACTATCGATTGATAGAACTTTTGCGCGAGGATAGGCACTCCGCAAAGCAGATGCATGAAGCATTCCTTCTATGTCAATGTCATCTACATAAATCCCTGTTCCTAAGGTTTTCTCCACTGCATCGACCCGTTGGAAGTCTTCCCCTAATTTACCATTTGAATGTTCTTCTGGAATGCTCGTTTCTTCACAAAACATTTTAGCAGCTAACTGAATGGCTTCTATTATTTTCACATATCCTGTACAACGACAAATGTTTCCTCGTATAGCTTTCTGAATGTCTTCTTTTGTGGGTTCGGGTTTCTTGTTCAATAATCCTTGTGCCGAAATAACCATCCCAGGGATGCAATACCCGCACTGAACTGCACCCGTTTTTGCAAACGCATAGGCATAGACATCTTTTTGCCGTTGGCTTAAACCTTCGATTGTCGTGACTTCTTTACCAGCTAATTTTTCTAGAGTAAACAAACATGCTTTGGAAGCCTTTCCATTTACTAACACCGTACATGCACCGCAAGAGCCTTGGTTACAGCCATCTTTTGTTCCAGTTAGGCCCAGATCCTCCCGCAAAAAGTCCATTAATTTTTTGTTTGTTTCACAGGTTTCACTTTGACCATTTACAATAATTGAATACATTTCTTGCACCTCGATTTCTGATATAGTTTAGTGTTCAATCACCTAGATTATACCACAAATCTCCGTTCTAAAAATTATTTTTTAGCAAAAAAAGTTTTTTATTTAATTTAAAGGTTCGCATTATTGATAGCGCTGTTGAATTAATTCTCCCGCGATGCTAATCGCTAACTCTTCTGGTGTTTCGGCTGCAATGTCTAAGCCAATTGGCATGAAAATTCTTTCAATTTCAGTCATTGTATAACCGACCTCTTTTAACCGTCGAACTTGTGAAGCAATTTTGTGTTTGCTCCCCATCACACCAATATATTTGGCTGGTGTTTCCAATAACTGTTTGGCAACGATGAAATCAAAATTGTGTCCTCTGGTAATCACTATACCATAATCGTCCGCCGTTATTTCAATAAACGCAGCTAAATTTTCTAAAGGAATCACCCGTAGTTCTTCAGCTTGTGGAAAAGCTTGTGCCGTCAAAAATTCTGGACGATCGTCCACTACAACGCAATAAAACGATAAATAGTTTAAAATAGGTACCAATGCGCGTGCGACATGACCACTTCCAAAAATATACACTTTCCCTACTTGGAGGATCGCTTCTGTTAAAAAAATTATGTCCTCTTTTTGCTCACAATGGATACCTTTAGGTAGCAAACTTAATTCCCCCTCCCAAGAAGTGGAACCAATCAATTCGCCTGTTTCACTATAAAAGGATACTTTTCCTAAATTGTTTTGATCTAGTTCAGTCATTAACCAACCTTGTTGATTATTTTGAAAATGCGTTTCTATGGACTCACACAACTCTTTTAAAAATGGCGTTTCCCATGAAAGATAATGGAAAAAAATCGTGACATTTCCGCCACAGACCATGCCTAAATCAGCAATATTATTCGGTGCTAAAATAAATTGACGTTGTGCATTTTCTTTCTCAATAAGTAGCTTTTTTGCCACTTGTTCAGCCTGAAATTCAACCGCGCCACCACCAACAGTTCCGGCTATTCTACCTTCGGCGGAAACCAGCATTCTAGCCCCTTGACTTCGTGGTGTAGATCCTGAACTTGTACCAATCGTTAATAACATCGTGTCTTGCTTTTCCAATATTGCCTGTTTCAAACGCTGAAATACTTCTCTCATTTCAGTTCCTCCGATACTACATCCTGTTCTTTAAATATTTCTTCAAAGCATGCCTCTACCTGTTGATACACTTTTTTCTCAAATAAAAGATATTGATCAATCAACTCTTTTCCTTGATCCGTAACAATTGACCCGCCACCATTACAACCGCCAACGCTTTTGATAATTAATGGAAAAGATAGCTCTTCTTCAGCTACCCGCACAATCCGCCATGCCTTATTATAAGACATTTTCATCTCTTTTGCCGCTAAGTTTAGTGACCCAGTTTGCTGAATTTTTTGTAAAACTTCGACAACGCCAGGACCAAAAAAGTTCCGATCTGTTTTTAATTTTAAGTTTAGGGAATACGTAAACATCTTCTCCTCCTTTATTCGTTCATTTTTTTATAGATAACGTAAGGGAAAAAGGATACGAAAGCTTACTCACTTTCGTATCAAAAAAAGCAATCTTCACTCAAGTGCTACACGCTTTTTTGGTTTTAAAATGACATTTAAAAGGACTGCTACCAAAGTGGTTAAGATAACTTCCGAATTACCGAAAATCGTTGTTACCCAAGTTGGAAAACCAGCTAAGCTTCCAGTAGACAATGTGACACCAATTCCAAATGCTAGAGCTGTTCCGACAACCCCAGTATTTCGAGGAGTCATTTCCTGCGAAGCAATCATCCGAATACCTGTCATAGAAATAGAAGCAAAAACTGAAATCGTTGCGCCACCAATTACCGCGTAAGGAATCGTAGTTAATAACGCAGCTACTTTCGGAACAAAACCAGCAATTAATAATATAACTGAAGCGAAAACCAGAACATACTTATTAATCACTTTTGTTACCGTAACCAGACCAACATTTTGTCCAAAAGTTGCCACTGGGATTGATCCAAATAAACTGCCAATAAAGTTAGTGAAACCACTCCCCATAATTCCGCCAGATAATTCTTCATCCGTTGCATCCCGATCCATTGCCCCAACCGTTGTTGCTGTAAATTGGCCGATGGCTTGAACAGCATCAACAATAAACATCACCACAAGCGTAAAGATTGGTACCAATTGAAAATCCAGTCCAAAGTGAAACGGGGTAATTACCTGAACGATTTTAGCATTTTGAACTGGCTCAAAACTAACCATCCCTAAAGCTAAAGAAATCAAATAGCCAATAACCATTCCGTTTAAAATTGCTGATAACTTCAAAAATCCTTTTGCAAAATAATTGAAGTAAAAGACAATCGCAAAGGTTAATAATGCAACTAACCAATTCCGGGCTGAACCAAAATCAGCACTACCAGCTCCTCCTGCCATATACTTAATCGCAACTGGAAACAAGGATAGTCCAATGCTTAAAATAACCGTTCCTGTTACTAAAGGCGGAAACAACACACGGATTTTTTTAATGAACAAACCAACAATAATAACAAGAATACTGCCAACTAATTGGGAACCAAAAATTGCTGCAATCCCAAAATCAGCTCCGATGGCCATCAAAATCGGTACATACGCAAAACTTGCCCCCATCATAACTGGTAACCGTGAACCCACTTTTCCAAAAATAGGGAAAAGTTGAATTAACGTTGCAACTGCTGAAAAAATCAATGATGTTTGAATCAAAATAGTCGTATCACTAGGACTTAATTGGCAAACTTTGGCAATCATGATTCCCGGTGTGACAATCCCTACTACTGCTGCGACAACGTGTTGCAATCCCATCGGAATTGCTTCAGAAATTGATAGTTTCGCATCATATTCAAATAATGCTTGCTCTTTTTTTTCATTCATAGGATCGTTTCCTTCTTCTTTTTATTCTAAAAGGATTGTTCCCCTTAATCAATAAAGAATGCAATCCTTTTTCCCTCAGAAACATCTTAAAAATTATCCTTTGACAGCAACTGCTTCAATTTCAAATAAACCATCTTTTGGCAACTTGGCTACTTCTACACAAGAACGTGCAGGCAAAACTTCTGAAAAGTAATTCCCATAGATTTCGTTAATTTTGCTAAAATCAGACATATGTTGTAAAAACACCGTTGTTTTCACAACATTATCATAGGTCATCTCGACCTCTTTTAAAATCGAACCTAAATTGATAAAAGCTTGTTTTGCTTGTTCTTCCACTGTAGTCTTCATTTCGCCCGATTGCGGATCTAATCCTAGTTGTCCAGAAATGTACAACGTATTTCCCGCTAAGACAGAATGTGAATAAGGCCCTACAGCAGCTGGTGCCTGTGCAGAATTAATCATTTTGTTTGTCATCGTTTTCCTCCATTCTATGATTCTTTATTTTCAATTAAAGTCCCTGTTTTTCCAGATAATCCTTCTTTGGCTTTTTCTAATAACGTAATCAATGTTTTTCGACCTGGCTTAGATTCAGCAAACTTAATCGCTGCTTCAACTTTTGGTAACATTGAACCTGGAGCAAACTGACCTTCTTGCGCATATTGTTTCATTTTTTCTGTTGAAACATTCCCTAAGGCTTCTTGATTTTCTTTACCAAAATTAATACAAACTTTTTCAACTGCTGTTAAAATCACGAGCAGATCAGCATCCACTTGTTCAGCCAGTCGTTCACTACAAAAATCTTTGTCGATGACTGCATTTACACCTTTTAGTCGGTTCCCTTCTTGAATGACTGGGATGCCACCACCGCCGCCAGCAATGACTGTTTGGCCAGCATCAACCAATGTTTGAATCGTGAGAAGTTCGACAATATTTTTTGGTTTAGGAGAAGCGACGACTTGGCGATAACCACGGCCAGCATCTTCCATCACTTGTATATTTTTTTCTTTGACTAATTGTTCTGCTTCTTCTTTTGTCATGAAGCGGCCAATTGGTTTCGTTGGTTTTTTGAACGCCGGATCATTTTCATCCACGACCACTTGAGTGACTATGGTGGTGACGGCTTTACTTATATTTCGCTGACGCAACTCTTCTTGTAGCGCATTCTCTAAATCATAGCCAATGTAACTTTGACTCATGGCTACGCACATGGATAACGGAACAACTGGATATTGTGGATTATTAAAGGAAAATTCTTCCATAGCTAATTGAATCATCCCCACTTGAGGACCATTGCCATGAGATAAAATAACTTCATATCCTGCTTCAATCAAATCTGCAATCGCTTTGGAGGTCTGTTTTACGGCAGTCATCTGCTCCGTCAAATTATTTCCTAAAGCATTGCCACCTAAAGCTACTACGACGCGTTTGCCCATTGCTTCACCTCATTTTCTGTTTTATAAAAAGGACGATGCTTTTTCTTTTTCACAACGAGTTTTCGTATTAACTGTCTGTTGTCGTTGCATGAAGTCAACGCACATGACTAAGCGTTCTTGACTCGAGACAATCACACATTCATGAATAGACTTGGGAAGGTCTTATTTGTTCATGTTGAAGAGGCAACTTCTAATGATTCATTGTGTAAAGAAAAAGCATCTGTCTTCATGCCAAATTCATTATTTTACTTCTCTTGGTGTCGCTTTATCCGCTAAGTCTGTTAAGGTTTTTTGCGGATTTTTTACTTTACTTAAGAAAATCATAGCCGCAATAACATACGGTTTGTAGCTAGCTTCTTTGTAAAGTTCGACCCGATAACGATCGAAAACAGAAGCTTCCACTTCGCCTTCTTCACAACTAACGCCAGTAATATCAGCTGGTAGACAATGCATATACAAAGCTTTGCCGTCTTTTGTTGTTTTCATCAATTCTTCTGTACATTCCCAATCTTTGTGCTTTTTATTTTGAGAAAGTAATTCTTGTTCTAATTGATCAATTCCTGCTTGGTCACCATTGCCATATAATTCAGTTCGCTTTTCCATTGCCGCAAAAGGTGCCCAGCTTTTCGGATAAACAACATCCGCATCTTTGAATGCTTCTGCCATACTATTCGTTTTAGTAAAGTTTCCACCAAATTCTGCCGCATTTTTCTTCGCAACTTCTTCTACTTCTGGCATAATTTCATAACCTTCTGGATGTGCTAAGACGACATCCATTCCTAAACGGGTCATTAGACCAACAATTCCTTGAGGAACAGATAATGGTTTTCCATAAGATGGTGAATACGCCCAAGTCATGGCAACTTTTTTCCCTTTCAGGTTTTCAATACCACCAAATTCATGAATTAAATGCAACGCATCCGCCATTGCTTGCGTCGGATGGTCAATATCACATTGTAAATTCACTAACGTTGGGCGTTGTTCTAATACCCCATCTTTATATCCTTCTTGGACAGATTCTGATACTTCGTGCATGTAAGCATTGCCTTTACCAATGTACATGTCATCACGAATACCAATGATATCAGCCATAAAAGAAATCATGTTTGCTGTCTCACGAACAGTTTCTCCGTGAGAAATTTGACTTTTTCCTTCGTCTAAATCTTGAACTTCTAAGCCCAAAAGATTACACGCTGAAGCGAAACTAAAACGTGTTCTTGTAGAGTTGTCGCGGAATAAAGAAATCCCCAAGCCACTATCAAAGATTTTAGTTGAAATATTATTTTCTCTTAAATAGCGTAATGTATCGGCAACTGTGAAAACAGCTTCTAATTCATCTCTTGTTTTTTCCCAAGTTAGGAAAAAGTCATTTTCGTACATTTTTTCAAATTCTAATTTATCTAATTTCTCAATATATTCTTTAAACGTTTCCATTCCATCTGCTCCTTTTTGCTTGTCTAATAATCCTTTACTTAACCACAATAGACCGTTGGTAATGCCGCATAAACGGCTGCACAACGAACCAAATCATCTTTCCAAGTTTTTTCATTTGGTGCATGTGCTTGTGCTTCGGCGCCTGGTCCGAAACCAATACAAGGAATGCCATTACGTCCCATAATTGAAACGCCATTTGTTGAGAAGGTCCACTTATCTAGCAATGGGCGTTCTTCACGCATTTCCACTGTTTCTACAGAGCCTTTCCGTGTTTCCCCATAGAGATTTTTGTGCGTTTCCATCAAGGCTTTTGTTACATCATGATTTTCTGGAATTACCCACGTTGGGAAATAACATTCAATTTCATAAGTTAAATCAGTATAAGAAGGACGATCATAGTTGTACATTGAAACCGTCACATCATCTCCATATTTTTTAACAGCTGGTAAATTGCGAATTTCTTCTAAACAACTTTCCCAAGTTTCTCCAGCAGTCATTCGACGGTCTAGTGAAACGGTACAGCCATCCGCAACAGCACACCGACTTGGTGAAGAATGGAAAATTTGCGAAACAGTCACCGTACCACGTCCTAAGAAACGGGCTTCTTGCCACTCTGGATTGTACTTAGGATCTAACATACGAACTAAACCACGAATCGCTGTGCTTTCTGTATCTCCATTGTTGTTTAAGGCACGAACATCTTGTAAGATATCCGCCATTTTGTAAATGGCATTATCTCCACGTTCTGGTGCTGAGCCATGACACGAAACGCCTTTGACATCAACTTTAATTTCCATTCGGCCTCGTTGACCACGATAAATCCCACCATCTGTTGGCTCTGTTGAAACAACAAATTCTGGACGGATACCGTCTTCTTTGATAATGTACTGCCAACATAAGCCGTCACAGTCTTCTTCTTGGACAGTAACTGTTACTAAAGCAGTATATTTTTCTGATAATAGACCTAAATCTTTCATGATTTTAGCGCCATAAATAGCCGAAACAATCCCGCCTTCTTGGTCAGATGTACCGCGACCACCGATCTCAGTTTCTGTTTCATAACCATCGTAAGGATCAAATTTCCAGTTACTCATTTCACCAATTCCGACAGTATCCATGTGCCCATCAAAAGCAATTAATTTTTCACCAGACCCCATATAACCAAGTAAATTTCCTTGAGGATCAATGTCAATTTTATCGAAACCTAATTTTTCCATTTCGGCTTTTGCTCGCGCAATTTTGTTGCCTTCTTCTGTACTTTCTCCTGGAATTTTGACAAGGTCTCTTAAAAATTTGACCATATCTTCTCTGTAACCTTCTGCTGCTGCATTTACTGCATTAAAATCCATTCCTTTTACCTCCATAAAATTTTTTTATAATTGTCTGGATCAGTGTCCCCTTCGGTAGAAAACATTAAAACGTTTGACGTCTCATCCAGTTGCAATGCCTCACGTAATTCTTGATAGTCGGGATCTTGCATCACTGTAGCTACTAAGCCCATTGCTACTGCCCCAGATTCGCCTGATACAACTTGCGGATCCCCTTTTAATGGCGCGCCCAACATACGCATTCCTTTTTCAGAAACCCAATCTGGTGCTGAAACAAAGAAGGATGTATGATTTTTTAGAATATCAAAAGAAATCGTATTAGGTTCTCCACATGCTAAGCCAGCCATAATTGTCTGTAAATCACCATCGACAAAGCGAATTTCTCCGTCTTTTTTAATTGCTGATTGATATAAACAGTCAGCCGCCTGTGCCTCAACTACGACCATAATCGGTGGGTTTTCTGGAAAAGCATTAGCAAAATAACCAATCACCGCACCAGCTAAACTGCCGACACCAGCTTGAACAAAAACATGACTAGGTCGTTCAGATCCAAATTTTCTTAATTGTTGAGAGGCTTCTAACGCCATCGTTCCGTATCCTTGCATAATCCAAGTTGGAATTTTTTCATATCCGTCCCAAGCGGTGTCTTGAACCATGACACCGTTTTCAGTTTCTTCGGCCATTTTATTAGCCATTCGTACACATTCATCGTAATTAACTTCTTCAATTGTGACGGTTGCGCCTTCTTTTTCAATATTTTCTTTTCTCGTCTGTGTTGAACCCTTCGGCATGAGTACAACTGATTTTTGGCCTAATTTATTCGCAGCCCAAGCGACTCCTCGTCCATGGTTACCATCAGTTGCTGTAAAAAACGTAGCTTGTCCAAAAGCTGATCGTAATTGATCAGAAGTTAATTCATCATATGTTAGTTCCGAAACATCTTTCTTTAATTTTTCGGCAATATAGTTAGCCATGGCAAATGAACCACCTAAGACTTTAAAAGCATTTAAACCAAAGCGATAAGATTCATCTTTAACAAAGAAATCATTTAACCCCAGATAAGCGGCCATATGATTCAATTCTGCTAATGGTGTTTCTGAATACTGTGGAAAACTTTTGTGAAAAGCCAAAGCTTTCTCAATTTTTTCTTTAGACATCAGAGGTAAGTACTTATCCTCCGTCTTCGGCATTTCATTTGCTGTCCATTTAATTTTTTCCAAAAATACTTCTCCTCCTTCTATTTTTAAGTTGCTTTACGAAAAACAAATTTTCCTTGATTTGCCAAGATGACTTGCCCAGCTTCAGCAACTTTTTGACCTCTTAAATAAACCATTCGAGCCTGTCCTTGTGTTTCAAATCCTTCATACGGTGTATAATCGACATTTTGTAACTGCGTTCTCGCAGCAATCACGCCGGTTGTTCTAGGATCCCAAACAACTAAATCGGCATCACTGCCTTCTTGCACCACACCTTTTTGTGGATACATCGAGAATTGTTTAGCAATATTTTCAGAAAGCAGAGCAACCATTTTTTCCAAGGTGATTCGGCCCTTCGCCACACCTTCCGTGTAAATTAATTCTGGTCTCGTTTCAACACCTGGCATCCCATTTGGAATTTTACTAAAATCATCTTTGCCAACTGTTTTTTGTCCGTGAAAATTAAAACTGCAGTGATCTGTCGATATTGTATTGATTGCCCCCTCTTTAATCCCTTGCCACAAAGCCTGTTGATCCTCTCGTTTGCGTAGTGGCGGTGAGCAGACATATTTTGCTGCTTCAAAATTAGGCGCATCATACAAGTGATCATCTAGTAAAAGATATTGAGGGCAAGTTTCTACATAGACTGATTGTCCTCTTTGACGAGCCCGTTCCACCGCTTCTAACGATCGCTTTGTGCTTAAATGCACAATATTAACCGGCAAATCAGCCATTTCCGCTATCATCAAATATCTTGCTACCGCTTCTGCTTCAACAGCCGCCGGTCTTGATAACGGATGATAGTGCGGGGTTAGCTTTCCTTGAGAAACATATGATTGGATTAATTCATCTACTAAATCACCATTTTCACAATGAACGCCTAACATTCCATTAACTTTTTTTATTTCCTTCATCGATTCAAAAATTTCCGCATCTGTGGTCCGTAAGTTATCATAAGCCATATACATTTTGAAGGAAGTAATACCTGCAGCAATCATTTCCTGAATTTCAGCAGCTATCGTTGGGTTCCATTCGATCATGGACATATGGTAAGTATAATCACATGAACTCTTGCCTTCAGCCAATTGATTCCAAGTAGCTAAACAGTCTTTCAATGAGCCACCTTTATTAGGTGTAGCCATATCAATAACCGTAGTCGTACCTTTGGCCACCGCCGCTTGGCTTCCAGTAGTAAAGTTATCCGCCGTACTTAACGAACCTTTGCCATTATTTAATTCCAGATGCGTGTGCGCATCAATAAAGCCTGGTAATACATAACACCCCGTAACATCCTCAATCTGAGAATTTTCTACTGGTAAATTTGCCCCCATCTCTACAATTTGCTCGCCGTCAATTCGAATATCCAATTGACGACGATTATATGCAGATACGACGGTTCCACCTTTGAGCAGAATAGACATCTATTTATCCCCCAGTCGTAAATTTCCTTTTATGCTTGCATACAATAAGCATATTCTTCAATCATAGTTACCATTAATGCGATTAAATCTTCTGGTACATCTAATCCTTGATCCGTTAATTGAATTGTTGACACCGTTCCCCATAAACGCAGTAAACAAATTTTATCCACAGGATTTTGAACATAGAAACCTGAATTAGTACTGTCATAAAAATCAGATTCACTGTTAAATAAGGTAAATTTGTCTTTGTAAGGGGCACTTGCATAAGGGCAAAATGTTTCACAGTTGCCACATTCGTTACACATCCGATCAACATGGACAATTTGTGGTTTTCCTTCGACGTACACAACAATATTTGCTCGGTTTGGACAGACATCCATACAAGATTCACAAATTGTGGAGCATTCTAAGCAACGACTAGCTTGACTACAAGACATCTCGTCTGTCACAAGGATACCCCGTTTGTTTCTAACAAATGCGACATCACTATTTAAATTATCTTTTTCATAGTGATGATTGTGGACAAGACAAATATTATTGGCCGCTTTGGTTGCATCAGCGATTGCTTCAACAATTGTGGCTGGTCCTAAATTAGCGTCACCAATGACATAGACGCCTGGTATATTTGTTTCCAATGTTTCTTGATTTGAAACGACTTTCCCATAGTTGTCTGTGTGAATGCCTAATGCTTGGTAAAATTCTGTATCTACTTTTTCACCAACAGCGGCAATCACTGTATCAGCAGGAATATCAATTATTTCTCCTGTACCAATTGGACGACGGCGTCCAGAAGCATCTCGTTCACCTAGGACCATTTTTTCACAAGTTAATTGTTGATTTTCATGTTTAATTGGCGAAAGTAATTCTAAAAAGTCAACGCCATCTTCTAAGGCTAAATAAAGTTCTTCTTCATCTGCTGGCATATTGCGTTTATTCCGACGATAAACCACTGAGACTTTTTTAACACCAGGTAATGTTGTGGCTGCACGAGCACAGTCCATAGCTGTATTTCCGCCACCAACGACGACAATCTGTTCTCCGTAAGGATTAATCGTTGGATTTTCTCGGTTTGCTTTTAAAAATTCTAACGAGTTCAATGCCCGACCAGATTCTAAACGAAGGACCCCATGTTTCCATGCACCAATGGCATAAATAACATTCGTATAGCCTTGGTTTTTCAATTCCGCCAATGATGGCGCCTCTTGTCCTGTAAGGAATTCAGCTCCCATAAATTCCGCTAACTGAACGTCTTTTTGAACAGATTCCATAGAAATTCGAAATTCTGGTACAATCTGGCTACAAACGCCCCCAATTGTCTTGGATTTTTCAAACACAGTAACAGGCATGCCTTCACGTGCTAATAAATACCCAGCAGAGATCCCTGCAGGACCTCCACCCACAACAGCTGTTTTAGGTGCATTTTCTTTTGGCTGTGGCTTTTCTAGTGTCGTCAATAATTCATCATAAGCATGTTCAGCTGCTTCTAACTTCACTTCCCGAATATGAATAGATTCTTCATAAAATTGACGTGTACATTTAGTCATACAAGGATGTGCACAAATGGTTCCAGTAATAAAAGGCAATGGATTTTTATCGACAATTACTTGCAAGGCCTTTAAATAATTACCTTCACTGACATAACGAAGGTAAGCAGGAATATCCTGATTGATTGGACAACCACCGTCACTTCGACAAGGAGCAATATAACAATCTGTTAACGGAACTGTTTTTCTTAGTTTGGTACTTTCTGGTAATTTAATTGATTTTTGGTAACGTGCTTGTGTTTTAGCTTTCTCAACAACTTGGGCTAATTTATCCAAGTTGACATGAACCATCTGAGGATATTCTGCTGTGCCCAATACATTAGCAACTTGATTCATTCGTTGATAGCCACCAGGTTTCAACAGCGTCGTTGCCATAGTGATTGGCCAAATACCAGCATCAAATATTTCTTTACTATTGAAAATATCTGCACCGCCAGAATAAGAAATTTGTAGTTTCCCATCAAATGCTTCTGATAATTTTTGTGCCAATGAAATACTAAGAGGAAATAGCGAACGTCCTGACATGTACATTTCATCACCAGGTAATTCATTTGCTGCAATCGTTACCGGGAAAGTGTTCGTAATTTTAACTCCGAAGCTTAGATTTTTACTATTGGCTAATAATTGCAGACGTTGTAACATCGGTACTGCTTCTTCAAATTGTAAATCTTCTTTAAAATGGTGATCGTCAAAAACCATATAATCAAACCCTAGCTCATCCATCGTTTGACGCGCATATTCATAACCTAACATGGTTGGATTACATTTAATAAAGGAATGGAGCCCTTTTTCACTTAATAAATAGGCCGCAATTCGTTCAATTTCATCTGATGGACAGCCGTGTAAAGTCGACAGCGTAATAGAATGACAGACTTTAGGACTAATTGCTTCGATATATAAGTCATCTACTTTTTTAAAATAAGATAGATATTTTTTGGCAGCTGCTTGGCATTCCGCCCAAATCGGCGTTCCTTCTGCGTTCTGCATTTCGTTAATATAACGATCAATTTTTGGCGATTGAATCCCTGCCAAATCATAGCCAACACTCATGTTAAAAATGAAACCATTCGGGTCACCTAGCTCGAACTCTTTACTCAGTAACTTCAAAACGAACCATGCTTTGACGTATTCATCATAAGCTTGGGGAACACGCAGTTCTGTGGACCACTCAACGTTGTAACATTCATCCGCTGCTGCGATACATGGTTTACTCACTGGTAAATCTTCTCCATCCAGTATCTGGACTGTCTTAACTTCAAAAAAACGAGAACCTGTTAAATAGGCCGCAATAATATTTTGTGCTAATTGTGTATGAGGACCTGCTGCTGGACCACAAGGGGTTTCCATTTTTTCTCCAAATAACGGAATCGTTTTTGTAGGATCCGCATGATAAAATTTACGAATGCCAAAAATTGTGCCATCTTGTTGATACTCACTAAAAATCCAATTTAATAAAGCCTCAATTGAGATGGGATGCATAATATCACTCATTAACGTCACTCCTTTTATTTATAATGAAAGCTATTGATTTACTCGTTTCCAGAAAGATTGTGCTTGCGTTTGCGCATCATGCCAAACTTTCTCTTCATCAATTCCTTGAACTTCACGATTACGCATCCGAATTTCTCCATTAATCACCGTGTCAGTGACCATCCCACCATTCATGCCGAATAAAATGTGCATGTTATAATTCTCTTTTGTCATTGGCGTCGGGCCATGATAATCAACAATAATGACGTCTGCTGCTCCATTAGGTTCTAAAACGCCTAGCTTTGTTTTAAAATAGCGATTAGCCATTTGCGGATTATTATCAAACAGCATTGCGGGAATTTCTGCCCAAGCAGCATTTGGATCAGCTAAATGATGCTTGTGGATAACATTTCCTACCTTATAAGATTCCGTCACATCATTCGTATAACCATCTGTGCCAAGACCCATCAAAATACCATACTCATTAAACATGCGCATTGCAGGTGGGCAACCGACCGCATTCCCCATATTCGACTCTGGATTCGTGACCACCATTGTGTCTGTATCTCTTAGTAATTCCATCTCATGAGGTCCAATATGGATGCAATGGCCTGCCATTGTCTGTTTTCCTAAAATTCCTAAATCAAATAATCGGTTCACAATCGGCTTCCCATATTTTTTCAAAGAATCATGAACATCGGCTAAATCCTCTGCAATATGAATATGATAACCAATCCCATCTGGCGTATTGGCTGCACATAATTCTAAAGAAGCATCTGATAAAGTAAAGGCTGCATGCATACCCATCATCGCTTTTTGCATATCATCATTTCTTAAGGAACTGGCTTTAATAAAGGCGGCATTTTCTTGAACTGCTTCCCGCATTTTCTGCTCACCATCGCGATCAGAAACTTCATAACAAAGGCAGGTCCGAATCCCTAACTCGTCCGCTGCATTAGATAATTGGGTTAAACTCCCTGTAATTTCTCCGTAACTAGCATGATGATCAAAGACAGTTGTAACACCGTTGCGAATACTATCTAAATAAGCAACCTTACCACTTTGATAAGTGTCTTCTAATGTCAAGGCACGATCAATTCGCCACCATTGATCTACCAAAATATCCATGAAATTTTTAGGATGATAATTCGTTAAACTTAACCCACGTGCAAAGGTACTATAAATATGATTGTGCATGTTAATAAAGCCTGGCATAATCACTCCACCTTTAGCATCAATAAATGTCGCTTCTGGATAAGCTTGTTTTAAATCTTCTGTCGTTCCGACTTGTTTCACAACTTGACCATCAATCGCCACACACCCATTTTCAAAAAAATGATTCTGCGCATCCCGAGTGATTAAACGCCCATTTCCAATTAATAACATGTATTCTCCTCCTATTTTCCAACCTATTCCCCACATGTAGCAAACGCTTACAAATCAATCGCTCAATCATTCACGAATATAGCTTGTCTAGCTTTTCTAATCTATATTTCCTACGAAAAGCATTTGAAGCGCTTGCATTTTTTTACTAATGAACTCATTAACTTGATTAAAGTATATCACCTTACCTTAAAAAAAACAATGCTACCTAAAAAATATTTTTTAGAATTTTGACAGCCGTTATCTTGTATTATTATTTTTATCATGCTATCATTATTTTTCAGAACAGGTAGTACGCGACATTAAAGGATTTAGCCCTGCCTATTCCATTTAAAAATACTATGTTAAATTTGACACAATCTTATAAAAACTGTTTGTGCCAGGCACATTAGAAAGGAGCTTATTTATGTTATCCGACGAAAAACTTACTTTTTTAACACAAATTGCTAAAGGTTTAGCTGGTCAATTTGGGGAAAACTGCGAAGTCGTTATCCACCAAATCAATGAAGACAATATTAACAATTCTATTGTTTCCATTGAAAATGGTCATGTCTCTTCTCGTCATCTGGGCGATGGACCTTCTCAAGTAGTCTTAGAAGCCTTAAAAAAAGACCCTAGTGAGTTGAATGATCATATTAACTATCTGACCCGCACCCATGATGGTCGTATTTTAAAATCTAGTACAATGTATTTTAAAGATGAGAATGGTCAACTCGATGGTATTTTTGCTATTAACTACGACATCACTACATTGATTGCTGCAGAGTCAAACTTAAAATCTTTGATTTCCACTGCAGAACCTGAAGAAGATAAAGACCCTGATTACATTCCTCAGGATGTTAATGAGTTGTTAGACGATTTAATTCATGAATCAGTCAAATTAGTTGGCAAGCCGGTCCCATTAATGACGAAGGACGATAAAATCAAGTGTATTCAATTTTTAAACAATAAAGGCGCCTTCTTAGTCACTAAATCTGGAGACAAAGTTTCTAACTTCTTCAATATTTCTAAATATACGCTATACAGTTATATTGATGCGAAATAAAAATGGAAATCGATGGACGATTTGTTGTTAAGACAAGTCGTCTATTCTCTTTTTTCCTTCACTATTCTACTTTTTCTAAAAGACTTTTTAAATAATAGTAAGAAAAAGTAAAAGGAATTAATTTTTTATTTTAGTTATGGTATGATAGATTGAGTTTAATTTAAAATAACGAAAAATTAAAGATATAGAAATTGGGGGACAACAAATGGGGATTCGAAGTCATTTAGCAATTGCTGCAGGAAAAACTTCGCAATGGGTTTTACAAACATTTTTTAAAGGCGGCAGTAGCTACCCAGGGAAATTAGCCCTAAAAATCGATCCTAAAATTTTAGATACATTGGCAAAAGACTATGAAATTGTCGTAGTCACTGGAACGAACGGCAAAACATTGACAACTGCTTTAACTGTTAACATTTTACGCCAAGAATTTGATGAGGTATTAACAAATCCAACTGGTGCTAACATGGAGCAAGGAATTGTCTCTACTTTTTTAAATGCCAAGGCGAAAAAAGGACAAAAGAAATTTGCGGTGTTAGAAATTGATGAAGCAAGTTTAAGCCGCGTCACTAAATATATTCAACCAAAATTATTTGTTTTTACGAATATTTTCCGCGACCAAATGGATCGCTATGGTGAAATTTATACGACGTATCGCTTAATTATGGAAGGCGCCGCCGCTGCTCCTGAAGCAACTATTTTGTGCAACGGTGATTCGCCAATTTTTAATTCAAAAGAAACTGTAAATCCTCGCAAATACTATGGATTTAATCATTTACCACCGAAAGAGCAATTGGCTCATTACAATACAGATGGGGTTTTATGTCCAAAATGTAATCATATTCTTCATTATAAAATGATTACGTATGCTAATTTAGGTGATTACTATTGCCCAAATTGTGGCTTCAAACGCCCTGAATTGGATGTGCAGTTAACGGAAATGGTCCGGATGGATAATACATCTGCTGATTTTGTGATTGATGGCGAAGAATATGGCATTGCTGTTGGTGGGATGTATAATGTTTATAATGCGCTAGCGGCCACAGCGGTAGCAGAATACTATCAGGTGGCACCAGATAAAATCCGAGCAGGCTTAGCTTATGATGAAAAAGTTTTTGGGCGTCAAGAAACTATTAAAGTTGGCGATAAAGAATGTACGTTAGTTTTAGTAAAAAATCCCGTTGGTTTAAATCAGGTCATTGATATGATGGGCTTAGCCCCTTACTCTTTCTCGCTGGTTTCATTATTAAATGCCAATTATGCAGATGGAATTGATGTCAGTTGGATTTGGGATGGTAATCATGAAGCCTTTGCTGATATGGACATTCCAAAAGTAATTGCTGGCGGTGATCGCCATGAAGATATGGCCTTGCGTTTAAAAGTTGCGGGTATTCCTGAAGAAAAATTACTAGAAATTCCTGATTTGGAGCAAGTAATTTCAGAAATTAAAAGGTTGCCGACAGATCATGTCTATATTTTGGCAACCTATACTGCTGTTTTGCAATTAAGAAAATCATTAACAGCCCAAGGGTATATTCAAGGGGGAATGAATGGTGTCTAAAGAATTAGTCGTTTGTCATTTATATGGCAACTTATTAAATACTTACGGAGATAACGGAAATTTATTGATGCTTAAATATTTAACCGAAAAAATGGGCGTTACCTTCCGATCAGAAATTATCAGTATCTACGAACCGTTTGATCCCGAAAAATATGATTTAGTCTTTGTTGGTGGCGGTCAAGACTTCGAGCAACTGATCATCTCAGAAGACATTCAGAATAAAAAAGAAGCTTTGACTTCTTATATTGAAAATGACGGCGTCTTGTTAGCTATCTGTGGTGGTTATCAACTTCTAGGACATTACTATGTCGGCGCACAAGGCGAAAAAATTAAAGGAATCGGTGCGTTAGATCATTACACTTTGAGCCAAGACAACAATCGTTTCATTGGTGATATTGAAATTTATAATGAAGAATTTGATGAAACGTATTATGGTTTTGAGAATCATAACGGCATGACTTTTTTAGGCGAAGGTGAACGACCTTTAGGAACAGTCAAACAAGGCAAAGGCAATAACGGTCAAGATAATGGCGAAGGCGTTGTCTATAAAAATGTGTTTGGCTCCTACTTCCACGGTCCAATCTTAGCACGCAACAAAAATCTAGGGATTCGGTTAATTCGGACCGCTTTAGAGAAAAAATATGGTGAACCGATCGCTATTCCTGAAACGCTTTATAAATAAAAGAAGAATCTAGTTCCTACATATAGGACTAGATTCTTTTTCATTTCTCCGACAACTATTTACATCTTTACAAAATATAGTAAGATAAAGAGGTGCATTTAAAATCGAGAATTTCTCGGACTGGTTCGGAAACTTCCCAGAATAAAAAACTAAGTATCTCTCAATACTAACTCAAGTCATAGCTTTTTTAACAAGAGTTATCATTTGCAGTTAATGAAAAAGGAGGATTGGAAAAAATGCAAAAAGTAATTATTGATTGTGATCCTGGAATTGATGACACGCTTGCTCTCTTGTATGCACTTGCTTCACCAGAGCTAGATGTCCAAGCGATTACAGTTGTTTGCGGAAATGTCCCTGTGGAGATTGGCGTGGAAAATGTTTTTAAATGTTTAGAAAAAGTTAATCGCTTAGATATTCCTGTCTACCAAGGGGCTGCTAGCCCTTTAAAACGGCCATTTGTTAGTGCACAAGATACACATGGCATGGATGGTTTAGGTGAAACATATTTCCCCAGAACTAGCAAAATCCAAGCACAAGCGCTTTCCGCTGCTGACTATTTAGCACAAACCTTTCAACAAGCTACCGATTGCTCAATCATTGCCCTTGGTCCTTTAACAAACATTGCGTTGGCTTTAAAAAAAGAACCTCTTCTGGGACGAAATCTTCAACGTTTTGTCTCAATGGGTGGTACCTTTAAAAGCCACGGCAATTGCTCTCCTGTTGCAGAATTTAATTATTGGTGTGATCCTGATGCAGCAGCTTGGGTTTTTGAGGAATTAGGTGCAGAAATCGAAATGGTCGGCTTAGATGTCACACGAGAAATTGTTTTTACACCAACAATTCTCAATTATTGCCAACGACTCAACCCCAAAATGGGGAATTACCTCGCTGAGATTACTCAATTTTATTTTGATTTTCATTGGAAATATGAACGTATTTTAGGGTGTGTTATCAACGATCCCTTAGCGGTTGCTTATTTTATTGATCCTACGCTCTGCCAAGGCTTTTCCAGTTACGGACAAATTGTTCCTGACGGCATTGCTATGGGGCAATCAATGATCGATCAATATCATTTCCAGCAGCAACCAGCTAATTGTCATGTCTTGACTACGGTTGATAGTCAACAGTTTTTCGTGAAGTTTCTATCCATTCTTTTAAATGTACAAATAGATGAGATCGAAAGAGATTTCAAAAATTTAAGGATGGGATAACCATGAAAAAAATAACACCACGAATCATTACAATTATCGCTTTTAGTGTTGCTTTAAATTACCTTGGCAGTACCATTGCATTGCTCCTTCGCTTACCAATCTATCTTGATAGCGCGGGAACTATTTTTACAGGTGCGTTATTAGGCCCACTCTTTGGCGCACTGACAGGTATTTTAACAAGTCTACTAACTGGATTGACAACGGATATCTTTTCTCTGTATTATTCACCTGTCCAACTCTGCACAGGAATTTTAGCAGGCTTGCTCCTTCATCAGCAGTTAAAAGTAACCAAATTACCATTTAAAACGTTGTGGTTAACGATACCAGGAACAGTGATTTCTTCCTTAATCACAGTTTGTTTATTTGGTGGAATTACTTCTGCTGGCTCCAGCATAATTGTCCAATTTTTATATGGTTTAGGCTTAAATCAGCTAGCAAGCGTCCTGTTGGTTCAATTGATAACAGATTACGGGGATCGTCTGCTATCGGTCATCATCGTCACAGCTGTTATCGCTGCCTTACCTAAACGTTCCTTTATAACAAAATAAACTGTTTTAATGCCAAAAAATGAGGAAATCATCTGTTGATGATCTCCTCATTTTTTTAGCGACTGCCAGGTTCTGAAGCTATAATCGTTAAATCACCTTCAAAACGCCAGCTCGGAATATCTGTTGGAAAGATAAAGCTATCGCCTTTTTTCAAATCAAAAGTAGCCACATCTGCTTTTGCAGCATCTTCTGTAATCAATCGACCCACACCTTCAATAACTGTTGCTAATGTATAAGGTGCTTGTTTTTTGACTTTTAGAATCCCACTGACACGCCACTCATAGACATTAAAGAAATCTGTTTTTACATAAGTAACAATGCTTGATTGTCCTTGATTTTCTTGTTGAATAGAGAGGTCAGGATCCTTTGCCGGAACGGTTGTCACATCAATGGATTGTTGAATATGCAATTCCCGGGTCTTTCCTTGATCATCTGTTCGATCATAATCATAAACCCGATACGTAGTATCACTGCTTTGTTGCGTTTCTAAAATTAAAATACCCGAGCCGATGGCATGAATAGTGCCGCTTGGTACATAATAAAAATCGCCTTTTTTCACTGGTACTTTTCTTAAAAGATCGTCCCAACGACCTTCTTCAATCATTTCAGCTAGTTCTTCTTTTGTTTTCGCGTGATGTCCATAAATGATTTCAGCGCCAGGTTCTGCATCAATAATGTACCAACATTCAGTTTTGCCTAGCTCGCCTTCATGTTTTTGGCCATATGCATCATCGGGATGAACTTGCACGGATAAATCATCTTCAGCATCTAAAATTTTCGTTAATAATGGAAAGACAGCGCCACCTGCATGGCCGAATAACTCTTGATGGTCTGCCCACAATTCATCTAATTTTTTTCCTTTAAATTCGCCATTTAAAACAGTACTAACGCCATGTGGATGTGCACTGATTGCCCAATCTTCACCAATTTTATCGCTCGGTAAATCGAAACCAAATAGCGTGTGTAGACGATTGCCGCCCCAAATTTTTTCTTGAAAAACAGGTTGTAAAAATAATGGTTCTTGCATTGACTGTGACCTCCCAAATTGAATTCGCTCTCATTATATCACTAAAAACTAGTCATTTCATCTGAAACTGATGATTTCTCTTTTAAATAGGTTGCCAACAACTGATCTCTTTCTTCGATATAAGTGTTCCGGTGGTCCTCTGGATGGACTCGATTAGATAAAAAGATAAACGCTGATTGTTGTTGCACATCAATTAGCAAAAAAGTGCCTGTATAGCCTGTATGGAATAATAATGGCCGTTGCGTAGCTACATCATATTTAAAATCCCAGCCTAGAGAACGTGGTTTATCTGCAGCTGGCACTTGGTTAACTAGTAACAAATCAATCGTCTCTTTTTTTAAGAATTGGAGATTGTGATAACTGCCTCGATTTAAATACATTCGAACAAATTTTGTTAAATCATAGACATTGCTAAACAAGCCAGCATTCCCTGCATGTTCCCGTAAAACAAATGCCTTAGGATCATGGGTTGCACCTCGAATCAACCCTCGTTGTTCATGTAATTCTGTTGGCACACAGTTTAAAGGATTCTTTGGTAGAAACGTACTTTCGTTCATCCCTAAAGGAAGCAATACTCGCTCAGATAAAATTTCTATCATTGATTGTTGGAACATTTCTTCTAACATAAAGCCTAATAAAATAGTCCCTGCATCTGTATAGACGACTTTTTTACCTATTGCTTTGCCTGCGTGAAATGAATGATTGTAGGCGTCTTTTAATTCTTGAGCATTCAGCTGATCACGATTAGGAATATAGCCTTGTAAATCTGCCGTATGTGTCAACAAATGCCGGATTGTAATATTAGGATCTTGAAAAGAGGGATAATAGGTTTGTAATGATTGATCTAGAATAATTTTTCCTTCTTCCACTAATTGTAAAATAACGGTGGTGGTGCCGACTACTTTGGTTAAAGAAGCCACATCAAACAGCATGGCCGAGGTTAATTGTTCTTTGGTGGGTTTTATTTGTGCGAGTCCCCAAGAATTGCTCTCCTCTTTTTCACCTTCAATGAAACAAAAACTAGCCCCCGAAAAAACACCTTTTTTCATCATATTTTGAATTTTCCACTTTGTTTTTTCGTACATTTTTTCACCTTCTATTTTTAATATTAAAGGAAAAGTCTAGAATAAGTCCCGAACAAAAGTAGCGTTAAACTTTTATTCAGACTTTATTCCAGACTTGCTAAAACAAGCTTATTTTGTCTGTCTGAGCGTTTATTTTAAGACAAACCACCATTCCAAGCCAATTGGATCAAACACAGTGACAATCGCTTTTTTCTGGTCAATAAAGAACTCTTGATTTTTTGCCGTTAATTGTTGCTCCATTGCTAAAATGTGGTCTTGATCAAAGAGCTTAATGGTAAAGAAATCTAAACCTAAGTGTGGATCAGGTAATTGATCCACTTCACTTGTTTCAGGTTTTTGGAATCCAATAGTTGCTTTGCCATCTTCTAAAACAAATTGATCTTTTTCATTGCGTTTTAAACCCAGAACTTCCTCATAGTATGCTTTTATTTCTTTTTGATTGTTTGTTTTTAATTGCACATGCGCTAAATATGAGCCAGCGGCTAACCCTTGATGTGGCTCTAAGTCCTCACTGATAAGATCTTTAAGCACAATTGGTTGCTTTTCAGAAGTCGAATTTGCTGTTGCTTCATCGTGAAAAATCTCAAATTGATTGCCTTCAAGATCAGTAATGAACATGCTTTGTCGTGTGCCAATTTGGAAACTTTCATCAATTGGGTAGTCTTGTTCAAGCACTCGTTGAGCAATTTGTAAAAATTCTTTTTCCGTAGGAACTTTAATTGAAAAATAAGCCATTTGCTTTTCTTCATTATGAAAATCTTCGGCTTTTCTAGTTTCTTCTAAAATTAATAATTGCGTTCCTGCTTCACGTGTACCCCAGATAGACAGGTTATTTTCTTCTGACTTTAAAACAAAACCCATTACTTTTTTATAAAAGTCGACCATTTCGCCAACTTTTTTCGCACGAATGGCAATTGTTTTTAATGTCGCAACTTTTTCTAATTGAAATTCAGTCATTTTTTCTGTTACCTCCATTTTCTTCTCTCCCATTTTATACATCTCTTGCTATTTCATCAAGTAATATCCTGTTTTTCTCAAAAGAAAATAGAAATTTTTCAATTTCGCTAACTTTTTGTCAAAAAAATAAGGCTTTAGGAACCAGTCTTTACGACTATGGTTCCTGACGCCTCATCATGAATTACTATTTTTTTGCTTCGCCTTTTAGGCTACTTCTTCTGAAAACTGACTGTTATATAAGTCAGCATAAAAACCGTTTTTCGCCATTAATTCATCGTGGGTTCCTGTTTCTACAATTGAACCTTCTGCCATAACGATAATCGTATCGGCATCACGGATAGTTGACAAGCGATGAGCAACTACAAAGCTGGTCCGATTTTCCAATAAACGATTCATTGCTGCTTGAATCAGTATTTCTGTTCGAGTGTCCACACTTGAGGTGGCTTCATCCAAAATTAAAACGTCTGGATTTGCTAAGAATGCTCGAGCAATTGTAATTAATTGTCGTTGACCTTGAGAAATATTGCTGGCTTCTTCATTTAGAATCGTTTGATAGCCTTCTGGTAATTTTCTGACAAAATCATCCACATGGGCTGCTTTCGCCGCACGGATCACTTCTTCTTCGCTCGCTTGGTCATTACCATAATGAATATTGTCATAGATACTTCCAGTGAACAACCAAGTATCTTGAAGAACCATTGAAAAGTGTGCTCGCAACTCTTCGCGAGACAAATCGCGCGTATCTACGCCATCATATTTGATGCTGCCGCTACTAATATCATAGAAGCGTTCCAATAAGTTAATTAGGGTTGTTTTTCCAGCACCTGTTGGGCCCACGATTGCGACCATTTCCCCAGGTTTAACATTTAAATTGAAATCTTTCATTAATAATTTCTCTGGTGAATAGCCAAAAGCAACATGTTCAAAAGAAACACGATAAGGACTATCTGTTTCCACTGGTACGCCAGAAGGTTCATCCACCATTTCTTCTTCATCTAATACTTCAAAGACACGTTCTGCCGAAGCCACCGTAGCTTGGATTGTATTCATTAAATTAGCGATTTGAGTAATCGGTTGTGAAAATTGATTGGTATATTGAAGAAATGCTTGGACATCCCCTAAATCCATCATACCATTCGCTACTTTTACGCCACCAAGGACTGCAACAAACACATAGCCTAGATTTTTGATAAAGTTCATTAAAGGCATAATGATCGCTGAAATAAATTGTGCTTTTCGACCAGCATGATATAATTTTTCATTTTCTTTTTCAAATACTTCTTGATCACTTTCTTCGTGGTTGAAACTTTTTACTACTACGTGACCACCGTAGGTTTCTTCGACTTGGTTATTCAATAATCCTAAGCTTTTTTGTTGAGCCGCAAAATGTTTTTGCGAGCGAGGCGCCACAACCATCACAACAATTAAACTTAATGGCACTGTTGCTAAGGCAATTAGTGTTAACTGCCAGCTAATGGTCAGCATCATCCAAAGTACACCCACAAATGTCACGATACTGGTAATTAATTGGGTTAAGTTTTGTTGTAAAGTACTCGCAATATTATCCATGTCGTTAATTGCCCGCGACATAATGTCCCCATTACTATGAGTATCATAATAGGAAATTGGAACTTTGTTCATTTTCGCTTCTAATTCTTGACGTAATTCATAAACTGTTCGCTGTGAAACACGTGTCATAATTACTTGCTGCAAGAAATTAAAGACAGCAGAAATAAGATACATGGCAATAACAATTAATAAAATTTGACCGATTTTGTCAAAATCAATTGGAAAAGAAGTTATTTTTAAGCCTTGTTTCATTTCAGCAGCGCCTTTCATGACGCCTTTAAAAATTTCAGTTGTTGCCTGTCCTAATACTTTTGGTGTTTGGATTTGGAAAACGACGGCTGCGATTGCTAATACTAAGACTGCAATAATTGACAGCATTCGTTTAGACATGTACCGAAATAAACGTTTCACTGTTTTCCAGAAATTTTTTGGTTTTGGCCCTTTTGCGCCAATGTTGCGTCCTGGTCCCCCGCCCATTGGTCCGCCTTTTGGTCGACTACTCATGCAAGGTCCTCCTCTCTCAATTGAGAATGTACAATTTCTTGATACGTTTGGTTATTCGCTAATAACTCTTCATGCGTTCCTTTACCAACTAATTTTCCTTCGTCTAATACTAAAATTGTCGATGCTTCCATAACCGTACTTACACGTTGGGCCACTAAAACGACAATTGCATCCGTCATCTGCTCTTTTAAGGCTTTTCTTAAATTAGCATCTGTTTTGAAGTCCAATGCAGAAAAGGAATCATCAAAAACATAGACATCTGCTGGTTTTACTAAAGCACGAGCAATAGCCAACCGCTGGCGTTGTCCGCCAGAAAAATTACCGCCGCCTTGTTCGACATGACTATCCAAACCTTCTGCCAATTCTGAAACAAACGCCTTCGCCTGCGCAATTTCTAAAGCTTGCCAAATTTCTTCATCGGTCGCATTTGGGGCGCCGTATTGCATATTTTCACGAATCGTTCCTGTAAATAAAACAGCCTTTTGCGGTACAAAGCCAATCATTTCTCGTAAATTATGCTGTGACGTATCTTTAATGTTTTTACCATTTAGCAAAATCTTGCCAGATTCAACATCATAAAAACGTGGTAAAAGATTAACCAGCGTTGTTTTCCCAGAACCTGTCCCACCAATAATTGCGACCGTCTCCCCAGATTTTGCTGAAAAATCTATATCTTCCAGTGCTAAGTTTTCAGCATGCTGGTAACGATAATTAACATGTTCAAACGCCAATGTTGCTTCGTCGCCTTTTAGAGAAAGCAGTTCTGGATTGGGTACATCTTTGATTTCTGAATCAGTATTTAGCACCTCATTAATCCGATCAGCAGAAGCTTGCGCCCGCGGTACCATGACAAAAATCATAGATAACATCATGAAACTCATCAGAATTTGCATGGCATAAGTCATAAAAGCAATTAAGTTCCCTACTTCTAGTTGCATTTCCGCAATATAATGACCGCCAAACCAAGTGATTGCAATATTGGTACCACTCATAATGAGTGTCATTAAAGGAATCATCAAAGCGACAATCGTATTCACTTTAATCGCCGTTTGTGTATAATCCTTATTGGCTTCATCAAAACGTTGTTCTTCATAGTTTGCTTTGCCAAAGGCCCGAATCACACGAACCCCTGTCAGTCCTTCACGAAAAACTAAATTTAAACGGTCGGTTTTCTTTTGCATACTCTTAAATAACGGAACCGCTAAAAACATGATACCTCCCACTAAAACAGCCATAATTGGTAAAACATATAGAAAAATTTTCGTTAATTGCGGGTCCTTGTTATACGCCATAAAACTTGCACCAATTAACGTTAAAGGTGCGTTAATCATTAAACGTAAAAACATTTGCATAACCATTTGAATCTGATTGACATCATTGGTTGTTCGTGTAATTAGCGAAGCTGTCCCAAATTTGTCAAATTCATTATTAGAAAAATTTTCAACTTTTCGATAAATATCAGTCCGTAATTTTTTACCTAAACTTTGTGATTCTTTGGTGGCAAAAAAGGTATTTCCAATAGAAGCGACAATGCTAATCAAAGAAAAGCCTAACATGACAACTCCTGTACTCCAAATATAGTTAATATCTCCTTTAGCAACACCGTCATTAATGATATTAGATGTTAATGTGGGCAGATATAAATCTGCGATAATTTGCACGATCATAAATAAAACCGCTGCAAAGACCGACCATAATGACATCCGTTTGACTAGTTTAATCAACTAACTTCTCCTCCTTTTTGCTACTTATAAGCGCCATTTTTCAACCAATTTAATTTCATTTTTAATTGTTTGACTGCTTCAGTTGAATCATAGGCGGTATTTTCTCTTTGTTGACGATACCCGTCAACAATTGTTGAGAAAACGGCATGCATCGCCGTCTGCATGAACCATGTGAATTCTTTTGGCGTTTCAATGGTTAATTTCGAACGATCGATTATTTGATAAAGATGTTCTGCATAGGCAGCATGGCCTTTTCTTCCTCTATGCTTATGACAGTGCTGTTTCCTATTTTTTTCCTCTTCCCCAGTCGCTAAATTATCTGTCACCCGACGTGAAGCACGATAGTCCATGTTGACAAATAAATTCCGATAGAAAGAAGCATTCTCTCCAGTTAGCACTTCGACAATCATCTTGGAGAAATAGACATCCATGGCTTCGATTAAATCGCCATCTTCCGCAATAATTTGTTTCTCTAAATCTCGTTCACTATTTTTTCTTAATGTCGCAAAGTAATAAAAATATAAATCTTCTTTGTTCTCAAAATATTGATAAAAGCTACCGCGAGGAATTTCCGCTAATTTAACAATATTTGCAATTGACGCTTCTTGTAAAGAATGTCGTGAAAATTCAATTTGCGCAGCATCTAATAAGCGTTGTTGCTTTTCTTCTGGCAAATGAAAAAACGTATTCGTAGGCATATTTGTGTTCCTCCCTTTTATGACACATTGTCATATGACACCATGTCATTATAGCACTCTCTATTCAGAATGCAAGTTTTTTACAAAAAAAATCAAGCACCCAGCAAGACAAAATTAATGTTAGATTCTGTCTCACCAGTTGCTTGATTAATAATAGTGTTTGATGCATTCTTGTAACAAGCCAGCGACCTCTTTTATAGGTCCATTGGCATCTATTCGTTGATAATTAGGATATTGTTCCAATTGGTTTTTGATAAGAATTTCTTGATCATAAAGGTTTAAACGTTCTTCAATAATTTTAGGATCAGATTCTCGTTGCTTTAAACGTTGATAAATATTTTCTTTTGAAACGTCAAAAAAAACTGGAATGACGGACTCGCCGAAACGCTCAAAGACCGCTTGAAAGCCTGGAAAAGTTAACGCATTATAGGCTGGATGCTCTTTCGTTGTTTCAACGATGGCATCTACACCGACACCGTAATAGTTTCCATGGTAAAAATCATACTCCACTAACTGATTGGTTTCAATCAAGGTTTGAAAACTTGCTTTTGTTTCAAAATAGTAATCCACACCATCCACTTCATCCAATCGTTTTTTCCTCGTAGTATGCGAGATAACTTTATAGTTTTTCGGAAAAACCTTACTTGTAATTGCGGTCTTGCCAGAACCACTCGGACCCATAATAACAAAAAATGGATGTTGTAATTGCTTAATCATTAGAAACGCTCCTCTCAGTTGTTTCTATTATAACGTATTGTGCACTATTTTGAAAAATTGACAAAAAAGAGCTTGGGCCAAAAATCACTTTAGATTTTTGGTCCAAGCTTAAAAATTAATAAACGGCGGGAACAGAAGCAACAACCTACTACGCTTATCTTGTTTTGTTTAATTACAATAACTAGTCTAAGTTTTGTCCATTAGTTTCAATAACTTGTTTGTACCAATTAAACGATTTTTTTTCATAACGGTTTTTAGTACCATTTCCTTCATCGTCTAAATCAACGTAAATAAACCCATACCGTTTACTCATTTCACCTGTGGAAGCACTGACTAAATCAATACAGCCCCACGGCGTATAGCCCATTAAATCGACGCCGTCTGCAACTGCTTCTGCCATTGCTTCAATATGACGACGTAAATAATCAATCCGATAGTCGTCTGCCACATAGAAATTTTCGTCTACTTTATCAATTGCACCTAAGCCGTTTTCCACAATAAATAAAGGTTTTTGATAACGATTATATAATTCATTTAGGGCAATTCGTAAGCCTTCGGGATCAATTTGCCAACCCCATTCACTTGCTTCTAAGAAGGGATTTTTAACGCCGCCTAAAAGATTCCCATTTGCTGTATCGTTGGTAGTACCAGTAACATCGACAGCAGTCGACATATAATAACTAAAGCCAATGTAATCCACTGGGTATTCTTTTAATAATTCTAAATCGCCTTCTTCAATAACTAAGTCTTTCACAGCATATTTTTGATACATGCGTTCTGCGTATGCTGGATATTCACCACGAACTTGAACATCTGTACAATAATAATTAAACTCTTGGTTTTCAATCATTGTAGCAACTTGATTGACTGGATTCGAATCAATGCCATACGTTGTGGCATAAATAATCATACATCCAATTTGTAATTCTGGATTTAATTCATGGCCAATTTTTACAGCTTTACTACTTGCAACAAATTGATTATGCCATGCTTGGAAAATGTTTTGATAATCATTGGCTCCATTGCTTTTTACCAATCCTTGACTAAGCGCTGGGAAATGAAAAGCTGAATTAATTTCATTGAATGTCATCCAATAGTTAACTTTTTGGTGGTAACGTGTTAAAACAGTTTCCGCAAAACGTTCATAAAAGTCAACTAATTGACGATTTTTCCACCCGCCGTATTCTTTCGCTAAATGCAGTGGCATTTCATAATGAGAAATCGTAATTACTGGTTCAATGTTATAGCTTAAACATTCATCGATAACCGCATCATAAAATTTCAAGCCGGCTTCATTCGGTTGTGTTTCATCTCCTTGTGGAAAAATACGCGACCACGCAATTGAAAAGCGATAACATTTGAAGCCCATTTTAGCAAACAACGCAATGTCCTCTTTAAAGCGATCATAGTGATCAATTCCTGTATGATTAGGGTAGCGATATTTCGTTTCGTCAATCGTCCAATCAAACGCTTCATCTCCTAAAATAGCGAAACGTTGTTTTCCTCCCGGCATCGCATCTGCCACAGATAACCCTTTACCATCGGCTAAGTAAGCCCCTTCTAATTGATTGGCTGCGGTCGCACCGCCCCATAAAAATCCTTTTGGAAATTTTGTCGTTGTTGTCATACTTGTTCCTCCTCCAATTGTCTTTTATTTAATAATGGCTAAAAAGTCTTCACCATGTAACACGTCTATTTGGTTCATATCCAAAACATCTAAATAATCATTCGTATTCGTTACCACAATCGGTGTAACTACCGGATAACCAGCTTCTTTAATGGCAGCAATATCAAAAGTAACTAGCAAATCTCCTTTTTTAACAGAATCACCTTGTTTCACTGATAATTCAAAGCCTTTACCATCTAATTCGACCGTATCCATGCCAATATGCATTAATAATTCAACGCCCTCTGTTGTCGTCAAGCCAACAGCATGTCCTGTCGGAAATAATGTGGTGATTTCACCATCTGCTGGTGCATACAGTTTGCCTTCAGTCGGCTCAATTGCAACACCTTTTCCTAAAGCACCTGAAGCAAAAACAGGGTCTTGTACTTTTTCTAGCGGTAAAATTTCACCTTGAAGTGGACTTGCTAAAATAATTTTGTCTTCTTGATTCGTTTTTACAGGTGCCACCACCTTATCAGTTGCTGTTTTTTCAGTTGCTGTTTCTGGATTAGGTTGATCTTCAAAACGTAAGACAAACGTTAAGACAAACGCAATGATAAAAGCAATTCCGGCACCAATTGCACCAGTAATCATCGGTGCAGTATCTTTTGTCTCTGCAGGAATAAACCCAGGTAAGCTCAACATACTAACCAAGCCAAACGTAAAGTTTTTCACGTGATTCATAGCCACAAATGCACCACCGATACCGCCACCAATACAAGCTGCAATAAATGGTTTTTTCAATGGTAAAGTCACGCCATATACAGTTGGTTCAGTAATTCCAAAAATAGTCGTAATACTTGAAGACAAAGCCAAACCTTTTAATTTCACATTTTTTGTTAGGAAAAAGACAGCTAAAGCAGCCCCGCCTTGTGCAATAACGGCTGGTAATAACATTGGTACCATCGTATCGCCACCTTGTGTTAAGTTTAACATCATAATTGGTACAAAGCCCCAATGCATACCAAACATTACCAAGACTTGCCACAACGAACCCATTAATAACCCTGCGATAATTGGACTAAAAGCGTAAATTGCGTTGTATCCTTGTCCCAACCAATCGCCGATGACCGTCCCGATAGGACCAATAGCTAAGAAGGTAACAGGTGCCATAATAAGGAACACAGCTAACGGAACGCAGATAATTTGTAGAAAACTCGGAATTACTTTTTTGAAGAAACGTTCCACATAACTTTGTGCAAAAACAGCCAAAATAATTGGTAAAACCGAAGAAGTATAGCCACTTGGCCCAATAATCACTGGAAGACCAGCAAAGCTAATTGTTTTGCCTGCTAAAGCAGTAATGCTGGGATGAACTAAGGCCATCGCCAAAGCAACCGCTAAAAAGGGATTAGTATTGAATTTTTTAGCAGCCGTAAACGCTAACATAATTGGTAAGAAAGTAAATAAACCATCTGCAATCGAAAAGAGAACAAGATATACGCCTGAAGTGTCAGCTAACCAGCCCATAGTTACAGCCAATGTTAAGAAGCCTTTTAGAACCCCAGCGCCGGCCATTGCACCTAAAAACGGTGTAAAAATAGAAGAAATAATATCAATTAAACGGTTAAAGATATTTCCGCCACTTTCTTTTTCTCTATTATCAGAATCATTACCTAGTCCACTGTTGGCCATCAAATCCTTATACACATCACTAACGTGACTGCCAATAACCACTTGATATTGTCCTGCACTTTGAACTACCTGAATAACATCTGGGTCAGCATTCAATGTAGCTGTATCTGCTTTATTTTCATCTTTTAATTTAAAACGTAAGCGCGTAGCACAGTGAACAACACTATTAACGTTCCCTTCGCCCCCGACAGCTTTTAACACACGTGCTGCAATTTCTTGATTTTTACTCATCTCTAGATCCTCATTTCCATTAATTTTTAATATCAAAAAAACCTACATTGAAAAAGAGCCGGATCCTTCTCTTCACAGCTGCGCAGTCTGCGAAAATCATTATCGGTTTTTTCAATCTAGGTTTTGCCTGCATTATCAGTAACAATCCGCGATTATTGGTTGTTATGCTTTTTTATCATTGACCACTCTTTGGATATGAATGGTTAAATAAATCATTTCCGCTTGATCAATTGGTCGATCATAGCTTTTTAATAAATACTCATTAATACGTTGGACCGCTTGAAACGCCTTAGGATACTTTCCTTGGACCAATGCAAAAAGAAATTCGTCCTCCTCATCATGCGCTTCTTGTTTTAAATAACGTTGCGCAAAATATTGAAGATGTGTAACAATTCGTTGATAGTTCAATGAATCTTCATCAAACACCTGTCCAAAGTAGCGACTAATAATCGTTAAAATATCACGAACCATCTTGGTTGCTTCCATGGTAACTTCCATATTGCCATTTCCTTGTTCAGCATTCACAATATGAAAAGCAATGAAGCCCGCTTCATTTTCTGAAAATTGAACCTCTAGCTTTTCAGCAATAATCGCTAATGCTTGCTTTGCGATTTCAAATTCTTTAGGATAAAATTTGCGTGTTTCGAATACAAGAGGATTCGGAATATCAATTCCTTCTTTGGCTCGAAGTAACGCATAGTGAATATGATCCGTTAAAGTTAAATAAATATTTGATGAAAGCTCAATCGCTAGCGTTGTTTCTGCTAAATCAACGATTTGTTTGACGACTTCTACTTCTTTGGTGGGGACGTCTTCAAACAGCTGCTGGAATTGCCCTGCCATAGCGGAGTCCTTTAACACGAATTCCTTTTCAACATAATCTGGATTGATCGTGTCTCCAATCTTCTTTTGAAAGGCTAAGCCGCGTCCCATATAAACAATTTCTTCGCCTTGCTCATTTCTTGAAAGCACGACATTATTATTTAAAACTTTTTCAATCCTCATGATGAATGCAACCTCACTTTTTTATAAAAAAAGCCCAGAATCCCTCCACTGATTGTGTTAATGGAAGACTCTGGTTTTGCCTGCAAAGCAGTAACAATCCTTATTTACAAAGTAATAATAGCATGCTTTTTTTTAATATGCAAGCCTTTCCAAAAAAATATTTTTATTTATTTTTTACTCTTTTGATCCATTTTAAAAAAAAGTTTACTAAAAGTAAAAAAAAGACTTGCTTTCTCTTACTTTTTATTAGTAAAATAGAGATGTTGAATTTTTAAACTATTTATTTTAAGGAGATTACACAATGTCAAAATTATTAGTTGTTAAAGCACATCCATTAACAAAAGAAGAATCACGCTCAGTTCGTGCGTTAGAAACATTTTTAGCTTCATACCGTGAAACAAATCCATCAGACGAAATCGAAATTTTAGATGTTTATGCACCAGAAACAAACATGCCGGAAATCGATGAAGAATTATTATCTGCTTGGGGTGCACTTCGCGCTGGCGCAGCATTTGAAACATTAAGCGAAAACCAACAACAAAAAGTGGCTCGTTTTAATGAATTAACTGATCAATTTTTATCTGCCGACAAAGTAGTAATTGCTAATCCAATGTGGAACTTAAACGTACCGACACGCTTAAAAGCTTGGGTAGATACAATCAACGTTGCTGGAAAAACATTCCAATATACTGCAGAAGGACCAAAACCTCTAACAAGTGGTAAAAAAGCCTTACACATCCAATCAAATGGCGGCTTCTACGAAGGAAAAGATTTTGCTTCTCAATACATTAAAGCGATTCTAAACTTTATTGGTGTTGAGCAAGTTGACGGATTATTCATCGAAGGAATCGATCATTTCCCTGATCGCGCGGAAGAACTTTTAAATACTGCCATGACCAAAGCAACTGAATACGGTAAAACATTCTAAATTTTCCGAGTGATTTACATCAAAAAGAGACAAGCAGTTCGTTCACTGCTTGTCTCTTTTGTTACGTAGATTCTTGTTGATCTGGCTTATCTTCATCATACAAACCGGAAACAATTTGGTACCACTCAAAAATGTGTGTAATTATCACCTTAGCTGCGGCATAAACAGGAATTCCTAAAATCACCCCGACAATCCCAAATAGTTTACCAGACGTTAATAAAACAACCAAAATGGTGACTGGATGAATGGATAACTGACTGCCTAGGACAAGTGGTGAAATAAACCGACCTTCGACCGTTTGCTCAATGGCAAAAACAATCAAGACTTTAATTAACAAAGCTGGCCCACTGACAATTCCTAAAAAGACTGCTGGAATCATGGCTAAAAATGACCCTAAATAAGGGATTAAATTTAAAAAGCCTGCTGCAATACCTAAAGTGACTGCATAATCTAAGCCAATGACAGAAAAACCAATCATAAACATAATTGCCACTGCGAAAGCGACAGTTAATTGTCCTCTAATATAAGAAGAGACTTGATCATTGACTTCTGCAAGAACTTTTAAGGTTGGTTTACGCATCTTCACTGGTAAAAACTTCATTAAATATGGCGCTAAGTTTTTGCCATCTTTCAGTAAATAAAATAGAATAAAGGGCATCGTAATGATGGCGACAAAGATCGTAGCCACCGCCCCAAAGAAATTACCAATTCCTTGTACTGTGAACGTTGAGACGTTTTTAATGATGGTACCTAACGAGCTGACAACTTTATCGCCTGCCGCTTCAAGTTGTTCTCTAAATTGCGCGAAAAGTGGATCACTTAATATTTCCTGCGATTTTTGATCAATTGTATCAATATATTGAGGAAAATGATTCACAAAGCTGACAGATTGCTCACGAATTTTAGGAACGATTACAATACCACCCCAAATGAGTAGTGCCACAATTAAAATAAATAGGCCGATAATACTCCAGACACGTGAGATTTGTTTTTTCTCTAAATAATCGACAATCGGATTTAATAAATAATATAAAATCCCCGCCATAATTACTGGTAAGCCGACAACGCCGAAAAACTGCCAGACGGGCTTAAATAAATAAGAAACTTTCGTAAAAGTTAGAATAATTAACAGCACCAATAAGACAATCAGTAAGGCTGTTACTACTTGATTATTTAAAAACCAACGCCAAAACCAAGACAGGCGTTTATCAGTCGTTTGTTTTTTATCCATTGATTCACGCTCCATTTACTAAATAATCAATTGTTGTTCCAATGGTTATCTTTGGTAACTGATGGGGCGTTAAATAAACACCATTTCGGATAACATCATCCTCATCGGTTGGTGCATCAGCAAAGATTAAAGTGCTGTGAGCGATACTTTGCAAGTTACTATTGGCAAAAGAACCCACTTTTGTAATTGTATAGTTTGTATCGCCAATTTTCAGATGATCTCCTTCTGCCAAGGTAACTTGGTCTTTTTCTGGGAATGATTGAATAACTGCATGTTGCTTCAAGGTATCGGTAGCAGTTTCTCCAAAAAGAATAATCATTTTTTCTGAATCATCGATTGCATGTTTGCCTATTTCTGTTACGGTTGCTTGCATCTTCCATCCCACTCCTTCATTATCTTACTTCTATTATTATAGCATAGAATAAAATAGATATTCAGGAAAAAGAAAAGGCGATGAACAATCGTCAATTGACTTTTGTTCACCGCCTTAAAATAAGTTTTTATTTAAAGAAGTTCATAATATGAGTCCAAATTTTTTCATCAAAGACATCCATTGGATTCCCATTTCCAATCAAACCATAACCAATCATTGTTCCCACAACAAATAAGATAATGACTAACGAAATGACCACTAGAATTTTCAATAATGTTACTAAAATATAACGAAATGAACTCATACGTTTGACTCCTTTAGATTACTGTCGTTGCTTGTTTTTCTTCAATTTTTTCATCATTGACACGTTCAACGTTCGCGCCTAATTTTTGAAGTTTTTTATGGAACTCATAATAGCCACGATCTAAATATTTCAAATTAGAGACACGTGTAATGCCATTTGCACGTAACCCTACTAAAATCAATGCGGCAGCTGCCCGTAAATCAGTGGCTTCCACTGCTGCTCCTTGTAACTCGTTGCCACCATTAATAACGGCAATGTTGCCGTCAATTTTTAAGTCAGCGTTCATTCGACGCATTTCCTCTAAGTGTTGGTAACGATTTTCAAAGACTGTTTCTGTCACGATGCTTGTTCCTTCAGCAAACATTTGGATCGCTGTCATTTGCGCTTGCATGTCTGTTGGGAAACCAGGATGCGGCATTGTCTTAACATCTGTTGGTTTTAGATGTTTTGGTCCAATTACACGGATGCCGTTTTCTTCTTCTTCAATGATTGCACCCATTTCAGTTAATTTAGAAATTAGCGGACGATTATGTTCAGAAATTGCTTCTTCAATTAAAACATTGCCCTCAGTCATTGCTGCAGCTACCATGAACGTACCTGCTTCAATTCGATCTTGAACGATTGAATGCTCTACGGCATGTAATTTATCGACGCCTTCGATACGCATCGTTTCTGTTCCAGCACCGATAACATTGGCACCCATTTTGTTTAAAATGTTTGCTAAGTCAACGATTTCAGGTTCACGAGCAACGTTTTCAATGATGGTTGTTCCTTTCGCACGAACAGCAGCCATCATAATGTTTTGCGTAGCGCCGACACTTGGGAAGTCTAAGTAAATAGTGTTACCGATTAGTTCATCCGCAATTGCTTCAATATAACCATTTTTTTGGATGATTTTTGCACCTAATGCTTGGAAGCCTTTTAAGTGTAAATCAATTGGTCGTTTTCCAATGGCACAGCCACCTGGCATTGCCACTTTGGCATGGCCATTACGAGCCAATAAAGGTCCCATTACAACGATAGAAGCACGCATTTTACTAACGTACTCATAGTTTGCTTCGATTCCTAAAGGTTGTGTTGCGTCTATTGTTACTTCATTCGCGTCTTCATCAAAATCAATGGCTACATTCAAATGCTTAATTACTTGATTCATTGTAAATACATCAGATAAAATTGGTACATTTTTTAAAGTAGTAACGCCTTCTTCAGCTAAAAGAGTAGCTGCTAAAATTGGTAAAACAGCGTTTTTGGCGCCTTCAATTTTTACAGTTCCTTCTAATTTTGTATTACCACCATGAACAATAATTTGTTCCATTTTGTTCCCCCCAAAAAAATGAGAATAGGTATTCCTATTCAAAATCTTTACTATTATACCATTATTCAACTAAAAATTGTACCTTTTTTTATTTTTCAATTTTTAAGGAAAATACACAATGAAAAGATTTCGACAAAGCGCAATCAATTCTAAAGCAAACGAGCTAACTGTGTATCCGATAGCGATGGCGAAAAATACCATCAACATTCTGATTTGCGGTGTAAATTGGGTTTTGAAAAATTGCTCAATACGCAATGATTGCAACGCCCAAAAACTTATGTAAATGAACATAAGATGACTAACGATTCGAACAATAGCATCTACTCCATAGTATTGCATAAGGAGCCTCCTTTTTTCTAACGTAGGAACATTTTATCACAAAATAATAAAAACCGATAATTAATCCACTTGAAATGCCAAAATTTGACACTATTTATTAAAAAATACGAAGAAATAGAGTTTAAGGCACCTGACTCAATAGCAAGCGCCTTAAACTCTACAAAAGTGACTGAATCCTTCAGCCTTTTTTACCCATGTTTCGATACGTTGATCCGGTTGATTGCACGATGCAAAGCAACAGTCGCACGACGTAGTTGATCGCGGTCGTCTTTTGCTTTGGCTTCTTCAATTAAACGTTCTGCTCGTTGTTTTGCTCGTTCAGCACGAGGTACATCGATATCTCGTTCACGTTCGGCACTATCGGCAATAATAGAAACGACATTATCACGGACTTCCATGATACCACCATTTACAGCTACCCAGTCAACATGTGTATCTGAATCGGTCCGTTTGATGCGGACTTCATCAATCGCTAGCGGAACGATGATTGGCGCATGTTTTGGTAAAATACCAATTTCACCATCTGTTGTTTTCGCCACAACGATTTTTGCATGGTGGTCATAAACTAGACCATTAGGCGTTACTACATTCACAGTAAGACTATCCATTGTGTTTGCCGCCTTTCTAGTAGTTTAATTGTTTCGCTTTTTCGATGGCATCTTCAATTTTACCGACACTACGGAAGGCTTCTTCTGGCAGATTGTCATGTTTACCTTCAAGAATTTCTTTAAAGCCACGAACTGTTTCCGCAACTGGTACATAAGAACCAGGTTGACCTGTAAATTGTTCAGCAACGTTAAAGTTTTGAGATAAGAAGAATTGAACACGGCGTGCGCGACCAACAAGTACTTTTTCGTCATCTGATAATTCGTCCATCCCTAAAATAGCGATGATATCTTGTAATTCACGGTAACGTTGTAAAATATGTTGCACTTCGGTAGCCACTTCGTAGTGTTCTTCTCCAACAATTTCAGGAGCCAAGGCACTAGAAGATGAAGCTAACGGATCTACCGCTGGATAAATCCCTTGTTCGGTTAATTTACGTTCCAAGTTAGTTGTTGCATCCAAATGGGCAAACGCTGTTGCTGGCGCTGGATCGGTATAGTCATCGGCTGGAACATAGATTGCTTGAATAGAGGTAATTGATCCTTTTTTCGTTGAAGTAATCCGTTCTTGTAATTGTCCCATTTCAGTCGCTAAGGTTGGTTGGTAACCAACGGCTGACGGCATCCGACCTAAAAGGGCAGAAACTTCTGAACCGGCTTGGGTGAAACGGAAAATGTTATCAATAAATAATAGCACGTCTTGTCCTTCCACATCACGGAAATATTCAGCAATCGTTAACCCAGTTAAGGCCACACGCATCCGTGCACCTGGTGGTTCGTTCATTTGACCAAAAACCATGGCTGTTTTTTCAATAACGCCTGAATCTTTCATTTCATAGTACAGGTCGTTCCCTTCACGTGTCCGTTCACCAACACCAGTAAAGACGGAAATCCCCCCATGTTCTTGGGCAATATTATGAATTAATTCTTGAATTAAGACGGTTTTACCAACACCGGCACCACCGAAAAGTCCGACTTTACCACCTTTTAGATAAGGTGCTAATAAGTCAATAACTTTAATCCCTGTTTCTAAAATTTCATTACTGGTACTTAATTCATCAAATGCTGGCGCTTTTTTATGAATCCCACTACGTTCAGCATCTGCAGGGAATGGCGCTTCTAAGTCAATTGTGTCTCCTAAAACGTTAAACACACGACCCAATGTATCTTTACCAACAGGAACTGAAATTGATTTTCCTGTATCGATAACTTCCATTCCACGTTGTAAACCATCTGTCGATTCCATGGCGATAGAACGAATCACTCCATCACCTAGTTCTAAAGCGACTTCAAGTACTACTTTTTGTTTTGCTTCGCCATTTTTATAAACGACTAAAGCGTTGTTAATATCGGGTAAGGATTGATCTAATGAAAATTCCACGTCAACAACGGGACCGATTACTTGAACAATCTTTCCTGAACTCATAATTTCTTTCCTCCAGTCTTCATAAAGTCACACGCTTTGAACGTTTTTATAAACGTTCAAACGTAAGACTAGATTATTCTAGTGCAGCTGCACCAGCAACAATTTCTGTAATTTCTTGGGTAATCGCCCCTTGACGAGCACGGTTATAAGAAATTGTTAAATCGCTAATAATATTTTGCGCATTGTCAGTGGCTGTTTTCATGGCGGTCATCCCAGCAGCATGTTCTGCTGTTTTCGCATCAATGATCGCCCCATAAATTAAGCTTTCTGCATATTGTGGTAATAATTGATCCAAGATTGCTTCAGGTGAAGGCTCTAAAAGATATTCTTGTTCGTAAGAGGTTGCCTCTGATGGATCTAAATCAGTAATTGGCAACATTTTTTCCACACGAAACTGACTCGTTAGTGAGTTAACGTGGTGATTATAACAAACATACAATTCATCAAACACTTCGTTTTGGTACATAGTCGTTGCCGTTGTCACAATCTTACGAACTTCTTCAAACGTTGGTTGATCCGTTAAGCCTCTTAGCTCATAGGAAACATCGATTCCGCGTGCTTTAAAGAAATCCGCCCCTGTACCACCAATGGCGATTAAGGCATATTCTTTATTAGAATCGTGGTCTTCTTGAATCATACTCATGGTTTGTTTTAAGATTGAGCTATTGTAGCCACCAACTAACCCTTTGTCAGAAGTGATAACGATATAGCCTGTTTTTTTGACAGGTCGTTGTGCTAACATCACATGATAGTTCCCTTCACTAAGAGAAGATTGTTCTGTTTCACGTAATTCACTTAACTGAGCAGCTACTAAATGCGTAACGACACTACGAATTTTTGAAGAATATTCTTGAAAGCTTTTAGAGGCGCCTTCTGACTTGGTCAATTTGGCTGCAGAAACCATTTGCATCGCTTTGGTAATTTGGCTTGTCTTTTTTGTTGATGCAATGCGTTGTTTGATTTCGTTTAATGAAGCACCCAATGTCGCTCACCTCTCTTATGCGTTATCGATTTTTTCTAAAGCTTCTTTGGCTGAATCTCCGCTGTTGTTTGCCGCTGCAAACATTTCAGAAAACTCTGTAATCGCTGCATCTAATGCATCAGTATCTGGTAAGTCTTTCGTTGTACGAATGGTTTCCAGTAAGTCTGCATGTTTGCCATCAAAATAATCGAATAAATCTTGTTCAAAGTGTAAAATTTTATCTACGCTCACGCTATCTAAAAAGCCGTGTGTTAACGCATATAAAATTAAGACTTGTTTTTCTACAGGCAGTGGCGCATGTAGTTTTTGTTTTAAAATTTCTACCGTACGACGACCACGGTTTAATTTAGCTTGTGTTGCCGCATCTAAATCAGAGCCAAATTGTGTAAAGGCTTCTAACTCACGGTAACTAGCTAAGTCTAAACGAAGCGTTCCGGCAACTTTTTTCATTGCTTTGATTTGCGCTGATCCTCCGACCCGAGAAACAGATAACCCAGCATCAACGGCTGGACGAGTGCCTGCATAGAACAAGTCGCTTTCTAAGAAAATTTGTCCATCAGTGATTGAAATAACGTTTGTTGGAATATAAGCAGAAATATCGCCTGCTTGTGTTTCAACGAATGGTAAAGCTGTCATTGAACCGCCACCTAATTCATCACTTAATTTAGCTGCACGTTCTAACAAACGTGAGTGTAAATAGAAGACATCCCCTGGATAAGCTTCACGACCTGGTGGACGGCGTAATAGTAGAGAAAGTTCACGATAAGCCACGGCTTGTTTTGATAAGTCATCAAAAATAATTAAGACATGTTTGCCGTTATACATGAATTCTTCACCCATTGCAGTTCCTGCATATGGTGCAATGTAAAGTAATGGTGCTGGTTGTGAAGCCCCTGCAGTCACAACGATTGTATAATCTAAGGCACCAAATTTACGAAGTGTTTCTACTTGGTTACGAACAGTAGATTCTTTTTGACCAATCGCTACATAAATACAAATTACATCTTGTCCTTTTTGGTTAATAATTGTATCAATTGCAATCGATGTTTTCCCTGTTTTACGGTCTCCAATAACTAATTCCCGTTGTCCACGACCAATTGGTACTAGGGCATCAATGGCTTTTAAGCCAGTTTGCATTGGTTCAGCAACAGATTGACGTTGCATAACACCTGGAGCTGTTGCTTCCACAGGACGTGTTTTGTCTGTTTTAATTTCGCCTAAACCATCTAATGGTTGACCTAATGGATTAACAACACGGCCAATCAAAGCTTCCCCAACGGGTACTTCCATGATTTTGCCTGTGCGTTGTACTTTATCTCCTTCACGAATGGTTTCAAAATCGCCAAGGATAATAATCCCTACATCATTTGTTTCTAAGTTTTGTGCCATTCCGTATGAACCGTTTGAAAACTCAACAAGTTCTCCACTCATGGCATTTTCTAAACCGTGGGCGCGGGCAATTCCGTCACCGACGTAAGTGACTGTTCCAACTTCTTCAACAGCAAGCTGTTGTTGATAGTTTTCGATTTGTTCTTTAATCAAGGCACTGATTTCTTCTGCTTTGATAGCCATTCAATTCACCTCTTTGTAGTCCTAAAGATTATTTTAATAACTTCTGCTGCATATGTTCTAATTGTTTGCGGATGCTGCCATCGATTACTTGATGGTTTGCTTCAATAACCACTCCGCCGACAATTGACGGGTCAATTAAATTGACTAAATGCGCTTGTTCATACCCTAATAATTGGGCAGCTTTTTCTTCCATTGCTTGATGTTGTTCTTTTGATAAAGGAATGGCTGTTGTCACTGAACCCAAAATTAGTCCTTGGTGCTCATCATAACGTCGTTCATATTCATCAATCATCAAGAGCAGATCGTACATGCGACGATATTCGTAAACCACTCGCAAAAAGTTTTGCATCATTTCACTAAAACCTGTTACTAGTTTTTCCATGATGCTGTCTTTTTCATAAGGTTCTAAGCGATCATCACTTAAAATATCGCCGATACCAGGTACTTGGTGATAGACTTCGCGAAGCGTCAATAATTCTTGATAAATTGCTTCAGCTTGGTTCTTTTCAACTGCCAACTCAAACAAAGCCTTGCCGTAGCGTTTACCAACTGTATATTTATCTAGTTTCATTTGCTTTACCTAAACTTTCAATATAAGAATCAATCAATGCTTCATGTGCATCTGGTGTTAATTCTTTATTTAAAATTTTGGCTGCAATTTGAAGAGAAAGATCTGCCACTTCATTTTTTACTGAAGACAATGCTTCTTCACGTTCTTGAGAAATATCTGTCCGAGCTTTTTCGCGTAAGCGAGTAACTTCCGCAGTTGTTTCTTTTAATGTTTTTTGGCGAGTCTGTTCTCCACTTTCTTTCGCGTTTTTAATAATTTCAGCTGCTTCTGATCTGGAAGAAAGTAATTGTTGTTGACGTTCTTTTTCCATTTTCGCTGCTGCTACGCGAGATTGTTCTGCAGAGTCTAAATCGTTGGCAATTTTTTCTTCACGTTGTGTCAAAATATCTACGATTGCTCCCCATGCATATTTCTTTAATAAGAGCATCAAGATTAAAAATGCACCACTGACAACAATCATCGTGCCTAGTGTGGTACTAGGAGCCGTTTCACCGACTACCAATATAGTAAGTAGCATGAAGTCTCAACTTCCTTTCTTGCAAAAATCGATTTAGCTTCTTCAACTGCTTTATCACCAGCTATTGAAAAGGCTAAAGATAGAAGAAAGCAGTGACGGTCCCGATAATAATCAGCGTCCTGCCTCCATTTTATTGCTTATCTGAATAAAAGTAATAAAGAAACAACGACACCTAAAATTGGCACAGCTTCGATTAAAGCGACCCCGATAAACATTGTTGTTCTTAATTGACCAGACATTTCTGGTTGACGAGTCATTGACTCGATTGTTTTTGAAATAACTTGTCCGTTACCGATAGCGGCTCCGATAGCTGAACCGAAAATTGCAATTGCTGCTGCGATAAAATTTAATCCTTCCATTGTGTAAAATCCTCCTAAAAGATAATTTTTGTCCTTCGTATTTCTTGATTATTCTTCTGTTTCAATTTTGTGTGACATATAAACCATTGAAAGTGTCACAAAGATAAACGCTTGGATACATCCAATAAAGATTGAGAATGCTACCCAAATCATTTCTAGCGGAATTGCTAGTGGGATAACCCATAATCCAACGCTTGCTACGGTTCCAGCAATCAAGCCCAAGAGAACTTCGCCGGCAAAAATGTTTCCGTACAAACGCAAGCCTAATGTTAATAGATTCGTGAATTCTTCCATTAATTTTACCGGTAGTAAGAAACCAACGGGTCTTAAATAACTATTAACTAGATAGCCTTTAAAACCAAAGCGTTTCATACCAAAGAAGTGTGTTAAGACAATCATCATCATCGCTAACGTTAAGGTTACGATTGGATCGGCGGTTGGACTTTTCCAAACGCTGAGATCGTCGCCCACAACGATTTTTGTAACGAGACCCAAGATGTTTGAAACAAGTACAAACATGAACAGGGTAAACGCCATTAAATGAAAATTGCTCACTTCTTTACGAGGTAAATTGTCTGTAATGATTCCACGAATAAAATCCACTAACCATTCGATGACCGTTTGTTTGCCTTTAGGTCGTAGCTTCATATTTCTCGTACAAGCATAGACAAAGGCGAAAACAATGATACACGTCAACAGCACCATCAAAACAATGGTTCCATCAAACCAAATTGGTCCGATATTGAAGAGTAATTTCTTCTCTTCCAAATCAATTCACCTCTTTTCCAACAATCTTTCAGAAGTTTCATCCTACTCCTGAGTGATAATCCCTGGCAAAGCTATCGTACCACCACTTGTTGATAATTTACAAATAGTTTACTTTTAAAATTTCATGTGTTGAAAATTGGTTGGAAAACCTTTTCCATAAACCAATCTAATGCAGGGTGGTACTGCTTTCCGAAGCGATTAAAAAATGAATCATTTACATTCATTTACTCAACACTTACCAGATTTTACACCTAATCCGAAGAAAGGCAAGCAAATATGCGAAAAAGAATAAATTTACATTTTTAACGTCGGTTATTTTTTAATGTTCGGCTGATTTGTCGGTCAACTTCCTTACGTTTCAAGTCTTCACGCTTGTCGTACTGCTTTTTCCCTTTAGCTAAACCAATCAAAACTTTGGCATAGCCGTCTTTAATATAGACCTTCAAAGGTACTAATGTGATACCTGTATTTTTGGTTTCGCCGATTAACTTATTAATTTGTTTTTTGTGTAATAATAATTTTCTGGTACGTAATGGGTCATGATTAAAAATATTGCCCTGTTCATATGGACTAATATGAACGTTATACAAAAAGGCTTCTCCGTTTCGAATTCGCGCAAAACCATCTTTTAAATTGATACGACCATTTCGAATAGATTTGATTTCTGTTCCTTGTAAAACAAGACCTGCTTCAACCGTATCGATAATTGAATAATCATGTCTAGCTTTGCGGTTTTGTGCGATTAATTTTCCTTCCCCTTTTGGCATAAGCGACCTCCTCTACTTCTTCTTTTTCCCTTTTTTATTTTTTTGTTTCATTGCTTCTTTATAAAAAGGTTGTTTTTTACCTTTGCCTTTTTTCTTATTTTTCTTTTTCTTACCATCAAATGATTCATCTTTTTTATTTCTTCGTTGATTATTTGAACGAGTTGAAGAATTGGCTTTACCTTTTTTACGTCCTTTTGGTCCTTCGACTGGCGCGACTTCCTCAGCTGAAATCAATTCAAAATCAACTTCTCTTGTTTCTGGATCAGCTTTTTCAACACGGATTTGAACTTTCTGACCAATTTTCAAAGTCATTCCCGTCCGTTCACCAACTAACGCCATATGATTTTCAATAAAGTGGAAATAATCTTGTTTTAAGTTGTTCACGTGAATCAAGCCTTCTATTGTATTAGGCAGTTCCACAAAGATACCAAATTTTGTGACTGAGCTGATAATCCCGTCATACGTTTCTCCCACTTTATCTACCATAAATTCGGCTTTCTTCATGGCGTCCACTTCACGCTCTGCATCAACTGCGCGACGTTCCATACTTGAACTATGATTGGCAATTTCTGGTAATGCTTCGTTCCATTTTTCTTGATTTTTTTCAGATTGATCTTGGCTATAGCTACGAATCAAACGATGCACAATTAAATCTGGATAACGACGTATTGGTGAAGTGAAATGCGTATAATATTCAGCAGCCAACCCATAGTGTCCGTAGTTGTCTTCTGAGTATTTCGCTTGTTGCATACTTCTTAGCAACATCGTATTGATAACCACTTCTTCCGGCTTATTTTCAACTTGCTCTAAAACTTTTTGTAAATCTTTCGGTGAAATGTTTTCTTTTGTTCCTTTAACAAGAATGCCAAGTACTGCAGCAAAATCAAAGAAACGTTGCATTTTTTCTTCTTTTGGTTGTTCATGAATCCGATAAATAAATGGCAGTTTTAAGTCATGATAATGACGTGCCACAGTTTCATTCGCTGCCAACATAAAGGATTCAATTAATCGTTCACCCACGCCACGCGTGCGTAAAAGAATATCTTGGGGATGACCATTTTCATCAACTAGGACTTTGGCTTCACGATCTTCAAAAGAAATCGCACCACGGCGCATACGCATCTCTTCTAATATATGGTGCAGCTCGCCCATCTCTTTAAACATGGGAACTAGCTCTTTGTAGCGTTCTAACGTTTCAGGTTTTTGCTCTTCTAAAATTTCATTGACTGCTGTATAGGTCATTCGCTCCGTTGTTTGGATTACACTTTGGAAAATTTCATGCGAAATAACTTCTCCTTCTGGTGTAATTTCCATCTCACAACTCATGGTTAAACGTGGAACATGTGGGTTTAGCGAACAAATCCCATTTGATAATCGCTGCGGAATCATTGGCACAACTCGGTCAGTCAAATAGACACTTGTGCCACGTTCATACGCTTCCATATCCAATTGGCTTCCTTCAGTTACATAATAAGAAACATCTGCAATATGCACCCCTAAAAAGAAATTGCCATTTGCTAACTTTTGTACCGTTACTGCATCATCTAAATCTTTCGCATCTTCTCCATCAATCGTCACAATCAACTGATCACGTAAATCCCGACGACCGACTAAATCACTTTCTGCAATAGTTTCTGGTACTTGGTCCGCTTCAGCCAAAACTTCATCAGGAAATGCTGTGGGAATTCCATGAGCCACCACGATTGATAAAATATCCATTCCTGGATCATTTTTATGACCAATCACTTGTTTGACTAGTCCTTCCATACTTGTCGGATATTCTTGATCTGGATAATAGGTAATTTCAGCAATGACAATACTACCATCTACTGGCTTAATCCCTTCAGGTGCAATTGATACAGTATACTGATTCAATTTCTTATCTTTGGGAATCATGTAGCCATACAGTCCCATTTCTGCCATTTCTTCTTCACTATATGCCACAAATTCTCCGACAACTTGGCTCACTGCTCGCTCTTTAATTTCTTTGACTTTACCTTCTGCGCCGCGATCTGAAAAAGGATCCGCATGTTGGATCACGTCGATTAAAACCGTGTCCCCATCCATTGCAAAGTTCGTTGCCTCTTTCGGAATGTAAACATCTGGTTCTTCAGGATCGATGGTTACAAAACCAAAGCCTCGTTCATTTGCACGAAACGTTCCTTCTATTAATAAGTCTTTCATTGGTAACAGGACTTTGCCTTTTTTGTTGAAACTAACTGACTTTTCTCGTTCCATTTGTGCAATGGTTTGCACTAAAATTTTAAAATCTGAACTTTTTTCTAAATTCAAGCCTTGTGCAATTTCTTCCATTGAAAAGCTTTTCTTTTTTTGGCTTTCCATGAAATGTAAAATTTGCTCTTTAATTGTTTGTTTTGTCATTATTTCTCCTCATTCCAAGGTAGTGTTGCTAAAAATTGCACCACATCTTGCTCTAATTGTTTGTGTTCTCCACTCACCGTAATGACATGTCCGCTGTTTGGGTACCATTGTAAGGTCACACGTGCTTGTGTTAGCGCTTGGGCCGTTTGATAGACGCCCATTGGCTCAATCATTTCATCTTTGCCAGCTTGCGCTAAGAAAAGAGGTGCGTGGATTTTGTTTAGTTTGTCAGCCGTCTGACTAGCAATCGTTTCAATCGCTCCTAATTGTTGTTTGACTCGTTGCTCAATCGATTGCAACCGGCTTTGTTGTTCCTCTGCAGGAACTTCTGCGATTTTCATCACATTTTCTGCGTATAATACAAAATTTTCTGGGACTTTATTTTCGACAGGGTAGATAGGTGAACAGAAAAATCCACCACCAATTAATCCTGTTAATTGTTCCGTTAATGCATGCATACTGAAAATCCCGCCCATTGATAAACCAAAAATGGCAATTTCTTGGTAACCTCTTTCTCTCAAAAAAGCGACTGCTTCTTGTGTATCTTGCCACCATTGTTCCGTTGTTTGATCTAAAATATCTTCAGGAACTAGCGTGCCATGTCCTGAAAAATTAGGCGAATAGACAGTATAATTTTCTTTTTCTAAACGTCTGCTTAACATCCGTACATCATTACTGCTGCCAGAATAAGCATGTAATAAAAGGACCGCCCGTTTTCCTTTTTCTGAAAATAACGGCTTCGGTAAATTGATTTTTTTTGCCACTTCGCTCACCTCAGCTTCATTCTATCATATTCTCAAAAGAAAACCTTCCGAAATGATAAGTTTCAAAGACTTTTTCAGAAAGAAAAAGAACAGAAAAATAAGTGTCCGCACTCATCTCTCTGTTCTAAACTTGTCATTTTAAAAGATTACGTACTTATTTTGAAGATAAGAACGCCAAAACAAATAATAAAATCATCCAAATTGCGCCAAGAACTGCTGTTGAGCGTTGCATAACAGCTTCAAAACCGCGCGCTTTTTGCTTCCCAAATAATTTATCTGCACCGCCAGTGAAGGCACTTGCTGCACTGTTTTGTTTGCTTGGTTGCATCATAACAGTAATGACGATTAAAACAGATAAAATGATGACCAACGTTAAGATTAGATTATACATGCGTTAATTCTCCTTTTTATACAAATATGCGAAATTCATCTACTTTAATGTAGCATATTTTATCTGTAAACACCAGTGAAATTTAATGTCTTTCCTTATTTGTCTCTAATAACAACAGCCGCAAGTAGGAATCAGATTTCTACTTGCGGCTGTTGCTAGTTTCTTCTTTATTTTCTCAATACGTCTCCGTATTCAGGTTTAGTATCAAATTCTTTTTTGGCAAATGGACATAGCGGAATAATTTTTTTATGCTCTTTTCTCGCTTTTTCAACACCGGCTAAAACAAGTTTTTCAGCTAATTTTTGTCCACGATAAGTTGGATCAACAAACGTATGATCAATAATCATCATGCTTTCGCCAGCATCTGACCAAGTCATTTCACCAATTTCTTGGTTTTCATCGTTATATAGAGCAAAACGATTGTTTTCTTCTTTAATTTGCATATTCGTTCCCTGCTTTCCGAATATATTTTAGAGCACCACTTGGACATGAATCAACTACAATCATGTCATTTTCAACACTTCCGTTATCTGGAATAATCCATGGTTTCCGACCAACTTCAAAGACTTCTGGATTTCCACGAACACAATTACCAATATGTTCACAAATATCTTTATTATAAAAGATATCAATTCCTTCCCCAGTATATTTACGGTAGCCTTCTTTTAATAGTTGTTCTTCCGTGACTGGTTGCCCATCTATTTGGTTTCCTTTCATTGCACAATCTCTCCCCTGTAACTTATTAATATTAAAAACGTACCTTTATTTTAACACTAAGCTGGACATTCAGGCAATTAATTGTTCCACCTTACTTGCCAATTCGACGAGCACGCAAAGCAGATAAGATTGACACAGTGTCCACGACTTCTTGTAGCATAGCCCCGATTAGCGCCGGAATGATCCCGGTACTAGCAATTAGCATTAGTAAAACGCAGATAAAAATTCCGATTAATACAGATTGTTTGGCAATTTTCATGGTATCTTGGGCAATTTCGACCGCTTGGCTGACTTTACTTAAGTCATCTTTTAAAATAACAACGTCAGCAGTTTCACTAGCCGCAGTAGCTCCATGAGCGCCCATAGCAATACCTACGTCTGCAGCAGCAAGCGAAGGTGCATCATTTACACCATCCCCTACCATGATGACTGGATGGTTTTCTTTGGGCAATTCTTTTAGAATAGTTAACTTATCTTGTGGTAAACATTCCCCATGTACTTCGGTAATTCCTACTTCTGCAGCAATCGTTTCTGCGACGGATTCTTGATCCCCCGTCAGCATTAAAATTCGTTGAAGATGTAATTGGTGTAATTTTTCCATAGTCTCTTTTGCTTCTGGTCGTACTGTGTCTGTAAAAGTAATTCGGCCTAAATATGTGCCATTACGTGAAATATGAATAGTCGTTTTATCAATTTTTTCAGTTGTTTGAGACTCTTGTGTCACAAAATTCTTTTTACCTACCCGTATCTCAGCACCATCCACAAATGCCTTCACGCCAGCACCAGAAACTTCCGCTAGATCTGTAATATTTTTTAATGGGACATCTTGCTTTCTGGCATAAGCAACAATTGATCTAGCTAAAATGTGACTTGATTCTTGTTCCACGCTTGCTGCCAATCCCACTAATTCAGCAGCAGTTATTTCCGCATCGATTGGTTGGACTTGATCAACAGAAAGTTGTCCTTGCGTAATCGTGCCTGTTTTATCAAACGCAATCGTTTTTGCAGAAGCTAATTTTTCGACCATCGTTCCCGATTTAATAACGACCCCATGACGACTTGAACGACCCATCCCTGCCACTAAAGCAATTGGGGCAGATAGAATTAAAGGACACGGCGAAGCAACAACTAAGACTTCCGCAAAACGTGTCGGACTTTTTGAAACAAACCAAGCAACACCTGCAATTAGGTAGGCAACTAGTGTAAAAGGTACCGCATAGCGGTCTGCTAAACGTACAAAATGAGCTGGACGTGCCGCAGATTCTTTCACTAAGTTCACAATCGTTTGATATTGACTGTCTGCTACAGTTTTTTCAGCAACCATTTTCAAGGAGCCATCACCATTCACGGAACCCGACATTAATTCATCCCCAGGATTTTTTTCAATTGGTTTTGATTCTCCTGTTAATGAAGATTCATCGACTGTTGATGTCCCGGTTTTTACCAAGCCATCAACTGGAACTAGTTCCCCTGGTTTTACTACTAATTCATCGCCAACATTGATTTCCTCAACAGAAACATCTTCTAAATTTTCGCCATTCAAACGATGAGCTTTTTGTGGCGAGTTATCCAATAATGACTTCAGCTCTTGGTTAGCTTTTCCAGCGGCATAGTCTTCTAATGAATCCCCACCAGTCAACATAATTAAAATCATCAAACTGGCCCAGTATTCTCCCACAGCTAAAGTTGCAACGATAGCGGTAATCGCTAAAATATCGACACCATATTTTCCTTCACGTAAGGTTTGAATCATTTCCCAGAACATCATTAACGCCATTACAGAACCTGTTATTAAAATAATACCATACGCCCAATTCGGCTGATGTAAAATAAATTCAAATAATAATGCCAAAACTCCTGTTATAATTGTAATCCCCAATTTTGTTACATGCTTCATCTCTTTTTCTCTCCCATCATTCACTTTACATTATTGAGCGTACCTTTTCTGTTTTGAAAAAGAAAGTGAAAACGCCTAAATGAAAACGACTTTCATTATCATAGGATAGTTGCTGTAGCAACGTTTACTTTCTGAAAAGTAGTTATGTAAAAAAAACACAGACCATCGTTCATTCGCCGATGGTCTGTGTTTTTATTTCCAAAAATCATCAAAAATTGTAATGGGTAAATGCCGTTTGTGTTGTCCTTTTTTATACCAGTTTTCAATTGTTTGTTGATCTGTTTCCGAGACTTTTTTGCCTTCCAAATAGTCATCAATGGCATCATACGTGACACCTAAGGCAACTTCATCTGCAACTAACGGTTTGTCATCTTCTAGATCAGCTGTTGGTATTTTTAGATACAAGGCTTCTGGTGCCCCAAGTTCTTTCAGCAAAGCTTTTCCTTGGCGCTTATTTAAACGAAATAACGGTAAAATATCCGCTCCGCCATCGCCATATTTGGTGAAGAAAGCTGTCACATTTTCGGCTGCGTGGTCTGTGCCAATTACTGCGCCAGCATTTTCGCCAGCTACTGCATATTGTGTAATCATACGTTGACGTGCTTTCATGTTCCCTTTATTAAAATCGCTAATTTGAACGCCAGCGTTTTCTAGCGAACCAACCATTGCATCCACTGCTGGTTTAATATCCACTCGTAAAGAAACATCTGGCTGGATAAAGGCTAGCGCGGCTTGTGCATCAGCTTCATCTGCTTGCTCACCGTAAGGAAGGCGAATCGCAATAAATTGATACGACATATCTCCTGTTTCTTCGCGCATTTCAGTCATCGCTAATTGTGCTAAGCGCCCAGCTAATGTTGAATCTTGTCCGCCACTAATTCCCAAGACAAAGGTTTTTAAAAAAGGATGTTTAGTTAAATAAGCTTTCAGAAAATCAATACTTTTACGAACTTCTTCTTTTGGATCAATTGTCGGTAAAACACCTAACTCTTGAATGATTTTTTCTTGAAGTGTTGTCATTTCTAGGCCTCCTTATTCACCGTTTCCGTTAAATGTTTAACGTCTTTACGCACTTTTTCCAATAAATTCATTTTGTGGTTCCAACAATCTGTTGAAAGGTCCACTGGATATTTCTGCGGATTCAAGTCCCGCTTGTATTCTTCCCAAAGTGAATCTAAATTTTCTTTTGCATATTGTTTAATTTCATCTAAAGTTGGTAATTCGTACACACGTTTTCCTTCAACGAAAATATCTTGGAGTACTGGCCGTGCTTCAAAATCACGGACATACTTATTAATAAAGGTATGAACGGGATGGAACATATAAATTTCTTCTTCTTGGCGAGGATCTTCGTTCCAAAGTGTCACATAGTCCCCTTCTGACTTTTTATCAGATTTACGTGTAATGCGCCAGACTTGTTTTTTCCCTGGTGTTGTCACTTTTTCAGCATTGCTAGATAGTTTAATGGTATCTTTCATTTGACCATCTTCACCTTCAATTGAAACTAATTTAAACACCGCTCCTAAAGCCGGTTGATCATAGGCGGTAATCAGCTTGGTACCCACGCCCCATACATCAATTTTTGATTTTTGCATTTTTAGATTCAAAATCGTATTTTCATCTAAATCGTTCGATGCATAAATTTTTGCTTCAGTAAAGCCTGCTTCGTCCAGTTGTTCACGAACTCGTTTAGAAATATAAGCCATATCGCCACTATCAATCCGCACACCTAGGAAATTAATTTTATCCCCCATTTCTCGAGCTACTCGAATTGCGCTTGGCACTCCCGCTTTCAAAGTATCATACGTATCAACAAGGAAAACGCAATCCCGATGTGTTTTGGCATACGCCATGAATGCTTCATAATCATTTCCATACGACTGAACCAATGAATGGGCATGAGTCCCACTAACCGGAATACCAAAAATTTTACCAGCACGAACATTACTTGTCGCGTCCGCCCCACCAATATAGGCGGCTCTTGTGCCCCAAATGGCAGCATCTAATTCTTGTGCCCGGCGTGTTCCAAATTCCAATAAAGGATCATCGCCTATCACGGATTTAATTCGAGCCGCTTTTGTCGCAATTAATGTTTGGAAATTCACCATATTTAGCAAGGCAGTTTCTACCAATTGACATTGTGCCAAAGGACCTTCAATTTGAATTAACGGTTCGTTATTAAAAACCAAATCCCCTTCTAAAGCAGAGCGTACAGTACATTTAAATTCAAAATTTGCTAAATACGTCAAGAAATCTTCTGGATATTCTTCAACTTCTCGGAGATATGCAATATCAGATTCTGTAAACGTTAAATTTTCGAGATAATTGACTAAACGTTCTAAACCTGCAAAAATTGCGTAGCCATGATTAAAGGGCATCTCTCTAAAGTAACATTCAAAAACAGCATGTAAATCTGCTCTCCCTAATTCCCAGTATGTTTGCATCATATTGATTTGATACATATCTGTATGCAATGTCAAACTATCATCTGCATATGTATAGTCCATCGTTTTCTACCTCTATTCTTTGTATTAAAAACTTGTTTATATTATAACAAAAAAATTTTTTTTAGCCTAAAATCTGCTTAGACCTCTTTTTCTTTAAAAATGAAAAATTTACTGAAGAAATAATTTAAAATCACTACTACAACTTGTGTAATCATTTTCGCCCAAAACGATGAAAAATGAATGCCATCAATTAGGAGAATCATTAAACCCATATCAGCCACAAAAGATAAAATTCGGTACCAATAAAATAAGCCCATTTCTTTAAAAAAACCAGCTATGCTTTCATGCTTACTTGCGAATACCCAATATTTATTCGTGAAAAAGGCAAATAGAACAGATAAAAACCAACTAATTGTGTTACTTATCTTGTAATCCAACCCTAACACATTTTGACAAACAAAAAACACAACTAAGTTGACGACAGTCGTTGCACCACCAAAAAATAAATAAGCCAGTACTTCTCGGTATTTACGAAATAATTCTTTCAATTTTCACGCATCCTTTCAACTAATCATTTTATCAAACTTCGGCAAGAAAACCTATCTATTTTGTGTAAAGACACAATTCTCTTGCTAATTTTACTATTTATTAAGTATTTATGAAAAACATAGTAAGAGTAGAGGAAAAGTTCATCCATGAATGAACTTTTCCTCTACTCTTCGTCTAATAATATATTGACTCTATCGACCAATAAGTTAAATCAGCATTAGTCCTTTAGCTTAGGAAGTGCTATCGTTTGTCCTTCGGTTAATACAGAATACGTTAAGCCATTTGCCTGCTTGAGGGCGGTTAAGGAATAGCCCGTTTTTTTAGCAATTTTTGCGAGTGTCTCTCCTCTTTTTACTTCATAATACTCAGTAGACTCTGTTTTTGAGGCATTCGCTGTACCATTTGATTGCTCTGCTGTTTCCAAAGCATTAGTCACCGATTTACTGATTATTAGTGATTGAAGTAACGCTTGTTCTTTCGGTTCTAGAGAAGTCGCCGCTGTATGCTGAGGAATCGTGATCTTTTGGCCAATATAAAACATTTCTTGAGTCTTTGAATTTTGCTTTAAAATGGCTGTTGCTGACACACCAAACGTCTGGCTAATGGTGGCGAGAGAATCTCCTTTGCTTACTTCATAGATGACTGCTTCTTTTTTTAGCTGTTCTTTGACTGCTTCCTTATCAAACGAAGGTTTCTTTTCTTCTGCCAAATTAGTCACTACTGGTTTCTTCTTTTCTTGATCGTATTCAGTTAATTGATAGGTTTCAATCAACGCGTTTAATTTTTTATCGTAATATGTATCCGTTGCATAACGACCTGTCAAAAATTTTGTTGCCTGCTGATAATTCGTCGTGTTTGCTTTCAAAACGCTGTGATAAAACGTTGGATTACCAGCCAGCCCATTGATGATTAATTTACTATAGTCTGTTAATGACTCTTTATAGGATGGATACTGACGAAAATCGGCATGAATGGTGGTCATCTTCCCTTTACCATCATCTTCTTGTGTGGGAAAGCTGACACTTTGACCTTGATAAGCGCCTTTAATGCCAAACAAATTATAATTAGGCGGCGCCGCTAACGCACTATTGCCCGAGCCACTCTCTAAAATAGCTTGAGCTATCATGACAGAAGCGTATAGATCATGTCGCTGACCAATAACTCGTGCTTCTTCACCAATTTTTCTAATAAACTCAGAAGTAGAAGCATTCTCTTGGACAACAAAATTTGCCTCGGCTTGTTGTTGAATTCCTGCTTGCTTTTCCTTTTCTTGACTGTTGTCTATCTCTGAATGTACCAACGGCTCTTTGGTCTTTTCAGTTAATGTAGAATTTTGTGCTTCCTGATTATGAGGCGGCTTCTCAGTGAGTATTTTACGCTTTTCAGACACTAGTTGCTCATTTTGTAACGATTCGGTTGGTTTAGTACTAGCAATTGTCTTTTCTTGTGGCGGTAAACTATTTTCAGATTCTGAAGGTTCCACATTATTTTCCTGATGGTCACTGCTGTCATTTTGTGTTGAACTTTCTTGTTGTTCAGACGAACTTATTATTGTTTCGTTCAGCGTTGAAGAAGTAAGAGTTCCTTGGTCTTGATTGACTTGGTCCGCTCTTTTTTCTTCCAGTATTAGCTGTCGGCTTTCGTGACTCGTTTTGGTCTCCTCTTGAGCGATTAATGGTTCCGAATTGTAGTAACTGGCGCCCGCATAAGTCCCTAAGACTCCAAGACATACCAACTTCAAATATCTTGCCTTTCTTTTTTTCATCGCATTTCTCCTTCATTTACCTCTTTATTTCTGCTAATAACTGCTCTATCTGTTGGTACGTTCCTGTTGATTCATTCTTGATTGTCAGCATTTGTTCACAATAAGCTTGGTACTCTCTTGCCACTTGCTTCATGCGTGTTAAAGTTGCTAAACGTTGTTCCATCTCTTCATGAACTGTTGCAACTTGTTGGTTAGCTTGGGCAATTGTTTCTTTTGCTTGACGTTTGGCTTCTAATAAGACTTCGCCAATTTCTTTTTGAGAAAGCGTAACGGCTGTGTCTAAATTCTCTTCACTGGTCTGTCTCTGTTGCATCTTTTCTTCAGACAATTGTTTCTGTAAAGAAGTAATAGTTGCTTCTTTATCACTTAACGTTTCTTTAAGCTGTTTAAGTTGCACATCTTTTTCGACTACTTGTTTTTGTAATGCTTCCACTTCATTGGTTCGCATTAATAATTGCTCCGTTAGCTTTTTAATGGATTGCTGATATAATTGATTTTCTTCTTCTAGTTTTTCAACAAAAGAAAATGACTCTTCTGACAGTTCAGTCGGCACTTGTTGCTGGACCTGCTTTACTTTTGCAGCTTGCTCTTTTGCATAAACGACCTCGTCATCAAAGATTGCTTCTTCTGTTACCGTTGGTTGTGCTTTCATCGATTGTTCATTTTCAAAATCCGGCATCTTCTCATACTCCTCATCTTCATTGTTTTTAGTCAAAAATTGCCACATCTTTTTCTCCTCCTTCGTACCTTTTACACCGTTAACATATAGCCTTTTGAACGAATTGTTTTGATATATTGTGGTTTGTTCACATCTTGTTCAATTTTTTTGCGCAAATGGAAAATCACATTAGCGACACGATATTTTCGTTCATTCGCAGTATCTTTCCAGACATTTTTGTAGAGTTCTTCATATGTAATTGTTTGTCCTGCGTGTTTGTATAAATACTCTATTGTGAAAAATTCCAATTTTGTTAAAAGAATTTCTTCTCCACTTCCCAAGCAAACACTCAAATTTGGCGCAATTAAATACAATCTCTCAGAAAGATTCTTAGTAACGGTTTGTTCCTCGTTTGCACTAACTAATTTAGGATAAAAACGTCTTTTTACACGTTGCAATAAATTACTCATGCTTAACATGCATTCTTGACGATCATAAGAATGATCAAAAACGCCATCTGCACCTAATTGTAAATAAATAATTCGATTGACTTTACTAATTACTTCTGTCCGAGAAAATAACCAAATCGGTAAATCTGACTGCTTGCGAATCGTCATTAATAACTCACAACAAGTATTTACTTGCTGGTGATCAGTAACTTCAATCACTAATCCATCAATATGGTGCAAATGAAGAAGTATATTTGTTCCTTGGATAATCTGACATTCTACTTGATTACTAACAAACCAATTTTGACAGTATTCTTTTGTTTCAATTGTCAAAGGAACGACACCAATTGTATATTTTTCCATTTTTCCACCTCAATCTTCCTAATATTCCCCTTCAAAATATAATAATTTTTATTTATATTCTATTAATAAATAAAAATTACCAACTACTAGTTTTCAAAAAATGATTGTTATTACTAAATTTTATCGAATAAAAACAAGGCTGTCTAGCTAAAACGAAGCCTTTAAATTATCATCTTTTTTGTTAAATGAGTAAATATTTGAGAAAATACTATAAGCAAAGATATTATTTAGATTATTTATTCTTTATGTAAAAAAAAGCTTACGATTTTTCAATCGTAAGCTTTTAGAATACAATACTTTTACATTTTTACATCATACCGCCCATGCCCATTGATGGATCCATCATAGGAGCTGGTGCAGCTGGTTCTGGTTTATCTGCAACAACTGCTTCAGTTGTTAATAATAAAGCTGACACGGAAGCTGCATTTTGTAAGGCAGAACGAGTTACTTTTGTTGGGTCAACAATACCGGCTTCAACCATGTTTACCCATTCACCGTTAGCTGCATTGAATCCGATACCTAAGTCAACATTTTTTAGTTTGTCAACAATCACTGATCCTTCATAACCAGCATTTTCAGCGATTTGACGGATTGGTTCTTCTAATGCACGAACGACAATCTTGATCCCTGTTGCCACATCGCCTTCAGCTTCTAGCGCAGCGACTTTACCAATTACATTGACAAGTGCGGTACCACCACCAGAAACCATGCCTTCTTCTACAGCGGCACGTGTTGCGTTTAACGCATCTTCAATTCGTAATTTTAATTCTTTTAATTCTGTTTCAGTTGCAGCACCGACTTTAACGACAGCAACCCCGCCAGCTAATTTAGCTAAACGTTCTTGTAATTTTTCACGATCAAAATCAGACGTTGTTTCGCCGATTTGGTTTTTAATTAAATGAACGCGGGCATCAATGGCTTCTTTTGAACCAGCACCTTCGACAATTGTTGTGTTATCTTTGTCGACAACTACTTTGCTAGCATTTCCTAAGTTTTCAATGGTTGTGTCTTTTAACTCTAATCCTAAGTCGTCAGTGATTACTGTACCACCTGTTAAAATAGCAATATCTTCAAGCATCGCTTTACGGCGGTCACCAAATCCTGGCGCTTTTACTGCGACAACATTAAATGTACCACGGATTTTGTTCAATACTAATGTTGGTAGAGCTTCTCCATCAACATCATCCGCAATGATCAATAGTGGACGGCTTTGTTGTAGAATTTGTTCTAATAAAGGTAAGATATCTTGAATATTTGAGATTTTTTTGTCGGTAATTAAGATATATGGATTTTCTAAAACAGCTTCCATTTTATCGTTGTCAGTAACCATGTATTGAGATAAATAACCGCGGTCGAATTGCATTCCTTCAACCACATCTAATTCTGTTTCAATCCCTTTTGATTCTTCAATGGTAATTACGCCATCGTTACCAACTTTTTCCATTGCATCAGCAATTAATTGGCCGACTTTTTCAGAACCTGATGAAACAGCAGCGACTTGTGCAATCGCTTCTTTTGAATCAACTACAGATGAAATATTGTGTAATTCTTCTACTGCTGTTTTTGTTGCTAATTCAATCCCACGACGAATACCTAATGGGTTAGCTCCAGCAGTTACGTTTTTTAAGCCTTCACGAACAATGGCTTGTGTCAAAACAGTCGCTGTTGTTGTTCCGTCACCAGCAATATCATTCGTTTTAGAAGCAACTTCTGAAACTAATTTTGCGCCCATGTTTTCAAAATGATCTTCCAATTCAATTTCCTTAGCAATTGTTACTCCATCGTTAGTAATCAATGGTGAACCAAATGATTTTTCTAAAACAACGTTACGACCTTTAGGGCCTAATGTCACTTTCACTGTATCTGCTAATACATCTACTCCGCGTAGCATTGCTGCACGTGCATCTTCTGCAAATTTAATCTCTTTTGCCATGATTTCTTCACCTCATAATTTTTTCTTCTATTATATTATTCTGTAAAAGTTGTTTATTATTCAACAGTGGCAATAATGTCTTTGGCTGATACAATTAAGTATTCTACGCCTTCGTATTTCACTTCTGTTCCTGAATATTTTTCAAACATTACTGTGTCACCAATTTTTACTTCCATCGGAACTTTTGTGCCATTTTCAAGCACACGACCTTCACCTACTGCGATAACTTCACCTGTTTGTGGTTTTTCTTTTGCAACGGATGCAAGAACAATTCCTCCAACAGTTTTTTCTTCTTCTTTCGCGACTCTAATTACGACGCGATCGCCTAATGGTTTTAACACAATAAATCCCTCCAAATAAAAAGTTTTCGCTTATTTTAGCACTCGATACATAAGAGTGCTAACTCACACTATTTATAATACTCATTTCACTCTAAAAATGCAAGTCTTTTCTCTCTTTTTCTTGTCAATTATAAGATACGCATTTTTTATTGCGTATTCTTTTTTCATGGAATGTTTTTCCAATCCTTTAATTCATGGTAAAATAAATTGACTACGATTGGAGGCGAATAAAATGAAACAACGTTTACTTACAGCATTAATAGCAACCTTCGTTTATTTTGTGATAGCGAATTTAGGAAATCTTGTTTTCAGTGTCACAGAAGGAATTGTTTCGACACTTTGGGAATCTCTTTTCTTTTTCTTATTCGTTTTTCTTTTATTAGGATATCGCAATAATCGTAAAAAATAATTATAGAAAGGATTAACCATGACCTTAAGAAAATCAAGTTTATTTATTTTAGTCACATACATTATCGCTTTTTTCGGGCCGTTACTTTTTTCGGGTATTTCCCCCAATGCAGCGATTAATGTGACAACTGCTCTCTACATTATTGGCGCCCTTGTAATGATTGGCATCTTTTTAAAAACAACAGAACCTTCTCCTTTAGAGGAAACAGCAACCTTGAAATCACCTATTTTTATTTTTTTACTAGGTGTTAGTGGGATTTTCATTGCCATGCTGATTCAAGGGGTTACTTTTGCCATTGAAGTAGCCATCACAGGAGAACAAGCTACTTCTCAAAATACACAAGCTATTGTAGCGGTGATTTTGGCAAATCCTTTATTTATTTTGGCAACTACTATCGGTGGTCCGATTATGGAAGAATTCGTCTTTCGTTATGCATTTATCCATTTAATCCAGCCTTTTACAAATTTCTGGATTGCGGCTACTGTTAGTTCGGCGATTTTTTCACTCGCACATGCCGATGGTCACTTTTTTGTTTATTTCTTTATGGGATTTTTCTTTGCTCTTTTGTACAAGCAAACTGGAAAAATTTGGACCTCAGTTATTGCCCATTGCGGCATGAATACGATTGTGATTATTGTTCAACTACTTTTGCATAATGGTACAATTCAATAAGAAAAGGGCCTTCGTCTAAACGACTAGGCCCTTTTCTTTTGCTTATTCTTCTTCGTCAATCAATTCGTTGTCATGATGTAAGAAATAAATTAATGTTTGTAATTCGTTGGTTAAGTCAACATTTTGAATTAATACTTCAGGTGGCGCTACTAAACGCGCAGCCGTAAAGTTTAGAATTCCTTTAACCCCTGCTTCGGCAAGTTTGTTCACAACTTCTTGCGCTTTGCGAGCTGGAATAGTTAAAATAGCTACTTCGATTTGTTGAACACGGATTTGTTCCATCATATCTTCCATTGGATAAACCGGAATACCGTCAACAATGCGTCCCACAATATCTTCATTCACATCAAATGCGCAACTTACACGAATACTGTTGCTTTGATGGAATTTGTACTTTAATAAAGCACTTCCTAAATTACCAACCCCGATTAATGCGACATTGGTTAACTCATCTTCATTCAATGTTTTTGCAAAAAAGTTCATTAAGTTTTCAACATCATAGCCGTACCCACGTTTACCTAATTCACCAAAATATGAAAAGTCACGACGAATAGTCGCACTGTCTACTTGTACCGCTTCACTTAATTCAGTTGATGAGACTTTATTTTTTCCTGTATCATGTAACATTCTTAAGTAGCGATAATATAAAGGAAGGCGTCGCGCCGTTGCTTTTGGAATAACTTGATCTTTCACAATTGGACCTCCAATACTTTCACTTAAATCTTATCCATTAACATAATAGCAGTTTTTCACAATAAAAAGCAATTCTATGGCTCAAAAATAGCATTTTTCTTCAAAAGTTTGTGATAAAAGGTATAAACCTTCACAAAGCATTTTTTGATACGTGCTATTTTAGCAGATTTTATGCTACACTAAGGGCAATGAATTTAGAAATGAGGACTACTGATGATTTTATTACAAGCAAATCAAGTTGCCCGGCATTTTGGCTCGGAAACATTGTTTGAAAACATACATTTAGAAATTGCAACAAAAAGTCGGATTGCCTTAGTTGGTCGTAATGGTGCTGGAAAATCGACTTTTTTAAAAATCATTGCAGGCATTGATGCTCCCGATAGCGGAACCATTGCCAAAAATAAAACTGCTACGTTAGGTTATTTAGCTCAAAATACCGGCTTAGAATCAGATAAAACCGTTTGGGAAGAAATGACAAAAGCCTTTGCTGACATCCTAGAAATGGAACAGCGTATGCGAGAATTAGAAACTAAAATTAGTGAAATGGAGCCAACCACTTCCGTTTATGAAGGAATTTTAAAAGAGTACGATCAATTGCAACATACATTTTCTGAAAAAAATGGCTACGGCTATGAAAATGAAATTCGTTCAGTCCTTCACGGCTTTGGCTTTGATGAATCCTTTTACACGAAAGATATTCAAACCTTATCTGGTGGTCAAAAAACCCGGCTTGCATTAGCAAGAATGCTTTTACAAAAACCAGACATTTTAATTCTGGACGAGCCTACAAACCACTTAGATATCGAGACGCTTTCTTGGCTGGAATCTTATTTGCCAAGCTATGCCGGCGCCCTATTGATTGTTTCCCACGATCGTTATTTTTTAGATAAGGTAGTTAATGAAGTTTATGAACTGAGCCGCAAAAAAATGACTCACTACAAAGGAAACTATTCCAAATACTTAGAGTTAAAAGCAGAACAATTAGCCAGTGAATGGAAAGCGTATGAAAAGCAACAAGAAGAAATCAATAAGTTAGAAGATTTCGTTGCCAAAAATCTGGTTCGTGCATCTACAACGAAACGTGCACAAAGTCGCCGAAAAGTATTAGAAAAAATGGACCGTTTAGACCGACCTCAAGGAGATGAAAAATCGGCGCATTTTCTTTTCGATAGTGAAAAAGTCTCGGGAAATGTTGTTTTACAAGTCGAAGATGCCGCCATTGGTTACGACCAAGAACATATTTTATCCGAACCTATTCACTTGGATATTCGTCGCAAAGAAGCCATTGCCTTAGTCGGACCGAACGGAATTGGTAAATCCACTCTCTTGAAATCAATTATTGACCGCATTCCTTTCATTAAAGGAAGTAAAACTTTTGGCACCAATGTTTCTGTAGGTTACTATGACCAAGAGCAAGCCAATTTACATGGCAATAAAACGGTCCTAGCGGAATTATGGGATGAACACCCAACCACACCTGAAAAAGAGATTCGAAGTATTTTAGGCGGCTTTCTCTTCAGTGGAGATGATGTTGAAAAAACGATTCCTTTATTAAGTGGTGGCGAAAAAGCCCGTGTGGCATTAGCAAAATTAGCGATGGATCGTGACAATTTCTTGATTCTCGATGAGCCAACCAACCACTTGGATATCGATAATAAAGAAGTTTTAGAAAATGCGCTGATTGATTATGAAGGAACCATCCTCTTCGTTTCCCATGACCGTTACTTTATCAATCGAATTGCAACAAAAGTTGTTGAGCTTTCTGAAAAAGGCAGCAAACTTTATTTAGGCGACTATGATTATTATTTAGAAAAGAAACAAGAGGAAGAAGAAATCGCTGCCCTCTTAGCTAATGAAGAAGCGGCGAAAAAACCCGAACCAGTTACAGCCAAAAATACCTTTTATCAAAACAAGGAGCAACAAAAATTACTCCGTACTTTGCAAAGAAAAATAACACAAGTCGAAGAAAATCTTGCTCAGTTAGATACGACAATTGCACAATTAGAAGCACAAATGAGTCAACCAGACATTCTAGAAAATCATGTTGAATTGCTGGCTTTAAACCAACAATTAGATGACGCTCGTCAGCAACAAGATGAACTACTTGAGCAATGGGAAAATTTCAGTTTAGAATTAGAAGAAATGGAAAATAACAATTAACGGAGGGATTCACTATGGCTTCCAAAAAAATCAGTTTAACGAAGCCCAAATATCAACAAATCGCCGTTGATGTTGCGGAAAAAATTGCAGAAGGCAAATTACATGTTGGAGATAAAATCCATGCCCGTTCCACCCTAGCTAACCAATACCAAGTGTCGCCAGAAACAGCTCGCAAAGCCATTATCGTTTTAGTTGATTTAGAAATCGTTAAAGCCAAACACGGCAGCGGCTTCTATGTGGCATCAAAAGAAAAAGCGCAGGACTTTGTGACACAATATCAAGACGTTCAAACGATTGCTGAAATTAAAGAAGAATTGCTAGATAGCGTAGCGAAACAAAAAGAAGAACTTACTCATTTTTCTAGCATTCTAGATACTCTTGTTGAACAAACAAAGCGTTTTGATTCTTTCAATCCAATGAATCCTTATTCATTAGTTTTAACAGAAGAAGCTGCTTATCTTGAGGCGACGATTAGCGAAATGAATTTTTGGCAAAACACTTCGGCAACGATTATCGCTATCAAACACAAAGAAGAGCTTTTGGTCTCACCTGGTCCATATGCAAAGATTTCGTTGAACGACACACTTTATTTTGTTGGACATGACGAATCAACCTTACAACGTGTCCAAAATTTCTTTTATCCTTAAACAAAAAAGTGACTACTTATCTTGCGGTAAATAGTCACTTTTTTTATTTATTATTTCTATTTTTCATAAAAAACCACTATAAAACCTAGTTAAAATACTGTTTTTCTTCATTTTCAGAAAGATTTTCATCTAATTTGACAAAGTGACAACTTTATAGTAGTCTGATGTAGTCACTTTTTTTAATGAGGAGGAACAATGATTTGCCAAAAGTAAAAGTAAATCACCTTACCAAGATCTTTGGTAAGAAAACCAAACCGGCACTTGAAATGATTCGTGCCAACAAAAGCAAAACAGAAATTTTAGAAAAAACGGGTGCCACAGTCGGTGTTTATGATGTAAATTTCGAAGTTGAAGAAGGCGAAATTTTCGTTATTATGGGGTTATCAGGAAGTGGGAAATCAACATTAATTCGTTTATTAAATCGTTTGATTGAACCAACTTCAGGAAATATTTATATTGATGGACAAGATATTTCTTCTTTAGATAAAGAAGGATTACGTGAAGTACGTCGAAATAAAATGAGCATGGTTTTCCAAAACTTTGGTCTTTTCCCCCATCGAACTATCTTAGAAAATACGGAATATGGTTTAGAAATTCGTGGTGTTCCTAAAGAAGAACGCCAAGCAAAAGCTGAAAAAGCCTTAGAAAATTCTAGCTTAATTGCTTTTAAAGACCAATTACCAAGTCAATTATCTGGTGGGATGCAACAACGTGTCGGCCTTGCTCGTGCCTTGGCTAACGATCCAGAAATTTTATTAATGGACGAAGCGTTCTCTGCTCTTGATCCGTTAATTCGTCGTGAAATGCAAGACGAACTATTAGATTTACAAGAAAATGTCAAAAAAACCATTATCTTTATCACACATGATTTGAATGAAGCTTTACGAATCGGCGACCGGATTGCTTTGATGAAAGATGGTCAAATTATGCAAATTGGGACTGGAGAAGAAATTTTAACCAACCCAGCCAACGAATATGTGCGAACCTTCGTGGAAGATGTGGATCGTTCAAAAGTCTTAACTGCCCAAAATATTATGGTACCTGCTTTAACTACTAACATTGAAATTGATGGCCCAACTGTTGCTTTAAAACGGATGCGTCAAGAAGAAGTGAGTATGTTACTTGCCGTGGATAAAAAACGCCAACTAAAAGGCGTGGTACGCGCAGAAAAAGCTTTAGAAGCGCGTAAAAACGGGACTTCTCTTGTAGAATGTGTGGATCCAGAAATTCAAACAATCGACAAAGATATGTTAGTGAATGATATTTTCCCACTGATTTATGATGCACAAACGCCTCTTGCCGTGACTGATAACGGCAAACTATTAGGCGTGGTCATCCGTGGTAGCGTACTTGAAGCACTTGCAGAAACAGAGGTGAACGAACATGAATAAGTATCAATTACCTGTCGCGTCTTGGGTTGAAAGTTTTACTGATTGGTTAACTTCAACATTTGCTGGGTTATTCAGCTTTTTACAAACAATTGGTCAAAGTGTAATGGACAACATTACTGCATTACTAACAGCCGTACCACCACTTGTGCTGATCGTGCTATTAACGATTGCTGCTTTCTTTATTTCTAATAAAAAAATTGGCTTAAGTTTATTCACGTTTATCGGCTTAATGTTTATCTATAATCAAAACTTATGGAACGATTTAATGAGTACCGTTACGTTAGTTTTACTTTCTAGTGTTATTTCCATTATCATTGGTGTGCCACTAGGGATTTTAATGGCGAAAAGCGAAAAAGCCAAGAGTATTATTACACCGATTTTGGACTTCATGCAAACAATGCCTGGTTTCGTTTACTTGATTCCAGCCGTTGCATTCTTCGGAATTGGTATGGTTCCTGGGGTCTTCGCCTCTGTTATCTTCGCTTTACCACCAACCGTGCGCTTTACGAATTTAGGAATTCGACAAGTACCAAATGAACTTGTTGAAGCAGCTGATTCTTACGGTAGTACTGGCTGGCAAAAATTATTCAAATTAGAATTACCTTTAGCGAAAAACACGATTATGGCTGGTGTTAACCAAACAACCATGCTAGCTCTATCAATGGTAGTTATTGCTTCAATGATTGGTGCGCCTGGATTAGGACGTGGCGTCCTTTCCGCTTTACAACGTGCACAAGTCGGGAACGGTTTCGTAAATGGTGTGGCTTTAGTTATTTTAGCGATTATCATTGACCGTTTTACTCAACATTTAAATAATAAAAAAGCAGCCCCTAAAGCAGCTGGTGCCACCTCTAAAAAGAAAAAATATGGGATTATTGCAGCGGTTGTTGTAATTGTCGCTGGCTTAGTTGGTGCTTCAATTTTTACAACAACAAATGATAAGCAAATTTCCCTTTCTTATGTGGAATGGGATACCGAAGTAGCCTCCACACATGTGGTTGCCGAAGTCTTAAAAGATATGGGGTATGATGTTAAAACGACCCCTTTAGATAACGCAATTATGTGGGAATCTGTAGCTAAAGGTGAAACAGATGCCATGGTTGGTGCGTGGCTGCCAGGAACTCACGCAGAGCAATATAAACAATATAAAGATAAATTAGACGACCTTGGTGAAAACCTTAAAGGTGCAAAGCTAGGAATTGTCGTCCCTTCTTATATGGATGTTGATTCTATCGAAGATTTATCTGATCAAGCTGGGAAAAAGATTACTGGAATTGAACCTGGTGCTGGTGTTGTTGCAGCAGCAGAGAAAACTAAAGAAGCTTATCCTAATTTGAAAGATTGGTCTGTTGAAACTTCTTCATCAGGTGCCATGACTGTCGCCTTAGGACAAGCAATTAAAAACAACGAAGACATCGTTATTACTGGCTGGTCTCCTCACTGGATGTTTGCAAAATATGATTTAAAATATTTAGCTGATCCAAAAGGCACTATGGGCGGCGAAGAAGCGATTCACACAATGGCTCGCCAAGGCCTAAAAGAAGATCAACCAGAAGCTTACAAAGTGTTAGATAATTTCCATTGGACAACTAAGGATATGGAATCTGTCATGTTAGAAATTAACGAAGGCAAAGACCCACAAGAAGCTGCACGTGATTGGGTTGATTCACATAAAGACCAAGTAGCAGAATGGAAAAAATAATTCTTAACAAATGACTTCCCCATCTATTAAAAGAGGACGTTGAACAAATTGTTCAACGCCCTCTTTTTTCGCCAAAAAAACCACTCAGTTGGGTAGACTGAGTGGAAAGGAGTTATTTTTACTTGAGGAGTAAAAATGAAAAGTGTTTATGTTGGGTGTTTTGTTGGTATGCTTATATATTAACGAGAACCTGTGAATAATTTGTGACGAAAACCTTGGAAATTTGCTACGAATTACTTAAAAAAGTTTAAATGTGTCTCACCCTAGTTAATCAATACAGCGATTATTTCTTTTTAGCATTTTGGATGGCTTTAAATAATGTTGAAAATTGTCCTTTGAAAGACATCACATCATCAAAGATATCAACACCATCGTTTAACATTTTGACGGTAACCCAGCCAAGCGCTTCCGTAATTGCTACTGCAACTGAAGCATTGACCATGCCACCAGTCACAGTTCCGACAACAGGAATCACTTTTAGAATATTTCCGACTGCGCTCTTACCTAAACTAACCACTACTAATTCTTTGGTTAAACTTTTCCCTAAGCTTTCAGACCAAGACTGACCAAAAATTTTATGCAGCCGTGACATCATAGTTAATTGAACAGGTACCAGTAAAAAAGCATCCGAAAATGGAATTGGTGAAAACCCAATAATTGCTGCTGACAATGCAGCAAAATGAATCGTTTGATGACTTTTCTTTTTCACGTCAGGTGAAACACCAGCCAAAAATTCATCAAATACTTTGTCGAGTTGTGTTTGACTGTTCGTCACTAATTGTTCTGCTTTACCTTTAGAAGTTGCGAAAGCATTCATTATGGCCGTAGACGTTTTTTGTGGAAATTTTTTCAAGACATCTTGAAAAAAAGAACGAAATTCTGGGTCTTCGATTTCTTCATTCAATTGCTTAGTTTCTTGTTCTGCTAATTCTTGTTTTTCAATCTCTTCAAAAAGTTCTTGTTTCTTTTTGTTTTTATGTTTTTTTCTTCTCATCTCATTAACTCCTTTATCTATCAATATGTAGAAACAAAGTATAGCATAGCCCCTGATTGATTCTCTTTTAGATGATTTGAAAAGCCAGAACTTATCTGTTTTTTAAACAAATAGAAATGTTCTAGCTTTTCTCAAAAAATCAGCTATTTTGTTTGTTCTTCACCGCAATAAACCGTCAAGTGTTTAGGCAAAATCTTCAGCGTAATTGGTAAAGCAGCTCCTTCATCACCATCCACATTAGTGGTTAATTCTTCTTGGTTTTCTAAGGAGATTGTTCCTTCTTTAAAGGTTAGATAAGCTAAATTATCAGTGGACTGGTCGACGCCTTTTAACAAATCTGGAACGGCTTTTACTGCATCCCACAATGATTGATCTTTTAAATAAACTAAATGAAGTTTGCCATCATCCACTTGGGCTTCTGGTAATAATGTTTCAAACCCACCGATTGAATTCGTTAAGCCAACTAAAACGGTACTACTTTCAATGGTTTGTTCTTTTTGATCCAATCTTAAATGAAAAGGATACGTTTGAGCATTCGCTAAATGTTTGGCACCTGAAATAAAATAAGCGAGTTTTCCTAACTTCGTTTTTTGTTCAACGTCCACGTCGTTAATTGACTCTGGAATCGTCCCAATCGCAACGACATTCATAAAGTAGTCGTCATTGATTTTCCCCACATCTAAAGCACTGGTTTTTTCTAAATCTAATTGTTGAATCGCTTCTTCAGGGTCCATCGGTAAATTCAAGGCTCGCGCTAAATCGTTCACCGTTCCTAAAGGAAAAAAGCCAAATTTTGGGCGATAAGCTTGTTCTGCCAACCCGCTAATTCCTTCATTAACGGTTCCATCTCCCCCCATTACGAAAACACTGTCGAAGTGACTTTCCGCAGCTTCACGGGCAAATTGTTCTGCATCGCCGCCTTTTTCTGTTTGTTTCACTACAACTTCATCAAATAACTGCTTTAATTTTTCTTCTGCTAACGTTTCAAATTCTTTGGCTTTTTCACCACCAGAACTGGGGTTAACAATTAAAACTGCTTTTTTCACTGGCACCACTCCTCATTGATAACTAAATCGTTTGATTCCTTACAATTATTATAAAAGATATTTTTGATTCTGGCGAAAAATATGCTGACACTTGCTTAACAAACAAGCATTCCTGCTCCTCACTACTTTTCAAAACGTTCTTTAAAGCAATAGGCAAAATAATAGAACAATTTCCAAAAATCTTGCCAAACTTTTGGATCCATCCCCGTCAATTCATGAATTCGTTTCAAACGGTAATTCAATGTATTTCGATGGATATGTAATACTTGTGAGGTTTCATTGATGTTTAAGTTATGATTGGCGAAAAAAATAACGGTTTCATAGTATTCATCATAAATCGTCTGGATGGTTTCAAAAAAATCCAATTCAATATGAAAAGGAAAATTAAAAATTCCTTGAATGAAAAAATCTTCTGCTTGGTAAAACTTAGCCTTTTCTAATTGGAGAAACGATAGAAGTAAATACGTGTTTTGTGCCTCTTGGACCATTTGTTGAATCGTGGCTTTTTCCGAACTTATCACAAGGTATTCTGTTACTGGCTTTGTTATCTGAGGTGGTTCAGAAGTAATCACCAGATAACAATTTTCCCATTCAAATATTTCATGGCCAGGATAATAACTGGATAATAAGCGCTTGTCCTTGGTCAGTACACAATGATTCTGGTCATCTAATTGAAGGTTATATAGTTCCAACGCTTCAAGTTTTAAGGCTTCTGAGTAAGCAGAATCAACATGCATTAAGTGCTGGATAAACTGATTTTTTTGTTTCTTCTTTTTTTCGCGTTCTTGTTGTGTATTTAATTCTTCTGTCAGTAAAAGAACAATCGAGCGCACAAGCTTGGTAAATTTGCGCACCTCGTCTGGTTCTCCTGAAATGCCTACGACACCTAAAATGTGATCATTCAAAATAATCGGTTCATTGGTGCCTTTTTTCTCTAAAGAAGTATCTTTATAAATTTCAATATTTTTTCGTTCATTGATGGCTCTTTCTGCACCACGATGGCGCTCCCCAATTCGAGCAGAATCTCCACTCGCAATAATTTTTCCTCGTTCATCCATAATATTGATGTTATAAGGAATATCTGCCATCAACTTTTCAACAATTTTATTTGCTTGGATTTTGTCTAATTTTAACATTGCTATCGCCAACTTTCTAAAAAGCGAGTAGCGTTTGGGACATAAGCCGCAATGACTTATGTCCCAAACGCTTAATTCTTCAGATCAACGACTGAACATTTTTATTTCAGCTTTCATTACTGATGATACCATGGTTAGTTCTTAGTCACAAGGCACCAGCTGTAATGTACGAGCAATATTTTCAACGGTTCTTTCTAAGTTAACTGGCCCATTTTTCAATGCTGCTTCCAATGGTTCGGCTTTGGCCAAAATTCCAAAAATAGCCGTCATCCCTTCTTCATAGAGGACATCCACATCTTTGCCGATATAGCCAGCACAAGCGAAAACCGGTTTTTGATACTTCTTGGCCAAACGTGAGACGCCATAAGGGGCTTTGCCGAATTTTGTTTGAAAATCCATCCCGCCTTCACCAGTAAAGACATAATCAGCAGCTTTTATTTTTTCTTCTAATTGATTCACTTCTACGACAATATCAATCCCTGGGCGTAACTGAGCTTTTGTGAATGCTAGTAACCCTGCACCCAAACCACCAGCAGCTCCTGCGCCTGGCATCATCTCAACATCAATGCCGACCTCTTTTTTGATGATTGCTGCATAATGGGCTAAGTTTTTATCTAATTGAGCCACCATTTCTTCTGTCGCACCTTTTTGCGGACCAAAGACATGAGACGCCCCTGTTGGCCCTGTTAGTGGGTTATTCACATCACTAGCTACTAGAACTTCGGTAGCAAAAATACGTTGATCAAACTGTGTTAAATCGATCTGCGCCAGTTTATCTAATGCACCACCGCCACGTGTCAATTCTTGCCCTTCCTTGTCTAACAAACGCGCACCAAGTGCCTGAATCATACCGGCACCCCCATCATTTGTCACGCTACCACCAATGCCGATAATGATTTTTTTTGCCCCATGATTGAGCGCATGTTGAATCATCTCTCCTGTACCATAAGTAGAAGTGATCAAGGGATTACGTTCTGCTGCTTTAACCAATTCAATTCCGTTGGCTTTCGCCATTTCAATGACCACCGTTTCTTGGTCACCTAATAAGCCGTAATAGGTTTCAACGATTTGATCAGGAAGCGGTCCTGCCACACGCACTGGTACTCTTGTGCCTCCTGTTGCATCCACTAAGGAATCCACCGTTCCTTCCCCGCCGTCTGCCATCGGGACGTGTTGAATGTCTGCATCTTTAAATACAGCTAAAATCCCTTTTTCCATTGCCAGACAGGCTTCTTTTGCACTCATACTTTCTTTAAATGAGTCTGGAGCCAAAACAAATTTTTTCGTCATCTTTTCGCGCCTACTTTCCAACTAGTTTAAAATAAAGCCATATAAAATGGTTGCAACAATCGTCATTACCCCACCGACACACATTTCATAAGGAATCACTCGAATTCTTTCTTTAATCGTCATATTCATACTTTGTGCCGTAATATGGAAATAATTGCCTTGAGGAACACTATCAATCACAGTTGCACCAGTATGCACCATGACTGCTGCTGAAAGTGAAGATGTGCCCATATCTAAAATCGCTGGTCCAAAAGAACCTGTCGCTAAAATAACCGCTGTGGATGTTGAACCAACTGCTAAGCCCATTAAAATACCAGAAATCGGTGCCAAGAAGGTTCCAGAAATTCCCATAACAGAAATTAAGTGGACAATTTGTGTTGATAAATCAGAAACAGAAATTAATCCAGCAATTGCACCTGCACCAATTAAAATTAAAACGGTATCGGTTACTCTCTTCAAGCCAGAAGATGCATAAAAGGCCAGTTGTTTTGTTTGCCCAATCGCAATTGTCCCAACAACTGAGGCGAACGGCAAAATATACAGAGCATCAATATTCAAACTTTTGATGAAAGAAATATTTAAAACGGCGCCAATCGGATTAAGTAATAATAAGACAATCGCTAACACTGGCGCGATCAACGCCTTTTTCAAAGGTAATAATTCTTTTGTTTGTTCCTCTACAAGATCCGTTTCTTTGACCATTGATCCTTTGCTTCTCATGATATTTGCAAGAACAACAGCTGTAATTAAGCCAAATACGGCTGGAATAAAGCCAGCAATCATAACGTCACTTAGAGGTAAATCAAAGCCGTTCGCCGCTGCAATAGTATTTGGATTAGGCGAAATAATATTGCCCGCTTTGCCGCCACCTGATAAGGCAATCAATAATGATAACTTACTGATACCCGTACTTTTCCCAACAGATAGAGCAATCGGGGCAACAATCAACACTGCAACAGGAATGAATACGCCCACTGCTGTAATTACCATTGTGGATAATGCCAAAGATAAAATAGCTTTTTTCTCGCCAAGCTTTTGTACAATGGCGTTGGCAATTGATTCTGCCGCACCAGATTCCATCATCACACCCGCCAACATGCCGGCTGCTAAGACACGGATTGCGGTTCCCATAATACTTTGTGTTCCGTTTAATAGAACAGCGACTGTATCTGACAGGGAAGCGCCTCCAATAAGACAACCAACAATTGCACCAAAAAACAAGGAATACACAGGATTAAATTTTTTCAAAATTAATACTATCGCTACAACTAATCCTAAAATTGCAGCAACCCAAGATATTGTAATATCTGGCATTCAAAATCAGCTCCTTAAATTGTTTGCGCTTTCATTCTATCAAAGTCCTTTCTTTTTAAAATTGTAAATTTAACAGGATTTATTGTTCAAATGCACAAAAAAACTAGTTTAAACTTTTCCTCACAAATAAAAATTAGTACATGGTGAGGCGATCCTTGAATTAGAAAGTCAAAGTATTTATAACATCGTGGTTTAACGTTTTTTGTTTATTTGTTCGCATCTTTTTATGATTTATGTAACATAACTGTTGTTTATTCCTTATGTCAATGAGTATCCACTATTGTTGTTTTATAGATAACTAAGCTACATTACATGACTATTCGTATTTTTTAAAACTTGTCAATACATTGCTAGAAGCTTTGTATTAATGACGTGAGTTTTAAAAATGACACAACTAATTTTATCGATATTTTTAACTGAGCTCAGACACTTTTTTGAAAAAAATTGTTCAAATACCATTGCTTTCCTAAAGATTCATTTTGCATCCCAAATGAGCTGATTGGCTTTTTTTCTGGGATCTTCTATATTCAATTGCTCACCTAGAAACTCATATTTTACTCCTATTCAAGTGTACCAAAAACTACTTGAATTTGTTTTATATCCCTTACTGAGCCATTGCTCTCACAAGCTTTTTTTATAATTTTCTAATGTCGTCGCTTCATAAATACTCTTTATGTTACGTTTTTTTATCCTTATTAAAATATAGTTGACTGTCTATAGAAGTAATAATAGCAATTTAGAGAATCTATTTACTTGTGTATTCATAGATATAATTGTTTTTGATAAATTAACCAACATTTCTTTACTCACATATGCCTTTATTTTCATACAAAGAATGACGCTTTCTCCCAAGCTACCGGTCTGGCCACAAACACCAAAAACACTTTTATTAAATATAATTTTTAATATGAGTATCCTACTTTATTAGTATTTTTGTCTACTTTTTGAATTTTATTAATAAATAAAATTTTTTCCATGTTCACTCATTATAGTTATTAAATCAACATTTTATTTTATTCCATCCTATGATAAAATGAAATAAAATATAATTAAGGAGTTATCAATGTGTTTTTAAAAAAATTTTCAATTAATAGGTCTGCTTTATTTTCAATCATTGGTATTTTGTTGGCAGCTGCCATTATTGTCTCAGCTCAGTTATTTCGTCATTCTATAATTTTAGGGACCGACAGCAACTTTTTTATGAATAAAGTTTATGAAAGCTACATGCAACAAAAAAATCATACCTATAACTATTTCCAAAGTCTTTACGGATTTCAACAATCTGGTCGAATTATTAATACGGTCTATGCACCTGACTTCACTTTCATCATGGGCTTATTATTAGCTTTTTCAAAGACTTGGTTTAGATTTCAAATTATTTCCAGCTTTCTTTGCTTTGCTCTCGCAGGATTATCAATGTTTACCTTAGCTCGTTACAATAAGATAACTTATAAGCTGGCAGTAGGCTTATCACTTTTCTACATGTCTACTAATGTTATTGCTTCCTTTAGCTTAATACAAACTTCTTCCAGCTGGGCTAGTGCTATTTTGCCATTGGTTTTTATTCCCGCTATAAAAATGATTAAAGATAAAGCTCAACCGATTCAACCTTTAATTTTAGCCATTCCGGTTGCACTAACTATGCACTTACACGTTTTTACTTCTTTACTTACAGTGCTAGCTTTGCTACCATTCTTTATTGTTGGTTTCATACTAACACCAAAGAAAGTCAGAATGCTTATTAATGCAATCTTGGCTGTTTTAATAACGATGCTATTAACCTCTCGTCTTTTGATTGGTATGTTAGAAGTTTTCTCAAGCAATCATTTGTTAAAGCCTTATCCTATTGAAAGAATGATGCCTTATACTACAAGTTTTACACTTGGTGTTCAAGATTGGGGATCGTTAGGGCTAATTTTTTCTTTGATCGCTACTTTCATGTTTGTTTTTACTATTTTTAATTGGAAAACCTTAGTATTGACTGAAAAAGTGATCAATCTTGTCGGTCTTTTTTTTCTACTTCTTTCATCAAGTTTGCTACCTTGGGATGACTTACCTACAACATTTAAGATGCTTCAAGGAATACAATTTCCATTACGTTTTGCTAGTATTTCTTATGTTCTCTTATTTTTAAGTTTTACACTTTATTTGCAAAGAATAACTTTAAAAGAAGAAAATAAATATACCAGTATAAGTGTAACTTATGTCACTGTTGCCGTTCTTTCTTGTTTGCTAATAAATCAAGCTCTTTTAACACAATCAGAGGCATGGCAATCAGCTACTCCTTTATCTAATGACACTACCTCTACACTCACAAAAATTAAAGATATGAATAAACTTAAACAAGCTTTTAATGGCAAACATGCCTTAGGTGATGGACTCGAGCTAGTAATCAAACCGCTTTCTGATTATTTGCCTACTCATAACAAAGAAGACATTGACATCATTGTCAGAAATAAACCTTATAATATTTATTGGAAAGAAGTAGCAAATAATGAAATTAAAGGTAAAAAACAAGTCACCCCTGAAGGGCAGCTACAATTTAATTGGATAAACGCTAGCAATAAAACAAGTCAAATGTTATTACCACTTACTGCTTATTCTAATAGTGAAGTATGGCTCAACGGTCAAAAATTAACAAAACAACAATATAAAACATCTGAAATTGGTAGCTTAATTGTGCCTGCCCAAGCTGGTAAAAATTCCTTAACCATTGGTTACAAACCCAGCCTAGCCTTTGTTATTGCATCATATATCCAAATCATAGCTTATATCTGTTTAGGAACTACTTTTATTTATTACTTTTTAAAAAAACATATTAAAGGTAACTAAAGAGAAACTGAGGCAAGTACTTTTTTCATTTATTTTATCAAGAAAAAGTATACAAAATAAGCCTCATAAATTAGAAATTTAAGTATGTTATAACTTATTAGGTAAGGATACATTCCTTATTGGCCGTTAGAGTCCGTGTATGAGTAATCATACGTACTTGAATGCCGTACCATCGAGTGGAGACATTTCAAGAGCTTGTTGATACCAGTGATGAGCGCAACCTTATGCTTTTTGGGCGAAGGTTGCGTTTTTAATTTGTAGTAATAACCCACTAGATGATTGGGGCTCGCTGCTTGTTACCGAATCATGTTCATAATAATAAAATACAAAATTCTTTCATATCTTCGGATTCCCATGTTTATCCATGTGTTCATTGACGGTATGTTTTCCATAGTGATATCTTCTGGTGTTGACACCGCCAGAAGCGTTTAGTTATTTGTGAGAAGAAAAACGCAAATGTCTCCTAATACACCAATAATGAGTCCTGCAGAGAGTTCATTAATTTCTAGAATACTTTCGAATTATTCTATTTGTTCGGCTGCTTCAACTAGCAGTTTAGCTAAGTGTTCTTTAGTTGTCAGTAATTGTTTCAATTGTTGGGACTAGTATACAACTTTTTGATTGGAGATTTTTTTATCGGTATTTTTCTTTAAAAAATTTTTTTAATTTTGTTTGCCTCAATTCTTCTAAATAATCAGGATATAAACAAAAGTCAAATGATGATATTTTCTTAAAAAGTATCTATGCTTAGTCTTACATTGTAATGACACCCAAAAGTTAGACTTTCAGATTTAACTTTTAGGTGTCAACTTACATATATCAAACTTTTCAGTTAGAATTATCTAATAGAAAACATCAAAAAAGCGACATGTTCGTCGCTTTAGGTAAAATTTTGGAAAATAGCAATAAAAATAATAGTTTATTCCCCTGCATTTGTGTCAATTTAAAGTCATTCTTACTGAATTTACTCCCTATTTCCGATACATCTTAAACTCCAAGAACAGATCGTTATAAATTCCTAAGTATTCTTGACCTAAATCTTGGTAAACTTCTAAATGTTTGATGGTTTCATCATCTGGATAAAATTGTTTATCTTCGGCAACTTCTTTTGGTAATAGTTTTTTAGCTTCTTTATTTGGTGTGGAATAACCAATATATTCTGCATTTTGTGCTGCATTTTCTGGTCGTAACATAAAGTTCATAAATGCATAGGCGCCGTCTTTATTTTTGGCTGTCTTAGGCATCACAATGTTATCAAACCAGAGATTAGAGCCTTCACTGGGAATCACATAATGTAGATGTTCATTGTTTTCTAGCATTTCAGCAGCTTCACCAGAGAAAGTTACAGCAACTGCACTTTCTTCATTAGCCATGTACATTTTGATTTCATCGGCAACAATTGCTTTGACATTGTTCGTTAATCGGTTTAACTTATCGGTAGCCTGACGTAATTGTTGGTCGTTTTTACTGTTTAACGAATAGCCTAAACTATTCAAAGATAATCCTAACACTTCGCGAGCGCCATCAATCAGCATGACATTATTTTTTAATTCCGGGCGCCATAAATCATCCCAATGTTGGATCTGACGGCCGTCAATAAATTTATCATTATAAATAATCCCCAACGTGCCCCAGAAGTACGGAACGGAAAACTTATTTTTGGGATCAAAGGATTGATCTAAAAAGCGTGCATCAATGTTTTCTAAGCCTTTTAATTTGCTGTGATCAAGTGGTAAAAGCATCTTCGCTTTCATCATTTTTTGAATCATATATTCAGAAGGAATGGCAATATCATAGGCTGTACCACCTTGCTGAATTTTTGTATACATAGCTTCATTAGAATCAAAGGTTTCGTAATTGACTTTATAACCTGTTTCTCTTTCAAATTTCTTAATCAAGGCCGGATCTATATAGTCCCCCCAATTGTAAATGGTCAAGGTATCTGCTCCTGCCATGCCACTTGCTTTCTCCAATTGGCGCACGCCAAAAAACAAGATGACAATAATAGCGATAATTCCAATAAAAAGTGACTGTAATTTTTTCATTTTAACTTGGCCACCTCACTTTGTTCCCGACGCATTTTCTTTAAACGTTTTGGCGTATTGTCTTTACTGATAAAGTAATAACCGACAACTAGAATCATTGAGAATAGGAATACTAACGCACTTAAGGCATTGATTTCTAAACTAATTCCCTGACGTGCTCGTGAATAAATTTCAACAGATAATGTTGAAAAACCATTGCCTGTCACAAAGAATGTTACGGCAAAATCGTCCAACGAATAAGTAAAGGCCATAAAGTAGCCAGCAATAATTCCAGGCGCTAAAAAAGGCAAAATAATATTTTTAATCACTTGAACATTATTGGCCCCTAAATCCCTTGCCGCATCTACCATAGAATCGTTCATCTCTTGTAGTTTTGGTAAAACCATTAAAACAACAATTGGAATACTAAAGGCAATATGCGACAATAATACACTTGTAAAACCTAAACTGATAAACCCTACTGCCGTGAAGAAAATTAAGAAACTGGCTCCAATAATAACATCTGGTGAAACGAGTAAAATGTTATTAAAGCTAAGCAACGTGTTCCGGTTTTTACGACGTTTTGTATAATAAATCCCCATCGCGCCAAATGTTCCAATGATGGTTGCTATTAAAGCCGATAAGAAAGCTAACAAAAACGTATTCAGAACAATGGTTAACAAGCGTGTGTCTTCAAAAACGTTCCGATAATTATCTAACGTAAAACCAGTAAACTGATTCATCGTTTGCGTGTCGTTAAACGAATAAAAAATCAAATAAAAGATTGGTGCGTACAGTAGCGCAAAGACAACGAATAAATACACATAAGACCATTTAAACTTTTTCTTTTGCATTATTTGCCACGCCCTTTCTTCTTCTCACCCGTCAGCAACATCACAATAAACATGGCAACAATTAAAATCACACCAATTGTTGAACCCATGCCCCAGTTTTGCGTTACTAAGAAGTGTTCCTCAATCGCCGTTCCCAACGTAATCACCCGATTGCCGCCAATTAAACGCGTTAACATAAAGAGCGAGAGCGAAGGAATAAAGACAGCTTGAACGCCACTTTTCACACCGTTTAGGGAGAGAGGAAAAATGACACGGCGGAACGTTTCCGCACTGCTAGCTCCTAAGTCCCGACTAGCACTAATCAATGAAGGATTCATCTCTTCTAAGGCATTAAAAATCGGCATAATCATAAATGGAATTTCTATATACGTTGCGACAAATAAAAAACTGAAATCTGTAAACAGAATTTGGTGCGTACCCAAACCCATAAAACTCATAAACTGATTGATACTCCCATGAATACTGAAAATCCCAATAAAAGCATAAGCTTTTAATAATAAATTCACCCACGTTGGTAAAATAACGAGCATTAACCATAACTGTTTATGCTTGAGCTTTGTCAAAAAATAAGCCGTAGGATAACTTACCAATAACGTAAAAATGGTAATCAGAAAAGCATACCACACTGAATTAATGGTCATACTTAAATACGTTCCTGATGTAAAATACGTTTGGTAATTCGCCAAGGTAAACTGGCCATTCATATCGAAAAATGATTGATAAATAATCATTAGCACTGGCGCAATGACGAATAAAAGTAACCACATTACATAGGGAATCGAATAAATTCGACGCATTGTTTTCATTTTATTTTCCCCTTTCGTTTACTCGTCGTAACTTTCTAAACGGGCATCAAAGTCTTCTTCTGATTCATTGAAGCGCATCACGTGAATATCTTCTGGCTCAAAGGAGAGCCCTACTTGAGCGCCTTCTTTGGCTTTTCGAGTGGAATGCACCATCCATTCATTTCCTTGTTCATCAAAACAAATAATTTCATAATGAACGCCGCGGAATAACTGCGTGTCCACCGTTACGGTTAGCTTGCCTTTTTCAAGCGTGGTAATCGTTAAGTCTTCTGGACGTAAAACGACTTCTACAGGTTCATTTTTCCGCATGCCGCCATCGACACATTCAAACTTTTTGCCCACAAATGAAACTAAATTATCTTCCAGCATCACGCCGTCCACAATATTACTTTCCCCCACAAAGTCAGCAACAAAGTGATTAATCGGTTCATCATAAATATCGACTGGTGTGCCACTTTGCACGATATGACCTTTATTCATGACAAAAATTTCATCGCTCATCGCTAATGCTTCTTCTTGATCATGGGTCACAAAAATAAAAGTAATCCCTAAACGTTGTTGTAAATCACGTAGTTCATATTGCATCGCTGTGCGTAATTTCAAATCTAAAGCGGATAACGGCTCATCTAAAAGCAATACTTTTGGCTCATTGACAATCGCTCGTGCAATTGCGACCCGCTGACGTTGGCCCCCAGACATTTCACTAATTTCACGTGTTTCGTAGCCGGGTAATTGAACCAAACGTAATGCCTCTTTCACTTTTTTTTCAATTTCTGCTTTGGATAGTTTTTTGATTTTTAAACCAAACGCAACATTATCAAAAACATTCATGTGAGGAAACAAAGCATAATCCTGAAACACGGTATTGACTTGGCGTTTATTGGCAGGTACATCATTTATTCTTTTACCATCAAAATAAACATCGCCAGAAGTCACGTCATTGAATCCCGCAATAATACGCAAAATCGTTGTTTTGCCACATCCTGAAGGTCCTAATAACGTATAAAATTTTCCTTCTTCAATTTCAAAGCTGACATTTTTTAATACTGGTTCATCGTCAAATTGTTTGACAACATTTTCAAATGAAATCACATGGTTTCTCACTGGATAAACTCCTCCATTTCGTCCTTTATAAATACGATTCTGTCGCCACAATTAACGCACGACTTTTTCCTCGACCATTGTTGCTAATTTGGTGAGGTTCTGTTGCTTGGTAATACATGGTTTGACCTTTTTTAGCAATATACGTGGCTTCCCCTAATATCAAACGAATGGAGCCATCAATCACATAAATAAATGTTTCTGATAGAGAAGGTTCAAACGTTTTGTATTCGCCATTTTTATCAAAAGTAATAATGACAGGTTCCATTTCTTTTTCATTTGAGGCTGGAATTAACCATTTTAGTTCATAGCCATGTTCTTCATCATAATAGAGGGTACTTTCTTCTTCATTGTAGACAATTTTCTGTTCAAGCGGTTGCTGACTAAAAAACTGCTCTGGCGTCACGCCTAGTACTTCTAAAATTGAGAAAAATGTTTCCATTGATGGTGAGCTTAAATCCCGCTCCAATTGGGAAATATAGCCTTTGGATAAATCCGTTCTTTCGCCTAATTCTTCTTGTGTTAAATTTTTCTGAATGCGTAAATTTCTCAACTTCTCACCAATTTCCATGGCACACCTCGTTTCTATTTTCAACTAATCTTTTCAACAAAAGTTTTGTAATACTAAACTTACAGTTTAGTTTTACCTTTTTTAGTATACGAACTTTTTGAAAAATTTCAACCATTTTTCTTTATTTTTCTAGTCTAATTGTCACACAATCTTTCTTTTCTGTATAACTTACTGTTTATAAGAAGAAAAATGATACGAAAAAATCAGAATATGATAAAATAAGACGAGTTGCTTTTTTACATAATTGGAAGGAGAGTTTTTATATGAATTCATTTCAAGCATTTACGTTAAGAGAACAAGATACATCTGTTATTGGTCAACTAGAAACCATTACTTTAGACGATTTATCAGAAGGCACTGTAGTAATCAAAGCAGCCTACTCCTCAGTTAACTTTAAAGACTCTTTAGCTTCAAAAAAAGACGGCGGTGTGATTCGCAATTATCCAATGATTCCAGGAATTGATGTCAGTGGCACTGTTGTCACATCGGAAGATCCTCGTTTCAAAGAAGGCGATAAAGTGATCGTAACAGGCTATCAATTAGGGGTTAGTCATACTGGTGGTTATTCTGAATATGTGCGTGTTCCTGGCGATTGGGTAGTTCCACTTCCTGAAAAAATGAGTCTCAAAGAAGCAATGATTTTCGGAACTGCTGGCTTTACGGCCGGATTATCTGTCACAGCTTTAGAAGACGATGGCTTACGCGACGACAAAGAAGCCCCCATCATTGTAACTGGTGCGACAGGCGGTGTTGCGACATTGTCTATTGCGATGTTGCATCAATTAGGCTACACTTCAATCACTGCATTAACTAGAAAGCCAGGTTCTTTTGAGCTTTTAAAAGAGTTAGGTGTTAGTGAATGCTTATTAGTAGAAGATTTCTTAGCAACTCCTGTTAAAGCATTAATGAAACAGCGTTTTGCTTTTGCAATTGATACCACTGGTGGGGAAATTACTTCTGCTGTTTTACCACAACTTCGTTATGATGGCCGTTCAGCCATTTGTGGCCGCGCTGCTGGAATGACATTAGAGACAACCGTTTTACCCTTTATTTTACGGGGCGTTCATTTATTGGGCATTGATTCGGTTAATGTTGGTATGGACAAACGAAAAATAGTCTGGCAACGTCTTGCCACTGATTTAGACATCACTGAAAAAGCTGTGTATCAAGAGATTACTTTAGAAGAACTTCCCCCTGTTTTTGAAGCATTACAAGCAGGCCAACATATTGGACGGACCATTGTCCGAATTTCTTAAGGAGGCGTTTTGATTATGGATGTTTTAGTTACTGCTGGTGGAACGTCAGAACCGATTGATAATGTTCGTTCGATTACCAATCATTCTTCTGGCGGACTAGGAAAAGCAATTGCTGAAAGTTTTTTAGCTGCTGGACACACCGTAACCTACGTAACAACCAAACATGCATTACGTCCAACCCAACAATTGGACTTATCAATTAAAGAAATAGAAACAACGGTTGAATTAGCCACTACGTTAGAACAACTCTTTGCTGAAAAGCAATTTGATGCGATTGTTCACGCAATGGCAGTCAGTGATTTTACGACGGAAACCGCGCAAACGGAAGAACAATTTATTGATTCTTTTGCTCAACAATTAAGCGAACAAACATTGCCAAAGACCAAAGAAGCCTTGGTAACTATCGTTCAAAACACATTGAATCAGATTGCTGATATTCCTCAAACAGCAACAAAAATTTCATCTGATACGGACCGATTATTAATTTTTCTAAAGAAAAATCCTAAAGTCATCCAAATGATTCGTGACAAGCAACCCCAAACTGTTTTAGTGGGCTTTAAATTACTTGTCGACGTTGCACAAGCAGAACTTGTCCAGGTTGCACAAGCCGCTTTGGTTAAAAATCGGTGTGACTTTGTCTTAGCCAATGACTTGATGAACGTTCATGAAACAGAACACGAAGGATTATTAATTAACGAAACGGGTATTGTCCAAGAAGCTTGTTCAAAACAAGGGATTGGTTCAATGATCGTTAAAAATGTTGAAAAGAAATGGAGAGAACAACAATGAAAACTATTTTATTAGGCGTCTCTGGCAGCATTTCTGCATATAAAGCAGCAGATATTACAAGTCAACTAGCTAAGCTTGGCTACAATGTGGAAATTTTAATGACTAAAAGCAGCACGGCGTTCATCACTCCGCTGACGTTACAATCACTTTCTAAGAATCCAGTGCATACGGATGTCATGATGGAAATTGATCCCAGTAAAATTAATCACATTGAGTTAGCTAAAAAAGCGGATTTATTTTTAGTAGCACCTGCTTCGGCCAATACAATTGGGAAATTAGCCCATGGGATTGCCGATGACTTATTATCAACAGTTGCTTTGGCACTTTATCCTGAAACACCAAAAATTATTGCGCCCGCGATGAATACGTATATGTACCAAAACCCCATTGTCCAACGAAATATTGGCATTTTAAAAGAAGTCGGCTATCAAGAAATAATCCCACGTGAAGCTCTATTAGCTTGTGGCGATTATGGTCGTGGCGCACTTGCCACTGTTGAAGATATCATTCAAACAGTGATGAAAATTTTAGCATCTGATAACAAGGAGTAATTTATGAATAACACGAAAAAATTTACGTTAACAGCAATGTTCTTAGCTATCTTACTTTTACTGGCTTTAACCCCGCTAGGATTTATCACATTAGGTCCTTTAAATTCGACCACGATGCATATTCCTGTAATTATTGGTTCCATTGTTTTAGGGCCAAAAATCGGTAGTATGTTGGGCGGCACGTTTGGGATCATTAGCTTAATTAAAAATACGACAGCACCAACACCTTTGTCGTTTGTTTTTTCTCCATTTATTCCCGTGATCGGTACCGATCACGGTAGTTGGAAGGCTCTTTTAATTGTGCTCATTCCGCGGATTTTAATTGGGGTCGTTCCTTATTTCGCTTACAAATGGCTAAATAAATTAACGAAGGAAAAAGCGCAACCTGTCTCCTTATTTGTGGCTGGTGTTTTAGGCTCAGCAACGAATACCATTTTAGTCATGAACATGATTTATTTTCTTTTTAATTCAGCTTATGCTGAAATTATTGGTAAAGCTGGAACTGCTGTTTACCTAGCTATTATTGCGACGATTTTCAGTTCTGGTGTGCCAGAAGCTCTTGTTGCTGGTGTAGCTGCTTCAGCAATTGCTAGCGTTTTGCTTCGCTTAATGAAACGGAATGCAACGCAAAAATTATAGAAAAAACACAGAGACTAAAAATCAAGTTTGATTTTTAGTCCCTGTGTTTTTTATTTATTTTTTTTGTTTTCGTAATTTATAAGCATATTCACTGGCTTTAAATAATAATTTATTAACCGGTAAATCAAATTCCCCAATAAATTCATTAATCGTTGGGTTGAAGTTCGCTTTAAACTTAATTAAGCCATCATTTAAACTACCTTCTAAGCCGCCCATATTACAGCTTTCGCAGCCACGGTTAAAACATTCTTGAATGGCATCTCGCCAAGTCACATATGTTGGCATGTAGCGTTTATAACGATCATCTAAGCCAGCATAAAGGATTTCACTTGTTGGACCAAATGTCACAGCCAAGGCGCCAGCAACCGTTACAATTTCACCAGCTTCTGCGATATTTTCTTCTAATTCTTTTAGTTCCCGAGTCAAGGAAGCATCTAATTCTTCTAAATTATGGCGCTTTTTCACTTGATTTTCTTTCAAATTACTCAAGTCTTTTTGATTTTTGTCATAGCGTTGTTGCGTGCTATCTAAGCGTTCCTTTAAATTGACTTCCGCTAGCATAATAAAGGAGTCTTCTGGGTAAATGTTCAACAGCTTCTTAAAGTAATCACTATTCCGTAAAGAAATATGTTGGCGTTCCATGGTTGATTGAATGACTTTTTCAAATTCATCAACAAAGTCAACATGCCCTTGCTGCACAACGACCCCTTTTTTTTCAGCTGTTTTAATCATTTTCTTGGTGCTTTTTGACAATTGTTCTTCACTAAAATCTTCACGATAAATATTCGCTTGGAAGCGGGGCTGGATGGTGGCCCCCATATCCATTGTCAATCCTTGATATTTGGCCCCTGCTTTTTTCAAGGTCTCAATAATAGCTGTCGCTTCAGCATGCGGTTGATGTTCTTCTCCTAAATGAAAATCTTGATAGTGAACCGCTGGATCCATTTTTATAAATAAAGCTCGTTTTTTCTTGCCAAATTTTTTCAATTCAGCCATAAAGTAGCTGACCAGACGTTCATTTGTATAGTCCATTACTGGACCTCTTGGTGTATATAACATCGTAAAACCGGCTGGTAATGGTTTGATTAAAACTAAACTTGATGCGACTAATGTATCCTTTTCATAAACCCCAACAATTTCAGAACCCCAGTTATCCTTGACTTTTGCCCATGAAGATGACTGTAGTAAATTACATAATGGGTGATTTTTAACAAATGTATCGTGTACTTCTGCCGGAATACCGATTTTAAATGTGTACATGTTCAAACTCCTCTGCTGTGACTTTCCAATAGTCCGTTTATCTTACACTATCATAGTGTATTCCAACAGACTAGTAAAGTTTTACATGAAAATTTTTAGAAAAAATGTAGATCTTATTCTTTATGTAAAAAAGAAGAGGTAGAAACAGTTCATTCTATCACTTAGTTCACTAATAGCAACGACACTTTTCTTCACTGCCATTCAAAGGATGAATCATTTCTATCCACATCTTTTCAATTAAATACGTGTTTCAAATTTTAATGACTTGTTGATAAAATACATGATTGGTGCTGAAATCGTCATAATAATCGCTTCACTTAATGCTAACCAACCATAAGTTGTCCAAAATGCTTGACCGCCACTTGGTACTAGCATAAAGGCAATAAAAAACATACTTACAGTGAAAAATAGACTATTTAGACACATTCTAACAGGAATACTTGGTACCTTTTTTTGTAAAAAAGCTGCTAAACTCAACGCAAATAATGTTTGCGCTCCACCAAACAGAGCATCCATTACACCGAAACCAAAAAATAAGTTAAAAAAGATAACGCCGCCTAAAACACCCCACATCAATTTGCGATTGAAAACGACTAGGTGATTCAAACTTTCTGAAATTCTAAATTGAATCATACCAGAAGAAACTGGCCGAACCAATAAAGAGAGGACAATATATAAGCCCATAATGATACCATTGGCTAAGACTGTTCTTAGCTTTCGATTGGCTTGAAACGAATTTTGCATACTTTTTCCTTCTTTCTCCGAGTTTTTTTACAAGGGATGGTTGATGAACCTTGGTTACAATTGCAACAGTTCACATTCTAATATGGAAAGTCAAAATAGTCAATGAAAGCCCTGTTTTACTTTGCACTTATTTGCAGTTTTCACCTCTCATGCATTGTTTCGTGCCTTTTTCTAGTCATTTTTTACTTTTTTAAGCAATCTTTATTCGCAGAAGTTCCTCCCTCTGGTATAATGGACAATAGCGATTCAAAGGAGGAGCTCAATGAACATTCACTACTATCTTATTATCAACGAGCAGGCAAGTAGCGGCAATGGCCGAAAAGTCGCTAGAAAAGTGATTCAACAACTCAAGCAACAAGAACTTAAATATACGGCTCTTTACACTGATTACGCTGGACATGAAAAAGAATTGACGAAGGAACTTGCAGAAACAACTTTACTTCCTTGGTCTGAAGACTTAGACGTTTCAACTTTTCCAATCCTAGTCGTGCTAGGCGGCGATGGCACACTACATAATGTCATTAATTCATTACTTCCATATGATTCAGCTATTCCTTTAAGCTATATTCCATGCGGCTCTGGAAATGATTTTGCACGAGGGGTGGGATTATCAAGAAATATTGATAAAGCATTGCATCAAATCCTGCGCACCAGACGACCAAAAGAAATTCAAACAATTCATTATGTAGAAGCCAACCAAGAAGAAATCGGCTTAGCCACCAATAATGTTGGCTTAGGGTTAGATGCGGCAATCGTGGAAAAAACCAACGAATCGTCATCAAAAAAAGCCTTAAATAAATTTAAGCTTGGCTCGCTTTCCTATATTTCTTCAATCATTCATGTCTTTTTTAAACAAAAAAGCTTTCCAATTTTAGTTGAAATGAATGGTAAACAATACACATTTAATCGTGCTTTCCTATGTACGGTCACAAATCATCCTTATTTTGGCGGGGGCGTATCAATTATGCCGACGGCCAATCCTCGCAAAGCAGTCGTGGACTTAGTTGTCGTGGAACGAATCAATATTTTTAAAATTTTGTGGCTTATTTTCCTATTGCTTCGCCAAAAACAAGGGAAATCTAAACATTTTCATCATTTTCAATCAAGTAAAATTCGAATTGTTTCGACGATTCCACAAACCATTCACGCAGATGGCGAGATTTTAGGCAAACGAAGTATTGATATGGTTTATACCACACAAAAACGTTTGTTTTGGTTTTAACTGAGTCCCTTAAGGTTGAAAAAGAGTGCCATAAGTCAAAACGACTTATGGCACTCTTTCCTTTTCTCACATAAATTGATAAGGCGTCGTATCCTTCATTCCAATCATTGGATCAACAGCATTTGTTTGAATAATTTCGACTGTTAGTCGTGGTTCTTTTGGTAATGGTTCTTCGACAACTTTTGTCGCTTTCTTTGCTGTTTCTGGGGTTGACTCTTCTCCTTCATCAGCAAATAGCGAAACTTCTTGTACCGTTGTGTCAACTAATTGATCGTCTGTTTCTTTGATCTGATTGGCTTTCGTTGATTGCTGTTCAGTTTCATAAGAGACAGCTTTTGTTTCCTTTTCAGTAAATGGATGGTCTGCCGTTAAACCTTCTTCATAGGCTTCTAACTGAGTTCTAGTCGTTAAGGTCATTTGTTCTGCGTTCACGATTCGTTCTTTTAGCATCGTCATGCGACTAGCCGATTCGTTTTTGACACATGTTTCAAAAGCAGAAACCTCACCTAGTAGAATTAATAATTCTTTACTACGTGTCACTGCTGTATACAGCAAATTTCGTTGCAGCATTCGGCTATACTGATGAACCATTGGCAGTAACACCATGCGGAATTCACTACCTTGCGCTTTATGAATCGAACAACAATACGATAGCGTAATTTTATTCCATTCATTTCTTTTATACGTTACTTCATTATTATCAAACTGTAAAACCAACTCGTCCACTTTGTCCTCTGAGTCTTTGGCTAAAGTAATTCCGACGATTTCTCCCATATCTCCATTGAACACATTTAATTCTGGCGTATTGACTAGTTGCAAAACTTTGTCCCCGATCCGATAGACGGTGTCATTCCACTTGACTTCTTTTTTCTTCCCCTCATTTGGATTGAAGATTTCTTGCATCATTTTATTCAAGGCATCAATGCCAGCTGCGCCACGATACATTGGCGCTAAAACTTGAATATCTTGTGGCGTAAACCCTTTTGCTTTTGCCTTTGTGACGATTTGTCGAATGTATTCTTCAATATGACCAATATCACTTGCAAAGAACGAGCGATCCTTTTGATTTTTTTGAAAATCAGTAGGCAACTTTCCTTCTTTAATTTCATGGGCAAGAGGAATAATACTTGAACCGTCTCCTTGACGATAAATTTCGTTTAGCTCACATTTGGGAATTTCGTTAATTTGCAATAAGTCATGTAAGACTTGACCTGGACCGACAGACGGTAGCTGATCCTTATCACCAACAAAAATCACTTGCATGTTTGTCGGAATAGCTTTTAATAACGTATTGGCTAACCAAGTATCCACCATGGACATTTCATCTACAATTAGCAAACCGCCTTCTAATTCTTTGGCGGTTAAACTCGGATTTTTTTCACGACCTGTCAAGCCTAACAAACGGTGGATGGTACTTGCAGGTAAACCTGTCGTTTCGTTCATACGTTTCGCTGCTCGCCCAGTTGGCGCCGCTAGCAAGATTGGAAACATCTCCTGCGTATAGTCTTTGAGATCTAATGAAAGACCATTTAGTTCCGCAAACAACGAGACAATCCCATTAATAACAGTTGTTTTCCCTGTTCCGGGCCCTCCAGTTAAAATAAATAACGGTGATTTAATCGCTTCTTCAATCGCTGCTTGTTGCGAGTCGCCATACTGAATATTTAAACGTTTCTCAATCATTCGGATATTTTTTTGGACTTCTTCTTCCTCATAATGAATTTCTTTTTTACGAGAAAGTAAACGCTGAATCGAAGTACCAATGCCCCATTCAGAAAAATAGAGACTGTTCTCAAAAAGTTTAGTCTCTTCTTGTTGGATTTTTCCATGTTCGACTAACGTAATGATTTCATTGGCCACTTGATCAGGTGAGATTTCCACTGGGCGACTTGCTTCCAAGGTCCGAATTGCTTCTTCTAATAAAACATCTGCTTGAACATACGTATTGCCTGAGCGAATGGAGTGTTCAAACACTTCATGTAAAATCGCCGCTCGAATTCGAACAGCAGAATCCGCCTGAATGCCGATTTGTTCAGCAATATTGTCCGCTCGTTTAAATCCGACTCCCTCAATATCTTCAACTAACTGATAAGGATTTTCTTGAATCACAGAAAGGGTTTCTTCTTGATAGGTTTGATAAATTGAAAAAGCTAACTGACTACCGAAGCCGTATCGATTTAGTCCCACAATCACTTGCTCCATCCCGTGATTCAAGCGAATTGTTTCGACGATTACTTGACGTTTTTTTTCATTTAAAACAGTAACTTCTTCCAAAACACTCGGGTCATCAATAATTCGGTCAATCGCACTTTCCCCTAATACTTCAACAATTTTTTCAGCGGTTCGTTTACCAATGCCAGGAAATTTATCACTTGATAAATAGTTAACCACCCCACTAGCCGAAGTCGGTCTTTCTTGCTGATAACTATCCACCTGAAACTGTCTGCCATAACGAGGATGGTCCACAAAATGACCAAAGAAACGATAGGGTTCCTCTTCTTGAACTTGGCCAAAACTTCCAGTTACTACAATTTCTTTTTCTAAATAATCTGTATTTGTATCGGTCACATTTACAAGAACGACTTTATAAAAATTACTGGGATTTTCAAAAAAGATTGCTTGTACAGTCCCAACAATAAAGGCTTTTTCTTCGTCCTCACCAAAAAGTGTTACCACTACAAGCCCTCCTTTCTGTTGTGCGCTTATTGTGCTTTTTCTTTAGCTAAAAAAGACGTATCATTCCATAACGTTAAGTCGTACGGCATGTTCCTTGATGCCTCTTTTGTTTCAAGGATTGAGAGGCTATTGTTTAACAGCCCGCCCATTGTCCGTAATTCTGATAATGGTTTACCAGCCATCGCTTGGATTGCCGCCGTCAGGGCTGCTCCGTGTCCGACAAATAGAACTGGACCTTCGTGTTGCTTCGCCGCTTCAGCAACTGTTTCTGAAATTCGTTGAATCGCTTGCTCGATTGGTTCACCATCAAAAATTGTTGGATCATACAAATCTAAACGATGCCGTAAATGATCTAATTCTTCTCCATAAAAATTACGCATTTCTTCAATATATTGTCCTTCTAAACGACCTAAACCTAATTCTTTTAAGCTATCTGTATAAACAATTTCAACTGGACGATTCAATTCTTGTTGAATTCCCCGCGCAGTATTTTTGGCACGTAATAGCGGACTCGAATAAATTTTTTCAAACGGAATATCTTGTAAATATTGGCCTAATTGTTTAATTTCGTCATAACTAGTTGGTAATAACGGCGAATCTCCTGTCATTCCTTGAAATCGTTTCTGTTGATTCCATTCAGTTTTTCCATGTCGTGTAAAATATAATTTCATGTAACTTCTCCAAACTTCTTTATCTCTTCATATGTCTTTCTAGTTTATCACTTCCCTGCGAAAATATCCATGGAAGTTTCTAGTAATCCAAGCAAAATAAGCCTAGAACAAAAATCTAAATTGTTTTTTGTTCTAGGCTTGGAAATTGGCCAACAGTAAAAATAAAACCACTTTCTTCTGACATTTTTGAAAAAAGCGCTACTGTCTTAACTTTTTTTAATCCAATTTATCATTTTCATAATGATGCGTCAGTTCTAAGTTCGGAAAATTTTGCTGACGTAAGGCTTCATAAACAATTAGTGCGGCAGTGTTAGAAAGATTCAATGAGCGCACATGTTCATCATTCATAGGAATTCGGATACACTTTTCTTCGTTTTCTCGCATAAACGTTTCTGGTAAGCCCGTTGTTTCTTTTCCAAAAAGAAAATAATGGTCCTCGCCATCATTATAATTGACCTCGCTGTATGTTTGATGAGCAAATTTGGTTACTAAATGCAAGTGTTTGCCTGCCACATGGGCTAAAAAGGCAGCCAAATCTTTATGATACGTAATATTTACATCATTCCAATAATCTAATCCGGCACGTTTTAAGTGTTTATCATCTGTTGAAAATCCTAAAGGTTCAATTAAATGCAACGGTGTATTCGTCGCTGCACATGTCCGTGCAATATTTCCAGTATTTGCTGGAATTTGTGGTTCAAATAAAACAATATGGTTCGTCAACTATCTTCAGCTCCTCAAATATCAATCGTGTTCATTTTAGCATAAATTCAAAATAAATAGCGCCCACAATACTTATTTTCAAAAAAAAAACCGCATGACGCGATGATGTCAGGCGGCAGCTATTCTAACCAATAAAAAAAACGTACCGTCTCGGTGTCTAGCACGGCGAGTCGTTACGTTAGTGAAGGTCTCTTCACTAACTTTTATCAGAACAGGACCCTGATAAAAACCAATGAAAAAACAACTTGTAAGTAATATAACACCAATGTCACTTTATTGCAAGACTTTTTTAGGATTTTCTTCACAAAAAAGTCTATCTTTTACGACCTACTAACAAGCGGACGTCAATCGTGATTTTTTCCAATGGTCGCTGTTGTAGCTCGGCTTTAACTTCTTGAGAAACTTGCCACTCTAATGGCGACATTTCTAATAAATCCAACCGTCTTTCCTCGGGAATGTCAAAGCAATAAGTTATTCGTTCATCTACTTCCACAGCTAATTCCTCGGCAAAACGTTGGACTACTTTTTGATTGGAATAACTTTGTTTCTTTTCGTCATTGGGATAAAAAGCCGCTCGTAATTCCTTTAAGTAATTCTCTTCAGGAATAATTTTAATCACAGTCCCATCAGCTTTTAGTACTCGCCGAAATTCTTGATAATGTGAAGGAGAAAAAATATTTAAAATCGTATCAAGTCCTTGATCCGCAAATGGCAAATTCGTTAAATCCGCCACACACCAAAACGCATCAATTGGCTGATTACTTGCTAAATAGATTCCTTCCTTTGATAAATCAAACCCGATTTTCAGTCCAGATAAGCCTGCTTGACTTAACTCAGCTAGAAAACTCCCTTCACCACAACCAACATCGACTACTGTTTTATTTTGAGGAAGATAGTGCATAATTTTGTTTAAAACAGGCGCGTACATGCCACTTTGAATCATTTTTCCTCGGGAAGTAAACATTTTTTTATTATATTCTGTCTGGACGCCATGATTTAGAAAGTATAGCGTGCCTTTCTTGGATAAATCAAATTGATGCCTCTGTTGACAAATCAGACCAACCCCTTCTACATGCATTGGTTCATGACAAGTTGGACAGCGAAATACGGCTGCTTCTTTTTTCAATAATTGTTGTGCTCGTTCAATTTTCTTTAACATTTAAAACTCCTTACGTTCATTAAATGAACATTTTCTCTTATAAAAAGTTGCACTCTTTTTTTCAGGGCTATGGTAGTAAGCAGAATTATGGTACAATGCCTGTGAAGAAAAAGCAAGGAGCGATAAGAAATGATTAAAGAATTCTGTGCCGAAAATTTCACTAAGATTCCCCAAGCCATTCAAAAAGGTGCGAATCGCATCGAATTATGCGATAACTTAGCCGTGGGTGGAACGACGCCAAGTACTGGTGTTATTGAAGAAGTCTTAGCATACGCTGGCGAACATTCTGTACCAGTGATGACAATCATTCGTCCTCGTGGCGGCAATTTTGTCTATAATGATATTGAATTAAAAATTATGCATACCGATTTAATCGAAGCAAAGAAATTAGGAACCGACGGCATTGTTATTGGCTGTTTAACTGAGGACGGTTGGTTAGATGAAGAAGCTTTGGACTTATTCATTGAAACGGCTGAAGGCTTGCAAATCACTTTCCATATGGCTTTTGATGCCTTGTCGAAAGAAAATCAATTTAAGGCGATCGACTGGTTAGCTGAGCGTGGTGTGACGCGTATTTTAACTCATGGCGGGCCAGCTGGTACCCCTATCGAAGACAACTTTGATCATTTAAAAGAATTAATTGTCTACGCAGATCAACGGATTCTTATTTTACCAGGTGGCGGTATTTCCACAGAAAACGTTCAAACTGTGATGGACACTTTAAAAGTCACAGAAGTCCATGGCACAAAAATTGTTTAATTTCTTGTATCTAAAAAAGTGAGGTAGCCGTCGTATTAACGGCTATCTCACTTTTTTGATTTAAAGCAAACCAACGAATCCTTTTACCTCAGTCTCATGATAAATAAGTGCAATTTTTTAAACAAAATAACGCATAAACATGCTGGCAATATTGAAATAAATTAATACACTGGTTAAATCACTTAAGGTAGTAATAAACGGGCCACTGGCAACTGCGGGATCAAACCCTAATTTATCCATTAACATTGGGATTAAACTCCCTGCTAAATTCGCCACAGTAATTGCACAGAGCATTGCCATCCCAATCACAAATCCAAGCGGAAGATTATGTTGCCACACGCCAACCACAATCATAATGGTTAAACCTGTCACAGCCCCCGTCACTAGTCCCGTGAGCACTTCACTTAAGATTAAGCGACCAAAATTACTATCCTTTTCATCTTTCATAGCCAAACGGCGTACCGCGACCGCCAATGATTGTGTTCCGGCATTGCCGGCTGTTCCGGTAATTAAAGAAATAAAAACGGCTAAAATACTCGCTTCGCTAACTAACGACTCATAATTACTGATTAACGAGGCCGTAGACATCCCTAAAAACAGCAGCGTAATTAACCAAGGTAATCGTTTAGAAGCGGCTTTTAAGGGGTTCTCACTAACTTCCTCAACGTCGACCCCGGCTAAACCAGAGTAGTCGCTAGCGGCTTCATCATCGATAACATCAATAATATCATCAACTGTTACAATCCCCAACAAATGATCATCATAATCTGTAACTGGCACAGCTAAGAAGTCATAGTCCCGAATTGTTTGCGCGACATCTTCTTGGTCATCGCCAACATGAACTGAAATAACCCGTTCATTCAAAATATCAGCAATCAAGGTATCATCATCATTAACAATTAAATCCCGCAACGAAATAACGCCGACTAAATGATTTTCTTGGTCGACTACGTAAACGTAATAGATTGTTTCCGCCATGTCCGCTTGATTCTTTAAGACGTACATCGCAGAACGCACTGTTTGATTCGCCACAATCGAAACAAATTCGGTGGTCATAATCGCCCCAGCAGTTTCATCTTCGTAATGAAGTAACTCTTTAATTTCGCCTGCTTCTTCACTACTTAACAAACTAAGATATTTCGCCTTTTGACTTTTATCTAACATATTTAGTAAATCCACCGCATTATCGGTATACATCTCAGCTAACATATCGGCTGCATAACTTGGACGCATTTCAGCTAAATAATCTTTCATATTCTCATTATCTTCTTCGATAACATCAAACATATCCGCTAGTTCTTTCGGAGATAGGTAATTGTATAAATGTTGTCGGTCTTTTTCATCTAACGATTGGTAAAATTGTCCTTGTTCATAAATGTGTAACGCTAAAAATAGCTCACGAAATTCGTTCATTTGTTGATTTTTTAGCGTTTCTAAAAGAAGGGCAAATTGCTCTTCCATTTCTTGGCCTTCATTCATCTTACACTTTCCCCTCCTGCCTCTTTATTATTATAACGTATCATCTACACTTTTCATATCCTCCGCTAGTGGGGAAATCAGATGAACCGTTTCTTTGGTAAAAGGATGAGTAAAAATTAGTTCCATGCAATGCAACGCTTGCCGCTCAATTCCTTGATCCATCTTTCCATGATACATCTCATCCCCTAACAATGAACAGCCAATTGCTTCAAAATGTACCCGAATTTGATGTGTTCGTCCTGTATGGAGCTGAATGCGCACAGCTGCTGCTTGGGCTCCTCTTTTTGCGAGCCAATATTCTGTACTAGCAAATTGACCTGTTTCGATAACTTGGCGTTTTAATAAAGAGGACAAGTCGCGCCCAATTGGCTTTTCAATCAATTGATGCTCGTTTAACTGCTCAATCGCTCCACCAACAAGGGCATAATAAATTTTTGTCACTTTTTTTTCTCGTAATTCTTGGTCAATTAAAGCATGAGCAAAGCCGTGTTTCGCAAATAACATCAGCCCAGAAGTATCTCGATCTAAACGAGTCACGACATGAATAACTTGATTCACGTAATTTTGTCGCTTGTAATACCCCTTAACACGATTCGCCATCGTTCCTGAAGGATGATACTGAGCAGGTATCGAGGCAATGCCAGCAGGCTTATTAACTACTAAAAAATGATCATCTTCAAACACAATTTCAATCGGTTCATCATCTGTTAATAATGTCTCATGTTCCGCTTCATCTGGAATCGTCATTTTAACGACATCGCCAGTTTGTAAAGGATAGATGGCATTTTGAACGGTCCCATTCACTTGAATTTTACCACCCTGAAATTTCACCTTAGCTAATAACCCTTTTGAAACGCCTTGTTCCTTTAAAAAATATTTCACTTGTTGTGTTGTTTCTTTGTCGTATGTCCATTGAAATTCCATCGTTTAATTAATCCTCACCAATAAAGGCATCTTTCACTCGATGCCAAAAATGCATGTGCCGATAAGAGGCAAAATGAATCCGTTCGTCTGCAATTCGATAGCAGACAGAAGCGATATTTTCTTGATAAATATCTAATTGGTCCACCGTGACAAAATAATCATCACTTTCCTGTAATTTAATCTCCAGCCACTCCGTATGTGCGATTACAATCGGTGACCCCAATGTTCGAAAGACACGATTGTTTAAGGAGGCGATTTCGGTTAACTGAAACGCATTAATGCTAGGATGCAAAACAGCCCCACCAATACTTTTATTATACGCAGTCGAGCCGGTTGGGGTCGAAATCGACAACCCATCACCACGAAATCGTTCAAACAGTTCGTCTTTAATAAACACATCGCCCACCATCGTCCGGTTTCCTCGTTTAATTGTTGATTCATTTAATGCTAAAAAATGTTTATCTGGTTTCCCATCTCTAAACCGAATCCGCACATCTAATAATGGATAACTCGTACTTTTTTCACGATGAATACACAAACTCTCAACTAGTTCTTTTAATTCATAATCACGCCAATCTGTATAGAAACCCAAGTGTCCGGTATGTACACCTAAGAAACTTACTTCGTTTAACAGATGATTAAATCGATGAAAAGCGGAAAGAAGCGTACCATCTCCGCCGACTGAAATCACAAGTTCAGGTTGACGATTGTCTATTTGAATTTGGTTTTGCTCTAATAGTGTTGTCAGTTGTTTTGTGACTTGTTTCGATTTTTCTTCCGAGTTATGAACAATCGCCACTTTCATAAGCAGACTCCTTTACTGATTTTCTGGTGTTTCGTTTTTAATTTGCTTATAGTATTCGTTTTCTAGCAATCCACGGCCATGAGAGAAGTAATGTTGTGCTTCTTGAATTTCTTCACGAATAGATGACATTTCTTCATCTAATAAATAGGCTGCCTCTGCCGCTCGCTGAAGGCGTTCTTTCATTTCTTCAGGAAAGACACCTTGATATTTATAATTCAAAGAATGTTCAATCGTTGCCCAAAAATTCATGGAGAGTGTCCGAATTTGGATTTCGGCCAAAATAATCTTTTCCCCGGTGACTAATTGCACAGGATATTCCACCACCACATGGTACGAACGATAGCCACTTTCTTTTTTATTTTCAATGTAGTCCCGTTCTTCCACAATTTTTAAGTCTTTACGATTTCTTAAAAGTGCGACTACCTGGTAAATGTCTTCCACAAATTGGCACATAATCCGCAAACCAGCAATGTCTTGCATTTCTTCTTCAATCCGATTTAAAGGAATATGCCGAATAGCCGTCTTTGTCAAAATACTATCTACTGGTTTCACACGTCCTGTAACGAATTCAATTGGTATGTGTTTATCTTGCTCCCGAAATTGTTTACGAATACCTCGTAGTTTTACTTTTAATTCGCTGACCGCCTGTTCATATGGCGCTAAAAACAGCTCCCACTCTCGTTCCATGGTAGATCCCTCAATTTCCTTGAATTTCATTCACTGATTATTTTACCACAGTCCTCCCTAAAATAGGGTGTTATTCGCTATTTGATTTCCAAACGCCTTTCATTAGAAAAATTTTTCACAGAGAAGACCACTTTTCTTGACGGAAACCTATATAATATGTGAAAATTGGAGTGATTTAAGAAAGAGAGAGAACCCCATGAGTGAGCACTTAGAAATTGAATTTAAAACATTAGTTAGTCCGCAAGATTTCAAACGATTAATCGACCATTTTGCTATTCAAAAAACGGACTTTTTTACGCAAACAAATCATTATTTTGATACGGACGATTTTCAATTAAAAGCACAACGAATGGGCTTAAGAATTCGCGTATTAGCAGATCGTGGTGAGTTAACCTTAAAAGTTCCTGCGCCAGAAGGATTATTAGAAATCAATGACCCTTTATCGCTTGAGACGGCGAACCACTTTATCAAAAGGAATCACCTCCCTACTGAGGGGGCTGTGGCGAAGAAATTACAAGAATTAGGTATTGAAATCGCCTCGATCCATTTAATTGGTTCATTAAAAACAGCACGTGCAGAAAAACAAATTCCTCAAGGACTACTTGCGTTAGACGAAAGTTGGTATAACCAACAGCACGATTTTGAATTAGAGTTAGAAGTTACTGAAGCTGAAAGCGGCAAGCAAGCGTTTCAAACATTAATGGCTGATTTGAACATTCCCATTACGCTTGCACCTAACAAGATTCAACGCATGATGCGGACCACTGCCCCTTAGTATTCGAAGCACTGACGTTCTGGCACCTGTATTTGAAAAAGCATGGCATTGGAGGAAGTATGAATGGTTGAAATTTATTTGTTCGTCAATCCTTTAGGCGGCGTCTGTTTAGAAATTGAAAAAGAAATTATACAATTGTCTGTTAACGACAAGAAGAAAATACAATTGCGCTTTATTCCTTTATTAAACATGAAAACGATCAATGAATTTTTGAGTCGTCAACATATTCCGATTAATGACATTAAACGACGGAATCGAATTTTTGAAGATTTATACTCAGCCGCTCTTGACTATAAAGCAGCACAGTTACAAGGCCGAAAAAAAGGCCGACAATTGTTGATTGGCTTACAAAAAGCAGTAGCTGAAGACGGTCTAGCTTACTCTCCTGAGTTATCAGAAGAACTACTTCTAGCGGCCGGCGGGGATATTGATATGTATCGTAAAGACCGACAATCCGATTTTGTCAAAGAATCTTTCCAAACCGACCAAAAAGTTGCTCGAGAAATGGGGATTAAACAACATCCTACCGCAGTCGTTTACAACTATACTTGCGAGAACGATTTCGGCATTTTAGTCGAAAATTTTGAAAACATGGATGAAATTAAACAACTTTGTCGTGTCCATCCACATAACGAACCGTTGCTGGACCAAGGTGACGCAACCTTTGAATTTAAACGCCGCTCCAATTATCATTTTCCAAATGGACATTTACATTTATTATAAAAAAGAAGGACCAGTTTACTGGCCCTTCTTTTACTATTTTCACCATGTTCTATAATAATAGATAAAGTCTAATACTGCTACATTTGATGATTTGTTCTTATAAAAGACAGCTATGGAATGGGGCCATGTATATATTATGTACTTTTAAATATTAACACCGAAATTTGTATCGACCACCAATATTTATTTCAGTTCATCGACTAACCTCTTGGAACGCTATCAGACAATACTCGCCGATACTAACTCAAAAAATCGAGGAAATTTTATTCGGTTTAACACAAGCTAATTTATTTCTTCCCATTTATTTTTAGTCTGCTTATATAATATGGTTAGTTCTTTTTTATCCTTATCTAAATTTTTATTTATTAATTCCTGAATCTCATAAGAAAATTTATTTCTTTGATTTACATTGTCAAAGATGAATTCTTTATCAAAAGATAACTCTAACCCATTTAATGCTCCTGTTGTCCAGTAAATTTTTATATTCGAATCATCACCGCTATAATACATATTAAACTTTTCGTTTTCAGAGATATACGAACTCATTAATTCCAATTCTTCTGGAATTGTAAACAGATTATAATTATCAATTTTAACCACATGATATTGAATGTTATCTTCTATTAAATTATAAGTTTGACCATTTTGATTCCATTCTTTGACACCGCTATAAAAATTATTCAGACGAAGTTGTAAAATAGTAAAATATCCACCTATACATAGTACTATAATTAATAATATTAAAAATAATTTTTTGTACTTCTGTCCCTCTCTAATATCTTTCGAAAGTTTCTCCACCATCGTATTGTCCTCCTTCAATAATCGATCCAAGGTCATTTCATAAAGATTACTTAGTTCAATTAAACAATCAATATTAGGATATGATTTATTATTCTCCCAGTTAGAAATTGTTTGCCTAGTAACGTATAATTTCTCAGCAACCTCTGATTGTGTCAATCCTAATTCATTTCTTCTCATTTTTAATGAATTCCCTATGTTCAAAAAAAAACCTCCTTTTATTACTCTAAAGATAATAGAAGCTTGATATAAAAGAAAGCAAAGAATCTTTGCTTTCTTTTATATAACAGCAACAATCTATTTAATTATATAACTAAACCTGGTTTTACACAGATATATTTACTATTCTGTGTAAAACCAGGTTTATATTTTATGTTTACTAAGAAGTTACGACTTATAATTTTTCAACCAAAGCTTCTAATTCCGTTAAACGTTCTTCAAAAACTTTCATTGCATCTTCGATATACGCGGCTTGTGTCATATCCACGCCCGCTTTTTTCATCACTTCAATTGGGAAGTCACTACTTCCTGCTTTCAAGTAGTTAAGATAGTTCTCTAAAGCTCCCTCTTCTCCAGCTAAAATATGTTTAGACAATGCCGAAGCGGCTGAGAAGCCAGTTGCATATTGATAAACATAGTAATTGTAATAAAAATGTGGAATTCTCGCCCATTCGTAACTGATTTCTTCGTCTCTAACTACTTCTGGTCCATAATATTTAGCATTGAGCTCGCCATAATACTCACTCAAATATTCACTCGTTAATGGCGTGCCTTTAGCATCTTCCGTGTGAATAAAATGTTCAAATTCCGCAAATTGCGTTTGACGGAAAATGGTTCCCTTAAAGCCGTCTAAATAGTGATTTAAGACATACGCACGTACTTTAGGATCTGTTTCTGTTTGTAATAAATATTCTGTTAAAATATTTTCATTTGTGGTTGAAGCAATCTCAGCTAAGAAAATTGAATAGTCGCCATAAACATACGGCTGATTATTTCTTGTATAGTAACTATGAACACTATGGCCCATCTCATGGACTAATGTAAATAGTTGATCCAAACTATCATGCCAATTCATTAAAATGTATGGGGCTGTATCATAAGCTCCTGAAGAATATGCGCCGCTTCGTTTTCCTTGATTTTCAATCACATCAATCCAGCGACTTGAAAAAGCTTCTTTAACAATAGATAAATAGTCTTCACCTAGTGGTTTTAAAGCCTCAATTGCTTTTTCTTTTGCTTCTTCATAGCTGTAACGAATTGGTGCTTCACCTAGCAAAGGCGCATACAAGTCGTACATGTGTAATTCTTCTACGTTTAATAATTTTTTTCTTAATTTTACATAACGATGTAGCAAAGGTAAATGTTTATTTACTACAGCTACTAATGTTTCGTGAACACTTTCAGGGATATGATTACTTGCTAAAGAGGCTGCCCGAGCAGAATCATAATTTCTAATTTTTGCTTTATAATTATGTGTTTTAACATGTGCACCTAAAGTTGAGGCTAATGTATTTCTAAATTGTTTGTACACTTTGTACAACCCTTTAAATGCTGCTTCACGAACAGATGGATCGACACTTTCCATTAATTGACCATAAACGCCATGAGAAAGTTGAATCGTTTCGCCTTCAGCATTTTGCACAGTTGGAAATTCTAAGTCTGCATTATTTAAAATTGAAAATGTATTACTTGAGGCACCAAAAATTTCACTAGCCCCCGCCAGTAAAGCTTCTTGTTCCATCGATAAAACATGGGGACGTTCATCTAAAATATTTTGAATATAGTGACGATAAACAGCTAATTTCGGCTGCTCTTCAAAATATCCCCAAATTTGTTCATCACTTAATGTTAAAACCTCTGGATCAAACCAAGAAACAGCTTCACTAACTTGTGCATATAAAGAACTAGCTCTGGCATATAAAGCTTGGTAAGCTGTATTTGTAGTGTCTTGATCATTTTTTAAATGAGAATAGACATATAATGTTTCCACTTTTCTATAGACATCTAAAACGTATTCTAACGCAGCTAGAAAAGCTTCTGCACCATTCCCTAAGGTTCCTTTAAATGATTCTGCTTGATTTAGCTCTTCTGTCAACTGATTATACGCAACATCAAAAGCAGCATCATCTTTAAAAATTTTGGTTAAATCCCAAGTTAATGGAGTTGGAACTTCATCACGTGTTGGTAATTGTTTAATTTCGCTCATAGTTTACTCTCCTTTAAGAAACGTTTTACTCATTATACTATCATAATTTAACACGTGTGACTAAAAAAATGTTGTTTTTTCACTTTTTTTAGCCAATGAATGAGCTTTTCAGGATCTTCTCTTAGGAAAATACTAGTTATTAGGTACTTATTGTTTACTTTAATTAACACATAACATTCTTGTAACCATCTCAATAAGTTATTTCCCACAATTTTAAAAAGCTTTTTTAAGCCAATATTCGGCAGTGGCTGCCAAACAAAGTTCCCTTCTTCAAAAAAAATAGCTTCCAAGATACGCCATAGTTCCTGTTTGGTCACTAAACGCTCTTCTTCGGTTTTTAGTGCTTCCCAAACAAGCATTTTTAAATGAATATCTTCTTCAGAAGAAGGTATTAGCTTCAATCCAGGATAGTAAAACCAAGGAGGTAACTGGAGAAGGTGACAACCTTTCGTGTATAAAAAGCTTTGTGTTCTAAGCAACTGAGCATTTCTGTAACCAAGTTGTTGCGTCAATTTTTGATAATAATCATGCATCAATTGGCCAGTGTGCCGTCTATCTGGCAGTAAATTTAAATTAGCGGTCGGTAGTCGGAAGATTTCTAGTAATTGTTTTTCGTAAAAATCCCATGATTGTTTTCTTCTATAAAATTGTTGACATTGACTCTCTTCAATATGACAAAGTAACTCTATTCGTTCTTGTTTCTTATTGGCCGACCATAAATAAAATCCCAAGGACTCCGAAAAATAAAGGAATTGTTTCGTTAATTGCGTGAGTTTGTCTTTAGGCACTAATCGTTCACCTAAAATCCAAACAACTTGATAGCCATGAGTTTGATAAGTCTCCGTCCGTTCCACCAAACGTTTAATTGGCAATGGACTACATTGAATTTCAATGGCTATCTTCCCAATGAGTAAATCTGGGCGTTGCTTCAAGGTGGGTAAGTATGCCTCAACTTGAAAGGACAGCTTTTCGCGTAAACACTTTTCCACAAAAAGCTGCTTCAAGCGGAGGTGTTCTTCTGTTTCAGCTTCTGCTTCGTACCAACAACTATTCTTTTTACGATGAGCAAAATGGGGTATTTTAATGGGGCCTGCCTTCAAAATGACCGATTGATGACACATTGGACACACAAAAGCTTGTTCGCTTCGTATCTGTGTTAATTCATCAATCGAGCAATCGATTAAAGAAAATAATTCTTGGTTGTCTGCCGTTAAAGCTGTTAACATGATTTTCACCTCTCATAAATAAACTACGCAAAGTTTCTTAATTTTCATCAAAAAAAAAGCAAAAACTCGAAAGTTTTTGCTTTTTTGCTTAATCATTAAAGTAATAACGTGTTAATTCCAACGCACTGCGTTCCATAATACAAGTGCCATATTCGACTAAAGTATCCTGAGTGACAGTTGTTTTATGAGCAAATTCTAAAATTTGTGCAATTTCATTGTCAACATTTGTTTTTTCTAATTCATCGGTTAAGAACAAAACTTGTAAGTAATAACGATCGTTGTACGTGTATAAGTTAGTCAAAACAGATTGCATGAAGACTTCTTTGGATAATTGGATCATCGCTTCAAAATTATCTAATTCAAAGATTACATTTCTGTTTGTTTCATCTGTGGCTTCCATCTCATCAAGTTCATCGGCGGCTGCTTTGTCTGCTTCAATTTGTTTGCGAATTAATTCGCTAACATCTGCATTGACTTCGCTCAGACCTTCTAAGGAAGACAAGTCGTCCATAGCGACATTTTTACTAATAAACAGTTCTAAACCATCATTTTTAGGCAAGACTTGGAAAGTGACTGCTTCACTGCCTTGGAATTCATCTTCGACATCAACTTCTTCTAAAATACTATAAAAGAAATTTTCAACATCTTTGTGGTTTCCTAGTAAGTCAAGAAAAGTAATCCCTCTATCCGCCAGGTCTTCGTTGCCAATTAACACACGAATCGTATTTTCATTAATATGTTCCATTTCCATAGCGCTACACCTCTCTTTGCTTCAATCAGGAAACTTCTTACGTTCATTGTAGCGAAAACTACACAAAAGTAAAGTGGAAAGTCTGTAAATCCTCGAAAACTAGCGAACGTTTTATAAACTTTGAACTTTTTTAACGATTGGTTTTTCGCTCCTTCTACCTCTTCATCTTAACGCAGTCTCTCCAAAAAAGATACTATTTTTCCTTGACCACGTTCTGCCAAATCAAATGAATACAAGTTCTAAATATGTATTAAAAAGCCAGAGATAAAAATCCCTGGCCCTAAATTCATATGAATCGTTCTTTATTACAATTAACAAATAAAGAACAAAATTTTATATTTTTTATAAACCTGCCATTAATTGTGCTTGGCGCAATTCCAGTTGTCGAACATCTCTTGGTAAGAATCGGCGAATTTCATCTTCGTTAAAACCGACTTGTAATCTTTTCTCATCAATCATAATTGGCCGACGCAACAATCCAGGGTTTTCTTGAACCAACTCTAATAAATCTTGAAGTGGAAGCTCGTCCAAATCCATATTTAATTTTTGGAAAACTTTAGAGCGAGTAGAGATAATCTCTTCTGTTCCATCTTCTGTCATGATTAAAATTGCTTTTAATTCCTCAATATTTAAAGGTTCAGAAAAAATATTTCTTTCTTTAAAAGGAATTTCGTGCTCTTGCAACCAGGCTCTAGCCTTACGACATGACGTGCAACTTGGGGAAGTATAAAGTGTCAACATTGTGCATCACTCCTTTTCGCGAATCATCGCGTTTCTGAAACAGGGAACTGTACTGTTCCTCTATTTAAAACCAGTATACCTAATTTCTAATAAAAATACTAGGGGTTTTTAAACATTTTTTATTAACTTTGTTTATTTTTCCTTCATTACATCCGTGTAAAATTAGGGTTAATTTTTATGAAATTTTATGGATATTCGTTATGATTCTGTAAAAAAGTAATACAGTTTTCTATTTTTATGGTTGCTGTTATAATTTACTTCTCTTGGTGATTTTTCAAGAAGTTCCCATGTATTTTTTTCTAATAAAATGTATAATAGAACTATTCACTATCTTAAGTCTAAAGTCAGGTGGTTATTTAATGAAAACAATTTTTTCTGGTATTCAGCCCAGTGGTACTCCGACAATCGGAAATTACATTGGTGCAATGAAACAATTTATCGAATTACAAAATGAATACAATTGTTATTTTTGTATTGTGGATGAACATGCCATTACCGTTCCCCAAGAACCGCAAAAGCTACGCCAACAAATTCGTAGCTTAGCAGCTCTTTACCTAGCGGTTGGTTTAGACCCACAAAAAGCAACAATTTTCATACAGTCTGAAGTGAGTGCCCATGCAGAAGCTGGTTGGATCATTCAGTGCAATACTTCTATTGGTGAGTTAGAACGAATGACACAATTTAAAGATAAATCGCAAAAAAATGGTCGTGCTGGCGTAAGCGCTGGTCTTTTAACATACCCTCCATTAATGGTTGGTGATATCGTGTTGTACAATGCTGACTTAGTGCCAGTCGGAGATGATCAAAAACAACATTTAGAATTAACACGTGATTTTGTGGAACGCTTCAATAAACGTTATGCCCAAAAAAATCAAGAAATTTTAACGATGCCTGAAGTAAAAATCGCTGAGCAAGGTAGTCGAATTATGAGCTTACAAGAACCAACGAAAAAGATGAGTAAGTCCGATACAAATGTGAAGGGCTTTATTTCAATGCTTGATGAGCCAGCAGTGATTCGCAAAAAAATCCGCTCTGCTGTAACTGATTCAACTGGTGTAATTGAATATAATAAAGAAGAAAAGCCTGGCATTACTAACTTACTAAATATTTATTCTGCTGCGACAGGTCAAACTGTTGAGGAACTTGTTCAAGCATACGAAGGCAAAGGCTATGGAGACTTCAAAGCAGATTTAGCAGAAGCAGTAGTTGCCTTATTAGAACCTATTCAAGTGCGCTACCAAGAGCTTCTAGCTTCAGAAGAATTAGATATGATTTTAGATGAGGGCGCAGAAAACGCTCGCCAGGTAGGCAACAAAACACTTCAACGAATGAAAAATGCTGTTGGTTTGGGAAGAAAAGTTCGGCGCTAACTAAACATAATAAAAACCCGCGAAGTTTTATTCGCGGGTTTTTTTATGTTCTAAATTGAGCATCGTACAGCCGACGATAGTGACCTCTTTGCGCGTACAAAGTTTCATGTGTTCCATCTTCTAAAATTCCTTGGTCACTCACTACGATTATTCGATCAGCATGTTTAATCGTTGCCAGTCTGTGGGCAATAATTAATGTTGTTCGCCCGTCAGCTAACGAGTTTAATGACTCTTGAATCACTTGCTCTGTTTCTGTATCTAATGCAGAAGTCGCTTCATCTAGAATTAAAATCGGCGGGTTCTTCAAGAACATTCGCGCAATTGCCACTCGCTGCTTTTGACCGCCCGATAATTTCACGCCACGTTCGCCAATAATTGTGTCCAAGCCATCTGGCATTAGCTGAATTACATGTTCTAAATGTGCTAATTTCACCGCTTGTTGAATGTCCATTTCTGTAGCGTTTAAATTCCCATAAGCAATGTTTTCTCGTAATGTTCCAGGGAATAAAAACACATCTTGTTGAACGATTCCAATCTGCTTACGTAATGAAGCCAAGGTCATTTGCTGGATATTTCTACCATCGATCGTAATTTCACCACTACTGACTTCATAAAAACGAGGCAACAGATTACACAAGGTCGTTTTTCCTGAACCACTTTGTCCAACGAAAGCAACGGTTTCGCCAGGTTGAATTTTTAAATTGATATGGTCTAAAACTTTTGTGCCATCTTCATAAGCAAATGAAACATCTTTATAGGCAATCGTTCCTTCTAAATGCGAAACAGCAACAGCTCCTGGCAAATCTTTGATGGACGGTTGTTTGTCCATTTCTTCCGTAAAACGTTTAAAACCAGCAAATCCTTTGGGATAACTTTCAATCATATTGTTGACTTTTTCAATCGGCCGAATAAAAATATTGGCTAATAAAATAAACCCTACAAACTGGCCTTCTGTAATTTCTCCTTTAATTGTATAATACGCACCAAAAATTAATGAAAATAAATTTATCAGACGAATTAATAAGTAATTATAGGCGGAACTGACACCCATCACCTTATAAAAATATAATTTCGATTTTCGATACATTTGATTTAAATAATTAAACTGTTTTCGTTCAAATGGTTCATTTGCAAAAGATTGCGTGACACGTATCCCACTTACTGACGCTTCAATCCCAGCATTAAATTCACCTAAATTATCGTAAATATCCGTATTCGCTTTTGTCATTTTCTTATTAAAATAACCTAGCGCAATCGTGATAAATGGCAATAAAATAAACGTAGCGATGGCTAATTTCACGTGAATGGTTAACATTAATAGAAAAGAACCTGCTAACGTCATAATCGTAATAAAGACGTCTTCTGGACCATGATGCGCCACTTCCGAAATTTCAAAAAGATCAGTGGTCAAACGGCTCATTAATTTCCCTGTTTTTTGATTATCATAATACTCAAACGGTTGTGTTTGCAGATGTTGATATAATTCTTCACGCATATCTGTTTCAATATTCACGCCTAACATATGACCAAAATAAACCACAATAAATTGTAAAAACGTATTGATTATATAAAATGCAAATAAGCCCGCACTAGCTAATGCAATGAGGCGAAAATCTCCTTTTGGCATAATCTTATCAATTACTTGGTTGACTGCTACTGGAAAAGCCAACTCTAACAGCCCCGCAAAAACGGCACACCCAAAATCCAAAATAAATAATCGACGATACGGCCGATAATACCCAAAAAAACGCTTTAACATAACTCCCTAACTCTCCCCCTTCATTCTCATTCATTATACGGAAAAAGACTGTCTCTTGCAAAATTCTAACTTATATCAGAACACGTGTTATTTAAGTAACTTTGACTCAAAATCATTTTCACAAACTTTTCATTATCAGAATATTTTTTCATTTATCGTTTCCATTTTTTCGGTAAAAATAACTATAATTGTCTTTTCCCACAAGGCTTTGATTTCTGTACAAAACCTTGAAATACAGTGAAAAATACTCTATTTATTTGTGAAAATATCGGCTACAATATAACATATGAAAAGTTTTGTAAAAAAGTTAAGAGGTGCACTTGTTAAATGAGAACCATTGTTTTTGATGTTGATGACACGCTGTACGATCAGCAACAACCCTTTCGAAATGCGATGACTAAAATTTTCCCGAACGTTGCGACAGAGGATATGCATGAATTGTATCTTCGTTTTAGACACCACAGCGATGAAACGTTTCCGAAAGTTTTAGCCAATGAATGGTCCCTAGATTTCATGCGGTTTTTCCGGATGAATGAAACATTAAAGGATCTAAACTATCCAGGAATTTCACAAGAAGAAGGAAAAATTTTCCAACAAGTTTATGAAGAAGAATTGGATAATATTACGATGCATCCAGAAGTTACTAAGCTTCTTGATACTTTACAAGAGAAAGAAATTCCGATGGGGATTATTACAAATGGTCCAACAGACCATCAATTTAAAAAAGTTAAACAATTGAATCTTGAAAAATGGGTTCCAAGCCAAAATATCATTATTTCTCAAAGTACGGGTTTTCAAAAACCTGAAAAGGAAATTTTTGATTTAGCCTGTAATCAATTTTGTATGGAACCTGAACATACTTTATATGTTGGTGATAGTTATGACAATGATATTGTAGGCGCACGTAATGGTGGCTGGCATTCTCTTTGGTTTAACCACCGCTCTCGTGAACTACCAAGTTGCCAACCTGCATCACACCTTGCAGAAGTCACTTGTTTCACCGAACTTTGTCCGACTGTGGAGAAATTATTTAATCTTTAAAAAAAAGCCGCTCTTCAAATTGAAGTGAGCCGACCCCCAAAAGTTAGACCTAGAAATCTAACTTTTGGAGGTTTTTTTGTATGGCAAAATACAGTTTTGAATTTAAACTTAAACTTGTTCATGACTACTTATCTGGTCAAGGAGGTCTAAGGTTTCTCGCAAAGAAGTATGGGTTTAAAGATAGTTCTCAAATAAGCAAATGGATAAATGCCTATAAAGAACTTGGTGAAGAAGGCCTACTTCGCAGTCGAAAAAATAAGAATTACTCTGTTCAATTTAAGCTAGATGCGATAGAGTTATATTTAACAACAGAGTTGTCCTATCAAGAAGTAGCTAATCTTCTAAAAATGAACAATCCATCATTGATTGCGAATTGGCTTAGAACGTATCAGAAGTTTGGTATAGAGGGACTCTCTAAACAGAAAGGACGTCCACCTACCATGTCTAAAAAGAAACGAAATGAACCCCAACCACTACCAAGTGAACGATCTCAAGTAGAGAAACTAGAAAAAGAAAATAGAATGTTAAAAATTGAGAATGCCTATTTAAAAGAATTGAGGAGACTGCGTTTAGAGGACGAACAAAAAATGAACGAATCGCACGAATCATTCACAGTCTCCGAAGACACTTTCGATTAAAAGATATTTTGGAAATCCTAAGGTTTCCAAAATCTACTTACATGTACTGGCAAAAACGCCTCGACAGAACAGCTTCAACACAAATCATTGAAGAAGAAATTCAAGCGATTCGTAAAAAACATCAACATTATGGCTATAGAAGGATGACCCAAGAATTGAAACGACGTGGATTTCAAGTGAATAAAAAGAAAGTCCAGCGATTAATACAAAAGTTAAAGTTACAAGTCAAAGCTTTTACTAAGAAATCAAGAAAATATAATTCCTATAAAGGAACCGTTGGTAAAATCGCTAAAAATTTGATTCGTCGCCGATTTAAAACCTCTGTTCCTCATCAAAAAATTACAACTGATACAACTGAATTTAAGTACTTTGAAGCAGATAACGCAGGCATCTTTCGTCAGAAAAAACTATACTTAGATCCATTTATGGATATGTATAATAGTGAAATTCTAAGCTATAGCCTTTCTACTCAACCAAATGGTAAAACAGTTATGGAAGGTCTGAAAGAAGCAATTTCTCAAACAAATGATTGTCCCTATCGGCGCACCTTTCACTCTGATCAAGGCTGGGCTTATCAAATGAATGTCTATATACAAACATTAAAGGACAACAATATCTTTCAAAGTATGTCTCGAAAAGGAACCTGTTTAGATAATTCTCCTATGGAGAATTTCTTCAGTATCCTAAAACAAGAAGTGTACTATGGAAAAATCTATCAAAGTCAAAATGAATTGAGAGAAGCAATTGAGAACTACATTTATTATTACAATCATCACCGAATCAAAGAAAAACTTAACTGGAAAAGCCCAGTAGAATTTCGACAATTCAATCAAAAAACTGCATAAAAAATAGAGTGGAAAAATCCACTCTATAAAAAGTCTAACTTTTTGGGGTCGCTACAGAAGAACGGCTTTTTTTTATTTATTTTTTTGTTTTTTCAGACGTAAAATGATGAACAGGCAGATTATCAGTAAAAGGATCAATAAACCGATTAAGAGATAAATAAGTTTAGATTCCGTTTTTTTGACGGTTACATCTTTCTCATTAAATGTTTTTGCTTCCTCTTTTGAGATCGTAAATTCTTTCGTAAATTGCCATTTTTTTCCTGAGCCTTCCACAGTCATTGCCAATACATACGTCCCAGCTTCCATTTCATTTTCTTCATAAGGAATAGGGAAATTAAAAATTGAATTGGGCGCCATTTGCATATCTTCTTGTTCTTTCTCTAAAATAACGTTATTTGTTTTCTTATTTTTAACATTTGCCGTTACTTTCATTGATTGAAGATAGGCTGCTTCATGGTTTAACAGTGTTGCAGAAATAACACTGCGCGCATTTCTTTGCGTCGGTTCAACTTTCTCTAAAGACAATTCTGGTTGTACAACTGTTTCATTTTCTCGAAGTAAAACAGCTACTGTATAGGCATAGCGATTTTCAATTGCTAAGCCGTTTGTATTTTCTTTTTGCTTGTCTTTCGTTTCATCGACTTTTTCACTAAACGTGATCCCGCCCGCTAGTTGCCCTGAAAACTCTTCTTTAGGCATCTTCACTCGCAATTCAACTACTTTTTCACTTTTAGCAGGCAATTCAACACTCTCACCGCCGTCTTTCAGTTGAATGATTTCTGATAAATCTGCTGGTGCAGATTTATCTAAAGCTGTCAACGACTCACCATATTCAATCACTCCGTTGCTGTTTGTTGTGGCCGACTTCACACTAACATCAATTACTAAATTTTCATCTGTACTATTGGCCGCTCGAACTTTCAAAATTTGTTCTTGGTCTGGTTTCATCATTAAATCAAAATATGTTTTTGTTTTATCTATTTGGTTTTCTGGAATTTCTGTTTCAACACTAAATCGTAATTCTGCTGCTGAGGTTTCAATCCCAAAAGCAAAGAAATAAAAACTTAGGATCATCAGAATAAAATATCTATTTTTCATTTCGCTCTACACTCCATTTCTATGTAAAGGAGAAAGGCTGAGTTCCCCTCTTCCTTTCTCCAAAAAGGTTCTTTTTATACTGGCGTATTAGCTAATGTCCAAGTAATTGTTGTTTTGTAGGCATCGTTTAATTTAACTGATTTACCTGGAACTTTTAATTGAACATCTTTCATTACTTGACGGCCGTCAACTTCAGCAATTGAACTAGCATTGCCGTATAAGTATGACCATTTCCCAGCACCTTGATCTGTTGCGGCTACCATCACGTTATGACTTTCACCAACTGTACCAAAAGTTACGCTCGCTAAACTTGTTGGTGCAGCGCTTTGTCCTGCTGTCACAGCTGAAGCATTTTGAAAGACAATTTCAGTTCCTTCAAGTGTCTGACCTTTTGTAGCAGAAGTAAATGCAGAATTTTGTTTTGCAGATAAAGTCCAGCCTTCTAAAGTTCCACGATTATCTGTAATTTGAGCAAATAATGGACCCGTTTTTTCAACATTATTTTTATCTTTTAAAACTTGTGCTGATGCAAAATAGATTTCATCTTTTGTGCTGATGATATTTTCACCAAAGTTTAAACTTGAAGCATAGTCCAAGGTTAAGGGGCCTGTAGAACCTTCATCAACTGGTTTGTCAGGATTTACTGGGTCGATAGGTGTCACAGGATCTTTGCCATCTTTGTCTTCTGGATCCACTACAGGATTTTTGCTGTTAGGATCTTTTTCATCTGGTGCTTTAAATTTTACAATAGCATCTGTGTCGCGATTAGCCACTTCCTCTGCTTGAACTGGTAGTGTGCCTACCGCGATGGTTGCTAAAATTAAGCTGCTTGCGATGGTCATTTTTTTCATATTAGTGCTCCTTCTCTTCTATTGTTATAGTTTCAATAATTATACGCTTGGTAAATCAGCGATTGTCCATGTTAAAACAGTTTTGTATTGAACAGCATCTTTTGGTGTTGCTCCTGGTACAGTTAATGTGATTGCTGTATTTTTATCTACGCTTTCACCGTCAACTTCCACTTTTTCAATCCCACCGAACGCACTAAGCCAAGTTCCAGAACCTTGACCTTCAGCGGCAGACATCACATTTGATGAATCGCCAGCTACTAAAGTTACTTCATGCGCAGTTGGTGTGACTGCTTTGGAATTAGACACAGCTTTGTTTTGACTTAATTTAATTTCTGAACCGTCTAAAACTTTATTTAATGTTTCTTTTGTCGCTGTTAATTGTGTTTCTTGTTTAACTGTTAAGGCCCAACCGGCATTCGTTCCGCGTTTGTCGGAAATTTGTACATAATTTGGTTTAGGATTAGTCAAATCAGGACCAGAACCGTCTGCCAAGAAAAAGTATTGTGGATTTGCATAATATTTTTCATCTTTATTTGAAATTTTATTTTTGCCAAAGTCTAGACTAGAAGCATAATCGATACTTAGTGGACCAGTTGTTCCTTCATTTGGCTTATTGCCTGTGTCTGGTGTCGTTGGGTCAAAGGGTTCAACAGGTTTTTCGGTATCTGGATTCACTGGATCGACTGGTTTGTTGATAGAGGTATCCGGCGTAAATTCTACGATGGCATTTGATTCATAGTTTTTTTCTTCTGCATTCACTTCTGGTGCAATAGCCACGCCTAAAGTGATAGCGGGGATTGTTGATAAGATAATTTTTTTCATTTTATTGTTCCTTCTTTCTTTTTTTTAAAATAAAACTAGCCATAAAGATGACTATTATTCCGAGATAATTAAACATTTGTTGCTGTTTAGTACCAGTTCGAGGTAAGAAGCCTGAGCCTTTTTGATCAACCGTTTTACTTGTTGAATGCTTCAATGATTCTCCACTCACTGCTGGTATTGCTTCCGACTGCTTGGGGAAACGCTGTGGTATCTTACCATCTGGTTTTTCTTTGTTTGCTGGTGGCTCATACTCGCCATAAAAAGAAACTTCTGCATTTGTCGGATAGGCATTTGTTTCAGCAAATACATCAACTGATGAAATCAATCCTAATAGCAATACACCGCTAACTATTTTTTTGATAAGACTCACCCCCTATTTTGCACTGCCATCAGGTACGTCCATCAAGTGCCAAGTTAGTTTTGCTTCGTATTCTTCTGCTTTGGCCGTCCCTCCAGGAACAGATAATAACAACTCTTGGTCATTTTCTTTCCATTGATCAGAAATATTTGTTTCTTGATGTCCATTGACTTGGTTGTGAACAAGAATCGATTGGCCTTCTGGAATGTCCTGTAAGCGATGGTTGGTTCTAAATTTTAAAATATTCGGCAACGTAGCACCTGATTCAGATTTGAAATCAGAAGTAACGGTTAGTGCAAGCGACCAATTATTCCCTGTTTGACGAGTATCCCGTATCACTAATGGTTGATCCATGGAAACAATTGGATATTGGGTCGTGCTACTAGCGATTTGCAGCTCATTCCCAAAGGAAATCGCTGTGGGTACCGTTTTGAACCTGACAGAGCCAACCACAGTGACTGTTAGCGCTAATTCATCAATCTTGTAGCCTTTATCATAGACTTCCACGACCAACTGCTGTTTTCCATAAGTTAGTTCTGGTAATAACAAGGCTTTTTCCTTAAATGTTTTAGAATTAGTGGTTGTTTCATCTGCTAATTTCTGGATTTCTTGGCCCTCTTTTTTGACAATAAATTGTAATCTATTCCCAGCATCGACATCTTGCCAATAAAAAGGCAGGGCTGTTTTTTGAAAGTCATCAATATCGATTGTTTTTTCCATCGACTTTTCTATACGCTCTTTTGACCAAGATAGTTTCGTTTCACTTAAGAAAACTTCTTTGACAGGTTGGACGACTGTTCCAGAAAAGTTCCCTAAGTATGCTTTATCTGTTGATTCCCAGATATAAGAAACGCCTTCATGAGCTTTGGGTAAATTCCATTCAAACAGTCCTTTTGTGGCATCGTAACTTCCATAAGGGCTAATCGTCAGCGGTGGAAATAGTTGACCATCACGAGATACCACCTTATTTTTTAATTGCAGTGGTTTCCCAGCAATATAATCGACAGAAGATAAGATAATCATTTGATTAGATACATCTAGCCCTGTAATGGCCGTTAAGCCTTTTAACGGACTGATATCTGAAATTTGATTTTCTCCCACATCTAAAACTGTTAGATTGAGTGTTTTCTCTAACGGTGCCAAGGAAGAAATTTGATTGTTTCTTGCATACAGTACACGCAGATTAGGAACAGTGCTTAAAGCTTCCAGACTAGCAATCGTTTGATTCATAATACTCAACTCTTCTAGACGTGGCTTATTCGCCAAGGGCGCAATTGTTTTTAATTGATTATTTTCCACATAAAGACGGAGTAGGTTATTTGCTTCCGTAAGCCCATCTAAAGTAGCAATCTGATTATTGGCAGCCCAAATGGTTTCTAAATTACGAAGAGAACGAAGCGGGTCGAAGGAAGTCACTCGATTATTCGGCGTGATTTTTGACGGATGATCTGTCGTATTTTGGATACTTAAATTTTTTAAAGCAGGCATTCCTTCAAGTCCATTTAATGTCGTTAATTGATTGTTCTCAACATACAAGCCTTCTAAACTAATTAATCCTGCTTGACCTAACGGACTAAGATCAGCTATTTTATTGTTTCTCATATATAAAAAACGTAATAGCTTAAATTCACCTTTAGCAAAAGGACTCAAATCTGTTACATTGAGTGAATCTTGAAAAGATAATTCTTCTAAGTTTCTTAGGTATTGAACTCCTTCCACATTAGAAACAACGACATTTTCTAAAATAACTTTATTCAATTTATCCAATTCTGCTTGGGTGACAGTATTAGAGGTCCGAGATTTGCTTAACTGTTTTCTGATATTTTCCGCAAAGGCTGGGTCAGGAAATAGTGTACTGATAGGCGTCGCTTTATCTAAGACAGCACCTGCGTATAATTGGGGCATCATCAGTTGTGCTTCCGTTATCGCTAGCGCTTCATTTGGCGGTTCTTCACTTGTTTCAACAGTTGTTAACTTTTCTGTTTGGGGAATCTCCGAACTACTGGTTGCTGAATTTTGCTCTTCTGCTGATGAAGTTTCTGGAATCTTTTCTTCTGAAACAGATGAAACATTTTCTTCACTGGAGGATGCGATTGTTTCGGACGTTTCGGCGAAAGTTGTTACAGGAAGTAGCAAACTATTAGCCAAAAGTAAGGCACTAACTGCGGAGATGCACATTTTTTTCATAAACTTCACCTCCTGATATTTTCTTAATTATAGTGAATATCAACTGAAAATGGGTTCAATTACGACAAACTGTCCAAATTAATTTGTATAGACAAGACAAAGAGCGCCAAATAGGGTTTTCTACCCCTATTTGGCGCTCTTTGTCGCTAAACACAACCAGAATGTATTATGACAAATTCTCAATTATGCCTAGTTTTCTTTTATTTCTTTTAAACTATCCTCTATTTTTTCCAATTGCCCAGCAAAAAATTCTTGTTTGGCTTTTGGTAAAAACAATGTGATAGATAAAAGGATTTGTTCTTTAAAGATTGACCAATCTGCGAATATTTCTTCATTGGTTAAAATCATTTCTATTTTTTCTGCTATTTTTTTCCAGAGGATCATTCGCCAGTTATTTTCACCCACTTCATATTCTTTAAACATGCTTAATACATGAAGAATATGGGGAACATTTTGGCTGACAATCGCCGCAAATAAAAAATCAATAATTACTTGCTCGATAATTTCTAGCGAGCGAATATCAATAATTTCCCGCTCATTGACAGATTGTAGTACACGAAAAAGTAACGAAGTTGGAAACGGCTGCAAGCCAACATTTTTTTGTAATGCTAAAAATTTCAAATTAAAAATAGTATACACATCGGCATTAATTAATCGTTCCAGAATCTGATTTTCTAATGCAATAATTTCCTCTTTTGTCACAACCGTTTGAGGGTTAAAAAGATATTCCAACGCCAACATCGAATACATTACTTCTTGCTTTCCTAAAGCAAAAGACGATTTATCATAATACGCCCGATAATCTGCAACGATTCGACTACTTTCTTGAAAATTTTTACTAAAGATTGCTTAATTAAACTGCTCCTTAGCTAAAACTGTTTTGGACATTGGCGTTAATTTTTCTGTCATTTCCATCGGCGAAATAGACAAGATTTCGACAATAATGGCTAAATCCGAAATACGCAATTCACTATTTCCTTGGACAAAGCGTTGATAACTTCGACTAGAAACACCATTTTCATCAAAGACACGCAGAGGAATATTTTTTCCTTTACGAATCCGTTCAATTTCTTCACCTAGCGGCCGATATTCCATATATTCTTTTTGTTTCAAACGAATTACTCCATTTCTCTTTAAATAAGGTAGCAACTAAGTTGAACGGCTATTCTCCAATGCTTAAAATTGTGCGAATATCTTCTTCCGTCATTTTCGCTAATTGCTCTTCATTTCCTTGAATCACTTTTTGGAACAGCTCGCGTTTTTCTTGCTGTAAGGAATTCATTTTTTCTTCAACCGTTCCTTCTGCAATCATCCGCCACACTTCAACAACCTTTTTTTGTCCCATGCGGTGCGCCCGACCAGCCGCTTGTTCTTCGACTGCGGGATTCCACCATAAATCGTATAAAATAACTGTATCTGCACCAGTTAAATTTAGTCCGGTTCCCCCTGCTTTCAATGAAATTAAGAAGACATCTTTTTCTCCTTCATTGAAGGCATTCGCCATCGTTAACCGATCTTGAGGCTTCGTACTTCCTCGTAAATAGAACGTCTCTAAACCTAATTCATTCAATTCTTTTTCTAAGATAGAAAGCATACTTGTGAACTGAGAAAATAATAGGACACGACGATTGTTTTCTTTGGCAGCCACTAAAAAGTCTTTGACTTGTTCCACTTTGCCAGAACCTCCCGTGTAATCCTCAATAAACAAACGCGGATCGCAACAGATTTGTCGTAAACGGGTCAAGCCTGCTAAAATACTCATGCGATTTTTCTTGAAGGTCGCCTGATCCATTTGACTGACATCTGCTTGCATTTGTTTTAGATAGGCCAAATAAACCGTTTTTTGTTCTTCTGTTAAGACACTGTACATATTATTTTCAATTTTTTCTGGTAAGTCTGCGAGCACCGTTTTCTTGTCTCGTCGTAAAATGAATGGTTGAATCATTTTGGCAATTTCTTCCGGCTTAATTTCTCGAAAGGCTTTTTTGCCTGGGAACAATCCCGGTAAGATCATTTGGAAAATTGACCACAGTTCATCTAAATTATTTTCAATTGGTGTGCCACTTAATGCAAAACGTTGTGGTACTTTTAAACTTTTTAAGGCTTGCGCCGTTTTAGTCCCACTATTTTTAACCATTTGGGCCTCATCTAGAATCAAATAGCCGACACGCATTTCCTGATAAAGCTGAACATCTTGTCGCATACTTGCATAAGAAGTAATCAGAATATCTTCGGTGCTATTTTGTAAAAGCGCTGCTCGTTCTTGGCGATTGCCAGAAACCACTTGAACATTTAAGGTTGGCGCAAAACGTTTGACTTCGGCTAACCAGTTATAGGTTAAACTTGCAGGAGCGACAATCAAAGCTGTCCCTTTCAAGCGCTCTTCTTCTTTTTCCGAAAGTAAATAGGTAATGGTTTGCAGTGTCTTCCCTAAACCCATTTCATCAGCTAAAATACCGCCAAATTGATAATGGCTAAGCATTTTCAGCCATTTATACCCTGTTTCTTGGTAATGGCGTAACGTTGCTTGTAAGGTTTTGGGGACTTGCGCTTCAAAGTTTTCTGGATGTGTTAAATCCGTGACCATTTTTTTAAAGGAATCTGAAAAATGTGCCCGCTCGTTGTCTTCTAATAAACTTTCGATCATGAGACCTTGATTTTTGGGCACATGAATGACATTGTCTTCTTGATGCATATTTTTTCGTAGCTTCGTTAAAATTGCACTTGTATGGAAAAATTCCTCTGAGTCAAAAGCAAGAATTTCACCACTTTTTAACGTATAAAAAGCATCATTACGTAGCAGACTAGTCAATACTGCATCGATTTCGGTTTCATCAATGCCAGTGACATCAAACCGAATATCCAACCAAGAATCCCCTTCCGCAACTTCAATCGTTGGTTGATGATGCTGGGCATCTAAATACAATTCCCGTAATTTCCGTCCCATCCGAACTTCTCCTAATTGACGGAAAGCTGGTACTTCGGATTTAAAGAAATAATACAAGGACTCCCCAGCAGGTAAGACTTTTTCAAAGCCTGTGGTTGTTTGCTGATAGGCAAACTGTTGAAATTGCTGCTTAATTGCTGTTTCTTTTGCTTTATCTCGAACGATTTCTTGATTGACTTCAGGTAATTGAGCATATTTCGGGTTTGTCGAGAAAATGACTTCTCCATAGTGATAGTCAATTCGAGCATTAATCCGACCTTTAATTTTCTTAAAAATAAAGACTGCTTTTAAAGGATGATGGACGACTAGTTCTTCAACTGATTCTTCAACAGACACTCGACCAATTTTTTCCAATAATGGTAACACTTCACTAAATAAATCAGAAACTGTTTCTTTTTCATAAATAATTGACGGCTCTTCCAAGCGTTTCATTAATTGAAGTAACGTGGTGTAGATGGCTTCCTGCTCTTCTGTTAGTAAATAAACCGTTTGATCCGCAATCGCCCAGTGATAGTGGGCTAGAAACGTTGTAATAGGATTCTGAATAGTTAATTTGAAGCTTTGTTCCTCGGTTTTTTGGACTGTAAACGTAAGTGGCAAACTGGTTTCTTTGAACGTTAGATAGCGATACTTATGAGTTTGATTGGTCAATATAAACTGACCCGTTCGATTCATTTTTTCAACTAACGATTGACTGCGATCAATTGGTAATAATAGATAACGTTTGTCGATTTTCCCTTTAACTTGAATACCGTTTGCACCTAATAATTGGCTGGTATGATAAATTGCCGCAAGTTCTGTTAAAATTTCTTGAATCTCCATTGAAAAAGAATCATGTAGCAAAGTAAATTGGTGTTGTTTATTCACCATAAAGGTCATTTCTTTTTCATATGCTTGTAAAAAATCACCAATATTTTTCACAATATATGTTTTAGGTTTGGTGCCTTCCAAACCAATTTTTAAAGAAAGGCCAATCGTTGACAATTCTGGATAGTAATTATTCGTTTCAATCACATCTAAATGAAATTCTAAACGTAAAGGCTGCAAGGGAACTTCGGCAGAAGCTTTGCTTAATTTGGCAAAGCCTTTGGTAAACATTTCAGCTGTTGATCGATTTGTTTTCTCAAAACTGACTGTTTGATTCGCTTGAATAATTCTTGACACGCCTCGTTGTTTCAGTGCCAGTTCAACTGCCACTGTATGCTTGCAATAGCCATGTTCCATCCAATATTGACATTCACAAACATCTTGTTCTTTGGCGGTACCATCCAATTCAACAAGATAAAGTTCTTCCCCTAAAACCTCAGACAACCAGATCCTTTTTTCTGGATTTTGAACGATAGATAAGACCCGGCCTTCTTGCATATATTCGCGTCCTTGTTCAACGATTCGCTCTGGAATACTCCATTTCATCGACTCACCTCCTCTTCTACTAAGCTAGCTGATAGTGAACGGTACTTTGACCATTCCCATTGCTTTTTATTTGTAATTGTTGTGGAATTCGTGCTTTTAATTCGCCAATATGACTAATAATCCCAATCATGCGGCCTTCATTTTCAATCGTTTCTAACGCCTCCATTGCCATTTCCAATGCTTCTTCATCTAAGGAACCAAAGCCTTCATCAATAAACAACGCATCAATTAAGACTCCGCCGGCTTGTTCTTGAATCACTTCTGCTAAAGAAAGTGCCAAAGCTAACGCTGCTATAAAACTTTCCCCGCCTGATAACGTGTGAGCACTGCGCACCGTCCCCGAATTGTCATCATAAATATTGATTTCTAGCCCCGTTTGATTCCGATAACTGCCTGCTTCGTGATTCAATTCAAATTGATAACGACTATTGGTCAGGCGGTCTAAACGCTGATTAGCGACTGTCAGCACTCTTTCTAAATACGTTTGTAACATATACCGTTCAAAACTAATTTTTTTAGGATTATTGCCATTCACCGTATCTGCCAATTGTTGTAGTGCAGCAACTTCCTCAAACTTGTCTTCAATTGTTGTTCTTTGCGCATTAATTTCTTGAACCAACTGTTGGTTGTTCAGCATTTTTTCATGCAGTTGATAGTATTTTTTTTCTTGTTCTTCAATTTGTTGTGTTATTTGTTCAATTTCTGTGGTGATTAAAGATAATTCTGGGAACGTATCACTAGATAATTTTTTCTCAATTTCAGCGAGTTGGATAGTCAGTTGGGTTTGCTCTTGTTCAAATAAAGCAATTTGTTCTTGCTGACTTTCTAGTGTCGGTACCTCTTTCAACCACTCCGTCAATTGGTCCTCTGTCACGCCTTGTTCCGTTAAAACTGCCTTTAACTGACTCTCAAGTTGTGCGACTGTTTGTTGAAGTGTTTGTTGTTCTTTCTCCAAATGCGTCAACGTACTTTCAAGGATCATTTCTTCTTTCTTCAAGGTTTCTCCTTGTGTCGTCACATTTTCTTTTTGACGTTCAAATGCAGAGAGTTCTTCTTGAAGCAAAGCTTGTTGTTTGGTCATTTCTTCGTATGTGACGGTTGCATCCAATAATTGGCTAGCAATCATTTGCTGCTGGATAGTGATTCTTTCCAGACTTTGTTGCATTGTTTCTACTTGTTGTCGGAGCACTTCAAAGCGTTGAGAATTTTCAGCTACTTGTTCTTCTAGTTCCGCCAGACGGTCCTTTTCGACTGAAATTTCCGTTAGTTTTTGTGCTATTTGTTGTTTTTCTTTAGCTAATTGCGACTCAACTTCCGCAATTTCTGCAGGTGTTACTTGTGAAAAAGTTAGTCCTGTTAACGGCAACTGCAAGTCAGCAAACTGCGCTGCTAATTGTTCTTGTTCCTCAGTATACGCAGCTTCCTGTTCTTGTAATTGGCTTTCTTTCTGTTGCTTTTCCGCCCCTAATGCAGAGAGCGTTTCAGTAAATCGTTGAACCGTTTTTTCAACTTCCGTTAATTCCCGTTCCGCTTGATCAATCTCTTCTAAGGAAACTTCTTGATGAGTTTGTTGTTTTGGATGTTCTAAAGAGCCACAAACTGGGCAAGATTCCCCCTCTTCAAGTAACAAGCTTAATCGTTGGATTTGTAAAGAGGCCCATTGACTTTTCTTTGTCTGCAACTTCGCTTCTTCGGCGCTTTTTTGTTGCTGTTCAACAGCAAACCGTTGTGTCAGCTCGTGCAATTCCCCTTGGTTTTGACTAATTTTTTGCCAAGCTTTTTGATTTTTTTGCCAACGTTCTACAAAATTTTGCCAATGATCTGCTACACTAGAACATTCAAAATTTGCTTTTTCAAGTGTTCCTTCTTGTTCAATAAATTGTTTGGCTGTCGCCACTTTATCCGCTAATGTTGTTTTTTCCTGTTGGCAAGATTCATACTCTTTTTGAATGGCTTGATAATTGGCTTGTTCTGCTATTTGTTGTTGGGCTAACTGTTCATATTCTTGGTATTGTGGTAATTGACGTTGAATCGTTTGAAGACGTTCTTGTTTTTCAGCAATCAATGGTTGTTGTTCTTCCAACTCACTCATGATTGCTTGCCAATCTGTCAATGCTTGTTGCGTTTCCATAAGAGCTTGTTGTTTGGACTTTGTTTCTTGCTCTTTTTGTTGTTTTTCGCTTCGTTTTTCAAAGACTTTTTCAGCTAAAGATTGCTGTTTTTGGCTCCATTTTAATTGCTGAATCTGTTCCTTTAGCCGCTCAATGACGGTTTCCTGTTCAGCTTGTTTTGCTTTCTTTTTCAGTAATTCTTCTTTTTGCTGTTGCAAGTTTTGTCGTTCTTCAATAGCATAACGAACTTGCTCTTTTGCTTGTTTGGCTTGTTTTAAGGTTGCAATTTGTTCTCTTTCAACTAATAGTTGTTGCTGAGCCTCTTGTTGTTGGCTTTCTAATAATTGAAGTTTTTCAAAAAGTGTCATTGTCGGTTCAGGTTCTTCTGACCAATGCAACTGTTCTGTTTTCAGTTCAATTTTTTGCTGGGTTTCTTGAATCTCTTGATTGGCAATTTTTAAGCGTTCTTTTAAATTTTCGCTGAACAACTGATACAATTCTGTTCCGAATAAATTACGCAAAACCTTTTCTTTTTCATCACTTTTAGCAATTAAAAAAGTCCGAAACTCTCCTTGTGGTAACAATACAATTTGAGCAAATTGATTGGCATTCAAATGCAATAATTCTTGAATGAGTTCGTCCACTTCGCGTCTTTTAGAATAGGCTCGTAGTTCTTTCCCTTGAGCATCTTTGACAATTAAAGAAATTTTGGCACTTTGTTTACGGACTCCTGTGCCACGTTTTTTAAAAAGTTCTTGTTCGGGAAGGCGGTTCAGTTCATAGAGATACTCGTTATGTTTAAAAAGCAAAGTAACTTCAGTGGCTTCTGAGGGGTCAGCAAATGTGGAACGCATTTCTTTGCCTAAACGTAATTTCCCAGAACTTTCACCAAACAAAGCATAGCTCATTCCATCAAAAATCGTTGTTTTCCCAGACCCTGTTTTTCCACTAATTAGAAAAAGTGAAGAATCTTCAAACTTCGTAAAATCAATGGTTTCATTAATATACGGTCCGAAGTTTTTCAATGTTAAAGATAATGGTTTCATCCTGTTACTTCCCTCTTTCTAATTGATTAAGTGTACTCAGTTCTTCTTGGACCCATTGTGCTTGTTGTTCTGTCAAGGCCTCTCCTGTCACATCGTTAAAAAAGTCATGCAGATGTTCTTCTGGTGAACGTTGTTCTATTTGTACCACTTTTTTCTGATTTCCGTTGCTTGTTTCTCGACCATTCAAACGTTCCAACCCAATAATTTTGGGGTAAATTTTTCGCAATTGATTCATCATGTTGGGAATGATCGCTCGGTCGGTTAATTGGACATGTAAATAATTTTCCCGATTCACTTCTTGATAAAAAGCGGGATCCGTTAACTGCTGAAACGAGCCCGTCAATTGTTGAATGTCTCGCAATGGTTTCAAAGTACGGAATTTAAAATGAACTTCAGCTTCTGTTTCAACAAGCCAAACACCCTTTTCTTGTGTCATTTCTGATAAAGAAAATTTTACAGGCGAGCCACTGTATCGAGCATTAGGTGCCTGCAACGCATTTTTTCCATGTAAGTGGCCCAACGCGACATAATCAAAAGGCTCTAACAAAGCCGTCGGTACAACATCCAAACCACCCACTGTTAATTTTGTTTCAGAATCAGTTTTTTCACTGCCAGCGACAAAAAAATGACTAACTAACACTTGTTTTTTGTTGGGGAGAAAAGATTCTTGCATTTTCGCGACAACTTTTTCCATCGCCGCCTGAATCGTTCGAATCGTTTCATCTTCAAAATATAAGCGAGCCGCAATCGGTTCAAAATAAGGCAACAAATAAAATTGGGTATTGTCGATTTCAATTGGTTGAAAGGCTTGTTCTAAACGCGTATTCAAATGAAATTGCGTTTGGTTAAACCAAGGGCCTCCTGTTTCTAAACGAGTGCTGCTATCATGGTTTCCCGAAATAGCTAACACGGGGAAATGCTCTTTGAGATTCATTTGAATCATCATTTCATTAAAAATCTCGACTGCTTCAACCGCTGGAACAGAGCGATCATACAAATCTCCAGCGATCACAACAGCATCCACTTGCTCTTCTTTCGCAATTGCTAAGATTTGTTTAAAGGCTTCCCTTTGTTCTGCCAATAAATCAAAACCATGTAATTTTTTGCCAATATGCCAATCTGCTGTATGTAAAAATTTCATTTTTTCACCGCCTAAAAAAGTCCTTCTTATTATTATAACAAATTTCTGGTATTTTTTAAGAAAATCGGACAGAAGAATTAGATTTTTAACAAACTTTTTTCTTAACGCAAGAAAAAAGACAGGGAGCATCATCTTTTGATGAGACTACCTGCCAGTAACATTCCTATTCTGTAGCGGTTTGTTTTATTCTTTTTCTGTTGATTCATATTTAAAAGTTGGATCAATTTCTTTATCTAACTGATCAAATGCTTCTTGCATCCGACGTTCTACTTCAGCTAAACCGTCTTTATCCATTTTTTTAATATCGCTAATATCGATTGGCTCCCCAAAACGAACCGTTACTTTTTTACGTTTAAACAACTCTTTTAAAGTTAACGGACCTTGATAAACAGATGGCACGATAGGTACTCGCCCCATTTTAGCAATCAAGGCTACCCCACCTTTTAATTCTGAGGAATGACGCGTGCCACTGGGGAACATAATCAAACTTAAATCAGAATTTTTTAAAATTTTGACAGGTGTTTTAATCGCGCTGGGACCGGGCTTCTCACGATCCACTGGAAACGCATTCGCATGTTTTAAAATGAAACGTAAAACAGGATTTTTAAACAACTCTTTTTTTGCCATAAAACTAAACTTCTTAGGACTACCAGCAACAGCTAAATACAACGGTTCCCACCATGTTCGATGCGGCGCAACTAAGACATAGTTTTGGTCTTTTGGTAATTTTTCTTTATTTTCATAATGTGCATTTCCATTAATCACAAATAAAATGACGCGAACCACGCCACGCATAAATGTAAAAAACATAATTTTCTTCCTTTCTTCTCTCCGCTTTCTAGTATGCCGAAAGCTCTACCTTTTGACAAGCTTTTTTTACTTCTATCAATCAGAGAAATAACATGTCCCCACTAATCTAGGGAACAGATTTTGTCATACGGGTTTAAAAGTAGTATAATACATGAACAATCAGATGAAAAGTTGGAGGTTCTTAATCTATGTTATTATCCGGCGAACGGATTGATCAATTATATGCGGATGATATTCAAATTATTCAAAGCAAAGAAGTCTTTTCTTTTTCCATTGATGCAGTCTTATTGGCTAATTTTCCGCAACTACCAAAAAAAGGCAAGATTGTCGATTTGTGTGCTGGCAATGGCGCGGTCGGCCTCTTCGTTAGTCGGAAAACAGCTGCAAAGATCGACCAAATCGAATTACAACCTCGTTTGGCAGATATGGGGCAACGAAGTATTCTATTAAATAAATTAGAAAAACAAGTAACGATGTATGAACGTGATTTAAAACAAGCGACAGAGGTCATCAAAAAAGATTCTGTTGATTTAGTACTATGTAACCCCCCATACTTTAAAGAACGACCAACTAGCCAAAAAAATCCAAACCCGCACTTAGCGATTGCCCGTCATGAAATTCACACGTCTCTTCAAGAAGTGGTCACTGTGTCGGCGGATTTATTAAAAACAAATGGTCGCCTCGCAATGGTTCATCGACCTGATCGTTTCCTGGATATTTTACATGCTATGGAAAACGCCAATATTGCGCCGAAAAAAGCTCGGTTTGTTTATCCGAAGCCAGGCAAAGAAGCCAATGTTTTACTAATTGAAGGCATTAAGCAAGGCAAAAAAGACGGTTTTCGTGTGTTACCACCTCTTTTTACATACAATGAGAAGAACGAATACGAAGCAGAAATGAAGGCTATGCTGTATGGAGAATAAGAAATCCCATTATTTTTATGTTTTACTTTGCCAAGATGGTTCCTTTTACGGTGGCTATACAACTGAGCCAGAACGTCGATTAACCGAACATAATAGCGGAACTGGTGCAAAATATACACGGTTAGCCAAACGCCGCCCAGTCAAAATGATTCATACAGAGAAATTTGAAACACGTAGCGCGGCCACCAAAGCCGAAGCCGCCTTTAAAAAATTAACGCGTAAACAAAAAGAACAGTATTTAAAAACCTTTCATTAAGTGACAATAAGCAAAAAGAAACAGCCATCATTTCATTGATGAAATGATGGCTGTTTCTTTCTCTTTTTAAACTAAGTTCTCGACAAAATGAATAACCATTTCGGCTGATTTTTTCCCAGCTTCATCGATGAATTCGTCAAAGCTTTGAGTTGCTTCGCCATCTGCTGTATCACTCATTGCCCGTACAACTAAGAATGGAATATTGAACTGTGAAGCCGCTTGGCCAATTGCTGCGCCTTCCATTTCGCAAGCTAAGGCTTCAGGAAACTCTTTCTTAATTTTGGCGATTTTCTCAGCGCTATCCACAAAAGTATCTCCAGTAACAATCAATCCTTTACGAATAGCTAAACCAGTTTTTTCAGCAGCTTTCGCAATTTCCATCCGCAAGTATTCACTTGTTTCAAAATACAAAGGTACACCACCAGGCAATTGTCCATAGGCATAACCAAAACCAGTGACATCAACATCAAAGTAAGCTAATTTGTCTGCAATGACTAAATCGCCGACTTTTAGTCCTTCACCGATACCACCAGCAGAACCTGTATTAATCACCATATTTACGCCATATTGATGAATCAATAAAGTCGTGGTCACAGCTGAGGCCACTTTACCAATTCCTGAACGAACCACAATCACCTCATGTCTTCCTAACGAACCAGAAACAAATAAAGCGCCTGCTCGTTCCCATGACATCGTGTCTGTCAATTTTTCTTTTAGAATTTTGACCTCTTGATCCATTGCTCCAATAATTCCAATTTTCATAGTGATTCCTCTTTTCTATAAATTCAAAACGATATACGCCACAACGGCTAATAAAATCGCTACAATAATAATTGCCTTGTTTAACCAAGTACTCCGTTCTCGACGCTTCGAGTATTCTCCTACTCGTGACTTGTTGATCGGTTTTTGTTTTTTCTTTTCTTTACGATAAAACGTCGAAATTTCTTTTTCTTTTCGCTTATACGCTTTTTCCGCCAGCTTCTGCTCTTCTTGCTGACGACGTTCCGCTTCTTTTTCTTCTGCTTCTCTGCGTTTGCGAAGCTCTGTCCGAGTGACTAACGGACCTTTGCTCATTGCGTGTCCTCCTTAAACTGTCTCTGCAGTAAATACAATTCCCAGTATTGTATAGCAAAAAGTGTTTTGGCATCACAAATCGTGCCTTTTGCCACCTCTGCTTTGGCTTCAGCTATTGTTAGCTCGTAAAGTTCCAAGATTTCATCTTCATCTTGAGGACGCGGATTTTCGACTTTCTGCAAATCCGTTGCCAAATAGAGAGCCAATTTTTCATTAGCAAATCCTGGTGACAGATACATTGAATTTATGTAGGTGAGCTGACCTGCACGATACCCAGTTTCTTCTTCCAATTCCCGCATAGCCGTCGTTTCCAGTTGATTTTCTTCTCCAGGATCAATTTTTCCCGCTGGAATTTCTAAAATCACTTGTTCCAAGGGTTTTCTAAATTGTTTAACTAAGACGATTTTTCCTTCTGCGGTTAACGGAATCATAGCTACTGCGCCTGAATGAAAAACCAATTCGCGTTTAGCAGTGCCGCCTGTCGGTAAAGCCACGTCATCCAAAAAAACATCAATAATCTTTCCTTTAAAAATTTCTCGACGTTGAAGTGTTTTTTCTTCGAAGTCCTCATAATTTAACATATCTTTCACCAACCTTTCTTGTTTATCATACCCTAAAATGATAAAAATCGCACCCCTTCTTCTCTAGTTAAACCCTTTTCAAAGAAAAAAATTTATTGCTTTAGAAAAAAATTACATTTTCGAAAAAAAATAGACATAAAAAATTCACAACTTCCTTGTATTATTTAAGCATACCAACAAACAACCCTAACAAAACACTTTTTCATTTTTAACTCCTTTCCCGTCCTACCCCCAATTAGGACGGGTCTTTTTTTGCGTTTTATACTTTTTTTCTTAGGATTTCACTAAATCATAAAATACATCTTCCGCTGTATGTCTTTTCTCTCACAGAGTATGCTAAAATAACTATTGTAACGAGAGCTGACTCTTTCGAGGATTAGATAGATAGGAGGAACTATATAAATGAACAAATTAAATACAAAATTACTGATTGGCTATATTCTTTTAGGAGCCTTAATCATTGCTGTCGCTAGAGAATATGGCTTCTTCGCTTTTGTGATTCTGGTAGGCTTTTTAGTATTCGTTCTCTATCGAAAAAAGAAAAATGCCGCCGACAAAAGCGATCAAATGCCTTACTTAACGAAAGATAAAGAAGCCCATTATCGTGAGTTGGGGTTATCTCCACAAGAAATTGATTTTTTCAGAAGTACAATGAGCACAGCCAAAAAACAAATCATACAATTACAAGAAAACATGAATCGTTCAACTAAATTACGGGCGATTGACTTACGTAATGATACTACGAAGGTTTCTAAAGCTCTGTTTAAAGAGTTAGTGAAAGAACCTAAAAAGTTACACTTAGCCAATCACTTTCTCTATACACATTTACCAAATATCGTTGACTTAACAAGTAAACATTTAGAAATAGAACAACATGAAGTAAAAAACAAACAAACGTATGAAAAATTAGAAGAAAGCGCACAAATCATTGACCAATTGTCAAAATTAGTTAAAAATGATTATGAGGAAATCGTTTCCGATGACTTAGACGATTTAGATGTCGAAATGTCGATCGCTAAAAGCAGCTTGTCGCAAAAAGCTGCAACTGAGGAATCACCTCAAGTAAACGAAGACCAGCAATAATCATTAGGGAGGAAAAAAAATGACTGAGCAACAACCCAAAGAAACAACATCTGTAACCAATACATTGGACGATTTATTAAGTAATCCATTTTCATCAATGGATGAACTAACACCAACGCAACAAAATGAACTATCTGAGTTAAAAGAACAGCAAGCAGCTCCTCGTTTAATTGATAAATTACCACAAGAACGTCAAGCCCAAGCAAAAGAATTAGCTTCAAAAATTGATGTCCAAGATTCACAAGCAGTAATTACCTATGGTTCAAATGCCCAAATCAAACTCGGCGAATTTTCGCAAGCGATGTTAAACCACGTTCAAGCACAAGACATTGGTCCTGTTGGTGATTCACTGACCGATCTAATGTTTCGTTTAAATGAAGCCAATCCCAATGAATTACGTGCTGGCGAAGGCAACTTTATTCAAAAAATGTTAGGTAAAGTCAAACAATCCGTTTACGAAATTACCGCCAAATATCAAAAAATTGGTGCGCAAATTGACAAAATTGCTGTCAAATTAACCCATGAAAAAGATGGTCTTTTAAAAGATAATGCCATGTTAGATCAATTGTATCAAAAAAATAAAGATTATTTTGATGCCTTAAACATCTATATTGCCGCTGGGGAATTAAAAGCAGAAGAACTACGGACGCAAATTATTCCTGAAGCCATGAAAAAAGCGGAAGAATCTGGAGATCAAATGGATGTCCAAATTGTTAATGATTATAACCAATTCCTAGACCGTTTAGAAAAAAGAACCCATGATTTACGCTTGGCTCGTCAAATTACGATTCAACAAGCCCCACAAATTCGTTTAATTCAAAATACTAACCAAGCTTTGGCTGAGAAAATTCAATCATCGGTGAATACGGCGATTCCGTTATGGAAAAACCAAGTAGTCATCGCCTTAACCTTACTCCGTCAAAAAGATGCTGTGACTGCTCAACGTCAAGTCTCTGAAACCACCAATGACTTACTGAAGAAAAATTCAGAAATGCTAAAAATTTCTGCAATTGAAACAGCAAAAGAAAACGAACGTGGCCTAGTCGATATTGAAACATTACAAAAAACACAAAATGATTTAATTGAAACTATCCAAGAAACATTACGTATTCAACAAGAAGGAAAAGAAAAACGCCAAGCTGCCGAAATCGAACTTGGTCATATGGAAGAAGATTTGAAAAATAAATTATTAGAATTAACACAATAAATAACGTCTAGAACAAACTTCTTATAGTACAAGCCTGGGACAAAAATCAAAAGTGATTTTTGTCCCAGGCTTGCTTTTCTTTTTACGCTTGAATATTGTATTTCAGCCACTTAATGATACAATAAAAGAAAACCATGTTTCTTTTTGAAAGGAGGAGCAATTGTGCCACAATTTGCTTCTAAAGCCGAAGAAAAAAATTATTATGAACGCCAAGCTAGCTTAGAAGAGTTTTTAACTTGGTATCATCAACAAGAATTACCTGAATATGAAAAACCCTCTTTAACCGTTGATATGGTTCTTCTTTGTTACAACAAGGAAGCTGATCAATTAAAAGTCTTACTGATTCAACGTAAAGGTCACCCCTTTAGAAACTCATGGGCGCTTCCTGGCGGTTTTGTTAATCGTAACGAATCTACTGAAGATAGTGTTTTAAGAGAAACAAAAGAGGAAACTGGTGTGGTGATTTCTCAAGAAAATATTGAACAATTACACAGCTTTAGTCGCCCAGATCGAGATCCTCGTGGCTGGGTCGTGACAGTCAGCTATTTAGCCTTTATTGGTGAAGAACCTTTAATTGCTGGCGACGATGCCAAAGAAGTCCACTGGTTCAATCTTGAACGGCATGGTCAACACATCACGTTATCTCATGAAGATGTGGAAATTACTTTAGACTTGAAAACAGCGGCCTCTCTTGGTAAAGATACATTAGCCTTCGACCATAGTGAAATTATAATTAAGGCGTTTAATCGTGTTGTTGATAAAATGGAACATGAACCGCAAGTGCTTCAAGTCTTAGGAAAAGATTTCACCATTACGGAAGCCCGTAAAGTTTTTGCGAAGTTCCTCGGCGTTGATTATCGCAGCATTGACCATTCAAATTTTAAAAAAGCCATGACACAATATTTTGAAGAGTTAGGTGAACGTCCCGTTGGCATTGGCCGCCCTTCAAAAATTTACCAATTGAAAACAACAACAGGTTTCTAAGAGGAGGGAATATTTTTTGACTGTTTACTTAAGAAAAGCAGAACCTTCTGATTTGCCTGACATCCTTGCTATCATTGAAGATGGACGCCGCACCTTACAAAAAAGTGGCATTCCCCAATGGCAAAACGGTGATGGCCCGAATCAAGAAATTTTAGCAAAAGATATCGACCAGCAAACTTGCTATATTTTAATGGTTGAGGATACCTTGGCAGGCGTTGGTGTTTTATGTTCGGAGATTGATCCTGCTTATGAAGCGATTTTTAATGGTTCTTGGCAACCTCATTCTCAAACTACGTATACAGCAATTCATCGTGTTGCTTTAAAAAGTTCCTTTCAAGGTCAAGGACTGGCTTTGGTGCTTTTGCGCTCACTGGTTACAGCCGCTCGTTTGCAAGGTGCTACTGATATTCGAATCGATACACATCCACAAAATTTCGCCATGCAACACCTGATTAAAAAAGCTGGCTTTGTTTATCAAGGTGACGTGATTTTAGATGTTAACGATGGCGAACGTTATGCATATCAGATGATATTGAAATAAAAAAGTTAGGGATAACTGCCAGATTGACAGCTATCCCTAACTTTTTACATCTTATGAACACTATGAGCGCTTTGAATGCCCTCACAGGCTTCTTTACAAGCTTGATTAATTAATAAATAAGAGGATTCTTTTTGGCGGATTCCTAATTGATATTTCAATTCATCTGTCACTTGGCAAGATTCACTTAATGCCTCTAACCAGAAAAATACTCCTTCTTTATACGTATCTAATCCTTCTAGCAAGATTTTCGTTGCTTCTTTATCATAATACGGCTCTAAATTTTTACGAAACATCATTTCTTCTGTAAAAAAACGATTCACATTATTTCGGCAAAACATATAAGTGTCACGGCCTCTCCGATGTGCAGCCTGATTACAACCGTATTCTTGAACTTCTTTAGAGATGGCTTTGAAAATTTCGTTGTATACTTCAATTCTTTGCATAATTGACAAAATGGTATCTGTATAACTAAACATAACTCCTTGCTCCCTTCCCCTTCTAAGTAACAAAAATTTGCTTGTTACTTTCATTATAAAGGGAATGTTGGGTTTATATCAAATGATACGCTGTTTCCTTGCTAAAATCCTTCGTTTTTTCCTTAGAAGAATAATAAGTAAGCGGATTATTTAATCTGTTATGTTCGGATTTTCTACACTTGGAAAATAAATTATTTTATAAAGCCATTTTCCGTTTTAACTGATGGCAACGGGCCGGTCTGTGTATTGCCAGGAACACCAATATACGTATTGCCGTTGATGGAAGTCATTTCGTTTTCCTCAGCTGCTTCATCTTGAACGGTATAATCACTTTGATATAAAAATTCACCGTTCGTATGGAAGACATAGCCGTCTTGATCTCGTTCATCTGGCTTTTCTAAATTTAAAGACACACGTAATTGATGACGGACATTTTCAATACTATCTGGATATAGTTCAACCATACTGCGCCCTTCATTACTAAAAGTGCGCCAGTCAAAAGAAAGCTGTTGTTTATCATAATTGGCCCAAGTCAAACCTTCTTTGACTAAATGAGTCAATTCATTGGAATCCACATCAGTTTGAATGTTTCCATTTAACGAATCAATAATGTCCATTATTTTCATGATTGATTGACCAGATTTCAACTTGTCTTCAACTGCTTGAATAATTTCTTGTTGTCGGAATCCACGCATAATATCGTTATCGCTATGTCTTTCACGGGCATAAGATAAAGCTTTCGTACCATCTAAATGCTGTTTCCCTGCATCAAAATGAATGGATCCTGGCCCGTCTTTGGTGACACCATCAAACGCCTGCTTGACATTGACATCTATGCCGCCAACTGCATCAATTAACTTAATAAAAGATAAAAAGTTAAACACAACGTAATGATTGATTGGAATATTCAATAATTTCTCAACTGTGTTAACAGAAGCTGTTGGTCCATCGTAGGTATAGGCAGCTTCAATTCGTTGCATCCCTTGGTAATTTTTCGCATCAATTTGAACAAAACTATCCCGTGGCAAACTTAAATAGGTTATTTTCTTCGTCTTGTTATTCACGGTAATCACCATCATAGCATCAGTCCTAGTTGTGCCTAATTTCCGTTCAATTGTATTGTCTAGCCCCATAATCAAAAACGATTGACTATCTTTATTTTGCGCTTCATTATAATCATTTTTTATGGGAACATAGCCTTTATCAATTGTTTTCTTTAAATAGCTACCCGCTACAGCAAAGTATGCTGAGCCGACTGTGACAAAAACCAAAATGATGACTAAACTAATTAAGCTGATTTTTCGCTTCCTACTCATTGGCTGTACTTCCTCTCTCTTGAAAAGTCTCCACCATCATTACTACTCCTCTAAACAGACAAGAGACAAGTCTATCTTACCAGTCCCCTTCAAAACTAAACATAGCAGAATTTATATAGGGGTATAACCTAGAGGAAACAAAAAAGAGAGGCTTGTTTGTTTATAAGCCTCTCTTTTTTGTTATTTATTTTTGTGTTCTTTTTTGAACAATTCCACCATTTTTTGCTGTGGTTTTGGAAAAACATAGTCTGAAAATTGTTGTGCTGCCACCCATCGCTGCGACTCTAGTGTGGCTAATTCGCCTGTATTTCGGCCATAAAAGACTAAGATATGCCATTTTAAATGACTGAAAATATGAACGACTTCGCCTAAGGCACGTTTTTGCCAGACAACTGTTTCATAGTCCGTAAAAAAGCTGACAGGTTCTTCAGCGACCAAAGGCTCTGTTACAGGCTCTAACTCTAAAGTTAATTGTTTTTCCGTTTCTGCTGGTTGCGCCAGTTTTTGCAATTGTTGAAATTGTTTTTTGCTAATTTCTTCAATCGGAAACAGCCACATATTGGCTAACAAACCTGTTTCAGGTCGTTGTTCTAATAAAAATTCTTGCTTTTTATTTTCAATAATAGTGCCGACATAATACACATCTTTCGGCTTAACTTTTTTTGATTTGACTGGATAAGCGGTCATTTTATCTGCCTGATAGGCCGCACAATATTGCTGAAGCGGACAGCTTTCACACTTAGGGGAAGTTGGGGTGCAGACGGCTGATCCTAGATCCATTAAGGCTTGATTAAAATCCCCTGGACGCTCACGATCGATGATTTTAAGCATCGCCGCTTCAAATACTTTACGACTACTCGCTTTTGCAATATCTGCATCAATTTCAAATAAACGGCTCACTACCCGCATGACGTTACCGTCAATTGCTGGTTCGGGGAGATTAAAGGCAATACTGCCAATCGCACCAGCTGTATAGGGGCCGATTCCTTTTAAACTCCGAATATCTTCGATTGTGTCAGGCATTTTCCCACCAAATTCTGAAACAATCTGTTGCGCTGCCACTTTTAAATTACGCGCTCGTGAATAGTAACCTAACCCTTCCCAAGCTTTCAACAACTTATCATCTGGCGCTTCCGCTAAATCTTGAATCGTCGGAAACCATTCCATAAATCGATAAAAATAATCAATGACTGTATCTACGCGAGTTTGTTGTAGCATAATTTCAGAAATCCAAATACGATATGCATCTGTATTCGCTCGCCAAGGTAAATTGCGTTTTTCTCGTTCATACCAAGCTAAAAAATCTTCCTGGAATGAACTAACTTTTGCGGGACTCCACGCCTCCCAAGGCTCTTTATTCGTCATGTTCTACTTCCTTTTCGCTAATAAATTGCTGAATCAAATCATAGTCAAACCCTTTTTGGAATAAGCTTTGTTTGACTTTTTGAACTTTTTTAGAAAAATCAAATCGCTGATTGGCACGCCATAAACGTTCGCCTTCCTTGTTTAACGCTTGTTGTTCTTGTTCTTCGTCCTTTTCAAAAGCTAAAGATTCCAAAGCTAGATCAATGATTTCATTTGTAAAGCCCTTTTGCATCAGATGCAGACGCGTTTTCTGAAGTGCATCTTTAAAACTTTTAGTTCGATAGCGTTTCATGGCTTTTTCTGCAGTTGCTGTGGCAACATTAAGTTGTTCATCTAACGTATAAAAGGTCAAACCATGCTGAATATCTTCTTCACTAATGCCTTTTTGCTTTAATTGTTGTGCCACATTTCGTGGTCCTTTATCACTGGTTCGCATAGCTGTCCGTACGTAACTTTCACTAAAAATTGCATCATCTAACAACCGTAGCTCTTCTAAACGTTGAACGATTTTTACTCGATCTTCAGGTTCAATTTCTTTCTCTTTTAAATAAGTAAAAATCTCTTTCTTTGAACGTAATTGATAGCTTAAATAATTCATCGCCATTTGTAACCCGACATCATAAGAACTGGCTTTTTTTATTTCTTCTATTAAAGTATCTGATAACTCTTGGCCTTTTAGCAGACGCTGCCGTACTAAAATATCTTCCGAGACACGCAGTTTTTCGCCTGAAGATAGCCAAAGTAGATAAAATTCACCTTTATCTTTACTAATTCGTGTGATTGTTGTCATCTTATTCTCCTGCCCCTCTAAATCAGAACATATATTCTACTATACCATAGAATCCTTGGAAGCCAAATAAATAAAAATGTGCTAAAATGGGAGGAAGTGAAAAATGTGAGATGACTAAAGGATGAAAGAATATGACCCAACAACTAGTAAAAAAAGGCCAACAAATTTCTTTAAAAATTAAACGATTAGGAATTAATGGCGAAGGTATCGGCTATTATAAAAAATTAATTATTTTCGTTCCTGGGGCGCTACCGAAAGAAGAAGTGACTGCCACGATCACAAATGTTACACCCAAATTTGCTGAAGGAACCCTTCAATCTGTCAAAAAAGCTGCTAAAGATCGCGTGGTCCCTCCTTGTCCTGTCTATGAAACATGTGGCGGCTGCCAACTACAACATTTAGCCTACAAAGCACAATTAGACTTTAAAAAAGATTTATTAAAGCAGGCACTTAACAAATTTAAACCAGCCAATTATCAAAACTATGAACTACGAAAAACAATTGGGATGGAGAATCCTTGGAATTATCGAAATAAAGCCCAATTCCAATTACGCCAAATCGATGGCCAAGTAGAAGCTGGTCTCTATCAAGCTGATTCACATCAATTAGTACCGATTGATAACTGTTTGGTCCAACAGCCTGCGACAACCAAGGTGATGAATACATTAGTTGATTTATTGAATGACTTTCAATTACCAATTTATGATGAACGTAAAAATAGTGGTATCTTTCGAACATTAATGGTTCGAGTGGGCATCCAAACTGGCGAAGTCCAAGTAGTGTTCATTACACAATCGAAGAAATTTCCACAAAAAGAAAAAATGGTTCGCGCAATTAATGAACAATTACCAGAAGTTGTTTCTATTATGCAAAATGTCCAAAATAAAAAAACCTCTCTAGTAATGGGTGATGATACCCTTCACTTATGGGGCAAAGAAAGCATTGAAGAACACATTAACGACGTTGTCTTTGATTTATCGCCGCGAGCATTTTTCCAATTGAATCCAGAACAAACGGAAGTTTTATATAATGAAGGAATCAAGGCCTTAGATTTACAACCAAATGAAACTGTTGTTGATGCTTATTGTGGCGTCGGGACCATTGGCTTAAATTTAGCGAAACAAGCGCATCAAGTTCGTGGTATGGATACCATTCCCGCCGCAATTGACGATGCTAGATTCAATGCAAAACGACTTGGTGTTACGAACACACATTATGCTGTTGGAACAGCTGAAGACTTATTACCTAAATGGTTCAAAGAAGGCTTTAAACCTGATGCCATTGTAGTTGATCCCCCACGGACTGGTTTGGATCGTAAATTATTAACGGCCCTTTTGAAACAACCACCTAAGAAAATGGTGTATATTTCTTGTAATGTATCCACGTTAGCACGTGATTTAGTTCAATTAGCCAAAGTATATCAAGTAGACTATTTACAATCTGTTGATATGTTTCCACAAACCGCTCGTTGTGAAGTTGTCGTAAAATTAACGAGAAAATAAAAAAAGGAGCGTGGGACAAAAATCACTTTGGATTTTTGCTCCACGCTCAAAAACTGATAAACGGCGGGAACAGAACCAACTCCTTCGGAAATAAGCCGAAATTATCCAAAAATTAAAAAGCAATTTTCGGAAATTTCTTCTTATTTCTCGGAGCTAAACGGTTCTGTCCCGACCTCCTTTAACTAATTAAACAATTATTTACTTAATTAGCTATTTTTTCGTCCGAAGAAGAATGAAACCACAGCAACTAAAATTACTGCCCCAATAATTGATGGCACAATTGCCATACCTGCTACGTGAGGACCCCAGCTACCTAAGATTTTTTCTCCGATAAATGAACCAACTAAACCGGCAACGATATTCGCAATCCAACCCATTGATTGACCTTTGCTTGTAAGCGCGCCAGCGATAGCACCGATAACAGCACCAACGATTAAAACCCATAAAGTATGCATAAAATAATTCCTCCTAAATGCTTTATCTAGCGAATAATTCGCTATGTTACTATTATGGACTACTTTTATTAGATAACAAAATAGTTTGCTTGTTTCCATGAAAAAAAAGCAATAATTTCTGATAATTTCATTAAAAAAACTCAGAACAGGAGACCGAAGTGCACTGTTCTGAGCTTTTATTTAAGAAATTGTTGGTCGTTTTACTCGTTCATGTGCGACATCCGCTGCTTGAATCTCTTTATTATTAAAAGGTGTTAAGCGGAATGCCAATTGGAATTCTTCAAACGTAGTCCGGTATTTTTCTAATTGCCACTGGCCACAAGAGTAGCTACCTAGGGCGTTTTGTTTGTAATCGATATTTAAAACAACATACTCACTTTCTTGTAATTCATTGGTATGCTTAGCAACATCTAGCGCTTGTTCTTCAAAATAAGAAACACTAAAATTATATGAATCTGCCGCTGTTGCTACTACCCCTTGGCCGCGATCATCCGTGAATGCGGACCATTTAGTCGCCATGTGGTTACCATTGGCTTGTGGAACAACATAATTAGTGAACATTTCCGCCACTGTAGCATCATAAACGCCAAGTAAACCAGCTTCTTGTGAATCTACATAGTTTTCTCTCGGCCCTTTACCGAAATATTTTACTTCTGATAGAGACTTGTCTAAATGGAGAGTCACACCCAAACGTGGTAACATATCTGGCGCATTTTCAATTTTACCAGCAGGACTACCTTTTAAGTCGAAGAAAATTTCGCCATTTGGTGCAATTAAATACTGATAGGTACATTGATAATGCCAAGCACTGTTAGTCGTTCCGTTAATTGTTTTTACGATGACTTGGATAAAATCATCAACTTTTTTCCACTCAAAAGAACGGACAATTTCATGCTCTAAATGTAAGAAATATTTCTTCTTCATTTCATCAATAATTTCCATATCATTACTGATCGGTGCCCGCCAAAATGTAAATTTCGGCCCTTTATGCAATAATTTTTTACCATCTCGTGTCACATTCGTTAAGGCGCCCTTCACTTTATCAAAATTAATTGAAAAGTTTGGTCCTTCAATGTATAAATGAGGGCCAATTTCCTTTGCCATCAACGTGCCAACTGGTGTAATCTCAATCCCTGGTGTTGCAATTGGCAATTCAAACTGTGCGGTAGCTAATTCATGACCAGCAGATGCATAGGCGGTCGTTTCTTTCAATTGATATGAAAGAGTTAAATAATAGGCGGCTCCTGCCTTTTTAGGAAAATCTAAATGATAAGGTAAGTGCAGTCTTCCTTCTGCTCTAGCAGCAATTGCTGGCACTGCTACTGTCCCTGATTGAATCACTGTTTGATCTTCAGTAATTGTATAAACCAGCTTAAAGATAGCCAAGTTTTCAAAGTCAAACCGACTCAATAATGAGAATTCACCTGACAGAACGTCAATAGCGCTAGTTGTAATGGGTTCAATGACTTTTTTGTATTCATACAAGCTAGGAGATGGCGTACGGTCAGGCATCAACATCCCATCAATACAAAAATCTTTGTTACTTGGATCATCGCCGAAATCGCCGCCATAACGATAATAAACTTCACCGTTATCTGTTACAGATTCAATGCCATGGTCAAACCATTCCCAAATAAAGCCACCTTGTAATTTATCATGAGCATAAAATAGCTCTTGGTATTCTTTTAAATTCCCAGGGCCATTCCCCATCGCATGACAATATTCACATAAAATATGCGGTTTTTTTGAATTTTCAATAATCGTATTCATCAGTAATTCTCTAGTTGGGTGTTCCAACCACGTATACATTGTAGAATAGACATCCGTGACCTCTGCCTCAAAATCACCTTCATAATGGACCAAACGTGTTGGATCCATTTCTTTGGCAATACGGGCCATTTCAATAAAGTTATGACCAAACGCAGATTCATTTCCTAACGACCAAAAGAGAATTGATGGATGGTTTTTATCCCGTTGAATCATCCGTACCATCCGAGAAACATAAGCCGTTTCCCATTCTGGATCGTTGCTAATCCAATCATATTCTCCTGTTAATTCAAAGCCGTGACATTCCAAATCAGTTTCATCAATCACATACATTCCATATTCATCGCATAAATCATAGAAATAAGCAGATGCTGGATAATGACTGGTTCGAATGGCATTAATATTAAATTGTTTCATTAAACGAATATCTTTTTCAATTTCTTCACGACTAACCACTCGACCATTTTTCGGATTATAATCATGACGATTCATTCCTTTTAGTTTAATGGCCACACCGTTGACTAAGAAAGTCTCACCAGATACATGAATATTTCTGAAACCAACTTTTTGCGGAATAACTTCGACGACTTCCCCTTCAGAAAAAACAGTGATAAATAGTTGATACAAGTATGGTTTTTCAGCTGACCAAGCAGTGACAGACGGTAAACTTGCTGAAAATTCAACCGTACCTTGATTTCCTGCGACAGTCTCTTTAAGAACCGTTTTTCCCTGCTGATCCATCAACTCCAATTGAACTTGTTGTCCTTTGTCTTGCCAAAATTTACCCGTAATTGCCAAGTGGCCATTTTGATACGAATCATCTAAATCGGAAATAATAAAGAAATCTTCCAGCCCATTTTCTGGTACACCGAGTAATTCAACATCACGAAAAATACCACTTAACCACCACATATCTTGATCCTCTAAATACGTACCATCTGACCATTGATAGACTCGCACCGTTAAATCATTTGTTTCACCAATTTTAGCGTAAGGCGTAATGTCAAATTCTGCTTCATTTCGTGCACCTTTACTGTAGCCAACTTCATGGCCGTTCACCCAAACATGATAAGCTGAATCTACGCCACAAAAACGTAAAATGATTTTTTTATCGTGAAATGTTTCATCTATAGCAAATGTCCGTTTGTAAATACCTGTTGGGTTTTCCGTTGGTACATACGGCGGATTAATGGGAAAATTGTACCATAAATCAGAGTAATGCATTTTGCCATATCCTTGGACTTGCCAATTTCCAGGAACAGTGATTTGATCCATTTGGCTTGTATCAAAGTCCGTCGCAAAAAAGTTTTCTGGGCTGTATTCTGGCGCTTCTAAAAAAAGAAAATGCCAGCGTCCGTTTAAATTTTTGTATGCTTGTGTATATTTATTTTCATTTAGTAAGGCTGTTTCTTTCGAAGGAAAGCTCGAAAAATGTGCTCGTCCAGGCAACCGATTAATACTATCTACTTTATAATTTTCCCAAGTCTTCATAATCCATTTCTCCTTTACCAACTTCATTTTTTTCTTTTGTTTCATATCGTTTCCAGCAAATCCAAGCAAAGCCCATAAAAACAATTAAACCAATGATGTTATACGCCAACATGCCCAGTGGACTAGCGGTTCCTTTCGGTAACGTGCCATTGATTTCTTCCATGATTAATTTTGGATCCGGCACAGTTGACATAAAGAATACAAAGATAAAAATGGCTAATAAGAAAATTCCCGCAATTAAGCCAAAGGTTCGATTACCAAAGCGGAAACTTCTCGGCATTGTTTCTTTTTTCCAACGAAGCCCAATATAGGCGATTAACAAGAACAAGACAGGCACTAATGACGTAGAAGCTGTCATATTAATTAACGTTTCTAAAAAGCTATCCATATTTCCAATTCCTAATGCTGGAATGGCAACTAAAATCGTCACAATAATTCCTTGAACTAACAAAGCATTGGTTGGATTTCCCTCTTCATTCGTTTTCACTAGCCACTTACCGAAGACCCCATCAGGAATTTCTGAGAAAAATACTTTAACTGGTGCTGCTGTCCACAGAGCCAAAGAACCAAGACTTCCGACAAATAAGATAATTCCTACTAAGCGCACCATCATTGCTGCGGGAATATGGAAATACGTACCTAAAATTTTAAAGATATCAAAAATACCATTTGAAAAATTTCCTTTTAAGACGTCCGTTGGCACTACCAAACCTACAGCAACGGCACCAAGAATATACATGATACCGACCGCAATCGTTGCACCAATCATCGTGCGGACAAACGTTTTATTGCCGCCTTTAACATCCTTAATATATACACCGATACTTTCACCACCGCCAACAGCTTGTAAAATCCACGCCATCGTCATGAAAAAAGTCCAATTAAAAGTTGGCATAATTGACGTCGTGGTAAATTCTTGTGCTGGCTCATTGCCAAAACCAAACACGACGACAAAGGCTAAAACCACAAAAGCTACGCCCATAAATAAACGAGCACCACCCGCTAAGCTAGTCACTTTCGAAATCCACGAAACCCCTTTAATACAAACCCATGTCATTAACCAAAATAACAGAATAGAAATCACTGCAATTATTTTAGTACTATGGTTTCCTTGAAAAACGTTTTGACCTAAAAAAGCGTATGAACCATAAATCAATGTATTCGGTAGCAATGAACAGAAGAAAAACAAGTTGACAAAGAAATACGACCAAGCACCTAAAAATGCCCATTTAGGTCCTAGCACAGATTCCAACCAACTGTGAACACCTGATTCATTTTCAGAATTAGCAGAAGCAAATTCTGCAATCATTAGAATAAATGGTAAAAAGTAAAAAATAGAGCCGAATAAATAGCCTGGAATAGTTGCTAGGCCAATCTGAATACTGTTGTTAACAATGCTGGGAAAGGCAAAAACCGCTGAAAAAGTCATGAGCATCAATGCGACAGAACCTAATCGTTCCCGTGAATGTGTTGCCATTTTACTACATCCTCTCTTTATCAAATTAATTAGTACTCACACATTGTAAAACGCTTACAGTTTTTTAAAAATAAAAAATGTTGCCTATTTCTTGTAAAGATGTTGACTTTTAGAAAGCCTTTACATACTCTTATAAAGAGGTGATAGCATGCAAAATGTTTTTACAAATAATGTCAGCATCCTGATTAATGATCAACCTATTAGCCAAGAATTTCATCTTTATGAAGCTGGCTATGAAAAATGCCGCCCGACAAAACCAACTGAGTTTGCCCCTATTAATTATTGGGTTTTGCATTATTGTAGTGATGGTGAAGGCTATTTTTCAACACCCTTTATGGAAAAACAACACATTACCGCTGGCGATTTGTTTATGATTCCAGCCAATTGTCGCAATATTTATTATCCTAATCGGCAAAATCCTTGGACCTATCATTGGGTCGGTTTTGTTGGAGATCTTTCGTCTCAGTATTTAGAAAAAATAGGCCTGACTACCGAAAATTGTATTTTAAAAGGAACTGTTGATAAGAAATTAGAAAGTTTATTTAAAAATATTTACCAAGAAGCGAAGAAACATAATCATTTTGGCAGTTTAAGTGAAAGCTTTCAATTGTTGAATTATCTAGAGCATCATTCCGTTACACAGCACGAAAACCAAAGCCAACAATTATTTAACCAAATTAAAATGGCTATTCACGAAAATTTTTCAAACAATCTTTCAATTAGTCAATTAGCTTCTGAGTATAACATTGATCGTAGCTATTTATTTAAGCTATTTCAGCGTTATGAACAAACAAATCCTAGTATTTATGTACAAAACTTAAAATTGCAAAAAGCCTGTTCTCTGTTAAGAAAAAGTTCCTTAACCATCACGGAAATCAGTTTTGAAGCAGGTTTTTCTTCACCTTCTTATTTTTCAAAATTTTTCTTCCAGAAAAAAGAGATGACACCTCGACAATATCGTCAACAGTTTTTGACTTAAAATAAATTGTTGCTTATCTGTAGTTAAAGAAAAAAACAATTTATTTAATAATTTTCAAATTTAGGTAGTTCTTATAATTTATCTATTTTATAATTAATTAGGGTTTTATTATAGCTGGGAGTGTGATATATAGACTAATCAAAATCAATAAATAATTTACAAGTTTTAGCAAATAAACAATATTGGAGAGAAAAATGAAACATTTTATTAAAGAAAACAAAGGTTTAGCCATCTACAGCTTTTTAATTGTCTTTGCCACTTATGGTATTAAACTATTTAACAATACTTACGCTATTGATACTATGCACTTAATGACTAACTACAGAGGCTACTTAAAACATTGGGTTTCCATTGGTAGACCAGGATTAGTAGCTTTAAAGCTTTTAACATACAACTATGTAAATATTTATTTTTTAAATTTGTTAGCTATTATTTTCTTTGCTATCGCCACTATCTTGTTGTGCTATTATGTTGATCTTTCAACTAAGCAAATTTATAACAAAAAGTATTTATATATTATCCCAAGTATTTTTCCAACCAGTCAATTATTTAGCGAACAATTTTACTTCGTCCTACAAAATTTTGAATTTTCATTAGGTATCTGTTTGGTTATACTTTCTCTCATTGCTATTTACCATATTCCCAATAAAATTTTTAAATTATTCGGCTTTTTGTTGCTGACATTTACACTTACTATGTACCAATCATTCTTTGTATTTGCGTGTACCTTAATTTTATTCAAGATTTTAATGACATTGTATTTTGCTCAGTTAAATGATCTTAAAATTTCTTTTAAAGACTATGCCTTCAAAATTGGTCATTTTATTCTACTAGCTATTTCATCTCTCGTTCTATCTCAACTAATGGCGATGTTAGCGAAAAAAGTTTTAAACGTTGAAAGCTCCTATCTAGATAATATGATTCTTTGGGGTAAACGTCCCTTGATAGATTCTATCAATGATATTAAAGATTACGCCAAAGAACTATTCTTCCCTCCAGTCGGAGACACTTTTTTTACACCGCTGTTTTTGATATGTGTTCTTTTACTGGTCATTGTATTAATTAATATGTCCTATCTGAAACGCAAAAATGTTTTCTTCATCTTTATTACCTTGTTAGGTATTCTAATCACTCCACTCATGTTTACAATTTTAGGTGGAAAACGTCCGGCAATTAGAGGTGAAGTACCTAACTTCCCTGCTGTTTTAGCGTTATTACTCATCTTTATTATGATTTACTGGGGATACAACTTTGTGCTTAAACATTTATTAGTTGGCATAGTAATTCTCTTTACTTTTATTCAAGTTCGGGAAACAACCAACCTAGAATATTCTGAGTATCTAACAGCGGAAGAAGATTTACGTACTGCGGAAATGATTACAAATAATATTTATTCAATGGAAATCGTTCTCCTCGGAATGTTTCAAATATAAAAGGTGAAACAAACGGTGTCTCATTATTTGAATTCATGCCTAACTCGGTGCATACTAGTTTAAATACTTTACTCTATATGAAAACATTTGGATTAAATTTTAATGATCCTACCCCAGAAGATTTTGAAAAACACAAAGCTTTACAAGCAGAAATGAATGTCTGGCCTAGCAAAGATTCTATCCGAGTGGTAGATGATTGTATTGTTGTTAATTTGTCAAAGTAGACAATTAAATTTTATAGATATTTTACTAACGGTAGTTGTTTTAGCAAAAGACAACTACCGTTTGCTATAAAAAGAACCCTTGCCACACAAGGGTTCTCGAACATTCAAAAGTTGAATGAATTATTTTACTGTTACTGAAGCGCCAACTTCTTCTAAAGCAGCTTTTAAAGCTTCTGCTTCTTCTTTAGAAACAGCTTCTTTAACTGGTGCAGGAGCGCCATCAACTACAGCTTTAGCTTCTTTCAAGCCTAAGCCAGTTGCTTCACGAACTGCTTTGATAACTTTAACTTTTTGATCGCCAGCTGCTGTTAATTCAACAGTGAATTCAGTTTGTTCTTCTGCTGCTCCACCTGCTGCTGGTCCAGCTACTGCTACAGGAGCTGCTGCTGATACGTCAAATTTTTCTTCGATAGCTTTAACTAATTCGCTTAGTTCTAAGATAGTTGCTGTTTCTAACTCAGCAACGATGTTTTCAATGTTTAATGCCATTTTGAATTTCCTCCATTTAAATTAAAATTGTTTGTTTTTTATTTGTTTGAATTAGACTGCAATTAAGCAACTTCTTCGTTTTTCTCTGCCACTGCTTTGACAGCGTAAGCCACGTTGCGGACTGGCGCTTGTAATACAGATAATAGCATAGATAGTAAACCTTCGCGGTTTGGTAGTTTTGCCAACGCAGTAATTTGTTCCACTGAAGAAACTTTTCCTTCGATGACGCCACCTTTGATTTCTAATGCTTTTGCATCTTTAGCAAATTCGTCGATGATTTTAGCTGGTGCTACTACATCGTCGTTGCTGAATGCGACAGCAGTTGGGCCTGTAAAGACTTCGTCTAAGCCGTCTAAACCAACTTTTTTAGCTGCACGAGAAAGGATTGAGTTTTTGATGACTTTCATTTCTACGCCTGCATCACGTAATTGTTTACGTAAGTTAGTGACTTCTTCAACTGTTAAACCACGGTAGTCCACGATTACAACTGATGCTGCTGATTCAAATTTCTCAGCGGCTGCTTGAACTAGGGTTTCTTTTTTAGCGATTGCTGCTTCACTCATTTATTTCACCTCCTGATTTTGATGGTGGAGTTGGACTTGGTTTACGATATGTAAAGTAGAAGAATCAAATGAAGCTTCGCTCACTTCGTTCGCCAAGTATTGTTTTACATCGGTTTTTTTCAAAAAGTCGTGTAAAACAACAAAACTCCATGCCACCGTAGACATAGAGGGACCGAATTGTATATAACTCAACAATTGTCCTCGGTAGGAAATTAAGACTTGCGTCACCTACTGTCTTCGGTACAGTTAATTATTAACCTCACTCACTTTACCATAGGGTAAGTGAGTGAGTCAAGAATTTTTTAATTATTTTCTTTCAAATTAGAAAGAAGCTTGGTCAACGTGGATTCCAGGTCCAAATGTTGTTGTTACTGAAATGTTTTTGATGTATTGACCTTTAGCAGTTGATGGTTTAGCTTTCAATAATACGTCGTTAATTGTGTTGAAGTTTTCAACCAATTTTTCGTTATCAAATGAAACTTTACCGATTGGTACGTGGATGTTACCAGCTTTGTCAACGCGGTAAGTTACTTTACCAGCTTTAACTTCTTCAACAGCTTTTGTAACGTCCATTGTTACAGTACCAGTTTTAGGGTTTGGCATTAAACCTTTTGGTCCTAAGACACGGCCTAATTTACCAACTGTAGCCATCATGTCAGGAGTCGCAACAACTACGTCAAAGTCGAACCATCCACCTTGGATTTTTGCAACCATGTCGTCGTCGCCTACGAAATCTGCACCAGCAGCTTCAGCTTCTTTAGCTTTTTCGCCTTTAGCGAATACTAAAACAGTTTGTGTTTTACCAGTTCCGTTTGGAAGCACAACTGCTCCACGGATTTGTTGGTCTGCTTTTTTAGGGTCAACGTTCAATTTGTAAGCAACTTCAACTGTTGCGTCAAATTTCGCGATGTTTGTATCTTTTGCTAAAGCTACTGCTTCTTCAACTGAGTAAGCTTTTGTAGCATCAACTTTTTTCAATGCTTCTTGCATTTTTTTGCTCTTTTTAGCCATTTTGTTTCCTCCTTGATTGTGGTTATAACGGTTGTACCTCCCACGTCTTTCATATCTTTAAATATGAAACGAACTGAGAAGCTACTTCTTTGAGTAAGTGTGGAATAAAAATTATTCTACGATGATACCCATGCTTCGTGCAGTTCCTGCAACCATGCGCATTGCTGCTTCAACGTCAGCGGCGTTTAGGTCTGCCATTTTAAGTTCAGCGATTTCTTTCACTTGATCGCTTGAAACTGTTGCAACTTTAGTTTTGTTTGGTTCACCTGAACCTTTTTCGATTTTTGCAGCTTTTTTCAATAAGACTGCAGCAGGTGGTGTTTTAGTAATGAATGTAAATGAACGATCTTCATATACAGAGATTACTACTGGAATAATCAAGCCTGCTTGGTCAGCTGTACGAGCATTGAATTCTTTAGTGAATCCCATGATGTTGATACCTGCTTGACCTAACGCTGGACCTACTGGTGGAGCTGGTGTTGCTTTCCCCGCAGGAATTTGTAATTTAACGATTTTTTCTACTTTTTTAGCCACGAAAATACCTCCTTAAGTTCTCGTGCGTGGTTAATGGGGTTGAGATTTCCCCTCCCACTCAACGTACATTTAAAACATACCCTATTACTATACAGGATTCCCTTTACTTTTTCAAGATGTTTTTATGATTTCAAGACAATTTTTTTATCCGTTATTTTCTTCATGAAATGCGCATCATGCTCAATCACTAGCATTGCAGGCCTCACAGATAAGATTAGCGCTTCTAATTGTTGATGATTAAACACATCCAAGTAATTAAGGGGTTCATCCCAAATATAAAGTTCAGCTGATTGAGACAATGATTTGGCTACTTCGACTTTTTTCCGTTGCCCCATACTCATTTGTTCAATTCGATTAGTGAAAACGGCGCGCTCCATCCCAAGTTTTCGTAAGTTATTTAAAAATTGGGTGTAATCTAACTGATTTTTCTCTGCAAATTCGGATAAAGTTCCTTGATTGTCTTCATAATCTTGGCGCACATAAGAAATGGTTAATTGGTGAGCCAAAGTGGCTTCTCCTTCTGAATCTCCAGAAAAATCCCCCAACAAATACTGAATCAAGCTCGATTTTCCTGAGCCATTTTTTCCTGTTATTCCGACAATTTCTCCCGCGTTTATTGAAAAAGAAATTGGCGTAAATAGCCAATTTTTCTCGTAGCCTAGACGAAGCTCTTCCACCGTCAATAATGTTTTGTGATGCGTTGGCTGATAATCCATTGACAAAGGATCAATATACTCAAGATCTTTTAATAGTTTTTCTTTTTCTGCTAATTGTGTTTCGGCACGTTGTTGAATGTGTTTCGAGCGCTTCATTACGCGCGCTGCCCGGGCACCAATGGCTCCTGTATCAAAAATCGCCCCGCTCCCTTTTTCCTTAGCGTTGCCGTACTTATCACCTTCACGGTTCATCGACCATTCCGCTTTTTTACGAGCGGTTTCTTTCAAGCGATTGACTTCTTTTTTGATTTTTTCATTTTCTGCTAGTTCAAAAGCATCTCTTAATTTTTTTTGCTCTTCATAAATAGAAAAATTCCCTTGATACAGCGTCAATTGACTTTTTTCAATCGCCAAAATATGATCAACCACTTCATCAACAAATGCCCGATCGTGGCTGACTAAAATAAACCCGTGTTTCTTTTTCTTCAAATATTCAGCCACTTGTTGTCTGCCAGCTAGATCTAAGTGATTTGTTGGCTCGTCAATTAAAGGAAAGGCATTTTCTTCAATAAAAAGAAGACCTAATAAAACTTTCGTCTTTTCGCCGCCTGATAAAGAAGAAAAGGGCCGCCATAAAACTTCAGGATCAACGTTTAAAAGCGTTAATTCTCGTTCTAATTCCCACTGTTCAAAAGAAGTCACCTCTTGTAAGACATAATAAGTGAGCTGTTGTTCTTCTGCAACTGTTTGTGGAAAATAGACGAAATCGACTTGATGAAGAATCTCTCCTTGGTAATCCAACTGCTTTTGTAACAATCTTAATAAGGTTGTTTTCCCACGGCCATTGCGGCCAATCAATCCTAATTTCCAATTGGTATCCATCGTGATATTTGCCTGATCAAAAAGCAATACTTCTTGATTATCATAGGCAAAAGATAGTTGTTTTAGTTCAATTTTCGACATAAATATACCTCCATAAAGCAAAATTGATGCAGCTTTACGGAAATCAGCGGCATCAATCCAAGGTATACAAAAAGACCCGTGGCTGAATTCTTTAAGCTAATTTCCGAAAATCCGCACACTCCACCCGTTATAATCAGGCAAAGTTATACAGTTTCTCTAAAAAATTAACTTAAATTTTCAACGCACGAATCCCTCTTTTCGTCTTTTATTATCTAGAATTTAGCATCTCTTCACTGATTTGTCAACGAAGGCCCCTTGCTTTCATTCTGATAAAAATTTAAATTATTCGCTAAAACACAAGCGATTGCCTAGTTCCCCGCCATTTTTTGTGTTAGACTTCCAATGAAAACATATTCTAATGAAGAAGGTGCTGAAATGGAAGAGTTACGCTTTAATAGTGTTTTTGATATTATCGGACCCGTTATGATTGGTCCAAGCAGTTCTCATACAGCTGGAGCGGCAAGAATTGGAAAAGTGGTTCGCAGTATTTTTGGACAGCAACCTGATAGCGTTGACATTTATTTATATGAGTCTTTTGCTAAAACTTATCGTGGTCACGGAACAGATATCGCCTTAGTTGGCGGCCTTTTAGGCATGGAACCAGATGATGAGCAACTAGCCAATTCTTTGGAAATTGCCTATGAACAAGGAATGGAAGTTTGTTTTATTCCTAAAAGTGAAAAAGCAGACCACCCTAATTCCGTTAAAATTGTGGTTTCTTCTGGCGACCGAAAACTATCTGTGACAGGAATTTCAATTGGTGGTGGAAACATTCAAATTTCTGAATTAAATGGCTTCAAATTGTCTTTAAGTATGGGCACGCCAACATTTATCGTTGTCCATCAAGATGTTCCTGGCATGATTGCTAAGGTGACCAACATCCTTTCAGCTAGCGATATCAATATTAGTACAATGACCGTTACCCGAGAATCTAAAGGGGAAAAAGCGATTATGATTATTGAAGTTGATCAAGCCGAAGTCGGTGACATTGTCATGCAATTAGCTGAAATCCCTCATATATATAGCGTTAACTATTTTGACTAAATGAACGTAAAGGAGTAATACGATGTTTTATTCAATTGAAGATTTGGTAGCTCAAGCGAAAGAATACCCTTCTGTGAGCGAATTAATGATTGCAACAGAAATGGCTCATGGCGGGTATTCTCGTGAACGAATTATTGAAACAATGGAAAAAAATCTAGCCGTTATGAAACAATCTGTCGCTGAAGGAATCGCTGGTGTTACCTCAGTAACAGGGCTAACTGGTGGCGATGCAACCCGCTTAAATGATTACATACATTCAGGCAACTTTTTAAGCGGTGAGACCATTTTACAAGCCGTGCGAAATGCGATTGCTGTTAATGAGGTTAATGCAAAAATGGGCTTGATTTGTGCTACACCAACCGCAGGCAGTGCCGGAGTAGTTTCTGGCGTCTTGTTGGCAGTTATTGATCGCTTAAAGTTAACGCATCAGCAACAATTGGATTTTCTATTTACAGCTGGGGCTTTTGGCTTAGTGATTGCCAACAATGCCTCAATCAGTGGTGCCGAAGGTGGTTGTCAAGCTGAAGTCGGTTCTGCTAGTGCAATGGCGAGCGCCGCTTTAGTTGCGGCTTCTGGCGGTACGCCTGATCAATCTGCTCAAGCTGTGGCCATTACGATAAAAAATATGATGGGCCTCATTTGTGATCCTGTTGCGGGACTTGTTGAAGTCCCTTGCGTGAAGCGAAATGCATTAGGTTCTTCTCAAGCCTTCATCTCAGCTGACATGGCTTTAGCGGGGATTCGAAGTGTCATTCCACCAGATGAAGTCATCCACGCAATGTACCAAGTGGGTCGCCAAATGCCACAAATTTTCAAGGAAACAGCTGAAGGCGGTCTTGCGGTGACACCAACTGCACAACGTTTAAGCAAAGAAATTCTAGAGAAACAAAAATAGAAATAACTATTGCAAGAAGCTTACAGAAAAAAACGTCCATTCGTTTTTTCCGTAAGCTTCTTCTTTAATAACTTGTTCCGCCTAAACCAACCACAGCGACAATTCCATTCATGACATCTTTCATCGTTTCACCCACAAATGAAACGGTTCTACCATCAATGCGTTTAATCATTGGTAACATTTCAATACGATCTGCTTGTGCTGTCGTCACACATTGCAATTTTACGGTTGCTGGTGTTTGCAAGGTATATCGGGGTAATTCAGACAACGCAAAGGAAGTTAACACCTGACTTGTAGTCGCTACGATAGCTTCCCGAACTTGTTGCATGGGTCTATTTTTGATTGCATAACGTCCCAGAGAGTCTTTGGTGGAAACAAAGGGAACTTCGGGCATCATTTTTTCTTGAAAAAGTTGTTCCTCTAAGCCTGATTCACCGATAATTAAACCAACAGGGACACCTAATTCGCTAGCGTAAGCTGCATTAATTGTCGTTTCATTCATCGCTAAGTCGTTTATTTTTAAACCATAAGCAACACTAGCGCTATACCCATGATCCATATTCCCTTTTTGTTTGCCAATACCGGCATGATAACCTAAGAAAAAGACCACATCATAGCTACTATCCAAGCCACTCATCATATAATCCATGCGAGGAAAGCCGCTCACTAAGGAAATTCGTTCATCCATTTCTGCCAAGCGCGCATAAGCTAAATTCAATCCACGGCTATGCGAATCGGCAATAGTAATTTCTGTAATTTGTTCATTTTTGGCACTCTTTTGAATCCCTTCAATTAACCAAGCCACATGTTGGTGATATAATTCTCGGAATAAAACGGTGTCTTCTTTTTCCATATCAAATGTCGCAATACCTGCTAATCCTTCAATATCGCATGATACATAAATCTTCATTTGTTCCACTCCTTTGACAATGGCTGAACCAGTGCTTGAATTTTGTCAGCATCTAAATTTTTGATTAATTGAATGACTAATTCTTTCGCCGCTTGGTAATCTTGAAAATCTACATAGCAATGGGGTGTGTGAGCGTAACGGACAGGAATTCCTACAACAATCGTCGGGGCTCCTTGAACTTGTGTAATCGCCATGCCATTGGTTCCACCACCACTTCGAACAGAAACTTGAACAGGAATTTTGTGTATTTTAGCAATCTCTAGTGCATACTCTTGAAATTCCGGATTCGTAATCATAGAAACATCAAAATAACGTAACATCGGTCCTTTTCCCATTGCTGATTGAATCATCTCTGGCGTTTCTGCCGTATCATCAGCCGGGCAGCCTTCGAAAACAATAGCTAAATCAGGATTGACTTGTTTTGCGGCAATAAGTGCTCCTCTTTCGCCAACTTCTTCTTGTGCAGTTACTGTCGCAACTAACTTGAATGGAAGCGTCTCTTCTTTCAACTCCTCCATGACATCCACTAAGCAAGCACAGCCAATGCGACAATCAAAAGCTTTTCCTAAAAAAAGATCTGTCTGTTCGTTGTAACAGCACGTCACATCTGGAATGACCGGTGCACCAAGATCGATTTTGTAAGTTTCAATTACTTCTTCTTTTGAGGTAGCACCAATGTCGATCGTCAAATCAGCAATGGTTAACGGTCGCTGACGTTCCTCTGGTGTCATAAAATGAGGGGGCCGACTAGTAACTACGCCTGGCAGATAGGTACCTTCCCGGTTACGAATCCGAACTTTTTGTGCAGAAATCGTATTAGGGACCCAGCCACCTAACGGAAGAAAACGCAACAAGCCGTTTTCTTTAATTGCTTGAATCATAAAACCCACTTCGTCACTATGAGCATCAAAAAGCACTACTGGACCTTCACTTAGATTATTTTTCTTCTCAAGATATAAATTTTTAATGGAATCTAGCCGTTGAATAGTAAAATCCGCAGTTGCGTGTTGAAGGATTCTAACGACTTCTGTTTCAAAGCCTGAAACACCATTAGCATTTGAAAGTTCCTGAATTAATTGAACAGCTTGACTTTTTTTCATTTTTTCCCAACCTTTACTTGTCGCCGATAGAGACTGATTTGTAATAGCCTGAACCTAATGGACCATAGACTAAATTTTGGACAGAATCGGCCACTAAGCGTGCTTCTGTTAATTGATAAAGAGGAACTAGGGGGGCTTCTTCCGCAACCAATTGATCCGCTTTTTGTAATGTTTTCCAACGTTCTTCATATTTATTTGCATAAGTTACGTTTGCTTCTTGAAGCAACTGATCAAAGGTCTTATTAGACCATTTACCAAAATTATTGGAATTTTTTGATTGCAGTAAGTTTAAGAAATCGATTGGATCAGCATATACTGGCGTCCAGCCACCAACCACAATGTCGAAATCTCCGCTGCGACTTTTTTCTAAACGATTATTAAAAGGAACTGGTGAAACATTGACTGTTAAATTTTCTAAATTATCTGCTAAAGCTCCTTGAACATACTCACTGATTTTTTTAGCATTTTCTGTATCCGAACTTAAAATCGTTAGCTCCGCTTTTTCAATTCCTAATTCTTTTTTAGCCGTTTGCCATAACTCTTTCGCTTTTTCTGGTTCACTAGGATTTAAATCTCCTAATTCCTCTGCAAAATCTTTTTGCGTTTCTTGATTAGTGAAACCTGTTGGCACGAAGCCAAGTGCTTTTTTTGAGCCATCATTTAAAACATTTTTAGCTAAACGCTCAGAATTCAATGATAATGCTATTGCTCGACGTGCATTCTTATTTGCCAAAAGATCTTTTTGCGTATTTAATTGGATATAATACGTTCCAGGAATTTCACGAATTTTCAAAGCTGCATTGCCTTGTTCTTGTGCAACAATTTCTCCAGAAATTTTTACAACATCTAATTCTTTCCCTTCGAAAAGATTTTTCCCAGTATTGACTTCTTTAACTACTTGGACATCCACCTTATCTAGCGAAACATTCGCTTGATCCCAATAATTTTTATTCTTCACATAGGACCAAGTATTATTCGTGCCATCCCAACCTTCTAATGTGAAGGCGCCATTGTAAAGTGTTGACTCAGCTGATGTACCATAGTTTTTGCCCGTTTTTTCGACAAATGCTTCATTTAAAGGATAAAAAGCTGGTACCGCCAATAATTGTTGAAAATAACTCATAGGATAGCTTAGCTCTACTTCCAAGGTATGGTCATCAATGGCTGTTACCCCTAACTCTTCTTTAGATTTGCTACCGTCAACAATAGCACGATAATTTTTTAACCCTTCAAAGTAATACGCTTGCGGGGAAGCTGTTTTTGGGTCCACTGTGCGCTTCCAAGAGTATTCAAAATCATTTGCTGTGATTGGCTCGCCGTTACTCCATTTTGCATCTTTTCGAATCGTAAAAGTATAGCTTAAACCATCATTGGAGGGCTGTACTTTTTCAGTTGCCAATGCTGGTTTCGCTTCTCCTTTTTCGTCAAAGGAGAAAAGTCCCTCCCCTACTTGGCTCATTACATCTGCTGCGGTATTATCCATTGCCAACGACACGTCTGCCGTTGATAATTCCGAATCAATCCCGACCCGTAATACCTGTTGTTCTTGCTTTTTGGTTTCTTTCCCAACACTTCCACAGCCCGAGAGAAGTAGAACCATGATTGCTGCCAAAGACAGCCTTTGCTTTGTTGCCCTTTTCATAAAAACACCTCATTTTTTTATTTTTTGATACCTTTTTCCCACAAAATTATTTATAATCTGATAAAGGAGGTTTGCTCATGAACTTAGATTACTTAAAAGAAACGTATCATTTAACGAAAACAGAAAGTCAGATTTTGTATTATTTGGATCAACAAAGTACGAATGCGGCCGATTTGAGTATTCGGGAAGTTGCAAAACACTGCTTTTCTTCGCCTAGTTCCATCATTCGTTTAGCCAAAAAATTAAATTTATCAGGTTATAATGAACTTATTTACAAATTAAAAGAAGCCCATTTTTCTCAGCCAATCCCTTTTGAAACAGCACCTTCATTTGAAACAACCAACGAGTTTTGTCGACTGCTTGCCAAACACAAGAGTCATTTATTTGTTATTTTAGGTCATGACTTTTCACGACATTTGGCGGCTTACATTAGTGAAGTTTTCAATTTTCATGGCATCCCCAGCATCACAACAGCCTATACTCATTCGATAAATAGTCAAAATAATCAGAATTTTCTTTTTATCATCCTTTCACATTCTGGTGAAGAAAAATACTTAAAAGAAACAGCTCTGCTTGCGAAAGAGAAAAAACATCCTATCATTTCTTTTGTTGGCGCCAAAAATTCAACTCTTGGTCGACTGGCAGATCTCGTTTTTTCAACTGACTCTTACAGCCCGTTTTCAACAAGTGTCGCTCAGCCACAAATGTTTTTTGGCCAAACATTAATCACCTTTGAAGCCTTGATTTGTGCTTATTTAAATCATGAGGACTCCATTCCAATATCTCCTAAAAATAAATAATTTTATTTATTATAGCTGAAAAAAGCTATTTCGCTAGCCAAAGTATAGAAAAAGGCACATGTTCCATTTTTTATGGAACATGTGCCTTTTTGCTATTTTTTACTCGGCCATAGAAATTCGATTAGCAATTGATCTACTTCAGGATTTTCATGTAATTGGCTATGTTGTGCATTTTCTCCTTTAATAATCTGGCTAGTGACTTGAGTTCCTCGCTGTCTTAGCAAGGCGTTGACTGCTAAGGCACTAGATAACGGTACCGTTCCATCACTTAAATCTGTTGGACTTAATTGACCACCAATTAATAAAATGGGCAGTTTTTCTGGAACAACATTAATCATCTCTTGATAATCCAAATAGCGGCTACTTTTTTCTGTGGGGCCGTTCTCTAGTTCCGTTTCGATGGTTTGCTGTTGACTCGTATCAATAAAATCATTGAAAGGTGCTCCAATGCTGACGAATTTTTCAATTTTAGGTAACGATGCGTCTTGCCCATAGGTTCCTAAATAACGTAAGCCACTAACACCGCCCATAGAGTGCCCGACAATATTGGCTTTGTTCACTTGATAATTTTTTTGTAAATAGAGTAATGTGTTTTTTATCCATTCTGTTTGATTCCATTCATTGTTTTTATTATCTTCAAATAGAACTTGAACACTGGGATTCGTCGCTTTGCCACTTAAAGCTCCTCGCTCTTTAACCACGATCCCATCAGGTTTAACGAGTAGCACTAATTCTTGAGTTGTGGCACCTTGTTTCTCCAAGCGATGCAGTAACGAGCCAAACGAATTTTTAGTTCCTGCGTAACCATGAAAAAAAAGCGTTGGTGTTGTTGTGCGGTTTAACTCAACAGTTGCTTCTTTTGTGGCGGCTTGATTGTCATTCTTCGTGGTTGCCCCAATTTGGCAAGCACTTAATAATAGAACAAGACCCATTAGCAAAGAAAAATAACGATATTTTTGGGCATGTTTCATTTTTTTCATTCCTTTCTGCGATGAACTAAAAAAGGGCTTGGAAAAGAAGTCAGTTGACTGCTTTTCCAGACCCTACAATCTGTATCAATCAGCTGAACAATAGTTTGTCAGCTTGTTTATTAATCAATGTTATCGACTTGTTCAAAGTCTAATTCTGTACTTGTTTCACGACCAAACATATCGATGTTTACTTTTAATTTTTGTTTTTCTTCATCGATTTCTGTCACAACACCTTCAAGACCAGAAAAGGCACCTTCGATAATTTTCACTGTATCGCCTAGCGCTACTTCTAAGTCTGATTGACGGGTGCTCATGCCAATTGAACGTAAAATGTGGTTAATTTCTTCTTGTAATAAAGGAGCGGGTTTACTACCGGCACCATGTGAGCCTACAAAACCAGTTACGCCTGGCGTGTTACGAACAATATACCAAGAATCATCGGTCATAATCATTTCCACTAACACATAACCAGGGAAAGTTTTATGAACGATTTCTTTTTCTTTACCATTTTTGACTTCTTTTTCTGTTTCTTCTGGTACAACGACACGAAAAATATAATCGCCCATCCCCATGCTTTGTGCACGTGATTCAATGTTTGCTTTTACTTTATTTTCATAGCCTGAATAGGTGTGCAATACGTACCAATTTCTTTCAAAAGTTTCCATTACTGATTCGGCTCCTTTAAATGTTTTAGTTTATTTTTTTCGAGCAAATAAAAAAAGCTCAGTTTCCCGAAGCTTTTTCTCGAATACTATTATAGCACCCCTCGTCGGGAAATACTAGAATTAATTATTTTAAAATCCAGCCAAATGCCGTTTGGATAACAGTATCCATGATAAAGAACAATGCTGCAAATAAAATAGATGTTTCAATTACAACTAATGTATCTTTACGCAATTGTTTTTTTGTTGGCCAAGTTACTTGCTTCATCTCATCAGCAACGCTGCGGAAAAATTTCATGTTGATACCCTCCTCTAAATCTATTTCGTTTCTTTATGTAACGTGTATTGATTACAATATTTACAGAATTTATTGATTTCTAAGCGTTCGCCACGTTTACCTTCACTAACGGATTTAGAATAGTTGCGAGAGCCACAAACGGAACAAGCAAGAGCTGCTTTCTTTGTTGCCATGTTCTTCGACCTCCTCTATTCACAAATTTACTTCTTAACAGTACCATTATTCGAAAAAGTTGTCAAAGTTTAATTTACTTTTTAAAGAAGCGCCGTGCCGATTCTTACGTAATTTTTTACCATTATCGCGAATACGTGCTTGATTTCTTTTATAAAATATCTGATTTTTCTTTATTTTCTATTTATTTTAACAAAATTGCTTTTATTCTGAGGTCTCAGCTATTGTTTTCTGCTAAGTTATGATATGATAAATTTATTAAAAATGAACCCTTAGGAGGCCTGTTTATGTTATTAAAATCTGTAGTTATTAAAAAAGATAATTTAACAACAGTCAATGAATCTTGTACTCTAGAAGAAGCTCTTTCTATTTTAGAAGACTCAGGTTACCGTTGTGTCCCAATTTTAGACGAATCTGGAAAAATTTTCCGAGGAAATATTTATAAAATGCATATTTACCGCCACAAAGCAAACGGTGGCGATATGAGTTTACCTGTTACCTATTTGTTAAAAAATGCCACAAAATTTATTTATGTCAACACTTCATTTTTCAAGGTATTTTTTACTATTAAAGAACTACCTTACATTGCTGTTTTAGATGAAAATAATTATTTTTACGGCATTTTAACACACAGCACCTTATTAAATATTTTAGCGCAATCTTGGAATGTAAAACAAGGGAGCTACGTTTTAACAATTGCTTCAGTTGGTCAACAAGGCGACTTAGCAGCCATTTCAAAAATCATTGCCAAATATAGCAGCATCGCCAGCTGTATTACATTGGATGTCGATAGTGAAGAATTTGTTCGTCGCACACTTATTACTTTACCTGCCGGCACAACTGCCGAAACGTGTACAGCCATTGTAGAGCATTTAGAGCGGAAAAACTTTAAAGTTGTAGAATTGGAAAATTTAGAAGACGAGTAAAATTTACGAATTACCGAACGAAAACTATTAGTAATATAAGTAAAAAACAACAATATAGTTCCTTTTATGGGAACTGTATCGTTGTTTTTTATTTTCTACTAAAATATCTCTATAATTTAGAGAACTGATGAATCTAAAATTGATTTTTTACAACTCATCAGTCCTTATTGGCAAAGAGCCTCTATAGTCCGTTGATGTAAATGATTTTTTTATTCCGTTTATAGAAACAATGTCATTAATTCGTGCCAAACCATTTGCCGATAAAAGATAGAAGAATGGTAAATACTGAATTAAATATCTAGATCGTCCACCTTCAAATAAAAGCAAATATAGAAATGCTCCTATAATCGTTAATTTTATTATTAATAGTGTACCTCCTTGAATGTCCTTAACAAAAAAAGATAACAACATTCCTAGTAAAACTACAATCCACAGTATTTGCATGACAAACCGAAGATTATTTGTACGTTTTCCTTGTTGATAGTAGGTATCTCTAAGCTTCGTTTGAAATTCACTTTTCGAAGGTTTTGTAGGATTTTGTGGTGTACCATCTCGTCCCCAACCAAAATCGCCACGATCAGTATTATTAAAATGTTTTACTAGAAGAAATTTAGTGTAACCTACCATCCCATAATCTTCCAACCGTTTCTTTATAGTTTCAGTTGTATATTTCTTTTTCTTTTCTAATGTAGGAAGGCTATTCACTTTTCTTGTATCTTTCTCACTATATCCTCCAGATCCAGTCAAACCCATCATTACAAAGTGCGTCCACGGTTTTTGCATCTCAGCATCATAATTAACGATTGTTTGCTGCTTCTGAAAAATTGAAAAACATCCCACAGTTATTATAAAGAAAAACATCGCTACAAAAAATGATAAAACATTTTTTTTATAAAGCTTTCCGGTAGTGAGTAATTTAATTCCCATAATAATAGTCCATGCTATTAAGAATACAATAGAGGAGGGCTTTAAAAGATAACAAATACCTAGAAGAATACCTATAAATATTAAATTCCATACGCCACTATTTTTTATCTCGATTTGTTTAGCATATAAAAGTAGCACAGCTGATATAACAGGAATCATTATTACATCAGTATATGGTACTAAAATCCATGGTGAAAACATCAATGAAAAAGAAGCCAAGTAGAAAGTTAAATATGCAACTTTTTTATTAAACAAATACTTAGCTGCTTTAAATAAGATAACAAATCCTATATCCATAAAAATTATATTCCACAACTGCCAGACAAACCAAGACGATCCCCAAGTATGATTAAACAGATTCATCACCTTAGAAATTCCATACATCAAAAAAAAGAAAAAAGAATTATTAGGATTTATTGATAGGTAATTACTGATAACTTCTTTATTTTCAGGCAAAGCACTTACACCATTAAAAATAGCTGATACATCCCAACCAATAGGAGCGGAAATATTAGTTAAGATAAACACTTGTAAACAAAAGCCAAAAATAAAATAAATGCCTGTAATTAATCCTATATTTTCCAAAAATATTTTTTTTACACCAAACAGATATTTATCAATCCACTTTTTAGCATGTTTACTAAAAAGAAGTACTACTATCGCAAGTATTGCTATTAACAGTATCAAAAAAAAATGGTTTGTAAGAGTACTGATTTTTAAGTTATCTGAGCGGAAAGCACCTATTAATGTTATCGAAATAAAAAATAAAAAAAGCCCATTTATGGCTGAAGGTAGCCATTTTTTATAAATAAAATTCATTATAATCTCCCTATGATCATAATACAAGTATACTTAATTTTCATTCGAAAAATTAAAGAGTCTTTAGACTTCTTCACCAATAATTCGAACTTCCGTTTGTAATTCAACATCAAATTTTTCTTTAATCACTTCTTGGATATGTGCAATTAATTCCACATAATCTGTTGCGGTTGCATGATCGATGTTAACAATAAATCCCGCATGCTTTTCGGAAATTTGAGCACCGCCCCATTTTAAGCCTTGTAAGCCAGCGTCTTGGATTAATTTTCCTGTAAAATGACCAACAGGGCGTTTAAAGACACTGCCACAAGAGGGATACTCTAGCGGTTGCTTCAGTTCACGAAGTTCCGTTAATTCATCCATTTGGGCTTTAATTTCTGCATGGTTTCCTTTTTCTAAAGCAAACGTTGCTTGCAAGACAATACAATGTAATTCTTGAATTTCACTATGACGATAACGGAAATTCAGGTCTTCTTTCGTCATTGTTTGGATAGTTCCATCTGCCAACAGCACTTCTGCAGATTGGAAAACATCTTTAATTTCCCCGCCGTATGCTCCAGCATTCATATAAACAGCACCACCGACACTTCCCGGAATGCCACAAGCAAATTCAAAACCAGTTAAATCAGCTGCTAAGGCTTCGTAGGTTGTATCAATCAGCTTGGCACCAGCATCCACAATCATGGTGGTACCGGCTACTTTGATTTCTTTCATTTCTGTTAGCATAATCACGACATCGCGAATACCGCCATCACGAACAATCAAGTTGCTAGCATTGCCTAATACTAACCATGAAAGTCCTTGTTCTCGGCAATACGCCACAATCTCTTCGACTTCTTTTTTTGTTTTGGGTAAGGCCAACACATCAGCTGGGCCGCCTGTTTTGGTAAAGGTTACGTTTTTTAATGGTTCATCTACTAATAAAGTAATTTCGTTTAATGTTTCTAACATAGCTTTAGTGTTCACGAAAGTTAGTCCTTTCTTTTCAAAATATCTGTCTTATTCTAGCATGATAGAAAGAAAGTTGCTAGTCCTCTTTAAAGAACATGCCGTTGTTGTTGGCGTAGCATTTCTTCACATAACGCATGACTTTCATAGACTTTTTCTTGCTTTAACTCTTGCTCTTGCGGTTTTTGAATGGCCTGAATGAAAGCAGTAACCATTTGGTAAAAACCTCTTTTTTCCAATGTTGGCGTCCAATCCCCCATCTCTTTTACTTGGTATTCTTCTTCTGTTTGGATGGTCAAATGCGTTAAATTTTCCAAGCGATAAGTACCTGTGGGGCTGGTGACTTCAAAAGTTTCTGTATTGGCTCCAGAGTGTAAATCCATGGAACAAACAATCGTTGTCTGTTCGGTTTCTAATTGTAAAATTGCTCGTTTTAAATGACCGTTTTCTTCCACTAATTTTGACTGCACCACGTGGAGCGGTCCTTCCGCTAAATAAACGGCGGTATCAACGACATGTAAAAATAAATCATACATCATAAAACTTGTTTCTCTCGTTGTATTGATGCGGTTCTTTTTAATAAAAATTGTTTGTTTTTCAGGAATATTTTTCAATACTTCCGTATAAGGGGCAAAACGACGATTGAAACCAACCATCAGGCGCAGATTTTTTGCTACTGCCAATGCTTGTAATTCTTTGACTTCAGCAAGCTCTTCACTTAAAGGTTTGTCCACAAAGACGTGAATACCAGCCTGTAATAATTGGCGAACGACTGCACCATGCACTTTTGTGGCTACATGGACAAAACAAGCATCAATCTTCGCTTCAATCAATTCTTCTACGGTCTCAACGGTTTCTGTAAAGCCATACTGATCAGCGATTTTTTGTCGTGTTTCTGGGTTCCTAGTCGCTAATACAAACTCTGCCAAGTGGCGGCATTCACTATAAGTTGGCAAATACGCTTTTTGTGCAATATTTCCTAAACCAATGACTCCAATTTTCATTCGTTTGTCCTCATTTCTGCTCTTTTTACTATTTTATCATAGACTACTTCTTTCCAAAAATCAGTCATTTTCTCTTTTTCTTTTCAAGTATTTAAAACTTCTTTAAAAAGTATTAGAATAGAAGAAAGCACCAAGCGACCTTTTCTTTGGTTCTGGTTTGCACTGAAACGAGCAAAAGCGTTTCTTATTTGAAAGGAGTTTCAACAATGAAATGTATTTCTTGGAATGTCAACGGCTTACGAGCGGTTGTTAAAAAGAATTTTATGGATGTTTTTAATGAATTAGATGCAGATTTTTTCTGTTTACAAGAAACAAAATTACAAGCTGGGCAAATTGATTTAGAACTTCCTGGCTATCATCAGTATTGGAATTATGCCGAAAAAAAAGGCTATTCTGGCACAGCAATTTTCGCTAAAGAAGAAGCGTTAAGTGTTCGCTATGGCTTAGGTATCGAGGCTCACGATCAAGAAGGCCGCGTGATCACTTTAGAATATCCAGAATTTTTCATGGTCACTTGCTACACACCAAACTCACAAGCTGAACTAAAGCGTTTAGCTTATCGAATGACATGGGAAGATGCTTTTCGTGCCTATTTAAACGAATTAAATCAAGAAAAACCCGTCATTCTTTGCGGTGATTTAAACGTAGCTCATCAAAAGATTGATTTAAAAAATTGGAAAACCAATCAAAAAAATGCGGGATTCACGCCTGAAGAACGGCAAAAATTTACTGAGTTATTAGACAGTGGCTTCACTGATACATTCCGTTATTTTTATCCAGAAGCTGAAGGCATCTACTCATGGTGGAGTTATCGCTTTAACGCACGAAAAAATAACGCAGGATGGCGGATTGACTATTTCGTTGTGTCAGAATCCTTGAATGAACGTTTAGTCAGTGCTAAAATCCATACAGATATTCTTGGTAGTGATCATTGTCCAGTGGAAGTTGTACTTGATTTTTAAGTGTTACTCAACGCGTTGAAAGGAGTTTTTTTAATGAACTTTTACGCTTTTGACTTTGAAACAGCTAGTTATGATAAACATAGTGCCTGTTCCATTGCAATTGTTAAAGTAGAAAATAGTCGGATTGTGGATGAATTTTACACGTTAATCAAACCAGAAACACCTTTTTTCTGGCGAAATACGCAAATTCACGGCATTCATGAATCAGATGTTGCCAATGCGCCCAAATTCCCTGAAGTCTGGCAACAAATTCAGCATTGTTTTCAACCAAATCGGTTAGTGGTCGCTCACAATGCAAGTTTCGATTGTAGTGTTTTGGCTGGCTGTTTAGATTACTATGGCTTAGAACAACCTAATTACCTTTCTTTATGTACAGTCAAAACGAGTCGCAAACTGTTTCCTGAATTTCCTAATCATAAATTAAATACCGTTTGTGAAAACCTCAATATCACTTTAAATAATCATCATGATGCTTTAGAAGATAGCCGCGCTTGTGCCGAAATTCTTTTACAGCAAGAACAACGATTTGGGGTTGAACCTTTAAAAAAATTAGTATTGGTGAAATAATCCAGTTCTTGTTTCCAGCGAAGGCGTTATCTCTTTCAGTGGCTAGTTGGCAGGAGATAACGTCTTTTCTTTTACATAACTTTTCCTCTAGACCAAAAATTTTTCAGAAAGGACGCGATGATGTATTCGATTCTTTACTTATTCACAGACTCTCTTAAAAATACGTGGCGCTCAAAAAACCAATTTAGTACGTTGATTCTTATCTTTATTATTAGTTTTCTGACTTTTTCTGCTCTATTATTGACTTTGTTGTTTTCTCGATGGCTTTCACAAATGATTCTTCTTGATAATTATGCAGTGATTCCTCCCTTGAAAATTTTCAGAGGTTTGGCTGGAATCAGCGCTGGAACACTCTTTTTCTTCCTGATTAGTTATATTTGCCGAGCTTTCTTCCTAACTTTTTTAGAGCAAAAAAACGACTTACTGATCTTAGCTCTTTTAGGTACGACAAAATTACAAATTTTAATTAGCTATGCCTTACAACCCCTCTATTATTTGATTTTTGTTTTGCCTTTAGCTGCTTTTCTAGCTAATAAGCTCATTCAACAGTTTATCCATGATTTTTTCAGCGAGGTACCTGGTTTAATGCATATCAATAGCTACATGCAAGATGTCTTTTTACCACTAACAGGAAGCCTGTTGTTCATTTGCTGTTGTGTCTTTTTAATTCTTTTTAGGAAACTCAATCGCCTAATCAAAAGAGATACTTGACTAACTATGCGAAAAAAGTGAGAAATACGTCATCTCGACGTATTTCTCACTTTTTTGAATGACTTAGGTTCTTTAGGTTAATTACTTTTTCCGCCTCTTTTAAGCCAAGGCTTCAATAATTTCGGTCATTGTTTTTGAACCAAAAATCATTTGTTCGCCATCAATCAGCATTGCTGGAACGCTCATAATTTTCTTTTCTTTTTTCAACTCTGGAAATAGACTAATGTCCACCATTTCTGCTTCCACATGAGGATTAATTGATGCAATACGTTGGCAAGCCGCCACGACATCGGGACAGAAATGACATGTTAGTGAAACAAAGATTTCTATTTTTCTTTTTGGCAATGCAAGTATGTTCTTTTGCAGACTTGCTTCTAACGGCTGCCCCTCGCTGCCGACATTATAAACCGCCAAAACCAACGAGTTTACTTCATGGCCACTAGGAATACCACTAAATTTAATTCCTGTATAGTTTCCTGCCGTATCTAAGAGCACAACGCTAGGCATTTTTTCAATCCCATACAGCAATTCTTTGGCTGGCTCAGTATCTTTCAAAATCGTTTCTAAAGTAATCTTCTGATCCAGACTTGCAAATTCTGTTAAGAATGATTGAAGTTCCAATGATTTTTCATCACTTGCATCCAAAAACTGAAGCAATGTCACTTTTTTGGTTAGTTTAGCGAAAATAACGCTTAATTGTTGGCGCATACTTTCTGGGAACCACTGATGCTTACCAGTAACTTTCGCTGGCTGTTTTTCTTTTGATTGCTGACTGTTTGTTTCAGGGGCAGATTGATTAGCTAATCGTTCAGTCATTCGCTTCGTTACAATCGGTTGGCCCGCCTGTGTTTTTTGTTCTGTCACGTAACGTTGCGCATGAGTGGCGGCAATTGCACCGTCTGCAACCGCCGTCACAATTTGACGTAATTCTTTTATTCGTAAATCTCCTGCTGCATAAACTCCGGGAATATTGGTTTCCATATTTTCAGTTGTTGGCACATACCCACGGTCTAAGGCAATTTTTCCTTCAAAAATTTCTGTACTTGGTTTATTTCCAGCAAAAACAAACAGGCCAAATGTACTGTCTTTTGGTGCTTCATAAACCGTTTCTTCTCCCGTCTGGTTATTGACAAACACAGCTTTTCGGACAAAATCATCTCCCGTAATTTCTTTCACTTCTGTGTTATAAACAATCTTAATTTTCGGGTGATTTTTAGCCGCCTCCGCAGTTAATTTTGCACATGTAAAATCAGGTTCTCGGATAATCATCGTTACTGATTTACCGTAACGTGTCAAATAAACGGCCTCTTCCGCTGCTGCATAACCGCCACCAATCACAAAAATATCTAGGCCTTGGAAAAACTCCCCATCACAAGTAGAACAATAGGCCACGCCGCGTCCTGTAAATTCACTTTCACCAGGGAAACCAATTTTACGAGCAGAGGCCCCTGTCGCAATCAATACTGCATATGCTTGGTAGGTTTGACTCGCCGATTGAACAGTTTTTATCGTTTGACTAAAATCAACATCAATAATCTCGTCTTTTGTAAAAGCTACACCGAAGTCTTGTGCTTGAATGCGCATTTCTTCCATTAGTTCTGGACCTGTTGTGTGACGAATCGCTGGATAGTTCACAATTTCAGAAGTCGTCGTTACTTGTCCACCAATTTTGTCTTTTTCAATAATTAAGGTATCCATCATTGCGCGACCTGCATAGATACCTGCAGATAAAGCAGCTGAGCCGCCACCAATAATAATCAAATCGTAGATTTCTTCTGTCACTTGCTTCTCCTCTTTCTTCTGTGTTTCAGAAAAAGAGCTGAACAAAACATTTTCTCTGTTTTATCCAACTCTTTGACCTCTATTTACAAAGCGAATTTAAATTTTACCAACTAAATCTAAGCTTGGCGCAATCGTTTCTTCTCCTGGTTGCCAATTGGCTGGACAAACTTTATCACCATGTTCTGCTACAAATTGAGAAGCTTCTAATTTACGAACAAGTTCTTCAGCATTACGACCAATACCCATGTCGTTGATTTCATAAGATTTGATCTCACCTTCTGGACTCACAATAAATGAAGCACGGTAAGCCATTCCAGAAGCTTCATCTAAAACGCCAAAGAAACGAGCAAGTTGACCGTTGGGATCGGCTAACATTGGATATTTAATTTTTCCAATCGTTTCTGTAGCGTCAGCCCATGCTTTATGCACATAATGACTATCTTCTGAAACAGAGTAAACCTCACAATTTAATTCCTGTAAATGCGCATAATGCTCTTGCATATCCCCTAATTCCGTAGGACACACGAAAGAAAAATCAGCTGGATAAAAGAAGAAAATACTCCATTTTCCTAAAATATCTTCTGTTGATACTCGTGTAAATTCACCATCGTGATAGGCATCACATTCAAAGTCAAAAAGTTTTTGATTAATTAAATTCATTGTCGTTCCTCCTCTGTTTTTTTACTCTTTAAGGATAACAGTTTATAATTATTCCGTCAATAGAATAATTATAAACAAAAGAGGTTTTATTAACACATAATACTGTCATATTGAGAATTTTATGATTATCATTCTCAATTAGAAATAGCGAGATAACTTTTTAAATAACATAAAAAAGAAAGCGAATCATTAAAAGAACTTGCTTTTTAATGATTCGCTTTCTTTTTGTGAAGACATTCTTTAACTATCTAAAATAATCGTTTCTTTCTCTTTGGTAATTAAAATAACTCCATCACCAAGAGGAACTAAAGTAGAAGTTAAATCAGGGTGCGCCATGACTACATCTAAAAATTGGTTTAATTTACGATGAATCGCTCGATTTTTTTTCGGTACTTCCTCAGCAGGGTCTAAAATTGTCCCAGCTTGAAATACATCATCCACCATCAAAACGCCGCCAACTGGTAGCAACCGTAAACATTCAGGTAAAAATTCAATGTATTTTGATTTGGCACTATCCATAAAAATAAAGTCATAAGGTCCTTCCAACGTTGGCAGAATCTCAGCTGCTTGTCCTTCTAAAAGAGTGACCTTTTCTTCTAAGTCTAGGCGTTGGTAGGTTTTCTTCGCTTTTTTTATCATTACGTCAAAACGATCAATCGTGGTCACGTGACCATCTTCACCGACAAATTGGGCCATCAAGCTTGAAGAAAAACCAATTGCTGCCCCGATTTCTAAAATATTTTTGGGCTTTAGTTGTCCTAGCAAAAATTGTAGAAAAACTACTGTTTCGTGTGGAATAATCGGTACCCCTGCTTCATTGGCTTCTGCCTCCACGGCACCTAATTCTCCGGGAAGTTTCTTTTGTTTTGTACGCATATACTCAACCAATTCTGGTTTAACGACTGGTCGATGCATCATTTCGTTTCTCATCACTTTCGCTCCTTTTCGTCCCTTTATTATACGAAGTCCTTGTTCCTCTGTAAAGGATTGAAATAGGATTCTTAGTATTTGTTTGAAAATAACATGCACATTCTTAACTTCCTAGCTAAGTGCGGATTACTTCTTGTAAGCACATTTTTTCTTTGTTTCTGCTATTTTTTATTAAGTTTTATTCAGAAAACGTCAAAAAGTAGCCCTCAAGAACATACCTATTGATTTTTTCTCGTTATTTCTTATAAAAATATTTCTACATATGTTAATATTTTCCCTTAAATCACTATTAATTCTTGCTATTTCAAGCCCCAAAACAAGCCTGTAACCTTGCTAAAATAAGAAACGTCAAATTTTACTACTTTGTCTGTAAAAATTTGATATCACAAAAGAAAGGAAATCTTGTATACTCTTTACAGATAGTGATTTATAGTGAAGCACATAACCAAATTCCCGGACTTGACTTGGTTCAAGTACATATGCAGGCGAGCTATTTGATAGCTCCCTGATAAAAATCGTTTCGACGATTTTGCACATAGCACTACCTTTCTAAAAGCTAAAAATTATTTTTAGCTAGAAAAAAGACAACCGTTTGAAACGGCTGTCTTTTTTTTTTAATAAATTAACCCAAGCAAATCTTCTTTTTCGATATTGCCAAAGTATTTTTTAACGTCAATTTGATCAATGGCTTCTTCTAAAGAAGCTTTATCATATTTCACGCCGGTTAAAATATCTTCAACATCTTTAATTTCACCAAGCCCAAAGAAGTCCCCAAAGATTTTAATTTCTTGAATGGCACCATCCGCCACATTCATTTTCATTTCAATTGAACCAATTGGAAAACGATGGCGACGTTCTAAGTTAAATGCAGGTGATTTACCATAATTCCAATCCCAATTGCGATAGTATTGCTCTGAAATTTTGTTAATAGCCGCCCAGTCTTGATCAGTTAATTCATACGTTTTAACTTGGTCGATCGAATCTACGCCGAAAATTTTCAAAAGAATTTCTTGGCGGAATTCTTCCGTTGTCATCTCTTGTTTATCTTCAGATAAAAATGGTTTAATGTTTGTTACCCGTGAACGAACAGACTTGATACCTTTAGATTCGATTTTATCTTTCCGTACTTTCAATGTATTTACAACTTCATCAATATCACTATCAAACATTAAGGTTCCATGCGCAAACATGCGGCCGTTGGTAGCGTACATCGCATTTCCTGAAAACTTCATATCATTAATCACTAGGTCATTGCGCCCTTTTAATTCGGCACCTTCAACGCCTAAGTCCTGCAATGCTTGGATAATTGGTTGGGTAACTTTTGCGAAATCACGGAAAGAGTTGCCGTCATCTGGCATAATAAAACTAAAATTCAAATTACCATGATCATGATAAACGGCGCCGCCGCCACTTAAGCGACGAACAACATGAATGCCGTGCTCATCTACATATTCTTTGTTAATTTCTTCAATTGTATTTTGGTTACGGCCAATAATGATTGACGGCTCGTTAATGTAAAATAAAAGAATGGGCTCATCTAAAGGCATTTCTGTTAACAAATATGTTTCAATTGCTAAGTTCACTCGTGGGTCATTATTTTCATTCGGTACAAAAATCACAATCGGTTCTCTCCCTTGGTATAGTTACTTTTTTAAATCTCAACTGTTAAATCTGGTTGGGCTAATGTCACTGGAATTTCCGTTCCAGCATAGTTTTGCGCTTCTTCCCGTAGTTGTTCCAATGACCCATGTTGTGGTAAATGGGTCAACATCAATTGTTTGACTTGTGCTGCTTTGGCAATTTCACCCGCTTCTCTTGACGTAAAGTGTGCATGATGTCGTTCATTACCTTCAAATAAGTACGTATCCGCTAAGAATAAATCAGCGTCTTTTGCAAAGTCTTCAAAACTTGCTAAGTAACCAGAGTCTCCTGTAAAGACAAAGACTTTGCCAGTCGCTTTTTCAACAATCCGCATCGCGTAACAAGTGACAGGATGAATCGTTTCCATGAAAGTAATTAAAAATGGTCCTACTGCCAACTCTTCTGCTTCAAAATACTCTTTCCCTTCGGAAACGTTAGGAAGCGTTAGTTCTTTGAAATGCATTTGATCTTGTGTATGGCCATATATTGGCAAAATAGGCGTCGGTTCCAGCGTTGGATAAAGCTGACGATAATATTGTAAAACACCTAAATCTGCGATATGGTCATGATGGTAATGCGACAGAATGACAGCATCTAATTTCAATGGATCTAGATAGTTTTCTAAACGCACTAATGTCGTACTGCCTGCATCAATAAGCAAATGAAAGCCTTCAGATTCTAACAAATAGGAACTCGTTCCTTCTCCTTTGTATGGATAAGCACCTAAACAGCCTAAGACAGTCAATTTCATGTGTGGACAACCTCCTTCAATACGATACTTCCATGTTACCATAAAATAACGGAAAAACGAGGTTAAAACGCTTAAATTTTCACAAAAAGACCAAAGAAAAAACCTGAACCCTTTGTCGAGATAACGAAGGATTCAAGCTTCTTTTTTATTCTTCGGCTAAACCTTTTTCTTCTAAGGCAGTTTGATAAAAACTAGCTAACGCTACATAGTTATAAGGAATCACCCATAATAGACCGATACCAATAGCTAAAAAGCCCACAATATACCAACCAATAAAAGAAAATTGTAAACATAAATATTGCCAAAAACGATTTTTCATTAAATATAACGCCTGTTTCAACGCCATCATAATTGGCAGTTCTGGATTATCAAAACGTAGCCACACAGCAAATTGAAAAACGCCACTCACAAATAAACCAATTAAAAAGATCAAGATAGTGGCAACACCAAACGCTAGGAAAAAGGAAAAATCATTTAAGAAAAAGGCTTGGATTTCCTCTGGTGTAACTGTATTAAACATCAATTTGAAATACAAGGTTGTCCCTGCCCCAAATAAAATTGGTAACAAAAATAACAAACCAATTACACGTTCAAGTACTTTTTGAAGTAGGTTGACCACAAATAGCGGACCATAATATTTTCCTTGAAAAACACTCATTAAAATATTGACCCGCACCTTTTCACCACGCAACACCTTCAAGGCTGCGTAATATAGCGCATAACTTAACGCGAATAAAACAAAAATTTGCAGTAATACTGCGGCAAAACTACTTTGAAAAACTTGATTTTCACCAGAAAATAAATTTTGCACAATCGATGTTAAGAAGCTCTGTAAAACCACTCCTAAGAAAGTTAACCAAGCCATGATCCCCCATTGCCCATCAAGAGCTCTGCGAGCATTGGCACGATGTTGCGAATTTGTTACTAAACTTTTCATTCATTCCATCCTTTCTGAAACTAATAACTAGTCAATTTAGCGACTGTTTCTTTATCTAGACGTTTCACCACTTCTGTGACTAATTTGACTGTGTTGAAATAATCATCTTCATGAATAACTGAGGTATGTGAATGCAGATATCTAACAGGCACCGTGATGGCTAATGATGGAATCCCGTTGCGCGTTAAATGCATGCGGCCAGCATCCGTACCTCCCCCTGTAATCACTGTATATTGGAAGGGAATGTTATTTTCTTCCGCCACTTGAATAACAAAATCACGTAATTTTTTATGCGGAATCATTGATGCATCATAAATCAAAATTTGTGGCCCTTCACCTAAAACAGAGTCGGCTTCTTTAGGTGTCATTCCTGGTGTGTCACCAGCTGTTCCTGTGTCTAAAGCAAACGCTATGTCTGGATTCACAAGATGCGTACTTGTTTGCGCACCGCGTAGCCCCACTTCTTCTTGCACATCACTGCCTGCAAATAAAATATTGGGGTGCCCTTCTGTCGCTAAATTTTCTAAAACTTTTAATGAAACGGCCGTACCAATTCGGTTATCCCACGCTTTTGCCAATAAAAATTTTGTATCATTCATGCGACGATAGTCAATATATGGTGTCACCATATCCCCTGGATGAATCCCCCATTCTGCAACTTGTTGATCGCTACTTGCACCAATATCAATAAACATATCTGCAATCTCATAGGGTTTGTTACGAACTTCCGCTGTTAACACATGCGGTGGTTTAGACCCAATGACACCATGGTAAACCTTACCAGTCGTGGTTTTAATCTGAACTTGTTGGGCCAACATCACTTGCCCCCACCAACCACCAACAGTTTGAAATTTTAAAAAGCCTTTTTCTGTGATTTGGGTAACCATGAAACCGACTTCATCCATATGCCCAGAAATGTAGACTTTTGGTCCTTCTTTATCACCAACATTTTTTGCAATAATACTGCCAAGGCCATCATATAAAAATTTATCCGCATACGGTGCTGCATACTTTTTAAATAACGAACGTACTTCGTCTTCATTCCCAGCAATCCCTTTAGCACTTGTTAAATCAATTAACATTTTTTCTTCTTTTGCATCCATAAAAATAACTCCCCTCAAAAACCAATTTTATCCATTATACCACGAACTAAAAAAATACTTACAAAAAATAAATTGAGCAACGTTCTCCACTAAAAATAAACGAAAAAACAGCCTGCACGCTCGTTATTCAACGGCAGGTACAGGCTATTTTCATTGTTACGAAGCGCTTCTAGTCCGCTTCAGATAATTGGTACTTGATCCATCTTGCCTTCTTAAAATTGAGGTAAGACCAATGGATTTTGTTGTTGCCAATCTGTCTGATAAAAACGATCATCAATTTGATACGCTAACTTTTTAGACGCAGGTTGTTTCATAAATTCATCTACTTGACGATCAACAGCGAGCCAACCACGCCAACCTAAATGAATCGTGTCCGCCATAAAGTAGCGTTCATTACTACATGTTGAGAAGTCAGCAATGTTAGTAAAGCCTTGCTCTTGAAGTTGATATTTCAGCTTGCGTGCTACTTGTTGCAACATATCTTGTGACAAGCCCGTATAGTCCGACCAACGTTTGTTAACAGGTGGGATTACAAATAAAACATCGACATTTTTTTCTGCTAACTGTTCTAACGCAGCTTGGAAATCACCATATTCTGGAGAAAAACGATAATCCCATTTCTTTTGTGAATGAGCTAATTTCGGTAAAACTGGTTTAATCCGTTGGCGATAAAAACCGTTACTAATTTCAAATTTATTATTATTAATGGCTTTTGCCGCAATTTTTCCAGCTAGCTGATCTAATTCATTAAAATTATAAGTAGCAGGTAATTGTTTCATATCTTTTTCAACAATTGGTTCTCTGCTAACCATGCCAATTTGGCTAAACAATTCATCTTCACGATTCAAGAAACGGAGATTCATTATAAAATAATCTCGTTGAGAGCGTTGGGGAAGTTGCCCTGCCTGCAGATTTGCCAAGGTTTCCATTAAGACTTTGTCTTTTTGAACAACTGGAAATTTGGTCAAACGTTGTGCTAGATATTGGTCACCGCTGGTTAATTCGGTTAAATTAGCTAACCATTGATAGGTTTGTAATTGTGAATAGTGTGCACCAAAACTATCATTAGGTACACCCTTTTTGACAAACCATTGCGGAGATAAAATAAAGACCGCTTTCTTATTGGCAATCGCATCGCCCATCGAATGAATGACCATCGCTTGGGTTAATGACTGTGTGCCCGCTTCTCCTAGTAAAAACGGTCGGTAGTTCCGTTGATACTTTTCAGAGAGCACACTAGGGTGGAAAGCACTAAATCGACTTAATTCAGAAGAGCCAAAAAAAGGAACATATTTACCAGAAGCCACTGCTTTGTTTTTAATCACATTGCCTTTTAAAACGTTCGGTGCCATTGACGTTGATGCTTCCTTCAACGTTTTTTCGGAAGTTAAATTGATTCTGAACGGTGCAAAAAAGAACACTGCAACCAAGACCGCTGAACAAAGCACTGGACCTAAGATTCTGATTAGTCGTTTTTTTCTAGACATTATTGTAAAGCTTCCACTTGTTGAATGATTTGTTTTGGTGTTCCCCATACTTCACGGTCAAAGTCTGATACAGGAACTTGGATTCCTAATTGTCCTTCAATTTCTACTAATAATTGAACCGTCGCTAAAGAGTCCAATAATCCTTCTTCAAATAATTGAATGTCTTGATTGTTCACAACTTCGTCTGTTCCTGTAATATCTTCTAAAATGTTTAATACTGTTTCTTGAATGTTCATTATAAATTGCCCCTTTATATTTTTATTTTTATTTATTTAAACCATAGTTTGTCTAAAAATCCTGAGAAAATCAGGAAGCTGACACAAACCGCTTGGAAAGTTAAAAAGACTGCAAATGCATGTGTAAATTTGTTTGATGGTATCTTGTCTTTATGTTTTTTCTTAAAACGTAGCCAAGCATCTGTTACACAAATTAGTGTTGCATGGTAGAGCCCATAAGCGATGTAGAACCACGTTAATCCATGCCAAATGCCCATGATTAAGAACAACGCAAAGTAACCAATATTAGAAGTCACGATCCGACTTTTAAAGACTTTCTTTTTCATTAAGAAAAACATTAAGCGCATGTAAATGTAATCACGGAACCAAAAAGATAAGGTCATGTGCCAACGATTCCAGAATTCTTTAATATTCCAACTTAGAAACGGTTTGTTAAAGTTCATTGGTGTATCATAGCCCATTAAATAACTTGTGCCAACGGCCAGTAAACTATAGCCTGCGAAATCAAAGAATAGATACAAACTGTAATTATACATATAGCCGACTGTCCACCAGGATAAACCACCTTGTGCCAAGGCCATTTTTTCCACATGTGGTAAAAAGACACCACCAAGATAATGACTGATAATAAACTTATATAAAAATCCTAGAAATAAATAAAAAATTCCTTTTTCTAAAAAGTCTAAATATTTCTCCGCACTCGGCGGGTTTTTCAAATCTTTTTCAAAGCGCCGATAACGATCGATGGGTCCTGAAGAAATAGTCGGGAAAAACAAGAGAAACTGAATGTAACGAAACGGATGATATTCTTTCATTACGCCATCCCGTAAATCCATGACCACTTGGACCGCTTTAAAGGTTAAATAAGAAATCCCTAAAAAGCCAAGTAAGGTTGTTTTGCCTGTCATGAAGGGAGAAACTTTCACCCAAACAAGCGGTAATATAGCTAAAAAGACAGCCAGATAAAAGACCCAACCTGCATTTTTATTTTTTCGATAAGCCGCATAGCCCCACGTTAGTAACGTTTGATAAATAACATATACAATCAGAGCGACTCCTTGTTGCCAAAATTCGCCACCAAAACTGATATATAGAAAGACCAGTGTCACGAGTGTTTGGTACCAAGGCCAACGTGTCCCTTTAATGGCTAAAGTTAAAATCATCGGCAACAAGGCCGCAATTAGCAGAACAAAGTAATACGGTGCATTATAGGGAATCATATGAGGAAAATTCATCATGTGGCATTCACCTCATTCATCAACCCTTTCCGATCAATTTTACCATTACTTGTCAAAGGTAATTGTTCAACATATACAAATTTTTGCGGAATCATATAGTCCATTGTCAACGTGGCTAATTCTTGTTTAATTGCCTTAGTTAATTGAAAATCACTTGAAAATTCATGTGCTTGCGGAACGACATAGGCAATTAATTGTTGGACTTTATTTCCTTGATATTTCGGCACAACGACTGCTTGTTTCACGTAGGAAACATTCGTTAAGTGATGATCCACTTCTTCTAACTCAATGCGGTAGCCATGCAATTTAATTTGAAAATCTAAGCGTCCCTCATACTGCAATAGGTTATCGACTAACTTTCCAGCATCGCCTGTGCGATAAGCTGGTACGCCATCTAATTGGAAAAAAGCTTCAGCTGTTTTCGCAGGATTATTTAGATAGCCTTTGGAAACACTTGGTCCAGCAATGACGATTTCACCAATTTCACCTGCAGGTAATTTTGACATGCCTTCCATAATATAAATTTGCGTATCCTCTTTCACATACCCGATTGGTAAACGTTGAACACTTTTTAAAACTTCTTGAGTGATTTCAATGGCACTAATCGCTACAGTCGCTTCTGTCGGCCCATACGTATTATAAATATGCGCAGTTGGGAAACGAGCGGCTAATTTCTCAGCCGTTGGTTTTGGTAATTCTTCTCCACAGAATAAAAACGTGCGCAGTGCTGGTAGATGTTCACCATCGAAGCTTGGTTCCATTAGACACAATTCAATAAAGGACGGTGTTGAAACCCAGACGTCGATTGTTAATTGTGGCAAACGCGTAAATAATTGTTTAAAATCGTTAATGATTTCATTGGGTAACGGAGTTAATGAGCCGCCTAACGCCAATGCGGGATAAATAGACATCACCGATAAATCAAACGAATAAGGTGCCTGTGCTAAAAAGCGGGCCCCTTCTTCTAAACCAAAATCTTGCAACAACCAATTCGTAAAGCTAACTAAATTATCATGGCTGATTTGCACACCCTTTGGTACGCCAGTTGTCCCTGAAGTGAAAATGATATAGTAATTACTTGCTCCTGTGACAGGTATTAACGCAGGCGCATGCCGGGGTGCATGTATCATCATTTCTGTTAATTCTTCCGCCGTAATTACTGGCACTTCAGTGGCTAACTCAGGCCATTCATGCACAGCAATCACTGCGGTTGGTTTGGCTACGTTTAGAATTAGTTCAATGCGTTCTTTTGGTGTATGTGCATCAATGGGGATATAGCTAAAACCAGCTTTCGATGCGCCTAAAAAACTCACAATCATTTCAAAATCTAATTCTCCATATACGACAATCGCTGACTTGTCCGTTTTCAGCTCAGCTAAATAAGCGGCTAGATTGTCTGACTTTTCTTTTAACTCTCCATACGTAGAGACTTTTTCTTCGGTTAAATAAACAGGCCGTTGGGGTTCTTTACGTGCCCATTCATCAATCGTTTGAATCATATTAATTACTTTTTCCATGTATAGCCGCCTCCTTAAAACTCGTTATAAATGAAGGTTCCTCCATTGATATTCTTGTAATGATAAAGATAAATTAATGCAATGACAATGAAAGAATAAAATAACGTTTTACCGATGAATTTAAGACTTTCGTTATTGAGAATTTTCTGAAAAGTTGTTTTCATTATCATTCACCTCCTAAGGTTAATCGCTATCCATTATTTTATGCTATATTTCAGCAAAGTCCATTGAAATTTCTTACAATTTAATAAAAAAACTAACAATTTCGTCACTTCTTAAATTTTCATGATTTTCATAAACGGAACTCTCATAATTTTTTCGCATAAAGAAACTGTAAAAACCGCTTCACAACGGCTTTTACAGTTTTTTAAAAATGGATGTGTCGAATCATCCGCGCATAAATGGCAGACGTTAAAATATAAAAAATTAGATAAACAATTATTAAGATTCCACAAGAAAGATATACTAACAAATATCCTGGACTCTTAATAAATTGGCTTAACAAATAAATGGCAAAGGTGGTATGCAAAATCCCAATGACCATCGGCGGAAAGAAAATCAAACTATTCTGTCGATAAATTTGCTTAGTTATCGCTTTACTAGAAACACCCATCCGTTTTAAAGTCACGTAATCTTGACGCTCACTTACAGCTGAAAAGAGTTGTCGTAACATCAAAATACTGCCCGTAATAAACAACGCTAAAATTGCCACAAACATGGAGACATATAAAGTCAAGCCGTTAATTTTTCGTTCATAGCGTAAAGAGGCGTAGCGATCATTCATATTTAGCCGCCAAGTTTCTGTGACATCATCTTGCGTATTCTTTACCTCTTCGTTAGGCATTTGTTTGGCAAAACCACTCAACTGCTGGTTATTTTTTTCATACTTATACAAAATTGGCGCTTGCCATTCTGTGGCAATCTGTTTATTTACGGCTTCATAAAGTTTTTCACGGCTTTTCGTGTCAACATTTACGGCGTTAATCTGATACTGAATGGAATTTTTTGTCACTTTCTGATAAAGGGCATCGGAAACGACAATCGTTGGTAAGGAATATTGCAATAAAAAATTGCCTAGATAGTTAGGCAGCACTTGTTGCAGTTGTGCCTTCTCTCCTTCAACAAATTGCAGTTTCGATTCATAACGAGACATACCACTTAAAATATTGGTAAAGCTATCCATATAGATAACACTTTGGTCATTTTTTAAATGTAAATCGTTTAAATAAGGATTAATTTTTTGATAGTTGCGGTAATTGGAGAAAGATAAAACATTAACTGCTTCAATCGTTTCTTGTTCCTCTTGCGCTTGACCAATTCGCAAACTGCGTTCAATTCCAGTAATTTTATAAGAAAGTGTCACTTCATTTTTTATTTTGGTGTCCTTCGCTTCATCGAGAACTTTCTTCAATTTAGGATAGCTTTCCTGTGAAACTAAAAAGTCCACGGGGCCATCACTGTTGACCGTGTGCATACTAATCGTATACACAAAAACCATCACGCCAATCCCACTCAAGGCTGTCGCAATTAACAAGGTCAAACCAGTGAGTGTTTTGCTACTTTTAAATAAGTAGCGTTTGGCATTGCCTAAAGTAATCATGCGTAAATCTTGGTAATACCATTTTTTTCTATGATTAAATAAGCGAATGATAAAATACATGGTATAACGGAAAAATAAATAAGTTCCCACCACACATAGACCCAAAATGATAAAAGGCGTCAATGTAATAATCATTGGAATCGAGATATCCAATGAATCATTTAATTGTTTATACACAATACCTGTCGCTAAATTCCGAAAATCAAACGCAATAAAATAACCAGCCAGTAAACAAATAGGTCCTAAAATACCTAGAAACTGCCGCCGTTTCGTTAAACGACTATAATTAATTTGACCAATTTTTTCTTGGTGCATAAGCTGCGACAATGGATAACGATAAATCATCCAAATACTTCTTAAGCAGACAATCAAAATCATAAATGCAAAAGCTACACCGGTTTCAATAACGGAACGCCAAGAAATATAGAAGAAACTGGGCACTTCTAAAAACATAACTTTGGCTAAAATCATTGAAAACAACTTGGTGAAAATCACTCCTAAAATAATCCCATTAATTAGTGAAACAAAGCCTAAAACTAAATTTTCCACTAAAAAAATTAGTGAAACTTGGCTCTTTCTCAAGCCAATTAATCGATACAAGCCAATTTCTTGGCTACGTTTTCCTATAAAAAAACGATTTGCTGCCAACATAAAGCCCAAAATAATAATGGTGACTAAGGTACTACCAAGTCCTAAAGATCGCTTAATTTCGATATCACGGCCTGCACCTGCGACAAGAGGCTGGTTGTAAGCAATCGCACGGAAACAATAATAAACGACCGCTGCAAAAGTCATACTAATGTAATAAACCAGATAGTTAGGTACATGAGCTTTTAAATTTTTTAATGATAGTTTAAAAATCATTTGCGCGCCCGCCTCCACCAATCGTTGCTTGCATATCTATCACACGATTAAAAAATTCCTTACGTGATCCTTGACGAACAACTTCTGAGAAAATCGCACCGTCTTTAATGAATAAGATGCGATTGCAAAAACTGGCCGTGTACGGGTCATGTGTCACCATCAAAATTGTGGCATCATCATGTAGATTAATTTCAGCTAAATATTTCAACAATTCTGTTGCTGATTTTGAATCCAGCGAGCCAGTTGGTTCATCTGCAAAAATAATTTTAGGGTTCGTAATCAAAGCACGAGCAGCTGCTACCCGTTGTTTTTGTCCCACAGATATCTCTGGTGGATAAGCAGATAAAAGCTCCTGAATCCCCAAAATCGAAGTCACATGTAACAAACGTTTATCCATTTCTTCTAATGAAACTTTTTCTACAGCTAAAGGCAACAGAATATTGTCCTTCACATTTAACGTATCAATTAGGTTAAACGATTGAAAAATAAACCCCATTTCGTTTCTTCGAAAATCACTTAATTGATTATCTCGCATTTTTAAAATATCTTGTCCGGCGATGCGCACGATTCCTGCGGTTGGCAAAATAATCGAGGATAAGACATTCAACAGTGTCGATTTCCCAGCACCGCTGGGACCCATAATCCCCACAAATTCGCCTTCATCAACGGTAAACGAAATATTATCTAATACTTCTGTTTTATTATTTAAACGACCATATGTCTTGCTGACATGGTTTACTTCTACAATTTTTTTCATTTTTCTCGCTCCAACGTTTTGTTATTACTCTTATTTTACCAAGAAAAAATCTGAATGAACATCGTTTTATCTTACAATATCGTTCGGTAGTCAAAGAATAATTGGCATTTCGTGAATAAATCCGCAAACAATTATTATTTAATAATTGTTATTTTTTAGTGTTGCTTTTAGCAATTTGGCAAAAAACTCTTTGCTGTTTTTTAATTTGGACAAAGAATTTTTTTCACACAAAAAAATTTGCTCAATCCTTTTCTTCATTTGTTTTCATATTTTTTCAAAACAGCACAAGCACAATATATAGTGTTTGTCTAGTGATATTTTACTAAAAATACGCAATATATCGATTGAATTTAGCCGACCTTTGTATTAGGATAGTTACTAACGAGATATAAGGAGCTGGATAAAATGATGAAGATTACTGATGAAAAAGCCGAGGATGTTAATCTCTCAACAATTAAAGTCGTCAAACGAGATGGTCGTTTAGTGACTTTCGATGATCAAAAAATATACGACGCTTTGATCAAAGCTGAACAAAAAATACATGACCAAGTCACTCCTTTGACACATCAAAAAGTCCAATCGATTGTTGCCGATGTCAATCGAGAAATTGCCGAACGTTTTACCAATAACGTAAAAATTTATGAAATTCAAAATATTGTGGAACATACTCTGCTATCCAACAACGAATATGCCTTAGCCGAAGAATACATTCATTACAGAACCCAACGTGATTTTGAGCGTAGTAAAGCGACTGATATTAATGTATCTATCGGCAAATTAATTAATAAAGATCAGACTGTCGTGAACGAAAATGCCAACAAAGACAGTGACGTTTTTAATACGCAACGTGATCTAACCGCTGGGATTGTTGGAAAATCAATTGGTTTAAAGATGTTGCCTTCACACGTGGCTAATGCCCATCAAAAAGGCGACATTCATTACCACGATTTAGATTATCATCCATATACGCCCATGACAAACTGCTGTTTAATTGATTTTAAAGGCATGCTAAACAATGGCTTTAAAATTGGGAACGCTGATGTCGAATCACCAAAATCAATTCAAACGGCCACTGCACAAATTTCTCAAATTATTGCCAATGTAGCTTCCAGTCAATATGGTGGTTGCTCTGCCGATCGGATTGATGAATTATTAGCGCCTTTTGCGGAACGTAATTATGAAAAACATTTAGCAGATGCGCAAGAATGGATTGAAGGAGAAGAACGCCAAAAAGCATTCGCTCGGAAGAAAACGAAAAAAGATATTTTTGATGCCATGCAAAGTCTTGAGTATGAAATTAATACCTTATTTACTTCCAATGGACAAACCCCTTTTACTTCTCTGGGATTTGGTTTAGGTACCAACTGGTTTGAACGAGAAATTCAACGGGCGATTTTACAAATCCGAATTAATGGTTTAGGGATTGAAAAACGAACAGCTATTTTCCCAAAACTAATTTTCACAATTAAACGCGGCGTCAATGCGCAACCTACTGATCCAAATTACGATATTAAACAACTGGCACTGGAATGCGCAACGAAACGCATGTATCCTGATGTTTTAAACTATGATAAAATCGTTGAACTAACAGGTAGTTTTAAGGTACCAATGGGCTGTCGTTCCTTTTTACAAGGCTGGAAAGACGAACAAGGTGAAGAAGTAAATGTTGGCCGAATGAATTTAGGCGTTGTGACCTTGAACTTACCAAGAATCGCTTTAGAAGCGCAAGGAAGCCAAGAAAAGTTCTGGCAAATTTTAAATGAACGTTTAGCGATCGTTAAAGATGCTTTGGTTTATCGGGTTGAACGTGTTAAAGAAGCTAAACCAGCGAATGCACCGATTTTATACATGTATGGTGCATTTGGAAAACGTTTAGCTACACAGGATGCCGTAGATGAACTGTTTAAAAACAAACGTGCCACGGTTTCACTTGGCTATATTGGCTTGTATGAAGTGGCTTCTGCCTTTTACGGCGGTGCTTGGGAGGACAATCAAGAGGCCAAAAACTTTACACTGGATATTTTAAAAGAACTGAAAAAAAATGCCGACAACTGGGGCAATGAATACGGCTATCATTTTAGTGTCTACTCTACACCGAGCGAAAGCTTGACTGACCGTTTTTGCCGTTTAGATACTGAAAAATTTGGCATCGTCGAAAATATTACAGATAAAGAATATTACACAAATAGTTTCCATTATGATGTACGCAAAAATCCAACGCCTTTTGAAAAACTTGATTTTGAAAAGGATTATCCAAAATACTGTTCTGGTGGTTTTATCCACTACTGTGAATACCCCATGTTACAGCAAAATCCCAAAGCACTTGAAGCCGTCTGGGATTACGCTTATGACAAAGTTGGCTATTTAGGAACCAATACGCCAATTGATCATTGTTATGCCTGTGGTTTTGAAGGGGACTTCCATCCAACTGAACGTGGCTTTGAATGTCCAGAATGTGGCAATCATGATCCTAAGACTTGTGATGTTGTTAAACGGACTTGTGGTTATTTAGGTAACCCGCAAGCTCGCCCAATGGTACACGGTCGTCACAAAGAAATTTCCTCTCGTGTGAAACATTTAAAAAATTAAACTCGATTATTCTATAGAAAGAAGTTTTGCTGATGCGTAATCCAAAACCACAAGAATGGAAAACCGAAGACTACAGCCAAAAAAAGATTGCCGATTACAAAGCGTTCAACTTTGTTGATGGCGAAGGTGTACGCAATAGTTTATATGTGAGTGGCTGTCTCTTTGCTTGTGAAGGTTGTTTTAACAAAGCTGTCCAAAATTTCAATTACGGTACGCCGTTTACAAAATCTTTAATGAATCAAATTATTGAAGATTTGTCCCATGACTATGTCCAAGGTTTGACTCTTTTGGGTGGTGAACCTTTTCTGAATACAGATGTTTGTCTTAGTGTAGTCAAACGTGTGCGGGAAACATTTGGCTCAGCCAAAGATATCTGGTCTTGGTCTGGGTATACCTTTGAAGAACTACTTTTAGAAACGCCTGATAAGCTTGAACTACTCCATTCAATTGACATTTTAGTTGATGGGCGCTTTGAACTGGCAAAACGTAATTTAAATTTACAATTTCGTGGCAGTAGTAATCAACGGATTATTGATGTACCCAAATCACTTGCTGCTGGCAAAGCTGTTATTTGGGAAAAATGTCATGACGCCGAAACGTCTTATGAACAAATCAAAAAATCAATTTAAAAAAGTTAGCCCTTTAGCCATCTCTTGAGGATGTGTCTAAAGGGCTAACTTTTTTCCCATAAAGGTAAAACAATGTTTTCATACGCTAGTGGATCTAAATTCGTTAAAGTAATGCCTAATAAACGGATTCCCTGTTCTAAACCTAAAATATCTTCCCAAATTAAATTCGCTTGATAGAAAAGTTCTTCTTTTTTAGAAATATATTCAGGTAATGTCACACGTTTCGTAATCGTCGTATAGTCAGTATAACGAACTTTTAGGACTACTGTTTTTCCATGCTTTTGCACTCGTTGCAATGCACGCTCAACCCCTGCTGCTAATTGTCTCAATTGAGCCGTAACCTGCTCTTCCGTCGTTAAAGGGGTGCCGTAAGTATGTTCCTTACCTACCGACTTACGATCTCTAGTCACTTGAACTGGCGCATCATGGATACCGCGGACTTTACGATACAATGAATAACCCATTTTACCGAATAACCGAATCAACGTCATCTCATCTTGCTTGTATAAATCTGCTCCAGTAAAAATCCCTAGTTCATGCATTTTGGGCACTGTTTTTTTCCCGATTCCGTGGAAATCTTCAATCGGTAATGCTTTCAAAAAATCTTCGGCCTCTTCTGGTAAGACAACCGTCAGGCCCTTTGGTTTCTGGAAATCTGATGCTAACTTGGCTAAAAACTTATTGTAACTAACACCTGCCGAGCAAGTTAACTGCAATTCATGCCAAATATCATATTGAATCATTTTCGCAATTTTAATAGCCGACTTACTGTTGACCTTATTTTCAGTTACATCTAAATACGCTTCGTCAATAGATACTGGTTCAATCACATCTGTATAGCGGCGAAAAATTTCACGGATTTCTTGAGAAATTTCACTATATTTCTGATAATTACCTGGCTTAAAAATGGCACTTGGACATAGTTCATACGCCTTTTGAGCACTCATAGCCGAGTGAATACCGTACTGTCGAGCAATATAATTCGCTGTGGTCACCACTCCTTTGCCCCCAGTATCACTTGGATGGCGCGCAATAACTAACGGATGTCCTACTAGCTCTGGATGATCTCGTTCTTCAACTGAAGCAAAAAACGCGTCCATATCTATATGTATAATTTTTCTCGACGTATCTTTTTTTAAGGGAAAACGTAATTCGCTCATCATTTTGATTCGCCTCCTCCCTCCATTATATACGAACGTCCGTTCTTTTTCAAATTGAAACTTCTTTATTTCAACCAGAAAAAGCTGAAAATCCGTGAAGTTATAAACACAGATTTTCAGCTTTTTAATTAAACGACCAATTGTTTTTGTTGATTATAGTAGCCTTTATAGGCAAGATAAGTTGCAATCACTGAACCAATACTTGTTGCTGATAGCAACATAAAAGTCACCATAATCTGATATTTTATCGCATGGACAGGATCAACGCCCGCAAAAATTAAGCCTGACATCATCCCAGGCAAACTAACAATTCCGACAGTTTTGGCAGAATCAATCGTCGGCGCCATCCCGGTTTTCACACTTTGTTGGATGATTGGTAAAGAGGCGAGTTTGATAGTTGCACCTAATGCTAGTTTCTCCATTACCGCTTGCCGTTGGTTTTGAAAAAGAGTATCTAAATTGCGATAGCATAAACCAATTGCCACCATCGAATTGCTGGCAATCATCCCACTGATAGGAATGATTTGAGAAGGAATAAATTTAATAGAACCAGAAAAAATCAAAATACCAATGGTAATTCCTGTACTACAACCAATCGCAATGAAAGAAATCAAAAAGCCCTTTTGTAATTGCTGGCTGCGTTTTTTTGCATTAAAGGCTGCGTTGGAAACAATCACCAAAACCATGATGAGCGTTAAAATCAGGTTATTGACTTGAAAAACATATTTTAATAAATAGCCGACTGCGACTAATTGAATGACTGCTCGAATCACACTAATAATAATATCTTTGGTAAAACCTAATTTTTCTTTAGTACTAATAATTAATGCGACCACCACTAGCATGGCTGAAAAAAATAAGGATAAATTATTAACTGCTAAATCCATCTGTCGGCGCCACCTTTCCTGCTACAATACGAATCACTTGCTGTGCTTGCTGAATTTCTTCGGTATCATGCGTGACACGAACCAGCGTGACTCCTTGCTCTTTGTTTAATTGGTTTAACAATTGATTGACAATCTGTTTGCTTTCTTCATCTAATCCCGTTGTAACTTCGTCTAATAATAAAACATCTGGTACAAAAATAATGTTTCGTAGCAAAGCAACCCGTTGTCGCTCACCACCAGAGAGTTCGGCTATTTTCTTTTCAAGATAAGCAGCGGGCAATTTCACTTGTTGGAGCAATGCCACGACTTTTTCCTGATTAAACGCTTCTTGTCTGACGGTAAATGGAAATAATAAATTATCATACACGGTTTCACCAAATAAAGTTGGCTGCTGAAAACAATAAGAAACCTTTTGGCGGTATGTTTCGATTGGCATTGTAGTAATTGGCGCTTCTTGATAAAAAATTTCGCCTTCTGTAGGACTTAATAATGAAGATAAAATTTTTAAAAATGTACTTTTCCCGCTACCTGAAGGACCAACAATTGTTGTATTGCTGCCTGTTTCAAATGACAAATCAATATCAGAAAGAATGCTACGACCATTTACTTGATAAGACACGCCTTCTGCTCGCAATAAATTACTCATGTTTCTCTCCTTTTTTAAATGGAATGATATTCTTTATATACTTCTTGTTTTTTTACATTTCTCAATTTAGCCACTTCTTTGATTGCCTCTTTTGAACTCCGTCCCTCTTCCTCCATTAAAACTTGCACATGTTCCTTGAGGGAAATAGCTGGCATTGCTGCTATTGTCTCTTTCTCACCAGTAAATCCGCTAACTAATAAACAACACTCGCCTTTTAGCGTATTTTCTGCTAAATATTCTGTTAGTTCTCCTAAGGTACCACGCAAATACTCTTCATGAAGTTTCGTTAATTCTCGACAAATCACAGCGGGGCGTTCTTGACCATAGACTTCAGCAAACGTTGCGACCGTTTTAGCAATCCGATAGGGGGACTCATAAAAAATCTGTGTCGGCCGTTCTTCTTTTAATGCTGATAACACGTCTTTCTGTTCTTTTTTCTTTCTTGGTAAAAAACCATAAAACGTAAATGGCTGTGGTAAAAGACCCGAGGCAATCAAGGCGGTCATTCCTGCCGTAGGTCCTGGCAAGGCAATCACTGCCAGTTCTTCTTCAAGACATGCTGTAACCAATTCATGACCAGGATCACTAATTGAAGGCATACCTGCATCGCTAACTTGGGCAATCGTTTCACCACTCAGCAATCGTGTAATCAGTTGAGGAATTCGCTCTTTGTAATTATGTTCGTGTAAACTAATTTGTGGTGTTGTAATCTCAAAATGATTTAGCAATTTTTGTGTGTTTCTTGTGTCCTCACTAGCAATCACCGTTGCTTCTTTCAATATGTTTAAACAACGAATACTCATATCTTCTAAATTGCCGATCGGTGTTGGGACAAGATACAATTTTCCTTTTGTTGTTTGCTTATCAAAACTTTTCTGTTTTTGCATAGCGCATCCCTCATTTTCCTTTTTCGTTCTATAAATAGATAAAGGTTTGATTTGACAATCGATTGACTGTCAAACCAAACCTTTCCTTTTTATTTGCAGTGTCCACTAGACTTAACGCGTACGTTCCCCATAAATAACATCAAGACAAAAGGCACATTCTTCATCATTTTCACGTCTTGAACCATATAAAATATTGCAGACATGGAAGCCCTCTTCATAAAGTTTTTCCAAATTCATACGTGATTTTGATAGCTCTTGTTTTTCAGTTTCAGTTGTATTTCCTGCTAACTTATTCAGTTCTTGGAGATGCTCCCGTAAGCGTTGGTTTTCGATTTCCAACGTGGTATTTTTTTCTACCAACTCATGGAGTGCTGCTTTAATTTCTCTTAATTGTGTCACGGAACTATCTAAATCAGTTTCCAACGAATTTAATCCATCATAGAGCGAACGTTTATCCATTTTGATCACCTTTTTCAGCAGCAACTTTCGCAGTAGCTTCTTTGATTTCTTCGTAATCATAATCCGCTGCGATTTCACGACCATGCAGACGAACTTTGACAATCCGACTTAATAGATTCAACCCGACGACTTTGCCTTTGCCATCTGGTGTTATTACTTCTTTTCCATAATCTGGTAATTCTTTTTTAGCGGCTTCATATTCGTCGTTTTCATATTTCAAACAACACATTAAGCGGCCACATAATCCCGAAATTTTGACAGGATTTAAAGATAACCCTTGATCTTTAGCCATTTTGATTGAAACTGGCATAAAATCTCCTAGAAATGTTGAGCAACATAGTTGTCTGCCACAAGGGCCAATGCCACCTAATATTTTCGCTTCATCTCGGACACCAATTTGACGTAACTCAATTCGCGTCCGGAAAATAGCCGCTAAGTCTTTGACTAATTCACGAAAATCAATTCGCCCATCTGCCGTAAAGTAAAAAATCATTTTGCTACGATCGAAGGTATATTCTACTCGCACTAATTTCATTTTTAAGTCATGAGCTCGAATTTTTTCATTGGCAATGCTTTTGGCAGCTTCTGCATCAGCCAAATTTTTTTGTTCTTTTTCTAAATCATTGGCTGTTGCTTTATTTAAAATGGGTTTTAGGTCCTCTGGTAAATCGTCTGAATCGACTGTTTTTTTAGGAATAGCAACAGTAGCTAATTGTTTTGACTGTTGAGATTCAACGAGTACTTTCTCATTATAAATATACTCAGATTTTCCAGGAGCAAAATAATAGATATGACCGGCTTCACGGAAGCGAACTCCTACTACTTCTACCATTTTATTCCTCCTAATCTAGTTCAAGTGAACGTCGCTTCAATCGGTTAAGGAACTTGCTGAAACAACTAAGTTCCTACTATATTATGAAACTGAATGCCACTTGGCACTTTTTTCCTTTATGATTTAGGGTGAATCATTTGGATAACTAATTGTTCACAAACATTTTGCCAACTAACATTGGCAGTCCATTTTTGGCGTGCTTTCAAAATTAGCGCCAACCGTTCCGCCTGCTCTTCCGTTACTTTTTTGGCTTGCTGTGTCGCAACACTTTCTTCCAATAATTGACGGTAATAAACCATGAGCAAGTCAAAGCTAAGCGCTTGTTGTTCTTTTTCCTTAAATACTTTGACCATTTTCTTCTGAACGTAGATAAATGCTTGTAAATCATTACTTTTTAGATAATTAAACCATTGTAAAATGATTTCCCTAGCTTCATTAAACCATTCATCTTGAGAGATTTCAACTGCTTTCTCAAAACTATTTGTCAGCTCAGCTAAAAGGGTTGCAGTCTTTTCACCAATCCCCTGTTTGATTAAGCGATCAATTAATGTTTTTTTGACTAATGGTTGAAAATGTAAGGTTTGGCATCGTGATTGAATCGTTGGTAAAATTCGAGAAAGCGAAGTGGTTTCTAAAATAGCTAAAATTTGTCCTTCTGGTTCTTCTAAAAATTTTAAGAGACTATTGGCTGCGCCGGTACTCATTTTATCTGCTTCTTGAATTAAGAAAACTTTTTTAGCAGTCTCGACCCCACTTTTAGAAAACTCCGCTTTTAATTCACGGATTTGGTTCACTTTGATGGTTTGCCCATCTGGCGCAATTCTTAAAACATCTGGATGTTCATTTTCATTAATCCGCACACAATTATGGCATTCGTTACAAGGCTGTTGATTTACTAAATTCGTACAAAAGACATGTTTCGCCATCCATAAGCCAAATTCTTGTTTTCCAGTTCCTGTATCTCCTTCAAAAAGATAAGCATGGGCAAGACGACCATGCTCAAAACTTTTTTGGAGTTGCTTGTACAGCAAAGGTTGCATTTGCTGTAGCTGTTGTGCTTCATTCATCTTAATATTGATGGAATCCTTCAACTGGTAAGACGAAGCAAGTAGCGCCGCCTACTTCAACTTCCACAGGATAAGGAATTTGGCCATCCATTGTGATATCTAAAGTCACAGGTGTTGAAACATATTGTTTTCTTGATTGACATGTTTCTTTAATTAAAGCTAATGTTTCGTCGACACGTTCATCATCAATCCCAATAATAAATGTGCTGTTTCCCGCTTTTAAGAACCCACCTGTTGAGGATAATTTTGTAGCACGAATATTGGCATCAATAAATTCGTTGGCTAATCGGTTACTATCTTTGTCTTGTACAATGGCTAAAATAATCTTCATGGTCTACACCTTCCTATAATTAAAAGTTTTCTGGATAACGTTCAATAATCGCCTGATACGTTGCTTCTACGACAAGTTCTAAACTCATCCGTGCATCAATCTTTTTGATACGTTGTGGATTTTCTTCTGCTAATTTCAAATATTCATGACGAACACGTTGATGAAATTCTAATCCTTCTGAATCTAAGCGATCAATTTGCTGTGTTCGATTTTCTTGAATCCGCCGTAAGCCAGTATCTGAGTCAACGTCTAAATAAATTGTAAAATCTGGTGAGACACCTTCTGTCGCAAACGCATTAATTGAAGCAATGGGGGCAATCCCAATTCTACGCCCAGCGCCTTGGTAGGCCAATGAGCTGTCAGCAAAACGATCACATAGGACTAAATGACCCGCTTCCAAAGCTGGCAAGATTTTTTCCACTAAATGTTGACGACGAGCAGCTGCGTAAAGTAAAGCTTCTGTTCGCTCATCCATTCTGTCATTTCTTGGATCTAAAATAACTGTTCGAATCTTTTCGGCAATCGGTATGCCGCCTGGTTCTCTTGTAGTGACAATTTTTCGTTTTGACTCTTTAGCTAATCTTTCAGCAACTTCCTTCAAAACACTGGTTTTGCCAGCGCCATCTGGACCTTCAAATGTGATAAAAATACCCTGCACGTGCGAAAACTCCAATCAATTTTTACTTGTATCTATTATACTTCATCTTGCTCTATCAGTCTAATTGAAATCCTTATGTCCTATTTAAAGTGATGCATCCGCTGAAAAAAAGAAACTGAAAAAGAAGTACGGAAAAACTTGAACTGCGACATTTTCTCACAGAAACGACCTACTTCGATTTCAACCTCTTTTTCCAATGATGTTCCTTTTAAATTTCTCGACGTCCTTCGACTGCTTTTAGCAAGGTTATTTCGTCTGCATATTCAATATCGCTGCCGACAGACAAGCCGTGTGCCAAACGAGTAACGGTGATTCCAGCTGGTTTAATGAGCCGTGATAAATACATCGCCGTCGCTTCTCCTTCAGTGGTAGCGTTGGTTGCTATAATGACCTCTTTCACTTCATCATCGTGCAATCGTTTGATCAAAGAGGCAATATTAATATCTTCTGGTCCTGTTCCTTCCATCGGTGAAAGCACCCCGTGAAGTACGTGATACAAACCTTGATATTCACGCATTTTTTCCATTGCCATAACGTCTTTTGGTTCTTCCACTACTAAAATAATACTACGGTCACGATTTTTATCTTGGCAAATTTCACAAGGATCTTCTTCAGTAATATTTCCGCAAATACTACAGAAATGGAGATCTCTCTTGACACTAATTAGCGCTTTTGCAAAAGCATTAGCATCTTCTTCTTTCATATCAATTGTATAAAAAGCAAGCCGTGTCGCTGTTTTTTGACCAATTCCTGGTAATTTCATATAACTTTCAATCAATTTTGCAATCGGTTCTGGATAATTCATGAGGCTTCTACAGTCCTTTCTTAGCAAGGCGTTTCTGTTATTACTAAACGAGTTATAACAGATTTTGCGTCACTGAATATCTTATCACGCCCTGTCAAAAAAGCAACTGACAATTACTGCTTTCTAATACAAAAACAAGTCGTTAGTTACGAGCACTAAACGACTTGCTTTTGTATTAACCAATCCAGGTTTCGTGTGTATAGGCCATTTCCCAAAAAGCGTATTCCATCTCACTGCTGATAACAAAAGCGGTGATCATAGCTGCTTGTTCTTGTGGTGAACTTTCTTCATATAATTGGTCTAACAGTTGGCGTTCCTCTTGGACGTGTTGGTACGCTTCCTCCCCAGCATAGGTTTCAATCCAACGTTGGTACAGTGGCTCTGGTGAGTGTTGTTTGACTAACTGTGCACCAATTTCTTGATAGAGCCAAGAACAAGGCAACATACTTGCTGCGGCCGTCTTAGGCGTTCCTTCAATAAGTTGGCGATACATATGAGAAACATAGTGATACGCGGTTGGTGCAATCGGTGTCGCTGCAACTTCTTCTTCCGTAATCGCTAGTTCTTCAAAAAAAGTTTCACGAATAGCTAATTCGCCCAACGCGAGATTTTCCGCATTTGTTAAGAGTAATTTTTTCAATCGAGGTTGTTGCGTTTGTGCCGCAATCAAGCGATAAAGTTGACTAAAATGTTTTAAATAGTAATGATCTTGAATTAAATAGTAGCGAAAAATCATTGGACTCAAGGTTCCTTCATGTAACTCTGTGATAAAAGGATGCTGAAAACTCCCTTGCCAAGAAGCTTGCGCTTGTTCTTTGGCTTGTTCTGTAAATGTCATAGGTTTCTCCTTTACGTTAGAAAAATAAACAAATTTGTAAAAATGATGATCAAAATAGCAAGCCCAAGACTGACTTTTGCTGACACAAAATGCTCTTTTCGACTTCTAGTAGCTCCTTCTTCATAGCCATGGGCAGACATTGCTTCCGTATATTTATCTCGCCAAGAAACAGCAACGAGCAGTGTTTTAACATAAAGCATCGGCGACCAAAAATGAAACGTTTTGCCACGGAGTAGGCTTGCTTCTTTTAAATCATTAATTTCTCTTTTCACTTCCGGTAAGGCGTGAACCACCACTAAAATTCCATAAACAAAGTTTGGTGCTAGCCCCTTTTGTTCCAATAACAACAATAATTCTTCAAAATCAACGCCTACAGCAAAAGCTAGTCCTAAACCGGCAAAGGCATACGTTCGACTAAACAAAAGCCAGGCTTGTTGACTACTCGTACCATGCAAATAAATAGACCAAAACGTCCCGATTGCTGGTAAAAGTGGCAAGAAAAATAACCAAAGCAGTAAGCGGGATTTTCGCTGGCCTATTAAAAAAATGACACAACCCATAAAAACCGCCAAATTTGCCAAAATTGACTGAGAAAAAGATAATTCAAAGGTCAAAATAAGAATCAAAGAAGCATAAATTGCTGCATTTGTTTGCTTTATTTGCATGTGGTTCCCTCCTGCCAGATAATCAGTTGTTGCTGCAGCAATTCTATTCGGTAATTGCTCACGCCAGAGAGAGGTTCTAGCCGATGCGTGACGATTAGAAAATCTTGTTGCGCACTTTTTTCTTTGATCCATTCAACAAAATAATTGCATGCTCGCTCATCTAATCCAGCAAAAGGTTCATCTAAAAGTAAACAGTCCAAATCTAAGCTCAGCAAACTAATTAATTGCACCATCTTTTTTTGCCCTTCACTTAGTTGAAAAACACTGTGCTCTAGTTTTTCTTTTAAACCTAAAAAAGTTAAGGCTTCCTCTTGTTTTCTTCTTTTTTCTGCTGTCATGTTCTGACCAAACAAAAGCTCTTCTCGTAAAGTCAACGTGACAAACTGACGATTGGCTTGTTGCACCGCTAATGTCATGTGTTGATACAATTTTTTTGAAGCCCGCAAGCGGCGGCCTGCCAAGAACATTTTTCCTTGATATTTTTGTCTCTGAACGATGGCTTTTAACAAGGTGGATTTACCCGCCCCATTTGGCCCCGTCAACGTGGTAATTCCTTTAAAAAAAAGCGCTTCTTTTTCTTCAATTAGCACTCGTTTTCCCTGAGACAAACGAAAATTTTTCAATTGGAGCATTGGTTGTTTTACCACAGAAGTTGTAAGCTGAAATGTCTGCGGTTTTGTTTTGATAAACGTCAACGGTTGCTTTTCAAACTGGCCATTTTTCAACGTGACGACTTGGTCCACAACATCAGCGTAATCGCTGAAATCGTGGTCGCACACCAAAATCGTTTTGCCTGCTTGATGGAGTCTTGCTAAAATTTGAATAAATTGTTTTCGAGAGGTTGGATCAATACTTGCAAAAGGTTCATCTAATAAAAGAATATCTGGGTTCATTGCTAGCAGAACTGTCAACGCCGCTTTTTGTTTTTCACCACCAGATAACGTCGCTAATTCTCGTGTGAATAAGGTTTGAGTCTGTACAAGTTGAAGCGCTGTTTGGATTTTTCGGTTCATTTCTTCAGGCGGGATTCCTAGATTTTCTAAAGCAAAAATCAGTTCTCGTTCCAAGGTTTTCATTGTAAATTGTTGACTGGGATTTTGAAACAGCATGCCAATTTTTTGCGCCTTTTCACGAGTTGATAATTGTCGGCGTTCCATTCCTTCAATCAAAATTTCTCCTTGGTAATCAAGCGGAGCAAATCCGGCAATTAATCGTAAGAGCGTTGATTTTCCACTACCACTATCGCCAATTAATAAGGAAAACGTTCCTTGAGGAATTGCTAAATTTGTCTTTTCAAACAAGGGTTGTTCTCGTGAAAAGGACACAGCTTTTAATTGGATACTATTCATTTTGCCTTCACAGCTAACCCTTGCGCAGACTGATACATTCGTAAAATAACTTTCGTTAAGAAAATACCAAAGAAACAAATAGAAACGAACCGAACGCTAATTAAAGCAATGTTCATCCCCAGACCGTAATTGCCATAACCAAACTTAAAGTATTCATACACATAACTAAAAATAGTCGTCCCAATCGCACTATAAAATAACGTTAGTGTATCGTACCGTTTGTAGCGTGTCACAAAAAAGCCACTTTCACTACCTAGGCCTTGAATCACACCAGAAATTAATACACTAGGTCCGAAATACGAACCATAAAGCATTTCTGCCAAAGCGGCTAAAACTTCCGCCAAAACAGCGCTCCCCGCTCGTGGAATCAGCATCGCTGCAATTGGTGCCACCATGGTCCACATTCCAAATAAAAGCTCATTGGCAAATGGACTCAGTCCTAATGGTAACAGCGCAGCATTCAATAACGCATAGAGGAACCCTGCCCCCATAAAAACACCGCCAAACAAAAAGGCTAAAAAAGCGAGTAAGACGACTTGTTGCAATGACCATTTTTTCAATAAAAAAACTCCTTTCTCTTAACAAAAAGCAAAAGGAGTGACTTAAATAAACCCTGATAAAAGAAAACGCACTCATCCTAGGACAGAATGAGTGCGTGAAAAATCAAAGTAAATCGGCATTTCCCTGCGACAGTACTAACTGCATCAGGTTCAATGGGTATCATCTCAGCCATAACAGCACCCCAAATGTTTTTTATTAAAATGTACTTTTACTATAGCATAGAATAATTATAAAAACTAGTCTTGGCACTTTTTTCTTTCATCAAAAGCTGAAGAAATCAAACAATTTTGTAAGATAACTGTTAGGCAAATAAATGGTTGGTTTTTCTGAACTTTGTTATATTGTTCTTTATGAAAGAGAGGCGTTTATGCTATGGGTAAAACATTAACTGGCTTTCATTTGAAAGTCATTGGGGTTATTTCAATGGTCTTTGACCATCTATTGCAATTTTTTAGTTTTTTAGGCGTGCCTGGTTGGTTCGGATGGATTGGACGAATTGCTGCACCTATTTTCTTATTTGAAAGTTCTGAAGGCTTCATTCACACAAGCAATCGGCGAAAATACATGTTCCGGTTATTGTTAGGCTTCTGGATTATGGGGATTCTGAACGGCATTTTAAATGCGTATTTTTCAACAGGTGGCTTAATTATCAATAATATTTTTGGGACGTTATTTTTAGGTACGGTCTACATGCAGTCTATGGACTATTTTAAACAAAAACAAATTGGTAAAGGGCTTCTTTGGTTTATTGTGCCTTTATTAATCAGTGCTCTACCTCTCGTTGTTTTTAGTTCTCCAGACATATTAAGCAACCCTGCTATCTTAATTGGTTTCCAACTTTTCAATCTGATTGTGCCATCACTAATGATGACAGAAGGTGGGTTTTTATTTGTTCTCTTGGCCGTGGCTTTTTATTTATTCCATGGCAAAAAGTGGTTACAAATTTCAGCAATTGGCGTTGTTGCGTTGATTTCAGCAGCCAGCTATAATTTCCAAGAACTATTCGGGGTGAACCACCAATGGATGATGATTTTAGCAGCGATTCCAATTGTTCTTTATAATGGTGAAAAAGGCCGTGGCATGCGGAATTTCTTTTATATTTTCTATCCAGCTCACATTGCTATTTTTGCAATTATTAGTTTCTTCATGCAACGTTAATTATTTTCTGCTTGACGATTGCCTAAAAACTGTTTACAATGCAACATGTAAACAAATCGTACAGATAACACGCAAGTTGCGTGTCGAGAGAGAGGCGGTTTCTATTCTTATAGAAACTGCTTCTATTTTTTTACGAAAAAATGAAAACTATAGAGGTGATTAAATGGAACAAAAAAACGTACGATTATTCCCTGCCGTTTTAGCGACAGGAATTATGTCTTTTGCTGGCGTATTAATTGAAACAGCAATGAATGTAACCTTTCCGACATTAACAAAGGAATTTGGTGTTTCCACCGGTACCGTGCAGTGGGTGACAACGATTTATTTATTAGTTATTTCTATCATGGTGCCCTTATCCAATTATTTATTAAAAACCTATTCATTAAGACGCTTATTTATTGTTGCGAATCTTTTCTTTTTGATTGGTTTAGCGATTGATGTCTATTCGCCATCTTTCAGTATCTTGTTATTAGGCCGACTCTTCCAAGGGGCTAGCACTGGGATTGCTTTGCCACTGATGTTTCATATTATTTTGAACTTTACCCCGCTGGAAAAACGAGGAACGATGATGGGGGTAGGCACATTGACCACTTCAATTGCTCCAGCCATTGGTCCAACGTATGGTGGAATCTTAACATCTTCCCTATCTTGGCACGCCATCTTTTTATTCTTAATTCCTGTTTTACTACTTTCTTTGTTTATGGGATTATCTGCTATTCCAGAAATACCTGTTAAAAAAACCACCACTCTTGATTTGGTTAGTTTAATTGGTATTGCCCTGTTATTTAGTGGTTTGTTGATGTTTTTAAGTAAAATTGGCACATTGTTTGGCTGGCTTTCACTTCTGGCAGCCGTTATTGGCTTTGTTATTTTTTATAAACGAGCAACGACCGCTGAACAGCCACTAGTACGTTTGACAATTTTAAAAAATCCCGCCTTCGTTTTATTTTTATGTGGCTTTTTAGTTTGTCAATTCTTATTGTTAGGTATTTCCTTTGTCTTACCAAACTTTGTTCAAATCGTCCTTGGAAAAAATGCGTTTGTAGCTGGGCTAGTCATGCTGCCAGGTGCTACAGTCGGGGCCATTTTGGCACCACTTTCTGGACGAGTGTTGGATCAATACGGCGCTAAAAAACCTATATTATTTGGCTTAAATTTGGCGACAATCGGTTGGCTAGCTTTAACAATTTTACTAGAGATGCCTGTTTTATTAGGATTCGTCGCTGGACATGTTACCTATATGATTGGTCTAGGTTTTGCATACAGTAATATGATGACGACTGGTATGAGCTTGTTAGAGGAGAAAGATTTTGGCGACGGCAATACGTTATTTAATACACTTCAACAATTTTCTGGCGCTATTGCGACGGCCATTGTAGCGACGATTATTAATATCGCTCAAGACCACGCAGATAATTTTGCTCAGGGGACAACGACGGGCTCCCTCATTTCTCTGATTTTCTTGTTAACCTTATTAGTAATTGTTTTAATTGCTTGCTGGAATTATTTCCGCAAAAAAGCTTAAAAAAAAGCAGCTGGTCCGTTCCGTAGTGACCAGCTGCTTTTTTTAGTTTTCTAAAGATAGTTGTTTTTTTGTTCTTCTTGCTTCCGAATATAAAGTACGAACAAGACAGCAATTAGCACGATAAAACCACCAAAAATCGGTGTATATGTTACTGATAAATGATCTGTGACCACCCCACCTGTCATTGAGCCAACGGTAATCCCAATATTAAAGGCTGCAATATTAAAAGCTGAGGCCAAAGTGATATCTTCTGGAACATACTTTTCCGCTAATTCTACAACATATAGTTGTAAACCAGGTACATTCATAAAGGCAAATAGACCCAACATCAAACTTGCTAATAAGCCTAGAAGACTGTTATCCATTAAAACAGTAATGAATAAAAAGACTAAGGACAGAATTAATAAGCTAAACATTTTTACTAACGAATCTAAAGGTTTTTTATTTGCCCAGTGACCACCTACTGTATTGCCAATTGCGACCATTACGCCATAAACAACTAAAATAATCACTACCGCATTGGCTGAAAAGCCTAAATTTTCCAATAACGGTGACAAGTACGTATATGCAGCAAACGTTCCACCATAACCAAAAGCAGTAATTAGAAAAGAGAAAACGAGGGGTTTGTTCGTAAAAATCCGCGTGATTCCTTTTAAGTCAACCTTCCCTGGTATCGGTAAATTTTTGGGAACTAAAAAATAACTAGCAATCAGTCCCACCAAGCCAATACTGGCTATAAAAAGAAAGGACATATGCCAAGCTGTTTGTTGCCCAATAAACGTCCCTAAAGGTACACCAGTCACTGTTGCAACCGTTAAGCCCGTAAACATAATAGCAATAGCGCTAGCTCGACGTGACGGCGGCACAACATCTGCGGCGATGACAGTCGAAACAGACATGAAAATACCATGCGCCAATGCAGAAAGTATCCGCCCTACCAATAAAATAATAAACGTTGGCGCAAACGCAGCAATTAAATTCCCACTAATGAAAAGAAGCATAATCCCCAGCATTAATGAGCGACGATTCCATTTTCCTGTCAAAATTGTTAATAACGGCGCCCCAATCGTCACACCTAAAGCGTACAAAGAAACAGTCAAACCCGCTTGAGAAAGACTAATATGAAAACTTTTAACAATCATTGGTAATAAACCCACACTAATAAATTCTGTTGAACCGATTGCGAAAGCATTGATAGCTAATGCAAAGAGCGTTAAATTTGGTGAAATTTTCTTTTCCATTCTCTTCCTCCTAAAAAACATTTGAATTTCAACAAAAATTACTATATACTAAGATTGAATTTTTGATAAGTACCTACTTTTTTGTATCATAGGTACCTTTTAGTAACTTTTGTTTATTATCAACCTATTAAGGAGGAATGTTTTTTGGAAACTCGTACATATGCGATTGGTGTCGAAGCAACGATGGATGTTATTGGCGGCAAATGGAAACCAATTATTCTGTGTAATTTACGGCACGGCGCCATGCGCCCCAGCGATTTAAAACGCGGCATTACTGGCATTAGTCAAAAAATGCTGACACAACAATTACGGGAACTCGAAGAAGACAACATTATCGAGCGGAAAGTTTACAACCAAGTTCCACCAAAAGTCGAATATTATTTAAGTGATTATGGTCAAAGCCTCTCTGCTGTCTTAGATAATTTATGTAATTGGGGAGAATCCCACGTGGCTCATTTGCAAGAACAAGGCCAAGAAATTTATTTAAAATGTGAAGATTAGTGAACAAAACGTTTATAAACTATATTAAGAGGGAACTTTAAGCTATTTAAAGCCTGGGGAAAAATCATTTTAGATTTTTCCCCAGGCTCTTCTTATGCTTTAATAACTTGAATATCTTGCGTTAATTGGGCCCAATGATTAGTAGGTCCGTGACCATGTCCAACAGAAATTGCTTGGCTAATGGCCCCTTGTATAAACTGTTTGCCAATCACAATCGCCGCTTCTAACGGCGTACCTTTTGCTAATTCGGCTGCGATACACGCTGAAAAAGTATCTCCTGTTCCATGAGTATTTTTCGTTACAATTCGTGGTGCACTTAGCCAAAAGCTCGAACCGTCTTCCATTAACACATAATCAGCCGCTTGTTGATTTGTGCTATGTCCGCCTTTCATAATAATATTTTTTGTGCCCAATTGTTGTAATTTTTTTGCTGCGGTCTGCATTTCTTGTTCTGTCTTGATGGTCGTCTCTAGTAAAACTTCCGCTTCTGGTAAATTAGGTGTCACGACCGTTGCTAATGGCAACAGTTGCTCTTTAATCGTTTGAACTGCCTCGGCTTCTAACAAATGATGTCCACCTTTAGCCACCATTACAGGATCGACAATCAACGGACCAAAATCAACTTTTTGCAAATTGCGAACAACAGCTTCGACACGCTCACTATCTGCTAACATCCCCGTTTTCGCTGCCCCAATTTTAAAATCAGCCGCCAGTGATTGAAATTGTGCATCAATAAATGAACTAGGAATCGGTAAGCTATCTTGCACGCCATACGTATTTTGTGCCGTCAATGCAATGACAATATTTAAGCCAAATGCCTGCCGTGCTTGAAATGTTTTTAAATCTGCTTGCATGCCAGCTCCCCCACCAGAATCAGAACCAGCAATCGTGACTACTTGTGGGGTCAAATTATATTCGGTCATTTTCTCGCCTCCAACATTCGCTCCGTTACATGCATCAACCCTTGAACTTTCTCGGTTATCTGTTCAGCCAGCATAATTTCACTGACCAGTGAAACACCAGCCACTCCCGTTCCCATAAGTTGTTCTATATTTTCTTCTTTGATCCCACCAATCGCCACAACAGGAATCGTGACTGCTGCAGCAATTTCAGAAAGTGTCTGCAAAGAAGTTAACGGACTGTCCTTAGTCGTTGTGGGGAAAATTGCGCCCACGCCTAAATAATCGGCGCCCTCGTTTTCCGCTTCAACTCCTCGTGCCACCGTTTTGGCTGAAACACCTACGATTTTTGTGGACCCAACCAGTTTTCGCACAAGAGCAACCGGTAATTCATCATCCCCTATATGCACACCTGCCGCATCCACTGCCAAGCAAATATCGACACGATCATTAATAATCAACGGAATCTGATACGCATCTGTTACCGCTTTAACTTTCACTGCTAATTCGTAAAAGCGCCGTGTTGACACTTCCTTTTCGCGCAATTGGACCAATGTCACTCCACTGCGACAAGCAGTTTCAATTCGTTTTAAAAATTCAGTATCACTAAAATCATACCGGCCTGTCACCAAATAAACTTTCAATTGCTCTCTCATAGCACTCGTCCTTTCACCGCCTCAAACCAATCCTTCTCCTTCATTAAAAGAGATAACTGATTTAACGTATTTTGGCGAAAATCGGCCAGCCCTTGGCTCTTAGTCTTGGCTTTTTCTCCGCAAAGATTAAAATAGCTCACTGCGGCTACTGCCGCAGTCATTGGCGCGTTGCCTTCACCTAATAAAGCGGCAACTAATGCGCCGACTAAATCGCCCGTGCCAGTAAAACAATCCAACTCAGGAACACCATTTTGTAAGACAATCACTTGCTCTTGGCTAACCAAAACATCTTGAATCCCTGTTGCTAAAAATACCGTCTGGGGAAACTTTTGTGTTTGTTGACGTAAAGCTTGAATCAGCTCCTCAATTGCTTCTTCACTTTGATCCAAAGGGCTGCCATCTACTCCTCGACCATGACTCACCAACTGGCAAAAAGTCCGCATTTCTGAAAGATTCCCTTTCACAACGGTTGGCTGATTGTGCACCAGCTTTTCCCCGACTTCATTACGAATATCACTAGCGCCATAACCAACTAAATCGACTACGGTCGGTTTATTCACTTGCCGAGCATAATCACTAGCTGCTAACAAGCTCTGCTCTCGTTCTTGTGATAAATGGCCTAAATTCAAAACCAAGGCACTGGTTTGCTGAAACAACTGCGGAAATTCCCGTGGATCATCTGCCATAATGGGCTTAGCATCAATATAAAGTAATGCATTCGCCATAGACTCACACGTAATTTCATTCGTAATGCACTGAATTAATGGTGCCGTTGTCAGTGGAAAAATCGTTTCAAACTTAACGCTTGTTTTCATAAAAGTACCCTCCCAAAAATAATTCCTGTGTTTGTTTAAATACTCGAGTTTCTTTCAGTTTTACTAAGACAAGCCAAGCAATCACTGAACCAATCAGTGTGGCACCAATAAATCGTGGTGTATAAATGAACCAATAAAAATTCTGCTTACTGCCAGTAAACCAAACCATTACAGGATAGGACAATAACGAGCCAATGATGCCTGTACCAAAAATTTCCCCTAGCATCGACCAGCCTAATTTTTGTCCCCATTGATAAAATAAACCAGCAAAAAACGCGCCAAAGACGGCACCTGTTAACGCTAATGGCGGAATACCTAAGAATGTCATACGGATTAAGCCGCAGACAAGTGCCATGAGCGTTCCGTAAAGAGGACCTAATAAAACTCCGGCAATAATGTTCATGACACTGGACATAGGGGCCATTCCCTCAATTCGCATTAACGGTGATAATACGACGTCCATCGCAATCATTAAAGCTAGTAACGTAACTCTGTGGATTCGATTTTTTTCCACGTAAAAAAACTCCTTTCTGCGAGAAGCAAAAGGAGGCGCGACTGAAAAAGACAGAAAAACCCAACCACAAATAAACGTAGTTGGGTGCAATAATCGGTCAAAATTTCAAGACATTTCCCTGCGCCAGTCCTAACTGTTTCAGGTTCCATGGGTATAATCTCAGCTAATAGCACCCCAAATGTTTCTCTTCAATTGGCTTTAGTATAGCATAGTTTTTTGGAAGCGACTACTAAAATTGCCAAAGAGTTTTCCCACAAAAACAGAAAAAACGTCATGCCCAAAAAGTTCGATTTTTTGGGCATGACGTTTTTCATACTCTCGTTTGTCTTATTTTTTAGAATCCTGGCATTCCTTTGGTGTATTTACCTAAAGTTGCTTCGGTTTCTTTTTCAATTTTTACTAACGCATCGTTGACAGCCATAATGACTAAATCTTGTAACATATCAACGTCTTCAGGATCAACCACGTCTTCTTTAATGGTCAAATCTTTCATTGTGCGATCACCAGTAAAGGTCGCTGTCACAAGTTGATTGGTTGCTTCACCGATAAATTCTTTTTCATTTAGCGCTTCTTGCGCTTTGGCCATTTCTTTTTGCATTTTTTGTACTTGTTTCATCATGCCTTGCATGTTGCCCATTCCTCGCATCATAATTCCTCGACTCCTTCATATTAATCATCTAGTACTTCGACAAGCTCTTCACCAAACATAGCGATTGCTTCATCTACTACTGGATTTTCTTGTGAATGTTCATTTGTTACAGGCGGTTCGTCCGCTAGACGAGCCATTTCATTTTCAGGTTCAGAATGATTCAAACTGCCCTGATTTTGGTTAATAAAACTTTGTCTTAGTTTTGGCCAGCTTTCTCTAGTAATGCAGACCATCTCTGGTGTATAGTCCATCAAACGGCTTAAATTATTATTGAAAGCTAACTGCATCTCTTCATCGTCTGTTGCACGAGCACAAACAATCTCATAGTCAAATGCCACCACGATGCCCTTAGGACTCGCTGCGACAGGTTCACTAGCTTTGAGCATCGCTCGTTGAGTCACAGATAATGTTTGCAGTAAGTCTTCCCAGACATTTTTCACATTCATTAAATGTGTTCTAGTCGCTTCGTTTAAGACTTGATATACCCGTTCTGTGGGTACACGGAACGAACTTTTTGGCGCTTGTGGTCGTGCTTGTTGACGTGGCGCATCTGCTTCTTTGGCAGCTACACCGTGTTTCTTTAATTCAGCCAGTTCTTTCTTCAGTTGCCCGATTTGATTTTGTAAATCTGCTAATTCTGGATTTCCCTCTGCACTACCATCTTGATTAGCTGTTTCTGGCGTGTTGTGTTTATTGGGTTGCACCGTTTTAGCTAATTTGACAGTGGCTACTTCCAGATAGATATTCGCATTGTTGGTAAAGCGGATCTCATTTTGTGTGTCACTTAAAATTTGGATTAGTTGGTAGATTTTTTCAGCAGGTGTTTGTGTAGCTAGTTCCTTAAATGCTTCTGTCAAAGTTCCTGCTTTTTCTGCTAATAACTTCGGTGCTTGCTGATACATCAGTAAATCTCGACAATATAATAACAAATCTTCTAAGAAACGGCGCGCTTCTTTGCCTTCGCCTAAAATACTTTCCAAGCCTTCTAATGCTCGTTCAACATCACCGGCGACACAACACTGAATATAATGATCCATCATTTCATAGGTTAGGCTGCCTGTCACTTGCATTGCATCTTCCAGTGTTACTTTTTCATCACTAAATGAAATCGTTTGATCCAAGATACTCAAGGCATCTCGCATCCCACCTTCCGCAGCACGTCCAATCACATAAAGGGCTTGTTCCTCATAATCGAGAGCCATTTCCTGCATGATATGGGCCATATGATCGACGATATCTTGCGTACTAATTCGCTTAAAATCAAAGCGTTGCGTCCGTGAGATAATCGTTAACGGAATCTTGTGTGGTTCAGTCGTTGCTAAGATAAAAATAACATTTTGTGGTGGTTCTTCCAAGGTTTTTAAAAGTGCATTGAACGCGCCTGTTGATAGCATATGAACTTCATCAATAATATAAACTTTGTACTCGGCTTGTGTCGGTGCATACTTTGCTTTATCACGAATATCACGGATTTCTTCCACGCCATTATTACTCGCCGCATCAATTTCAATGACATCATTTAAACGACCTTCCGTAATGGCTACACAGGTTTCACAAACATTACAAGGTTCACCATCTTGACTATGTTTACAGTTAATCGCTTTAGCGAAAATTTTTGCGGCACTGGTTTTACCTGTACCACGAGGGCCAGTAAATAAATAGGCATGAGATGTTTTCTTTTGCACTATCGCATTTTTCAGTGTCTGAGTAATTGCTTTTTGTCCTACTACGTCATCGAAACGTTGTGAACGCCAGACCCGATAAAGTGCTTGATAAGCCATTTTTTACCCTCCCTTATTTTTCATTCTTATCTATTATACGTGATTTTTAATCATTCGGCATCTTTTTTCTTTTAACGAGTCACTGGTGCAACCATTGCTAAAAAAGCCGCTTTTCCTTCACTTGTTTCTGCAAACGCACTGGCTTCTTTTAGTCGCTGTTGATACGCTGAAGCGACAGTTTCAAGCGCCTGCGTTTTCTGATTGCTCCAAGTCGTTAAACCTTGGACTTCCGCTAACGTTAACGAAGGCTTTGCTTGAGGTCGACTAAAAATTAAGTCCATGACATATAAAAGTTCTTTTCGTCGGGCAACGATTTGTATCTCATCCGTTGGCAGTTTCAGCATTTGCCATTGCTCAAAAATATCATTTGCGGCTTGGGCAACTTCTGACGCATTCGGTCCCTCTAAGCGAAACGTCGCAACTGGCCAATTCACCATTCCTGCGTTGATTAAAGGATAGTTAGCTAACTCAACATATTCTGAAATGCTCGCTTCGGCTAATGGAAATTGTTGCAAACCCGTTTGATAATAGACATGCTCATTTTGTTCAAAGTCAGCATCAATCCCAGCAAAATAATGAGGAAAGACCTCAACAATTTTCAACAATTGCTGAAAAGTCTTAACTGAACGTTTCGCTGCCTGATGTTTTTCAAACGCAATCACACCTTGTTGCTGATATTGTGCCTGTTTTACAAAGGAAAACCCCCAGCTTTCGCCATCTAAGTTCATTCGAATCACTCGATGGTTCGTAGTCGCAGGAAATTGCTGACTTCCCTGGTAGCCTTCTGTTGCCATGCACCATTCACAGCGGGGATAGCTTTGTGCAGAGAGCGTTGCTTTTGACGCCTCACTGTGGACCTTATTTGCTAAAAAATCACCATAGACTGTTGAAAAAACAACAGGTTCTTCCTGTTCAATGACCGTACCGTTTTTTTGACAAAGTTGGTAAAAATACTCGGTAGACTCTTGTGGCTCTTTGGCATAATGTTGTGCAAAAAAAGCATTAACCACAGAAGGTGGCGGTGTTAACAAATCCATCAATTGCACCATGAACTGTTCTTTTTGTTGCTCTGTTTTTACAAGTTGGTTGGCACTCGCAATTTGACACAATTGTTCCGCCAAATCAGCGGCGGGTGTTGCCACAGGCCGTATGTCTACTTCGCCTAATTCTTGTTCACCAATCATTGATAATAAACGGTTCTGAAGATATAAGCGATCCAATTCCATCCAACCACCTGCTTGAATAGCAAGTGTGGTAAAATCGGCAATCATTTGACTCGTGGTCATCGATTCATTCCTCCTATTACTTTTATTGATACCCATGTGGATGAGCTTGGTGCCATTGCCAAGCGGTGGCGATAATATCCTTGACCTCAGTTACTTCTGGTTGCCAGCCTAAAACTCGTTTGGCTTTTTCACTAGAAGCAATTAACGTACTAGGATCCCCTGCTCGGCGTGGCGCGATTGTCGCAGGAATTTCTTGACCTGTCACTTCGCGAGCAGCATCTAACATTTCTTTAACAGAATAGCCGTTGTTGCTACCCAGGTTAAAGACGTCACTTTCGCCGCCATTTTTCAAGTATTCTAAAGCCAAAATATGTGCTGCAATCAAGTCTTCAATGTAAACATAATCTCGAATGCACGTGCCATCTGGTGTATCATAATCATCCCCAAAAATACTTAGCTCTGCTCGTTGGCCCAATGCCACTTGTAAAATAATTGGCACAATATGCGTTTCTGGCGTGTGATCCTCACCAATTGAGGCATCTTTTTTTGCTCCCGCAACATTAAAATAACGCAAAGCAACATATTTCATTCCATAAGCGTTGTCGCACCATTTCATGATTTTTTCCATCATTAATTTACTTTCCCCATACGGGTTTTTAGGATTCGTTGGGGTTTCTTCTGTAATAGGCATTGCTTTTGGTTCGCCATAAGTGGCCGCTGTGGAAGAAAAAACAATATGTTTCACTCCGAATTCTTGCATGACTTCCAAGGCAATTTGAGTGCCGTGAACATTGTTATTGAAATACATTAACGGTTTCTCCACGGATTCTCCTACTAAAGAATTGGCCGCAAAGTGCAACACCCCTTCAATTGATTCCTTTTCAAAGACACTACGTAAAAAAGCTTTATCACGAATATCGCCTTCATAGAAAGTCGCTTGTTCATGAACTGCTGAACGATGTCCCGTTAATAAATTATCAACAACAACAACGGCATATTCTTTTGAAATTAATTGATCGACGGCATGTGAGCCAATGTAGCCTGCGCCACCTAATACTAAAATAGACATAAATACGCTCCTTTTACTCTCTAATTTCTTTTTCTATTGTACCATTAAATAAGGTTTACTTCTGAATTATTTCATTTTGTAAACAGGATTTAATTTGGCCATTTCTCCTTATTCATTTTTCCTATAAAAATACAGAAAAGACTTGGTAAATTTTAACAAATCTCTAAATTAGTCGTAGAGTTTATGAAAAATCATTGTAACTATTGGATTTTTTTGCTTTTTTCCGTCATAATAGAAACAAATACAATTTGAAAGAAGGAATGAACGATGAAAAAATTTGTATCAGGTATGTTAGTCGGTACTGCTATCACAGTTGCTGCTTTAGCCGGTGTGGCTACAACTATTAAAAAAACAGTCATTGATCCAATTGAAGAAAAAGAAGATATGATTGAAGAAAACCGTAAAAAAGCGATGCGTAAACGTATTGCACGTTAAAAAATAGCTGTGACGTTGAGATAAAAAATCTAACGCCAAGAAATCAACAGGAGCGCTTCTGGCTCTGTTGATTCTCTTAAGCATAACAAGTGGTCATCCATCGCATTGATGGATGACCACTTGTTATGCTTTCTTTTTTACCAAAGGAGCTGACTATTTTTCTTAACTATTAAAAATAGTAGCAGCAATCCGATCCATATCGCGCATATTCCAAGGATCCACACCAGGACGAGCTGCAGCGGCTGTTAACCAATGAATACCTTCTGTTGGAATACCACAACTAAAAAGGCCTGTCGCCACCTGTCCACCTTTTGTGATGACTTGATTCGTGGCAGGCACAATCAAGAGTGCGCCTGTTTTGACTATTTGACCATCAGCTAATGCCAGTTGATGGAGCGTAGCTAGCTTATCGGCTAACAACTGCCTCGTTAAAGGATTCAAACTTTTTTCATTATTAACTTTGGGAATGCGTGCTTCAATTAAAAAGTGACTATTATACCGATTTTCCGGAAACAAATTAGCATAAGTAATAAATTGACCCGCTTTCATTTCGACACGCATTTCTGGCCCCAGAATCGTGACCAATCCCAGTTCAACTAACGCCTGTAGCTCTTCTGTTCTTTCAACAGAAGGTCCCACTGACAAAAAGGTATTCAACGGGGTAAACCAATGCCACAACCACTTTTGACTCTCGTCATTCGTTAATAATCCTTCATCCAAGACAAAGCGAATCTGATCTCTTAAATCTTTTAAACTGTCTAAAGCAGTGGTCAAAGGACCGCTAAGATTGCCTTTCTCTGCTTCTTGAATATCCCATTTTAAATACTCTAGTAAAAACGAACGAAAACGTTCATGAGTGATTTTCTTTGTTTCAGGATGTTCTAACGCTTGCCAATCAAACCAATCTTGTTTTTCAAAGTGGGCTAAGCTTTCCGGCGCTCCCTTGGTTTGAATAAACAGCTGTTGAAAGGCCTCTTTAGAAAGATGCGGATATTTTTCTTCGATTAAGCAAGTGTAATACACATATTCCACTTCTTTTTTTAAATACCCAAAAAACTCTGCGCCTGTAACCTGTCCTTTTTTACGACATTCAGCTAAATACGTTTCGGTTAAAAAAACAGGCTGATAGGTTTCCCCGTAGCCTTTTTGATTAATCCCTCGAGGATGAGAAGGAAAACCGCGACCAGAACCAGCAATAATAATAGGCTCTCTTCCAGAAGGTTTATAACGTAAGCGGCCATTTTGACGAGAAAAAACACCCCCGCGGCCAATCGTCAAGGCAGATAAATAGTCAAAAAATGCCAAACCTAAGCCTTTTAACACAACGGGTTGTTTTGCAGGTATATTGGCAAGTGCCAATAAAGCATCCGCCGCATTTTTAGGAGAAGAATAAAACAAACGATGCTCCTTGGCGTAGTCCGCAAGCTCTTGTTCAACAGTCGTTAATTCATTTTCTTGGTGACCCAAAGCTAAAATTACTTTGTCTGCCGTAAACTCAATGGATTGGGTGTACACATAATAGTCATCCTCTCCTGCCCGCACAGCAGTTACTGACTCTTTAAAAAACGTCAGCGATGTTTGTTCGTTACATCGCGTGGCTAAATACGTATAAAACCATTTTTGGTACATGCCATAAAAAGCCCTCGAGCAGTGATCATTCGGTCCAAGGCGATGACATTCTTTCAACAACTCAAGATAATTATAGGGTTGTTGCTGTTGAATGTACTGCGCAGCTTCTGTTTGGGTCCATTCATAGAGAGTGGGGCCCTTGACAATTGGTCCTTCGCCACTAAAAGATTCATCTGTAAATAAAGTGACTTGACTAATCACGGTGTTCATTAATAAATAATTAGGTTGCTCTGCTCGCCAAATTTTCCCACCTGGACCGTATGGATCAAACAACGTGAGCTGAACATTTATTTCCGTTTTATGAGCCCATTCAATGACTCGTTCTGCAGCTGATAAGCCTCTGGGTCCAGCACCTACAATTGCAATTTTCATCCAATCACCTACTCTATTTTTCTAATAATTCTTTTAAGACAACCGCTTGATTATGCACTGTATCTTTCGCCCCATAGACCAGCGTGACTACTGGCTGATTTTTTACAATCGTCTGTAACTGCTTAAATGCTGTGGCAGTTGGCTCGTGTTTCAATTCTTCTTGGTATTTTTGTTTAAACTCGGGATATTTATTTACTTCATGATTAAACCATTTCCGTAGCTCTGTACTTGGGGCCACTTCTTTGAGCCATTCATCTAACTTTTCAGATTCCTTGGATTTTCCTCGTGGCCAAATACGGTCAACTAAAACACGGTAGCCATCTTGCTCTGTCGGTGCTTCATATGCTCGCTTGATTTGAATCATCTGCCTTCACCTCTTCTCTTTATTGTAGCTCAAAAAGTGAGGACTGACAAAAAGCAACATCTCTATTAAGCTTTCCTATACAAAAAGAGTTGGTCTCAATGAAGACCAACTCTTTTTGTTATTAACTATTTCTCTTTTTCACTTTCCCAGTCCAGCCATCATAGCCGCCTTTTAAAATATAAATATCAGTATAGCCATTTTTGCGTAATAAATTAGCTGCTCGGATACTTAAAGCTTTCTTCTGATCATAAAGATAAACAGGTTGATCCTTACGAAGAGAACCAATTGTTGTTTTTAACATGCTGTATGGCATGCTGCGCGCCCCTAAAATATGCCCAGCATCAAATGTATCTTTCTCACGAACATCAATCACTTGTGCTTTACGCATTGTTTCTTTAAATTCTTCTTCCGTCAGCATTTTTGCTGAACGTTTCACCATAATTTTCAAATATAATTCATTGAATACCATCGCTAGTACAATAACTAGCAAAATGCCATTGATTACCCATAAAATACTCATTCTAAAAAGCCCTCTCTATTTCTCTTTTGAAAATTGTAATGCTAGTGAAGCGGCACCAATGACGCCGGCCTCATTACCTAGCTCTGCTAATTTGATTTTTGTACTATTTCGAACTTGCGGGAAGGTAAATTCTTGGAAATATTTTTCGACACGACTACGTAAAAATTCTCCTGCTGCAGAAACACCTCCACCGATAACCACGCTATCTGGATTTAACGTGTTGCCTAAGTTTCCTGTGGCTAAGCCTAAATAGAAACAAACACGATCCACAACCATTAAAGCAAAATGATCGCCTTTTTCAGCAAATTCAAAAACATCTTTACTCGAAACATCTTGTCCATCATCAATCGCTTGTTTCAGTTCAGAGTCACCTGCAAACTCTTCTGATAAATGACGTGCAACACGAACGACACCAGTGGCGCTAGAAACAGTTTCTAAACAGCCACGTTTCCCACAGGTACAGTCAAAGCCGTTAGGATCAACCGTCACATGCCCAACTTCACCAGCACAGCCAGCAACACCGTGGAGCAATTCTCCCGCTGCAACAATGCCTCCGCCGACACCTGTTCCTAAAGTAATAAAAATCACGTCGGGATTGTTTTCCCCCGCGCCCTTCCAACGCTCACCTAAAGCGGCAACATTGGCATCATTATCTAAGGCAAACGGAATTCCTAAAGCAGATTCGATTTGTTCTTTGACAGGCTGTACAGTCGTCCAGTTTAAATTATAGGCACCTACAACAGTTCCTTTTTCAATGTCGACACTTCCTGGTGTTCCCATACCAATTCCCACAAAATCTTCTTTTTTCATATTATAAAGATCTATACGGTGACGAATACTTTCAATAATTGATGGCACAATATGCTTGCCATCTTCTAAAATATTCGTTTCAATACTCCATTTTTGTTGAACAACGCCATCGGTTGTTAAAATAGCAAATTTGATGGTCGTTCCACCTAAATCAATCCCAATAATCTTCTTATCCATTTAGTCGATTCCTTTCTGCTTCCCTCTAGATTCTTCTATTCGATGCTCTCTTTGCAAAATATGCCGGGCCTGTAAATACGTATCTCGGTCTACCAATTGACCTTCATACAATTTTTTTAATTCAATCATCATTAACTCAATATCATAAATCCGTGCACCGACATAAATATACATCCCAAACTGTTTAAAAAGTTGTTGTACATCATATAACGTTTCCATACGAAAACACTTCCTTATTATACAGGTAAACCGTATTTTTTAAAACCCAATAACAGACAAATTACGACAAGAAAAATAAAAATTAACGTGGCCATAATTCGCTCGTGCTTATTAAATGCTTCTTCACGATTTGGAACAGCAAAAGCCGTCGCGACTAATAGTCCACCAATTAGACCGCCAACATGACCCATCATATCTACAGAGCTACTAAACAAGTTAAATAACAAATTAATCACAATAAACATTGAATAGCGTTGCACCATATACATAATCGCTGGATTGTCTCTAAAATGGCGTCCTAAAATAACAAATGCGCCAAACAAACCAAAAAGCGCTGTACTAGCACCCGCTGAGACACTGTTGGGTGTCCCAAAGGCAAAACTGGCGATATTTCCAGCAATCCCACTCAATAAATAAATTCCCAAATAGCGCCAATGCCCATAAATTGCCTCAACCTGTGCGCCGATATAATAAAGAGTAACCATATTCAAAATAATATGCATAAACCCAATGTGAAGAAACATTGGCGTGATAAACCGCCAGTATTCATGATTTTGAGCTACCAGTGGACGAACCATTGCTCCCCAATTAACTAAGTTTAAAATATTTTCTGATCCTCCAGTTAATTCCAATCCAAGGAAAACAATGATTGAAATACCTAAAAGGGCATACGTAATGAACGGCTGATTTTTTAGCCGTTTCAATTTCATTTCTGTTTGATAGTTCATTCCATTCCTCCTATTGTATAAATAATTGTTCGATTGGCTGATCAAACGCTTCTGGTTGCCATTGTTCATGGAGTTGTTCACTAAAAACTAAACTACATGAATGGCCCAAAAAATGTTCCAAATAACGATCATAAAAACCACCGCCGAAGCCTATTCGATAGCCAGCACGATTGAAAACAATCCCTGGCACAATCAATAAATCAATCGCTGTAGCTGTTATTTCTGCCGCTGTTAACGGAGGTTCTTCCACACCAAATGCACTGGTGTCATAAACCGTCTCTGGAAAGACTTGATAAAAGTGCATTTTTCCTCCTTTAAATGTTCGCGGCACCGCCACTTGCTTGCCCTCTTGCATGGCCCGTTCGAAAATTGGCTGTGTTGATAATTCTAGCGGTAACGACCGAATCATTCCGATTGTTTGTGCTTGTTGCCATTGCTGACTAGCAAACAACTGTTCATAGAGACTTGATTCTTTATGTTGTTTAATTTCTGGATGTTGTTTTAGCCATTCCAGGGCAGTTAAGCCCACTTTTCTCAACTTGTTTTTCTCCATGTACACCTTCAACCCCTTTTCTGTTAAGTTTATAGAAAGTGTTCTTAAAAAACAAGCTGATTCCCCTTTTCTCTTTGAAAAATCCCGTTATTTTTCTAACGTTTTTGACGCTTCTTTAAAAAAGTCAACAACCAAATCCATTGTTTCTCCTTTCACTAAATGCCGCTCACCGATTTCCGTTATAAATTGCGTATTTCTCGCATACGTTTTCCCAGACACTAATTGTTCAAAATCAGCCATGTCTTCATAGGGAATTTTTTCATCTTCCGTTCCATGCCAAAACAGCATCGGTCGTTCTTGCAGTCTTTCTGGCGTTTGTGATAAATCGTATTGATGCACCCAACTTAGCAACAGTGGCAAGTCTTTAGGCACAAAAACAGCAAATTCTTTCGCCCGTTGAATCACTCGCTGAATATAGCGCGTCGGATAGGGTGTTCCCATTAAGCAAGCAGCAGCTTGAATCTCAGGATGTTGGGTCATAAGAGCGCTAGTAGTAATACCGCCCATGGATACACCACCCACGCCAATCCAATTTTCTTTAATCAACCCTAATTTATGAAAATGATGGATAATTACTGGAAATTCAATCAAATTATATTGAATGCTACTCCAAAATGTAATCGATGGAATCGTGGAAATAGGTCCTGTTTTTCTTTCTCCATGGTTCATGGCATCTGGTAAAATGACCCGAAACCCCTCGTGTGCTAATTTTCTTGCTTGTGTTAAAGATAATTCTTTAGCTGATTGCCAACCATGATAGTAAACAATTAAAGGTAATGCTTCGTTTTTTTGCTCTTCTGTTGTCACTTCTAATGCTGGAATTTTTGCTATGTAGCGATGTCTAATACTGATTTTCATTCATGATTCCTCCATTATAAAATATCTTCTCTTATTTTACCGTTTTTTGATAAAACCTGCTCTTTATATGATTTATCAAAAAAATCACAAAATATGCGAATTCGCATTTTCCTATTTTATTACTTTCCGTTATAATCATTTTATTAAATACAAAGGGGTGTTTTTATGGTTAAAATTGAGGAAAAAGGTAAAGTAACATTTGGACAAGCTTTTAAAGATTATTTTCGTGGATATGTTGATTTTAAAGGTCGGACCACACGTGCTGGTTATTGGTGGATGACATTGGTATTAAGCATTTTAGCACTTATTTTTTATATTGCCATTGTCGGCAAAGCTGTGTCAGCAATTTTAGCAGCTGAATATTTTGAAACCTATGATTTTGGGAACTTATTACCGTTGATGCTTTTTGCACTTGTTTTATGGTTAGCTTTATTATTACCAACGTGGGCAATGTGTGTCCGTCGTTATCGTGATGCTGGGATGACAGGTTGGGGCGTGCTTGTTTTATATCTACTTTCTATTGCCTGTAGCTATACACAAGTTTTCTCTGTTATGTCAACACTGAAATATGATGTTCAAACAGATACTGTGATAACAGGTGGCAGTCCCGTCTTCTTATTTTTCACTCTTGTGATTAGTCTGTTTTTCTTCTTACTAACAGTCTTACCGACAGATAAACTAACAACAACTAGCCAAAATAGCGTCTTACGCTTCTTCTTCCGTTACAAAGAAGTGAAGTAAGGAAAAGTTTTAAGCCTTTCTTTTAAAAGAAGGGCTTTTTTCTTATTTTAAAATCTTTATGATAAAATAAGAACTAGTCTAGCTAAAAAAATGGAAGGAGAAAATATGGCTACTTTTAAACGGATTCTGAATCTAGAAAATTATATTTTTACTTTTTTTATTTTATTTGTCTTTTACGGCGCAATTAACTCTCCCTATTCGCTGGTAAAAATTCTTTGGGAAAAGCCTAAGCACTTGCTTGTTTTACTTCCTCTATTAATTATTCTATTGTTGATTATTTATAAAAACAAAAAATTTCTTTACACTAAGATTCAAGCGCTCTGGCACTTAATAAAAACCCATGATCGTGTGGTTATTATTGGTAGTTTGATCAGTTTATTTTTACTACAACTTTTACTCCTGACGCAGATTACTGTGCCGATTGGCTGGGATGTTTTTGACAACTTTCATAGTATTACCACTGAAAATAAGGATTATTCAAAAATCGTACTTTCTTTAAACCCCAATAACGAATTTTTCTTTTTCATGATGTATTACCTTAATAAATTTTTGCGTTTCATTGATGTAACAGGGAGCTGGAGCAATACTTGGTTTAGTTGGCAAGTGGTTAATTGCTTGTTTATTAATAGCAGTTTATTTCTCTTTTATCATGCCTCTAAGCGTGTCTTTAATCCATTAACGGCCTTCGTTGCTTACAGTTTATTTTTTCTTTCTTTCGGATTGTCTCCATGGTTACTCACGCCTTATACAGATACGGCCGTCTTATTGTTCATCAACCTAGTCTTTTTTGCATATAGCCTTTTTGACCAAGTTTCCCCTCCCTTCGTAAAATATTGTTTATTACTGTTTATTGGGATTGGCCTAGCTTGGTGTTTTTTAATGAAACCTTCGTCTATTATCTTTTTTATTGCATTTAGTTGTATCAAAGTGCTGCAACTTCTTTTAGTAAATCGGAACAAACAGTCTATCGTAAAATTAACCGTGGTTGCTCTCTTTTTACTGACTGGTTTCGCCAGCGCATATTATAGTTTTCAATTTTTTGTGGAAAAACAAACGATTACGGAAATCGATAAAGAACAAGCCAAACCTTGGACACTTTTTGTAATGATGGGTTTGACTGGAACTGGCGGTTACAATGATGCAGATACACAAGCAGTAAATCAGTTGCCTACACAAGAAGCCAAAAAAGCTTATACTATAAAAATGATTCAAGACCGTTTAAAAAATAAAGGATTCTTCGGTTATCTCCGTTTTCTGGCTCAAAAAAATCGTCATAATACTGCCAATGGTGATTTTGACTGGGGTTGGGATGGCGGTGATTTAATCCCAGAAACACCTTCTAAAAATCGTTGGCAAGAACACTTGCGGTCACTGTATTATCCGCAAAATCAAAAAAGTAACTATCTACGAATTTATATGCATTTTTTCTATTTACTCACATTACTAGGTCTATTGTTCAGTATCCCTCTAAAAGATTCAAAAAATAACTACGCGATTTTAAAATTAGCTTTCATTGGAGCTATTCTGTATTTATTGCTCTTTGAAGGCGGCCGCTCTCGCTATCTAATCCAGTTTATGCCGTTTTGGTACTTGTTATCAGCGAGTGGTTGGCTGGGATTGAGAGAGATTCGAAGATACAAAAAAATAGTAAAATAGAAAAGAGGATTGAGTTAAAAATGAAAAAAAGTTTGCTGGGGTTGATTGTTTTTTTATCCTTACTGACCCTTACTTCTTGCAGAAATAAAGTGACCACAAAAGAGCTGATGGCAAACGAGTGGGCCGTAAACTCCAACGTTGATGAAGTAGTAATGATTGTATCATTCAGCGAAGATACCGCTACTTTCAAAATCAATACAGATGAACACACATCAACTGCAAAAAATGAGTTGGAAAAAGCAGGCGAAGAATTAGGTAAACAAATTGCAAATAAAATAGAATACAAAGTCAAATACCATCTAAAAAACAATCAAATTCGTTGGGAAAATGAAGGAAAAGAAGTAGCTTACAAGATAAAAAAAGAAAAGCAAGATCTACTTTTCACTCCTACTAAGACAAACAATTCTGATAACCAAACAAAACTAGTTTTGAAACCTTACACAAAGAAAAGTATTGATTCTTCTACTCAAAAAGATAAAACGGAAGAAACCAGCTCTAATTATCAAAACGTCTCATCTGAAACAAACCAATCTACCTCTTCATCTACTACTAAAGAACCGCTACCACAAGTTAGCTTAGCTGATTTTATAGGCGGTTGGGGTATTCCTCAAAGTGATAACTTATTTTTTATAAATGCTGACGGAACACTCACTAGCATAACTCAATCGAATGTTCCTCTTCAAAATGTAAGTTTTTCTGTGGATGAGAATGGTAATCAAATAATGACGTTTCTTTTGAATAATACGCCCCGAACAGTAACGAAAAATAATGATGGTACTTTAACTGTTAATGGACAAATATACACTTATCTAGGTAATATTACGTTGGAACAATTAATTGAAAGAAATAATCAAACTCAACAAGTTTTTGAACAATCTGAACAGCAACCACCACAAAACTCTGATTCTCGTGAACAAATACAAAATTCTAAATCAGACCAACCTATATACGATACGGTACGAAGTGGTGAAGGTGGGCGACAGTTAGCCGAAAGAAATGGTTTAACCTTAGAAGAATTATTAGCATTAAATCCAGGCATTGAAACTTCTGTTTTTTATCCTGGTCAGTCATTACGAATTAAATAGAAATTTAGGTATACTAATAGATAATAGTCTATAAAAAAAGAAAAGTCCATGTGGGGACCACGGACTCAAAAAAGTATTTCGAGATTTAGTTTACAAAAATATTATAACAGAAATGAGGAGTTTTCAAATGAAAAAAATGTATTTGTTAAGCATAACATTAATATCTCTTGGTATTTTAGCAGGTTGTTCTAATAATGATTCTACTAAAGTGCAAAAACTAGAAACAACTATTTCTAGTCTAAAAAAAGAAAATGATTCTTTAAAAACAGGAAATACTGATGAAAATAAAAAAAGCCAGGAATCCAAAGTAGATTCCAAACAAAAAAAGGAAGAAAAAAAATATGGTTTAAATGAAGACGTTGATCTATATTCAAATTCTAAAAAAGTTGGAAAAATTAAACTTACGAAAGTTTCTACTAATCAATCTGCATTTCCAGATTATATGATTAATCTAGAAGATTATGATACTAGCAAAATGATGGCAGTGACTTTTGATTATACCAATATTGCTATGGAAGAACCCTTTTTACCCCACTCTAATTATTTCCAAGCATATTCTAAGGATGGAAAAGCTTTACAATCATTTAATCAGCAAAATGGTCAAGATTATGTTTCTCAAGGTAGAACTGGAACATCTACAATTTACTTTGGGATACCAGTTGATGGCAATAGTTTTGACGAAGTGGAACTAGACCTTGTACCTACTGGCTCAGCAAAAATTGCGACATTTGATATAGCAGTTGGTCATTGATTAATAGCATATATGGAATATACACAAAAATGTCTAAGGAGCCTAACATTCTTTCAAGAAAGAATGTTAGGCTCCTTTTATTCAGACAATTTCAGCCACTCCTTGTGATTGCAATAGGACATAGTTTTTACAAAGACAAAATGATAAAGCAAACCGTAAGCTAGCCCCAACATATTTAACAAAATTCTTAAGTAAAGACTTGTTTCTAGCCCAAATATCATAGAAGCTGCCATGATAGCACCAACACAATTAAAAATCGTTTTACTTTTATAAGATGTGCATAAGCCTAAACAAAGTCCTCCTAAAATACCAAGTAGGTTCGTTGGTATATAAAATAACAAGATAGCCGATACTAGAGAACCAATAACGACCCCTATTATTCGTTCTTTTGCTCGTTCAGACAATTTAAACGTCTCATACCCAGAAAATAATGACGAACTAGCAAATGTTGCCCACATAAAGCGGTCAATCTGAAGGTGCGTTCCTATAAAAAGTAATAAGCTAATGCCTAAAGCGTAATAACCAAACCAAATATTTCTTTGATTAAAAAAACCATTTTCTGTAACCATCTGTATAAAAGTAATCTCTTGATCCAACTTTTTATGTTTCACATGATAAACAAAAGCTAAAAGTAAATAGGCAAACACTAATACAAAGAAAGTTTGTTCTAATTGCTGAAACGATTGATAGTGAACCGTGCCAACTAAATATAAGTAGGAGAACGTATACAAGCCCGGATTACCCATTTTAGGGTTTTTACCAGTTAAGAAAAACAATGCCAGCAAGCAGATAAAATGAAGACCCCATTGTAAAAATGATACAGAAATCAGTGAAATTAGTGGACTAACACCTAGAATTGTTAACACGATTCCTAAACTAAGCAAGGCCTGTTTTTCCCTGTAGCCATATGAGACGAAACGGATACTCAACAGCAAACAAAATAATACAATTGAAAAAGGCGCTACAGCTTTTCCAAAGAAAAAAGTAATTGTCGACACCCATAAAATCGCAAACGAAACTAATAAAATATCTCTTATTAACAAGGCGCGCCAAAAATATCTCCGCTGTTTTTTAGTGTCCGCTTGATGAATTTTTTGTTTTAAAATAAATGGATCTAACTGCAATAATTGATAAAAAGTCACCTAAAATCATCTCCTAAAAATCGACTCTTCTCAATTCATTATTCCAACTTTTCCTTCTATGAAATTATAAGAAAAGTAGTTGTGACGAACATTTTACTACAACTTTTTTTCTGAATCAATACATGCTTTATTTCTTAATTCAATACCTCTCCCGATACGATTTGCTTACTTCATAAAAAATAAGCCTAGAAAAAATCAAAACGATTAATTCTAGACTCAAACTTAAATAACTGTTGAACAAAAGCTAGCGCTTTTTTACATAAACTTTTCCAACAGATCCATTTCTTTTTCTAATTCTTTTTCATCATACTTACCAGCTTCGTGTGCAATTTTTTTAATCTCATGAATGGCTTTTTTTTCAACAATCCATTTCTTCATACTATGTTTTTTTGTATCCTCATCTAGCGAGTCCAACTCTTCTAAACTTGCATCCAATTTGTTCAAAACGTCGGCAATTTTTGCTAATGCTTGCGCTTCTTTTTCTTCATAGTTTGACATAATAGACACCTCTTCTTAAGTATTTTTCTACTTTAAGTGTACGTCTCTGTCGTTTTATTTGCAACTAATAACTCAACTGCTTCTCGGTACGGAGGATAAGGGATTCGAACCCTTGCACGATGTTACTCGCCTAACGGTTTTCGAGACCGTCCCCTTCAGCCAAACTTGGGTAATCCTCCCTCTACATTCCATCTACAAATGAACATGTAATGAATCAATAGATAAAAAGCCTAGACCCTTACACAACAAGGATTCTAGGCTCTGTCTAACTAAATTATTTAGTTTCACGGTGTAAAGTAACTTTTCTTTCACGTGGGCAATATTTTTGTTTTTCTAAACGATCAGGATTGTTACGTTTATTTTTATTTGTTAAGTAGTTACGTTCTTTACAAGAAGTACACTCTAAAGTAATGTTTACGCGCATGTTTTCCCCTCCTACTAATAATTGATCTTTCCAAGAGATTTCTTAGACTTGAATATCATACCATTTTTTTTGTCATTTGACTACCCTTTTGGGCAAATTTGTAAAGTAGTTCTACTTTACAAATTTTATTTTTTGTACATTTCCATATACGCTTCTAAAACTTCTTTGGCAATCGTTTGATTTGGTTTGGAAGATTCATCATTTAAGTGTGGTAAAACAACGCTAATTGCAATTTCAGGATTTTCGTACGGCGCATAAGCCACCAAGTTACTATTAACCGTTGTATGGTTTACTCCATTAGCATCTGTTGCTTGCGTTTCGGCGGTCCCTGTTTTAGCAGCAATCGAAAACTTGTCTGATTTTAAACCACGTGCAGTTGTAAAAGGACTAGTTCCATTTACTACATTATAGAAACCTTGTTGAAGAATTCCTATCTGGTCTTCAGAAATATTCACCTTATTCAAAACTTTTGGTTCAATTTCTTTTAAAATTTTTCCTAAAGCTCCATTTTCATCATTGCCATAGATTCCTTCTACCACATGGGGTTGCACGCGGATACCATTATTTGCGACAGTGGAAACGTACTGTGCTAATTGTAACGCGCTATAGGTATCATATTGCCCAAAAGATAGGTCAAGAAGATTACCACCTTGTGGCGCAGAAGACGAATCCTTAAAGTCCTTGTTTTGAATTCCTGTTGTTTCTCCTGGTATATCAATTCCAGTTTTCGTTCCCATACCATATTCTGCAAAAGCTTTTCTTAATTCTTTAAAGACAGTGTCATCTCCTACTTCATAAGGGAAAATCATATTGGGATAATAATTCACACCCATCATTTTAAAGACTAATTTCATCATATAAGCATTCGAAGAATATTCTAACGCTTGCTCCGCAGTTAATTGCATGGTTGTTCCGCCAGAAGCATTCCACCAAGAAGCTTTTGGATTACTACCTGCTAGTAAAATAGCTTCATCTGTTAAAACGTCATTGCCTTTAATGACGCCTGTTTCATAACCAGCTGTTAAAGTACCTGCTTTCACAACTGATCCAGGAACTTCAGAATTCAAAATAGGTGCTAAAGGATTAGGTGTGACTTCTCCAGTTGCTAAATCATGATGAAATCCGGACATCGCTAAAATAGCACCTGTTTGAGGGTTCATAGCAACGACATATGCATTTTCTGAGTATGGTCCAATGGTTTTGACTATTTGTGAATAGTTTCGTTGTAAAATTTCATCAACTTTGTTTTGGAAATTTGAATCAATCGTTAATTTTAAGTTGGAGCCTTTTTCCCCTTTGGAAATTGGGGTTTGTGAAACAATCTTTCCGTTATTGTCTAAAACGACTTCTGATTTTGCTTTTTTACCTTGTAGTACGTCTTCATATTGTTTTTCTAAATAGCTAGTCCCGACACGGTCATTTCGTGCATAGCCTTTTTTCAAATATTCATCGACTTCTTCGGCTGGCAATCCTTGTTTTTCAGTTGAAACGGTGCCCAACAGGCTACGTAATGCGCCACTTTGAGAATAATCACGCGTCCAATCAGTCCCTGTTGAAACACCAGATATTTCCGCTGTGTGTTCACCAATTGTCGCAATTTCACCTTCTGTTACCCCTTCATTCTTGATGAAGACCGTGTTCATTTGTGACGCTGCATTCATTCGTTTAAAAATCGTCACTGCTTGTAAGGTTCGGTCATCAAATGCAATTTCTTCAGGGGTGACTTTTTCAACTGCTTTGGCATATAATGTGCCTTCGTCCGTAATTTTGTTGCCTTTTTCATCTTCTTTATCTTGATCGGTTAAACGGCCTTGGGCTGCTTTTAAATTTTCAGGATTCGCTAACCAATAATCTTTTTTATCACGATCCGTTAAGTTTGGATCAACTGGAACGTTAATAAGTTCGTTAACTTTATTCGCAATCGGTAAAATATCTTTTCCTTCAATATTTTTTCCTCGTGTGTAAGTGATTGCTAAATTGGCTTTGTTAGAAACCAAGACTTTTCCTTGTGAATCATAAATTTGTCCTCGAGGGGATGGTGTCGTGATTTGTAGTGAAGAATTGGCAGTGATTTTTTTGTTAAACTCTTCTCCTTCTACAATCTGTAAATATCCTAAACGGACAATTAATGAAACAAATAAAGTGAATATCACAAAAAATAATAAGTTCAATCGAAAAGGAATATGTGGCTTTCTACCTCGTTGACTCTTTGCTGCGGCATCTGTTTTTTTTATTTTATCTATAAATGAGTTTTTCTTCATACCTCTAGTCCCTTCACTAAAAAGTTTCGCATTCTCATTGTAACAAAAAATAGTCAAAAAATCAGGATTATTCCCAGCTCTAAGGAAATATTTAATTATTTTGTTGTTGAAAAAAGTCAAAAGGACTTCTGAATTCAGAAGTCCTTTTGACTTTTTCTCTTTTTTTAACGGCTGTAATTGTGAACTTCAGCAGCCATGCTGTCAATGAAAATTGATAAATCTTCGACAGACGTTTCTTTGCTTCCATAACGACGGACGTTCACCGTTGCGTCTTCCATTTCTTTGTCCCCGACCACTAATTGATAAGGTACTTTTTGTGTTTGAGAGGCCCGAATTTTGTAGCCCATTTTTTCGTTACGATCATCGACTTCAACACGTAAGCCTTGTGCTTGTAAACGTTCTTTGATTTCATAAGCATACTCAGAATGCGCTTCTACAGAAACTGGGATAATAGTTGCTTGAATTGGTGCTAACCAAGTAGGGAAAGCGCCTTTGTAAACTTCTGTTAAGTAAGCCACAAATCGTTCCATTGTTGAGACAATACCACGGTGGATAACAACTGGGCGATGTGTATTTTCACCATCTTCGCCAACATAAGTTAAGTCAAAACGTTCTGGTAATAAGAAGTCTAATTGGATGGTTGATAATGTTTCTTCCATTCCTAAAGCTGTTTTTACTTGAACATCTAACTTCGGACCGTAAAAGGCAGCTTCGCCTTCTGCTTCAAAGTAATCTAATTCTAATTCATCCATGGCAGCTTTTAACATCGCTTGCGCTTTTTCCCACATCGCATCATCATCAAAATATTTGTCTGTATTATTTGGATCACGATAGCTTAAGCGGAAACGATAATCCGTAATGTTAAAGTCAGCATAGACTGCCACCATTAACTCCAAAGTACGTTTAAATTCGTCTTTAATTTGGTCAGGACGAACAAAAGTATGTCCATCGTTTAAAGTCATTTCACGAACACGTTGTAACCCTGATAATGCGCCAGATTTTTCATAGCGGTGCATCATCCCTAATTCAGCGATTCGAATTGGCAATTCGCGGTAACTATGAATGTCATTTTTATAAACCATCATATGGTGTGGACAGTTCATTGGACGTAATACCAGCATTTCGCCATCGCCCATATCCATTGGTGGGAACATATCTTCATGGTAATGATCCCAGTGACCAGATGTTTTGTATAATTCCACATCTGCCATAATTGGTGTATACACATGTTGGTAACCTAAGCTAATTTCTTTGTCCACAATATAACGTTCAATTGTACGACGAATGGTTGCGCCTTTTGGTAACCAGAAAGGTAACCCTGAACCAACTTCTTGTGAAACCATAAATAAATCTAATTCTTTTCCTAATTTACGGTGGTCACGTTCTTTGGCTTCCTCGCGCATTTTGATAAACTCTTTTAAATCTTTTTTATCGAAAAAGGCAGTGCCGTAAATCCGTTGCATCATATGATTGTCAGAGTTTCCGCGCCAATAAGCACCAGCTACTGAAAGTAATTTAAAGACTTGAATCCGTCCTGTTGAAGGGACGTGAACACCACGACATAAATCAACAAAATCGCCTTGATCATAGACAGTGATGATTTCATCTTCTGGCAAATCTGTAATTAATTCAACTTTGTAAGGATCATCAGCAAATAATTCTAACGCTTCTGCACGTGAGATTTCTTTACGAACGATTGGGTTATTTTCCTTCACAATTTTCATCATTTCGGCTTCAATTGCAGGTAAATCTTCCGCTGTCACAGGGGATTCCCCATTATCTGTATCATAGTAGAACCCAGAATCAATCGCAGGACCTACGCCAAATTTAATGTTAGGGAAAAGACGGCGTAAGGCATTAGCCATTAAATGAGCTGCCGAGTGACGTAAAATTCCTAAAGCATCTTCATGATCAGGTGTCACGATTTCAAGCGAACCATCTTCTACAATAGGACGATCTAAATCGATTAAAACACCATTGAATTTACCAGCTAAAGCTTTTTTGGCTAAACTGTTGCTAATACTTTTAGCAACATCAAATGTTGTAATTCCAGAATCAAACGGTTTAACAGCGCCATCTGGAAAAGTAATGTGAATAGACATAATAAAATTCTCTCCTTTTAATTTTTTTGATTTGAAGCGTTTCATTGTGTTCCTGTTTTTCACAATGAAACGAAACAGCCACCTGTTCCCCTTGTTAAAAAACAAAAAGTCCTAGTATTCTAACGAATACTAGGACGAAAATATCGTGGTTCCACCTAATTTTGAACACAAATAATCTGTGTTCCTCTAGCGTGTTAACGGTGCGACCGCCTTTGTTTCAACAAAGGTTTCGAAAGTGGTCATCCCTTGTGCCAATCTGGAAAATTTTCAGCCAAGATTTTCCTCTCTAATAGATCGCGGGCAAGTTCAGTTGTCTTTCTCATCAATCATTTATGCACTTATTTAACCACTTATTTTCAGAAAAAGCAAGTGATTCAACAGAAATTCTCTGAAAACTTATTTTTTCCATTCGCCGCCTTGTGCATAGCGGTCTTTTTTCAATTCATTGACAATCACATGGATATTCTCTTTTGGTGCACCAGCGTTTTTTGACACAGCTTCTGTAATATCTTTGACCATATTAGTTAACTGTTCTTCTGTGCGGCCTTCAATTAATTCTACATGTACAAATGGCATCTTCGTTCCCCCAATTTAAATTGCTTGTTCTGTTTGTATCATAGAGCGGGATATGACGCTTGTCAATAAAAAATAGCCTATGTTCAGTAAAAGCTAAGATAGCTTTATTGATAAACAATTAATTATTATTTTCTGCTAAGTATTCTTCTAACGTTAGACTCGCTTTTTGAATCTCTAGTGCTGCTTTTTTACCCACATATCGATAATGCCAAGGTTCATAACTAACACCCGTAATTTCCACTTTGTCTGAAGGATAACGAAGAATAAATCCATATTTATAGGCGTTCTTTGCCAACCAAGCGTAGACTTCTTCGTCAGTAGATCGCTTACTTTGCGCATTTATATCCACTGCTAAACCTACTTCATGTTCACTAGTTCTCGGCACTGCTACCCAACTTTCAGCTGTTTCAATCGCTTCTTGTTCGCTGAATCCTTGATCTTGAAAAGCCTGTACTTTTTCTGCCATAATTTCTTTTTGCTCTTCATTTGTTCGATAACTAGAAGTGACTTCAAGATAGAAGCCTTGTCTTTTGGCATCTTTAAACATCCTGTTCAAAGCTGGATAAATTCGTTTATCCACTGCCTGTTTGTTAGGTAATTTTTTTAATTGGATTTGATAATCTTCAGGAATCTGATGCGTTTGATTTACTAATAATAATTTCCATGATTGATCGCCTTCTTCAGGAGAACTCATTTTTTCCTCTTCCTCTAAACTGAGGGCTTGCTCATTTCCTATTGAAACTATTTTTTTCTCAGCAACTTGTTTAACAGCCATGCCCACAATAAAAAGCCCTAAAATAGCGACACCAATTGTAACTTTAAATTTCATTTTTATTTCTCTCCTCTTTACTTACTTAACAAAATTAGTATAGCAAGCTAGTAAAAAGGAGCCTTCTTTTTTTTCGCAAGAATTTCTAACGATTTTCTTACAAAATCGATAAAGAAATCATAAAGGTAGTTTTTTCATTTTCGCTTTCAGCTGAAAGCACCCCGCCATGCAGCTCCACAATTTTTTTAGCAACCGCTAAACCTAGTCCTGCACCTCCTCGGTTTGTTTGACGGGCAGTATCTAATCGGAAAAATTGTTCAAAAATTCGGGCTAATTTTTCTGGTGGAACAGTAGGGCCATGATTTGTAAAATAAATATTTACTCGTTGATTTTCATTATCAACTTTAGTGGAAAGAGAGATGGTTGTTCCTGCATAGCTGTAGTTAATGGCATTTTGAACTAAGTTATCAAAAACTCTTTGCATTTTATCGACATCAAGATGAATAGACAAAGCCTCAGTAAAATCTGTTTCAATAGTTAACTGTTTTTGTTTCAACATAGGTAAAAATTCATAACTTACTTGATTTAACATACGATCCAAGCGAACACTCGTTGGTTCTAATTCAATATTCGAGAGATTAAATCGAGCTATTTCAAAAAATTCATTAATCAACTCTTCTAAATGCTCTGCTTTTTCTAATGAAATAGCTAAATATTTTTCTCGTAATTGCGTCGAAATTTCCAGTTCATCATGAAGAAGTGTTAAATAACCAATGACTGATGTTAAAGGCGTTTTTAAATCATGTGCTAAATAAACAATCAAATCATTCTTTCTTTGCTCAGCTTCCTTCGCTTGTTGCTGGCGTAAGTTAACTTCTTGACGGATTTGATTCAACTCTTTGTCAAACTCCATTAAATTTGCTGACAAGGCTATCGGTTCTTCGGAATTCTGATAGAGTTTCCCTGTTGCCTCCAATACTTCTGTTAATTGATTGATGCTTTGCAACCATATCCGAAAAAGAATGATTACTGAACCACCTAGAATTACTAAGCTAATTAAATAAACGTAGTTCTCCTCAATTCCTTTGGCTAAAAGGTAGAGTGGATCTTCCATGCCCCATCTACGTAATCCAAACAAAAAATTACTAAAAAAATACAAGACTGCTGATAACGCCAATATTCCCAAACTAAAAAACAAAAACTTTGTTAGTAGTTGTTTAATCATTCGTTCTTTAAATTGCTGTTTTCCTGTTTTTTTCTTTTCAGTCAATTTTATACCCCACTCCCCAAACAGTTTTAATAAACTTTGGCTTCCTTGGTGGTTCTTTTAATTTTTCCCTTAAACGGCCAATATGTGCCATCACGGTATTTCCATTGTTTTCCAAATATTTTTCACCCCAGATTTCTTCAAACAATATCTCTGCTGGGACTACTTCTCCCTGACGTTCTGCTAAATACCAAAGAATTGAAAATTCTAATGGCGTTAAAAATATATCCTCCCCGTATAGTTTACTTGTATGATGTATTTTATTTATCACCAAACCATGAATATCTATTTCTGTTCCTTCTGTTTCTTGTTGTAGACTCGCCTGTGAATTATATTTACGAAAACGTCTTAGTTGTGTTTTAATACGTGCGACTACTTCCAATGGATTAAATGGCTTTGTAATATAATCATCAGCGACTAAAGTTAGCCCAGTAATTTTATCAATGTCCTCAATTTTAGCGGTTAAAAGAATAATAGGGAAAAAATATTTTTCCCGTGCTTTTTTAACCATTTGAAAGCCATCAATATCTGGTAACATTACATCAAGTACCGCTAAATCGAACTGATTATTTGCCATTGATTCCAGAGCAGGTTTCCCTCGATAAAATTTTTCTACTTCATAACCGTCACTCGTTAAATATACTTCCAGCAAATCAGCTATTTCTTGTTCATCATCTACTAATAAAATTCTTTCTGCCATGGTTTTGCTCCTTGCTTGTCCATTTATAAATTATCTATTCAACTAAAACAGCACCAAAAAGACTGCTCATTTGCCCTTTTGGTGCTGTAAATAATCATTTATACTTCTTCGCCATAATCTACAGGTTTATCAAATTCACCTGGTGCATCATCATAGATATGTCCATAAATAATTACCGGCATTCCGTCATAGGATACATCAAAGATTTTTGAAACTTCTGTTCCTGGCGTATTGATACAGCCATTACTACCAGCATCGGTTTTAAAGGCTTCTTTATCGCCATACTTATCCAATTTATGGTCGGAGTCATGAATCCCAATTTGTGTGACAACGCCCCCTTGACTTACTAACGGCATCCAATATTTTACTGGCACACTGTATCGAGAACCATCAAGCATTTGACCTTCTAAATTCACATCGGTTGTCCGATATAAAATTGTATGGAATCCTGGTACTGTTGCGGTTCCTTTGTTATATCTGCCAGTAATGACATCTGTGGTGACTATTTTTTTGCCATCAATGAAACAATACATTTTTTGATCTTTTAAATCAATTTCAATGTAATTATTGGCAATTTTACTATTTTCTTTGGTATCGCCAACCAACGGAGCAGTGATTGCATTCGTTTGTTCTTGGCTATTCAGCGCGTTTACTAGTAGTTCTTGCGTTTTGGCCCCATCAATCGACCAGCCATAACTTCCATTGTTTTTAAAACGACGTGTCGTACCGTGAACATCTGTAAATAAAACTGGTTGATTAGCAGAACCATATGTTGTTTCTAATTGTGTCACCCAAGTAGTTAGTTTTTCTTTGTTGATTGTGCCATCAGCATTCAGCACGTTTTGAATTTGTGTTTTATCAAAGGCTACTTTTTCACCATTAATATCAACTGTAATTGTTTTATTTAACTTGTTATTGAGCGTTGTCAATGTTGCCTTTAACGTTTGATCCTCTTTTGTAATTTCAGGGGCTTTATAAAAATCTTTGGCATTGTATTGATAGTTGCCTTTTCCCGCTTCAACATCCGCAATAATCTGCTGATTTAAGCGCTGTGTGTCCACTACTGTACCTTGTTCTTCGGGAACAATTTCAAAAGTGCCATTGCCTCGACGGATACTCGCATTTTTGCTTGGTTTCCCCTCTGGAAAACTTAAAGTCGCTAATTTAGCTTCTAGTTCTTTTTTGAATGCCTCGTTTAACGGTAGCTTCACCTTGCTACTGTGTAAATGGTCTTTTAAAAATTTTTGATCCAATTGGTATTTTTTAGGAAGTTGAATTTTTTCTTCTTTTGTCCCCGTTTGAACCACAACTTCTTCGGTTTGATTAACTTGCGCTAATTTTTCTTCTGCAGCATTTACATTTAACCAGCCTACAGAAACTCCATTTACTTTTGTGGTTGGTAAAAAGTGACTTTGAAAATAAACATAGCTGCCCCCAGCAACCAGAGCTAGTCCAACCAAAGAAGTAATAATTACTTTCTTTTTATTATTTTTTCCTGATTTTTGACGACGTGTATTACGCATTTGCATTTCTTCTTTTTTCATTTGTTCATCCTTTATATCAATAATTTTAGGTTTATTTCTTAGAGACTAGGCAACAAACAACTGCGGTGATCTACAATCAAAAAAGGTTCCCTTTCTCTCGCAGATTAATTTTTTCAATTATACACTATTTTTACGTTGTTTTCAGCTTATTTTCCTTGTAAATCCTTTAATCTTAAAGAATTTGTATACTCTGTGACTTTTTTTGCTTCTTGTAAATGATACGTAAACTGGGCCATTTTAGCAAAATCCTGAGCGACGACGTCAAAAAAGGCTTGTGTCTTTATTAAGCTGTTCCAACAAGCTTCTTTACTAGAAAAATCCAGCAACGATGCTAATTGATCCATCGTGTCAGGAGTGACATAATTTTTCAGATACTTAAATTGTTTCCCAACAGAAATTGGCTCCGGTTCCTGCCAAGCCGCTTGCCAAGAAAGCAAGCGCAACAGTTCCTGCTGACAATATTCATAGAGATGTGTGACAGCGTAAAATAGTTCATTCCGACAAAGCCCCTTAACTACATACGTACTAACCCACCAAAATTCATTGCAACAATCGTTAAACTGCTGCTGATTCGGAACTGTTACTGTATAATTTTTATCAGATGCTACAGGTAAAGGCGGCAAACTTTCATCTTTGTCTAACAAGATAATTGCTAAAGAATCGCCTTCTTGCCAATTATCTTTTTCTGCGAGAGGACACAACGTTAAATCGATACGTTGGCCATCTTCAAATAACATTAAAAATGTTTCCCGCGTCTTCGGTTCTGTGGGAAATAAGGTCATTTCCTTGGGACGTTGCATAATTAATGGTTGACCAAATTTTGCTATCCACGTTGCTGTTTCAAAAAACTCAGCACATGGTTCTACAATATAAACAATGTCGAAATCTTGAAAACTATCTTTTGGCGCTTTCACATTCGTGCGAGAACCCACCATTCCCACGGCTCGAATGTGTTCTTCTTGTTTTGCTACATCCATAATAAGTTGAAACATTTCTTCTTCTGTACGCATTCACTCGCTCCCTCTCTTCAAAAGTTTCTATTAAAACATAGATTTTTTTATAAGTCTTTTGTTTTCTATCGCTTTTTCTATGGTACTTCGTATACACTAACATTACAAGGAGGGATGTTTCATGCATTGGTTAAAAATAACAAGTTTATCCATTGTCAGTTTTGGCTTTTGTATTCTTTTGATTTTAGGTCTACTTATTTTTACTGGCAAAAATACGCAACCCACCGATAAACCAGATGCTATTTTAATTTTAGGGGCCCGTGTTTTAGGGACGTCTAAAGAAACCGCACTGCCCAGCCGTGTTTTACAAGCTCGGTTAGATGTGGCTATCCCCTATATTAAACAACACCCCGAGACACCCGTTATTGTTAGCGGAGGGCAAGGAGCAGATGAGCCGGCTACGGAAGCCGCGGTTATGAAACAATACTTGCTAAATAAAGGTGTTCCAGAAAAACAGATTCTCTTAGAAAATCGTGCCACACGCACCAAAGAAAATATTGTCAATTCACAAAAACTCCTTTCTTTTAAACGGCTAGTGATTGTTACTAGTGACTTTCACATGTACCGCTCGCAACTTTTAGCCAAGCGAGCAGGCATCTCAAATGTTTCAGGCATCACTGCGGCTTCTTCTTTTCCAAAAGATATCAAAAATTTTGGTCGAGAGCTGCTTTCTTTAGGCTATGCCTTACTCTTTGATTGGTAAAAGAGCGTCCTTCGCAAGAGCATTTTGCGAAGGACGCTTTTATATTCTGTGGATTTGCTCACTTTTGTTCTCTTCTTCTTGTGTTTAAATTATAAAAATGATAACATATCTTTGTTAACGCTTACAAATAATATTTATTTTATAGGAGGAGAAAGTTATGGGGCATCAATTGAGCACTCATTTTTTTAACAAGAAAACAGGGATTATTTCAACTTTTTTAAGTTTGATCCTTTTAGTCGGTGGTTTACTGTTTGCACTACCTGCATTTGAAGTACAAGCAGCATCAACTGTTACACCTAAAACAGTCATGTATGTAGAAGTAAATAACCACGATTTTAACAATGTGGGAAAATATACTTTAGCTGGAACCAATCAACCTGCTTTTGATATGGGGATTATTTTTGCAGCCAATATTAATTATGATACGGTCAATAAAAAACCTTACTTATATCTAAATGAACGGGTCCAACAAACTTTAAACGAAGCTGAAACACAAATTCGTCCAGTTCAAGCACGCGGCACTAAAGTCCTATTGTCTATTTTAGGCAACCATGAAGGTGCTGGCTTTGCTAACTTCCCAACTTACGAAAGTGCGGATGCCTTTGCAGCTCAATTAGAACAAGTCGTTAATACGTATCATTTAGATGGTATTGATTTTGATGATGAGTATGCTGAATACGGAAAAAATGGGACGCCTCAACCAAATAATTCTTCGTTCATTTGGTTACTTCAAGCCTTAAGAAATCGCTTAGGCAATGATAAATTAATTACTTTTTATAATATCGGACCAGCGGCTGCGAACTCTTCAGCTAATCCTCAAATGAGTTCTTTAATTGATTATGCTTGGAACCCTTATTATAGTACCTGGAATCCGCCACAAATTGCGGGGATGCCTGCTTCTCGTTTAGGTGCTTCTGCCGTTGAAGTTGGTGTCAATCAAAATCTAGCTGCGCAATATGCTAAACGTACAAAAGCGGAGCAATATGGTATTTATCTAATGTATAACCTCCCAGGAAAAGATTCATCTGCATATATCTCGGCGGCGACACAAGAACTTTATGGTCGAAAAACGAACTATTCACCAACTGTTCCAACACCTTAATTATTATCTCGTGTCTACAAGCGCCAACATGTAATGAGTTAAAGAGGTCGGGACAGAAGCGTTTAACTCCGAGAAATAAGAAGGAATTTCCGAAAATTGTTCTATAACTTTTGGAGAATTTCGGCTTATTTCCGAAGGAGTTGCTTCTGTTCCCGCCGTTTATCAATTTTTAAGCCTAGGACAAAAATCCAAAGTGATTTTTGTCCTAGGCTCTTTTGGTATCTTGAGTGAATAGTTTTACACAAAAAAAGACCCGCCCTTTGGGTAAGGACGGGAAAGGAGTTAAAAATGAAAAAGTGTTTTGTGTTGTTAAGGTTGTTTGTTGATATGCTTATATCTTACAAACTAAATGTGAAGATTTTGTGATCATTTCATTCTTATTTTGCTACTTTTATAGGAATTAAATAGATTGCCACGAGACTATCTTTAGTTGCCTCGTGCATCCGTTATTCTGACTGCTCCTTGTGGTGATACTCTGTAAAAACCGACAGTTCCTGTCCCTCCATTTGCAACCATCTGTTTCGATTGGGCTCTAAAAAAGAAGTCATTTCCATTCATACCCAAAAATCCAAGGTTCGTATCATTATTTTCTGCATCAGTCAGTGTCTTTCTAATATATGTCTCTGCTTTTTCTTGTGTATCGATGATTTTTGCCTCTTCATTTTGGTCTTGATTTTCCTCTTCAGAAGAACGATAGTAATACTCTTCCGCAGGATAATTTCCACTATCTTGAGTAATTAACAATCGCGGTTTCGTCTTATCCGATTGGTCGCCGTTAGGATTTTCAACACCAATTTTATATAATAATAACGCAGCACCAGTAGGCCCCCACCTAATACTTAAGCTTGTAATTGGTCGCGACTCATCAGTAGGTGAATCCTTCGTAATCATTCCTCCGGTATTTGTACTACCATCAGGATGAATGATCAAACTCTCTCCTTTACCATTTTTCCATGTTCCAACTAAAGTAGTAAAATCGCCAGCATTAATCGCTGTAGTATCTAAATCAGCTACAGTTAGCTGACTGTTGTCTTCATCAGCTGTGGACTCTTCATTTTTCACTGATTCGTTAGACTCGACACTGCTGCTCGCTTGTTCGTTTGTCTTATCAATTGTTTCACTGGTTTTTTCATTCGTCTCTTCAACTTTAGAGGATGCCTCCGTTGAAGCGGTCACTTTCTTTTCTTTTGGTTCCCGACAAGCAGTTAATGATAAAACCGCTAGCCCGACAAAAAACGCTAACATTCCCTTTTTCACGCCTATTCACCCCGTTCAATGATCTATCTTACTAGACTATTGTACTATTAATTCAATTGTTTAGACAAATATTTATGGAACAGACAAAAGTTGAACCTGTCATTGAATGCTTTGTGTCACATGGACCTATCAATCAACTTTCTTTTTTCTATGTATTATATGAAAAAAAGTGAGCCATCAGTCAAAATGACCGATGGCTCACTTTCTAAATCTTAAAACAAACGAACAAATGGATTATTCAGGTAAATCTACATTATGATGAACTTTTTGAACATCTTCTAAATCTTCTAAAACGTCTAACATTTTTTCAAAGTTCGCTAAATCGTCGCCTTCTAATGTTACTTCGTTTTGTGGAACCATTTCTAACTCAGTAACCGTGAATTCTTCAATGCCTTTTTCTTTTAACGCTTCTTGTGCATGGTGGAAATCTTCTGGTTCTGTGTAAACGATAATTTGACCGTCTTCTTCAACAACATCGCGAACATCAATGTCTTTTTCCATTAAGTATTCTAAAATTTCATCCGCATCGTCACCAGCAAAGCCAATGATACCTGTATTATCAAACATGTAGGAAACAGCACCGCTGACACCCATGTTTCCGCCGTTTTTACCAAATGCGGCCCGCACATCTGCTGCTGTTCGGTTCACGTTGTTTGTTAAAGCATCAACAATGACCATTGAACCATTTGGCCCAAATCCTTCATAGCGTAATTCAGAATATTGTTCATCTGCTGAACCTTTTGCTTTTTCAATAGCGCGATCAATAATATGTTTTGGTACATTGTATGTTTTGGCGCGTTCGATTACAAACCGTAATTTTTGGTTTGCATGAGGATCAGGGTCTCCTGACTTCGCTGCTACGTAAATTTCAATCCCGAATTTTGCATAAACACGGCTATTGTTTGCGTCTTTGGCAGCTTTTTTCTCTTTAATATTTGCCCATTTACGGCCCATATTCTCACTTCGCTTTCTCTGATTTGTTGTTAGTATCTTATCCCTTGTTTATTATACTGGGGAAACTGATTTTTGTTAAGTATTTTTTAGGTATCTGGCGAAAATCGTAAGGGAAACCGACCAAAATTTTGTTCTTTTAAAGAAGAATCTCCCATCTGGTATAGTTGATTGGCGCGAATATCTAACGAAAGCATTGCGCGGTTTTCTTTAGATACTTTGGAAATTACCGGCAATTGAATCTGTGCTTTGGTTTCTTTTAGATAAGCTTGTCCCTTTGGCGTAAATCCTAGCACATGGAGATAGCTGTCTTGCCAAACAGTTTCAACTTCTTCTTTGGTCATATTTAACAATATATAGGTTGCTAATCGTTGCAATCTTGTCCAAGTATAACGCTTCGTTTTCATACGTTCCATTAATTCGTGAAAAGAACCTGCTGCTTGGATTTGATCTTTTAGTCGATATTCAAGTCCTTCCGTCATTTGGTAAATGGCTTGTAACTCTTCTAACGAGGATTGAACAATTTTATACTTTAGGAAGGGCCAATAATTTTCCCATGAAATCATTGTCTGTGTTTGTAAATGTTGTGCGGTTATAGAAGGAACCGTTGGCAGCACTTGCGTTATTTCTTGTTGAAAAACACTTTGCCTAATCGCCGTGGCGCTAGCAACTTTCCCAGAAATCGTTGCATCATGAAAGCCCGCTTGTTTTCTAGCAATTGGGTAGAGCGTCATCGGGGTTGGATACGTGGCATTTTCCTTTGCATAACTCATCCCCAAAATATGATTAGGTGAAGAAAAATCGAACCTGCTTTCAGGATATACTTGACGAAAAACAGCAGTCATTTTTTGTGGATAACTCAATTGTTTGTCTGTCAATGCGTGGAACGTTTGATCAATTAAGGATTGATTTTCTTGGACAAACTGGCCGAAAGCCGCATAATCAATTGCGCTTGTACTATCTGTTCCAAAACATAAGCTCTCACATTGCAACGCCTGCAATAACTTTATACCGCCTTTGGCAAAGTAATCCGCAGACTGTACCGACCAAGCTGTCGGCAATTCAATAACTAAATCCACACCATTTTGCAAAGCTTCTTCTGCTCTGGCCCACTTATCTAGTAAGGCTGGTTCTCCTCTTTGTAAAAAATTTCCACTCATTATAGCAATCACTACTTCAGCTCCGCTTTGTTGGCGAGCTTGTTGGGCATGATAGCGATGTCCATTATGAAAGGGATTATATTCCACGATAATGCCACAGGCTTTCACTCTAGCCACCTCCGTTATAAAAAAATGGACTTATCAGCAAAGAGACAAACGTTTTTAAGCGCTGTCCCAAGCTCATAAGCCAAATCTTATTAATCTCTTTGACAAACAAAGAACCAGCGTTCACTTGTTTCAGTTGGTGCTTCATCTGTAAAGTCTGCATAAACTTTGACATTCATGAAACCAGCACTTTCTAACATTCGTAAATAGTTATCTAACGAATAGGTTCGTTCTTGATGCAATTCATCATACCGAACAAAGTGCTCATCTGTTTCCTGTTCTTTCACAAAAAATGTTAAGAAATGTTCGATGCTGTGTTCTTTTTCACCAGCGTAACTATCCCATAGAAAAGCAAATTCTTCTGTTTGATAATGATAGCTATATTCTGGAAAAACTGAATCAATTTTGTAAGTAGAATGAACATCAAAAATGAACGTTCCTTCCTCTTCTAACGCTTGATAAACTTCATCGAACACTTGTTGTACTTCTTGGCGATTAGCCATATAGCACAGTGAATCAGAAAAACAAGTGATGGCTTGGTATTGTCCCACTTCAGATAAATCTAGCATATTTCCCTGAACAAATTGAACTGGCACTTCTTCTTCAAAGGCCCGTTCACTAGCAATCATCAACATTTCTTCTGATAAGTCTAAGGCCGTCACATCGTAACCACTTTTCGCAAAATCAACTGCTAAAGCGCCTGTACCACAAGCCATTTCAAGAATTTGTTGGGTTCCTTGTGGGAGATGACGATTGGAAAAATCCAACCATTTTTGGTATAGGCTTTCGTCCATCACTTCGTCATAGACGAAAGCAAACGTTTCATAGGCCATTTTAGTCGACCCAAGCGCTTAGATCAACCATTGGGGCATCTGACCATAATTTTTCTAAGTTGTAAAAGGCACGTTCTGAAGATTGGAATACATGGACAATAACATCGCCTAAATCGATTAAAATCCATTTTCCGCCTTCTTTACCTTCCACACGTTTGACTTCTACTTGATTTTTGGCTTCTTGTTCGTTAATTTCATCAACAATCGCATTGATTTGACGTTCACTATTGGCTTGGCAAATTAAAAAATAATCTGCTAATAATGAAATCTCTCTTACGTCTAATGCGACAATTTCTTCTGCTCGTTTTGAATCTGCTGCTTTGACAGCAATTTCTAAAATTTTCTGGCTATCTATGATAGTTCCCTCCTAGTAATTCTTTCTTCTTTTATTTTTGATTAACGACCCATTGATTGTAGGTCTCTAACGTTTTTGGATAAATTTTATGTTCTTGTTCAATCAAATGTAACAAGGTATGTTTCGTCTCATAAGCAACCGCTGCATCTAAGTCAACAAGGGCAATTTCACGGGCTTCTTTCACACCTGGAAAATCACGTCCTGGTTCAATGTAATCTGCGACATAAATAATTTTATCTAGCAAGCTCATCTTAGCAGCCCCAGTTGTATGCACACGAATTGCCTGCAAGATTTCTTCGTCATCAATGGCTAATTCCCGTTGAACAATATCCGCCCCAACTAAGCCATGCCAAATTTCATTGCCATAGTTTAATAAAGCCAAATCAAAACCATCTCGGCGAATAATCAACTCGAATTCATCGTTTGGACGTTCTTTGGCGTAATCATGCGTCAAAGCAGCAATACTTGCTTTGGCTTCATCGGCACCATATTTCGCTGCCAAGGCCACAGCTGTTTCCTCGACTCCTAACACATGGCGAAAGCGACGTTCACTCATTTGCATTTGAACTTTTTGCATTAATAATTCACGTTGTGCAGCATCATAATTTGTTATCCAGCTCATCTTGATACAGTCCCTTCTCTTGAATATAGTTTATCACATTCTCTGGAAGAAGATAGCGTGTTGAGCAACCACTTTTGACTTTTTGTCTAATCAAAGTGGAACTAATCGCCATCTGCGGAACATCGACCCAAATAATTGGATAGGTAGATTCCGTTGGATAATTAGGACGCCGAATGCCGACAAATTGAACTAAATGGAGTAAGTCATCAATCCGATGCCATTTGGGCAAGTATTCCACCATATCTCCACCAATTATAAAATAATAATCAGTATCTGGATTGGCTTCTTTTAAAGCTTTCATCGTATCATACGTGTAACTTTTGCCTTTGCGAATTAACTCAATTGGCTCAATATCTAAGCAGGGATTATCAGCCACTGCTAGTTCTAACATCGCTAACCGATGTTCACTGCTAATTGTTTTCTTTTCGTCTACATGTGGTGGTAAGTACGTAGGCATTAAGTAAACTTTGTCCAAACCTAGTTGATTTTGAACTTGATCGGCCATGACAAGATGTGCTAAATGAACGGGATTAAAATTACCACCTAACAAGCCGACTTGCTTTCTTGTTTGAAAACGTAACGGTTCCTCTTGCAAGAGAACGTCCGCTCCTTGACGCGCTTGTCTTTTTTCTCCCATTGTTCATCCCTCCAATATTAAATCTCTTTGACTGCTGCTGAAATTTTTTGATATTTTTCTTTACTTGATGGCTTGAATAAGACCAACACGCGACCAATAATTTGTACCACATCGCAATGAATGGCTGCTGTTAGTTCTTCTGCAACCTCTTCTGCTACTTCATCTGTATTTTGTAATAACGTAATTTTAATCAATTCACGTTTTTCCAACGCCTCATCAATTTGTGTAATCATTGCGTCATTCAAACCACCTTTGCCTACTTGAAAAATAGGTTGTAAATGGTGTGCCTGACTACGTAAATAACGTTTTTGTTTTCCTCTAAGTTTCAAATTGTTTGCCTTCTCTCTAAAATTTAAATTAATGCTTTTCTACGTAAAACATCGACACCTTTAGGCGCCCAACCAGCGACTACACCAGGTTCTGTGACAGTAATCCAACCTAGACCAGCAAACACAATATCCGTTTTTTCTTTCACGGAAAATTCAAAGCGCACTAATTCAGGAAACTCAGCGACTTCATCGGCACGTGGGGGCTGCAATAAGCCACCAACATGTTTTTCATAAAAAGCATCGGCGGTTGCTGTTTTTGTTCGGTGTAAATTTAAGTCATTGGAAACGTAGGCAATGAAGGAACTTTTAGCACCTTGGACATAATCAAAGCGAGCCAAGCCACCTAAAAACAAGGTTTGTTCAGCATTTAATTGGTAAACTTTCGGTTTGATTTCTTTTTGCGGTGCAATAATTTTCAAGTCTTTTTTACCTAGGTAATGTGCCATTTGATGACGGTGAATAATTCCCGGCGTATCGATTAAGAAGTGGCCATCGTCTAATGGAATTTCAATTTTATCTAGCGTTGTTCCAGGAAATTGTGATGTCGTAATCACATCTTGAACACCCACTGTTTGTTGAATGATTTGATTGATTAATGTTGATTTTCCAACATTGGTCACACCTACGACATAAACGTCTCGGTCTTCACGATATTTTTCGATCGTATCTAATAACTCTTGCATTTCTTGTGGTTTCTTGCCACTTGTTAGTAAAACATCAACAGGGCGTAATCCTGCTTCATGGGCCCGTTCTCTCATCCATTGAACCATTTTAGGTTTTTTTAATGATTTAGGCAAAATATCCACTTTATTGCCAACTAACAACACAGGATTATCTCCGATAAAACGATGTAGTCCTGGAATAAGAGAGCCATTAAAGTCAAAAATATCCACTACATTCACAATCAGTGCATCTTCTGTTCCTAAACCATTCAATAAACGTAAAAAGTCATCATCTGTTAATTGGACATCTTGAATGTCATTATAATGTCTTAAGCGAAAACAACGTTGGCAATAAACTTCCCCTGTTTCCATTCCTTTTTCGAAAGCTGTTTTTGGTGTATAGCCTAATTCATGAGGATTTTCCGTTTGGATAATCGCACCACAGCCAATACAATGAATTGCCTCTGTCATTCTAATCCGCCTCTCCATGTCATTTCTGGATGTTTTTTTGATAAGTATTTCATAATTTTCCGTTCAAAGAACCGATTGATTCTAGTATTCCAGCCATCTGTATCGACAATCGGTTGAACTAAAACATTGCGAATACCCGCTGCGTTAGCTCCCCGAATATCTGTCATAATCTGATCGCCGACCATTAACATTTCAGATGGCTTCAAGCCTAATTTTTTTTCTGCTAATTTGAAGCCACGTGCGGTTGGTTTCAAGGCACGTGCTACATAATCTAAGTCAAACTTTTCAACAACGCGTTTAATCCGGCTGTCTTTGTTGTTTGAAACAACGAGGACAGTAATTCCTGCATTTTTCATTTCTAATAACCAAGTTTTTAATTCTTCTGTTCCATCGGGATTATTCCAAGCAATTAAAGTATTATCTAAGTCAGTTAGTACTGCCTTAATCCCCAGTTTTTTTAATTGTGCGGGGGTAATTTTATAAATCGCATCAATCATCCATGTCGGTTTATATTTTGAAAACATCGTGACTCCTCTCACTGACACTATGTAGTTTCTTCGATTTTAAGAGACTGAAACATAACTAAACAATTATGCTTCAGTCTCTACCTATTGTATTATACTGCATTTTACTGAAAATTTCTATAAAGGACGGTCGTTCCTTGTAAAAGAACAAGTAAAATAAAAGAAAAAATAAAAAAAGCCACCCATCAACCCCTGAAAAGTTCGTTGATGAGTAGTAACTTCTAATATTTGCGAAAACGTTGGTATCTTTTTTCTAGTAACGTTTCCGTATCTAATTTAGCTAATTCAGTTAATTTTGAAATGAACGCTTTTTGTAACATGCGATTAATTTTTGCTTGTTCCAGAGGCTGACCGTTCATAACTTCCGGAATTACTTTATCTACAATAGCTAATTCCTTCAGCTCTGTCGCTGTGATTTTCATCAATTCTGCTGCTTCTTTCGCACGACTGCCGTCTTTCCACAAAATAGAGGCGAAACCTTCTGGCGAAAGAACCGCATAAATCGTGTGTTCCAACATCCAAACTTCATCTGCGACTGCTAAAGCTAAAGCACCGCCACTGCCGCCCTCACCAATGATGACTGAGATGATTGGCACTTTCAAATCAGACATTTCTAACAAGTTTTGCGCAATGGCTTCCCCTTCTCCTCGCTCTTCGGCACCAATTCCACAATAGGCACCAGCAGTGTTCACAAAGGTAATGACTGGGCGGTTAAATTTTTCCGCTTGTTTCATTAAACGTAACGCTTTGCGATACCCTTCAGGATTAGGTGAACCAAAATTACGTTCAATATTTTCTGGTAGATTTCGACCTTTTTGGATACCTACCACTGTAACTGGTTTCCCTTGCAAAGTAGCAACACCACCGACTACAGCTAAATCATCGGCAAAGTAACGATCCCCATGAAATTCTAAAAAGTCCTCAAAAATGGCTTCTATATATTCTAAAGTTGTCAAACGATCTTGGGCTCTTGCCAAGGTAACAACATCATTGGCTGTTTTCTTTTCCATGTTAGCGCCACCCTTCCAAAGAATGTAAACGTAACAAGTCGCTCAATCGTTGACGCAAAAGATTTCTTGGCACAATCTGATCTACAAAACCATGTTCTAAAAGAAACTCGGCCTTTTGAAAATCATCTGGCAACTCTTGACGAATCGTTTGTTCAATTACACGGCGGCCAGCAAAACCGATTAAACTCTGAGGCTCTGCCAAAATAATATCGCCATCCATCGCAAAACTTGCGGTAACACCGCCAGTCGTTGGATCAGTCAATACCGTAAGATACAGCAAGCCTGCTTTGTTATGCCGTTGCAAAGCGGCCGAAATTTTCGCCATTTGCATCAATGAAAAAATTCCTTCTTGCATACGGGCACCACCAGATGCAGTGAAAATCACTACTGGTAAATGCTTTTCTGTCGCCCGCTCAAACAAGCGTGTGATTTTTTCACCAACAATCGTTCCCATACTGCCCATGATAAAATTAGCATCCATGATTCCAATTGCAACAGCTTGTCCTTCAATTGTTGCTTCTCCCGTTAAGACAGCTTCATCTAGTCCAGTTTTTTCTTGCATTTTTTCAATTTTTTCAAGATAACCAGGAAAATTTAGTGGATCTTTTGTCACTAATTCACTGTCCCAATTGTGGAAACTCTTTTCATCAACGGTTATCGCTAATCGTTCCCATGCACCAATCCGAAAACTATAGCCACAATGCGGACAGATTTTTTCTGCACCCATTTCTTTTGTATACAGTGTTCGCTTACAAGAAGGGCATTTTGCCCACATATTATCTGGAACAGAAGGCTTCTTTGATGCATCATTTGCATCAGCACGATTTGGATTAATGCGAATGTAATTTTTCTTTTTAAATAATGCCATTTGCTTACTCCTCGTATTTTAGCGGCAAGAGCACAGCTCTTGCGGCGTTCTTTCTTTAATGATTGCTTTCTGGCTCCCAATTTGGTAGAAATGTTTCTTGTAAAAAGCTTGTGTCATAGTCACCTGTCAAAACATTGTCATGTGTAATTAAATCCAATTGGAATTCGGCATTCGTAATAATACCTTCTGTTACAATTTCATTTAAAGCCCTTTGCATTTTCATCAAGGCATCAAAACGATTTTCACCATGTACGATGACTTTTGCAATCATTGAATCATAATAAGGCGGAATTGAATACCCTGAATACATAGCGCTGTCTACACGCAAGCCCATTCCACCACTAGGCAACAAGAGATTTTGAATTTTACCTGGTGAAGGAGCAAAATTAAAGGCAGGATTTTCAGCGTTAATTCGGCACTCAATCGCATGCCCAGTCATGGTAACATCCTCTTGGGTATAGCCTAAAGGTTCACCTGAAGCAATTTCTAATTGTGCTTTGACTAAATCAATCCCTGTTACCATTTCCGTAACTGGATGTTCGACTTGGATGCGGGTATTCATTTCCATGAAATAAAAGTCGCCAGCTGGATCCATCAAAAATTCAATGGTTCCGGCATTTTCATAATGCACAGCTTGTGCCGCTCGAACGGCCGTTTCGCCTAACATCTGACGCTTTTCTTCAGAAATAGCAATCGATGGTGATTCTTCTAACACTTTTTGATTATTTCTTTGTAGTGAGCAATCACGTTCCCCTAAGTGAATCACATGCCCATATTGATCACCTAAAATTTGCACTTCGATATGACGTGCTGGATAAATAATTTTTTCTAAATACATATCATCATTACCAAATGCGGCTTTGGCTTCTTGCTGCGCTGAAGTAAAGTGTTTCGGTAACTCTTCTTTTGAAAGAACTTTTCGGATTCCTTTTCCGCCACCACCAGCAGCTGCCTTTAACATCACTGGGTAACCAATTTCTTCAGCAATCGTCAACGCTTCTTCGACAGAATCAATGACGCCATCACTCCCAGGAATAACAGGTACCTTGGCTTTCTGCATCAGTTGACGTGCATTTATTTTATTGCCCATTGCATCAATCGTTTCTGCTTTAGGACCGATAAAAGTAATGTTACATTCTTCGCACATTGAAGCAAATTGACTATTTTCAGATAAGAAACCAAACCCTGGATGAATCGCTTCAGCATTGGTAACAATTGCTGCACTTAAAACAGCTTGAACATTTAAATAAGAATCAGTTGCTTTCGCCGGTCCAATACAAATGGCTTCATCTGCTAACTGTGTGTGTAACGCTTCTTGATCCGCTTCAGAGTAAACAGCAACTGTTTGAACGCCTAATTCGCGACAGGCACGAATAATACGAACAGCGATTTCTCCGCGGTTTGCGATTAATACTTTCGAAAACATTTTTCACCTATCCAATCATAAAGGTTAATTCAGCCTCGGCAACTTTTTTTCCATTAACTTTTGCCACACCTTTACCCATTCCAGCAGAAGCGCGGACTTTTAAAAGTTCAACCTCTAAAATTAATGTGTCGCCTGGTGTTACCTTTTGTCTAAATTTTGCTTTATCTAATCCACCAAAGTATGCCGTTTTCCCTTTGAATTCAGGCATTGAAAGTAATGCCACGGCGCCTGCTTGAGCCAACGATTCAATAATTAAAACTCCTGGCAAAACAGGATTCCCAGGAAAATGACCTTGAAAAACTTGCTCATTAACCGTTACATTCTTTTTCGCTACAACACGTTCCCCAGGAATAACTTCTTCAACACTATCTAATAGTAAAAAGGGATAGCGATGTGGTAAAATTTCTTGAATTTCTGTAATTGTTAATTTCATGTTTTATTCTCCTTTAGCAACTCGGAATAGCGGCTGACCAAATTCAACCACATCTTCATTGTTGACTAATACTTCAGTAATCACACCGTCAACTGTCGCCGTAATTTCATTCATTAATTTCATCGCTTCAACGATACACACAACGTCACCCGTTTTAACAGTATCTCCTACTTTGACAAAGTTTTCTTTATCTGGTGCTGGTTGTAAATAAACGATTCCTACAATGGGTGACGTAATTTCTTCTGTCTTTTCATTGGCTGTTGGTGTATTGGTTGGCGTTTCTTCAACGACAGAAACTGTTTCAACAGGCACTGACACACCACTAGCGGCTACTGGTGTTTCTTGTGGTTGCGCCACTGGTTCTACGGCACTTCGTCCAGAAACTGTATTTTTATTCATATATAATTCAAACGAGCCTTCTCGTAAATCAAATTCGGTTAAAGTTGATTGATCAAATTGTGTTAATAATGCTTTTACTTCTTCTAACTGCATGTTAATCCTCCCAGCGTTTTAAGCAAATAACTGCATTGTGGCCACCAAAGCCTAGCGAGTTACTTAAAGCATAATCAAATTTATGCTCTTTGCTTTCGTTTAAAACAACGTTCACCGTAATTGCTTCATCTTGATTTTCCACATTAATGGTTGGCGGAATAAATTGATGTTGTAAAGCATTTAGGGTAGCAATTCCTTCAATTCCACCAGCGGCGCCTAAGAGATGTCCCGTCATACTCTTCGTACTACTTACATACGCCGTTTTTGCGGCATCACCTAAAGCCAATTCAATTGCTTTAGATTCTGCACTGTCATTGGCTTGTGTGCTTGTTCCATGGGCGTTAATATAGCCAATTTTTTCTGGAGAAATCCCCGCTTCTTCCATTGCTAGTACCATGGCTTTCGCTGCGCCGCTCCCATCTGGTGTTGGTGATGTCATATGATAGGCATCGCAATTAGCACCATAGCCAACCACTTCACCTAAAATAGTTGCGCCTCGTTCTAGAGCATGATCTAATGATTCTAAAATAAAGACACCCGCTCCTTCTCCCATCACAAATCCACTACGTTCTTTATCAAAGGGAATTGAGGCTTTTTCTGGGTCAGTCGCCTTTGTTAAAGCGGTCAAGGAAGCAAATCCTGAAATACCGATTTCTGTAATTGGCGCTTCTGCTCCACCGGCAATAATGACATCGGAGTAGCCATGTTTGATATTGCGGAACGCTTCCCCAATTGAATGAGTTGCACTAGCACAAGCCGTCACTGTTGAAGTACAAATTCCTTTGGCACCAACACGTAAAGCAATATTTCCCGCCACCATGTTTCCAATCGCCATTGGAATAAATAACGGTGCCACACGTTCAGGTCCTTTGTCGTGCATCCGAATTACTTGATTTTGAATTGTTTCCAAACCACCAATCCCGGAACCCACCATAACGCCAAACCGATCCACATCTAGTTGACTGGTATCCAAGCCACTCATAGCCATTGCTTCTAAGGCCGCATAAATGCCAAATAACGAAAACTTATCCATGCGTTTTCCATCTTTTTTAACAAAATATTTTTCCATTGGAAAGTCTTTCACTTCAGCTGCTAAGGTGACACCTGTTTCACTAACATCAAATTTACTAATCGGTCCGATACCATTTTTCCCTGTTTTCAAACTTTCTAAAAAAGTCTCAGGTTCATTGCCAATCGGCGAGGTGACACCGTAACCGGTAATTACTACTCGATTCATCCTTTTGACTCCTTTCGTTTATCCGTGCATGACTAAGCCGCCATCAACATTCACGACTTGCCCAGTAATATAGGGACTTTTAGCTAAGAATATCGCTGTAGCTGCGACATCTTCGACTTGCCCAAACGTTTGTAAGGGAATTTGCGCATTCATTTGTGTTTTAACTTTTTCCGATAAAACATCCGTCATTTCTGTTTGGATAAACCCTGGTGCAATCGCATTGCAGGTAATACCGCGCGGCGCAACTTCTCGTGCCACCGATTTAGTAAAACCAACGACACCCGCTTTACTCGCAGCGTAGTTTGCTTGACCAACATTTCCCATTAAACCAGAAACGCTAGCCATATTAATAATCCGACCACTTCGTTGTTTCATCATACGTTTAACCGCTTGTTGGGTCATGTTAAAAGTTCCTACCAAGTTAATATCTAAACAGGCATTAAAATCCTCTTTTGTCATTCGTAATAATAATTTATCATTCGTAATCCCAGCGTTATTCACCAGAATATCAATCGAGCCTAATTGGTCAACGGTTGCTTGAATCATCTCACCTGCTGCATCAAAATCGGAAATATCTCCAGAAAGGCCAATACATTTTACCCCAAAGGCTTCAATTTCTTGTCGTTGTTCTGGCGTAATCTCACTCCGACCGTTTAAAACAATATTGGCGCCCTCTTTCGCAAAAGCCAACGCAACTGCTTTGCCAATCCCACGAGTGCTTCCAGTAATAAATACGTTTTTCCCTGTTAATTCCATTTTTTACCTCCCAGTAAGTGCTGTTAACGTTTCTGTTAATGTTGCAACATCTTCTACACGGTGCATTTCAATTGTTTTGTCAATTTTTTTAACAAAACCAGTTAATGTTTTCCCTGGACCAACTTCAATCATCGTTCCCACGTTCATAGCCTTCATCGTTTCGATACTGTCTTCAAAACGTACCGCAGACATGACTTGCTTTTCCAATAACGCTTGAATTGCCTCTTGGGGCATAATTTCGGCAGTCGTATTACTAATGACAGGAATTTGCATCGTTTGAAAGTTCAATTTTGCTAAATCCTGAGCCAATTTTTTTGATGCTGGTTGTAACAGCGCCGTATGGAAAGGGCCACTCACATTTAACGGAATCATTCGTTTCACACCAGCTTCTTTGAGAAGTGTCATCGCTTGATCAACAGCAGCAACCTCACCACCAATCACGATTTGTTGTGGTGTATTATAATTTGCTGGAGCCACAATTCCGAAAGCACTGGCTTCTTGGCAGGCTTTCTCAATTACTTCACGCTCAGCATTCATAACAGCAACCATTTTGCCAGTTCCTTGTGGTGCTGCTTCTGTCATGTACTGACCGCGCTTTTGGACCAAGGCCACTGCTTCTGAAAAGCGCAAAGCCCCGCTGGCAACCAAAGCACTGTATTCCCCTAAGCTTAAACCCGCTACGACATCAGGCGTTAGTCCTTTTTGTTGCAAAAGACGGTAAAATGCGACACTGACTGTTAAAATAGCAGGTTGCGTATATTCTGTTTCATTTAAACGTTCATTTTCAGTAAAACAAAGTTCTGCCATCTCATAACCTAAGATATGACTTGCTTCATCGAAAGTTTCCCGAACAATCGCTTCTTGGTGATATAATTCTTCACCCATCCCTTGATACTGGGCTCCTTGTCCACTAAATAAAATCGCTGTTTTCATACGACACCTCATTTTTTGTTAAAATTATTCACTTAGCCCCAACGCTGATTCATCTTATGTACAATCGCTTTGCATTCAGACATGAGTGAATCAATGATTTCTTGGGCTGTTTCTTCTTTTTTTATTAACCCGGCAATTTGTCCCGCCATGACGGAACCGTAATCCATATCCCCGTCAACGACAGCTTTGCGCAAAGCGCCTTGACCAATCTTTTCAAACATTTCTAAATCAGGTACTTCTTTTTGAAGTTCTTGCTTTTCTAATTGATTATATTGAGCAGTTAATTTATTTTTTAAAGTACGCACTGGATGGCCAAAATGTTGACAGGTAATTACTGCATCTAAATCACGTGCCTTTAAAACTTTCTGTTTATAATCTGGATGAACGTTGCATTCTTTGGCAATTAAAAAACGTGTGCCTAACTGGACTGCTTCAGCACCTAACATAAAGGCCGCAGCCATACCACGACCATCACCAATCCCACCTGCTGCAATCACAGGAATTGACACAGCGTCAACGATTTGCGGTAAGCCACTCATAGTGGTTAACTTGCCAATATGTCCACCAGCTTCCATTCCTTCAAAAATGACAGCATCGGCACCAATTTTTTCCATTCTTTTTGCTAAAGCAACAGAAGGAACTACTGGGATTACTTTAATGTTATGTTCTTTAAAACGAGCCATGTATTTGGCTGGATTGCCTGCACCTGTCGTTACGACAGGAACCTGTTCTTCACAAACCAAATCGACAATTTCATCGGCAAAAGGTGAAAGTAACATGATATTGACACCAAAGGGTTGCTCCGTTAATTCTTTAACTTTTTTAATTTCTTTTTTTACGACTTCTTTTGGGGCATTGCCGCCAGCAATAATCCCTAATCCACCAGCGTTTGACACGGCACTTGCTAATGAAGCATCGGCTACCCAAGCCATACCGCCTTGAAAAATGGGATAATTGATTCCAAGCAACTCACATAACTGTTGATTCATTGATTTTATACGTCCTTTAGTTCTAAGATAAGTACACTTCATTCAAGTAAAAAAGGATTTTTCCAGCTTATTTACTTGTTTTTTTAGGGACTGGGTCATTTAGCAATTAAATGTCCCAGCCCCCTATTTTCATGTATTAGTTTGCTTGTTGTTTTTCTACATATGTTACTAAATCTTGAACGGTTTGGATGCCATCTTCTGTTTCGATTTTCACATCAAATTCATCTTCGATTTCGTTAATGATTTGGAATAAATCTAAGCTATCCGCGTCTAATTCTTCTTGAATGTTTGTAGTTAATTGTACCTCTTCAGCATCTTTTCCTAATTCTTCTACGATAATTGCTTGAATTTTTTCAAATACCATGTGTATATTCCTCCAAAATAGTCATTTTCTTCATTTATATGTGAACAGTTTTTTACAGCGTTAGGAGCAGTGAGCCCCATGTTAAGCCGCCGCCAAATCCTGTTAGCACCACGCGTTGTTGGGAACCTAAAATTAAGGTCCCATTTTCAACTGCTTCATCCAACAAGATGGGAATGCTAGCAGCTGAGGTATTGCCATATTTATCCATATTCGTTAAAAACTTCTCGCGGGAAATCTTCGTCTTACGTGCAATTTTATCGATAATGCGCACATTTGCTTGATGTAGTAGAAGATAATCCACGGTTTCGTCCGTCACGAGGGATAAAATATTTTGTGAAACATCTTTAATCGCAAAATCAAAAATACTACGTCCTTCCATCTGTAGCGTCTTACTAGCCTGCTCATGCCCCTGATAAAAAGGACTTTCGTTGATCGTGTAGCCTGACGTTAAAGCCGCCCAGCGTTGCCCGTCTGCTTGTAATTTTTCATTTAGAAAATGCGGTGTCTCAGCCGCTTCAATCAAGACGCCGGCAGCCCCATCACCGAAAAGCACCGCTGTGGAGCGATCGGTCCAATCCAACATTTTGGAAAATGTTTCGCCACCAATTACTAGACCTGTTTGATAACGACCACTTAAGACTAGTTTTTCTGCCATGCTTAAAGCATAGACAAAACCAGAACACGCTGCACTGATGTCAAAAGCAAAGGCCTCAGTGGCGCCAATTGCGCCTTGCACTTGGCAAGCAACAGAAGGCATATTGAAATCTGGTGTCACTGTTGCAACTAAAATAAAGTCAATCTCACTTGCTTGCTTTCCAGATTTTTCCAATAACTGTTTTGCGACTTGATGACATAAATCAGACGTATTTTCTTGCGTAACGATGCGACGTTCACTAATGCCTGTTCGCGAATGTATCCATTCATCAGAGGTATCCATCATTTCACTCAGTTGGTGATTCGTGACACAATTCTCTGGAACATAACGGCTTGTACAACTAATTCGTGCATAATTCTTCATGGGGATCCTCACTTTTTATTTGTATTCTTGCAAGAAATCATGAAGATTTTTTAGTGCTCTTAACAGCGCTTGTTCTTCTTCTTGCTCCATGCCTTTCAAAATGTTTTTAACCATTTCACGATGAAAATGCTGATGGACTCTAAAAAGTAATTTTCCTTTTTTAGTTAAGCCAAGCTTTACTACACGTCGATCATCTTCACTACGCAAACGTTCAACATAGCCTTTTTTAACTAAGTTGTTAATCGCTACAGTAAGTGTTCCGACGGTAATTGACAGTTCCTTGGCTACTTCTGAAGACGTTTTTTTCTTGTACATACCAATTGCTTCGATTGTGTGCATCTCCGTAATGGATAAATCATTAAATTGTGATTTTTTCAATTCAGATTCTTCAATCGTTAAGATGTCATTAAAGACACTGACTAAGTAATCGTTGACTGTTTCTAAATTAGGTTCCATTCTGTGCACCATCCATATACTTTGATTATCAAAACATTTGATGTTCAAACTATATCGTAAATAAGCAAAGAATGCAAGAGAATTTTCTATATTTTTAATGAAATATTCTTCAAATATTTCAAAAAAGGCGCATTTTCAAGGGACGAGGCTTTTAAAAAAAGGATCAATTACTTTGATACCCAAACTATTTTCACAGAAAAAGGAAAGAAGTGCAACTAAAAAGCATCACTGGCACTCCCCTGATTGAGAAGTGCCAGTGATTTTTGTTATATAATTCTTAAACTCCCACTAAGCTATTGCTACAACTTGACTGGATAATACGAGAAGAGAGTGAACCAGAAGCTTTGGTGCTTCTACTCCACTCCCTTATTAAAATGTAGGACGATTAATTATTGAATTAAGTCGTAAATTTCCATTGCTACAATATCGATGTTATCGAATTGATAGCTTTGGTGCGTATCAGATTCTGTTAATTCAAATGTTTCTGTTGATTTATCAAAACTTACAATACATTTCTCTACGCCTTCACGTTCAAAGCGGCGTACTTGTACTTCATTATCTGCTGCTTCGATCATTGCTTCCAGTCTCTTAATAATCGCCACAAGTTGTGAATGTTTCATCAGTGGGCCTCCTTTTGCAAACTAGTTCTGTACCATTGTAACAAAACATTGCCTAACTTGCATGATTTTTCGTCATTTTTTTTGATTTTTTTGTTGTTCTTTAATTTTTATTCGTTGGTTGCTTGCCATCTGTCCACCAAAGCTTAATTAAGGCCTGTGTGCCATCATTTTCAAACCCTTTATCTGCAAGGCTTTCATATAATTCTGTCGCTTTTTGCGTCGCTGGCAATGGAAGGTCAAGTTTTTTTGCTTCATCTAACGCAATCTTTAAATCTTTGATAAAATGTTTAACAAAAAAGCCTGGCGTATAATCTTCTTTTAAAATACGCGGACCATAATTACTTAATGACCAGTTTGCAGCACTACCACCACCGACTGTTTCCAGAACTTTTTCTAAAGTTAATCCTGTCGCATTTGCATAAACGAGCATTTCAGTCAAACCGGTCATTGTGCCTGCAATCATTAACTGATTCGCCATCTTAGTGTGTTGCCCTTTTCCAGCTGAGCCGTGTAGCATAAACGTTTTACCAAATGTTTTGAAAATTGGTAAGACGGTGTCATAACTTTCTTGATCGCCACCAACCATAATTGTTAAAGTACCATTTTTAGCACCTAAGTCACCACCAGAAACTGGCGCATCCAACGCATGAGCACCCACTTCTGCTGCTTTTTTGGCAATCTTTTCAGCCAAGGTCGGCGTACTTGTGGTTAAATCTACTACTATTTTACCTGTAAGATCTGCTTGAAAAATCCCTGTTTCATTAAAATACACGCCTTCAACATCTGAAGGAAAGCCAACCATTGTAAAAATGATATCACTTGCTTCCGCAATTGCTTTTGGCGTATCATACCAAACTGCTCCTTCAGCAACTAAATCATCTGTTTTACTTTTTGTTCGATTGTAAACATTGACAGATAAATTGTTTTTCATCATGTTACGAATAATTGATTTTCCCATGACACCCGTTCCAATAAAGCCGATTTTAGACATAGTAGCTTCCTCCGTTCTTAAAATAAAAAACTTTCCTCCTTCAGTATAAACGAAGGAGGAAAGTTTTGCAGTTTATTTTCTTAAAGATGTAAATTTTACTTTAATTTTTTTAATTGAGTCCGCATTTTCTTTTTCCATTTGAAGTTGATCAAAGTAAATCAATGTGTCTTGATAAAATTCAATCATTTTGTTGCCAAAGTTTGTAGAAGAAATTTCAAATAATTTTTCATCTAAAATAGTTTGGTCCATTTTAATATTTGCTTGTATATAGTCAATCAATGTTGAGGCAAAATCACTGTCTGTCTTAAAAGTTTTGCCTAAGCTTTCATGATCAAATAAATTATTTAAATAGGCGTTCCCTTCTGCAACACATTGAACGCCAGCAGCCATCGCTTCTGTATAAGTTAAGCCTTGTGTTTCTGACGTTGAGGCGCTGACAAAATAGTCAGCAGCTTTATAATAAATGGCGACTTCTTCATTTGGCACTTCACCCGTAAATTGAACGTATTCACTAACTTCTAGTTCTTCTGCTAATTCTTTTAAATCCTCTAGATAGGGACCATTTCCAACTATTACTAAACGAGTTTGTGGTAATTTTTCAATAATTTGTGGTAACCCTTGAATAATTGCTTGAATATTTTTTTCATAAGAAATTCGACTTAACGATAACAACATAATCTGTTGCTCTTCAATACCTAGTTGTTGACGCATTCCAGCGATCATTTCTTCAGTAATATCGGGACGTAAAAACTTATCAATTTCGATCCCTGTTGGAATAATTCTCATTGGTGCGGTCACTCCATAATCCCGTAATTTTTCAATTACACGTTCACTGGGACAAACAACACCTGTCGTATGATTTGTAAACACTCTTGAAAAGAATTTAACATGTGATGGACGGACAACTTTTCCTTTAGCAATATAATGTAAGTAATCTTCATACATTGTATGATACGTATGGATGACAGGGATTTTCATTTTTTTCCCAACCATTTTCCCTAAAATACCCGCACCAAATTCAGTATGTGTATGAATTAAATCTAATTCCAATTCTTTGGCAATTAAATAGGCATACCACATACCGCGAACCACTACTCGGCGATCTTTAAAAGACACGAATGGCACACTAGGCATTCGTATGACATCTTCTTCAAAATCAGTCGCGTTAGGATCGGTTGTCGTAAAAATATACACTTCATGGCCGTGCTTTTCTAATTCATCTTTTAAGGTCTTAATAGAAGTCGCTACCCCACTCACTTGCGGGAAATACGTATCAGTAAAAAAACCAATTTTCACTCTCATTACCTCCATTTCATCTAACAATAACTGCCTTCAATATTTGTTAAGATAAGACTGTCTCGTAGACTTCTTTTAACTCGTAACCAATTTGCTTGATACTTCTTTGCTCTGCTACTTGGTAGCCTGCTTCTCTAGTGCTAGGTATTTCCCCTTCTAATAAGCCTTCAATATATTTTTTAAATTCTTCAATAGAATGACCCATATAACAATTTTCATTAGCTACTAGCCAGCCTTGATAAACTGGAATATCACGCACTAAAACTTGTTGCTGACTAGCTAATGCTTCTAAGACAACAATTCCTTCCGTTTCTTCACGCGAAGGGAAAAAGAAGAGATTCGCTGCCGCATAGGCCCCTTCGATGACATCTCCTTTAATATAACCTGGGAAAATAACATTTTCTGGATGATCTTCTTTAACTAATTGTCGGATATTTTTTGGGATAGAATACATTGGTGTATCACCAAACCAAATAAATTGATACTCTGGTAACTGTCGCGCAACTTCAATAAAATCAGTGATTCCTTTGCGTTCAAAAAATAATCCCACACAAATAATTACTTTTTTCTCTTCATCTATTTTAAAATATTCTCGGAATTTTTGTTCCTTTTCTTCTGAAGGATAAAAGCGTGATAAATCAATACCATTTGAGATCGCCGAAATAGGCACTTTAATGCCATATCCTTCTAGCAATGTTTTAGAATACGGTGTTGGTGTAATTAAATGATCCGCTTTGGAATACAAACTGATAAGATATTTTTTTACTAATGGTGCCAGTTGATTAGACCCAATAAAGGAATTACGAAAATCTTCTTCTGTCGAATGGGCATGATAAATAACTTTTTTTCCTAGTTTACGTGCTTTTCTGACCATACGATGGCTATTTACGCCATATGTATTAATATGCAATATATCATAGTCACTGCAATCAGCATCTAATGTATATTCTATTCCAACTTCAGAGAGCGCTCGTTTCTGGTGATCTAATGCTCGACCAATACCTGATTTGGCTAAGATTTTCTCACCTTCAAAATATAACAATATTTTCAAACCCGCTCCTCCTTTTCTGCTTTACTAACTATAATAAACACATTATACCATAGCTAAAATTTGATGTATTCATTCTTCGGTAGGATCCTTTTAATCTTATAAATGTTTTTAAGGTCCCTTCTTCAAGCTTATCAAAAAATAGTGAATAAAACAAAAAAAGCAAAAACCAAGTTGGTTTTTGCTTTTGCTCAACTCCGGCAGTAGGACTCGAACCTACGACATCATGATTAACAGTCATGCGCTACTACCAACTGAGCTATGCCGGAATAATCGCGTGGCGACGTCCTACTCTCACAAAGGGAAACCCTTCACTACAATCGGCGCTAAGAAGCTTAACTTCTGTGTTCGGCATGGGAACAGGTGTATCCTTCTCGCTATCGCCACCACACTGGGTGTTGTTTCTTATTGAGTTGAATCTTCATTCACTCAAAACTGGATTGAAGTTTGAATCAAAATAACCAAGTTGCTTTTACTTATCCATTCTTTGGTTAAGTCCTCGACCGATTAGTATTGGTCCGCTCCAACTATCACTAGCCTTCCACTTCCAACCTATCTACCTGATCATCTCTCAGGGGTCTTACTTTCTTAAAGAAATGGGAAATCTCATCTTGAGGTGGGCTTCACACTTAGATGCTTTCAGCGTTTATCCCTTCCCTACATAGCTACCCAGCAATGCCCTTGGCAGAACAACTGGTACACCAGCGGT
>NZ_CP172959.1:2335000-2745000 GCF_050548355.1 Enterococcus sp. AZ011
CTCTGCGTCTACCTCTAATCAGCTATGTATTCACTGAAAAGTAATATCCTATAAAAGATATTGGGTTCCCCCATTCGGAAATCTCTGGATCATAGCTTACTTACAGCTCCCCAAAGCATATCGGTGTTAGTCCCGTCCTTCATCGGCTCCTAGTGCCAAGGCATCCACCGTGCGCCCTTATTCACTTAACCTTATCAACCTTACGGTTGGGTCTTGATCACTTCTTCTAGCGATAGAAGGTTAATCAATAAATAAGCAATTGAACTTATTAAAAAACTCATTCAACGCGGTGTTCTCGGTTTGTTTTGATTCTTTTTACTTCAATATCCAGTTTTCAATGAACGAATCTGATAGCAAAAGCTATCAATGGAGCCTAGCGGGATCGAACCGCTGACCTCCTGCGTGCAAAGCAGGCGCTCTCCCAGCTGAGCTAAGGCCCCGAACTTATTTGATTGAGAGTAGACCTCTCAAAACTGAACAAAGTAAAGACGAAATGTGTATTTCCGTAATATTCCTTAGAAAGGAGGTGATCCAGCCGCACCTTCCGATACGGCTACCTTGTTACGACTTCACCCCAATCATCTATCCCACCTTAGGCGGCTGGCTCCAAAAAGGTTACCTCACCGACTTCGGGTGTTACAAACTCTCGTGGTGTGACGGGCGGTGTGTACAAGGCCCGGGAACGTATTCACCGCGGCGTGCTGATCCGCGATTACTAGCGATTCCGGCTTCATGCAGGCGAGTTGCAGCCTGCAATCCGAACTGAGAGAAGCTTTAAGAGATTTGCATGACCTCGCGGTCTAGCGACTCGTTGTACTTCCCATTGTAGCACGTGTGTAGCCCAGGTCATAAGGGGCATGATGATTTGACGTCATCCCCACCTTCCTCCGGTTTGTCACCGGCAGTCTCGCTAGAGTGCCCAACTAAATGATGGCAACTAACAATAAGGGTTGCGCTCGTTGCGGGACTTAACCCAACATCTCACGACACGAGCTGACGACAACCATGCACCACCTGTCACTTTGTCCCCGAAGGGAAAGCTCTATCTCTAGAGTGGTCAAAGGATGTCAAGACCTGGTAAGGTTCTTCGCGTTGCTTCGAATTAAACCACATGCTCCACCGCTTGTGCGGGCCCCCGTCAATTCCTTTGAGTTTCAACCTTGCGGTCGTACTCCCCAGGCGGAGTGCTTAATGCGTTTGCTGCAGCACTGAAGGGCGGAAACCCTCCAACACTTAGCACTCATCGTTTACGGCGTGGACTACCAGGGTATCTAATCCTGTTTGCTCCCCACGCTTTCGAGCCTCAGCGTCAGTTACAGACCAGAGAGCCGCCTTCGCCACTGGTGTTCCTCCATATATCTACGCATTTCACCGCTACACATGGAATTCCACTCTCCTCTTCTGCACTCAAGTCTCCCAGTTTCCAATGACCCTCCCCGGTTGAGCCGGGGGCTTTCACATCAGACTTAAGAAACCGCCTGCGCTCGCTTTACGCCCAATAAATCCGGACAACGCTTGCCACCTACGTATTACCGCGGCTGCTGGCACGTAGTTAGCCGTGGCTTTCTGGTTAGATACCGTCAGGGGACGTTCAGTTACTAACGTCCTTGTTCTTCTCTAACAACAGAGTTTTACGATCCGAAAACCTTCTTCACTCACGCGGCGTTGCTCGGTCAGACTTTCGTCCATTGCCGAAGATTCCCTACTGCTGCCTCCCGTAGGAGTCTGGGCCGTGTCTCAGTCCCAGTGTGGCCGATCACCCTCTCAGGTCGGCTATGCATCGTGGCCTTGGTGAGCCGTTACCTCACCAACTAGCTAATGCACCGCGGGTCCATCCATCAGCGACACCCGAAAGCGCCTTTCACTCTTATGCCATGCGGCATAAACTGTTATGCGGTATTAGCACCTGTTTCCAAGTGTTATCCCCCTCTGATGGGTAGGTTACCCACGTGTTACTCACCCGTCCGCCACTCCTCTTTCCAATTGAGTGCAAGCACTCGGGAGGAAAGAAGCGTTCGACTTGCATGTATTAGGCACGCCGCCAGCGTTCGTCCTGAGCCAGGATCAAACTCTCATAATAAAAGTTAGAACAATCTTGCGATTGTTAAGCTCAATTTGTTTGCTAGCATATTGCTTGCTTGTTAAAAATGTTTGTTGTCTTGAATTGAATCAAGACGCCCTACACATTTGGTTCGTCTATTCTTTGTTCAGTTTTCAAAGGTCTACGTTACCTCGCAGCAACTTTTATATCATAACAAACTTTCGTTTGAATGTCAAGAACTTTTTTAAAAAGTTTTTTAAGTTGTTTTGCTCGGTTGTTGTTGTCTGTTGTGACAACTTCTATATCTTATCATCTCGTTCGTTATTTGTCAACAACTTTTTTGTTGTTTTTTCAAACTTTTTTCGAGAGATTTGAAATCAAGAATTGTTATTTAATTATTGATTTCTGAATCGCTCAGCTGTGTGACTCGCCTTGCGACATGTAATAATATATCAAGATTTTGATGTTTGGTCAACACTTTTTTTCAAAAAAATTAAAAGAAGTTTTCAATCTGTTTTCATTCTTTTCAATTATTTCGTTTTTAAACTTTTTAAATCCTAATTGTCTATCAAAATAGTTTAATCCCTTACTAAAAATCGAACAATTTGAATCATATATTTGAAATAGTTCGATTAACTTTTTTACGTACAACATAAAAAAAGAAAGAATCTGTTCGATTATCGACAGATTCTTTCTTTTTTGTTTAAAACATTGGGACACCTTCAATATGATATTTTGACCAAATCGTTTTTAATTCTGCAGGTGCTACCCATGTATAGTCTTTATCCATTTCATTTTTAAGTGCTTGTTCATCCATCTCGAAGACAAACAGCGGAACATTTTCTTTATTGATATGCGCGTTAGTTAATTCTACTAAGCTAATTGAAGTAACGTCCAATTGAACCTCTTCTTTGAACCATTGTAGCATACTAGCTAAACCCGTCATCTCATCAGAAACTTTTGCCATCGCAAACTCAATCGCTTCACCTATTGGATGCATCAAAAATTTTTTACTACCATCGTTTAAGTTCAGTATGATTGTTCCAGCGACTTTTTTGTTAGACACGACATCCACCTCAATTAATTTTTAGATTCACTAACAAAAGAAATTGTAACACACTTTCTGAAAAAATACAGAATTATTTTTCAAGCAACTTATCCATTGCTTCATCAATCCATTCTGGAAGTTCTTTGTCTAAGGTTGCAAAGCCAATTTTTTTATTCTTATCCGTAAAATATTTTTTGCGTCGATGGTTCACTGAATGAACTTTGTCTTCAAGGGTTCGTAAAGATAAGCTAATCTTTTGAGAATATTCATCAACATCAATAACTTGAACGGTTACTTTTTGTCCAACGGTTAAGAGTCCATGGATATTTTTAGTAAAGCCAGCTTGTACTTCCGAAACATGAATCAGTCCTTGTGTTTCTTCGTCTAAAGAAACAAATGCGCCATATGGTTGAAGTCCGGTAATTGTGCCAGAAAGTACCATACCAATTTTGTACTTCATCAAATTTCCTCTTTTCATACGATAAATTTCTTTTTCCGTTTCTACTCATTTAAAATAATAGCATTTTTTCAACGTTTGTGCATTATTTCTTCCCTAGTTGTTAAAACTATTGTTTCATCTTTTAAGCAAAATCTACTATACTATAGGAAGTAAGACTTTATATAGAAGAAAAGGAGTTATCTTATGTTTAATTTTAATGAAAACATTGATCGTCGCCACACGAATTGTGTTAAATGGGACACCGTTGAAACGAGTTACCACGAAAAAGATTTACTACCTTTATGGGTTGCTGATATGGATTTCAAAGTACATCAGCCTATTCTTGATGCCTTGTCACAAGTTATTGAACAGGGCATTCTAGGATATGCGGTTGCACCTAATGAACTGTATCAAGCAATTCAAGATTGGCAACGTCAACACCATCAATTGATTGTTGAAAAAGAAGAAATTTTGTTTAATAGTGGCGTGGTACCCAGTTTGGCCACAGCCGTTCAAGCGTATACAGCACCTGCTGATTCTGTCATGATTTGTGATCCAGTCTACCCCCCTTTTGCAGATGTGGTAAAACAAAATGAGCGTAGACTCGTGCGACATTCCTTACTAGAAGTTAACGGACATTATGAAGTTGATTTGGTTAAAATGGAACAACAGATAATCGAAGAAAAGGTGAAACTGTTACTTTTTTGTAATCCCCATAATCCTGGTGGACGTGTTTGGACAAAAGAAGAATTGCTAGCAATTGGCCGTTTATGCCAAAAACACCAAGTAACTGTGGTTAGCGATGAAATTCATCAGGATTTGATTTTCAAACCGCATACCTTCACTTCCTTCACTGTCGCTGATGAAGCGTTTAAGGAATTCACTGTTACCTTAACAGCGGCAACCAAAACCTTTAATTTAGCGGGGATTAAAAATTCAATGCTGTTCATTCCTAATGAAAAACTACGGCAATCTTTCGTATCTTTACAAGACAAAAATCATCAAGGCGGCATCAATACTTTTGGCTACGTGGGAACGGCAGCTGCCTATCAAACAGGGGAGGAATGGCTAACGGCATTACTTGATTATTTAAAAGAAAATATTGATTTTGCCCTTTCTTTTTTCCGTGAAGAGCTGCCTAGCGTTCGTGTAATGGAGCCTGAAGGAACCTATCTTTTATGGTTAGACTTTAGTTCTTATTCACTAACGGATCGAGAACTTCGCGATACCTTAATTCATAAGGGGAAAGTGGTTCTAAATCCAGGAATTAGTTTTGGTCCCCAAGGTTCTCAACACATGCGTTTAAACTTAGCTTGTTCAAAAGAAACTCTCGAAGAAGGCCTTTTACGTATCAAAAAAGCCTTTAATTAAAAACAGCTGTCCTAGTTTTTAGGACAGCTGTCTTTAATTCTTTCTTTTGCGTTTAGCTAAATAAACTCTGACGAACCAGATACCTGAAAATAGAAGTAAAATTTCTCCAATTATGATTGTATAAAATCCTGGTTCATGAACGATTCCTTGCTGATCTACATACGTAAAAAACGTTCCTATAAATGGGAGTATTACTGCAAACAAAGCCAAGGCCATTGGATATCTGTATTTTTCTAACAAATTTGCTTCCTCTCCTTCTATTCTTTAACTCAGTATCCTATAAAGACTTCATTAAAAGAAGCGATTTGGATGCTTTTAAAAAAAAGTTAGTCGTTTTAAGAAAAAAATAAAGAGTACCAACGAATTTGTCCCTCGTTGGTACTCTCTTTTTCAATTGGTTAAACTTATTCACCAATGATTTCAACTGTGTCCATCACGACGTCAAATGTTGGACGGTCTTGGGCATCCCGTTGGACTCCACCAATTTCATCCACTACATCCATACCATCAACAACATGACCAAAAACAGTATGACGGAAGTCTAACCAAGGTGTTCCGCCTTGTTTGTAAGCTTCAATAATTTCTTCTGGAAAACCAGCATCTTCTAACTGACTCATCATTTGAGCTGGAACATTTTGATTAGTAACAACAAAGAATTGGCTGCCATTTGTGTTAGGACCAGCATTTGCCATTGACAATGCGCCACGCAAATTGAAAACATCCCGAGAAAATTCATCCTCAAATGCTTCTCCATAAATACTTTCGCCGCCCATTCCTGTTCCGGTTGGGTCACCGCCTTGAATCATAAAATCAGGAATCACACGATGGAAAATAACGCCATCATAGTAGCCCTTTTTCGCTAATTCAACAAAATTTTTAACCGTTTTAGGCGCTTGTTCTGGGAATAATTGAACAGTGATGTCGCCTCGGTTTGTTTTAATGACCGCTTTTGGGCCTTTAGCATTTTCTAAATCTAATTGTGGAAATTGTGACATGAGAATGTCCTCCTAGATAATTATTTTATAGTTCCATCATATCGAAAAATGCTGAAAATTGCTATGATCTTTTTCCAATGATTAAAGAATGCTTTGATTCGTTAGCCAAACTTGCTTTTTTCGAAAAGCCGTGCTATTTTGTGAAGTGTTCGCAAAACGATCAATAGTTGTCTCAACCCTAAATGAATTAGGAGGAATTTTCAAATGTCTGATGAAAAAGATATTTATGATTTAACGATTATCGGCGGCGGTCCTGTTGGATTATTTGCCGCTTTTTATGCGGGAATTCGTAAAGCGAAAACGAAAATCATTGATAGCCTGCCACAATTAGGTGGTCAGCTAACAATGCTGTATCCCGAAAAATATATTTATGATATTCCTGGATTTCCTGCTATTAAAGCCGGTGAGTTAATTGCCAATTTGGAAAAACAGATGCAGCCATTTCAGCACGATGTTTGCTTGGAAGAAGAGGTCACACACCTTGCACAGGAAGCAGATGGACTTCTGCGCTTAGAAACAACTAAAGGCACACATTATTCTAAAACGGTTATCTTTGCGATTGGTAACGGCGCTTTCCAACCTCGACGTTTAGCTATCGAAAATGTTGAAGCCTTTGAAGGTGAGTCAATCCATTATTATGTGACTGACATGAAAAAATTCGCTGGCAAAAAAGTTGCGATTGCTGGTGGCGGCGATTCTGCAATTGACTGGGCTTTAATGCTAGAAAACGTTGCAGAAGAAGTATCTATTATCCATCGTCGCCCACAATTTCGCGGCCACGAACATAGCGTGGAACAACTGGAAAAATCTAGCGTTTCTATCAGAACTCCTTATATCATTAGTGATATTTTAAAGGAAAACGAAACGTTCACAGGCATCCAATTAACGGAGACAAAAGGTGCCCAAACATTGGATCTTCCTCTGGATGATTTAATTATCAATTATGGCTTCACCTCTTCTTTAACACACCTCAAAGAATGGGGATTAGACGTTTCTAGAAATGCTATTAATGTTCATTCCGATATGTCAACTAACATTCCTGGTGTATACGCTGTAGGGGATATTTGTTCCTATGAGGGAAAAGTGAAATTAATCGCTACAGGCTTTGGTGAGGCACCTACTGCCGTAAATAATGCTTTACATTACTTACGGCCCGATGCTCGACGTCAACCAGTTCATAGTACAAGTTTATTTGAAAACGGTGTACCTAAATAAGGTTAGCACTGGACTTTAGCAGTTTTTAAGCCAAGGACAAAAATCTAAAACGGATTTTTGTCCTTGGCTTTCTGCTTTACTGAAAAGCCTTTCTTTTTCTCTTTTAAATTTATTTTTGATACAATAAAAAGTGCTAGGAGGAAGAAAGATGAACCAACCAATTATTTATTTAAATGAAGTATTCAACGAAGAACAACTGGAACAAGTCAAAGCTGTGGCACCCAATTATCTAGTTAAAACATCTACCGATCATTTATCATCTGCTGAAGAAGAGGCAATCGAAATTATGTTAGGCTGGCATAAAGAAATTGGTCCGCGTTTATTAGCCTCTGATACTAGTCACCTAAAATGGATTCAGCTCATTTCTGCTGGTGCTGATTATATGGATTTTGATAAATTAAGAGAAAAAGGCATTCTGTTGTCTAATGGTAGCGGAATCCATAGTGTTTCTATCTCAGAACATGTTTTAGGCGTTTTATTAGCACATACCCGCGGACTGCAAGAAAGTATCCAACAACAAATGCAACACACATGGAATCAAACAGCCCCTTCCTATCAACAACTTTCTGGGCAAAAAATGTTAATCGTAGGCACCGGGCAAATCGGACAACAATTAGCTAAATTTGCTAAAGGTTTAAATCTTCAAGTTTATGGCGTGAATACCTCTGGACATGTGACGGAAGGCTTCATTGAATGCTATTCACAGAAGAATATGAGTAAAATTATCCATGAAATGTCCATTGTTGTGAACATTCTTCCTTTGACTGAAACAACAAAACATTTATACAATCAGGCACTTTTTGAAAAAATGGCTCCTGAAACAATTTTCGTAAATGTTGGTCGAGGCGCCTCAGTAGCAACGAACGATTTGATAACTGCCTTAAACAATAAAACCATTGCTTTTGCTGCCTTGGATGTCTTTGAAGAAGAACCTCTTCCCGAAGATAGCCCTTTATGGGAGATGCAGAATGTTTTATTAACACCTCATATTTCTGGCATGACACCGAAGTTCAAATCAAAATTACTGGCGATTTTTATTCCAAACTTAAATCAATTTGTGACGGATCAGACCCTCGTCAAAAACCAAGTTTCCTTAAAAAAAGGCTATTAACTCAAAAAAGGCCTTCAACCATCTTTCAAGTAATTGCATGGTTGAAGGCTTTTTTTGCTATTTTTTACCAGATAACCTTGAAGTTATCATTTGTCGACGCTTGAATGATTGGATGTTTTTTTAAATATTCTGCAATCAGTTCCGTCATATCAATTTGAATTTCTCGAATAATTTTTTCAGGTTGGAACATTTGATAGTTTCCGCCACCGACTGCTCGGTATTGATTTGTCACGATTTCCAAAACATCTTCTGCTTGCACTGCTTTGCCATGATAATTAAGTTTCGTCACTCTTTCACCAAACGGTTGTCTTAAATCAAGCGTATACTCAATGCCTTCATACATATCATAATTATAGTATTGTGGTTTTGGATCGACATATTTCGGGTTGAAAATTGGTTGGCCTTTTTCTAACACAAAATAAGTAGCGCTTTGTTCTAACGCTTCACGGAGGTCTTGTCCAGTGACACGCAATACAGCCAAAGTATTTGGATAAATGTAGTTGGTAATGATATCGCGCATCGTAATTTGGTTATTAAACCCTTTGCCTTCATTGTTAAAAAGTGCAGTCCCTGAAATATCCGTTCCGCTTGAAGCCATTTGGACGTTATTAATAAATTCTATATATGGATGTTCTTTGAGGCGTACGGCATTCGGATTTTGAATCGTCATATCCCCTTCCACATTTCCCACTGGTTGATCAAGCCACTCTTCTACCTCGTCATGTAACGCTGTTGTCAAAGCTAAAACTTCTGCATCTGGTTGTTCGTTTCCAACAGGATGAATAGCTGCGTCACTTCCAATAACGCGATAGCCTTTAGCCATAGGTTCAATTTCTAAAGTAATTTCTCCAACAAAAGCTCCTCGAAAACCTGGTTGAATCACAGGTATTCCATTCAGTTTTGTAGCAATTTCTCGATGTTGGTGACCAGTGACTAAGGCATCAATCCCAGGAACTTTTTCCAATAAATCGTAGCCTTCATTTTCTCCTGTTAGTAATTCCGTGGGTTCCCCTGTTTCTAAATCTTTTTCAAAACCGCCATGGTAAGCGACAACAACTAGATCCGCTTCTTCCCGCAGTTTTGGCACGTATTCTGCCGCTGTTTCAACGACACTTTTAAACGTTAAATCTTTGACTGTTGCCGGCTGTTCCCAATGAGGAATATATTGAGTCGTCACGCCAAGGATGGCTACTTTAATCCCTTGTTTTTCTATGATGACATACGGCTGACCGAAATAAGGTTGTCCATCTTTACCAAGAATATTGGCAGCTAAAACTGGCTGTTGATAACTGGCAATCGTTTCCTTTAAATAATCTAAACCGTAATTAAATTCATGGTTGCCTAAAATGCTAACATCATAATTCATTTGATTAATGATTTTAGTGATGGCTTCCACTGAATGTGTTTCTGCTTTTCTTACGTAGTAACTAAGCGGCGAACCTTGAATAAAATCCCCATTTTCAATTTGAAAAACTGGTCCTTTGGCAGACGCCCGTAACTTTTTCAGCATGGTTGCTGCTTTTGCGGTTCCAAAAGGCAAATCCATCTTTTTTTCACTATAACTTGTCGGCATAATATACCCATGCATATCACTTGTTGCTAAAATTTTTATTTGCATTTTGTTTCTCTCCTTCTTCCGCCCAAAAGAACAGGAAGGTTAGAACACGAGCCATAACGACTCAGATCCCAACCTCCCACGTCTGTTTATTTATTGATTATTGGTTCCATGCTTGTTCAAATTGTGATGTTGCATCTTTCAATAATTTTTTCGTGTCTTTATTTGATGAAGCAAAAATACTTTCCATAATTGTCCGCATTTCATTATAGGCTGAATCAGCATTTTCTTCTACTGGGATAGCGAATAAATCTTTTACTGCGTTTTCAAGTTGTGCAGGTACTTTGGTTGTCTTAGAATTTTTGTACTCATCACTGTGTAAAACAGATTCTAAAATTGGCATATAACCTGTTTGTTGTGCCCAGTACAATTGTGAATCAGGAGTAGCTAAGAATTTCATGAATTCAAATGCCGCTGTCCGTTGTTCTGGCGTAGCACTATCGAACATATAAATATCTGTTCCTTGTTGTAAGTTGATTTTTTCAGGACGTGGTGCAACACCGTATTCATAGCCACCAGCTTCAGCATCTTTTTGAACAAAACCAGCACCAGCAATACTACCGACAAACATTGCTACCTTTTTGTTTGCAAATGGGCCAGATAAATATTTATCTGAACCAGCTGTGCGGAAGTAACCTGCTTCGATACCATCACGGTAATAGTCCACGACTTCTTGTGAATCTTTGCTTGTTAAATCTAAGTCTTTATTAAAATCAACGCCTTTGTTTTTCATTCCAATTGCGTAATAGTTATTTAACGAGTCAAAACCAGCACCAACGACTTCTTTGTTGGATTTTTCGTAAATTGTTTTAGAAGCTTCTTTTAATTCCTCTAATGTTTTCGGTACTTCAACACCATATTCTTTCAACAAATCAGCATTATAGAATAACATTTCTGTCGATTTATTAAATGGAATGCCGTATTGTTTGCCGTCGATTTTGGCGCCGTCTAACAATACTTCACGAATTGGCTCTGCATCTTTCCAGCCGATTGTGTCATCATCCATATATGGTTTTAAGTCCACTAACATTTCATCTTGTGCAGCATTCCATAACCAGCCTGGGTACGCTTGCGTAATTGTTGGTAAATCTTTTGGTGAAGTTAAAGTCGAATTGATTTTGGCTTGTAAATCAGGGTAAGCAGATTGATTTTGTAATTCCACTTTAATTTTTGGATTTTCTTTCATGAAGTCTTTCGTTAATTTTGTTAACGCTTCTTCTTGAACCCCATTCATTGCATGCCAGAAAGTGATTGTCGTATCTTCCTTCACTTCTTTCACAATATCGTTTGATTCTTTGGCCCCATTACCGTTACCACAAGCCCCCAATGCGAAAATAGCTGCGGTTGCTAACACTGTTGTTGCTAGAGTTTTGAACTTCATTTTTTTCTCTCCCTTAAAAAAATTTATAAAACAATTTGCTCGCCACGTTCTGGCAATATTCTTTCACCATACGGGTTTTCCAGTTTTTCTGGTTTTAACGTATGGATTGGAACCAATACTTGAGGTTCAATCAATGCAATAATTTTATCCAGATCTTCTGGAATTGCATGTCCTGAACAAGCTAAACGGACAAAAGTAATGTCTTTTTTAGCCAACAAATCTAAAAACACGCGATACTGTGGATCAAAGTCCCCTAACGGTTGCGCATCACTGTGAATGTATAAACTACCTTCTTGGAGGTTGTCAAACTGGTTCACAACTTGCCACAAATAGTCTGTTTTGTCCTTTAGTAACGTGTCATACGGGATTTCTAACGCTGGATTCAATTCTGGTATTTTACCAGATTCAGCATAATAATAACGAACTTCTATTCCAAATACTTCAAGTAACAACGCAGCCATATTTGCTTCTAAAACGACTGTACGTGGTGACTTTTCAATAATCTTAGCAAAACGTTCTACGTTTGCTGGATAACCATTAAAGGTAATTTGTCGATTCGGGTTTTCTAGTTCTAAACGAACCAAGTGCTGAACAAGATCTTCTTCACTGACAACCGCTATTTGGGCTGGATCTGGTTCACGTTCTGGGAAGCTAATGCTTACGCCTTCCATCATTAATAATTCAGTATGTTTGGCTTTTTCACAAAAAGCTAAAGTCTCTTCACGATTATGGCCATGTAAGCGCAAATCACCTGTGTATGTGATAAAATGGTCAGGCGTGCGAATCAGTAATGCCGAAGCACCGTACGCATCATGATCAACAGGTACGATTTCCACTGAAATTTCGCCAACTTTAATCACATCGTTTTTATTAAGACCAATCATTTCTCGGGTAAAATTCTTTTCTTCAAACGGTGATGGAATCAAAAAATCACCTTTGCGATTTAAACTATTTAGAATCATTTTCGTTTCTTTTAGTGTGTACAACGGAACAGCTGGGTCTAAATAGTTAATCATGCGTGAATGATCTAAATGGGCATGAGATAAGAAAACAGCGGTGTGTTGATACTCTTTGTCTTCTGCACCATGATATTCATAACCTAAACGTGGATCATATAAGTCTTTTAATTCTGGCACTAAACGATTATTAATTAAGGTTTCAATGTGATCATCGGGCAAATCTAATTCTGGTCGAAATTCTGTACCAAAATCAAAGAAGATGTGGGCATCTTTATACGCCACTTCAATCACGGTTCCTCCAATTGTTAAAATGCCACTGTGAAAAGTCACAGTTGTTTTAGCCTTTGATTCCATTTTTTGCAACTCCTCTGATAATTTCTTTTCTGAAAATCAAGTAAATAATTAAAATTGGAATAACGGTTAATGTTGCAGCAGCCATTTGTAAATGTACGTCACTACCGCTCTCTGTCGCAAAGGCCGATAGTCCATTATTCAATAGACGGTATTTTTTCTCGTTCGTCACCAACAATGGCCACAAGAAAGAATTCCAACTAGAAATGAATGTTAAAATCCCTACTGTTACCAACGCTGGTTTTGACATTGGTACTAAAATACGCCAAATATATTCTAAATCACTAGCGCCATCAATCTTGGCAGCCTTGTAAAAAGTATCAGGAATACCTTTTAAATAACCGTTTAAATAGTAAATATAAAAAATACTAGTTAAAAATGGAATAATTAAGGCGCTGTAAGTATTTAACAAACCTAATTGCGCAATCGTTTGATAATTGGTAAAAATAATAGATTCATACGGAACCATTAATAACGAAATCATCAAAGCAATGACTACATTTTTAAAACGGAACTTCAAACTCGTTAACGCGAATGAAGCTAAAACGGCGGTGACTACCGTAGCAATCGTTGTAACGCCTGAAACAAAGACTGTGTTCAAGAAATACCGAAGAAAGGGTGCTTTTTGAAAGACCTCTGTGTAGTTTTGCCATTGTGGTTGTTTTGGAAACATAGTTGGCGGCATGCTGGTCGCTTCAGAGTAACTCATTAAACCAGCTAAAATCATATAGACAAATGGAAATAACGTAATAACGGCTAAAATGCCTAAGAAAACAAATGCGATAATCGTTAAAACTTTTTTCATTGGCTTATTGCCCCACTTTCTTTAAGAGTTTATTTTGTAAGAAAGTGACCACTAAAATAATCACAAATAAAATCACTGTGGCGGCCATCGCAATTCCGGGACGCCCTGCAATGTGGAATTTGTCATAAATATAGTACACTGCGGTTGTGGCACTATTGGCAATCCCCGCACGACCACCGAATAAAGCATAAACTTGTGTATAAACTTTAAAGGCGCCAATTAAATTGACCGTTAATAAAAAGGCAATGGTCGGGACTAGTTGCGGAAACGTAATACGTCGGAAAATTTCGCCGTCTGAGGCGCCAAACATTTTTGCAATTTTAAAATGTTCTTCATCAATATTTCTCAACCCAGCCAACAAAATAATAATATTAAATGCTAAACTCGTCCAAACCCCAAAAATAATCAATGTTGGCATACTCATTTGAACATTATCTAGCCAGTTGACAGAAGGAATGCCGAAAAAGCCTAAGACGTAATTGACAATTCCATAATCGCCATTAAAGAAGTAACGGAAGACAATCCCAATGGCAATCGTACTCGTTACATAAGGCATAAAGAAAATCGTTTCAAAGAAACTCTTATGTTTAACTTTTTCAAAGATAATCCAAGCAATTGCTAGGGAAATTATCAAGGCAATCGGTACCACAGCAAATGCATAGAGCGCTGTATTTTTTAACGCTTTATAGAAGATTGGATCATTCAATACACGTTGATAATTTTCTAAACCAGCGTAGCGTTGGTTAATTAAGGAACCTTTTTGGAAGCTCATCCACAAAGAACGAAACAGCGGATAAACGCTAAACAGTAAAATGATTCCTAATGATGGCAGAAGGAAGAGCCATGCTTTTGGTTGATTTTCTGGATTGTATTTTTTCATTAGTAAACCCGGTCTCCCGCTTCGTTAAAGATAAATACTTTTTTATATGAAAAATCAAAAGATAAAGTGTCTCCTTCTTCAATCGCTTCTTCTACACTTACAATTGATTTCACTTGTTCATTTCCTAATGTAAATCGTAAAATACGTTCTCGACCAATCAATTCCACTAAATCTGTCGTTGTGGTAAAGAGACCTGTTTCAGCTGGTACCACATCTTCTGGACGAGAAGCAAACGTATATTTCCCATCAGTCATTGGTATTTTAAAGCGTGCTTGCTCAAAACGCTCAAGCGGAATTTCAAAACTTTCGTGGTACATTTTTCCGTCTTTCACTTCAACAGACAATAAATTAATAATTGGGTTACCTATGAACTGAGCAACAAATAAGTTATTTGGTTCTAAGTAAAGGTTTTGAGGTTCATCATTTTGTTGAATAACCCCTTCGTTTAATAAAATAATTTTATCACTGATTGATAGCGCTTCCTCTTGGTCGTGCGTTACAAAGATTGTTGTAATGCCTACTTCTTTCACCAAGCGGCGGATTTCTTCACGAATTTTCAAACGCAAACGTGCATCCAAGTTACTTAAGGGCTCATCTAATAATAAAACATCTGGTTTTTGAACTAACGCTCGGGTAATCGCAACACGCTGTTGTTGACCACCAGAAAGTGTGCCTGGCTTTTTATGGCTTAACTCTTCAATATTCGTTAGTTTCATATATTCTTCGGCAATAGCTTGTGCCTCTGTTTTAGGAACTTTCTTGCTCCCTACTGTCAAAGGAAACATTACGTTTTCTAGAACAGTCATATGTGGATATAAGGCATAGTTTTGAAAAACGAACCCGATGTTCCGATCTTTTGGTGCTGTTTTGACAACCGATTGCTGTCGAAACTGAATATCTCCATCACTTGGATGTAATAAACCTGCAATTAAGTTTAAAATTGTGGATTTCCCACACCCACTTGGTCCTAACAAACAAACCAAGTCCCCTTGCTCAATCGTAAAATTGACCGATTTTAACGCTTCAAACCCATTATCGAATACTTTTTTCAAGTCGATAACTTCTATCATGACCCAACCTCCAAAAAAACATTTAATAGCATACCTTTTGATTTTAACATTTATTTCTTACAACCGCGAGAGCAAAGCTGTTTCATTAAGATAAAAATAGGTAAAGTTAATGTATTTTTTATGTAAAAAATGTTGTTTTTCTGAAAAGTCTATTCACACTTTTTTTAATGCACAACAAAAAAACAGAGAATTTTTCTCTGCTTTTTTGGTTATTTTTTAGAATCTTTTTCTGATTCCTTTACAATATAAATTGGTCGTTTTTTCGTTTCTAAGAAAATTTTGCCGATATATTTGCCAATAATTCCTAAACATAATAGTTGCAAACCACCTACAAAAAGTACAATACAAACCATTGAAGGCCAGCCGCTCGTTGGATCACCATTAACTAATGTTCGAAAGATAATCACTAACATTGCTAGTGCAGAACCAATACACGAAAAGGCGCCAACGTATGAAGCAATATTCAATGGTGTTTCCGAAAAATTGACAATCCCGTCAATTGAATAACTTAATAGACTCCAGAAAGACCAAGAGGTTTCTCCAGCAATTCGTTCTCGATTTTTAAATTCAATATATTCTGTTTTAAAGCCGACCCAACTAAAAATCCCTTTTGAAAAACGATTATACTCAGATAACTCTAAAATCGCATCGACCATTTGTCGGGTCATGACACGGAAGTCACGGGCACCATCCACCATTTCCGTCTCAGCAATTCGATTAATGAGTTTATAGAACATCCGTGCAAAAAAGCTACGAATGGGCGGTTCGCCGTCTCTTGTTATGCGTCGTGTGCCAACACAATCTAAATCTGCACTGGTTTCAATCATCTCAATCATTTGAGGTAATAACTCAGGCGGGTCTTGTAAATCAACGTCCATGACTGTCACTAAGTCACCTGTTGCTTCTTTTAAACCAGCGTATAAGCCTGCTTCTTTCCCAAAATTTCGTGAAAAAGAAAGATAACGGACCTTCTCTGGATGTTCGCGATAAAGCTGTCTTAAAACAGCTAACGTCTTATCTTTTGAGCCATCATTCACAAATATATATTCTACTGAATGAGACAGTTGCTGGCTAATTTTTTCTACTTCTTCAAAAAACAGCGGAATCGCTGCTTCCTCATTATAACAAGGGACAACAATTGATAACATTTTATTTCCTCCACACTTCAGTTAATTATCATTATACCATATAATAGCCTTATTAAATAACGATATCCAACTAAAAATAACTTAAATAGAAAGAACCTGAGAAAAAATCCAAAACGATTTTTTCTCAGGCTGACTAGCGGTTAAACGAAAGCAACAGAAATAGTCCTACGCACTACTTCAGCCTCTTTTGTTTAGCACTAAAATTATTTTGTTAAATCTTCTTGGTTTGCTTCAAATTGATAACGCGGTTCATCATTCTTTTCATCATAATCAACAATCAAATCATACCCTTTAAAGAACCAATCATCTGTTTCTTCAATAAAATAGGTAATCCCATCTAGGTTCTCTTTAATCATTGGCTCATCTGGCGCTTCTACAGACATCGCAATGGAAAAACCATCATGAACAGGTGTTTTTCCGTAAATTTTTCCGAAAAAACGAATGCCTGTCTCAGGCTGAACCCCGGTTTCTTCTTTAAACCATTGTTGGGCTTTCGGTGTCACTTCTAATTTCATTCTTTGTTCCTCCTTCACATCTCTGTCGCCATTTATTGTAGCACAGCGCAGTGCTTTTAGAGAATAAAGTGCTTAGCCATTCATTTTTTCATCTAATAAATCAACGTCTGCGGTATCACCGATAACTAATAAATTGTCGTTTTCTCGAACAATTTCAGAAGCATCTGGCGAAGCAATTACTTCTGTTTTCGAGCGGCGGATCGCTACCACAGTTAAACCAAATCGCTGACGGAAATTTAATTCTGCTAAGGTTTTATTGTAAAATTTAGGATTGGTGACCCGAACCTCAGCTAATGAAAATTCGCTAGATAATTCAATATAATCTAAAATATTGCGTGAAACAAGTTTGTGAGCAATTCGAATACCCATATCCCGCTCTGGGTGAACGACCATGTCTGCCCCAATTTTATCTAAGACACGGGCATGATATTCATTGACTGCTTTGGCCAAGACATTGGGAACTCCCATCTCTTTAACCATTAGTGTCACTAAAATACTCGCTTGAATATCTTCACCAATTGCCACCACTACGTGATCAAAATTCCGAATTCCTAAAGAACGCAACGTCATTTCATCTTGGGCGTTAGCCACCACTGCATGCGTTGCAATATTCATATATTCATTGACACGGTCTTCACTGCTGTCAATGGCCAAAACTTCTTGACCAGCTTCCACCAAAGTTTGGCATATGCTGCCGCCAAAACGTCCTAAACCAATAATTGCAAAATTTTGTTTCATTTCTTCTGACCGCTCCTGTCTGTTCGTTAAAATTAGTATAACAAATCCATAAATAAATTCCTAGAAGGATTTCCTAGAATTTATTTATGGATTTATCTGATATTTATTTGGCTAAACCATGTTGAAAAGCATAAATCGCCGCTTGGGTCCGATCATCCACATCTAGTTTTGCTAAAATGTTTGAAACATGTGTTTTAACTGTTTTCAAAGTGATAAAGAGTTCATCAGCTATTTCCTGATTACTTTTACCTTGTGCAATCAACATTAAAATTTCGTGTTCCCGGTTTGTCAAATCTTCGTGCAACACCGGCTCTTGTTTTTTTGTTAACCGTTCCATCATCTTATGTGTCACTTCAGGTTCCAACACACGCTCTCCGCGATAAGTCGCCCGAATTGCATCAGCAATCTCATGTGCTGTTGATGTTTTTAATAGGTAGCCCGCTGCACCAGCTTCAATCGCCGGATACACTTTTTCATCATCAATAAAACTCGTCACAATAATAATCTTGGCTTCTGGCCAATCTTTCAAGATCGCTTTTGTTGAATCAATGCCGTCCATTTCTTCCATTACCAAATCCATCAAAATAACATCTGGACGTAGTTCCAATGCTTTTTCATAGCCAATCTTACCATTTTCTGCTTCGCCTACGACTTCTATATCCTCTTGAATAGATAAATATGATGAAACGCCTAAACGGACCATTTCATGGTCATCCACTAACATTACTTTGATCACTTGCAGTTTCCTCCTTTATGACAGGAACTTTAATTTCAACGCTGGTTCCCTGCCCTTTAAAACTAATAATTTTAACTGTACCGCCCATGCCGACAACACGTTCTCGAATATTATTTAAGCCATAACTACCGGCTTTATTACTTTGTTCCTTCATATCAAAGCCGACACCATCATCAACAATACGCAATAACACGTTTTTATCGACTTGGTGTAAGTATACCTCTAATTCCTTTGCTTTGGCATGTCTTAAGGTATTTGAAAGTAACTCCTGCACAATTCGGAAAAGATGATCCTCAATGCTGCTATTTAAATGAACATCTTCAACATCCCAAATCAATTCAATTTTAATTTTTGTTTGTAGTTCTTTCAGTAATTGTTCAATACCTTTACGCAAACTTTTTCCTTCTAGACTGATAGGACGCAAGTGCAATAGTAGCGCGCGCATTTCCGATTGGGAGGCATTAATGATTTCTGCCACCATGGCTAGTTGTTTACGATATGGTTCCGGGGTTTCTGTTCGTTGTGCTTGTTCATTTAAGGCAGACAACATCATCATGGCTGCAAAAAGTTGTTGACTGACTGAATCATGCAACTCCCGCGCCAAACGATGCCGCTCGTTCTCTAAAATTTCTTCTTTTGTTTGCCCATCCATTAATTGCGGTCGACTGTTTAATAATTGCAATTCTTTAGACATCTCTAATAATTTATTTTTAATCGACCAAATATCTTGTTCGACTTCGGTTAGATAATGGTCTTGATTTTCACTGGTCGTTGGTTTGTTTAAGACTGGACTTTCGTAATTACCGTTGGCCAATAACCGAAGTTTTTCTTCAATCCGTCCATATTGCCCTTTTTGAACCAATGAAATCAGTAAAAAGGTCAATAAGCCTATTAGTAAGGATATGAGAACAATGTGCACAATTAGTGGTAAATAAAAGACTTTTCTCTGAAGAAGCTCTAATAACCACCGGTTTTGTTTAATCGAATGAAAATATGAAAACAATGTAATTAAGATAACAATAAAGGTGCTAAGGGACGCATATAATGAAATCATGCGTCTTGAAATCCGATCGGTCATACACGGATCACCTCAACATCTCCTACTAAAGTGTTCGTCATAATTTTCAAACGACGAAGATTGGTATCATAATCATTGCTGTAAATTTTTAATGATTCGTTTTTCAATTGATATTTTTCTTCTTCAAAACGTACCGTTCCGTAAAAAGTTGAATGTTCTAACAAAATAGCTACACCTAACGGCACTAGAATTCGCGTGCGGCCAAAACCTTTACGAATAATAATAATATTGTCTTCTTTCGGTAGTAACGTATTACCTAAATCAATAATGGTGTCCCCAGAGATTAAATCAATATTGATATCGTCCCATTCATAGATATTGTTACCAATGCGTTCGTTGGCAAACCAGCGGCGTTTAAATCGTTTGCCATTTTTAGGTTCTTTTGCCGCCGTCTCCACCATAATCATTTGTTTTTTTCGCCAAGGTGCTCGCTCAGCTATATCCACGCCTGAAATCTCAAAGCCTTTTAAGCCGATAAAGAGTACGCCAAAAATCAACATAAACCAAACAGCCGTGCTGTTCATTGCACCAATGACAATAAAAACAACGCCGAGGACGAATTGAAAGTTGTTAAAATGTGTTTTAGATGCTTTCCTGGAAACGTAGGCCACAAGTAAAACGCCAATTGTTAATAAAACAGCTAATCCAGGATTATGTACAATTTGCCATAACGCCAGAATAAAAAGTAATGCTTCTGCGACGATAAAAAAGCGCCAAGGGTTATTCATAGATTTGCCTCCTCCCTCTGTCATTTATTTTACTCGTTTATTTTATTTAATCATAGTGGTTTGCGCCTCAGGTTACCATAGGACTTTAGCCCTAAATGTCCTAGATTGCGAAAGGACAGGCCTTGGAAGCTGCCTGCCCTACTCAATTATTTAGTTTGCTTCAACTTTTGTAATTTTAACTGTCATGTCGCCACCAGGTGTTGCAATAATCACTTGGTCGCCTAATTGTTTACCAATTAAGGCTTGCGCAATCGGTGAATCGTTAGAAATTTTACCAGAAAATGGATCGGCTTCGGCACTTCCTACGATTGTGTATTCCTCTTCTTCTCCATCAGGCAATTCTTGGAAAGTAACTGTTTTACCGATGGAAACTTCGTCTTGGTCCACGCCATCATTATCGATGATTTCTGCAAAACGAATCATATTTTCTAACGTTGTAATACGTCCTTCAACGAAAGCTTGTTCATCTTTAGCTGATTCATACTCTGAGTTCTCTGAAAGATCCCCAAAGCTACGAGCGATTTTAATACGCTCTACGATTTCTTTACGTTTAATTGTTTTTAATTCTTCTAGCTCTTGTTCTAATTTTTCTTTTCCTTCAAGAGTCATTGGATATACTTTTTCTACCATGTTAATTCTCCTTTTTCGCTTAACGATACGTAGTTCTTGGTTGGTTATTGAAAAAAATTCCGCTTTCAATCCACAAAAGAGTACCACGCTTTTTCTAAATTGTAAATATAATTATTGAATTTTTGTGATTTTGCTAAATTTTATTTATATAAATTTCTAGTTGCTACTCTTTCCCTCTGTTAAACAGATTACTTTTTGAGTATCTAAAAGCTTGGTGAATCATACAAAATTGATTCACCAAGCTCTTTTATGTTTTCATTTTATTCACTACTTGAATTATTGACATACTGATCTACTAATACTTGATGTTCTTCATATGTTTTTGAGAAGTAGACTTTTCCTGTAGAAATATCTGCTACAAAGTATAAATAGTCACTTGGTGTCGGATTCAAGACTGCTTTAATTGACTCCTCACTTGGGCTATCTAATGGTCCTGGTCCATAACCAGTATTTTTATACAAGTTATAAGACGAGTCCACTTCCAAGTCAGCATACGTTACAGTTTCTTTGTGTTCTCCTAGAGCATACAAAATAGAAATATCTGATTGGATTGGCATATCGGCAGCCAAGCGGTTAAAGAATACTTGCGCAATTTGTTTGCGGTCTGCTTCTTTGACTCCTTCTTTTTCAACCAATGAAGCTAACGTTAAAACTTGCTGATTGGTTAAATTCTTTGCATGAATTGTCGGCGTATATTGTTCCATTACTGTGTTCATTTTAGCAACCATCTGTTCGACAAATTCAGGAAGTGTTGCTTTTTTGTAGTAATCATAAGTTGCCGGGAACAAATAGCCTTCTAAGCGATAACGAACACCTTCTGCGGTTGCAGCACTTTCAAGTAAATCAGGATACTTAGCCTTCATTTGATTGAAGAAGTCTTCGTTTTTCATTAATGCAATGAAATCTGCTTTCTTGAAATCTGTATTTTTTTCAATAGCTTCGCCAATTTTATCTATATCGTAGCCTTCAGGAATCGTTACTTTGCCATCTGCGATTTTAGTTGGTTCTGGCGTGCCTCCTTCTTTTAGCATTTCACCAATTTCATCGAGTGTCATGCTTGGAGACATTTGATAATAGCCCGCTTGAAAATCTGTTAAGTTTTTAAATTTTACGTAGTAGTTAAAAACCATTCCGCTTTTAATGACGTTGCTTTCTTCTAAAACCGCAGCAATTTGCTTATTAGAAGATCCTTCTGGGATATGCACTTGAACAAGCTTCTTATTGTTCTTGTCTAGTGGCTGTAGCCCAGCATCTACATATTTATAAAAAGTAAACCCAAAGATTGCCATCATTAAAACCAATACAGAAACTACAATTAACACGATACGACCGACTAAACGATCTTCTTTTTTACGTGTTTGTTTTTTTGTATTTGTTGGCTTTTCGTCTGTTTCAATCGGGGTTGGCTCTTCAACTGTCTGTGTTGCCTTGTCTTTCCCACGTCTTCGAGCAGCTCTAGAACCTGCACGTGTTTGTGTTGTGCGGCTCGCTGTTTCTTGTGATTCATCAGATGAAGGTTGGGGAGACCTATCATTTTTTTCAGAGGAATCAGGTTGATCGCCATCATTTCTACCTTTTAAAGACCCAGTTACTTGATCTCTAAGCGAAGATTTGGGATCTTGGTTATTTTGGTTATCATTAGCCAAAACTAACCCTCCTTACTATTCTATCGTTTATGACTGAAACTATTATACATGAAACCTCTTTAAAATTAAATGTTTTTAATAAAAAGACCGTCATTCCCCGATAAAAAATTCATCATTGACAACGTTTAAAGCCTATGATGGCGCTTTTCTATTGAAACGATAATAAATCTTAAAATCCTCCTAAATTTATCGAAAATCCATTTTCTATTAAGAATTTTGTAGCAAAATAGCACCTAAGTCTTTAGGCGATTGTACTAGGAATGTTGCTCCCGCCTCTTGTAATTCTGTTTCTTCACCAAATCCATACAAGACACCTATACTATCTAAGCCATTTTTTTGAGCACCAAGAATGTCATGATTACGATCACCAACCATGATAATCGCTTCTTTGGTTGGATCTAATTGAGCTTCCGTTAATGCATACTGAATCACATCTGCTTTTTTAGAACGATGACCGTCCATACTCGCTCCATAGATGCCTGTAAAATAACGATCTAAATCAAAATGAGTAATAATCTTTTTAGCAAATTCTTCTGGCTTGGAAGTCGCAATGTATAACTTTGCTCCCGCTTCCTTTAACCTTGTTAACACTTCTGGAATCCCTGGATACACATGGTTTTCAAACATACCTTTTCTCTGATAATACGCTCGATAATGACCCACGGCTTGTTGCGCTGCTTCAGCTGAAGGCGCCATGTGCAAAAATGACTCATATAAAGGCGGCCCTATGAAAGAACGTAACGTCTCCTCGCTAGGAGCTGGCCAGCCTAATTGTTCTGTTGCGTACAAAATAGAACGCATAATGCCGCTACCAGAATCCGTAATTGTGCCATCTAAATCAAATAAAATCGTTTGATACATCTTCACTTCACTACTTTCTAGCATTTTTTGTCTAATTGATTCTTCAAAATAAGATACGCAAAAGAAGCACATTTTTCAGCGCTTCTCTGCCTTTTTATTTATTTTGCTGTAAACGTATCTGGTTTTTTATCTGATTGCTGCATTTCATAGGCAATGGCTTCAACGATTCGACGGCTAGCTTGACCATCCCCATACGGATTTTGTGCATGCGCCATCGCGTGGTAAGCATCAGAATCAGTCAATAATGTTTTCGCCTCTTGATAGACTACTTGTTCGTCTGTACCAACCAATTTCAATGTTCCTGCCGCTACGCCTTCTGGACGTTCTGTTGTATCTCGTAAAACTAAAACTGGCACACCTAAGGAAGGAGCTTCTTCTTGCACACCGCCAGAATCAGTTAAAATTAACGCACTTTTCGCTGCAAAATTTTGAAAATCTTTGACGTCCAATGGTTCAATTAAATGCACACGAGCTAATTCACCTAAGTGTTCCGCTACTATTTCACGGACTTTGGGATTTTTGTGCATAGGGAAAATGACTTCAATTTCTGGATGTTCCATTACAAGTCGACGAACAGCTTTAAACACATTTGCCATTGGCAGGCCTAAATTTTCACGACGATGCATTGTAATTAGCACGATGCGCTGGTCTGTAGGGATTTTTTCCAATAAATCATTTTGATAGTGGGCATCAACAGTGTACGCCATCGCGTCAATCGCTGTATTGCCAGTTACATAAATATGTTCTTCTGGATGATTTTCTTTGATTAAATTGTCCTTACTTTGAGTGGTTGGGGCAAAATAAATATCAGTTAACACATCTACCAGTTGACGATTCATTTCTTCCGGAAACGGAGAATATTTTTGCCAGGTCCGTAATCCTGCTTCCACATGTCCCACCGGAATCTGTTGATAAAAAGCAGCCAATGCAGCCGCAAATGACGTGGTTGTATCGCCATGAACCAAGACAATATCCGGCTGTTCTGTCACAAGAACCTCAGTTAATAAATTCAAAACACGACTTGTAATATCTGTTAAGGTTTGCCCATCTTTCATGATATTTAAATCATGATTCGGTGTAATTTGAAAATCTTCTAACACTTGATCCAACATTTGGCGATGTTGCGCTGTTACGACTACTACAGAGTCAAATCCTTGACTTTGCTCTTCTAAAACTTTGATTAAGGGAGCCATTTTGATTGCTTCTGGCCGTGTTCCAAAAACCGTCATTACTTTAATTTTCTTCATCATTTTCCTCCTAATTCTATGTTAGTTTCGGGTATTTTTGTTGGCGAAATTCTTCTGCTCGTTGAATATAATGTAAGGCGTTCGTATGATTACTAGCTATTTCTGCTGCCGTTAACGGACGGATAACCTTCGCTGGTCGACCAAATGCTAAAACATTTGGCGGGATAATTTTGCCTTCTGTCACTAAAGAGCCCGCACCAATCAGGCTGTTTTCTCCAATAATGGCGTTATTTAGAATGGTTGAACCCATGCCAATCAAAGCACCATCACCGATTTTACAACCGTGTAACATGCATTGATGGCCCACCGTTACATACTTGCCTACAATTGTCGGGGCATCTTCATCAACATGAATAATCGTGCCATCTTGAATATTACTACCTTCACCAATGGTAATTGTGTTACTGTCACCTCTTAAGACCGACTGAAACCAAATATTACTATCCTTCGCTAGTTGTACGTTTCCATAGACATCTGCACTAGCAGCAATAAAATATTCTTTTTTCAAACTCTGTCACCTCTTTTCATTAAGTATAGACAAGAATTCCTCACTTTCATAGTAAAAAAGACAAGAAAAGAGCGTGGGACAAAAATCACTTTGGATTTTTGCTCCACGCTCAAAAACTGATAAACGGCGGGAACAAAAGCAACTCCTTCGGAAATAAGCCGGAATTCTCCAAAAATTACAGAACAATTTTCGGAAATTCCTTCTTATTTCTCGGAGTTAAACGCTTCTGTCCCGACCTCTTTTTATTCCTCATAGTCGCCTTCTTCAGCAAATTGACTATTGTATAGTTTTTCATAGAAGCCACCTTGTTTCAGCAACTCATGATGCGTACCTTTTTCAATGATTTTTCCTTGTTTCATAACAAGAATTAAATCAGCTTCACGAATAGTTGATAGGCGGTGGGCAATAACGAAACTCGTTCGTCCTTCCATAACACGATCCATTGCTTTTTGAATTAAGGCTTCCAAGCGTGTATCGACTGAACTAGTCGCCTCATCTAAAATCAAAATTTTCGGATCAGAAATTACCGCTCGGGCAATGGTCAACAATTGTTTTTGACCAAGGGAAACGTTATCTCCCTCAGAATTGATTTCCATTTCATACCCGTCTGGCATTGTCCGAATGAAGTGATCCACATTGGCCGTTTTCGCTGCATCCACAACTTCATAATCCGTGGCATCCAACTTCCCAAAACGAATATTATCTGCAATGGTACCTTTATACAACCAAGCATCTTGCAATACCATTCCAAATACAGAACGGACATCACTACGGTTCATTTTTTTCGTGTCAATACCATCAATTTTAATGGCGCCTTCCGTTACATCATAAAAACGCATCAGTAAGTTGATTAAGGTTGTTTTCCCAGCGCCAGTTGGTCCCACAATCGCAACCATTTGGCCCGCATCAACTTTAAAGTTCAAATTACGAATTAACGGTTTTTCTGGGTCATAACTAAAGCTGACATTTTCAAATTCAACAGAGCCTAAAATAGGTTCTGGTAAAGGAACATCTTGTTCGTTAAGTTCTTCTTCTGGTTCATCTAGGATTTCAAAAATCCGCATGGTCGAAGCTGAAGCGCTTTGTAAAGCTGCAGACAACTGCGTAATATTCCCCATTGGTTGGCTAATTTGCCAAATATATTGAATAAACGCTTGTAATTGCCCCACTACGATCACACCAGCAACCACATAGTAACTACCAAGGACAGCTACCCCGATATAGGTCCCATAAGCGGTCATCTGAACCAATGGCAACATTAATCCTGAGATAAAGGATGCTTTGAAACCAAAACCATTTAAACGATGATTAACTTGTTTAAAGCCTTCAAGGGTTTCTTTTTCCCGACCATATAGTTTTAAAACACTGAACCCAGTCATATTTTCTTGGACATAACCATTTAAGTCTCCTAAAGAATTTTGCATTCCTTGGAAATATTTCTGGGAGATTTTAACAATTGTTCTTGAAATAATCAGAGACAACGGAATCATAATCACTGAAAAAATCGCCATCAGCGGATTGATTAAGAACATCATTACTACCGCCATCACAATACCTAAGACTGCTGAAACAATATTGATAAAACTTTGTTGCATCGCATTGCTGACAGCATCCACATCGTTCGTCACCCGTGACAAAATATTTCCTTGTTGGTTCTTATCAAAATAAGAAACTGGCAAACGATTGATTTTTTCTTCAATATCGCGACGTAAATCGCGCATGGATTGTTGAACGACATTCGTCATTAAAAAGCCTGACAAAAATTGTGCCACACAATAACCTGTTCCCACAACTAAAATCCAAATTAAACATTGGATTACATAATCAAAATTAATGGATTCGCCAGCCGCAATATTACGGCTAATTTCTGTCGTTGGTAATCCAGTCAAATAAGGCAACGCTGCATTAAAGGCAACGGTTAATATTGTAAATAAAATAACTAAATAAAACGTCACTCGGTACGGTTTAATATAGCGACCGATTCGTTTCATAGAAGAAAAGGCGTGTTTCATGCTAATTCCTCCTCTGACAATTGAGAAGCCGCAATATCATAGTAAATTGGACAAGTCTCAAGTAATTCACGATGTGTGCCAATTCCGACCACGTCGCCTTCGTTTAAAACAACAATGCGGTCCGCATGCATAATTGTTCCAACACGTTGTGCCACAATTAAAACAGTGGATTCTGTTGTTTCTTTTTTCAGACGCGCTCGTAAATTTGCATCTGTTTGATAATCTAACGCAGAAAAACTATCATCAAATATATAAATTTCCGGATTGCGAATAATCGCCCGTGCGATAGCTAAACGTTGTTTTTGACCACCAGAAAAGTTCGTGCCACCTTCTGAAAGAGGTTCATCATAGCCTTGCGGTTTTTGTGAAACAAATTCTGTAGCTTGAGCAATGTCAATTGCTCGTTCCATTTCTTCTAACGTCGCATCTTCCTTACCGTAGCGAAGGTTATCAGCAATTGTACCAGTAAAAAGTAACGCTTTTTGTGGAATATAGCCGATCTTATTGCGTAATGCACTAAGTTGGTACTCTTTTACATTCACTCCATCGATTAAAATTTCACCTTCTGATACATCATAAAACCGTGGAATCAATTGAATTAATGTTGATTTTCCACTACCTGTGCTCCCAATAAAGGCCACTGTTTCACCAGGTGATGCCTTAAAACTTACATTGCGGATAACTGGGCTTTCCGCATGTCCAGGATAGGCAAAGGTTACATTTTTAAACTCTAGATAGCCTTTAGTAGCTGTTTCTGTTACGCCTTCTTCTTCACGAATAGCTGGTTCCATATCTAAGGCTTCTTGAATCCGTGAAGCCGAAACCGCAGCCCGTGGATACATCATAAAGACACTGGCAAATAACATAAACGAGAACAGCGCATGAAAAATATATTCAATAAAAGCAATTAAATTCCCAACTTCTAAATCCCCATGGCTGATTTGAACAGTCCCGCTCCAAATGATTAAGACCATTACAATATTAAATAAGAAAAAGAACCCTGGTTGGGCTGCTGCCATTAAACGAAACAGGCTTTTTGAACTTTTAGTGTAAGTTTCATTAACTTTATTAAAACGAGATTCTTCAAATTTTTCATTAACAAATGCGCGTATTACCCGCAATCCAGAAAGATTTTCTCTTAAAATCCCATTGATTCCATCTAAGTTCTTTTGTTGCTTTTTAGATAACGGTTCTGACAAACGAGCAATTCCGACAACTGCTAACAGCAGAAAAGGTAAGGCACCTAAAACGTACATTCCTAACGACGGACTCGTTCGCATCACCATGTAAAGACTGGCAATAAACATCACTGGCGTCATAAAGCCAAGACGTAAAATATTTCCCATGAAGAGCATAATTTGGTATGCATCATTGGTAGTTCGCGTAATTAAGGAAGAAACCCCAATACTTTCATATTCACTGTGTGAGAAAGTTTGAATCTTTTCAAATAAATCATCACGAATATCACGAACAATGTTTGTTGTAATTCTGGCACCAAAGTACCCCAGCAAAATATTCATTGCGACACCAATAATCGTAATTACAACCATCCAAATCCCTTGCTGATAAATATAGTCCATATCTTTAGGAATAATTCCTTTGTCAATCATTCGCGCTAAAATGGTCGGCAAGCCTAATTCAATCAAAATAAAACCAAACACACAAATAAAATCAGCAAAAAGTAATTTCTTATAACGCATTGTGTAACGCCACATTAACTTCAATTAATCATCTCCTTCTTATCTTACTTTAAATTTTCTAGTACCCCCACTGTATCAAAAAGAAATCGGTAATACAAGCTGTCTGGCTAGAAAAAACAGCCTTTCTCTTTCTATCCTTTCTCTTTTAGATTTTCTAAAAAATAGATAATTTTAATGATTTACTTATACGATTAAAATTGCTACTTCCTTTTGATTGTGCCATAATTGGGAAAAACTGAAAGGACCCTTTGAATGAAAAAATTATTCTTCATTTTTCTCGGTTCCTGTACGTTTGCTTTAGGCACGTTAGGAATCTTTTTGCCGCTTTTACCCACCACTGGTTTTTATTTATTAACGGCCTTTTTTTGGATGCGTAGTTCAGATAAACTTTATAACAAATTTTTAGCTTCTTCTTATTATCAAAAATATATCCAAGAAGCCTTCTTTGAGAAAAAAATTACTCGTAAAGGTAAATGGAAACTATTTATTTCCATGTTTCTTTTATTTGCCATTCCGTGTTTAATTGTCCGAAATACGTTGATGACTACGACTTTAGCGATTGTTTATTTAGCCCACGTGATCGGCTTAAGTTGGTATTGGCGTCCTAAAAAAAAGGCACTCGAACTTGATCAAGAATAAGGTGAAACAAGAAGTTTGTTTTTTTTAAAAGTCCAGTGAGTGTTTCTATACTTCCTTATCATTCTATGATAAAATAAGCTTAATTGTTGTTATTCACAACACACGGGACGGTTGAAAAAAGAACACATAAAATCAAATACCCAGAATGAAGCAAAGTCGAGGCTTCATTTCATCATTAACAGATGTTTTTGATGAGCATTCTTTTTTAGGTGATCAGCACCTCGTTTTGTTGTGTTTAATTTTCTGTCTTAAAATGAAAAAAACTATAAATTGCTACTATTAGTAGCTGAAGGAGAAATGAATCGATGATTTACAAAGTATACTATCAAGAAACAAAAATCAGAAACCCAAAAAGAGAAGACACAAAATCTCTTTACATGGAAGCCGATAGCGATGTAATCGTGCGCCAATTAGTTGAAGAAAATACCCCATACAATATCGAATACGTTCAATTATTAGACGAAAAACATCTTGCTTACGAGCAAGAACATGCGGACTTCACTCTAACGGAGTTTTAACATGAAAGTAAACATAAAAAATAACGAAACTGGCGTTTTTGCAATCGGTGGTTTAGGCGAAATTGGAAAAAACACATATGGGGTACAATTCCAAGATGAAATTATCATTATTGATGCTGGGATCAAATTCCCAGAAGATGATTTACTTGGGATTGACTACGTGATTCCAGATTATAGCTACATCGTTCAAAATTTGCATAAAGTCAAAGCACTCGTTATTACCCACGGTCATGAAGACCATATTGGTGGCGTTCCTTATCTTTTACGTCAAGCGAATATCCCAATCTATGCGGGACCACTAGCCTTGGCTTTAATTACCAACAAACTAGATGAACATGGTTTATTGCGAGAAGCGGAATTACACGAAATTAATGAAGATACAGTGATTCGTTTTAGAAAAACAGCGATTAGCTTTTTCCGGACGACTCACAGTATTCCTGATGCCTTGGGCGTTGTGGTTAAAACGCCTTCTGGTAACATTGTCGCAACAGGTGACTTTAAGTTTGACTTTACACCCGTTGGCGAGCCAGCTAACTTGCACAGAATGGCGAAATTAGGTGAAGAAGGCGTCCTTTGTCTTCTTTCAGACAGTACCAATGCTGAAATACCCACCTTTACAAAATCCGAAAAAACAATTGGGACCTCTATTTTAAAAATCTTTGAAAAAATTGATGGTCGGATTATCTTTGCCAGTTTTGCTTCAAACATTTTCCGTTTACAACAAGCTGCTGATGCAGCCGTGAAAACCGGTCGCAAAATTGCTGTTTTTGGTCGTAGCATGGAAAATGCCATTGTCAATGGCGAACGCTTAGGCTACATCAAAGTGCCAAAAGGAACGTTTGTCGATGCGGCGGAACTGAATCAATTGCCAGCAAATGAAACAATGATTTTATGTACTGGCTCTCAAGGAGAACCTATGGCCGCGCTTAGTCGGATTGCTAACGGTACACATCGCCAAATTAGTATTCAACCAGGCGATACGGTTGTTTTCTCAAGTTCACCAATTCCTGGGAATACGACAAGCGTTAACCGTTTAATCAACTTATTATCTGAAGCCGGTGCAGAAGTTATCCACGGAAAAATCAATAATATCCATACTTCTGGTCACGGTGGACAAGAAGAGCAAAAATTAATGCTTCGTTTGATGAAGCCTAAATATTTCATGCCTGTTCATGGTGAATTTAGAATGTTAAAAATCCATGCTTCGCTCGCTCAAGATACAGGGGTTCCTGAAGAAAATTGCTTTATCATGGGCAACGGCGATGTCTTAGCTTTAACGGCTGATAGCGCACGCCCTGCTGGTCACTTCAACGCTAATGACGTGTACGTTGATGGAAATGGTGTCGGTGATATCGGGAATGTTGTTTTACGGGATCGTCGTATCTTATCTGAAGAAGGTTTAGTTTTAGCGGTAGCAACAGTTGATATTAAAAATAAAGAAATTATGGCTGGTCCAGACATTCTTTCCCGTGGTTTTGTCTACATGCGTGAGTCTGGTGATATGATTCATGAAGGCCAACGTCTTTTATTCAATGCTCTACGTGAAGCAATGAAAGATAAAAACTGTACCGAAGCAAAATTAGGCGAAGCCATGACGACCGCTTTACAGCCTTTCTTGTTTGAACAAACAGAACGTCATCCAATGATTCTGCCAATGATTATGACTGCCACAGTTAGTGATCAATAAAGCTCTCATTTAATAGAGAAGAAAAATGCTTGTCCATTTTTCTTCTCTATTTTTTCTAACAAAAAAACACCTAACGCATGTTAGGTGTTTTTGGATTATTTTTTATTAGTTTTTTTCTACGTTAACTGCTTGAGGGCCACGGTCTGAATCTTCAACATCAAAAGTCACTGCTTGACCTTCTTCTAAAGTTTTGAAACCATCACCTTGGATAGCTGAGAAGTGTACGAATACGTCGCTTCCGTCTTCGCGTGAGATAAACCCAAAACCTTTTTCTGCGTTAAACCATTTTACTGTTCCTTGTTCCATTCTTTTGTTCCTCCTCGTGCATTTGCACATAAATAGTCGTAACTTTGCTCGCTTCCAATAGAATATTTAAAAAAATTTAAAAAGTCTACATAATTCCAAACAAGATTACCCTTTCATTTTACACGTGATAAAATATTTTTGCAAGAATTGTCCTCATTCTGAAGCAAAAAAATTCTCTTCTCTCAAACTAATGTATCCGCTATCACCAACAATAATATGATCCAACAATTGAATCCCCATCATTTCGCCACATTCTTCCATTCGTTTGGTAAATTGAATATCTTGTGGAGACGGTGTCGGATTGCCAGATGGATGATTATGAGCTAATAGTATGCGAGCAGAAGAATATTTAACCGCTTCCCGAAAAATTTCGCGTGGATGAGCAATACTTTGATTCAGTGATCCTTTGAAAATCGTTTTCTGTTGGATAATGTCATTCTTGGTGTTCAAGTAAATACAAATTAAATGTTCTTGTTGCAGCCCCTTCATCTCTTGGAGTAATCGTTGAGCGACTTGTTGACTGGACGTAACTTTGCCAAATTTGATTTGACTACTTTGATAAATTCGACACCCTAATTCAATGGCCGCACGTAATTCAATGGCTTTCACTTGGCCAATGCCTTTAATAGCCATTAACTCGTTCAACGTGGCTTGTTGCAAATAAGAAAGCTGCTTAAACTGTTTTAACAGCGTTGCGGCAACAGTCATCACGTCTGCTTCTTTTGAGCCAGTTCGTAACAGAATCGCCAACAACTCTTGATTCGATAATGCTTTTTCTCCTATCGCTAAGAGCCGTTCTCGTGGTAAACAATCACTCGGCATCTCGCGAATAAACAGATCCGATACTTGCATAAAAAAACCTCCTTTGCTAGTCATTAATAAACTACGCAAAGGAGTGTTGTTTTTATTATTTTAAATAATGCGGCGCTTGATGTAAACTCTCCAAGACATATAATGTTTTCTCTTGGATAACTTCAGTTGGTTGCAATAAATCAGGTACCATGATCACTGGAATGCCCGCACTATGAGCCGCACTTACCCCATGAAATGAGTCTTCGAAAATCAAGGTTTTCGGGGCTTCTGTTCCTAAAAGTTGACGAGCTTTTTGAAAAATTTCTGGGTCCGGTTTTGCTCGTTTAACATCCTCTGCTGAAACAATTCCTACAAAACGATCCTGAATCCCAGCATGGCTTAATAACATTTCAATTGCTGGACGGACGTTACTTGAAGCAACTAATCGAGGAATTTTTTGATCATCTAAAAAGTCGAGGAATTCCACCACCCCTGGTTTTAAAGGTACGTTACCAGATCGAAACTCTTGCAGGGTATCATCATAAGAACGGCGGATAAATTCTTCCACTGTGTCATGACCATAGGATGCATAAATACGTCGGTAATTCTCTTGTACTTCTTCATCAGAAATCCCAACATAGTCTAAATAGACTTCTTTACTATATGGTAACCCCATTGCATCTGCTACTTTTTGAGTAGATGTATAGTAAATCAACTCCGTATCAAAAAGCAACCCATCCATATCAAAAATTACGCCATCAAATTTCTTCATCATTTCCTCCTATAGTTAAAAGTAATTCTCTTACTTGAGAAACAAAATATAATGAACCTGTTACTAATAATAAATCATCTGTCGACATTTTTTCTAAAATTTCGCCTAAGCCAAATTGCCATAAAGACACAATTTCTGTTAAATCGTCTTCATATTTTTCCATTTCTGTAAGTGCAATAGCTTTAGGGTAATCAAAGCTAGTTAAGTAAAGATGCGCATTCGGTACTTGCTTTAAGTCCTGAATCATCTCATCCACATCTTTAGTTGCTAAAGCTGAAAATAAAATATGAATCGTGTGTTGTGGAAACTCTTTGCGCAAGTTTTCAACTAAGCGTTTTACTGCATGATCATTGTGGGCACCATCTAAAACAATCAACGGTTCATCACTAAGACGTTCCATTCGAGCTGGCCATTGCGCTTTAGCTAACCCTTGAGTAATGTCTCGTTCTTTAAACGGCAAATGTTGTAGTTGGCAATACTTGTCAAATAATTGAATAGCTACCGCCGCGTTTTCTACTTGGTGACGCCCCAACAAGGGAACTTTAATCTTTGTCAGTTTGCCCATTTCTCCATAGAAATTAAATACTTCCCCCCATTGTGTGTCAGGATGTAGATATTCCACTTGATACTCTTTGCCAAAACGAAAAATTGGACTCTGTTTTTCTTGTGCGACTTTTTCAATGACTGCTAGCGCATCAGCACAAATATTGCCTGTTACTACTGGGACTTTTTCTTTAATAATACCCGCTTTTTGATAGGCAATTTCAGCAATTGTTTCACCTAAAATTTCTGTGTGATCCTTCCCAATTGTCGTAATTCCCGTCAATAATGGCTTCACGACATTGGTGCTATCAAGTAATCCACCTAAGCCAACTTCAACAACTGCGATATCCACTTGTTCATTCACGAAATAGTCCAAGGCCATTCCTGTCAATGTTTCGAATTCTGTAATTCCAGCCACTTCAGTGATCTGGTCTAATTCTTTAATGATTGGTTGATACTTTTCCACATAGGTAATCAATTGTTCGTCTGAAATTGGTTGACCATTTATCGCAATTCTTTCATTAAATGATTCAATATAAGGAGAGGTAAAGGTTCCGACTTTCAAGCCCATTTCTTCTAATAGACAGCGTAAATATGTCACGGTTGAGCCTTTACCATTGGTTCCTGCGATATGAATCGTTGGCACTTTGTTTTCTGGATGATCAATTTTTTCTAATAACGCATTAATCCGATCCAAACCAGGTCTTGAACCAAAGGGTAACCGGCTATGAATCCATTCAATGGCTTCTTCTATTGTTAATTGCATCTTGTCCAACTCCTTGTCTTCTTCTACATTATAACTAAGTTAGGTGACTTTTTCACTAATAACCAATTGAAACTTTTTCTTGAAAACTTTTTGTATTTTTCATAATTTTGCGTTATTAGCGGATACATTAATGAACTTATGGTAAACTAACATTCTGGATGGTTCGTTCCAGCCAGCCAATTAAAAACTATTTTTAGAGCGTTCAACACGCTTATTCATGATTTTTTTATAAAGGTGGACTTATTTTGATGAAAAACAAATCGAAGCTTTTATGGTTAGGAAGTTTTTTCTTGCCGTTTTTACTTCTGTTGCTTGTATGGATGACATTACAACTTGCGCCTTTTGGTGACAACAACTTATTAGTTAGTGATTTAGGCACGCAATACATGCCTTTCTTGAGTTTTTTAAAACGCTCTTTTCACGAGGGAATAACTACATTCTACTCTTTTTCCAATGAGATTGGTGAGTCGATTGTTCCTTTGGCAGCCTATTACTTACTGAGCCCTTTTAATGTGTTGGCTTTCTTTTTTCCTTATGAACAATTACCTATAGCAATTTTATGGATTATTACCTTAAAACTTGCCTTGATGGGCACTACGATGTTTAGCTATTTAAAATACACCTATCAAAAAGTTGATGGCACCACGTTACTTTTTTCAACGTCCTATAGTTTCTGTGGCTTTGTCACCGTCTATAGCCAAAACTTTATGTGGTTGGATGCACTGATTCTATTCCCGCTTATCTTATTGGGACTCCAACGTTTATGGGATCAACGCAAATGGGGCTTATACAGTATCACCCTGTTTTTAGCGATTGTGACGAATTACTACATGGGTTATATGATTTGTCTCTTTGCTGTTTTGTACAGTATCTATTGGTTCTTTAAAAAGAATACCCAAGCCCATGCTATTCGGCAATTTTTTAAACAAAGTCCGTTATTCATCCTCGTTTCTTTTTTAACAGGAACCGCAACTAGCTTTTTATTATTACCTGCAGCAGAAGGGATGCTCTATACAAAAAAAGCAGATTTTGATGTCTCGACGTTCTTTTTAACGCCTAAGTTCAACACTTCGTTCTTCTCGCAATTAGGCTTAGGTTCTATTAATTATGAGTTGCGTTTAGACCATTTACCAACCGTTTTTGCTGGATTATTTGTGACACTCCTCTGTGTTGCCTATTTTCAAACGAAACAAATTGCGTTAAAAGAAAGAATAGCTTCAGCGATTCTTTTATTCATTCTCTTTTTAAGCTTTTGGTTAGAAGCCTTTAACACTGTCTGGCACATGTTTCAAAGCCCAGCTGGTTTCCCTTACCGAAATGTCTTTATCTTTAGCTTTTTATTGATTGTCTTTGCCTATGAAGTTTGGCTAAAAAAAGTGACCATTCCTTGGTCCGCACCTATTATTTTTAGTCTGCTGTTAGTCATTGGCTACGGATCTTTGTATTATGGTCCACAAAAGAATCTCTTAATTTCAATCAATTATTTATGGCTAAGTTTACTTTTTATCTGGTTGATTTTCTTTTGCTTGCGTTTAGCGCACAAAAAGGCCTTAAGAAACTATGTAGTCGTGGCTTTATTCTTACTGGTCAGCACAGAATTAACAACGAATTTCTGGATTTCTTTTAAACACATGCCCTTTGGTAGCCAAGCAACATTTGCCCAAGATTACCGAAAACACAGCCAATTAATCGATGAAAAAATGGCCTCAGCACCAGAACTTTATCGCATGAAACAAGTCATTCCTTCCAAAGAAACAGGGTTCCGTGAAATCAATAACGGCTACAATAATCCTTTACTTTATGGCTATGCTGGCGTTTCTAGCTATACTTCGACTTTAACTGCCACTACCCAAGACACATTAAGTGCGCTAGGTTTATATCGAAAAAATGATCGCCGGATTGCTTATGTGGATAATTCACAACTAACTAATTTACTTTTAAATGTGAAATATGACTTTTTACCAATTGAAAAACCTACGAGTGAAAAATTGCTAAAAACAGTTGGTTCCACGAAAATCATGGAAAATGATGAAGCGATCGGTATGGGCTTTTTGGCGCCAACCGCATTAACCAAGTTAAAATTAGCAAAAAATAATCCTTTAGATGCCCAAGAAGAACTCCTGCAAACGCTCATGCCGACGGATAAACCTTACTTTAAAACAGCTTCGTTGATAAATGAACCTCATCATACCAACGAAACAATTGAAGCAACCTTTAAAGTGAATAGCACTGGTGACTTGCATCTTTATATTCCGAATTTAAAATGGAAAAAGGTTACACAATTGAAGGTAAACCAACAAGTTATCTCGACGCCGATTTATATTGCAACCAATCAACTGTTCAATTTAGGGCATTTTGAAAAAGGAACTACCGTGACCCTGTCACTAACTGCTGAACAAGTGGTTGATTTAACCAATTGGCAACTTCAAACTTTAGACCAAACAGCCTTTAATCGTGCGGTTGACAAATTACGCCAACAAGCTCTTCACGTGAATGCAACTAAAAAAGGCCATTTAAATGGCGCACTGAATGTACCTGGAAATGATACTCAGTTACTGTATACGTCCATTCCTTATGACCAAGATTGGCAAGTCAAATCGTCGCTACAAAAAGAACCCTTAAAAACACAACGCATTCTAGGTGGCTTTTTAGCTGTTGAAGTTCCAGCTGGCAAACAGCAGTTAACCTTTGCCTATCATCCAAGAATGATTTATCTCGGCACTGCCGTCAGCGGAACGATTTTACTGGGAACGGCTGGTTATCTTGGCTTTAAAAAATACCGTCGAAAACGTCAGGAGGCCACTCATGACTAATCAGAAAAAATTTTTAAATGGACTCATTCGGTGGTTACCCCTAGTTGGACTGGTGCTTTTCTTCGGCTTAATTTTATGGGGATATTCCAGAGGAATTTTTCATTCTGTTGCTTCCTTGCAAGCTTTTATTAAACAGTTTGGTAACTATGCGGTTCTGTGTTTCATTCTTTTACAAATCGTCCAAGTGATTATCCCTATTCTACCTGGAGGAATCTCTTCTGTTGCAGGAATGTTGATGTTTGGCAATTTGCAAGGACTTTTGTATAGCTATCTTGGATTGATTATTGGTGAGTTTATTGGCTTTTTACTAGTTCGTTACTATGGACGTAGCTTTGTAAAAATAATCCTTTCACCCAATAAATACAAAAAATTTGAAGAGATTTTAGACAAAAATGAACACAATGTCAAAAAGCTTTTAATCTTTACTATGTTAGTCCCCTTCGCTCCAGATGATATTGTTTGTTTAGTGGCGGGAATTACAGATATTTCTTTAAAGGAATTCATGAAAATTGTTCTTTTATTGAAATTCTGGTCTGTGGCTACTTACAGCTATTTAATGTTGTATTTGTTTCAATTATTTGGCAAATTATAACAAAAAGACAACAAAACCTGAGCCGACCCCCAAAAGTTAGACCTAGAAATCTAACTTTTGGAGGTTTTTTTGTATGGCAAAATACAGTTTTGAATTTAAACTTAAACTTGTTCATGACTACTTATCTGGTCAAGGAGGTCTAAGGTTTCTCGCAAAGAAGTATGGGTTTAAAGATAGTTCTCAAATAAGCAAATGGATAAATGCCTATAAGGAACTTGGTGAAGAAGGCCTACTTCGCAGTCAAAAAAATAAGAATTACTCTGTTCAATTTAAGCTAGATGCGATAGAGTTATATTTAACAACAGAGTTGTCCTATCAAGAAGTAGCTAATCTTCTAAAAATGAACAATCCATCATTGATTGCGAATTGGCTTAGAACGTATCAGAAGTTTGGTATAGAGGGACTCTCTAAACAGAAAGGACGTCCACCTACCATGCCTAAGAAGAAACAAAAGGAAAGCCAACCATTACCAAGTGAACGATCTCAAGTAGAGAAACTAGAAAAAGAAAATAGAATGTTAAAAATTGAGAATGCCTATTTAAAAGAATTGAGGAGACTGCGTTTAGAGGACGAACAAAAAATGAACGAATCGCACGAATCATTCACAGTCTCCGAAGACACTTTCGATTAAAAGATATTTTGGAAACCCTAAGGTTTCCAAAATCTACTTACATGTACTGGCAAAAACGCCTCGACAGAACAGCTTCAACACAAATCATTGAAGAAGAAATTCAAGCGATTCGTAAAAAACATCAACATTATGGCTATAGAAGGATGACCCAAGAATTGAAACGACGTGGATTTCAAGTGAATAAAAAGAAAGTCCAGCGATTAATACAAAAGTTAAAGTTACAAGTCAAAGCTTTTACTAAGAAATCCAGAAAATATAATTCCTATAAAGGAACCGTTGGTAAAATCGCTAAAAATTTGATTCGTCGCCGATTTAAAACCTCTGTTCCTCATCAAAAAATTACAACTGATACAACTGAATTTAAGTACTTTGAAGCAGATAACGTAGGCATCTTTCGTCAGAAAAAACTATACTTAGATCCATTTATGGATATGTATAATAGTGAAATTCTAAGCTATAGCCTTTCTACTCAACCAAATGGTAAAACAGTTATGGAAGGTCTGAAAGAAGCAATTTCTCAAACAAATGATTGTCCCTATCGGCGCACCTTTCACTCTGATCAAGGCTGGGCTTATCAAATGAATGTCTATATACAAGCATTAAAGGACAACAATATCTTTCAAAGTATGTCTCGAAAAGGAACCTGTTTAGATAATTCTCCTATGGAGAATTTCTTCAGTATCCTAAAACAAGAAGTGTACTATGGAAAAATCTATCAAAGTCAAAATGAATTGAGAGAAGCAATTGAGAACTACATTTATTATTACAATCATCACCGAATCAAGGAAAAACTTAACTGGAAAAGCCCAGTAGAATTTCGACAATTCAATCAAAAAACTGCATAAAAATAGAGTGGAAAAATCCACTCTATAAAAAGTCTAACTTTTTGGGGTCACTACAACCAACGTTTGGTTTTGTTGTCTTTTCTTTTTTAGATTGAACGTAATTGGGCAATCCGTTCTTTGACAGCCTCTTGTTTTTCAAGGTAGTCTTTTTCTTTTGCACGTTCTGCTTCCACGACCTCATCTGGTGCATTTGACACAAAACGTTCATTTGAAAGTTTGCCTTGCACACGTTTGACTTCTTTTGTCCATTTGTCTAATTCTTTTTCTAAGCGAGCAATTTCTTCCTCGATATTAATCAACCCAGCTAATGGTAGGAATAGTTCTGCGCCTGTTAATACAGCGGACATGGCTAATTCTGGCGCTTCTATTTCACGACTGATGACTAATTCCTCTGGGTTACAGAAGCGTTCCAAGTAGCTAGTATTAGCTGTTAAAAATTCTTCTACTTCTGTATCGTTTGTTTTAATTAACAAAGTAATTGGTTTAGAAAGTGGTGTATTCACTTCTGCTCGAATATTCCGAACCGAACGAATAACTTCTTTCAGAACTTCCATTCCTCGAGCTGCTGCTTCATCGTTAAATTCTTCATGAACAACTGGGTACTCTGCCACAACCAATGACTCACCTTGATGCGGAATTTTTTCCCAAATTTCTTCTGTTACAAACGGCATAATTGGATGCAATAAGCGTAAGATTTGATCCAATGTGTACACCAAGATGCTCCGTGTTGTTTGTTTAGCTGCTTCATTTTCTCCGTAAAGAATTTCTTTACTCATTTCAATATACCAATCACAGAAATCATCCCAGATGAAGTTGTATAATTGGCGACCTGCTTCACCGAATTCAAAGCGATCAAATAATTCTGTCACACGGGCGACTGTTTCGTTTAAGCGCGTTAAAATCCAACGATCAGCGACAGTCTTTTCACCACTAAAGTCAATATCTGCAGCAGTCATACCTTCTACATTCATAATAACGAAACGACTTGCATTCCAAATCTTATTGATAAAGTTCCAAGAAGCATCCATTTTTTCATAACTAAAACGAACATCTTGACCAGGTGCTGAACCATTTGATAAGAACCAACGTAACGCATCTGCGCCATATTTTTCGATGACATCCATTGGATCAATCCCATTCCCCAATGATTTACTCATTTTGCGTCCTTGCTCATCACGAATTAATCCGTGAATTAAGACATTTTGGAAGGGACGTTCACCTGTAAACTCTAAGCTTTGGAAAATCATACGACTTACCCAGAAGAAGATGATGTCATAGCCAGTAACTAATGTGCTTGTTGGGAAGTAACGTTGATAATCTTCGCTTGCTTCGTCCGGCCAACCCATCGTTGAAAATGGCCATAAAGCAGAACTAAACCATGTATCTAAGACATCACTATCTTGAACCCAGTTTTCACTGTCGGCTGGCTCTTCCATCCCAACATACATCTCGCCCGTTTCTTTGTGATACCAAGCAGGAATTTGGTGGCCCCACCATAATTGTCGCGAAATAACCCAGTCATGTACATTTTCCATCCAACGTAAAAATGTTTGATTGAAGCGTGGTGGATAAAATTCAACAGCGTCTTCTGTTTCTTGATTTTTCATTGCTTTTTCAGCTAGTGGTCCCATTTTTACAAACCATTGGGTCGATAAACGTGGTTCCACGACAACGCCTGTTCGTTCTGAATGGCCCACGCTGTGATTCATTGTTTCGATCTTAATTAAGCGACCTAGTTCTTTCAAGTCAGAGACAATCGCTTTACGTGCAGCAAAACGATCCATTCCTTCGTATTTTCCAGCCAGTTCATTCATCGTGCCGTCTTCGTTCATAACATTTACTCGAGGTAAGTCATGACGATTACCGACTTCAAAGTCATTTGGATCATGAGCAGGTGTGATTTTTACAACCCCTGTTCCAAATTCCATATCTACATAGTCATCTGCAATAATTGGAATTTCTTTATCTACTAATGGCAAGACAACTGTCTTACCAATAAGTTCCTGATACCGTTCATCTTCTGGATGGACCGCAATCGCCGTATCTCCCAACATTGTTTCAGGACGCGTTGTCGCAATTTCAACAACGCCAGAACCATCTGATAATGGGTAGCTCATGTGGTAAAAAGCTCCTTCAATATCTTTATGGATTACTTCAATATCAGACAATGCTGTTTTCGCTTTTGGATCCCAGTTAATGATATATTCACCACGGTAAATCAAATCTTTCTCGTAAAGAGAGACAAACACTTTACGAACGGCCTCAGATAGCCCTTCATCTAAAGTAAAACGTTCACGGCTGTAATCTAAAGAAAGGCCCATTTTTGCCCACTGTTCACGAATGTGAGAAGCATATTCTTCTTTCCATTCCCACACTTGATCAACAAATTTTTCACGACCTAAGTCGTAACGTGAAATTCCTTGTTGTGCTAGTTTCTCTTCTACTTTTGCTTGCGTAGCAATTCCAGCATGGTCCATTCCTGGCAGCCATAACGTATCAAAGCCTTGCATTCTTTTTTGGCGGATAATCATATCTTGTAATGTTGTATCCCAAGCATGCCCTAAGTGTAGTTTCCCTGTTACATTGGGTGGTGGAATAACAATTGAATAGGGCTTCGCTTTTTTGTCGCCACTTGGTTTAAATAAATCTTGATCTAGCCATTTTTGATAACGGCCAGCTTCGATTTCTGTCGGTTGATATTTCGTTGGTAAGTTTTTTTCTTCTGACATTTTTTCCCCTTCTTTCTTAAAATACGCGATTTGGAGCGGTAATTATTTTACAAATGAGTTTTTTTGGCTAAACACTAAAATACGCCCTAAAATACTTTCGTATTTTAGGGCGTAGATTCATCTTATTTACGCGGTACCACCTAAATTGCATTTGAATTGAATTCATTCAAATGCCACTCATTCGTGAGATAACGTTCACGAAACGAATCGTTCTACTAACGTACTGTGTTCAAACCATTGACTCACAAGCTACCTTCTCACTGGTTGTGTAAAAGTCTTGCACCTGAACGACTTTTTCTCTAAAACGACGCCAATGATACTCCTCTTGTTCGCTGTCTTTGCTTCATTCTACAATGAAGCGCAAGCAAAGTCAATTTGTAATCTAGAGGGATTACACTTTTTTTGCAGCTTCTAACGCTTGTTGATAATCGGGTTCCGACGAAACTTCTGAGACGATTTCTTCATAAACTAACGTTCCTTCTGGGTCAATCACAAAAATAGCACGTGCTAAACGGCCCATTTCTGGAATATACAAACCATAAGCTGCACCAAATGAGTCTTCAGTATCATGAAGCATTTCCATTTCGACACCCTCAGCGGCACACCAATTTGCTTGTTCTTCAACTGTGTTATTGGAAACCGTGATAATCTGAACACCGTCTAATTTCGCCGCTTCTTGATTGAAACGTTTCGTTTGCAGTGAACAAACACGTGTGTCGATATCAGGAACCACACTAATTAAAACCGTTTTACCTTTATAATCTGCCAAGTTGATTTCTTGGTTGTTTAAATTTTTCAAAGAAAAGACGGGGGCTTTTGTGCCAACTTTAGGCTGTTCACCTGTCAATTCTAATACGTGCCCTTTTCTTGTAACATTCATTCTGAAATCCTCCTTTTCCACTTTCAATAATAAGTATAGTAGAGGATTTTTATGAAGACAATTTTATTGCTTTGGGCTATTTGCTAGTGAAAAAGTTTCATTAAAATAAATCAGTGTTTGCAGTTCCGTTGTTAAATCAATATACTGCACACTAACGTTGGCTGGCACACTGACACGGTCTGGCGCAAAATTTAAAATCGCAGTCACACCCGCTTGAACAATTTTGTCGATGGCTTTTTGGGCATGGTGACTTGGTACTGTAGAAATGGCTACCGTGACCCCTTCTTGTCGAACGAATGCTTCTAACTCAGACATATCATGAACTAATAATCCATTAATCGTGGTGCCGACTAAAGCCGAATCATTATCAAAAGCACAGACAATATTCAAATTCTCGTTGCGTCTAAAATTATTTTTTAATAATGCCTTGCCTAAATTGCCACAACCAATCAGAGCAATTCTTTTTTCTTCTTGCGTATTTAAAATATTACTAAATACCTCAATTAAATACGGCACATCGTAACCATAACCGCTTCGGCCCAGTTCACCAACGTGGGAAAAATCACGCCGAATCGTTGCAGAAGGAATCTGGATCATTTCACTAAACTCTCGTGATTTAATGCGTTTAACACCAGAATCCCCTAACATTTTTAAATAACGTAAATAAACCGGCAAACGTTTTGCCGTTGCTTTAGGCATTTTTTTCTCCATCCTCTGTCCTCCTTGTTACCTACTTCACATATTCAGTTTATCACGGTTCCCCTCTCCGAGCAACTTGTTTGTGAAATAAGTACAAAATAAATACAGTGACGTCTAAGCGACCGTCACTGTATTTATTTCTTATAGGAAATCTGCAAATTCGTCTTCTTGTTTATCTTTCGCTGTTTCTGCTGAAATCTCTGTAATTTTGAGTCCTTCTAAGGCCCGAGCCATTAAACCTTCTAAGTCTAAGCGCGCTTCATAATCTTGCGCTTTATCCAAGCGAGGTCGTGTTTTCGGTTGCGGTGGCGCAAAAATTGTACAACAATCTTCGAAGGGTTGGATGGCTAATTCAAACGTGTCAATTTTTTCGGCAATTTCGATAATTTCTGTCTTATCCATTGAAACAACGGGTCGAATTATCGGTGTTGAGGTAACCTCATTAATTGCTACCATACTTTGAAGTGTTTGCGAAGCCACTTGTCCTAACGATTCACCATTAATAATGACTAAACCTTTCCGCATTTCACGAATTGCATCTGTTAAGCGTAACATTAAACGTCGTGTAATGGTCATTAAGTAGCCTTGGGGAACAACTCGTTTTATTTCTTCTTGAATTTCTGTAAAGGGCACTTCAATAAATTGAATAGTTCCTACATAAGGGACTAATTTTCCAGCTAAATCTTTAGCCTTTTGTAACGCTTGTTCACTTGTATAAGGCGGACTAGCAAAATGGACAGCTTCTACTTCCACGCCACGTTTCATAGCTAAATAACCAGCAACTGGTGAATCAATGCCTCCTGACAACATCAACATGCCACGACCACTGGTGCCCACTGGCAATCCACCCGCACCGCGAATCGTTTCATAAGATAAATACGCCGCATCTTTACGAATTTCAATTCTTAAGTTGATATCAGGCTTTTTCATTTGTACTTGAATTTCCGGAATGGCTTCAATAACAGCCCCACCTAATTCTTGATTCAAGCCATTTGAATCAAGTTCAAATGAATGGTCCGAACGTTTAGCAGTAATTTTAAACGTCTTACCTGGCGTATAAACTTCCCGAACAACCTCTTGAACCATTGCACGAATCGCTGGCATTTCTTTTTCAATACGAATACTTGGCGAAAAATTTTGAATTCCAAACACTTTACTTAGTTTTGGAATCACTTCTTCACTATCTTCCCCATTTAATAAAATATGCATTCTGTCTCGATCTGCATGGATTTTCAATGCTGGAAAATCAGCTAACGCACGTTTCACATTTTGTGCTAACTGCATGATAAACGTTTTACGATTTTTTCCTTTAGTTGATAATTCGCCATAGCGAACCATAATTTCTGTATATTTCACTTTCTATTAATCCCTTTCTAAATCGCTTTAAAACAAAGCTTACAATTAGTTTTCATTATATTTGCTAACAATAAAGCTAACAATTACTATTCTAAATTTTTAAATCAGTTAATTTCTTAGAAACATCATTCATTCTTCCATTATAAAGGTGCCCATATTTTTCTAAAGTGGTTGTTATACGACTATGACCCAATCTTTCCTTAATAACCAGTGAATCTTCCTTAAGGGCAATTAACATAGAAGCATGAGAATGTCTTAAAGCGTGTATCTTAATCACTGGCACATCTGCTAAGTCACAAAGTTTTTTAAGCCAGCCATGCGTTGTAGACTTAGCCAATGTTCCACCATCTATAGAAAATATAAGGTTTATTTTTAAAGGAGATTGCTGTTCTCTCCATATTTCAAAAAGCCGTAGCGTTTCATCGTCAAGAGATACCGTTCTAATACTACTTTTTGTTTTTGGCGTTGTAGTTCTAAACTCTCTTTTATTTTTAACAAGCATCGTCTTATTAATATAAACAACTTTACTGTCAAAATCAACATCTTCCCAATTCAAAGCTAAGGCTTCACCTAGCCGAAGACCTGTCATGAATAAAAATCTAAAAAACATTTTTTTAAAGAACAATAAACTATCGCTTTCATCACTAAGCAGCATTACTTTTTGCATATCATCTATAGTCCAAATGTTAACTTCTTTCTCTTCAACTCGAACTCTACTTACTTTTTTTGATATATCTTCATCAATAAATCCAAAAATAAAAGCTCGCTCGAATACGGATTGAATATTACAAATGATTAAATTAATATACTCTGGAGATAAACTTTCACCTGTTTTAGTTTTATACTCACCAGATAAATAATTAATCAATTTTTGTAAATCAACCGTTTCAATAGCATTTATCTGTACCTCATTAAAGATAGATAAATGATTTTCAATTATACCTGTATTGGTCTTAAAAGTACCTTCCTTAACATGATTTTTGTACCAGCATTTATAATATTCTTCGTAAAAATTACCAAATGTAATCTTTTCACGTTTTTCTTGATAATCAATCATAAACTGATTATAAGCTTTTTTTGCCTCCTTTGCTGTCTTAAATCCACGCTTAAATTTTTGTATTCTTTTCCCTTTTAAATCAAAACCCAAACTTGCAACAAAATAATACTTACCTGTCTTTTTGTCTTTATAAACATTTGATGTCTTTGCCACCTTTATTAACCTCTATTCCTAAAATTTCTTCAACTACACTCACAGGAACACAAGAGATTTTCTTACCACTATAGAAGTGGCAACCTCTTTCTACTAGTAAAGCTTTGGCTTCACGAATAACACGTTGTGATTGGTATGGAGAAAATCCAAGGCTAATAATGTCTTTTTTTGTCACAGTACTTAACATTAATAATACCATCTCCTTCTATTTAATTACATAAAAAAAAGCAGTACTTAATTAGCACTACCCTATGTCAAATGTTCATTAAAATTGAATTTCTATTTAAACTTACCCGACTTGTAGATAACTTCATAGTTACCACTAGCTTTCATATCATCAAAAGTTACTTTGCTTTTTGTACTATCTAACTGCTTATCTTCATCATAATAATAAAAATACTCCAATGCACTAGGCTCATCTTTAACAGGAACCCAAATATCAGCCAAATAACGATTAGTGTCTTTATCTTTATACATCAAAAAACTAAAACTATCTTCTGAATACTCATCACCATATGCAGAATCTTTAATTATAGAGTCTTTAAATTCTTCACCTGTTTTATCTAATTTAGAACCACAGGCAGATATCATAAAAATTGCAACAACCATCAACACAATTGAAGCTGCCTTTTTCATTTTATCATCTCCTAACTTATATAAACGTAACACTATTAAATAAAGCAAAAAATTGTATATCAAAATTAATACTCTTGTTTCATTGAGTTATAGGTAATTTCTGCTATCTTATTCCCTTTCACTTTTGCCAGTAAAAGTACCCTTGTTTTTGTTCCGTTTTGTTCACAATCAAGCACGACTGCGTATTCCTTTTTATCATTTTGATATATTGAACTTACTTCACCTTTACTTTCCAATTTTGCACCAGTTTTCACATCAATACCATTTTTCTTTATACATTCAGCAGTCATTAATTTCTTCAATTTTTCGTTACGATCATTGATACTAGAAAAATTAGCATAAGCATTTCCAAAGTCCTCTACCAACTGGTAAGTGTTAGATACCTTTTCTTCCGTTGATTTATCCTTACTCTGTATAGACTTGGTACTACTTTTTTCAGTTACTTCACTTCTTTTCGTAGTATTTATATTATCAACTGGTTTCATAGTCACCAATTCAGTTGTTGACGAAGCCTCCGTTTCATGACCTTTGGTGTTTCCTCTACAAGCAGAAAATATTAATCCAACACCTAATACTAAAACTACTAAACTTAACTTTTTCATTTTCTACCTACTTTCTTTGAAATGCGTTGCACTTCTTTAATATACATAATCTTTGAAAAAATCCCCTCAGAAAATTTAACACGATACTCTTTATTATTCACAGCTAATAAAAAACTATCTTGGTACTTTTGAACTGCAAATTCATTTTTTCTACAGTTAAATTTCGAACAGATTTCTTTTATCTGACGATTAGTTAAACCACTTTTCTTACTCAAAGTCATTCATAATTCCTCCTATTTCCTTACTATGCTGGTCACATGTGGAAAATCTAATCCCCAAGTCCGAGAATACTTAGCAACAATTTGACCTTGTTCAGCGTTTTGCTCATAAGTAGTAAACTTGTTTTTACCTTCAACACTTGCCACTACACCAGTATGCCCATAAATACTAGTAGCCACACCACCTTGACCAAAATTAATGACATCTCCTGCTTTAATATCTGAATAATTTGGATTCTTTATGACTGTCCAACCAATTGAACTCCAAGGATAATCATTACCAATTTCACTCGCAAACATGTGCCCCGTACCCATCATTTGTAGACCTCCTTGTTTTTCAACAAAAAAAGCAGATAAGCCATAACATTGACCACCATTAATAGTTTGTCCTAGTACTTTTTCTAAAATATCAATTTCTCCTCCACCAATATTGGCTGAACCCCCGCCCATGGAACCTGTAGAAAGTCGCTTATACCAATTATTAGCACTAGTTTTTCTTTTTGCTTGTTCTACAGGATCATCTTTTGTTCCAGCTCGTTCCCACAGCTTCAAAATATCTACCGCAAGTGTATTCACATCTTCTGATTTAGACATTCTTTTAAGTAAGTCACTATCAGAACCATCCTTATTCCACGCAAAATCCATTTGTAAAGCTACTGATTCCCATTCCTTTTTTTGACTTTTTGCAAAATTTAATAAATTAACTCTTCGTCCTGAATCCCATTGTCCTAATCCAATTCCATAACCGCCTAAACTAGCGTTATAAGCAATAGAAGGATTAAAAGCCAAATCACTTTGAATTCTAGCAGGATTTAATCCACTTTCATGTTCCATATTGCCAATCCAAGCGGAAGCAAACTGCAACGTTCCACCGTGTGACGTCACGTAGTTAGAAACTTCTAATGCTACTTTTTCCTGTGGTGTAGCAGGCTGAAACTGGGAAGAATCTCCGCTTTCACTAGAAGAAAATACACCTAAAAATAATAAAAAAGGAAGAATAAAGACAAAGCAACTAGCAATTAAAACCTTATTTGATTTCTTCATGGTCTCTCCTTTCAATAAAAAAGAAGACTGATAAACATTTCATCAGCCCTCTACAACCTCAACATTATATTCTTCCGTGTCCACACTTCCAAAAAATTGTTCCTCTGTTTGTTCTAAATTATTGAAGTTTTCTTCTGTTTGGTAAAATGAATAAACGTTATTTAATGAATCATTGTTGTTTGTGATTAATTCGCTATCTTCTCCACCATCAAAAAATGCACGTTCTTCACGAGCAAATGCCAGCTCATCGAAATTATCGACCCTAACATTCAAATTGTCTGCTATTTCTTGCTTATCAAGTTCTTGATTTAATACCTCTCTATCATTTTCACTTGATTCTACACTTGAATCTAAACTATCAAGTTCATTCTCTAACTCAATATTACTTTCATCAGCTAAAGAAGTATCAGAATCAGATACAGTTTCATCTAAGACCGGAACATCAATTTCTTCTAAAGAATTATCCGCTTCATCATCTGTTAAATCTTCAAAATTGTCCACTTCATCAGTTAAAGCTTTATCTTCTATTTCTTCTAATTCCTCATTATCAACATTGGTTGGCTCTTCTACTTCCGCAATTTCTTCTTCGGGCAACATATCGTCTTTAAATGGTTGTTGTTCTTCTTGAGTAAAACGATTCAATAATGAATGCAATCCTGTTTTAACACCAGCAAATTGCCCATTATCGTCAATAAAATGGTCTTTGGCTAAGTTCAATGCCTTGTCATGTTTTGGCATTAAATGACTAGCACCATCAGCAGCCAACGCTAAATTCCCAGCGGAAGCACCTATTCCTGCTTTTACTGCTCCAACACCAATTTCACCTGTACGTTCAACCGTTTCTTTTGTTTTTTCATTCATTTTTGATTCAAAAGAAGGTTGTTGAACTTGACCATCAGAAAAGAATGATAATATTTTATATCTGCTTTTCCAAATTTTCCGATACAAAATAATTTTCACCAATGCAGTAACAATTAATGTGCCTAAAAGAAAAACACCACCAGACATCACCATTAATAAACTACTACTTACTTTATCCATCAATCCTAAAAACGCTTGGTCAATTAACTTATTGACCCAAAATAACACAGACAAAAAGATACCGAAAACTACAGGTAAAAATAAAATGCCAATTAATGATTTAAAAAATTTAAACATCATCATTTGACACCGAGGGAAGAAAGACACCAACGCAATAATCGGAAAAACAAGAATGAGTAAATCAACAATGATTTGAATTACATTAAGCATAATATTAATATACGTGACAGGCACTGCTAAGACTGCTAAATTGACTACACCCACACCAACGCCAAAAGCTTTTTCCATTGTTTTTGCTCCGTCCTGTGCGAAGTATGGATTATCTTTCTCATTATTTTTTATATAGGTACTTCTTTCATCCTCAAACTTTGCTTTTTCTTTTTTAGACAATTTAGGTTTTTCTAGTAGTTTACTTTCGTCTAACTTTTTACCATTTTCCATTTTCCCATCAAGTGAACCACTATTTACAAAATTAAATGTTTGTTTTACTGTGGCATCAAAAATTGGACTTTGATATACTTCTCCATCTTTAGATCCTTCTGTTCCTAAATTAGCACTTGAAGTAAATGTACTTTGTACTCCTTTAGCAATTGCGTTAGTTGATTGAATCAAGAACGTTGAGCCACTTGTTGTGCCTGTTGACGTTGATACAGAGCCAAACCAAAAACCAAACAAAACAACAACTGCTAAATAATGAAGGAATACTTTTGAAAAGCTTCTACGACTGGAAAAGAAATGATAAAGCAGATAATATGCACTAATAAGAATCGCTAATGCAAGTAAAGAACCACCTCTAAATCCCTTGCCACCAAAGCCACTTAAAACATCTTTTGACATATTCAATACCGTTTCTTGTTTTCCTTCAAAGAAACCAGATTGGTTTAAGACATTCTCACAAAAAAGGAAAAAAGAAGCAAACATTCGTAAGATAAAGAATGATATATCTACAAAGAACCAATTCACTACTTGCCATCCTTTATCCAACAAACCACCATCAACCGTATACGCACTATAACTGTCAATTAGATACTGCATCTTCTCACTTCCTTCCTATGCAACAAAGCGGTTCTCCATTTTAGAAGCTTCTGTATCATCAACGGTTTTGAACAGTTCCAACCATTCCTCAAAAATTACATGAACAACAATTCGATTAGTCTGACCAAACATATCCTTCATTAAACACTGACCTTGAACCATATTTGAGACCCATTTCATGTTAATTTCGTTCACTGGTAAATTGAGATATTTCAAAACCCCTTCTCGATTTTGAAATTCATCAAAACAAATCACTGTACCAAAACCAGTACCATCTTCACTATCATCCAAATCATTTGTTGATTGTGTAATCAATACTAAGAAATTATTAAACGAACGACCAATACGTTTCATTGATTTTAAAATCGCTTTACCTTCTGGCGAAGATTGAAAAATCCAAGATTCATCAAAGAACGTCACTGTTTCTTCTTTTGGATTTCTTGAACCAAACTTCGAACAAAATGTTCCTAAAGCAAACATCAATGTAACAGAAAGACGTTTATTTTCATCTAACTTTTCATTTTTATCAGTTGGTAAATCTAAGTCCTCGATTTCCAAAATGGTTACTTTTCTATCGAATGACAAACCTTCCACTTCTCCATGAGAAAACGCCAATTCTAAAACTGAACCTTTAACAGTCGACAAAATAAATCTACCCATATCTTTCACGTCAGAAATTTCACTTTCCACTAATCGCTCAATTACATGCCAAAATCCAACCTTTTTTCCTTCTTTCCGTTCCGAAACAACTTTCGCAATCGCTTCATTAATTTCTGTTTTTTGCTTTAAGTTCCATGTTCCTTCGTATATATTGGTTAACATTGCTTTAGTTGTTGCAATCGCTTCTGTTTCATCAAACAAAACAATCGGGTCCAGTACCCCATGATTTTTCGTATCACGAACATCTAAAGTGACGAAATTAAAGGACTTCACAAAATCAACATCTAAAGGATATTTCTTTTGATATTCAGGGGCATTGATTGTATACATAAATTGCTTTCGCATTTCTTTTTTCGGATCAATGTATAACACTCTGTCTTTTAAAAGTGCCATTTGCATAAACAATGTTTTAGCTGTAACCGATTTTCCGTTCCCAGTATCGCCAGTTAAAGCCCAGTGGGGATTATTTGTTTTCTTCCCATCAACATTTTGTTTATTCGCTAATAGCATGTTCATAAAAATTAGATTTTTTGAACTAGAAATAATAGATTTTCTATCTTCTTTTTCTTCCAAAGTTGTATCCACTCGTCCAAGGTAAAAGCCTAACTTCGTATCTGCATGAAGTGAAGTAAAGAAATTCAACTCGGCAAACGATTCAATCGTTGACGTGTGTTGCCAACGAGAAGTCTGCATGCGGATAAAATTACCAAACAAAGTGGATTGAAATAAATAAGGATTATCAAACGTTGCTTTAATAAGTGGAATATCTAAACTATCAAAACGATTGATTAAATATTTTTTTCTTGCACGCATTTGTTTTTTTGTACTACCACTAACAACAACCACTGCTTTCCAGTCAATAATATCCACACCATCATCAATTTTTTGGTCTAAATCGTCTAGTGATAATTGACCTTCAACAATCTTTCGTTTTTGTTTAGAACCAGCTAAGTGTGCTTCCTGCATGATATTCTTAGTGCGAGTTCTTGCACGTGACGAACGCCCAGACAGTGCCAATTGCCCTTTACTTTCTGCAAAAGTCGCTTGAATCTTCACTTCAACTGGGAAAGGCATTTTTTGAACGACCTCTAAAAAATGATTACCATCAAGAAAAACACCTACATCTCCCATTGGAAGGTAGGATATATAGCTTTCGCCATAATCACAATTTAAATGAAGCCCCCCGCCAAATAATGGTTTAATTTTTGTTGCCATTAAATTATCTAAATTTTGACTAGAAAGAACATCTTGTCGCTCATGAGGAATATTTTTCAAGAATTGGTACGCTTGGTAATAATACAATTCATCTTCTGTTAATCGTTCAACTAACAATTCAGATAGATTTTGGTAAACTTCTAATTCTTGCTCTCGATAATCTTTTTCCCAATCTTCTGCTAGTTCTACATCAAAACCTAAGCCTTTGACAAACTTTTCCGATACGTTACTAATTGAGTTAGTAACGGTTTCTTTTAAATCAACAGCCAAGTCTTTTTTGATTAAAGGTACACCAATTACCCATGTATATTCGTAAACCATGCCCATTTCTTGTTCTAAAACCATTGCCGTTTTCATCAATTTATCTACGCCTACTTCATAATTACTAGAATCAATTAAAGAACGCATAGCACCCATTTTCCCTCGAATGTCGGCATTAACTGGCAAAAGGTTAATTTCAAATCCATCATTTGCTTTTAAACGATTTAACGCACGAGCAACTTTCCTTTTCGTTTTTAATTTCTTTTCAACATCAGTCAACATTACGGTTTCAGAGCGAACACGATAGTAAGCTATCGCTGTTTTTTCTTGTGTTAAAACAATATTTCCTTTCATATGATTCGTTAATGGATATTCTAATTGCATATTCACACTCCTTTTTATTTTTTATCGTTTAAACGAAAACTCTTCTATTTCTTTTACTCGTTCGAAAGCTACAATTGGTCTACTATCTAACACATAATTTTTCACATAGACAAAACCATCTTTTAAAAAACCAAAGCCTGTTTTTCCTTCGAATTCCTTTTCGGAATACCAACGAGCAACTTTATTCGGCACCAACACCATGATTAACAAATTTAAGTTAATTCCTAAAATTTGTGGTAATGGTACTTCTTTCCAAAACAAGCCAGTTAACACAATCCCTAAGAATAGAATTAGGAGATAGGATAGGCTAACAGGTTGTGCAAATACCCACACCACTTGTCCTTTAGGCGACTTAATAACTTGCATTGAATAAGGGGCTTTTAAGCCCCTCGAATAATCGTAATATTTCATATACTCACCTACATCTTAATTCCAACTAAACTTAGGAACCATTTAACAACTGCAAAAATATTTTTTCCTTGATTCGTCGCAAAATCCTGTAAGATTAAGGCAATGACAATTACTGAACCAATTTTTGCCCATTCAGCACCTTTCCAGTGTTTTAGAATCAAAATAATTACACCAGCCGCCATAATTGTAATAAAACTTGTACTTAAAAAATTACTCAAATTTCCTGTATTCATTAGTCATTTCCTTCTTTCTCTGTAAAGTAATGTTTCATCGTATTAATAAAATAAGAATTCTCCGTTTTAGATAACCAAAGCGAAAAATCCTCTGTATGCGTTAATTTTGTTGTTTTATCTGAAAAAGTAACCGATACTTGAACCCCTGTTACGTCTTTCTGCTTTGTATCAAAAAATTTCATATCACCAGAATCTATTGAAACAAATGAGTCTTGACCTGCTGTCGTTGTTGGATTTTTCATTAACAACATTAATTCTTGTTTGTTCCCAACTGAATATTTTGTAAAAAACATCTTTAAAAATTTCTCTATAGATTGTTTTTCTTTCCCATCAACATCTATTGAATTTTCTGTCTGTTTTAGAGGTACTGTTTTTCCTTGTGATAAACTACTTGCTACAAAATAAGGACGTCCTACAATTGAAAACAAATTGTCTTTTACTTGAATTGGTAAAACCATATTCTGTGTCACATTTTCAGTCTTTTTATCTTTCTCTAATTCATAATTCACATTTAGATAAACCAAATAACAATCTTCCATTTTCTCTATACGTGATAAAGACGTATTTTTAAACGTACGTAAGACATTCCCTTGTAGATTTTCTGTTTCATCAACATTTTTTACATCTAATGATAAATATTTAGATAATCGATCAATACGAGCCTTTTTCGCTTCATCACTAGCTTTCGAGTTATAATTCAAATACTCTTTCGCAAAATTTTCGACATAAAAAGAGAGGGCTGAATAATCAAGCTCCTCTCTATCAACTTTATTCTTTTTTGATTGTTCACTTAATGTATCCACTTTTGAATACAAATTATCTACATTACTTGCCATCACATTGGCTCGAAGCGCACCAACTCCTGACATCACCAGTAAAACGCTAGCGCCAATTAACACAACCCGATTCGCTTTCTTTTGAGAAAAAGTTTTAACCTTTGGTGTTTTTTCTTTCTTCTCTTTCTTTTTAATTTTCTTTAAATTCATATTCCCCTCCTACTCTTAATAAGCCCAAACAACTTTCAAACGTTTTTAAAAAAGTAGATTTAATCGCCTTTTCAACATAAACTCTCTCTCTAACATGCCCCTTATGTGTTTGAAAGCCTTCTTTATACAAATAAAAATAATACGAATTGTACATTTTATCCCCGTTAGGCTTTCTCAAGTATTGACCTTCTGCAATCAAACTAGTTATACCACCATGAAAAACGTATTGCGCAACAAATTCCTTTTTAAAAGGCGCTTCATCAATAATAATCCCCATTTTAAATAAAGAATTTTTATATTTTTCCATATAAACAATATCTGCTTCATCAATTGGCATTTCATCAACTATGAATCCATGCAAGCGAAGCATTTCAGGAACTGGTACATTTGAATACCTTTGGTAAAATTTACTATGCTCTCTAAAAATTGGCATAATATGTTGATTCATAAAATACAACTCCTTTCCATTTTTCTGTAATATTTATGGTATCTTTCCATAAATTCTCCCCTTAACTCTTCCAAGCCTTGGGTAACTGCTTGTTTAGAACGACTTATCATTAGTTCTTCATAACCCATAGGAAAATCATCATGTGCGATAAAATAATTAATAGCTATCTTCTTTTCTCGTCCTAAAATATAAGATAAATCATCGGATCGATACTTTTCTAATGGCATTTGCTGTTTGACCATTTTTACGTGTAGACCACAAAATTTTTCTTCACTAATCACATCATATTCCACTCGAAATAACTTTAAACGGTCAAGGAAATTTCTTTGAACAATCCTACCCAGTTCTTTCTCATCAGGCGGATACCCCTTCATTCGTTTATATGTTTCATAAAATAATACAGCAATTTTCTTTTCACATTCCAAGAGTTTTTCTTGTTTAGCTGTTATTTTTTCAGGATTATTGGATTTGAAAATTAATGACTTAAAATCAAACATATACTGATTGACAAATTCTTCTTTTGACAATTCCCTTATTTTTTCAACCAACTTTTTCCCTCCTCTAAACTAATTCCGCAATCACAATAATTCTTCCTGTTGTTTTTGTGGCTTGGTCACAAGTTATTAAAGTTAATGTTGGCTTTCTTGTTAGATTCAACATAGTTGTATCAGTCATATCAACATGCTTTTGCTCTTTTACCTTATATATGAACGAATGTCCTTCACGATCATTAAGTTTGACCAAATCTCCTACAGAAACTTTATTTAACGAGGTAAAAAGTAATCCTTCATACCCAGCATTGTGAGAAGCTAAAGCATAATTTCCTTTTCCCATCGTTTGTTTTGATAAAACAGTACACGCTCCATAAAGCATATTGTCAAAACTATCACCCATTAAAATAGGTAATTTTAATTGAATAGAATCAATTTCAATAGACCCTAAAACAGAATCCGACACTTCATTAAAATTTTCTTGGGCATTTTGAATCGTTTTAACAGACGGACGTTCGCCTTCGGTTAAAGAAATCACTGTTGGAATAGGTGTTTCTTCTTGTGCTTCCGTACCAGTAATAACATCTACTTGATTACTTTGAACAGTTTCACTAGATTTTGTCTCTACATGTTTTTTTGGCTTCTCCGCTTCCTCTAATCCACTTGATACCACTGTATTTATAGCTTCTTTCACTTCTTCTTTTTGTTGGTTTTCAAAAAGAAGGAATGAAAAAAGAGCAATGAGAATAACTCCAATTGCTCCAACAAAATATTTGTTTTTTTCAATCCATTTTTTCATTAATTAGCCCTCTTTGCTATCTTTTTGTCGTTTCACTGCTACGACCACACCAATTAATGAAATTGCAATCACTGTAGCTACACCTGCACTTGTTCCAAAATCCATATTAGTATTTGGCAATACTTTTGGTTTTTCTTGTGGAGTTGTAACATTCACTTTGTTAGAATCTGTCGGTTCATCATTAATCACCAATTGTGCCACGTTTGGAATCATAATATTCCCTTTATCATCGACATATTGAGAAAAATCTGCGTCTTTCAATTTCCCTTTAATGTACACAAACAATTGTTTTTCTTTTAATTTGTTTGGTTCATTGGCAGCCCAAGAAACTTTTTGTGTTTTTTCATCAACACTAATTTTTCCTTGATCCGTAATATCTGTCCCATCTGAAAGAGTAACTTTCACTTCTTTATTCGCTTCTAAAACATCTTCTAAATCATCTTGAATGACTAAAGAAGTCATATCTTTGGTGTTTGGTACTTGCACATCTAATTTGAATGTCACTTCATCGCCCACTTTGGCACTGGTCAAATCCACTTCTTTATCGCCTTCAAGGATTTTCTTCGCGATAGACGGGTCTTTTGGTGTGACAGTGGTTGTTGTTTCATCAGTTGGGACTTCTTTGTTGTTTTGGATAATTTTTGCTTTATTTGGAATTTGTAACTTGCCATCAATAAGGTACTTATCTAAGCTGGCACCTTCACGAATTTTTGTTTGGAAATTGAATTTGTATTCGTGATTATAGAAATCCGCTGTTTTTAATACGTCAGCCTTTGCAACCATACGTACTAAATTGCCTTCATGCTTCGCTTCAAATTTATTGGTAACGTCCTTTCCTGCTTCGTCCGTGACTTTCACATCAGACACACGTTCCAATTCAGGAATCAGTTCGTCTTGCATTTCATAGTTGCTGTAGTAAAATTCTTTCATTTCATCAGGAACTTTATGTGTAATCGTATAGCTATATACTTCGCCTAACCCTTCTAAGGTATTCTTATCAACATTTGTTTCATCACTATCTGTCACTGTTTTAGTAGGAATCATTGGCGCTGTCCGAACTGGTTTTTTTGCACTATAGCCAAAATAACTATACTGGTTATTATTTTTTGGCGGTAAAGGATACCCTAAATTCTTTTCACGTGTCGCGAAGTCCTCACTATATGTGAAGTCGAATCGAGAACGATTAGAATACAAGAACGTAAAATCACCACGGTTATCACCATCGTCTAAGGGAATATCGTCAGAATCATAAAAAGTTTTTCCACCGTCTTTTTCTTCTTTATATTTAACAATTGTATCTTTCGTTGGTACGTACAATTTATCGATTGCTTTGTACGAATCTTTGTCAATCGTCATTCCTTGTAAATTATCAATATCAATCCATGAATAGTAGCCTGAAACTGGCTTTTCTTTGTCTGTCCCATGTTCTAGGTACGTCCATGTTTGTTTCACCCATGAGAAACCACCTTGATAGGTAGCAATCGCACTAACATTGTTAAAAGCAACAATATTATTCGACACCATATTTTGTGCATTTTTATATTGTTCCCAGTCTTGAATGGTAATTTTTAAATCAATTGGTGTCCCATCATCAGCTGTACCTACATTATTGTAACGAATCCACGATTGCCCTTTCTTCGTTTTCGTTACATCAAGACCGATTTTTCCGTCCCATTTTTGTGGAGGCATATTAACGTAAACATCATTCGTCCACCCACCACCACCTGTTTCAACCGTAGTGACACCTTTAATAAACTTTGCAATAAAACTATACTTTGAACCAGCTTCATCATCTGGTGTTACCACAGAAGCATTCGGCGCATTAATGATTGAGTTAGAGCTTGCACTTGAACGTTGGAAAAAATCGGCTCTCACTGTTTGTGGAACTTGTCCGCCTTCTTGCGCTTGAACCATCATTGGTATTGCCATGCCTGCTAAAATGATTGTTGTTGCTAATCCTTGAATAATCGTTGTTTTCTTCAAAATATTTCCTCTTTTCATTATTAATTTTTTGTAGTTCTATTTCATTTCTCCTAGATTTTGCATAAAAAAATAGGAGAGCCACGAATCTTCTTCATTGGTTCACCTTTCCACAGTTATTCACTTAAAAAGTTATTTGTATAAACTATATAGCGTAATACAGGAGCTTCTTGATTCTTTTTATTCTGGAATTCTTCTTTAAAATTTACATTTTCATATACATACTCCTCAACAACTATACAACTTTTCTTTGCTATACTAGCATTAAAAATCAACTCATTTTCTAAAGAAATTTCTGAAAGAACAAAACCTTCTTTCAATGAATCTGCATGCTTCAAACTATCTCCCTTTAAATAGAGTTTCTTTTCATAAAAAAGTAATCTATCCCTTACTCTATCAACAACTACAGGATACAATTCTTCTAACTCTCGAACATCTCTTATTTTCCATACCCTCGGTGCAAATTCTCTATAATTATCACGAGATAAAAAGCCCATATATGGTAAAAGTATCAAACCTACAAAACAGAAACCACTTACCCAACCTATGTTAAAATACAAACCTAAAAAGAATAAAAGTAGTGCTAACAGTGTATAGGAAAAATATCTTACCATATCCCGAAAATAAGAGCTGTGTGAATCATAATTATTTTCTAAACATGCCAATTGCCAAATCTTTTTCACTACAAAATGTCCTCCTTTAATTTCCCTTCCACAACTTCAAACTCAAACCATTCTGCAAAGTCTTGCTTAAATCCATCTACACTGTACAATTCTTGTAATCCAGCTTCTTCTCCATCCGTTGGATCTAAATAAGTTGGTTTATCTTTAGGTCTAGCATAAACGCCAATCCATCTTTCAAAATCTCCTTCAAATGGACTGTCAACAATATACCCTTTCTTTTCTAGCAACACTCGAGCTTGTTTTTTTAATTCTTCACTATTTTTAGGCTCAAAATATTTATACTTCTCTTTAAAACTGGCAAATTCTGAAAGCTCTTTATCATACAATTTTTTTATACTGAAAAATTCTTCCCAAATTGCTTTCTCTTTAACCGCCATTTCTGCTTCATGAACCACATAAGTATATTCATATCTTGAAATTTCTTTTAAAAGCTCTTCATTTGATTCTGAGAGCTTTTCAAAAGTAATCTTTAAATAAGGAATAGTCAATTCCCCTTGTTCATCTAATTGAACAATTTTTTCTTTTGTTTTTTGTAGATCATTTTTGCCTTTTTTCATTTTTTCAGTAATAGAAATTGCTACTTTAGTATTGCGTTCAATAAATTCTCTACTCATAATTCATACATTCCTTTCAACTAAACTAATATCTATTTAAAATAACGAATCAATTATATCTATATCCCACTTAATCTTTAAAATGGATATACTTCCTCCAAATCAAATTCTTGTTCCATATAAGATCGAACACTGCTATTTTGATTAGTGGTAAACAATAAATCTTTCGCATCAACACAGACCATTTCAATTATTTCTTCATGTTTCTCTTTTAATTCTGCTAAATCGATACGTTCCATCAGCTCATTTGTTCCTAACAAATGATCAATTTCTTTAATCATCTTTAATGAAGGGGCTAAATAATTTGATAACCACCGAAGTGTTTTCTCAATAGACGGTTTTTCACCTTGAACAGACAATTTTAAACCTTCCAATTTATCAACAACATCATACCAAGCTTTGCAATAGACTTTCATATCATCTTCAATGTCATAGACAGTCAAAGATTGATTAATAATTTCCTTGACTAGCCAATCCAACGTTTCACCACTAGAAAGAAAATATTCTACAAACAAAAACGCCTTTTCATCAGAAAGGCGAATTTCGTACCGATTTTTAATTTCATGTTTTTCTCTTGCTTCCTCAACACTTATACTTTCTTTTCGTGCTAACTCATAATCTTTTTGGTAAAAGTTAAAATGCAATGGCGATTGACGACTACCAAAATAAAGAGACAAACCTTTATTTACCATTTTTTTATTTTCATAAGCAAAGCCCCCGCTAAAATCAAAATTCTTAAAAGTGGTATCCACAAGCCCTTGTTCCATTTTTTCTTTCAAAACATATAAATCAAAATTTTCTTGTTCTTTCACAATCAATTCATCAAGAGCAATATCAATTCGAGTTATTTTTGTATCAACTAAAACACCTTGCCCGAAAATATCATCATCATAGAGTGAGCGAAAAAATTCTGTCCACGATCGCTTGTTGTCTTCTTCAAAAATTTCTTCTAATTGACGACAACCTTCGCCAGACAAGTCCAACATAATTCCCATATTCACGTTTTCTGGATTCCGAAAAATCCGAATAGAGCTATACGAAAATGTTTCAGTATAATGATAAAACCCTCTAGGTTCATGAGTAAACCAGTTCATATCCATATGCAACAACTTTTCAACAACTGTCCGAACATCTAATGTCTTAAATCGTATTCTCAAAAAGTCAATTTTTGCTTCTACCGAAGCATACCCACCATCTAAGTTCAACACATCAATAATCTTTTGTTCTAACTCTTTAGAAATAACACGTTTTCCAGATTCTATTTTTGAAATTAACGAACGCTCAATTCCTAATTTACTTGCCAATTCTTGCTGTTTTAATTTTAGCTCTTTTCTATATCGCTTTAAATCAACACCTCTCACTGCTTTAAACCTACTTCCAAAAAAAATGTGACAACTTTAGTCAAAAAATGTGACAAAAACAAAATCGCTCAATCCCTTGTGGGACATAGCGTTTAAGTAACTTTTTTATATGGTATGTTAAATTCTACCCCCATGTTATAAAACGGGGGTAGAAACTTTTGAGGTGGGACAAGCCCACCTCACGACTAACAACACTTGGGATATACGTTGCTACTTTTGTTAACGATGGAATAGGGGCGGGCACCTTGGGGCGCCGCCCCTATTCCATCTACAAAGAACGCAACAATCCCTAGCGGTTGCCAGTCTAATTCACCAACATTTCCATTTTAAGTTCCAATGCCTTCAATCGTTTTTTTATCTCTGCATTTTCCGTCAAAACTTCTTTAGTATATTCAACAAGCTCTTTTACTGACATTTGATTTTCCTCAAATTCTTTTTTTGCAATGGAGATTACTTGTTGCCTTTCTTTTTCTTCTGCAGACATGAACACCTCAATCATTGCCTGCTCTAACGGTACATTTTGTTTCCTTAATTGAACTAATTCGTTAAATTGTTCAATTTGATTCCCACTAAAAACTTTATACGAGTAGTTTCTACCCTGTTTATTTTTAGCGTATTGGCGAACAAATCGAACATCTGTTAATTTTTCAATTTTATTTGCCCAATTTTTCAACGTTTTCAAAGAAATAGCATTATCTAATTCAAAAAGCACCTCTTTAAATGAGAACATATTCACTCACCTGCTCCCCCTGCATTACTTATTAATTACACGCATAACTTTTTCAACACAATCCTTCACTACTATTTCCATTAAAATATCTAAATCATCACAGCAAATAACACTTTCTCCGTCTGAATCTCTTTTAAAAGCACTCTTCACAAAGTCAAAACATTCTTCTCTAAAAGTAGAATTAAAATCTTGACTAGAAAAATACTTTGTTGTTTTTTCAGAACAGCGTTTAAATGTTGCACGTTTGACAGTTTCCAGATATTCCGAAAAATCAATTTGACGAACATTTGTTAATCCTTTTAATACTTCATCGACAAGACCATCTAAATTTTTATCCAATTCCATTTCACTTTCCTGATAAGTAAGTAAACTATCAGGACGATTCTGATATTTTCTATAAATAAAACGAAAAGACGAATTATGCAATACCTGACTAAACCTATCATCTAAATCTTTTTTCTTGTATTTTAATTTCACTTTTCTATAAATTTCCGAAGACATTTTTTTATAAAACTCTTCAAGAGTCAATTTACCATTCATACCAATCACTATTCCTTTCTATTAATGAGCCAAAATATCAATTTCACTTAAAAACGAATAAAACGCTGGATAGAATTCTCTATCAAATTTCCTATCTACTTCATTAGAATTCTGATAACTACCTTCAACATAAAATAACGCATGAAGATTATTCGCATATTTTCTTTTTTCTTCTAAATATTTTTTTGCTTCAACAACACATGATTCTTGTCTCTCTTCTTTTGACAATTGGGAAATTCCACTATTAAGTTCTTTTTCAAATTCCTTTACTTTTGTTTCCCAATATTCCATAAGTTGATTACTATTTTTAAATTCCATTTATACTTCTCCTTTTTCATTTAAACCAACAATCACTTCATCAACAATTTTAGCCCCCCTATTTTCCATAAATTTTTCAAACTCTACAGGGTCAGCTAATTTCTTTATTCGCTTTCCGTTAGAAAACCTCACTAATTTTGCATAGCTTTCTGATTGTTCATACAGAATGTCACGAATACGTATATCTAAATCAGGCTTTTTATATCGTTTCTTGACTTCAACATACACTCGTTCTCTAACACGTTTGATTATTTCGCTAGAATCCAATAAAAATCTCCTTCCTCATTACTCAAATTTTTCACTTAACTTAGCTAACTTTGCTTGACCTTTTTCTAACTCTTCATCAATTTCCGCAAGGGCTTCTTTATCTACATGCTTAGCTATTTTTTGAGATACTTCTTCTTGCACTTCTTTTGAAACATCTTCATATCCTAGCTCTTTAGAAATCTTGATAAATTCCTGAATGAAATCAAAATCTTGTGGTACTTGTGGGCTATAAAATTCCCTTGCGACAGAACCACCTAAAGCAACATAACCACGTCCATAAACTTTCAATCCATCGACTTTTTCAACATATTTAAACTTTTTATTTTTATTTTCATCACCGAAAATCATCAAAATACCAGTTTCTGATAAACGGCCAACAGACATACGAAACATAAATTGATCTCTTAATGCCGTTTTGATAAACTCGCCATCTGGTCTTTGCATTGCAACAATAAAGAAAATCCCTGCTTGACGAGCTTTCAAAATAAGTTGAGTTAAATATTCATCTACATCACCATCAGTCGCATAGTCATTCGCTAATTCTGCTTTAAATGCAGCAAATTCATCTACGACAATGAATTTTGGTTTTAATCCGTAATAGGCATAATTTTTACCCATTTTAAATTTTGGACTCTCATTGATAGTTTTAAATCGATCTTCCATTTCCTGAACTGCATTTTTAATACAATTGACAATATCCGTTTTCCCTGTATAAACTTTTCCTTCAAATAAAGGCAATCTACCTAGTGCCATTAAATCTGAATTTTTTGGGTCACATATTTCTATTTCACCCACACGACACAAAGCATAGATTAAAGAAAGAATGGTAAAAGTTTTACCACCACCTGTACCTCCTCCAATCAACATATGCGGGTCTTTATCGAAATGCCAATATAACCCTTTCATCAACTGGACTTTGCCTTTATCTGCTTGCATATCTCTAATGGAAATACGTTTACTATACACATCAGTTGCTAACTCATAAATTACAAATCCCTTTTCACTAGTCTGACTTAAATTATCCGCATGAAACGCTGTTTCCAAAAAACCACCAATGGTTTCAAATTTTTCTTGAAACTTATTACCTGCTGTTTCAAATGAAACGAAAATACTATTTTTTTCAGACTTATAATAAATTTTTGGAAACTTGATTTTTTCTCTTGTTTTACCATCAGAACTTTTCACTTGTTTCTTCGTATAATAGCCATTGTCAATAATCATACGAGCTAACACTTGACGTTGTTCTACTTTAGAAAAATAGCCTGAATTGATAATTGAAGCCTTAACAAGCAATGTAATTAGCACAATTGCACCTATCGAAACACCTACAATGATTAACGCTGGCACAATATAAATTTTCCAATCAGGTGGATTTGAGAGATACAATGGATAAAGCCATTTATAGCCCACAAAATAGCCTAAACAAACAAAAATTGGCATAAAAAATAACACTCGATAGAGTGCCAACAAATTTCTTGAAGAATAACGGATACGCCTTCCTCTATATCTAAATAATTTTTTAAACATTTACCTACCTTCTTTTTGTAATCGTGCTAATTCTTGTCTACAAAATTCTTCGTAAACAGGAAAAAAGACTGTTGCAAGTTCCCAAACAGTCCGTTTATTAATATTACTATACGCATGTGCAAAAATATTTCTAATTGACCTTAATTGTCGCCAATCAACCGCACCACTATTTCTTTCCTTAAACCCTTCAGAAAAAGAGTTAGCAAGTTCTCCTACCTGCATGCAAGACATACTGATTGCATGAAAAAACACTCTATCGTGAGAGAAAACTTCAAAGCTTCTGCTACAACGATTGAGTGCCGATTTTACATCTTCACAATAAATCAATGTTCCCTTGAGAACACGAATATCTCTATTTTTCTCTTTCAAATACTTTAACTTTCTCCTTCATCATAGTATCGTAAAACTCTTTCTGGTATTCTGAATCAATTGGTTGTTCAAATGCTTCAAGCTCTACTAAATCGATCTCATGTTCAACGGCTTCCTTCAATTCATCGAAAAAATCACTATACACAGACCACCGATATTTTTCTGGCAAACCAGTAGTGCCAACCAAAAAATCAATATCGCTTGATTCCTTCGCTTCATCTCTAGCATAAGAACCAAACACATATATCACAGGAATTTCGTATCTTTCAGCTATTGGCTTCACACGCTCTTTAATTTCATTCATTGTCATTACCATTTGTCTCACCTCTTCTAACGTCTATTCTAAAGCCATTATAAGCCATCAAACCATCACAATCAATTTACCTCACTTATTCCTAATGGATATTCTTCAAAATACACTTTCTTTTCAAAATCTTCATGGAACTTTAAATCGTACGCACGAACTAATTGATCCAAAAAACTATCTAACAATTTCAAAACAGCTTGTTCACTTTCAAAAAAAGAATCATCTAGTAATAAAAATTGAATAAGACCATTACTCGTTTCATCAAATAATTTTAAGTACAAGTCACGGTAATAATTAAAACTTTGCCACCTCCTGTATGAATAAAATCTTCTTTCTAAAAACGCTCGATACCTTACTTGTTTATGCTCCATTTTTTCCGACAGACTACTCATTAACTTACAAGACACCCCCTCTCAGTTTACATTTAATTACTAAGCTATATTCTTTTCAATCCACCGAACAATCGTTTGATATAATCCCTCTGCACTACCTTCATAGAAAAAAGAATTATCATAAACATCTTGAAATGTCATAACTACTGCTTGAACATTAACATCATCAGTAAATAATGGACGTAACACATAAAACTCCATTTCACCTTCAACCGCACACATATACCTAATTTTTCTTTGCAATAATTTAGTACTTTCATTATTTTTTTCCACTAACATTTTTCCTTTCTTAATAAAAAATCTCTTTCAAATTACCACTTTCTTTATGAAGAAAAATAACACTACTCTTCAAACGTCTTTCCACTAACCAATTCTTCGCATTCAATCTGCGACTTTTCAACAACTCTTTTTCTTTTCTAACTGGGCGTTTCCCTTGCTTCATCCAATCACTCCTATTTTTTATTAACTTTACCCACTCTTTTTGAACTCACTCAAAATGCTTTGAACTAAATCACTACTAATAAAGCCTGCAAAATATAGTTGTGTTAAGTATCTGCGAGCATAATCATATCGACTCATTGGGAAAAATGGATTCGTTTCAAAAGTAACAAATAATTCCCTTAATGAATCAATCGCTTCATTTGATAGATTGAATTTTGTTGGGTTCTTGATTAATTCCTCTAATCGATTCATCTTTTAACTAACCACCTCATTTTTTATTATTAATGTCTATTAACAAACCTTGTTGACACAAATTAATAATAAAAAGGGCACTCGTTAGAATGCCCTTCACAGCTGTTAAACGGTGCCACCGTTCGTCCGAATATGATATTTACTTTCGTTTCAATTCCCACATCCAATTAATTTTTTCAGAAATTTCTGGTTCAGTGGTAAAATATTAACAAAAGGAGGTGTCCTATAATAATGCTAAAAACAATTGAAAAAGCATGTGAAATAGACATGCAATCCGTAACAATTATTCTTACCAACAACCAAAAACTCAAAATTGAAAAATTCCAATCAATTATTGATGATACAATTTTAGAGTTTATCAGTTCTAATATTCAATACTACATCCCTGAAAAAAGTATTCTCTATTTTACAACGTCTTAAGAGATACCATTGTTCGTTTCATTTCACAATCTAATTTAATTGAAAGATAATCTAGCGTTACTTTTGCTTGTTCAAAGGTAACGTTGTTTTGTGCCAAAACTTTATACAATTCATCACCTATTTTTTTAATTCTTCTCTTTTGCTCATTTAATCTACCTCAATCTAACATTTATTTTTGCTCATTTACTTGATTCTTATTTTCTTTTTGTAGAGTAGGTTGCGCTGGTTTAACAGCTCCTACTTTTTTAATACCCACTGCACGGACTTTAAATGCTTGTTCTGTTTGTACATTGTCATTAAAACCTTTATAAGCATTAAGCCACCCACGAGCCGTTACATTTCCAGTCAACTCGATCTCATCATCATAATTGATACCACTAACATCATAATCTGGATCAATCGCAATTTCTACTTGGTCATTTAATTTGCTAGAATAAACCGTTACTCGTTGTTCACGAACATCGTCAGTCACATTTCCTTCACCATCACGTTCATTAATTGCAACTACTTCTAAGAAATTCATCGTACCAAATGTTCCTACTACATCAAAATTTTCAATCGTGTTATTTTCAAATGATAATCCCATTATTTATTACCTCCAACTACTTCTAAACGTTTTGCATAAACTACCATGTCAATTGAGCGGCTATTACCAATGTTATTCCGTTTTACATTGATTCGTGCTACTGGATCAATTAATTTTACTTCTTCACGGCCATTCAACATTTGTGAGTTTCGCAAATGAGGAACAAAAATTTCAAAATCACGTTGCTTTTCGCTTGAAGCGGTAAACACACGACCACGAACAGGTACCCCATTTACATAAATATCACGTTCTGTTTTATAAACAGCTTTAATTTTACTTCCTAAATTTTTATCACTTAATGCAATTTCTTGAATTCTATTTGCCAAAATAATTTCCTTCTTTCACTAATTTTTATACAAAAATAAACAGTCAACAGCTGACTGCCTTTCTCTCTTTATGCAATTCTTCTTACTAGCTAAAAAACATAACTTGACAAGGTTCATGATAACCTGTCATTTTATATGTTCGTTGTAAAATCTGATTTTTTAATAATCGACTTTCAATTGTTAAGCGTTCCATGTTTGTTAACTTAACCGCACTCTTACCTAACTTCTTACGTTCTAAGTTATAGCTCTTTTCTATATCCGAAATAGAAAAAGTTTTTTTCTGTCGTTTCATACGTTCAACAAACTTCTCAACAAAAAGTAATAGCTCTTCTTTCATTTTTATCCTCCTTATTCACTTAATAACAAATTCTGTTCTTTCATTTAAAATAAAAAAGTACAACTAAAATAATACAATTGTGCTTACTAAAGTTAAGATTGAATTTTTTTTAGAAAAAATCTTTTTCACGATTAAAAATAAAAACTTAAATTGTATTTCAATTTTAGATTCTTACGTTCATCACAATACATAGAATCATCTTCAATGGCTAGTGACTCTTACATCACATAACGGCACATTAGATAGTATTGTAATATACGGTGTACAGCTCTCCTCCTTTTATTGAGCTTGCATAGATTTTTTTATTCAATCTAGTTCAGCAACTATTTCCAACGTGTCTCACGACATGGTTATCGGAAATAATCTGACAGCTCGGCACTAATCTGTCATCAATATGGCTCTATTTAAAGATACTACTGCCACCTTGTGCCCCATTCAACGGCTGGCACACACCACCTCAACAAGACTTATAACCTCGAACAAAAATTTCATTCTTGTATTATTTCATCAAATCGCTTAAAATAATATTGTCTAGGTATTACTTTAAGTGTTTGCGAAACAGAAATTCATTTTCTTCTCGTGAACGCTTTTTTGTTTATCTAATTGACGAGTTAAACATTTCGTTTAACTTATATTAAGAATATACCTTTTGAAATAAAATGTCAACACTTTTTGTTTAACTTTCTCAATTTTATACACAAAAAGTTTATAATGTACTTATAGAGGAGGTAAAACCAGTGCAACCATTAGCAAAAAGACTACAGCTTTTAAGAGAAGAAAAAGAGTGGACAAAAACATATGTTGCAAAACAACTAGGATTAAATAACTTAGGAACCTATGCAAACTGGGAATACGGAACACGTGAACCAGATTCGGAAATGCTATCAAAAATCGCTTCCCTATATGATGTATCTACCGATTTTTTACTAGGTAGAACAGAGGAAAGAATACATCTAAACGACAAGGAAAAAATTGGGAAAAATATCATTTCTCATTTTCGTCTAAATACTTCTGATATGGACATAGAAGATATAGAAGAATTAGAAGAAGAATTAATCGATTTTCAAGATTTTCTTATAAAAAAAGCAAAAGAAAAAAAGAAACGTAACAAAAAAGATTGATTGGACTGTTGTTGGTGAATTTTATTAGTAAAGAACTCTATTTTGAAGCATTTAATTTTTCAAACGAATTAATAAAAGAAGTATCCTACTATTCTTCCAAAAATATTGAACAAGTTAAATGCTTTGATATTGAAAAATATGTAAAAGAAGTTGAAGATGTTGAATTTGTTGAATACACGTTTCAAAAACAACTTAAAAGGCGGATGCTTGGTTCAATTTCTAAAGTAGACAATGAAGTCATTATAACAACAAACAAGGAATTAATGTTAGAACGAAAAAATTTCACTAAAATGCATGAGATTATGCATTACTACATAGATATACCTAAAATTAATAATGCAACCCATACTTTTTCTGATATTCTTTTGAAAAATGGTTATTTGATGGAAGATTTTCCAAAAGAATATCGTGCTAATGTCGGTGCTAGCATGTTAATGGCAAATGACCAAGCATTATTTTACGCATTAAAAAAATTTTATTCATTCGAAGAAATTGCACAATACTTTTTTATGAGCAAATCTGCATTAAGAAATAGACTCATCGAGCATCTTATGTATGTAAATAATTGTACTTTTGCACACGCTAATACACTTTTTAACAATTATTACTTTCATAAAGAAACTGATATCTACAGATTTATTTTCAATTAGTTTTTATTTTTAATTATTCATAAAAGGAGTGTTACATAATGGATAAAAACGTAGAAAAAAAATGCCCTGTAGAGGCTTTATCTAATATACTTGGAAAAAAGTGGATTCCCCAAATAATAGAATCCCTAAACGGAGGATCTATGCGCTTTGGAGAAATTTGCCGATTGCTTCCGAATAGTTCTCCAAAAATGATCAAACAGCAACTAAAACTTTTGGAAGACAATGAAATTGTTAAGAATGAAAAAGAAGTTTTCAATAATACTACTTCGTCTACTTATTATTTGTCTGAAAAGGGAAAAGATTTAGCAACTATTGTTTTACAGATGAAATTATGGGGTCAAAGAGAATTAGATTGTACAAATCTAAAAAATTGAAGTTCATTTCATAACTATAGAAATGAACTTCAATTTTTTATTTTAGTAAATCATTTAAAGATTCCGACATAGTAGGATGGGTATACACTCTATCACGTAATACTTTATAGTCCATATTAAAATCCATTGCCAACGAAATAAGATTTATTAATTCATGAGATTCTGCACCATATAAAGAAGCTCCCAAAATCTTTTCAGTTTCTGCATCTATTATTACTTTAAAAATTCCTACTGTCTGATCAATAATATGGGCTTTAGGTATAGATTTTACAGGTAAACTAAAAACTTTATAGTTTACTTTGCTTTTTTCTAGCTCTTTTTCTTTTATTCCAACACTTGAAAAAGGTGGTGTTATAAATACACTGTACGGTATATTACCTCTATTCATAGTATTTCTCTTTTTGTCACCATAAAGATAATCCACTATTATTCTATAATCATCTAAAGAAATATAGGTAAATTGTAGACCCCCTTTTACATCGCCTATTGCCCAAATATTTTCCACAGATGTTTTTAAAAATTCATCTACAACAATAGCCCCATGACTATCCGTTTTTATATTTGTGTTTTCTAATCCTAAGGTATCTGTATTAGGTTTTCTACCTGTAGCTACAAGCAATTTAGACACTTCTACTTTCTTTATTTTACCAGCTTGAGTATATATTACTTCAGTATAATTATCCTTATCTATGATATGGTTTATAGATACGCCTAACTGAATATCAATTCCCTTATCTAAAAAATCTTTATATATTAATGTTGAGATATCTTCATCTTCTCTAGGTAAAAATTCAGAGCTAGCATCTAAAATACTAACTTTGCTTCCATAAGAATTAAACATTGATGCAAATTCTAACCCAATGTAACCAGCACCTATAATAACTATTTTTTCTGGTGCTATTACTTGTTCCATAGCAGTTGTAGAATCTAAAACATTTTTACTTTTATTTAACCCATCTATAGGTAATTTGATAGCTTTTGAGCCCGTATTAATAAAAATACGTTCACCTTCAACTTGGATTTTCGTATTATCTGTCTTAGTGATTTGTATGATTTTATCTGATAAAAATTTAGCTTTTCCATTTAAAATAGTTATATTCTCTTCTTCAAAAAGGTTATTGTAATTTTTTTCTCTCAACTTACTTGTCAAACTATTTTTTATTGAATGCGCCGTTGACATATCTACATGTTTTTCTCCATTAATTATTAAAGATTTTGAAGGTATACATCCTACATTAATGCATGTCCCTCCATACATTAGTTCAGATTCTTCAATCATCAATACCTCTTCACCACGCATAGCAATTTCTTTTGCTAGTGTTTTCCCTCCCTTTCCAAAACCGATAATGACATTCTTATATTTTTTCATAACAATCACTTCCTTTCATAAAGTAATTTTATTAGTTATTGTTCAAGCTATCAATTAGTTACTTTAAAGTAACCAATTAATGCAAATAATACTGTAAAAAATTGCTCTTACTTTTTTTGAATTTCCTTTTACAGTTTCAGTTTATCTCTTATCAAAATCTGTTTTAAAATAAAAGAATAAAGATTAAAAATTACATTGTGAATTATTTGTGAATTTAAACATTTTACATGCTAATTATTTAAAAATAACAAACTTAAAATAACAAGTGTAATTATATTAAATATTTTAAAAAAAGATTTTTACACCAAAAAAATAACAGATTTATTTTTTCACATTTTGTTCACAATATGCTATACTTCTCTAAATACAATAAATTAAAATAGAAAGGACGATTATTATGCGTAATAATTTTTTTAAAGTTGTATTTCTTACCTTTATATTCACTACGTTATCTTTCGGTATATCTTTTACAAATGTACACGCTTCAGGTAATAATTCACTTGTTACTACAGAATACACGTTATACGATAATTTAACCTCAATTGAACAAGAAAATCTTATTGAAAAAGTACCTACTAGTTCTGTCACTCATGACAAAGAAAATTTTAAGTTAGTTTTTAAAAAAGCAGATTCTGCTACTAATTCAATACTACCCACAAATAATACTAAGTTAGAATTACCTCAAAAAATAAGTAAGACTTCTTCAAACACTTTACCAAAAACTGGAGCTATGAAAAATAATATATTAATTTCACTACTTGGTTTTTCCGTATTAGTTTTAGTATTGTTTTTATTAATTTGGAAAAGGAAACATTTAAAAACTTTTCTATCATTATTAATTGTTTTAGGCGGAAGCAATTTCTTTACCAATTATGATGAGGCACACGCAGATGAAGGTATACTACCAACTGTTGACTCAACTATACTAACTAAAGGATCTAATTATACTCCAAATGTAGATTTGGCAGGATATAAATATATTGGTTATCTTCACACGTATTCAAACGACAATAAGCCTTTTGTAAAAGAAGGTCAGGTTATTGTAAAATATAAAGATTCTAATGGGGATACTCTTTCTAAAGATATTATTTTAAAAGGAAATATTGGTGATTCTTATGCCGCCGAACAAAAATCTTTTGAGGGGTACACTTTCAAAAATGTTATAGGAAATACATCTGGTAGCTTTACAGAAGCCCCACAAACTGTTACTTTTATTTTTGAAAAAAGTCCTATACCTACAAGTACTGTAACTGCTAGTTATCAAGATACAGACGGCAATAAATTATCTGATGATATTACTTTGACTGGTGCTATTGGTGATTCTTACACTGCGGACAAAAAGATTTTTGAGGGATATACTTTCAAAAATGTTATAGGAAATATATCTGGTAAATTTGAAGAAACCCCACAAACTGTTACTTTTATTTTTGAAAAAAATCCTATACCAACAAGCACTGTAACTGTTAGTTATCAAGATACAGACGGCAATAAATTATCTGATGATATTATTTTGACTGGTGCTATTGGTGATTCTTACACTGCGAACAAAAAGACTTTTGAGGGGTATACTTTTGATACTGTTCAGGGTTCTATTACGGGTACTTATTTGAATGAAGCTCAAACTGTAGTATTTATTTATAAAAAAGAACCTGTTCTAGGAAACATAACCTTAAAACAGTCAGGTTTTATCAACGCTACGGATAGAGGATATATTAAACCTAATTTTTATAAGGTAACCTATTATGACAAAACAGGTAATATATTAAAAACTGAAGAAATTGATAAAGACACCACTATATCAGACGAAACAATATCAACTAATGTTGGTTCAGAATATACTGTTTATTCAAAAATAACCTATGAATGTTATTCCATAAACACGGGTGAACGTCTAGCATGGGGAGATTACGAATTAGTTGCTAATGACCCTGAATTAACATCAGGCGTTTTGAAAGAGACTAATTTAACTATTGAATATACTTTTAAAGATTTATCTTGGGCGTAAATAATAAAAAGCAGTCTCCCCGAAAGGATCTCTTTCTTAAAGAAATCCTTTCGGGGAGACTGCTTTTTATTTCTTATAATATGCCTTACTTACCTTTTAATTTCTATTAAGTTAAATGCAATAAAAATAATATACTACTTAAAATCAAAAAAATCATCACAGAAATCTATTGTTTTTAATGGGCCAAGCAGGATTTGAACCTGCACTATCTCCCAAGTGAGCTACTGACCCTTAATCTTAAAATCAATTATATAATTAATTTATTTATCTAACAACTATTAACCCTATAAAAATTAGAAAAATAAGTTAAAAAACTTATACTCCTTTTTTCCCAATAAAAGGAAAAAATTTAGCAGTTCGTTCTGCATATTCTTGAAAATCTAAACGATCTTTATATTTTTCCTCCAATAACGGAACACCAGAAACGAAAAGCAATAATAACGTAATAACAAGCGGGCTTACAATCAGCCAAATTTCATTTATACTACTCATAGATAAAAGGAAAATCCCCCACCAACTGGTTGCCTCACCAAAATAATTAGGATGGCGTGTTAAGGACCACAATCCTGTAGTTAATAATTTCCCCTTGTTTTCAGGATTTTTTTTGAACTTCTCTAATTGATAATCTCCTAAAAACTCAAAAACGAAACCTATTATCCAGATAATTATACCTAAATATTGCCACCATTTAAAAGTAGTTTCTCTATTAAAAAATGCTTGAATCACAGGTAATGCAATAATACACAGTAATATGCCTTGTAACAAAAATACATTCAGAAAAGCTTTTAAATAAACATAATGGTTCCCCCAACGTTTTCTCATGTTTACGTACCGATAATCTTCGGGCTTATTCCAATTTCTTCTTGCTAAATGCCAAATCAACCTAATGCCCCATATAGTTACTAACGCTAAAATAATTATTGACTGATTAGAATGTACTCCTGTTTTTAAATAACATGTCCATGCGACAACAACAAATCCTCCTCCCCATGCAATATCTACCAATCCATAATTTTTCTTATAAGTTGAAATTGCAAACCATATTAAAAAATATATTAATAACACTATTCCAATTGTTAAATAAATCATTCGTTTTCCTCCTTCTTTATACCCGCAATTGCAATGCTACCTATACCCGCACTAATAGCTATTGCTGCAGAACTATCTATGACATCGCATGGTTTACCTGTTATTATTTCAACTTTATCCGAAAGCATTTTCGCATTTTCATAAGAAGAAACATGCGCAATTGCTACTTCTTCTAATTCATGCTTTTCTACTAAACCAGAAATTATTTTTGTAATTTTGTTAGTACTATGTTTCTGGTTTAAATAAATTCCCTTTAAAACGCCCCGACCAGATTTATCTAAACTAACGATTGGAACAACTGATAGCTTCTTTAATACTCTTCCTAATTTTTGAGGTATTCTACCGGATTGAATCATCGGCTCTAAGTCTGCCACAGCAACATAAATAAATGTTTTTGAGCGAAGATTCTTCAATTTTTTAACTATAATTTCAAATTCAATATTTTTTTCAATTAGTGATACCGCCCTCTTCACTAAAAGTCCTTGAGCTACAGAATTAGTTTTAGAATCTATCAGCTTGATCCATTTTTCTGATAATCCCATTTCTTTTATTCTCTGCGCAATTAATTGATATGTTCCACTGAGTTCTGAAGAAACGGTTAAAACTAATACATGTTCATATTTATCTTCCAAAAAAGAAAGTAATGCATCCACGGATGGAATGGTAGGTTGTGCTGTACTAAGATTTTGCTTATTTACTATCTTCTCTTTAATTAATTTTGCATCTAAAGTTAGCTTATCTAAAAAAACTTGGTTATCACTTAGTATATTGATGGGTAAGCAATGTACTTGATGTTCCAGAAGATAACTACTTGGTAAATCTGCAATAGAATCAGTCACAATTGCAATAGGAGATTTTCTTTTTTTTGTAACTAAATATTGCATTAACATATCATCTACTTTTTGATAAGTAACTTCTCCAAATTTTTCTAGGATTTTTAATACATTTTTTGGTGAATTTGTATGAATATGAATTTTAGATTTCTTTTGATTACCAATTACAATTAAAGAATCTCCTTGATATTTTAATCTTTTTCGCATATCTTCTGTTGTGATTTGCACTTCGTTTAAAATAAATTCTGCACAGAAACGATATTCTGGTTTATCCGTTATTCTATGCAATAAGTTTTTATTTACTCCTGTGCTTACAAGATAAGGATTCGAATCATAAAAATTTTCTTTTTTTTCACAGTACTCCTTTGTAAATCCAAAAATAAAATAATAAAATCCCTTTGCTCCAGAATCCACTAAATTATTTTTTTTCAATACAGATAATTGAAATTTTGTATCTTCAACTGCTCTCTCTGTCACTTGAAGGGCTTTCACAAGCGCCTCTGAAAAAGATTTTGTTTTAAAAAACTCTTTTTCTAATGTGTCAGACCATAATCTAATAACAGAAAGAATAGTTCCTTCTTTAGGATCCATAACAGCTTCATATGCTTTTAATGATGCTGCTTTAAGAGAATTCACAAAGTTACTCGTTGAATTATCAACCTTGGAATAATTTTCTGCTAAAGCATTTAAATATTGCGCAAAAATCAAACCTGAGTTTCCCCTTGCTCCAATTAGAGCAGCCTCTGAAATATCACTTAATAAGCTCTGTATTGAATCAGGTTGAGGTGCTACATTATTTAATATCGAATGCATCAAAGAGGCTAAATTGCTTCCAGTATCTCCATCAGCTACTGGAAAAACATTTATTTTGTTTAACTCTTCTTTATTCTCTATAACTAATTCCGCACCGCAAAATATACTTTTCATAAGACGGTATTTTTCCAACGTTATCATTATATACCTGACCCTTCAAAAAACTTGAGATTTATAAAATAAACAATCCCTACTGTAGCCATAGTCACAAAGCTTCCCCAGATAAGATCGATAACAGTCATTAAGACTGGCCAATTTTTTAATGTAGCTAAATTAGTTAAATCGTATGTTGCATAACAAACAAAACCAAAAAAAGCGCCAGATAATAATAGATAACCTAAATGATTTCGTTCTATCCCAGGAATCAAAACAAAAACTGTTACCCCAACAACATAAATTACATAAAAAATAATTGCTGGAAATATACGCACATCTCCCATTAAATGACCAATAAATTGTTGGTACATCCTTTTTGAAACCACCAATAACCAAAATAAATCAAAAACTAAAAATACAATTGCACTTAAAATAAAAATTTTTAAATATTGATGTATCATACTATACCCTCCTTTTTAAAATTACTCACTCTTATACACCATAAACTACTATAGTCATACATTTAAAAACTTGACATTTTTTTTATTTCTATATACCCTCCTACTACTCGTTTAAAATAACATCCACATCTTGAACATTCATATTCTTTATATTTATGAGGAACTATTTCCGCTAATTGTCCACAATTACATTCTATATAAAATGGAAATTCAATATAATCTTTTCTTATTATAATAATTACCCACAAATCATATTCTTTTCTGAAAAAAAGATTTGTATTTATCGTGCGAGGCTCTATTAGTTTTTTTACTACAAATTTTTAATCCTCGTTTCCATTTTTAAATTTAAAAAAATAATAATTATTAATATATTATAATTGTTGAGCCAAAACTAATCCACTATTTAACTTCGAAAAATTTAGCTATCTTTTTCAATTCATTATATATAGATTATAAATGATTTCAATTTACGTCCTATACTAATTTATTAATACAATTGGACATTTACATATATCTTTTTAACTCAAACACTAAATTCACATCTATTTTTATCTCTATACACATTTAAACTCTTATCTATTTATTTATTACCTCCAACTACTTCTAAACGTTTTGCATAAACTACCATGTCAATTGAGCGGCTATTACCAATGTTATTCCGTTTTACATTGATTCGTGCTACTGGATCAATTAATTTTACTTCTTCACGGCCATTCAACATTTGTGAGTTTCGCAAATGAGGAACAAAAATTTCAAAATCACGTTGCTTTTCGCTTGAAGCGGTAAACACACGACCACGAACAGGTGCCCCATTTACATAAATATCACGTTCTGTTTTATAAACAGCTTTAATTTTACTTCCTAAATTTTTATCACTTAATGCAATTTCTTGAATTCTATTTGCCAAAATAATTTCCTTCTTTCACTAATTTTTATACAAAAATAAACAGTCAACAGCTGACTGCCTTTCTCTCTTTATGCAATTCTTCTTACTAGCTAAAAAACATAACTTGACAAGGTTCATGATAACCTGTCATTTAGATTACTCAATATAGCAAGTAAAGTTGTAAAATCTATCGATTTTTTTCCATTCTCAAGACGTGAATATGCTGCTGCTTCCATTACTCCTGTTCTTGCTTCTTTTTTCTTTAATCCAAAATCCATTCTTAACTGCTTCACTAATGTATTTATTTGCTTTTTTTCCATAATTTATTCTACCCTTTCTAATTATTAATACTTTTCAAATCATATTTTATCACTAAAAAACAGAAGGAAATTTGTACTTATTTATTCATAGAATTTAAAACTTATGTATGTTTAATTTATACCTGCTTCTCTTCTAAAAATAAAAATGTTTTTTTAAACTACTAAAAGTTACTTCTTGTAATAAAATTATCACATCTTTATCACAGTTTGTATAATTTCAAGCCATTTTTAATCAATTCTACTGAACTAAAACCTTTGCGCATAAGCAAAATCTGTCAAAATCACTCTTTCTACTACAAGGTAGAACTAAGAACCCTTCCTTACCATCAGAAGATTCAAACGGTACAGGTCAAAACATTATCTCACATTTTCGTTTAAATACTTCTAATATGGACATTGATGACATAGAAGAACTAGAAGAAGAATTAATTGATTTTCAGGATTTTCTTATAAAAAAAGCAAAAGAAAAAAAGGAACATAACAAAAAAGATTGATTGGACTGTTGTTGGTGGATTTTATTAGTAAAGAACTCTATTTTGAAGTATTTAATCTTTCAAACGAATTAATAAAAGAAGTTGAAGACGTTGAATTTGTTGAATATACTTTTCAAAAACAGCTTAGAAGACGAATGCTTGGTTCAACTTCTAAAGTGTACAATGAAGTTATTATTACAACTAATAAAGAATTAATGTTAGAACGAAAAAATTTTACTAAAATGCATGAAGTCACACATTACTACATAGATATTCCTAAGATTAATAGCAATACTCACACTTTTTCTGACATGATCTTAGAAAATGGCTACTTTCCAGAAGATTAATAAATAGAATAAAGCATATTCTCTATTAAAAAATAGAAAATATGCTTTACACCTTTTTAATGATCTACGATGTAAAATATTTTTAATCAAAAATTAGTTTATATTCCGTTTTTATTCTTCCAAATTCAGTTGTGTATACTTTTTCTATTTCATCATGCCATTTTAAAATACTTATTACATTTATACGATTTTGGTTAATAACATCCATATCCATAATTATAAGTAAGTCATCTAAAGATATTCCCTCTGGATAACATAACAAAATCTCTTTAATTTCATCAAAATTTAGTTTCATACTATACAACCTACCCTTAATAAGCATTAGAACAGCTTGTATACTATCAAGTAATGCAAACTGTTCTAACTATACTACAAATTAACTATTCGATTCGTCTTTTTTTAAGAATATAATATACTGTAAGGATTATTAAAATACCTGTCCCTACAACGAGTAATATATTACTTAGCATTTGATTTTCTCCAGTATGTGGGAAAATACCTTTTGAAGGAGTAAGATTACCTTTATCATTTTGATTGCTTGGAGTATTAGTTTTTTCTGGAGGCGTCCCTTTTGATGGAACTATTGTAGGTATTTCTGAATGCTTTTTATCTCCTTCATTACCAAAGTTTAAATCTGCTTGGTTTGGTATTCCACCATCTTTGATATATGGAGCCAACTCTTCATCCGTTACACTACCTTTGATTTTTGTGGTAATTGTCATGGTATACGTATGACCTGCTAAATAAGTATAGCTATCATCTTTTTTATTAATTTCAAAAACAACTTCGTTGTTTTCTGTACTTAATGTACCGTTCCCAGTCACATCTTTACCATTTTCATCTACTACTGTAACTTCCACAATGTCTAATAAATTATTTACTGAGTCTGTAATGGAAGCTTGTTTCCAATTCATAGTATTGGTTCCAAAAGAAACAGTAATATTCCAATTAAATTTCTGTTTATTATTCTTTAGTACTAACTTCTGTACACCTTCTATATTCTTATGAATAGTAGGTTCGATAGGTACTTTTGTTTCCGCTGGTGGAGTTGGTGGTACGTTTGGATCATCTGTTTCTGCCACATTCGCAATCGTTTGACCTTCTGCTGCTTTGATTGTTTTTACTTTAAACGTAATTGTGACACTTTCCCCAGCTTTAATTGTTTGTTTTACATTTAATACATTGTCTTTCCAGACATCATTATCTTCTACTTTTTCACCATTTACGGTTGTTGTTCCACTTACCAAGTTCACATATTCCGTCGGAATTTTATCGGTGATTGTGCCATTTTCCCAATCGCCATTCCCACTATTTTTCGCTGTGATTGTATAGGTGATTTCTTCGCCTACTTTGGCGTTAGCTTTGTCAGCTGTTTTTGTTAACTCTACTTTTGGTACTTTTGTTTCCGCTGGTGGAGTTGGTGGTACGTTTGGATCATCTGTTTCTGCCACGTTCGCAATCGTTTGACCTTCTGCTGCTTTGATTGTTTTTACTTTAAACGTAATTGTGACACTTTCTCCAGCTTTAATTGTTTGTTTTACATTTAATACATTGTCTTTCCAGACATCATTATCTTCTACTTTTTCACCATTTACGGTTGTTGTTCCACTTACCAAGTTCACATATTCCGTCGGAATTTTATCGGTGATTGTACCATTTTCCCAATCGCCATTCCCACTATTTTTCGCTGTGATTGTATAGGTGATTTCTTCGCCTACTTTGGCGTTAGCTTTGTCAGCTGTTTTTGTTAACTCTACTTTTGGTACTTTTGTTTCCGCTGGTGGAGTTGGTGGTACGTTTGGATCATCTGTTTCTGCCACGTTCGCAATCGTTTGACCTTCTGCTGCTTTGATTGTTTTTACTTTAAACGTAATTGTGACACTTTCTCCAGCTTTAATTGTTTGTTTTACATTTAATACATTGTCTTTCCAGACATTATTATCTTCTACTTTTTCACCATTTACGGTTGTTGTTCCACTTACCAAGTTCACATATTCCGTCGGAATTTTATCGGTGATTGTACCATTTTCCCAATCGCCATTCCCACTATTTTTCGCTGTGATTGTATAGGTGATTTCTTCGCCTACTTTGGCGTTAGCTTTGTCAGCTGTTTTTGTTAACTCTACTTTTGGTACTTTTGTTTCCGCTGGTGGAGTTGGTGGTACGTTTGGATCATCTGTTTCTGCCACATTCGCAATCGTTTGACCTTCTGCTGCTTTGATTGTTTTTACTTTAAACGTAATTGTGACACTTTCTCCAGCTTTAATTGTTTGTTTTACATTTAATACATTGTCTTTCCAGACATTATTATCTTCTACTTTTTCACCATTTACGGTTGTTGTTCCACTTATCAAGTTCACATATTCCGTCGGAATTTTATCGGTGATTGTACCATTTTCCCAATCGCCATTCCCACTATTTTTCGCTGTGATTGTATAGGTGATTTCTTCGCCTACTTTGGCGTTAGCTTTGTCAGCTGTTTTTGTTAACTCTACTTTTGGTACTTTTGTTTCCGCTGGTGGAGTTGGTGGTACGTTTGGATCATCTGTTTCTGCCACATTCGCAATCGTTTGACCTTCTGCTGCTTTGATTGTTTTTACTTTAAACGTAATTGTGACACTTTCTCCAGCTTTAATTGTTTGTTTTACATTTAATACATTGTCTTTCCAGACATTATTATCTTCTACTTTTTCACCATTTACGGTTGTTGTTCCACTTACCAAGTTCACATATTCCGTCGGAATTTTATCGGTGATTGTACCATTTTCCCAATCGCCATTCCCACTATTTTTCGCTGTGATTGTATAGGTGATTTCTTCGCCTACTTTGGCGTTAGCTTTGTCAGCTGTTTTTGTTAACTCTACTTTTGGTACTTTTGTTTCCGCTGGTGGAGTTGGTGGTACGTTTGGATCATCTGTTTCTGCCACATTCGCAATCGTTTGACCTTCTGCTGCTTTGATTGTTTTTACTTTAAACGTAATTGTGACACTTTCTCCAGCTTTAATTGTTTGTTTTACATTTAATACATTGTCTTTCCAGACATTATTATCTTCTACTTTTTCACCATTTACGGTTGTTGTTCCACTTACCAAGTTCACATATTCCGTCGGAATTTTATCGGTGATTGTACCATTTTCCCAATCGCCATTCCCACTATTTTTCGCTGTGATTGTATAGGTGATTTCTTCGCCTACTTTGGCGTTAGCTTTGTCAGCTGTTTTTGTTAACTCTACTTTTGGTACTTTTGTTTCCGCTGGTGGAGTTGGTGGTACGTTTGGATCATCTGTTTCTGCCACATTCGCAATCGTTTGACCTTCTGCTGCTTTGATTGTTTTTACTTTAAACGTAATTGTGACACTTTCTCCAGCTTTAATTGTTTGTTTTACATTTAATACATTGTCTTTCCAGACATTATTATCTTCTACTTTTTCACCATTTACGGTTGTTGTTCCACTTATCAAGTTCACATATTCCGTCGGAATTTTATCGGTGATTGTACCATTTTCCCAATCGCCATTCCCACTATTTTTCGCTGTGATTGTATAGGTGATTTCTTCGCCTACTTTGGCGTTAGCTTTGTCAGCTGTTTTTGTTAACTCTACTTTTGGTACTTTTGTTTCCGCTGGTGGAGTTGGTGGTACGTTTGGATCATCTGTTTCTGCCACATTCGCAATCGTTTGACCTTCTGCTGCTTTGATTGTTTTTACTTTAAACGTAATTGTGACACTTTCTCCAGCTTTAATTGTTTGTTTTACATTTAATACATTGTCTTTCCAGACATTATTATCTTCTACTTTTCCACCATTTACGGTTGTTGTTCCACTTACCAAGTTCACATATTCCGTCGGAATTTTATCGGTGATTGTACCATTTTCCCAATCGCCATTCCCACTATTTTTCGCTGTGATTGTATAGGTGATTTCTTCGCCTACTTTGGCGTTAGCTTTGTCAGCTGTTTTTGTTAACTCTACTTTTGGTACTTTTGTTTCCGCTGGTGGAGTTGGTGGTACGTTTGGATCATCTGTTTCTGCCACGTTCGCAATCGTTTGACCTTCTGCTGCTTTGATTATTTTTACTTTAAACGTAATTGTGACACTTTCTCCAGCTTTAATTGTTTGTTTTACATTTAATACATTGTCTTTCCAGACATCATTATCTTCTACTTTTTCACCATTTACGGTTGTTGTTCCACTTACCAAATTCACATATTCCATCGGAATTTTATCGGTGATCGTGCCATTCCAATTACCCTCACCACTATTTTTCGCTGTAATTGTATATGTTAGTTCATCGCCTACTTTAGCAGTTTCTTTATCTACTGATTTTTTTACTTCTACTTTTGGTAGAAGTTTTCTGTAGAAATATGTTACTTCTTGGGCTGTTTGAGTAAAGGAACCTTCTGTTTTTTTATCTACTTTTACAAACTCATACTGGTCAATATCTTTTTGTTCGCTTTTCCAAGAATCTCCTAATTTACCTGTTAATAGTTCCGAATCTGCTATCTCTTCATTTGTATCAATGTCCTTATAGAAAACAGTAACCGGTGCTACTGGTAATTGATTAAATGATACTAGGTTATATTCTGTACTTGATCCTGTTGATCCTGTAAAGCCAAACCTAACCAGTTTTCCGCCAAACGTTTGATTTAAATCACTTACATGATAATTTGTAGGATTAAATCCTTCTAACTCGTAAGTAATTATTTGATTAGCAGAATCCCAATGAACTTTGAAGTTTTTCCATTTGTTTCCAAATACTGGGTTGGTATCTGTCCCATACTGCACATTGTTATGTGTCATTTGCCCAAAATTACCACCATGTCCAGTATCAATACCTGAAGCACTAGCATAATCTGAACTGACATCTTTATTGGTTTCTAAAACGGCGATATGCCCATTGTAATTTACTTTTTGTAAATTTTGCGTTTGGCCATCGCCTATAACATCAATACCTAATTCAGAACCGCTCCCATTGTAATAAGTATCCATCTCGAAAGCTAAAGCATTTTTTATCTTGGCTTCGCTCGAAGTGCCATACGTACCAATTCCCCATCCTGTTTGTCCATATGCTTTATTTTCATTTGAATCATTTTGAAGAACAAAATTTAAACCGTCTCCATGTTTCTCTGGATTGATAGGATTATACATATACACATAGGCAGACATATCAAAATCATTTGTTAAGTCAATAACAGTATTAGCCCACATTACGCCAAACTGTCCAGTGCTATTAGGATTTATAGTTACAGACTGAGGATAATCATCATTCACAGAGGCCGCATTACTAGCATTCCCTAAATTGGGTACATTAAAATAATCTAATATGTTGGTACTAGAAGCAGGGGGTGTAGGAATATTAGCATCTATATTTGATCTACTTTCAATGACTCTTTTTATTTTGGATTCTTCTTTATCCTGTAGTTCTTTTTTCACAGAAGTGGATTCCGTAGAATCTACATTAGAATTATTTTCCACTTCATTTTTTTGCTCTTTATTTAAACTATTAATATCTAATGAATTACTAGATTCACTATTTGTAGAACTTTGCTGGGCAGATTCTCCGTCTTCTTCATTCTTTTGTGTTTCTTCTTGTTGTTTATTATTTTCTGAACTTGTAGTTGTTGTAATTATTACTGGTTTAGACATATAGGTTTGACTATCTTGCCTTATAACCTGTGCGTACATGCGTGCTTGGTTGTTTTCCACTGTATCACTTGTAACCAATATCAGATTTGTCCGTTTGATATTTTGTTCTTTATTTTTGAATGCAATTTTTACTTGATTTGTATCTTCATTATAATTTACAATACTTGCATCACCTAATTGCAAATTAGTTTCTGTTAGATTTAACTTTGTCGATTCTGGTAAAGTTACTATTGCCTCTTCATCTTCTTTATTTTCATCAACAAAAGTAATAGTTTCTTCTTTTCCTTGTTCTAAAGTAATTTCTGATATTTTAGTATTATCTTTTTCAAAATAAATATCTTCGACAATAGACTCTTGATTGCTAATTGTTTCAGCAAATGCAGTAACTCCAGCAATGTTTTGCCCGACTACCATTATTAATGTGCCTACTATTGACAAACTCTTTTTCCAGTTCATATAATGTATCCTTTCATTTAATAAATTCTCTCTGCTTTAGATCCATAAAGCATTGTTCCAGAAAGATTAAATAAAACTTTTCCTAAAATACTTTCTTCTGAATCTTTTTCAATTAAGTACGGCGGATTTTCTAAAATAGTTATCATTTTATCAACATCATCAAACCTATTCTTCTTTTTTTTCTTTTCTATTTCAATATTTTTCTTTTCCTTTTTTATTTGTACTTCTGGTTTTTCAGAAGTTTTCTTTTGATTATCACCAAAATGTAGTTCTGCTTGATTATCTATCACCTGAGCAACTTGTATGAGTTCATTACTAATGAACTCTTGAAAAGTATCGGTCGATATATTTAATAACATTAATGGAGCTACTAGTTGATAACTAAATAGAAAATATTTACTCATGTTTCACCTCCTTTCAATTTGACAATTAGATCACCAAACAATTTCCATTCATTTGGCCCAGGTGGATTTTTCCAAATTACTTGCCGACATCTTATACCCTCTAAAACAAAATCGGATATATAAATTTGCGTTTCATTTGTAATTTTATGCTCAAAAACTATGTTCAAATTTTTAAATGACCTTATACTATTTTGGATAAATTCGTTATAAAATTTTCCATGAGAAAAGTCCACACATACATAAATCACTTCTTCTATAAAATTTGCTGGAACTATAGTAGTTAATAGAAATAAATAATCATAATATACTTTCACTTTTTCTTCTTTATCTTCAAATAATTTTTCTAATGAACTCTGACCTAAATAAGTACGTACAATTGAATCACATTTAAAATATATTTCTTGAAAATAACTTTTTTGATTCTCGAATACAAAGGTTGCCTCTTTAAAGTGAAAATACAACCACTTCTGATTAATTCTAAATATTTCTTTTCTTATTTTTTCTTTAATTTTAATGTCTAAAATAACAACTTTTTCTAACTCCTTTACAAAGTTTCCACTAATATCTAATGCTTCTTTATTATCTTTAAAATTTATCTTCCATTGTAGATCATTAATCAAGTTCTCTGTGTAACAAAAAAAGAATATATTTTGTATTTCGTTTTGGGTATCTAGGTTAGATTTATTTTTACTGCTACCGTATAACTTAAAATAAGGATACAAATCCAACTCAGGAACATCTAATACAGATTCATCTAGAAAAAAGTTTTTTTCTTTTCGTATAAAGGAAATACCAATAAAAAGTTCAAGTCGATATTCTTGTACTTTTGTAGGATAAATATTTTTATTTACTAATAGTAAATTTTTGAAGCTATTAATTCTTTTATTTAATTTTTGAGAGAAAGGCTTAGTTATTCCGCAATAAAAATCATTAAATAGCGAGAAAAAAAAGGAGCGTACCTTTAGCTCTCGTCCTACTATTTTCAAATTTTTAACTTTAAGTCCATAAATTTTTAAATTATCTTTCAAGATTTTTAATTCATTGTAAATAGAAGCTCGGCTAACATATAATTTAGTAGCTAATGATTCCGCACTTTGATTGCTACCAACTAACATTTCATATAATAATTGATACTGCTTGCTCTGCTCCAAATAATACAATCGTAATTTTTTAGTTACTAAGTTATTAAAACCTTGTGCTCTTATTTCTCCTGAAGTATCTACAACTATGCTGATTTGTAAGTTTAACAATTCACTATCTTCTTCAATATCTTTTAAAAATCTATCTATTTTATATTTTGAAACTCCTAATGCCTCCATCAATTGCGCTTGAGAAAAAAATGTATTTTGTTTCAACTCAAGCAACTTTACAATATAATATTTGTATCTTTGATCTTCATCTAAAAAAACATTAAAGTTCATAGCACAGCTCCATTTCTACTCAACCAATATTAGTTTAATTAATCAGTCTTTTCTATAGAAAATAATCGTTTTTTTCTATATATTTTTCAAACACAAAAAATTTTTTAGACTAAGTTAATTTATTGTAATGTCATGCTTACAATACTTCAAATTTTCAATACTAAATACCTTTAAAAATGTCTATTATTTTTTTATTCACGCAAAAAAACGTAGAATGATAGTAAGTATTTCATTCACATGATCAAATTTTTTTTTGCTATAATTATTTGGTAGAAGTTCATAACTTCTATTACAATCTATCTGATATAAAAACTAGCGGAAACTAGTTTTTATGTCTTCTTTATATTATTATGTACAAGCGAAAATTCATTTACTAAATAAAAAAGGAACAGTTATCTATTAACAATGTAGTGCGCCCCCAAAGTTAGATTTTTTAGTCTAACTTTGGGGGCGCACTATGCAATGACTGTTCCTTTTTTTATTATTTTTATTCAACTCCAATATAGAAATTAAAATTAAGATTCCTATTATTTTAATAGAGACTTGACCTCCACAGTTTGCTTGCTTTAATAAAAAGCAAGCACCACTAACGCAAAAGCTAGAAATCATTACTTTTTGAACTTAATTACTTTGCAAAAAAAACATTGCAAATCAACCAGTACTATCTATACTTTCAAAAAAACTACTATACAAAAACATAATTATTTTATATTTACTATAATTTAAACTACAGTCTGAGCTTATTATAATTCATTTTTTTATCGTACAACATTAAATATTCTAAAATGATGACACTACTTCTTACAGTTATATTTCAAAAACCTTGCTAACTGATTGTAATACTACTTCATCTTCTTCATGAGTAGTTAAGATAATACCCTTATCTTCTGATATTTTAATATCTATAATCTTATATAACATTTTTTTTCTTTTCTTATCTACAAAAGCAAACGGTTCATCTAAAATATACCATTCTCTTTCTAAAGACATCAAAATAAGAGCATAAAGGAACTTTTTTTCCCCTCCTGAAAGCATTCCCCATTGTTTTTTAAGCAACTTATCAATATCTTCACGCTTAAGAATTTTATCGCTTAATTGATAAAAAGATTGAATACTTTTTTTTCCGTCCAAACCATAACTAAATTTCAGAAAGTCCATTCCTGATAAACGATCAGAAAAATATATGTTTTGATTAATATATATGATACTTTCATTTCCTTTAATTACAGTTCTTTTTGCCTTTTTTACTCCTGAAATGTAATCTAATAGTAAGGTTTTTCCGTTACCATTATCACCAGTAAATAAATTATACTCTTTTAAAATATTCATACTTATTTTTTTATCTACATAAGGAATATTTAAATCCTTTATTTCGATCATAGCTTTACCTTCTTTCATTTGAAATCGGTTCAAATTTAACTATAGAATACATACTAATAAAAACTAAAAATATTGAAAAAGTAACATATTTGAAGACATCCATATTTTTATGTTCAATTAAAACATTAGATAAAATTGACAGAGGGTTATATTTATTTAACTCTATATTCGTATTTAACAATATAAATAAACCAAAAATTAGCATTGTAAATATTGAATTTATAGTATTAGCATGCACTTTTTTTATTAGAGTTAAATTGTAACTAAAAAATGCAACTGGTAAACACGCTATAATAGTAATAAAGCTATATAAAAAAAGACGGAGAAACGATAATGGTAGTAAAATAACCACAATCAAATTAAGTAAGTTTACACTGATAAAGCTAAACATAATTTGCGTTAATAGATTGCCTAAAAAAAATGCCCAAGGTGAATTATTTATTGAAAAAATTGTTTTTAAGCTTCCATATTCCTTTAATTGTAATGCGTAAACTCCTACTCCATAAACATAGGAACAAACAACAATATATACCCACCAATATGCCAATTCCCATTCATTTGTTACACTTCTATAATTCATAAAAAAAGTAATTACAGGTAAGGCTATTGACCACAATAAAGGAATTTTATCTTTCAGTAACATTTTAATATTAAACAATGCATATGATTTAACTGAGATAAACATTTTCACTCCTCCTTACGGAAATGGTAACAGTTCTGAAAAATTTTTTCTTTTTAATTTTAATATATTCTCTACATTTAATATTATTTCTTTCGAAAAATTTCTTGGTGCCATGTTGGGGAACCACTTTGGGTCAAATACCTTCACTACTTTCACATTCTTAGCATGATTATTTTCAAACATTGTAATATACGGATACATATTAAGAGAATTACTTATATTTTTGATAGTAAATGTATGACTAACTTTTTCTATTTTCTCTTCATTATTCAGAATAATAAATTCACTACCTTCAAGATATGCATATAAATCTTTAACTTCTTTCGAGCTCAATCTATCAAAATAGTCATGATAAATGTCCTTATTGTCAATTACTAATCCAGAGCCTTGACTAACTTTTCCTTCTTTATATTTTGAATGCGATGTAGCAAAATATTGTAATATTTCTTTTTGTGATTTTATTACTGCTTTTCTTGCTGATTGACTAGTTCCCAAACCCACTGCTTTGTATTTTTCACCATACCCAACGGCAAGTACCACGTAAAGGTTCTTACTTAAAGATATATTATAATATTTGACATTGTCTAAATAATTAGTCAAATATCTGTCTATTTTTTTTATTTCTTCTATCTTATCTATATTTAATTGCTGAGCCTTAGTATGAAACAAGAAGTTAGTAATATAGCTCTGTCTTTCAAAGAATTCTTTATACGCTGTCCATATTAATGGCTTTGATTTTTTATGCGAGGCCATACCAGAAGAATCAACAAAACTATTCTTAAACAAAATCATATCAAGATTAACTTGTTTAATGCTTCCATCAATTAAATTCGTAGCAATAACCGTATGCTCTTTTGGTGAATTTTCGTTGATGAGTGTTTCTCGCTCCAAATACTCTCCTAAAGTTGAAAGAATATGCTGCCTTTTATTCTTTAAATCAACCTCATAGGCTTTGATAGGTCTTTTAGAATATTTTTCTATATATACGTTATAGTGATGTGACATAAATAAATCCTCATTTAAAACAAAATTCACCTTATTTCTTAAAAAACCTTTCAAAAGTATTCTCCTTTCTATCATTGGATAGGACAATCAATAGAATAATCAATTAAATATCTCTTAATAATCTCTTTATCTTTTTGTCTTTCAATGTTTATCTTAATTGGTACAGAATTTAGTAACTGTTTGGATATACATTTTATTGTTTTAACTCCTCTATTTATGTCATCTCCAATTACGGAGATCTCAACATGGTTAATCCAATCAGCAGTTTCAATGTATTTCGTAGCTTGTATAGAATCTTTTGTAATAACCTTGTATGTTTCATCCATAAACTTTACTTTTTTTAAAATTTGTTTATGCAATTTATCAGAAAATTTATTTGCTTTTGCTAAGGGATTATTAAAAGTTTGCCACTCTATTCCCTTAGCTTCTTTCAAGGCTAAAATTAGAGATTGTTCCATAGTAATACTACAACATACACCTGAGGTTAGTAATTTCCCTTCTAAAAACCCCATCACGATCACTGTTGAATAATTACTAAGTTCACGAACTACATAAATTTTAAACATATTTGAAATAAAATTATAATCATTAATTAAGTCATGAATTTCTTTATCTTGTTTTAACTTTTCCCCTTTCAAACCATACCAAAAACAAAACACTTCATTTTTCTCAATCAATTCTGTTAGTGCCTTTTGGATTATTACTTCTGAAAGTTTTCCAGATGAAGTTCCTGTCGTATCATTAAATCCGAACTCATGATTTCCATATCCAAATTCTGAATATTTTCTGCTACTTACAATATTTTTTTCTAAATTTACAGAAGAAATAGTTTTATTTGTACTTAATGGTATCCCTAAGAAAAGTCTTTCTAAATATTCATTATAACTTTTAATAAGTGATAACTGTTTATTTTCGTCAACTGAGAAAGCACTACCTGCTGTCGTTCCTTGCTTAATCTTGACACGTGAAAAATTCACATATCCAATATTTATATTTGATAAAAACATATCACTTTTCACACCGTAGGAACTTTTATTCGTGAATATCATTAGTTAACACCTCTAAAATTAAAGCTTCCATTAACAAACATTTTCTCAAGTTTATACCTAATCCATTTGTCAGTTGTTGCTCTGGTACTAGCATTTCGTTTATTATTATGTTTTTTTCTTTACTAATCGCTAATTGACTGCTTTTAGAAACATAACCAATTTCTTTTATACCATTTGTGTACGCCTTTTTTTTATATAAACAAATTGCATCCTCTATGTTTAAAAAAAAAGCTAATACCAGTTTATCATTTACTATTTCTCTAATCTTAGTTACATCAGTTTCATATAGAATCAAAAAATTATTTTTAAAATCAAAAGAATAACAACCAGTATTTACATTCCCTATTTTTTTTGTTATGGCTAGTATTGGCATACTAACTTTATATATAAAGGAAGCATAATTTTTTTGTAAATCACTAACTAACGTTTTTATAAAGACAGGTAACTCATCAAAAGAATATACTGCTAACCTAATATCCGAGTATTTCACATTATAAAGACCTAAAACATCGCTCAATTCATCTAAATTATTCTCTTCTACTTGTTTATTCACTACCCTTTGTTGATATTTTAACGTATCAATTAAATATGCTTCATCTAATAGTACATTCCTATATTCATTCCAATAATAATCACTCATAGCAATCACAATACCCCCAATGATAAGCAATATCTTTTGTAACTAAATGATTATTTAAATCAATAGATAAAACTTCATCTAAGTCACATTTCATTAAATCGCTATCCAAATTCCTCATTATGGTATAAACTATCGTAAAATAATCATCCTTTTGCAACGGGTATTCTATAGCAAAATTTTGTGATTTTGTATAAAGTAAATCTATAATTGTCTGAAAATTAGCTGTATCAGAAGTTATTTCTCCTCTTAATTGGCTTTCTAGTTCAGAAAAAAAACATATTGGACATGGATTGTACCATTCCCTTTTATAGAAATTCGAAAAATAAATATGATGATTATAGCTAAAAATTATTTTAATGACTACATTCTTTTCCTTGGCTATATTTACAATATTTTCATATTCTTTAAAATTGAAAGCCTTTAAAAATACTATAAGCAATTTACCATCCATATTTTTAGACTCTAAGTGGGAAATACTACTCTGATGACTAATTGTAAATTTTTCGGAAAACACGTAATCGAATAATTCAGAAAATTCAGAATCATCGGTATATACCAAAACCTCATTAACCTTATTATTTTCTATATCTAGCTTTTTAATTAATTTATTTTCTTCTAAAAAGACCAGTACATTATTAATCATGTTGCTCCTAAAATAATTAGATAATAGAGATTCCTCAAAATTTATTACTTCATTTTTTTCTAAATCTTTTAACATTCTAACTAAATTTTTATTAGTAATAATTATCGAAGATAGTTTTGTTTGAAAGAATGTTTCTTTTTCACTAAGATCATGCCATATAAAAGGGTTTACTTTATACATTTTTTCACTCCTTTTTAATTGATTATGTAAAGAGGTAAGTGCGTCCACTTACCTTATGAAGTTTCTATTCTTCTAATCCTGTGGCACCCCCACAACAACAGCAGCAACAACAACAACAGCCACCGCCGCCGCCTCCACCACCGCCTCCACCTTTAGAGACAGTAATGTTCTCAACGACAGAACCATACCCAAACCCATATAATTCAGTCTCTTCATTAATTGCATTTGGGGTTTTTTGCGACACTAAAACTTCTTCAACATTCATTTTAATACACCTCCGTTATAATTTTATCAATATTGATGAAATTATTTTACCACTATCCAATCAATTTTCAAGCAAAAACTCATCTTATTCTAATTAAAAAACGTATTTTTATACTGAAAAATCTAAAAATCTTTGATTAGACAACAAAAACAAAAAAATTAATAACAAAACAACTATCATTAATTTTTCTATTTTTATATCAATGAAAATTCTAACAAAAATAATTTTTAAAATATTTATTTTATCACATTAAAATTATAATATACAATGCATATTCGCATATTTTCGGATTTTACCTCTTTAATAACAATTGTGAATAACTAGTTTTATGAATTGATACTTACTATAAGGAAAGCATATTGTTTAATAACAAAACATATTTAAGTATTTAAAAAGCAACAACCGCTAACACAAGAGCTAACAATCATTGCTTTTTGAACTTATTTACTGTACGAAAAAAGACATTAAAAACCAGTATTCTCAATACATTTCAGCAGAAACTACTACCTGAAATCATAATTTCTGTATACTTCACTCAATTAATTCCTCTCTGTTCCTGTATCTTCACAGGTCAATGTCTTTGCAAATTATACATCAAATAAGGGGCGTTTTTCTAGTGCTTAGTCGAAAAAAAATAGTTGATTCATAAGTTCATTGTCTTATGAATCAACTATTTGATAACTTTCTCTCTTGCTTATTGCGCATTCAGGATCCACATGAATCCGACAAAAACAAAGAACAAGCCATACATAATTGGCGAAACTTCTTTCCCACGTTTTGCCGCAATCATTGTAATTGGATAGAAGATAAAGCCTAAGGCAATCCCATCTGAAATGCTGTATGTCAATGGCATTCCTAACAAGATTAAGAAGGAAGGAATCGCAATTTCCATCTCGTTCCATTTAATTTTGCTTAAGGATTGTGCCATCAAAACACCAACAATAATCAACGCTGGTGCTGTAACTTGCGAAGTGACAACTGCTAACAAAGGAGAAAATAGCAAACTGAAAATAAATAAAATCCCGGTTGTAATAGCTGTGATTCCTGAACGACCACCCACAGCAATCCCCGCAGATGATTCGACATATGCGCCAACTGGCGATGTCCCTAATAGAGAACCAGCTAACATCGCTGTTGAATCAGCGGCTAAAGCTTTCCCCACACGCGGCATTTTATTGTCCTTCATAAAACCTGCTTGATTGGCTAAGCCCACCAACGTACCAGCCGTATCAAAGAATGTTACTAATAGGAACGTTAAAACCACGACCCACATTTGAATCGTATTGATATCTTTCACATGTCCTAACGCCACTAAAAATGTTGGTTCTAAACTTGGCGCGCTTGAAATAATCTTATCAGGCATTGGAATAACGCCTGTCGCTAAACCAACAATCGTTGAAATCGCCATCCCAATAAAAATACCACCCGGTACTCGACGAACTAACAAAATTGCAGTTACGACTAAGCCGACAATGGTAACCCACGTTGAACCAACATTCAAAGGTCCTAAGCCAACGAGTGTCGCATCATTAGCCACAATTAAGCCACCTTGGCTTAAACCAAGAAAAGCAATAAACAACCCGATCCCACCTGAAATGGCAAATTTCAAGTCTGCAGGAATTGCATCAATAATTAGCTCGCGTAATTTAAAAATTGTAATTAAAATAAATATCAATGAAGCCACAAAAACGCCTGCTAATGTCGTTTGCCAAGGAATCCCCATACCAACAGAGACTGAATAAGCAAAGAATGCATTAATTCCTAAAGCTGGTGCTGTCGCAATCGGATATTTCGCCAACACACCCATTAAAATACAACCTAAGGCACTCGCTAAAGCGGTGGCAGTAAAAACAGCGCCTTCGTCCATGCCAGAAGCACCAAGTACGGTTGGATTAACGAACAAAATATACGCCATTGAGATAAATGTGGTGAAACCAGCTAACATTTCTCGTTTCATATTCGTATTCAATTGTTCAAGTTCAAAATATGAACTTATTTTTTCTTTCATGTTCCGTCCTCCTAAAATCTAAACATTTTACAATGTTCGTAAAATATTCAATTTATTAATGAAACAACGTGTTTAATCATATAATAAACCAACAAATAAGTAAATATCAAATTCTAAATTCTGTAAAAAACGAACAATCACGATTAAAAAAAGTATTCCTTTCTAGGAATACTTTTTAAATTAAATCGTTTGTGTGGTCGGGCGAACAACCATTTCACTGATTGACATACGATCTGGCGTGTCTATGGCAAAGACCACTGCTTGCGCAATGTCTTCCGCCTTTAAGCCCCAACTTAACTGTTCTAGATGTAACGTTTCAGCTACTACTCGATTAGAAATTGTTTGATAAAGTTCTGTTTGTACAGCACCTGGTGAAATAATCGTTGATTTAATGTTATTCTCTCTTTGTTCTTGTCGCAATCCTTCCATAATTGCTCGAACAGCAAACTTTGTTCCACAGTAGACAGCCGAATCTGGATAAACGACATGTCCTGCCACAGAATCAGTAGCAATAATCTGCCCTGATTTTTGTTCAACCATAATTGGAAGAACTGCCGCAATGCCATTTAAAACACCCATAATATTAATATCTAGCATTTGACGCCATTCTCCTTTTGGTGCTTCAATAAGAGGCGCCGTTGGCATAACTCCTGCATTGTTAAAAAGAACATCAATTCGTCCATATTTTTCCATTGTAAGCTTGATTACACGCTGAACTTCCTCTTCTTTCGTTACATCTGCTTGTTGCACGAGAATCGTTGCTTCAGGAAGTTCTTTTTTTATAGCAATTAAACGTTCTTGTCGACGTGCTGCAATGACTAACTTCGCTCCTTTTCTGGCGAGTAAACGGGCTGTTGCCTCACCGATTCCACTGGAAGCGCCCATGATAACAATAACTTTTTCTGATAATGATTTCATTATATTTCCTCCTTATCTTCCTGAATCCAACGAATAATTTTAGCTGGTGTTCCTGCAACAATAGCGTTAGCTGGCACATCTTTAGTTACAGTCGCATTAGCTGCTACGATAGCATTTTCACCAATCGTAATACCTGGTAAAACAGTGACACCCGCGCCTAACCACGCAAATTTTTTAATGGTAATCGGTGCTAGCAATACACCTCGCCGTTTCATTGGCAGTTCCGGATGATTGACACTTAAGAGATTAACGCGCGGACCAATTAAAACATTGTCTTCAATTATAATGCCCCCTAAATCAACAAACATAGCTGCCCGATTAATAAAAATATTTTTACCAAAATGTATATTGCGTCCAAAATCTGTATAAAAAGGCAATAAAATCGTAACGGTTTCGTCAATTTTGTCTTGGATAATCGTGGCAAGAAGATTCCTTACTTCATTATGTGTATAGGCTTGTTGATTTAATTCTATTAAATAGCGACTATTTTCCTCTTGAATCTGATGAATAAGTTGAAATAGTGGTTCATCTTTATCAATGCTACCTGTTGCAATTAGTTCTTGGAGATTTTTTGTAAGCATTCCTAATCGCCTCCTTTTGCTAAATTTATCGTAATACGTGACAACTCCTCTGTCTAATACTTATAATAAATAGATAAGTATGCGTTTTAGTTATAGGAGGGAAAGTAATGGAATTACGAGTGATTCACTATTTCTTAGCAGTGGTCCAAGAAAAAACGATTAGTGGCGCAGCCAAACAATTGCATGTATCACAACCAACATTATCTAAGCAATTAAAAGAATTAGAGGAAGAATTAGGCGTGACATTATTTATACGAGGAAATCGACAAATACAACTAACACCTGAAGGAGAATATTTAGCTAAACAAGGGCAAGATATTTTAAGCTTAGCGAATAAAACAGTCACCAACTTGTCGCAAAATGAATTCATTAATGGCGAAATCACGATTGGTGGCGGCGAAACAAAAGCTATGTCTTTTTTAGCGAATGCACTACAACAAATAACAAGCCAGCACTCAGCTGATATTCACCTTCATTTATACAGTGGGAATGCAGATGATGTAATAGAACGGCTAGACAAAGGATTATTAGATTTTGGTTTAATTATTGAGCCTGCACCTAAACAAAAATATAGCTATTTAACATTACCAATTGTAGATACATGGGGCTTAATTACTGTAAAGGACCATCCCTTAGCCACTAAAAATGTTATTACTGCAGCCGATTTAAAAGAAGAACCTTTATTTATTTCTCGACAAGCACAAGTTCCGAGCCAACTCTCTGATTGGCTCGAAGCAAGTCTAGATCAGTTCCGAATCGTTGGGACCTACAACTTACTTTACAACGCTTCACTGATGGTAGAAGCTGGGCTAGGTAGCGCCCTAAGCATTGATGGTATTCTAGAAACAAAGCAAACAAATTTACGTTTTATCCCGCTATATCCTGCTTTAACAGCCAAAATTAGTTTAATTTGGCGCAAAAATACGGTTCTTTCCACAGCTGCTGCATTATTTTTAGAACAAATAAAAAAAAGTATTCAACGCCCTGAATAATAGGTCGTTGAATACTTTTTTAAATCATCACTGTGATCGTAGCTGCTGCCAAAATCAAAACTAAGCCGATAATCGTTACGGTCATTTCCTTGGCTGTTTTCTTTTGACCTAAGAACCAAATACCTGTCAACGTTGCAAGCACAACTGATGTTTGGGATAGAATAAAGCCCGTTGCCAAGCCGTTCATATCTGGCTGCGCTGAAATTAAATAAGTTAACGCTGCAAAGGCGAAGAAAAAGCCTGAAAAAATTTGTTTGTAAGAAACAGCTTCTATAAATGGGGATGTTTCCCCACCCTTAATAGTGACAACTGCTGAGTAAATAACTGCCACAATTACCATGCCTATTGCTTGTGGTAAAAAGGCATGCATGCCATCAATTGCCGTCGCTTGTGGTGCTGCAGAGTACGCCCAATAGCCGATTTCACCAACGGCTAATAGAAGAACTGCTTTTTTCATAATCCCAGCACTCTCAGCGGACTCCGTTTCCGACCAGACCGTCATTTTGGCACCAATCATGATTAGCACTAAGGCAAATGCGCCTAACAATTTAGCTGTCGCACCTGGCCAGTTTCCTAAGAAAAAGACACCCCAGAGAGAAGCACCTAAAAGTTGGAACGCGGTCGTTACTGGCATGGCACGTGATGAACCAATCATCGTGAAGCATTTAAACGTAATGATTTGCGCACAGGCCCAACCGACACCAGATAAAATTGAAAAGAATAAATCCATGCCCGCTGGAAAAGCCAAACCATTAATCATTGAAAAAATAGCGGCAAAAATTAATGTTCCTAAACTGGTACCAAGAATTTGATTCACTGGACGACCACCAATTTTGGAAGCGATTGTTGGGAAAAGCCCCCAACCTAAAAGCGGTCCTAAACCGATTAATAATGCAGTCGCATTCATCTTTATTTCCCCTCTCTCGTTTAAAAGACAACGTTACTTTCTAATAAAATATTTGCGTAAGGAGTCATTTCCCCCGTCCGAATAAATGCATGGCAGTTGTTTAATTCTTGTTTCATTTCTGTATGAGGAATAAAACTGATGGGAGTTTCTGGTAAACGAGTTTTAATTGCTGTCAACATGTCAGGATTTTCTGTTTTAATTTCTTCTGCTAAATAAATTCGTTGAACTGCCAATTCCTCAAGGACATTGTTTAAAACTTCCATAAAACTAGGGACGCCATTGGTAACTGCTAAATCAATTTTTTCTGTAGTCCGAGGCACTGGCATGCCTGCATCACCAATACTTAATTTATCAAAATGACCCATTTGTGCGATGACGCGGGAAATATCTGAATTAATAACTTTTGTTTTTTTCATGTCGCTCGCTCCTTTTTATTTGTCTACCAATTCGTGTTGATAAGGAATCGAAGGTTGGGCTCCAAAACGTTGAACAGTCAACGAGGACGCCTTGTTTCCATAACGAATAGCTTCTTCCAAATTGCTAAAATCTTTTTCTAATATACTACTTAATGCGCCAATAAAAGTATCGCCAGCAGCCGTTGTATCAACCGCTTTCACTTTAAAAGCAGGCACAATACCACTTCGTCCATTGACGTCATAAAAGGCTCCTTTACTACCTACTGTAATAATTACTGCTTCAATCCCTAATTGATGAAGTGCTTCTGCGGCTTTACGCATACTCGCTTCATCTGTGATTTTAATGCCTGTTAAAATTTCGGTTTCTGTTTCATTTGGTACAATCATATCTGTCACGTTTAGTAATTCTTCAGGAACTTGTTCTAACGCAGGTGCGGGATTTAAAATCGTTTTGACGCCTGCTTTTTTAGCAATTTTAAACGCTGCAATCGTACTATCAATCGCACTTTCAAATTGGGCAATCACAAAATCACTTTTTTCAATAATTTCTTGATGTTCCTGGACTTGTTTTGGCGTAAAGGCGTTATTGGCTCCTGCGTAAATCATAATGCTATTTTCACCAGCGTTATCTACCATAATAAAGGCTTGGCCAGTAGCTGTTTTCTCTAAAGTGGTGACCCCAGTTAAATTAATTTCATCTTGACTCATTAAATCAGTCATCATAGCTCCAGCGCCATCATTTCCCACAGCACCAATAAAATATGTTTCTGCGCCTGAACGTTTCGCTGCAACTGCTTGGTTTGCTCCTTTACCACCACCTGCTGTAAAATGTTCAATGGCGTGAATTGTTTCGCCTGGTTTTGGCATTTCTTTGACTCTTAATGTTGTGTCTAAATTGATACTTCCGATAATTGTAACCGCGTTCATTTTCATCCACCTCAATAAAATTTATTTTTTCATTCTAATTAAAACGTTTTAGTAAAACGTTTTAATTCCACAACAAAAATATAGCACACCTTGAAAGCTATTTCAAGGGTGCTGTCGAAAATCGTTCAATCAGTTGGACAGGCAAGGTTTGCTCCTCCCAATCTTTTGCAGGCTGATGGATTCTTTCCAATAATAGAGTCGCCGTAGTTTGCCCCAATTGAAAAACAGGTTGAGCAATTGTTGTTAGCGGCGGCGAAACATACTCGCACATATCAACATTGTCATAACCAATAATACTATAATCCTCAGGAATTTTTTTGCCCGCTTCTGCTAATCCTCGATATAAACCAAAAGCAATTTCATCATTGATAGCAAAAATTCCGGTGCTCTCTGTTTTTAAAATTTCGGGGACAGCTTGGTAGCCGCCAGTTTTTGATAATTCTGTTTCGATTAACTGGACCTTTTCCGTATAAACAGAACAAAAACCTTTTAACCGTTGCTGAATATTGACTGGCGCATGTGGCGGCATTACCACGCTGACCTGTTCATGTCGTTGCTCTTGTAGATGCTTTGCTGCTAGTTGTCCACCTCTATAATCGTCTGTCAAAACAGCATCGCTAAAGCCTTCTGCTTTTTTTTGGTCAAGTACAATAAACGGAATCTTTTTCGCACGTAGCGTTTCATTAATCGTTTGATTGGAAATTTCAGAACTTGCAATCACAAAGCCATCGACACTACGACGAATCAACTCTGTTAAATATTCATGTTCTCTTGTAACGTCTTGGTCCGCATTGCATAACATCAGTATAAAATTTTCTTTGTATAAAACACTTTCAATTCCTCGAATCAATTGCGCGAAAAATGGATTAGTAATATCAGGTACGATTACGCCAATCGTCTTACTTTTTTTCATCACCATACGTTGCGCAAAATAGTCGGGCTGATAGTTTAATCGCTCTTTTGCAGCCAATACTTTTTCGACCGTTTTCCCACTAAACCGTGCCCCATTCCCGTTTAAAATTTGTGAAACGGTAGTAATGGAGACACCTGAGTCATTGGCAACATCTTTAATTGTAACCTTTTTATTTGTCATCCTACTTCTCTCCTTGCCGTGAACGCGCACATTCACCGGACCTCTTAATCTCATTTAATTTACTACAATCATTTACTTTACGCAACCACAAATAAATACGTACATTCGTTTAAACCGTCCTTTCATCCCTTCAACAAATTTCGTTGTTCTACTTTTAAAATGTTATACTGTAGAAAAAATGATTTACTTTTTGCTGAATGGAGGGCCTTAATTGAAAAAGAAATCGATTGGTTTGTTGTTAGCTAGCGCATATTTGTTTCACGCACGTTCTCGTCAAAAATCCTTAAAAGCCTGTCTTTTTGAAGATTCTTTACGTCTTTCCCAAATTGCTCGACTTGAACGAAATCCGAAAGTCACCAAGGCTTTTTATCATTGGCAACGATCATTAAATGAACAAGTAACTTTGCCAAAACATTTACGTCATCTTTTTCCTCTTCAAGAAATGACTCAATTTCCTACGATGTATCGCATGTCAAACTCCGTTATTGCGCCTACTAAGAAAGCTGTACTGTACCTGCATGGTGGGGGCTTTACATTGAATCTCGCCTATAGCCAATTAGACTTTAGTTATAAACTAATTGAAGATCTCTCTTTTGCAACAGATTATTTTATCCCTGTATATCCATTAGCACCAAATAAGTCTTTTGCTGATATTTATAATCATTGCTATGCTGCTTATCAAGAAATTTTACAGCATTATGATCCCGAAGATGTTATTTTATTAGGTGATTCTGCTGGTGGTACATTGGTTTTAAACGTATTGCAGAATTTAGCCACCGATTTCCCTGAACGCTTACCCAAAGCTGCTGTTTTAATTTCTCCTTGGTTAGATGGACATTTAGACATTCCCGTTGCCAAAAGTTATCAAAAAAAGGACAAAATGATTGGCATGAACTATTTACAATTAATTGCCCAAGAGATTGATGACACGGCTAATCACTCCACGCTTTCTTTAAATTGCTTGTCCTTTGATTATCAAAAATTTCCGCCACTTTTTTTCGTGGGCGGCACACATGAAGTTTTTTGTCCTTCCTATCACCAATTTTTAAAACAATTAGGGCCACGACCACAAGATACTTGCCGATTGGTGCCTGGCATGCAACACGTTTTCGCAATGAAACAGTACTTGCCAGAAGGACGACAAGCGCGGAAACAAATTGCACAATTTATCCAAGAACAATGGTAAAAGGCAAATGGGACAGAAGTCAAAACGACTTCTGTCCCACTTGCCTTTTTAGAACAAAACACTTAGTTTTCTTCGGCGACTTTTTTCTCCCGCATAGTCAAAACAGCGCTAGCCAAAAGAACAACCACTACAAAAGCAATGATTCCTCCTACTAAAAGACTCGGACCTGCCTCACCTAATTTGCCTAAAAATAGGCCTGGGATTAAATAATCCGTATCCGCAAACGTTGAGGATGCTAACTGTAGATCACCCAAGACTGGTAAAATGAATAACGGTAACCAACTAATTAATAAGCCATTAAACGCAGCCCCTAAAATCGCTCCCCGACGTCCCCCTGTGGAATTTCCAAAAACGCCTGCCGCGGCACCACAGAAAAAGTGCCCGACAACGCCTGGTATAATCACGGTGGTATTCAGACCAACCATCGCTAACATTGAAATAGTTCCCACAATAAAGCTCACAAAGAACCCAATCAAGACAGCATTTGGCGCATAAGGAAAGATAATGGGAACATCAAGTGCTGGTTTAGAATTAGGCACTAATTTTTTAGCAATTCCTTGGAAAGCTGGCACAATTTCTCCTAAAACCATCCGCACACCCTGTAAAACCACAACGAAACCAGCCGTAAAGGTTCCTGCTTGAATTAATGAAAAGATGATCGCATTTTCGCCATTGCTTAACTCATGCTCGACATAGCCTGTCCCAGCCAGCAAAGCCAAAATCACATAGACAATCGACATCAAAATCATAATTGAGATGGTTGAGTCTCTTAAAAAACCAAAACTTTTAGGAATTTTAATATCTTCCGTTGACTTTTCTTTATTCCCAAAGACTTTTCCAATAAAGCCACTTGCCGCATAACCAATATTCCCTGTATGCCCCATTGCTACTTTATCATTTCCAGTAATTTGTTTCATAAAGGGCTGACAAAGAGCAGGTGTCACTGTTAATAAAGTTCCTTCAAATAAACCACCTAAAAGAATCATTGGCAAACTAACGCTAAAACCGGCCCCCACTAAAATAACGGCTGTCAAACACGAAACGTACATCATCGCTTGACCTGTCAAAAAGATATATTTAAAACGTGTAAAACGCGCCAACAGAATATTAACAACCATGCCCACCAACATAATCAGAGCAGTTGGTGTCCCATATTGTTGCAAGGCAATCGCTACAACTGCTTCATTACTAGGCACCACGCCTTGTGTATTTAACGCGGTTTGGAACATCTCCGCAAAGGGCGTTAATGAGTTCGCCAATAGCCCTGCGCCACCAATTAAAACTAAGAAGCCGACGAATGTTTTCAACGTTCCTTGAACAACATCAGAAAATTTCTTTTTCTGTAAAACTAATCCCAACAAAGCAATTAATGAAACCAGAATCGCTGGCTGGCTAACAATTGAAACAAATAAATTCAATAAAGTTTCCATGTTTTTCCTCCTTCTTATTGATGTGCAATGCCATTGTCATCTAAAACTTTCAAGACTTTCTCCTTCGTTTCATCGTAATCAATAATCGCATTTAAAGGAATGATTTTTTCAGCAGGAATTGACCCTAAAGCATCTTGCAATGTTTTTTCGACAAAGAAGTAATCAGCCATATCGCCACTGGCACTCCCGACATCTGTGTGATCAATTTGAAAATTATCTGTATCAACACCGACTTCCTCTAAAATTTGTTGGATATTCATTTGCACCATAAAACTTGTTCCTAAACCACTTTGACAAACTGTAAAAATCTTCATCTTATTTCTCTCCTTCTTGGATAATTGATAGTATTTCTGGGACGGTTTCAGCCGCCACTAAGCGATGTAATGATTCTTTTTTTGATAGAATTTTTGTCAGACTAGATAAGGCCCGTAAATGTGTTTCGTTATCTGAAGCAGCTAAACAAATAAAAAGGTGAATTTCATGCTTAGGATCTTCTAATAAATCGACACTTTTTTGGATTTTTAGTAATGACATACCTAATTGATTAACGCCATCTTCTGGTCGCGCATGAGGCAATGCTACGTCTGGACAGATATGGATAAATGGCCCAAACGATTCGACTTTTTGAATCATCGCATCAATGTACTTTTCCGTAATACTGCCATTTTTTAATAACGGCTTGGCAGCTTCTGTAATTCCCGCTCGCCAGTCTGCAACTTCAGGCAGGACTTGGACTGTTTCTGTTGTTAATAATTCCGATAACATTGGACGCAGATCCTCCTCTTTTTCTAAAATTTTGTTCATTTTACGATGCAAGACACGATATAACTGCGCTTCTGTGACTCCTTTTTTTAAGGAAATATAAGGTTTTAACGCATCTAAAATATCTTTAACATCTGGCATGGAAATACCTGGCAATAGCCAATCTGATTGAACTTGGTGCATCAATTGATTTTTCTCCAAAGAGCTCATAATGGGCTTGGTAAGATAAACCTTTTTGGCTGTTTCAATAGGGACCGTTGAGAAAATGATGTCATAGCTTTTTTCAGACACATTCTCTATTTCCCTCACCGCATTCGTTTCTTTAAATTCAATCATTGGAAATAGCCGACGCAATTCCGATTGCAAAATCAACGAAGAACTGATGCCACTGGGACAAACAATTAGCGCTTTTAGCTTTTCTTGCCGCTGTTCATTTTTTTGGCCGAAAATTTCTCCACCAAATAATATGGTAAAAAAACCGATTTCCTCTGACGGGATTGACCGTTTCGTTAATTTTTCTAAAGGAGCTAACGCTTGTTCACAAAGATGATAAAGCGACCGATACGATTGTCGAATATCCTTGATTAAAACATTTGGTAAGTAAAAGCCATAGTTAATCCGAAAATAGGCAGGAACCAGATGATAATACACATTCATGAGCAATTCACGAGGCTGTTCAAATTGAACAACGGCCAATAATTCCATTTTCCGAATAATTTCACCAGAAATATCTAATAAAAACTCTAACTTCGTATCTCGCAATTCTCCTTGCAAGGCTGTCATTAAACAAATCGTGAAAAAAAGACTCTCAGTTTCTATATTCGCCACAGGCCCAACTAAATCACTTAAAATACGACGACTGACGGGATAAGCGCGTAAGGACTGAATTAACTGGTTCTCAGGCCAGACGACTGTTCCATATTTGCCTAATCTTTTTTGAGAAAAAGCAAGAAAGTAACTAATTTCATCCAATCTGCTGGGTACCAGTTGAAGCTGCGCTTCCTGGACGGCTAATTGAATGCCGTCACGTATTTTTGCGTATTGGCTCATTTGATGCTGACTGAGCCAGCAAAATAAAGCGAAGGTGCCCGACTTTTGTTGTAAGAGGCGGGCAAGCCAATTTTTCCCGAAACGACGAATCCGAAATTCATCTCCTTCTAGGTAAAACCCTCGTTTTCGTTCGTAGGATAAAGCAATGTTTTCAGTTGCTAGTTGGTGTCGTACTTTTTTGATATCCGCTAAAATAGTGCCTTTCGAAACGTCTAAAAAATTTTGGTAATGATACACCGATAGTTCTTCGATTTCTGAATAAGTGAGCAAAAAAATAAGTGCTTGTCTTTCTGTTTCGCTATAAATCACTTGATGTTGTTGAAAAAGTTGTTTTCCCCATTCATTTGCGGAAAGGTTTGGAATGCTGACGGTATTCTGTTGAACTTCTCCGCCTATTGTCGAAAGTTGTGTCACTAATTCTCGTTGCGAAAGATCGGTTATTTGTTGAGCCAAAGAGAGCGCAATTTTTTGCCCTGCATACTCGTCAAGGAGATAACTTATTTTATAATTCACAGCTGTGTCCTCCTCCTGTAATCATCATATAATGATAGCGCTTTATTTTCTATCTAAGTTGGGTACAAATGTCTACTGTACTTTTTTGATAAATTGTACCGTTCTTTATTTTAAAGTTAACAAAAACCCGTTGCAAGTTTCTTAAAAACTTACAACGGGTTTTCTTTATGTTAATTGTGTTTGTAATGCGATATTCAGCAAGATAGCCACCGCTACCCAGCCGCCACACATCACCAGAAGCAGCCAACTAAACATTGATTGTTTTACTAAAGACTGCTTAGGCTTTGCTTGATGAACAAAATTCATGCTATTTACTAAGAACAGTAAAAACAAAGCAAAACAAAGGACGGCCAAGCCAGCACAAATCCAAATCCACATCGTAATCTCCATCTATATTCCTCCTTCTACAATTGACTCTGTTTATAAAAACAGCACATTATTTTTTCTTTTTCCTTTTTTTATTCAAATAATAGAAACTTGTTAGTACTACGAGTAAACATGCAATACCAAGGCTGTAAAGCCACGTGCTATTTCGTTCACCTGTCCTTGGTAATGACGTCTGTGCATTATTCGGATTCGTTTTAGCAGTGGTTTTTCTGCTCACTTTGTCTTGTTGTTGTGACGTTTTTTTATCTTTATTAGTGACTGGTTGTTCTGTTGACTTAGTGCCAACTTTCGTTTTTAGGGGTGCCTTCCCTCCATAAAACGTCACACCGATATTCGTTTGTCCCGCTTCTTCTGCAAAGCTCTCAGAAGAAGCGGTCAGAATCGCAATGCTGACGGTTAAAAGTATTCCCAATGTCACCAGAAGTGATCCTTTACTTTTCGCTGTCATCATCGCGCACTCCTTGTCTATTTTTCAAGGCTGCCTGTTTTTCTTGTTGTAAATAGGCTTGTTGTTTCAGTGTTGCTTTCTGTTGCGTAAAACGCCAAATAGCTAGAATTAGACTCACAATTGTTGCAGCTAACAAGCCATAAAAAGCTTGATTCCACCAAGTCGGTAGGACCAATTTCACTACTGCTTCTTTATTTAATTTTTTGGCTTCTTGACTACTGATGGTAAATTCTTGCTTAAACGGCCACACTTGTTGTTCATCTTCTTTCAAGACCGCTTTTCCTTCAAAAATATAGGTTCCTGGACGAACATCTTCTTTCCCGAAATCTAAATGGAAGTTCATCGTCGAATTTGGCGCAAAACGAACACTTGGTAAAATCCGTTTGGCATATTCTTTCGTTTCGCCTTTTTTCGTTACTTTTCCTTCTAAACGTACTTCAGGAAAAATAGCGGATGTCGGATTCTGAATAACCGCTTGGACCGATTTATTTCCTAAAGCAATGGTCGGAACTAATTTAACTAATTGAAGAGTCTCTGCTAGATACATCGGTGTATCTTCTGACATTCGTAAAGCAATTGCTACATTAAATCCATATCGACTGGTTAAACCCGTTGATTTTCCTTTTTCTTCCTTTTCATCTTCTGCAAGCGAAGCATAAACACCACCCAAAACTAATCCTTGGAAACCATTCGCTGGAATTTCGACAGTCATTTTGGCTGTTACGGTTTTCTTAGCGGGAACTTTTACATGTTCCTCAGGTAATTTAATTAATGTTGTCAAAGGTACTTTTAAACTTGAATCTGGTTTTTTCTCGAAATCATTGTACACAATTAAACCATTGTCATTCGTCACAGCATTCGCCAAATTTAAATCAATCGTCAATTCTTCATCTGTTTTATTAATTAATGATAATTCGACTTCTTGTTTCTGTCCTGGTTTTACAATGAGATCATAGTAGGATTGCGTATTTTTCGCTTGATTCTCAGGAATATTGGGTTTAACTGTAAATTTTGTATTCATGTTGTCATCCGCTTCTTCTGCTTGTACAGCAGAAGGGATGCTTAATGCCATCACACAAATAAAAACTGTGACGATTAGCCAGCGCATTGTCTTCATTATTTGTTCCTCCTATGTATCGAAAAGGAGCCGTGCACCACTGCGCAGCTCCTTTTCTAGTAATGCAGTATTCTCGTTAGTAACTGTTTATGGCGCAGCCACTAATGTCCAAGTTACGTTACCTGTATACGCACCATTTGTAATTTGTGAACTAGGTGTTGTAATGTTTAATTTTACATTTGATAATTCAGAATCCCATGTACCTTGACCTTTACCAACTGCTGCTGTAGCAATTGATACAGCTGCTCCACCTACTGGAATAGTTGTTCCAGCAAATTCAGGACTTCCTGGATCTGCTGCAAAGGCAGCCACATCACGTGAGTATTTTGTTGTTGTTTCATCATATTTCGCTACCGCTCCTGTTTGTGCAAAGGTAATTGAACCTTCTAACGTAGCAGTACCGTTTTTCATTTCAGCAACGCCGGCAGTAACTGACCAACCCGCTTGTGTTCCACGAACATCCCCGACACCATAACGTTTTGTTTGGGTACCTGTCGCATCTAACGAAATCGCTGATAAATCAGAACTAACTTCTGTCGAAGCAAATTTGAATTCTGTTGGAACATATAACAAATCAAAGTTAGTATTCGTACCTGGTCCTGGCTCTTGTGTGCTTCCGTCATCTCCATCACCCGTACCGCCTGGTAATGAACCACTTGTCATCTCTACGTTTGCTGGTGTTGTACCAGTCGTTGTTGCATGCGCTGCTGCAGGAGCGATGCTTGCCCCTAAAATAGCTGTTCCTGCAAATAAAGTTACCAATGTTTTTTTCTTCATTTTACTCTCTCCTTTATATCTTGGTTAATTAATGAATAAAAAAGTGAAAAACTTTTCTATCTCAGTAGAACGTAAACTAAGTATAGCGAAAAAAAGACTGCTTGTGATTTCAAATTTTAAACACCTCATGCAAAAAAAATGAATTTACTATAACAGCAAGGTTCCAACGACTTTTTGTGTCTTTGAAAACGTAATTTTCAAAAAAGATATCGTTTTTTTTTATATATAAAGTGGTGATTTTATAAAAAAACAGCGAGAAAACGTCAAAATATTAGTAGCAAATACTAACATTTTGACGTTTTCTCGCATTTATTAAATCAAAATTTCCTCAATATTTTAAAAAAAAATAGTGAAAACTAAAATTATATCGTTTTCATAGACAAAACGTACATTTTTTCTTACGAAAATTGATAATCACTCGCTGACTATTCTCTAATCAAAGCTTGCGTTGTACAACGGAAAGAACCACCTAACATTCTAGAAACATGGTAATCAATTGCCTCAACTTTGATACCTTTTGCTTCTATTTGAGGAATTAAGGTTGTAAACGATTGGTCCGTTATATACGTTTCTTCGTTAAGCGGTAGACCATTTGTCACTAAATACGCTGCTTCTTGCAAAGTAACGTGAATTTTTTCCCAGTTGGCTAATTGCGCAGGAAGTCCATCCAAAAAGGCCTCTTCACAAACAATCATCAGGCCTTCTCTCAACAAGCTTAACGCACAATCTAAGTGGAGAATATGCGGATGTAACCGAACCGGCACCACTTCATAACCAAAATGACCAATCATATTGGCTAACCACTGAATTCCTGCTAAGTTACTTGCCAAGCCAGAGTAGCCCACAAAAATTGTTGTTCCTAGAACTAAAACATCGCCGCCTTCAATAAAGGGACCTGCTTCACTTAGAGCCCCTTCAGAAATGTCAGGTTGTGGCGCAGCAAAATAATAGCCTTCTGCTTCTTGTGTCCACTGCTGAATAATCGGACGAATTGGTAAAATTTCTTGTCGACGGTGTTGAAATCTTAAGTTTCCTTCTATTAAGAGATTGCCAATTGTAAAAAAAGGGTCTCGTGAAAAGAAGTTACTATATCCTACGCCCAATTCCTCGCCATGTTCTTTTTCATAGGTTGTCAATAAACGTGGACGAAATACTTCTACGCCATAATATTCTAATACTCCTTGCATGACTTCTTTTTCTTTTTCCCAACGCACTTGTTGTTCTGGTGCAAAGTCTGCTAAATCACGCCCTTCATTATTCTGTGTTAAACGGGCATTTTCCTCTGTTAAAAAAGTCGTATCCGCTTCATCAAATTTATCTGGTAAACAAAATTGCGATTGTGCTAAAACAACTGAACGTAACGGTGCAAATTCACTTTCAACATGCATTTTTTTCATTATTTGACCTCACTTTTATCTGGTTACCTTCATTATAACAGAGATAAAATTTTTATGCCTTCAATGAAGAAAAAGCAGAACTTCTATACGTTCTGCTTTTTCTTCATTTTGTTATTTGCCAATACCTTTATCTTTAATCTCAGCTTTTTGCCCGGTGCCATCTACTAAGCCAAAAATAATCTTCGCTTGGTCTGTATTATCAATTTGTCCTGAAAAAGCTTCTGCTTGTGGGCCATAAGCATAGACATTTACATCTTCTCCTGTGTGTCCGCCAGTAGTCCAACCAGTATTCGAACGTTCATCAAAAATCTTTCTTAATGCCTGAGCGATTTTTTCAACATCTTTTGACTCCGACGCTGTTTTCACTGCTTTCAATTCAGCCTCACTTAATTGAAAATCAATATACTCAGTCACTGTTTTTTCCACATTACCATTTTTAATAATTTCTTCTGCCATGAAATCAGGCGTGCGTTTTGCCGCATGTAAAGGCTCCGTCAACCAGTTGTATTGATCTCCTTTGCCTAAAGACAAGCCCCCTGTTGAATGATCTGCAGTTGTAACCACCAATGTTTCACCATCTTTTTTGGCAAAATCGATGGCCTTCTCAAACGCCGCTTCGAAGTCTTGCATTTCGCTCATCGCGCCAACAATATCATTGCTATGCCCGGCCCAATCAATTTGACTACCTTCAACCATTAAAAAGAAACCTTTTTCATTTTTATCTAACCGTTGAAGAGCCGCTTCTGTCATATCAGCTAATGAAGGAACTTCTTCCGTTCGGTCAATCATTTTAGGTAGCCCGCCTGGTGCAAACAAGCCTAAAATTTTGTCGTCTTGGTTTTCATTTAACGACTTTTTGTCTGTGACATGACCATAACCCGCTTGGGAAAATTCTTTGACTAAATCACGATCTTTCCGGGCAAATAATTCGGAGCCGCCGCCAAGTAACACATCGACTTTGTGTTGTCCGTCGATTTGATCATCAAAATAGTCATCGGCGATTTCTGCCATATTTTTGCGTGAAACATTATGTGCGCCATATGCAGCAGGGGTTGCATGTGTTATTTCAGATGTTGCTACAAGCCCCGTTGATTTCCCCACTTTTTTCGCACGTTCCAGCACTGTTTCTGTTTTGGACTTGTCATTATCGAGCGCAATAGCATTATTGTAGGTTTTCACTCCAGCAGCCATCGCTGTCGCTGCGGACGCTGAATCGGTGACATTCTCTTCTTCATCTTCTGGATAAGTGGCTTGTTGCCCAACTAAATAGGTATCAAAAACTGTTTGGGGAACACGCTTGTCTGAGTGATTGGCTTTGAAATAGCGATAGCCCGTTGTATACGGATTCCCCATGCCATCTCCAATCATAAAAATAACATTTTTTACTGGTGCTTTTTCAGATTCAGTTGTCTTCGCTTCAGCAACCTCTGTTTGTTTTTCGCCGCTTTTCTGTTCAGATAAATTTGTACAACCCGCTAATGTTGTGAATGTTAATAAGGTAACCCCTAGCAAAGCTCTTTTCTTCATTTCCTTGTTTCCTCCTTCATATCTACCCATACATTGACTATAACAAGTCTTAGTTGATTTCTGATAAATAACAAGTAAACAAAGTGTTAAGTTGTTGTGTTGCTTCTGTTAAGTTCCTTATTTGTCGCGTCTTGCTGCTCTTTTTTCGGCCTCTTTGCGTAATTGTTTCTGCGCTTTTTTTGAGCCGCGTTCAATATCTTTGAGTTTCTTTCGTTCATGGAAATCTGTAAATAAACTTTCTAAATCATAGTCTTGCGGATATAGATCTTGTGCTTTCACTTGTAATTTCAATCGTCTTCGTGGTACATTTTCAATTTTATCATTCACAAATACTTGGATTTCTTGTTCACCCTCATCTGTAAAAACCAACCCAATTTGTTGTGTTTCTGTCAATAGGACACGATCACCTTTTTGATAACGGTCTGTTTCTTCTACAAACGTGGCAAAGGTCGTTTCTTTTGCTTTCAGGGGTTTAAATAGACTTCGATTAGTAGGGTATTCTTTCCGCTGAATATAATGAGCCGCCTTTTCAATGAGCTGTGGCTCCATCTTCATTTTACGTGCAATCCAAAGCGCCTGACTATCGCCAACTTCACCAATTTTCAATTGATATTTGGGCGTTAATGTTTCACGATCGAAGGCCATTGCGGCGGGCACAAAATCGTCATGCTCTTGGGCAAAACGTTTAATTTCACCATAATGGGTCGTTGCAACTACCAAGGCTCCCTTTTGATACATCGTTTCCATGATAGCAATCGCTAAGCCAGCTCCTTCGTTCGGCTCGGTTCCACTGCCAATTTCATCTAATAAAACAAGCGTGTGTCGCTTAACGTTACGCAACATTTCCGCAATATTTTTCATGTGCCCAGAAAAAGTGCTTAACGCATTTTCCAGATTTTGCTGATCACCAATATCGACAAAAATTTCATCTAATACTGGAATCTCTGTGCCCGCTTGTGCTGGAATTTGCAACCCAAATTGTGTCATGACAGTCAATAAGCCAACTGTTTTCAAGACAACCGTTTTACCACCAGCATTGGCACCTGTAATGACAAGTCCTCGATACTCTGCTCCTAAAGAAAACGTCAATGGTACTGCGTGTTCTAATAAAAGAGGGTGTTTTCCTTGAACAATGCGCAAGCGTTCTTCTTTGTTTACTTTTGGCGTAATCCCACCAATTTCGCGACTATACTTTCCTCGTGCAAAAATAATATCTAAGGTGGTCATTGTATCGACGGCTTGATCGACTAGTCGTTCTTGCTCATTGATTAACCCTGTTAGTTCCGCCAAAATTTGATATTCTTCCGCTGTTTCTTCCGCTTTTAAGAGTGTCAATTGTTCATTTAATTTACTAATTGCTACAGGTTCAATAAAGACCGTTTGTCCTTTATTGGATTGCTCAATGATTGTGCCTGAAACCTTATTTTTATAGCTAGCTTTGATTGGTACCGTGTAATGTTCCCCTTTTTTCACCATCATATTTTCTTGAATATACAGTTGATTATTTTTATTACGTAAAAATTTGGTGACTTTTGTTTCAATTTCTTGTTGGCATTCATTGATTTGACGCCGGATTTTCCGAAGTTGTCGAGAAGCATCGGTGGCAACTTTTTGATTATGGATTTTCGTATAAATTTGTTCTTCAATTGCTCTGAAATCAGCTAAGTGCTGACTGTAACTAAATAGGCGTGGTGTTTGGTATTGATTTTTTTCAAAAAACTTCTGGATTCGCTGACTACTTCTTAAAAAGTCAGCCACCTCAATCAATTCGTTTGGTGTAAGGATTAAGCCTTTTTTCACTTGTTGAAGCAAGCGGGTAATTTGGCTCAAGCCCATGAAAGGGACGTGTTGTCCGCTATCAATAATTAAGCGGGCCTCGGTTGTTTCCGTTAAGCGGGACTGCACTGTTTCTAAACGTGTTGCAGGGACCATTTTCGCCAACCGTTCTTTACTATACTCGCCAATCGCACGTGTTTGAACTTCTTTAAGAATTGTTGTAAATTGTAATTTTTGAATGGTTTCATGATTCATTTGTTTTTTCTTCCTTTCTATCACGAAAAGAATACCTGGCGCCTTTAAATAAAAACCAGTTTCTATAGAAAAAAGAGGACAGCGTTCTACCGCTGTCCTCTTTATCATTGGATAAAGGTTACTAAAGAAACCTCTTTTAAAGGAGGTATTTAGTAAATGAGATGACTGACAGGTATCACTTTCTAAGCACACCAAATAAACCTTGCTTGGTTCACTGGTTATTCAACTTATCAATTAGATACCTACGACACTCACCAAAATACCCCACATTCATTTGTTGTTTTTTATTTATTCTCCACTTGAGAGTAGCAAATCTGGTGGAGAAAGTCAACTAAAGATTGGCCCTTTACTTATTCAATGTGTTTTTCATCATGGTTAGTAACGTTTTCACGTCTTCTGTTCTAGTGTCCCCTGTTTCTTGATCGATAATTGAGCTGTAGACATGAGGAATGATTTTTTTAACGCCGGCATCCACCGCAATTTGAACAATTTCTTCAAAGTTTTCTAAATCAATGCCCCCTGTTGGCTCTAAATAAAAGTCATACTTGGCACAAGCTGCTGCTACTGCTTGGTATTCTTCTTTGTGAGCCAAGCCTTTCATCGGGAAATATTTAATGGAACTGCCCCCCATGTCTTTCAACAATTTGATGGCGGTTTCGATAGGCACTTCCGCCGCTGGCGCACCCGAGCTTAACGGACCTGTCGCAATGTTGACATAGCCAACTTTGCCTGTGGGTGAAACCAAGCCATTAATCACTGTTTCGTCTTGACGAAGTAAGGCCCGCGAAGCGCCGACACCTGTGAAGACTTGGTTCACGTGTTGCGGTTGTAAAACTTCTGATAAGCGAGCCACCATTTGACTTTGATTTGGATCACCAGCTCCTAAACCGACAGATAAAGCGTTGTTGGTTGCTGCTTGGTATTTTTTCATATCGTCAATGGCTGCTTCATCGGTTTCATAGTTTTTTGAAAGGACGCCTAACACAACATGCCCTTCTGCTGCTTCATAACAGGCTTGGGCATTTTCTACTGAATTGGCTAAGACGTTTAAACAAATGCGTTCTTCTAAATAATTAGGTTTTAATGACATGACTTATTTCTCCTTTGTGTCCATAATTTCTTGTAATCGTTGCACGATTTTGTTCATTTCTTCTTGATTGACAGAACGAATGTCAAACTCAATGATGCCATTGTTGGCTTGATATTCTCGCGTATAAATGGCTGGACTTTTTGCTTTTAATGCTTGGATGACTTCCTTGGCAGTTTTTCTGCCGTCCACTTTAACACTGGCGCGATAAATGTCTCGGCCAGCGCCATCTTGGACGATTTTGGCGGTTAAATCTGACAAGTTGTTGATAGCTTCAACAAACGGTTTTAAGCGTTCTTGCATCGAAGCCCCTGATTCACTGCCATGCGCCAAGTATTCTTCCACTGCTTGCGTAAAGCCTAGGATATTGTCTTTGCCAATTTTCATTGCTCGACCAATGCCTTTGCCTTGTAGGCGCACCCAGTCAATGTATTCTTTTTTCCCGACCACTAAACCGGCACTTGGCCCTTCAATGGCTTTGGCGCCGCTGTAAATCACCAAATCAGCGCCTGCTTCAGTGTATTTGAAAAGATCTTCTTCTGCTGCCGCGTCAACAATTAGCGGCACCTTGTGGCGTTGCGCCACTTTGGCCGCTTCGGCCACCGTCAGCATACTTTTTTGCACGGTATGGTGGCTTTTGATGTATAGAATGGCCGCTGTTTTTTCAGAAATCATCATTTCCACGTGTTCTGGACTGCACATGTTGGCGTAGCCAGCTTCCACCACTTGGCCGCCGCCTTGCGCTACCATAACTTCTACAGGCGTGCCATAGTCCACGTTGTGCCCTTTAGGTAAAACAATCTCTCGCTGTTCGATTTTTTCTGTATAGGGATGATACGCGTGGTACAAGCTGCCTTTTCCAATCAAGGCAGCCGCCGATTGGGCAATCCCCGCCGAAGCCGAGGAAACGATTTGGGCATCTTCTACCTTCAACAGGTCGGCTAAAAAGGCCCCTGTTTGCACACTAAGTTCACTCATTTCAAAGAAATGTTCGCCGCCGAATCGTTGAGCTGCTAGGACTGCCTCCGAAACTTTGGAGACACCTAGAATGGTCATTTTCCCAGAAGCATTAATGACTTCTTTTAAGTGGAATTTTTCGTAACTATTCATTATTTTCTCCTTTATAACAAACCAAAGAATGAAGTGACCAAACTAACTAAGACAATCGTACCGATAATGATACCGTAACGTGGGCCTTTTTTTACCATGAAGAAATAAATAGCCATGACTGCTGCTAAAGGAAGTAACCCTTTCATAATTTGATCTAGGATATCTTGTAAAACAATCGTGGCACCGCCAGTAACTTTAAACGTCATCGGGCTAGCAATTTTAACATAACTCGCACTTAAAGCGCCCATCATCATCATTCCTAAAACATTTGCTGAATAAATGACTTGCTTAATTTTGCCGTCTTTTAACAAACTTAAGATTGAATTACGCCCTAATGTATAGGACTTATTCACTAACGTCCAACTGATGTATAACGTAATGGCTGTGTACAGAACCAACGGACCGATACTTCCAATCACGTTACCTCCTTTAGCCATTGGAATAAAAATGGAAATGATTAACGGCATTAATGCTGCCCAAATAATTGAATCGCCAATCCCAGCCAGCGGACCCATCAGCCCAGTTTTAATCGATGTGATCGCCGTATCAGAGATCGCTGCGCCATTGGATTTTTCTTCCTCCATAGCAATTGCAATCCCTTGAATGGAAGCCCCTACTGTTCCTTCAGTATTAAAAAAATTCAAATGACGTTTCAGAGCTTCTCTTTGTTGTTCTTCATCGTCTGCGTAAAGTTTTTTAATTGCAGGAATCATCGATGCACAAAAAACTAAACTTTGAAGACGTTCATAAGAATTGGATAATTCACAGCCTAGTTGATAAATCCAAAAGGCTTTGGATAATTCTTTTTTAGTAATTTTTTTCTGTTCCAATTGTTGTTCATTTGCTTGTGTCATTTGTTCCATTATGCTGCCTCCTCACTCAATGCCTTGTTTCTAACTAAAAAGGCAATACAGATTCCTAAAATAGCGACGGCCATAACTTCTGCGCCAAAATATACTACTGCAACAAAACCAATTAAAAAATAAGGAATCAAATTTTTCTTGCCAATTACCATAATTGTTAAGGCGAAGCCTAACGCTGGTAAAATACCACCCATTACTTCAAAGCCGTGCATCAACCATGCTGGGATAACTTCTAAGACTTTATTCACCACAGATTGACCAAAAAAGTTCGCCGCAAAAACCAACGGAAAGCGAATTAAAAATCCCGCTAAAGCTGGATAAACAAACGCAGCTCGGTAAATCCCCCCATAATTTAACTCTTCCGCATATTTATCAGCCATATGCACCCACGTCGCATTGATGGTGCGCCGTAATTGATCCATAAAGACGCCTAACACACCAAAAGGAACAGCTAGTGCAACGGCAGCTTCGGCATTCATTCCCACACCTAAAGCAATCGGAATCGCAATTGCTGAAGCTAAAGCCGGATCACTAGGCACATTGCCGCCCGGTGTGGAGGTAACTCCGAGATAAACAAGTTGAATCCCCGCACCCACAACCATTGCTTCACTAAGTTTTCCTGTTGCTAAACCAGCCACCAACGCTGCACCTAATGGCTGAGACAGCATGCCTGAAAATGTGTACCCAAAACGCAAACGTGCAAACCAATAATAAAGTCCCATAATAATTGAAACACCTAAAACGCCCATATGATTCTCTCCTTTTTCTCTGATTATAGTGATTGATATTTTTCAATTAATTTTTGAATTGGTAGGGGATTTTCTTCGGGAATCGCTTGGAAGAAAACATGGATGCCCTTCGTTAAAAGTTCAGTCAAAATTGCAACATCTTCTTCAGATAAATTGATATTTTTTAAAACATTTTTCCGATTTGGTCCGCCACCTAAGCCACCAACTTGAATCTCCTCTTTAATAATTTCTTGGTCCACCATCGCTTTTAAGGTCGTTAAATCTGGCACTAAAAATAACACCTTTTTCTCTTCCTTTTCTTGCAATTCCCAATATTCTTTGGCACTTTCAATCCCTTTAATTACTACAGAAACCCCTGGAGGCGCCGCCATTAAATAAATACTTTGTAAAAATTCATCTTGCTCTAGTTCATCACTCACTACCAAAATTTCATTTGCACCTGATTGTTGTAACCATTTAGTCACTACTTGTCCATGGATTAAACGACTATCGACTCTTGTTAATACGATTTTTGACATTCTGTTCACCTGTACTTTCTTATTTTGGAATTTCTAAAATTTGACAACTGTCTACTGCTGCTTGTTGAATCATCTCTGCATCTTGTAAACGAAATCCAGGACCACTTTGTTTCATGACGGATTCTAATAATAACGATGTGCATAATCCTGACACAATCAGGAGGTCATAATCTTTTGATAAACGTAATGCAACGTTACTAGGTGTGCCGCCTTTAACATCTGTTAAAATTAGCAACTGGTTGTGCCACGTTAATTGGTCAATTTTTTCTGTGACTCGTTCTAAATAATCCCCCAGTGAATCCTCTGCTTGTAATGCAACTTCATGTACATTTGTGACTTCTCCAACAATCATCTGGACGCTTTTGACTAATTCCAAGCCCCAACCATTGTGTGTTAAAAGTAAAATTGGTTCATTTTCCATAAACAAACTCCTTTGCTAATTAATCATTTTATTAAAAGCAATAAGTGTGCCAACTTTCATTTTCGTTTGAATTAAGCCTTTTCAAAGAGCAATTCATAAATATAGCGCACTTCCAAAGGTGGAATCAACAAATTATAGGACACTTCAAGCGGTCGAAACGCCATTTTTATGACAGATACTGCTTCTGGCAACTCTCGGTATGACACTTCATAAGCTGTCGGGTCATATTCTGGATTTAGCAATTGCCGTTCTAACATACAAGCACAATGAATGATAAAACGAAGTAAAATCTTTTCGTCACTTTTTATTTTAGTTTGTAAGCAAATATCTGAATAAATCTTAGCTAATTCGATCGAAATGGTTGTAGGATTCAAAACCGTTAGTAAGTCTGTAATAGCTTCGATTGATAATCCTTGAATATATTTAGCTGAAACTTTTTTTAGTAACTCTTGGTTTTGTTTTTCTTCTAAATGATGGCCTAATAATTCGAAAACTAGCTGAATGCCCCGCTTCGATAGTAAATCTTGTAAAGAAATAAACGGAATATCTGGCACTTCTGTCTTTACGGTGCCAATGATACCAACGATTTTCTCTTCTTTCCGAACAAAAGAATGCAAACGATCAATGTCTTCCACTTCTCTTTTCTCTAAAGTAATGATGCGTACATTCGTTAGTAATTCATTAGGAAAAGTTTTTAGTAACAACTGTTCAATTTTAATAGCAGTCCCCATGCCAGTTAGACAGGAAATAATGAGAACTTTTGCCTCGTTGAAGCGACCTTTACTGCAGATCAAGGCGCGATGATTTTTTTCTTTTAAGACTGGTAATAGATACTCAAATGCCGTCGATTCATAAATGACTTCTCGGGCCACTTCTAGCAATGTTAAGAGATTGATATTGCTAATTAGCAGCACTTCCATTTGAAACGTTTGACTGATAGCATTACCAAAGTAAACCAGGGAACCGATGTCCACCATTAAAATAATTTTTTTATACTGATTTTGCTTTACAATTGCACGGACTTTTTCTAATGTTTCTTCCACTGATTGATTAATCGGCATATCAACTGCACGCATGACAGTTGTTGAGAACAGAAGGTTGGTGTACTCAACCATGCTGCTGGCCGTCGCGGTACCATGAGCAACGACGATAACGCCACAGTTTTCTTCAACTGAGTGCGCTCTTTTTTTAGCTGTGACTTTACGAATAAATAGATCAAAAAAGAGGATTTCCGTATCAGCAAAAGAAATCCCAAACAATGCTTGTAGAAAGTCCACCATGGTCTTAGCAGCTTGATACTGGGTTACTTTGCCAGAATAGATATTTTTGGTATCTGAATAAAATGTTTCATTCATTTGTGCAGAATAAAAAACAGCAGAATAAAGGTGGACAATTAAAATATTCTGGAAATCCTCTGTCAATTTTTCTTGGATTAATTGTTCAAAAAAGACAATGGCTTCTTGAATTTTTGGCTGCAATGTTTCGTCAATGGCCTCTATGGCTAGCGGTTCTTGAGCAAAAATATCCATATCATAAAGTTGCTCGACTTTGTTTTGCATGATTGCTAGCGCATCCTCTGTCGAAAGAGTTAATTTTTTCAAATCCGCATATTCTTTCAATAGAAAATTATAAAAACGATCATTTTTCAGACTTTCTGATTTAAGTAACTCTTGACTGCTTAAATAAAAATGGTTGTATTGAATCGTGAGGCCATCGTTAGGTATCCACTCATTAAAAGCCAGCAGACTTTCTACATCAGGTTGCTCTTTGACTGTCCCCTCGTTTGCTTCAATGCAAATAGTTTCCGTTAATTGGTCGAACACTTCTAAATAGGCTTGTGCGCTCATAAATTGAATCGCCGCTTTCAATTCACCAACGTTGGCTTCAAAATGAGTAAACGTTAATTGTTTCAACGCCTCATAACGAATATGGATATTCTTTTGAATCCGTTGACTTTCTTCTAAGAAAAAGGACAAAATCAATTGAATTTTTTCTTTCAAAGAGCGCTCGGCTAAAGCTGGAATGGCTAATGTCACAGGGATCCTTCTTAAAAACGTTTTCAAAAAATGTTGATTGACGGCTTCGGTTGTTGCAAAAATAAATTTTATCGATACATTTCTTTGTTTTTCGGCTTCGCCCATCCGTGTAAAATACCCTTTATCCAAAACTGTAAACAATTTTTCTTGGCCTTCGCTCGTTAATCGATGGACTTCATCTAAAAATAAAAAACCGCCATCTGCCAACTCCACTAAGCCTTTTTGGTCATTGACGGCACCAGTAAAACTGCCTTTTTTATAGCCAAACAGATGCGAAGTTAATAATTCTGGATTGTTGAAATATTCTGCACAATTAAAATAAATAAACGGAACTTCTTGGTTCATTTTAACTTGATAAAATTGGTGTAATTGTTCTGCAATTAAGGTTTTCCCAACCCCAGATTCTCCAGTAAGTAAAATATTCAAGCCATTAGGCGGATATAAAATAGCGGCTTTCAACTTCTTGATGGCGTCTGCTAAGCTCCCATCAAAACCAATTACGTTCGCAAATGGATTCATTTTCAGTAGCTGCTTTTTCTTATGTATCTGTTCTGTCTGTTGATAAATGTCCTCTTGCAGCGAAGCGAGGGAATCGTAGCACGTGCTACTTTTAAAAAAAGGAAACTGTTCCTCTAAGTAGTCTTTATCAAAAAATAACACTGGTCTAGATTTAACTTTAACGACTTGGTCTTTTCTCACTAATTCTGAAAGCTCTTCACTAACAGCGGTTCGGGTATAGCCAGAGGCCTGACTTAATTGCGACGCCGTTGCGGGCAACAAGGTTGCTTTGCTACTTGGATTTTGTACGTGAAACTGTTTTAACGCTTGATGAATATTATCAATTCTCATAGTCTTTTCCCCATTTCTTTTTTGATCCAAAAGTTAATTTATTATACATTAAAACGGAAGCGGTTTCTTATTTACCATGAAAAAAATCAAGTCTTTAACCAAAAGATTAAAGACTTGATTTTTATTCTCCGTATTGTACAAGTTGTGTATTTTCACAATGAAAGTCCAAGAAATCTTGGATTTTTTTACCATTGAAGTAGTTATCAATGACTCGCATGACCGCATTGTGGCAAACAAATAGGTAAGTTTCCTCTGAAGCCAAGGCTTCCTCAATCAGGGGATAAATTCGACCCGCGACATCTAGGACTGATTCCCCTTCTGGAAACGGCAAGGAAATCTCAGAACGATTTTCTTGGAAAGCCGTTGTTTCAATCGGTTCACCATCATAAATACCAAAATTCATCTCAATTAAACGAGGTTCTGTTTCAATCGTCAATTGATTTCGTTCCGCAATTTTACGTGCTGTTTCTTGCGCCCGTTTTAAAGGCGACGCCAGTAAACGGTCGATTTGAATTCCTTGTTTGGCAATTTTTTCAGCTACCAATTCCGCTTGTTGATAGCCTTTTTCGGTCAATTGCGCTTCCGCATGACCACAAATTCTACGGGCCACATTATAATCTGTTTCACCATGTCTCACTACATAAAGCATTTTTCCACCTCAGTTTTTTGTCTTGTGTCTATTTTATCTGAAATTTGGTCACAATAACACCCTATTTAGCGGTAACTTTCTGGTAATTTAAATTTGCCTTCTTGCTCAAACTGTTCGCCTACTTGGAATAAGAGATCTTCACGTCCACGTGCAGCCAACAATTGAATGCCTAAGGGTAACCCCGTTGCCGTAACATGTGTGGGCAAGCTGATGGCTGGTTGTCCTGTCAAGTTCGCTAGTTGAGTATACGGTGTTAGCTGTAAACTTTTATCAAAATAATCATAGATTAATTCAGCTAATTCTGCTTCTGTTAATTCTGCTGCTTGCGCCATTCGTTGACGAATGTGCTCACTTTGCAAATCTTCGTTAATTTTTGGTGCTGAAAAAGCCGTTGTTGGTGATAAAAACAGATCAAATTTTTGAAAAAGTTCTTCCATCGTTACTGCTGCTTGATCCCACAACTGTAATGAATGAACATAGGTGGCTGCTGGAATCTTTTGGCCAAATTGATGCATGGTCCATGAAAAAGGTTCGATTTCTTCTTTACGAATTGGGCGCCCGAGCCCCTGTTGAATGCTGTTCATCATCGCTGTAGTTTCTGCGCCGTTCATTTGATAATAGGAGCGAATCAGCGCTGCACCATCGACTGGATAAGGAGTCTCAATGATTTCATGGCCAGCGGCTGCCAGAAAATCAGCCGCTTGTTTCGCCGCTTGTGTTGCTTCTGGCAAAATCAGTGAGCCGATAGGCGAAGCGGTACACAGAGCAATTTTTAGCCGTTGTTTTTTAGGGTGTGTTTGCCATTCTGCCAAGGGCGCTTGGTATGGGGCGCCACTGTGGCTACCACGTAGGCCATAAAATAACGCTTTGGTGTCTCTCATAGAAATAGTCAACGCAAAGTCAATCGAGGCACCTTGCCAGCCTCGCCAGCCTTCTGGGCCGACAGGCATGGAGCCACGGCTAGGTTTTAAGCCAATTAAGCCACTAAAAGAGGCGGGAATTCGGATGGAGCCACCGCCATCGCTAGCGCCGGCGATAGGAACAATCCCGCTAGCGACAACTGCGGCAGCGCCGCCACTGGAACCGCCTGGCGAATGTTCCAGGTTCCAAGGATTGCGGGCTGGCCCGTAAAGCGCAGGGTCCGTAATATTTTTAAAGCCAAACTCTGGAGCGTTGGTTTGTCCTAAAGGCATCAAGCCAATCGTTTCTGCTTGTTTGACAAAGTTAGAGGTCGTTGTTGCAGTACTATTTTTAAAAAGTTGCGAGCCGGCCGTTGCTGACCACCCCGCTTTTTCTTGGCCTAACATTTTCAATGGAAATGGCAAACCAGCAAATAGTGTGTCCTGCTGTTTATTTTTTTGATAAGTTGCTTCTGCTTCTTGGCTATCAAAGGTTACAAAGCCATTGATCTTTGGATTTAACTTTTGGACTTTTTTCTCAATATCCTTTAAGAGTTCTATGCGACTTACTTTCTGTTCTTTTAATTGTTGTACCCAATATAGTCCGTCTTTCATACAGACCCACCTCCTATACTATTCCTTATTAGTATAGCATGGTTTTTAGGGGTCATCCTGTAATGGTGATTTTCATTCGTCAAGTGCTTCTCTAATTTAAGTAAATAATTCGCCAATGTAAGGAAGCAACTGCGGATGCAGTTTGTAGCCTTTATAACGTGTATTTTGGATACCTTGTTTTTTAAAGCCCCCTACTTGAATTTTTTTATTTAATTTTGTCAGCTGTTTGGTCATTTTTTTTCGATTATTGGCTGTTTCTTCTGTGTCATATATTAATTTACACAGGCGCTCCATTGGTAAGTGTTCTTTTGGCGTACTATACAAGACAACCAGTAGTGCACGTTCTGCGGCTGTTAGCTTTATCCCCTCTACATCTAACTTTTCATCTTCTCGTTGGATGGGTTTATTTAATTCTGCCAAAAGGAGATTTTCTCTTAACGTATCCAAAGTCGCATCCAATCGTAACCAATTGAGAATGCCATATTGATAGCTAATGCTCAATTCTTCCGAGGTAGGAATATCTTCCGAGCGAAGAAACAACGGCGTTTTAACTCTGGCTAATTCCTTTAGATATAAATATTGTTCTTTGCGAGGAATCGTTTCGCTGAGAATGATGGCATCAAATTTTCGATAAAACAAATGACTTTCCTTAATTTCACCAATCAGACACGTCGTACAAAAAACTTGGTGATCTAAATGCTGTAAGCGGTTTTGAAAAGCAGTTTCTGATAAAATATTTTTTGTGATGACCATTATTTTCATTCTTGATTCCTCCTTAATTCTTTTTTGGTTCAAAATTTTCTCAATTTTCGTGTTTTGTTTTGATATATTTAGTATACTGGAAATTTTTCGAATTAAAATTTAGAAATTTACAAGCAAATCAGTCATTAACAGTCATTCCTATAATCCCTGATTTATAAAGGCTTTCTAATAGTCTTATTTAAAAAATATTTGTTATTTAATCCTCAACGTGCTATTTTTTCAATTTTTTTCTTTTTTATTTAGCTGACAAACGTCAAAAGGTTGGTAGCTAATATCAACCTTTTGACGTTTGTTAGCTACTTTCTCTTGAAATCTTTGGATTTTTTTCTACTTTCACTAAAAAAAACAGCCAAAAATGGCTGTTTCTTTGCTATTTATATTTATTTCATAATATCGATTAAGTCTTTTTTCGAAGCTGCCGAGGCAGGGAAATAGCTAAATACAACCCCGATAAAGACAGAAATCCCAATGGCTAATGAAACGGTCATTAAATCTGGTCGAACAGAAAACGGTAGTGCCATTGATGCTAAGTAGGCAATAATCATTCCTAAAAGATAACCAGTAATTCCGCCGATTAAGGTCAAGGCAATCCCTTCTGTTAAGAATTGCTTTTTAATATCACTGGCTGTCCCGCCCAATGCACGTCGGATACCAATTTCCTTAATCCGTTCTGAGACCGAAATGTACATCATATTCATAACGCCGACCCCAGCAATTACCAGTGAAATAGCCGCAATTGCGGAAATAAACAAGGTTAAATTATTTAATAAAGAGCCCATTTCCTTGATGGTATCTTTAACATTATATTCTTGATATGTCCCGCTGTTTTTCATGGTTCCTTGTTGAGAGAGAGTTTTTATTGTTTCTTTCAATACTTGATCTGGTTGATAGCCAGGTGCTACTGTTAGCTTCAACGTAGATGTATCTTTTAGCTTGCCGAAATAATGTTCATAGGTCTTTTTGGGAAAATAAAGCAATGAGTCATCATTACCTGGACCAATGGCACCGCTGGTATTGGTTGTCACGCCAACAATGGTAAAAAGTTGCTCTTTATATGGAAAAGTTCGATTAACTGCTGCAGTTGGGTCTTGGTAGAGTTCTTTGGCAACCAGTTCATCCACCACCACTGTTTTATCCAGTTTTGCATTGTCTCCATCATTCAGTTGGCGTCCCGCCAACAATTCTTTGGTGGTTTTGTCGGCAAGTTCATAGGTTACAGAAAGATTTTTCGGTCCTGCTTGAAAATTCAGTGTACCTTTTTGAGCGCCATCAACTTCTCTTTGATCAAAATCAATTTTTTCTACGCCAGGAACCATGCGCACGACCCCTAAATCATTGTCGGTAAACATCGCTTGGTCACTAAACATATCCGAAGTGTTGTAGGCCGAAAAAGAAATCTTTTTCACATTTTCTTTTTGTTTTTCAGCGGATAATTTATCGACCATGTCTTCTTTAAAGCCGTTACCGATAGCCACGATGGTAATCACCGAAGCGATCCCGATGACAATCCCTAGCATCGTTAACAAGCTGCGTCGCTTATTTTTCAAAATGGAACGGAAGGCGGTTTTCCAAATAATTGAACGTTTCATGTCAGCACCTCCTCTAAAATCTTTCCATCACGAACTTTAATCAAACGATTGCAGTATTCAATTGTTTCTTCATCATGTGTCACTAAAATAATGGTGACACCTTCATTGTTTAATTGCTGAAAGAGCGTTAAAATTTCTTCCGATGTTTTACTATCTAAAGCCCCAGTTGGTTCATCTGCAATAATAAAACTTGGCCGATTGACAATCGCACGCGCAATGGCAACACGTTGTTGTTGTCCGCCCGAAAGTTGTTTTGGATGCTTCTTGCCTTTATCTGGCAAGCCGACTTTTGTCAGAACTTCGTGGACACGATCTTTGGCTTCTTTTGGGGTTAACCCACTATATAAAAGAGGCAATTCAATGTTTTCTTCAACTGTTAGTGTTTCAATTAAACTAAAATTCTGAAAGACAAAGCCGACTGCTTCATTTCTAATTCGGGATAGTTCCTTATCAGAAAAGTCGCCAATTTCACGGTCTTCAAATAAATACGTTCCTTCAAACTTTTTATCAATAAAGCCTAGCAAATTAATCAAAGTCGATTTCCCAGAACCAGAAGGACCCATAATCGCTAAAAATTCTCCAGCGTCTACTTGGAGGTTAATATCATCTAACACATGCAGTGTTTCTTCTTCGGAATAATAATATTTATGAATATGGGATAGCTTAATCATTGGCAGCTACCTGAACATCTTGATTATCTTTTAATTCTTTATTGGGATTGGCAATCACTTGGTCTTTCCAGTTCAAGCCACTTTTGACAACTTTACGACCTAAATTTGTTTCTGTTTCAATCGGTGTTTTTTTCGCTTTGCCCGCTTTGTAAACATAGACAAATTCTTTTTGGCCTTCTTTTTGGATTGCTGCTGTCGGTATAATCATTTGCTTTTGTGGCACAGCGATACTAGTAGACAAGCCTTCTGCCCAAGGAAAATCACCTTCTACTGTAAATTGATAACTCACTACTGGATTGCCTTCATTTTTAGCTATTGGGGTTTGCGCAATGGAAACAATTTTGCCTGGTGCTGATTTGCCTGAACCAACGGTCGTCACTGTTACTTCTTCCCCTGTCTGTAATTTATCGTAATCATATTCGGTTACTTTTCCTTGAATATTTTTCTTTTGTGTTGCAATTTTAATGACTGGTTTGTCGGTACTACTCATGGCACTAGCATCAACAGTGACTTGGCCATCAATTGGTGCTGTAACAACTGTGTTGACTTTGCCACGTGTTTGTTCAAGCGTGTTTGCTGCTCCGACGGCATCACTGTTGGCTAATTGAAGGGCTTGGTTAGCTTGGGCGACTTCACTATTCGCAGCACTAACGGCTTCATTCAATTGCTGAATTTCCGCATTTAGTGTTTCTTTCTCTTCAGCCTCTTTTGCGGTGTTTAATTTTTGCTTGGCTGCAGCAACTTTGTTTAAGGCTTCATTGTATTTTTGAGTGGCTAAGTTAACGTTCTCTTGTGCTTGTTGAACTTGAAGATTGTTCCGATTAACGGCATTCGCTTGTTCTGTTTCTGTGGCTTGGATGTCTGAGTTATTGTACGTTAACAATGGACTATCTTTCTTGACTTCTTTACCATTTTCAACATTTATTTCGGCAATTTTTCCTAAAGAAGGATCAAAGAAAATATCCCGAGTATCTAGAAAACTCACTTGACCATCTAATTTTAATGAGGCCATTTCTGTAATGGTATACGTTGTGTATTCAGGTTCAACTTCTTTTGAAGAAAAAACTGTTTTTGCTCCGATAAATCCGACGACGACCACTGCGGCACCAATACCGAACCACACTTTTTTATTTCGCTTCTTCTGGCCTGACTTTTTCATTTATTTGTTCCTCCTTGATTTCTGTTGACGAGTTTGTCATTTTATTTAGTATATAATGAATAAAAAAACTGGTCCCTTCATCTTCCTATCATTCCTCTTACAGTTTTGACACATCTTTATCTAACAAAAAAACGTTTATCCTGTGTAAAAGGATAAACGTTTTTTGTTATTTTATTGTTCTAATTGACCCAACCAGCCAGATGTACCACCTAGAACATTGGTTACTTGATACCCTTGTTGACTGAGAAACGCACACGCTTGTGCGGAGCGCGATCCCATTTGACAAATCAGATAATAGGGTTGGTTTTTATCTAATTGCTGATAATTTTCGGTTAAAGTACTTAAAGGTAAGTTGATGGCCTGAGGGACATGCCCCAGTTGGTATTCCATTTCTTCTCGTACATCAATAATCGGTAATTTTTTTCGTTTTGCTTCCTGATAAAATTCAGGCATGCCAATCGTGTTATACATTTTCTAGTTCCTCCGGTTTTACCATTCGATATAGCGCAAAAGCACCATCTAAATTTTTGGCTGAGATGCCTGCTTGTTTTAGCATCCGTTCTGCAATATAACTACGCAAACCGCTGTGACAACTAACAATGTACTCCGTTGACTTGTCTAATTCCTCCAAACGTTCTCTTAACTCATTTAAAGGAATAGACACAGCATTTTTAAATTGACCATTGGCTCGTTCGGCGGGATTACGGACATCTAATAAAACAGCCCCCTTAGCTAATTCGTTGGATAACTCATACCATTGAACGTTTTCACTCAATCCTTCTGCAAGGTTCATCGCTGCATAGCCTAACATGTTCACAGGATCTTTCGCTGAACCAAACGGCGGCGCATAGGTAAACTCTAATTCAGGCAAATCAAAAATAGTTAACTGTCCTTTAATAGCGGTCGCAAGAATATCAATCCGCTTATCTACGCCCTTTGCCCCAATTCCTTGTGCGCCATAAATTTTCCCTGTCGTAGGATGGAAAACTAATTTTAACTGAAGATCTGTTGCGCCAGGATAATACCCCGCATGGTCTTTTCCACTGATATGCACAACAGCTGTTGTTAGTCCAGCAGCTTTAGCAGCTCGTTCGCTTAAACCAGTTGAAGCGGCGGTTAAATCAAAGACTCGCACAATAGCGGTCCCAATGCTCCCTTGATTTTTTCTCTCTAACCCAGCAATCACATCCGCTACTTGACGTCCTTGGCGATTGGCAGGAGAAGCTAAAGAAATCAGCGCATCTTCTTGAGTGATTTGTTGTTTCACTACAATAGCATCCCCAACCGCATAAATATCGGGTTGATTCGTTTGATAGCGTTCATCAACAACAATACCGCCACGTAAACCAGTTGCTACACCTGCTTCAACTGCTAAGGTATTTTCTGGTTGGACCCCCACCGACAAAATGGTTAAATCAGAAGCTAATGTTTGACCGTCTTCTAAGCGAATCACTTGCCCTTCTTCTTCAAAAGCAACCGCAGATTGTCCCGTAATTACTTGAACATTGTTTTTGCTTAATTCAGCTTTGACAAAAGCGGCCATTTCTTCGTCTAATGGCGGTAAAACATGGGGTGCTTTTTCCACGAGAGTGACTTCTAATCCGCGTTTTTGCAAGTTTTCTGCCATTTCCAAGCCAATGAAGCCTGCGCCAATCACGACGGCTCGTTTTGTTTCTGGTGTCAAGGCTGTCATAATTTGATCTAAATCAGGAACATTTCTTAATGAAAAAACATTTTTGGCTTCTGCCAATCCTGTAATTGGTGGCACAAAAGGTTTCGCCCCTGGTGATAAAATTAATTTGTCATAGTGTTCTGTTAAAATTTCTGTTTCATGTTTCACTGTGATCACTTTTTCTATTGGATCAATCGCCACGACTTCATGGTGAGGACGAACATCTAAATTAAACCGTGCCTTTAACGCTTCGGGTGTTTGAACAAGCAGTTGCTCTCTTTCTGCGATTTCGCCAGAAACGTAGTAAGGCAAACCACAGTTTGCAAATGAAACAAAAGGGCCTTTTTCCATGACAACAATTTCAGCATCTTCCATTAAGCGACGTAAACGTGTCGCTGCTGACATACCACCAGCCACGCCTCCGATAATTACAATTTTCATTTATTTTCCTCCTTTAATTTGACCAGACCATTGGGACATCCCGCCACGAACGTTAATCACGTGATAGTTTTTTCTCGCTAAAATTTTGGCCGCATTTTTGCTGCGCATGCCGGACTGGCAAATCACATAGACTTCGTTAGCGGATTTGTTGTAGGCGGGAATTTTGTTAAGTGGGACATTAATCGCTTGTGGAATATGCCCTGCGCGGTATTCGCTAGGTGTCCGGACATCTAATAACGTTATCTCTTTAGATAAACGTGACTGAAGTTCTTTTGTTGAAATACTTGGCTTTTTTTTAAACAATTGAAATAACATTTTTTTCTCCTTCTCTTATATACCTTACGGGGTATATTTAACATGAAAAAGTTAGACTTGTCAACTGAAGAGATTTCTGCCATTTTTAGATTCAAAGAAAAGATAGTTGACAAAAATACCTCGTGTAGGTATATTTTAAACCAATCACTACTCTTAAGGAGGGGCAAAATGACTGAAGAAAAAAAGAAAGTGCTGAATCGTTTACGCCGCACAGAAGGTCAAATTCGCGGGATTCAAAAAATGATTGATGAAGAAAAAGAGTGTATCGATGTTATCACTCAGTTGAGTGCGGTCCGTTCTAGTATTGATCGCGTAATGGGGATGATTGTTGCGGAAAATTTAAAGCATTGCTTTGAAAATCCTGAAAAAGATCCTAAAGAACAAGAAGAGCGATTAGCACAAGCGATTAATATGATTGTCAAAAAGTAAAACAACGCAAACTTATTCAGCGAAAGATAAGTTTGCGTTGTTTTTTTATTTATTAGACGAATCTGCCCCGCGTTTTTTTAAATTGACAAGCATAAAAAGAATCGTGCCAATTAGTAAAATCACGACGGCGATATAAAAGCCCATGACTTTCGAACCCGTTGTGTCAGAAATTTTCCCAGTCAAAGCTGGGGCGATCACAGATGACATCATGCCGAAAAAGTTAAACACGCCCAAAGTAGTGCCAATTCCAATTTTTGGTGCATTTTCACCTAGCCAAGAAATAATAATCGGTTCTACAGCTAATTTTCCTAAGAACCCATACATAATTAAAGCAATTAATAACAACGTCGCATTACTTACTTGTACAGTTAACAAGAGCATAGCTGTTGCTAAAAATTCTAAAACAACGATGAATTGAACTTTTTTATGCATGTACTTATCCGCCAACCGACTAAAAAATAACGCTCCTGGAATAGAGGCAAATGCGACCAGCGAAGAGGACAATCCAATTGCCGCTCCTTGGAAACCACGTTCGGTACTTAAAAAATTAGGTAACCAAGTCACAATCATATAATATGCATAACAAGTGCCAAAATATAAAATATACGCAAATAGCATATGTGGCGCAAACAGTTTTTTAAAGGGCACTTTTTCTTTTACCGCTCCGTTATCTTTTTCATCAACAACGGTTGGCTGAATCAAGGCCATGTCTTCTTTATGATTGCGAATAATCACTTGAAAAGCCACTAACATACAAATAATCATAAAGGCGGAAATGTACATCATCACTTGCCAAGGTAATCCTTTTTGGGCAACTAAATAACTAGATAAAATCATCCCTAAACCTGAACCAACGGCTGAACCACTGTTGACAATAGCTGTTGCAAAACTTTTTTTGGCTTGAGGAATGTTTTGCGACGTCAACGAGTAAGCCGAGCCATAGAAAGAACCACATCCTAAGCCTGCCAATAAGCTACCTAAGTAAATTGTTCCAATCGTTTGGGCTTGGGCAATCAGTAATGCTGCCAGCGCAAACAAGATAAAGCCTGGAATTAATACACGTTTTTTCCCAATTTTGTCTACCAAGAAGCCTGCAGGAATCTGCATGACTACGTAACCGAGAAAATAAAAGCTAGAAATGGACCCTAGGGCCGTATCGGAAGCGTTACCATTTAGAGACGCGCGAATTTGTGGATAAACAGGAGAAAGCGCGGAACGATAAATCCAGATTGTTACCCAGCCCATACATAGTAAAATAACGATTTTTTTCCAATAAGCCAACGAACTTTTTGTCTTGTCTGTCATTTTCTTTTCCTCCACCAATCATTTTTTTGGTTAACGTTTCACAAGGAACAAAAGCACTACGCTTTTTTACGTAGTGACCTTTGTCCTACCTTCTTTTTTAGTTTAAATACTCAGCCAATGCATGAGTACTACCGCTACCGCCTTCAAATTGATAGCCTTGGTGTTTCAATACAGTCTCAAAGGCACTTAAAAAATGCAACACATTGTCTTCGCGACTGCTGTAACCCATATTACCGACCCGCCAAATTTTTCCTTTTAAATCACCGAAGGAAGAGGCAATTTCAACTTTAAAATGATCCAGTAATAAGCTTCGCACCTTTTCACCATCAATTCCTTCTGGAATGACCACAGGAATGACTGTTGGTGTTTTTGTGTCTAACTTCCCGAAAATTTCTAAGCCCATTTTTTGCAGACTTTCAACTAAAATACGATCGTTTTTCCGATGGCGTGCGTAGACATTTTCCATGCCTTCTTGAAGTAACAAGCGCAGCCCTTCATGTAGCCCATAAATCATTGTAGTCGCTTCTGTATGGTGATTTAAGCGCTCTGGTCCCCAATATTTTTCTAATTGCGATAAATCCAAGTAGTTACTTTGAATGAACCGTTCATTCCGCGCATCCGCGCCAAGCCCTAACTCTTTTTGGTAACGGCCCGCCAGATAATCGGCTACACGTTGGTTGTAGGTAATTAAAGAAAGGCCTGAAGGTACGCTGACACATTTTTGAGTGCCTGCTACCGCAATATCAATCTTCCAATCATCGACCTTTGTTTCAACACCGCCGTAAGTCGCCACCATATCTACTACAAAGAAAATTTCATTTTCCCGACAAAAGGCGCCAATTTGATCCAGTGGTTGCATTTGTGCATTCGCCGTTTCGCCATGGACCATCGCAACAATTTTTGGTTGATGTTCTTTAATCGCTTCAATCACCGTTGTTTGTTCAAACGGTGCGAGCCAGTCCTTTTCTAAATAAATGACTTCGGCCCGGGCGCGTTCGCAAATTTCACCTAATAAATAAGCAAACCGGCCATACGCAGGCACAAGCACTTTGTCGCCTGGCTCAATCAACGCAAATAACCCCGCTTCCAAGCCTGAACGTGACGTGCCATCAATGGCAAAGGCTTGTTGATTCTTTGTGGCAAAAGGTACTTTAATCATTTCCCGAACTTCGTCCATAATCTGTAGAAATTCTGGATCAAATTGCCCTAAAATTGGTTGACCCATTTGACGAAGTACCGATGGATGGGCTTCGACTGGTCCCGGCGTCATGATTGTTCGCCGTACAAAATTTGGTTGTTGATACATAGTAATCCCTCACTTCATTTTTAATTCTTCTCTTTTATTATCTTTGGAAAAACCCAGAAATTCATTGTTCAATTTGCACTATTTTGACTTTGTTTTTTAGACATATTCAATAACTATCTTTTGTACTCCTTTTTATTCTTCGCTATACTATAAAAAAAGGAGGTTGTTGTGATGAAAATATTAGCTGAGGTCTTGGCTTTACCAAGATTTTCTGACTTACAATTATTATCGTCTCACTCAAACTTAACACAGCCCTTGGAAAGTGTAGAAATCACGGAAACACCTGATGTGGCTGATTTTATCCCTAAAAATGTCATGATTTTAACAACGGCAATGATTTATAAAGATGATCAAGAAAAATTGAAACCTTTTATTGACTCGCTAAAACAAGCAGAGTGTACGGCTTTAGGAATCAAAGTTGGGCGGTTCCTTGACGAAATTTCACCAGAAATTGCCGCCTATGCCAGTGCCGTTGATTTGCCCCTGATTAAAATTCCTAGCACACAGCCACTAGGCGGGTTGTTGCATGAAATTGTAGGCTATCTTCGTGATAGCAAAACCGAACAGATGTCTGTAGCATTTGACATCCAAAAGCGTTTTTCAACATTATTAATGCAAGATGTTGATGCTACGCGTTTCATCGCTGAATTTGCGAAAATTTTAAATGCGCCAATTATTTTATTAAGTCCTTGGCAACAGGTGATTGCCCACTCGAATTATTTTTATGGCAATCAAAAATCAGCGGAGTTTTTTATCAAACAATTATCAAAAGACCACTTTCAACAATTGGCACAAGAAAAGAAAATCTTTCGTTTACAGGATGAGCGACAAGAAAACATTCAAGTAGCTGGCTTTCCAATTCGTGTGAACGATTATTTTCCCTATTATTTATTGGTCTTATCTCCTGAACAGATTCCTTATCCTATTTCTGAATTTGCCATTGATCAGGCCATTTTAGTTTTGACTTTTATGTTATTTAAAAACCAGAAAATTGCTGAATCTTTTGAACATCTCAAAACAGACTTTTTGGACCGCTTGCTTGATACACATCAAGAAGCGCTGAGTAAACATCAAAATTGGTTGGAACTTTGGAAAAATTATCGTTTAATCAACAGTGATTATTATCAATTAGCGATTGTCTACGGCGTGACTAAACCAGAAAATGAAACCCATATTCGTTATCAGCAAGCGGAAGGGCAACTAATTTTCCAATGGCTCAAAGAACAATTGCCGGAAATCCTGCCAGATGTCGCCTTGTTTAAATTAAAAAATCAAAATAAAAGTATCTTGATTTTTCAATCTAAAAAAAATGACCATTTGATGATTTTGCAAAACCTCGCTGAACGTTTGCAACAAGCTTTGCCTATTACCATTCGCTTTGCTTTAGGCAATGCTTATGAAAACCTAGAAGATTTGCCTAATTCTTATATTGAAGCTTCCTCGACATTAGAGGCTTCTTTACACGCTCAAAAACCAGCGACTGTGCAATTGTTCCATCCCAAAGGCCTAGCTGGACTTTTTGAAAAGATTGGCACTGAAGATGTTGAATACTTTTGCCAGCAACAATTGAAAGAGTTGGCCTATCCGACGGAACCGACGTTACAAGAATTACGAAAAACCTTGAAAGTTTTTTTAGATTTCAATTGTGAAATTACTAAAACGGCCAACGCTCTTTACCTTCACAGAAACACCATTAAATATCGCATGAATCAATGTGAAAAATTATTAGACACCTCTATTCAAGAGCCTGAGACGAGTTTACTCTTACGGGTAGCGCTGGAACTTTCAGAAAAATAATTAACAGGAAAATAGCCGAATAAAAGTAACGTCTACCAAGAAGAAGGACTCTACCGTTCACCACTGCGTGTTCAAATCCTATTGTTCCGAGGTCATTACTTTACATTCGGCTTTTCTTTATAATTCTGGTTCACGATTGGCATCTTTGGAATAAACGTACATTAGCGGTTCTTCACGACCAACCGCATAGGCTGCTTGTGGCACATAGGCACCCATGAAAATATAGTCCCCTTTTTCCACTGGATACCATTCGTTGTCCAAATTGTACATCCCTTGGCCACTAATTAAATACGCGCCATGCTCTTGGACATGCGTTTCAATGTAGGCATGACTAGCACCTTGTTCAAAAGATAAGATATGCATATTCATATCAAAGTCAAACTCTTTCGGCAATAAACTCCAAAGTAAAACGTCTGTCATTCCTTCATATTCTTCGGGTTGTTGGTCATGAATTGACCCAACCACTTTATAAGGTTGATGGCCTGCCAACGGCTGATAGCGTTTTTTATATAAGAAAACTTCTGTGTCCGCTTCCTGTGCGTTCGCTAAATACATTTTCATTTCAGGCGTAAAGTAGGCGTAGCCCCCGGCTTCAAGTTCATGAGTTTCTTGACCATCTGAAACGCGCAAACGACCGTCAATGACATAAACCAACGTTTGAATCCCGTCGCCACCAAAACCAGTTGTTTGTTGACCATTTTTATGAAACGTAGCAATGTAATCCACAAATGTCGCACCTAATTTAGGCGATCCCAAAATGGAAATATCGACATTTTCAAAACCAGGTACTGCATTTTGCACCAAACCATCATGGGGAATAATGGCGTAATTGTCTTTTTTTATCACAGCTCTTGATGTTAACAATTCTTTTTGGTAACCAACTCGATTATTTTTATAACCCATCACAATTCTTCCTTTTCTATCTTATTTATACGCTAATTCATATAAGGTATCTGCTAAAAGCTTGACGCCTTCAACCAAATCTGGAAATGCCGTTGCTTCAGCTGGATTATGACTAATCCCACCAATACTTGGCACAAATATCATCGCTGTCGGGTAATGGGGCGCAATAATTTGCGAATCATGCCCAGCGCCACTATGCATCATACGATACTGATACTTGCCTTCTTTGGCTTTTTGTTCAATAACTTCTACAATTGCTTGATTCATCGGTACAGGGGCTTCATCCATCCAGCGGTCAATTGCAATCGTTAAGCCTAATTCTTGAGCAATTGTCTTCATCCATTCTTCTAATTCACCGGTAAAATGTCGTAAAAAAGCAGCGTCGGTATGACGGCAGTCAATTGTAAATTCCACTTCTCCAGGCACCACGTTGACTGTATTGGGTTTCGGAATGACTTTACCGAATGTTAAAACTAACGGATCCCCAATCTCGTTCGCACGATCAATGGCTTCTGCACAAATTTTAGCAAAGCCATATACCGCATCATGACGGTAACTCATTGGCGTAGTGCCTGCATGATTGGCTTGCCCTTTTAAGTTAACCGTGTAGCGACGTTGCCCTACAATACTATGAACAACACCGACTTGGAGCTTTTCGTTCTCTAAAATATTGCCTTGTTCAATATGAATTTCGACAAATGCTTCAATGTCCTCACGTCTAGTTTGCTCCTGCCGAAAATCAAAGCCTTGGCGATGCATCTCATCAACAAACTTTTTACCTTCGTTGTCAGAGATATCGACTACTTCTTCACGTTTGGCTTCACCAACGACATTTTTGCTTCCCCAGAAAACTGTTGGAAAACGGCTCCCTTCTTCTTCAGCCATGGAAAGCACTTCTAGAGAACGCCGTGGTTTCCCATATTTGTCTAATAAATATTGAACAGCCGTCATGGAAGCAATGACACCATATTGACCATCTAATGTCCCACCATTAACTACTGTGTCGATATGTGACCCAGTTAAAATCGTTTCCTGAGGAGATTCCGTTCCTGCCACTCGACAAAACAGATTCCCGACTTCGTCAAATTGCGTTTCCAGTCCAAACGCCTCAGTTTGGCTTTGCACATACTTTTGTGCTGCCAACCACGAATCTGTATAAAGTAAGCGTGTCATCCCTCCTGCAGGATCACTCCCAATTGCTGACAACTCTTCGATTCTTTGTTTTAAAACTTTTTCCAAGTCCATCACAAAACCTCCTGACTGATTACACTCTGATTGTAAACGTTTCCCTAGTCATCTTCATTGTACTTATCAAACAAAATTAAGCCTTTTTTTGTGCAAAACAACCAACGAACATCCTCTAACTCATGGACAGAGGCGCTAATTCAATCACACTTCCGTCCCTTTTCATTTCTAAAATAGGTGTTTAATTTTTGATAAATACGCCGTTAAACGCCTCGGTTACCCCAGTTTCTTGTGCGTAAATTGTTTCGCCTCTTAAAACTGTTTGAATCACTTGGGCCCCAATTTCACGACCAATGTAAGGACTAATTTTATTTCGATATTCTAAATCTTCTGCTTTTAAGATATACGACGCGTTAGGTTTAATTAGTACAAAATCGGCATCCTTACCAATGCTGATGCGGCCCTTTTGTGCTAAGTGATAACGGTCAGCTGGGTTTGCTGCAATCATATCCGCGAATTGTTTCAAGGATAAACCACGTTTTTGGACGGCTTCATCGAATAACACATCGACGTTATTTTGAACACCAGAAATGCCGCCCCAAGCTTCAAAAGCATTGGTTATATCTTTTAAGTCTGGCGTACAAGGAGAATGGTCAGAGGTTACAAACGCGATGCCGCCTGTTTGCACGTGGTTCCATAATGCGGCTTGTTGGTCCGCGTCACGAATTGGCGGCGAACATTTGACAACTGGACCAATGGCATCAAGTTCATCCGTGGTAAAATATAAATAATGCGTACATGTTTCACAAGTCACATCTACCCCTTCTGCTTGGGCTTTTAAAACTTCTTCCACGCCTTCTTGACAAGCCACATGACAAATATGAATCCGACAACCTGTTTCTTTGGCAAATAAAATGGCTTTTTGAATCGCTTCAACTTCGGTAAACACAGGACGTGTAGCTACATATGCCGCTAAAGTCGTTTCACCATTTTGATAAGCTAACGCGCCTAATTTATCCGTAATTGGCGCATTTTCTGCATGGATTGCTAGCACTTTGCCAGTCTTGGCGACTTGTTTCATTCCTTCATATAGTGAATAATCGTCGACATTTTGAAAATCTCCTTCAATTGAACGATCGCCGCACGTTCCTAAAAAGCATTTATAGCCGGAAACGCCTCCTTCATCAAGTTCCTGAATCCCACCAGCCAAGTTGGTCGGGACCACGCCGCCAAATGACCCTACATCTACTTTTAGTTTATTTTCTCCTGCCTTGTATTTGATCTCAAGAGAGGTCTTATCCACGGTTGCTGGAATCTGATTTAAAGGCATTTCCATAAAGGTCGTCACGCCCCCTTTGGCACAAGCGGCCGTTCCTGTGACATACCCTTCCCATTCATCGCGGTAACCACCACCAGGATCGGTAATATGAACATGAGCATCCACCATCCCAGGACTAACGACTAAACCCGTCGCATCAATCACACGTTCTCCTGACAAGTCTTCCCCAATCGCTACGATTTTTCCTCCTTGAACGGCGACATCCGTAATGACTTCTCCAGTTTCTAAAATAACTAACCCGTTTTTAATCACTAACTCTGCTTGCATTTATTTTCCCTCCTGATAAGCTGTTTCTTTCACTTTTTTTGAATCCCAAGTCCATTTTTTTAACACTAAGTACAGCACAAAACCTGTGGCAAAGCCCACAAACCACGAAATATCAGCAATGATTTTAACCTGTGGAATAAATTGACCACTTAAGGAAAGAACCAACGCCAGAATAGTAGCGACATACGCCGGCTTGTTTAATCCGTAAAAAGGATTGGCTTCCTCTTTTTTGTGTTTATCTACGTATAAAGCATTTAAATCAATTTGTTGCTTTTGAACAAAATAATAATTCGCAATCATCACACCAGCGACTGGTCCTAAAACAGCCCCAATTGCGTTCAGAAAAATAAAAATACTATCGGCGTTTTCCATCAGTTTCCAAGGCATAATAAGAAAGCTAATAACACTGGCAATCATGACGCCTTTTTTATACGTCATTTTTTTAGGAAACAGCGCCGCCAATTGATAACCTGCCGGAATGATGTTCCCCGTTGCATTCGTTGAAATAGTCGTTAATAAGAAAACCGACATGGCTAAGACCACCACTGCCACATTATCTAAACGATCAATAATGTTTAAAATATTCCATTCTTGAATTCCAAAATACAGCGAACCACCTAACAGAATCACCACACTGGAAAAAGCGAAAATCCCATAACCAACAACTAAACCTGCTGTTTGCCCCACAATCTGAGCACGTGTCGAGCGCGCATTCTTAGTAAAATCCGCCACACTCGCACCAGGCGCTGACCAAACGGCCACAACCGAGTTAAAAATAATCAGATACGCCACAAGTGGATTGACTGAACGAATCGCACCAGAAACTTGATAGGACAAAATTGGTGTTAAACCGCCCCCAGCTCGAATGGCCCAAATCGTTAATCCAATAATAACGACATAAATCAACGGACTTAAAATGGCGGTAAACCGGTTCAAAATTTTGCTACCACCGAAACCTATTGCCACATTTAAGAGCCAGAAAAGAGTAAACGCCATTAATTCAGGTAGCCTGAGACCAAAAAACTGGAATGATCCACCAATTTCTAAAAAGTTCGGCCAAAATTTCCCGAGAATAATTAATAAAGCCAGCGATCCTGTAAATGTTTGCAGACCAAACCAAGCAATCGCGGCCACACAACCTCTTAAGAACCCTGGCAGTTTTGCCCCGAGACTACCGTAAGTAGACTGTAAGTGCATCGCAAAAGGAATGCCATATTTAGAGCCAGCCACGCCATTCAAATTCATGAAAGTTGCTACAATGAATGAGCTTAACACAACTGCCAACATAACTTGCAGCGGCGATAAACCTAAGAAAATAAAGCCGCCCACTGCTGCATAATTCGGGATATTATGAATCGAACCCATCCATAATGTAAAAAAATTGCGCGCGCCCATTGTCCGTTGTTTCGGGCTACTTGGCAACAAATCCTCATTGTAGCCACGTGCTTTCATCGCTGTTTCTTCTTGAGCTGTTACTTGAGACACATTTTTCTCCACGACAAACTCTCCTTTTTATTAAAAATTTTTTTCTATTAAAACACCCTGCCTTCTCTTTTTTGTCACTTTTGCACAAACATGCGTACTACTCTCATCACACAAATTGTAAGCGCTTTTTATAACAACAATCATTAGTTACCCCAACTAAATAACAAACGATTCTTTGTTCACTTTGAACGAAAAAATAGCAACCTTTTTTATATCGTCCTCTCACTCTAGAAAGTAAGAAACAAATCTTTTTATTCACATATTATGTACAAATTCTCTTTTCAAATGCTAAAATACGCTTATTATTAAAAATGACATAAATAAATTATACAGTTAAATGAAATGCAACACAACATTTTTTAACCAAACACACACAAAACAGATAAACTGAAGTGGATTTTCAGGAAGAGACCCATCCTGAAAAAAGACACTGACAAAAGAGTTTTCTCACAAGATCGACAACTTTTCACAGATTCAAAATCTTCTTTTTCAATTTTTACGTTTTTAAAAATAACATTTTGAAAATAAAAAAATGCTTAATTTTAGTCAAAAAAATAAACAAAGATTTCTGATTTTATCAGAAATCTTTGTTTCTAAATTTTCTTGCTACAATTCCTTTAACAAAATAAAATCCGTCTGTTCATCGTCTCCCATAAAAAACGAATGTTGACTATAATAACGGTAGCCAATCGTTTTATAAAATGCCCGCGCCGCATCATTGTGTTCCCAGACACCTAGCCACAGTGCTTTTTTACCAAATTCACGAGCTTTCTCTTCCGCCAGTTCTAACAATTGTGTCCCCAGCTTCTTTCCTTTAAACGCAGGCAAAATATACAATCGCTCAACCTCGAGCTTTTCTGGCCCCATCGGTTCCGTTTGTGCCGTCTCACGATTTAATTTCATGTAGCCAGCTAATTGATTATCGACAAAGATAAAATAAAAGTCAGAGTGGGGATTAGCCAATTCCTTTTGTAATTTTTCTAAATTGTAGGCTTCTACTAAATAGGCTTGCATATTTTCTGGGGTATTATATGGTCCGAAAGTATCTGTATAAGTTTCAATGCTGATTTCTTGTAACGCTGGTGCATCTTCTATTGTTAATTGTTTTATTTCTCCCATCAATCAGTCGTCCTTTCCTTAATAATTTCGAGTGTTCCCTTTTTTGACAAATTCCCAATCTTCGCTGACATTTTTACGCATCCGGACTAAGTAATCTGCCAATTGTGAAATTTCCACTTCTGACAAGCCTTGCAAAGCAACTTGATTCGAGTGTTGATTTTCGCGCACAATGATTGGATAAACGTTTTTCCCTTTTTCTGTGGCATAAATCCGCTTAATTTTTTTGTTGCTTGCATCTTCTTGACGATAAATGAAGCCTTGTTCTTCCAAACGCTTAATCGCCCGCGCCGCTGTGGTTCGATCAACTTTAATCAGTTCGGCGATCTTTTCTTGGATAATCCCAGGATTTTCACAGATCCTGACCAAATAAAGATATTGTCCTCGTGTTAAAGATAATTCCTTAAATTCGATATTACTGATTGAATCTAAGGCGCGCGCAATCATGCCAATTTCTCTTAAAATATCTATCACTAGGACACTTCCTTTCGCTAATATTTTATGATTGTCATTACTTTAACTTATTTTTGTTGCAAATGCAACAAAAATAAGTATAAAAACTACAGATTTAAACAATTTGAGCATTCGTGAAAATAAAATAATTATTTCTTTTGTTATATTAACAAGTAAGATAAAATTAGTTATAGCGTCTATAGGAGGAATAGTATGAAAAAATTATTTTGTGTTATTTTAGTTATTTTTTTAACAGGTTGTAGTTCTCAAAAAGCGAATGAACCTAAAAAACAAGAAAATTCTACCAATCATACAACATCAATGAAAAGCAGTGCTAATCATTACAGTTCTAGCACAGAAACAAGCTCTAATAATAAACTAAAAGAAACTTCAGAAAGTGCCAGTACCACTCAAGCTTCGGCAAAGTCTAAAAATGAAGTATCCACAAATGTCGAAGAAGCAAATTCTTTAGAAGCAACACCTTATGCTGTCGATCTTAGTAGTTTAAACAATCCACTCGTATTTAATTTTAAAGGAATGAATGTGCCAACTTCAATTACGTTAGAGAACTTAAATTCAACACCAACTGCTACCTTCCGAACTAAATTGTTTGGGGCTGAAAATGGTCAAGTGAAAGAAGCCATTAATAAATATGAGCTATCTATAAATACAATTCCTACAAAAGAGATTAGAATATTTTCAGCGGCCGATAACAGTATTCGCACCGTTAAAGTAAATACAGAATTAATTTTAGGAACTAATATTTCTTCAAACGATGAACAAAATAGATCGGGCACTTTATACTTATTCAACAATAAAAATGGTTCGATATCTTTAATCACTCCTAACTACGCAGGCAATGTTACGGATGATCAAAAAGACGTTATGCTAGAAGTAATTCAATAAATAACAAAAAAAATAATAAAGAGAAAACTTCATACTTAGAAGTTTTCTCTTTATTATTTTTTTAGGAACTCCTCTAGAAACTCGTTTTAGTCCCCACTTATTTTTCTTATTTCTTCACCCATTAAGCCCGCGATAGAAAATAGAACATTTTATTTGAAAATGAATTATTGTTCTGCAATATGCACCGTTTGTAAAAATTCTGCGACTGAGAAATGGTATTCTTTCTCTTGATTTCCTTGAATGGTTCGAATCATTTTTTCAACTTCTGGTTGCAGAGCGGCAAATTGAACTTGTTGTCCACGACCTTCTGCTGCAAGACAAAATTCTTCTAAAATATCTAACGCCGTACTATCAATGCTAGGAACTCCTCGCATTGAAAATACTACACCACTTTTTGTTTCCAATTGCAGTAACGTTTGTTTCAATCGTTCAGAAGACATGAAAAATAACGGGCCACTCAAATAAACCACCACCCAATTTTCCGTACAATCGGTCGGTACTAGCCCCATTCTTGACCAATCAACTTCCTCGACATTAATCGTAATCACGGCACTTTTCGCAATGAAAAACAGGCAACCCGCTAAGACCCCTAAAACAATCGCTAAACTCAAGTCAAAAATAACGGTCGCTACCATCGTTAAGAAGAATAAACATAAGGCTGTGTGGAATCGTTTCTGGAAGAATTCTTTAATCACCGACCATTCATTCATTCGCCACGCTGTCACCACTAAAACACCAGCTAACGCAGGCATGGGAATTTTAGACATGACTGGCGATAAAAGCAACATCGATAACAATAAAAAGACTGCATGAAAAATACCCGCTAAACGTGTTTGCGCACCAGATTTAATCACTACGCTCGTGCGGGCAATCGCTGCCGTCGCAGGTACGCCACCGAAAAATGGCAAAATTAAGTTGCCAATTCCTTGTGCCACTAGTTCCTGATTACTGTCTAATGGTTTCCCTGTCATGCGACCAGCCGAAGCGCCACAAAGCAAACTTTCAATCATACCTAACATAGCAATGCTAATCGAAGGCACCAAAATATCCTGAAACGCACTTAATTGAAGCGAACCAAGTTCCAAACGTGTATCACTAAAAATACTTGTCGGAATTTTCCCTACAGTGGCCACTGGCAGTTGAAAAACCACTGTTGCTAACGTAGCTAAAATAATCATCACCAATGAAGCTGGTATCATCGCATTCCACTTTTTCGGAAAGAACACTAATCCAAGCACCACTAAAATCGACATAACCGTCGTTGGTATACTTAAATCAAAGCCCAATGAACGATAACTGCTGATTTTCTCAATTAAATTGTGGCCTTCTGAACGAACCCCAAAGAAATTATCAAGCTGCCCCAACGCAATAATAATAGCAATTCCTGAAGTAAACCCGGTAATGACCGGTGACGGAATAAAAGAAGTCAAGCTCCCTAAACGCAAAATCCCTGCCAAAAGCAAGAAAATTCCCGCCAAAAAGGTGGCCAACAAAATCCCTTGCATGCCATGCACTGCCGCAATTGACATTAAAATAGCTGCCATCGCACCTGTTGGTCCTGAAATTTGATAAAACCCACCCGAAAGGCTCCCAATCACAATTCCAGCGATAATCGCCGTGATCATGCCAGCTGCTGCAGTCGCGCCGCTAGAGACCCCAAACGCTAACGCTAACGGCAACGCGACGGCTGCGACAGTCAAACCTGCCAAGAAATCTTTTTTCAATTTTTTTTGATCATACCCTTTAAATTCATCCCTTATCATTTGTGTGTACTTTTTAAACATTCGCATCCTCTTTTCATGAAATTTCCATTCTAAAGATATCATATTTTCGGAAAGATAATAAGGTGTTTTGTGAAGGAAATCGCTAAAAAATTTTTTTCACCTCATTTAGACAAAATTGTCTAATATTTTAAGAATTTAGCCACCGCTGTTTCCTAGAGTATGATATGCTTAACTAGTAAACAGGCTTCACAAACTTACATTAATTGGGGGAAACTATTATGTGTACAGGCATCAAGATTATTTCCAAAACAAATGATATTTTTTATGGACGTACGATGGATTTTACGTTTGATTTTTTTGGCAACGAAGATCCAATTGCACCAAAAATCCCTACTCTAATTGCTCAATTTCCAAAAGGTACAGTTCTAAACAGCCAACTAAATCCTTGGACGGCAAAATATGCCTTTATGGGACTAGCAATGTCAGGCACAGATCAACCAGCGAACGATGGTAAAACCGTCAGCCTTGCTATCACAGATGGTATCAACGAAGCCGGCTTATCTGGTGATATTCAATATTTAATGGAATCTTCAACAGCACCTGCTGAAAGTTTAGCAGATCGTGGTTTAACACCTCATATTGCAGAAGAAGTACTTGCTTATATTTTGAGTAATTTTGAAAGCGTTGACGAAGTAAAAGTAGCTTTTGAAAAAATCGGCCTGTTAGATCAAAAATTCCAACTTGATTCATTGGGGGAAGTTCATTTCACCTTACACTGGACCATTAATGATAAAAATAATAATAGTATCGTTTTGCAACCAACAGATAACGGAGCGTTCGTCATTTATGATTCGATTGGCGTAGTCACAAACAGCCCAGAATACAATTATCATTTAACCAATGCACGAAACTATATCGGAATGCGCAACTACGCTATTAAAGAACCTTACACTTTAAAATCAGGCGCAACACTTGACCCAATTGAAGGTGGGACTTCTTACGGACTATTAGGAATCCCAGGAGACTTCACTTCGCCGTCACGCTTCATTCGTGCGTTATACTATTCTGACAATCTCCAAGAATTTGATAGCTCTGAAGGGATTATGCAACTCTATCGCGCCTTCCAAACAGTGATGATTCCTCGGGGAATTGGCCATTTAGGTCAAAGTAATTCTCTGTCTGATTTCACACATTATTGGTCAGGATATGATGTGACTAATCTAACCATGTATGTCCAACCAGAAAGTACTACCTCATTTACAAAATACACTTTGGATCCAGCTTTAACAGAAGTTACTACTTTTGCTGTTTCTAACGAGCTACTACTAACAGATTTAAATCAATAAAAACACAAACAACGTCTCTGACCAGGTAATTGGTCAGAGACGTTGTTTCGTTCATGCGTTTAGTTGTTCAGTTATTTTATCATACCACTCCGGAAAATAGAGCTTACAACTCTGCACCATTGGACTCAATGATCTTTTGATACCAATAAAAAGAGGCTTTCTTTTTTCGAGCCAGCGTCCCCTGACCTTCATCATCTAAATCTACATAAATCAAACCATACCTTTTACCAATTTCTCCAGTTGAAGCACTAATTGAGTCGATGGCACTCCAGACGGTAAAACCAATTACTGGCACACCATCTAAGACAATCGCTTGTTTCACTGCCAGCAAATGTTGTTGTAAATAATCAATGCGATAATCGTCATAAATTTCACCATTTTCTGAACAATGATCAACTGCTCCTAAGCCATTTTCAACAATCATAACTTCTTTCTCATATCGTTGATACAAACGATTTAAACTAATCCGCAGTCCTAGTGGATCCACTTGCCAGCCCCATTCAGATTGCTCTAAAAAGGGATTTTTCCCTCCTGTTGCCATATTTCCTGCTGCTGTTTCTGGTGCAGTAGTCCAACTCATATAATAACTTATACTAACAAAGTCCACTACACCTTCTCGTAAGTCTTGTTCATCTTCTTCTGTAATAGCTAGTTGGACACCCAGTTGCTCCAACATTTTTTTAGCCCACGGAGAATAATATCCTCGAATCTGAATATCACCAAAATAATAGGTTTCCTCATCATCCATCATTGCTTGAAAAACAGATTCAGGGTGACAATTGTGCGGATAAGTCGGGCCATACATAAGCATTGTTGCAAAACGATAGTTACTTGAATATTTCCGACCTAATTGAACCGCTTTTGCACTTGCTACTAACTGATGATGCGCCATTTGGAAAATTTCTTGATAATTTTCTGTATGAATCCCAGTAGAAAAATAAGGCATATACGTAATAACATTAATCTCATTAAACGGAATCCAATAGCGGACACGATCACTGAATCGTTGAAATAGCGCTTCACAAAAGCGTAAATAGAACGTAATGACTTGGCGATTTTTCCACGAACCATATTTTGTCACTAAATTTTCTGGTAAATCAAAATGTGAAATCGTTATAATTGGTTCGATTTGATGACGCTCTAGCTCGTCCAAAATTTTTTCATAAAATAATAAACCTGCTTCATTAGGCCGTTCCTCTTCTCCAGTTGGAAAAATGCGTGACCATTGGATTGAAAATCGAAGACTTTTAAACCCCATATCAGCGAACAGTTGGATATCTTTTTGATAACTTTCATAAAAGCCAATCGCTCGATGAGAAGGATAGTATTGATTTACATCCACTTGTTGAGTTATTTGACGTTTCTCCCCTTTTTTACAACGCAAAGCTAAATCTAAATTACTCAAGCCTTTTCCGTCACGGTTATAGGCACCTTCTACTTGAGTAGCAGAAATTGCACCACCCCACAAAAAATCATTTGGCATACTGCTCAATTGTTTTTTTTCGCTGCTACTCATTTTCTTGTTCTCCTGTCGCTAAGGTCTGCTCTTCTTTCACTGCTCGTTCATCAGCCATACGGAAAAACGGATAATATAACAACGTCAGAGCAATTACCACAGCAATCATTGCCAACCCAAAGCGAATGCCGCCATAGAAAGTTTCTGCAACAACTGGTGGTGTCACCCAAGGTAATTCAACCGTTGGATTATAGTAATTTAAGAAACCAACTTTATAGAATAAATGTAACACCAAACCACCGACAGCTGTTGAACTTACCAACGGAATAAAGAAAATAGGGTTCAGCATAATCGGAACACCGAAAATCAATGGCTCATTAATATTGAAAATACTTGGTACAACACCTAATTTACCAAGGGATTTATATCGTTCTGATTTTGCTCTTAACATACAAAAGGCTAAACCAATCGTATTCCCAGTTCCGCCAACCATAATAATACTAGAGAAAAACATAATTTCTGGATAAGGCAACGCTTGACCAGCAATAAATGCATTAATATTAGCTAGAAAGACTGGCGCCATCACAGCAAAGAAAATATTAATAATTGGACTTGGATGAATACCAAAAAACCATAATAGATTTGCTAGTGTAAAGACTACAATAACCGTCATTGGTGATTGGCCTAATGATGCAATTGGTTTACTCACTAACTCGGTTAAAAAGCTCATCGCATCCCCCGAACCAGTATATGTGAAAATAGCTTTGACTAATAAAGCTACCACAAAAATTATCATGGCTACAAAGGTTGGACTTAACGAATCTGTCACCATCGTAGGAACGGAATCAGGTAATTTAATTCGTAAAAATTCTTTTTTCATTAAATAACTATATAACATAGTTACACCTAAACCGACTAGAATAGCTACAAAAATCCCGTCAGTCCCAATTGATGCTGTTTTAATGACAATTGTTTCTTCTCCACCTAATTTAACGGCAAACTGTGGTACCAAGATCAAGAAAAATGCCAAAGATAAAATAACACTAGTGATGGGATTTTGTTTTTCCATCTTCGCAGTTTCATACGCAATGGTACAAACAATGTAAACAGCGTACAAGCCACTGGTCATAGCAATGACTTCTTGAATGATTGGAGCTAACCCAATGGATGTTAAAAATTCTTGCCAAATTGGAATAGGAAAATTCCCTACAATTGCGATAAAAGCAACCCCTAAAGAAACGGGTAAAACAGCCATCATCCCATTAGTTAGTGCTTGAATGACCTTACTTTTTTGCATTCTTTCAGCGATTGGACCAATAAACTTTTCTAAAAAACGTTGAAACTTATCAAACATACAATTCTCTCCTCTTTCTAATTTACGTTGAGTATACACCTTAAAGTTACTTCAAGGTAAAGCGGTTTTATAAACTAATTTTGTGTTATACTAAAATTGAGGTGAATGCTGATGAACCAAGACCATCTTTACTCGCTAGAAACGATTGCTTCCTTGTTGAAAATTCCTAAGTCCACATTGCGCTATTGGGAAAAAGAACGGTTGATTCATTCTGTTCGAGGCGATACAAATGATTATCGACAATACACAACAGAACAGCTGATTGCTATCTGTGAAATCAAGTTTTATCGCGACTTAAATTTTTCCATTAAAGAAATTAAAAACTTATATACCAACCCATTATCAGATACCCAGAAATTACTAGAAAATGCACGTCAAGATTTAGAAGAACGCATTACACAGTTAAAGCAAATTCACAGAAACTTAATCACTTATCAACAAAAATATGAAGAAGTCAGCCAACTACAAGAGGAAGTCTTGAAAGAAGAAATACCACCGTTTAAAACTCTTTACTATTTCCACCCTGCTAAAGCAGAAAATCTTTTGCTTTACTTAAATGATCCAAGTATTTTAGGCTTTGTTTTATCACCAGATGAACAAACTATTGAACATTTTTCAACGACTAATAAAGACAGCGCCGCTTTTCCTTTAGTCTTACACTGGGAATTCGATGCTTCTAAAAGCTACTATAGTCAACTGATTCGTATAGAAGAAAGTAGCAATCAGTTGCAGCCACAACAAATTCAGAAAAATCTGATTTACTTACAAGAACAAGGCTATCAAGTCCATCAACTATTGGGCCGCTATCTGCTTTCAAAAAAACATCAAGATTACTATCAACTATGGTTTGAGTGTTCTAATTAGAAAAACGTCAAATCGGCTTAATCCCCTAAGTCGATTTGACGTTTTTCTAGTTACTCTTAATAATTTTATTTTTCAATAGCCATTGTAAAAATAACACAAGGACTACAACTGGCCAAAGCGTGATTGGGAAAAAGAGCCCCACAAAAATGCCTGGTACAAGAATCGTTCCTAAGATTTGGGTTGTTAAACTCGTAGCAAAAATTGCGACAACAAAAAGCGAGTCAATTGTTGGGAAAAATTGTGCGACCGCAAACCCGATTAAAATAGCTGAAAAAACGACGGGAAAAATATCGCCACCTATCCAACCTGTCTGTAAACAAACTTGTAAAAATACTAGTTTCATTATCGCAGCGACCACCAAGATATACCAGGCTTGTTGACTACCAAAACTAGGAACTAAATGCATAAAAGATTGTCCTGAAAATAGTAATCTTGGCATTAAAATAACAAAAAGAAAAATACAGGTTGCACCAAAGCTTACCAGTATGCTTTGCTTTTCTTCAAAAGGTTGGCATAGTTTAGCCAGAGCAGCTTGCAACCATTGATAGGCGTTACCAATCACAAAAGCAGTTAATAAAGCGGGTAAAATCAGCCATAACGAAGCCATTTCAATTTTTCCAGTTCCTAACTTCGTAATAAACGATGGGTGTCCCACCAATTTCATTAAAAAGGTAAACACCACCAACCCGTTCACAATAAATAACCCGTTCATCACTTGTTTCAGTTTCTTTTTATCCGCAGGAGCGAGCCTCGTATCGTAGCGCTGAACAAACTGTTGCGGATGCAGCAAGCGCTGAATTTTTGTCCAAAATGCTTGCTGTTCTTGCTCGTCATAATGAAAATAAAGGTACCGTAACTTATCAGATTGCCAGACTGACAACGAAATAATTGCTCCCAACAATGCAGCTTCAGGACCGACACCAGCCCCGAAAATTAAAATTACCAAGGTGGCCAATAAATTTCTAAACACACCTGAATAATCGACCGATTGTTTCGCCTTCAATTCTGTCAGCGCCTCATGCGCCGTTTGTGGTACTTGCCCGAAGCGTTTCTTCAGATAACTCAATACCAACGCTCCTAGCACACACAAGACAAAATAATAGAGGATTGGCCACTTCATTTGCGCTGGCAACACCTCCCAGAGCAGAGTCGTTAGCTCTCCTTCAATGATTAAAAATGCTCCTGAAATTCCCGCGATGATACTACTTAAAAATAACCCACTGACGATAATTGTCCACATTTTTCTGTTACGCATACTTCCTCCAAATGATAGTTGTTTCTTTTATAGTAGCAGATAGTTAGTGGTTTGTGTTTGAAGATTTTGGGAAGGATTATTTGAGATATTAATTTTCTAAATAATCAACAGGTCGCATATACTACTTTCAAACATATTTATGATTTAATTGGAATCCTATCCAATATTATATATATCAAAACGGAGAGAAGAACTTCTCTCCGCTAAAACTTAAACTTCTCTAATATTTCTTATTTCCTTTGATTTTTGATTATTATTTTACATATTAATTGTAGAAAGCACCTCAATAAAAAATTTCTTTAACTACTATTAAGTAAATTATTCAACTCCAAGTGCTTTAAAGACAGCATCTTCTGGTGAATTATAGAAAACAATATTAAAAGTCGACATTAACTCTGGAGGGACTGTAGCTAAGTCAGCTGCATTAGCCATCGGAACCAGCGCTTTCTTAGCACCCGCATCACGAGCCACTTGCATCATATCTGCTAAGTTGGTAACTCTAACTAAAGTGCCACCAATCGTTATATCACCAAATACGGCTATACTGGAGATTACTGGCTTGTTCAACGCCACTGAACAAAGTGCAATCATTGTTGGTAAAGTCAGAGACTCTGGATTTCCGACACCATTCAGATCTTGGGTATTGAATACAAAGTCATGACTAGCAATGGATATGGATGCACTAATTGAAGCAGCATTAGCACTAAGATATTTATAAGCTGAATAAGTTTTTTCTTTGGCTGCAGAATCACTACCTAATCCAGTCGCTTTAAATTTACCATTTCCAGAAATCATTTGAGTTTCAAATTTAAATACGCCCACTCGTCCACTAGCCCCACCTGAAACAGCATGTACATGTCCTGGTTTCCCAATACCTTCAGGAATTAGTGTGCCACTTCCTTGTTCTGGGACAGAAACATATTCTTCTCTATTTTCTTCTAAATCAATATAAGATAAGTTAACATCAAAGAATTCCATTCCACCAATTTTTTTAAGCTGTTCTTTCACTCTTCGTCTCATTTCAATAGAAAATTTAAGTACTTTTTCTACTTCTTCTTTTCCAAATTCCCCATGAGGATATACTAGTTTGATAAGTCCAGAAAACATCTTTTTAACAGCAATAGTATCACGTTGATTTAGTTGTGAACCTAGCTTAAAATAGTTATCAATTGCATCACTATAAGTTGTCTTACGTAATTCTCGCATTACTTCTGAATAGTAATCTGTTATAAAACCATAATCATTCGTAAAAAAATCTGGCCGGTATTTAGGAATTTCCCATCCTGGTAAGTAACAATGCATACGATCTAAAAATGCTGAATCAGATCGCATTTTTTCTGGGAAAGGTTCAAATAAATTTGAAGTTTTTAAGATAACATCTACACTTTGATTGATATTTCCTACAAATACCATCGATGCAGATGCATTTTTTTCTTCTTTACCACGAGCAAATGAGCCTGAAGCCATGTAATCCTTCATTATTTGAACTAAATCTCCATCTTTCACGTTAATACCTGCTACCTCGTCAAAAGCCACCGTATCCCACATACCAACTAATCCCATAGATCTTTGAGCCATATTATAAAATAAATTCGCAACAGTAGTTTGTCCACCAGAAACTAAAATAGAGTTAGGCGAGATTTCTTTATAAACATGCGATTTTCCTGTACCGCGTGGCCCTAATTCACATAAGTTAAAATTATTTTCTATCAACGGGACAAGGCGAGCCAAATGTAACCATTTTACACGTTCAGTAAATCGTGTAGGCTCCATTCCAACCGATCGAAGAACAACATCAATCCATTCCTTCTCTGTAAATGCAGCACGACCACGCCTAACTTCTTCAATATCCAAACCAGGCATTTGAATAGGATCAACTTTTTTTGCAATAAATGGTGAATTTCTTTGATCCGTTTCATCATACCAATATTCCATCTGAACGATGCACCAAATCCCACCACCAAGAAGTCGATCATATTTTTTGGGATATTCATCACCAATACGTACGCCAGAAAGTCCTAAATTAGAAAATTCAGCTTCATACTGATCTCGCCGTTCATTTAATGATACCGATACTTTATCAATGACTGTATAGCCACCATTCTCTCGAATTTTTGCTTTTACTTTTTCGGCTTCATCTGGACGAACATAATTTCGAACCAAAATATTTTTTACATTTTCAACACCTTTTATAACTAAATTTTCATCTAAAGAAGATGCATACATACCAAACAAATATTCAAGCACATATACTGGAACATTTGCTCCTTCTTTTATTTTTTTAGTTAAATCTTTACGGACAATCTTTCCAGGAAAGTTTGCCACCAATTTATCTAATATAACTTGATCCACTAACTTTCCTCCTAAATATCAAAACCAAAACCGCCAGCAAATGGATTATCAATTACAAAGTCAATTCTTTCCACTTGAATTTTCGTCTCTGTATTTTTCACTACTAAATAAATTTTTTCATTTGTATCATAATTACGATTTATAAAGTCAAAAGTGAAATTTGTAAATCTTTCACTAGCTTGCTCTGAGGTAGAATCGGCATAATAGGTATGTTGATTCGTAATTAAGTTTCCCTTACTATCTTCAAAATATAACGTATATTTTGCTTTAGTGATTGAGTCACTTAACGCTTCCGTTTGATAAAACTCTAAAGATATAGAAAGTCCTATAACTTTTCTTTTTGCTGTCATTAACTGAACGCTCACTGGTTCTTTTTGAGACGATCCTCGAGAAACGTTTACTTCTAAAACAGGGACAAGCATTTCTTGTGGAGAAGAACCACCATGTACATAACTTTGACCCCCGCCTACTTTTTTAAAAATAGCAGATGTTTCAGGATAATGTACATAGCGTTTGTCATCATTGCGCAATATTTCTCCTAATTTCATTGAAGTAATTCCAATTTCATCATAATGATTTTCACTAATTATAAACCGACGTTCTACTCTATCTTCAGAAAATTCAGATGGATTTTCAATCTTTTCATGTTCTTCAACTTTGGATCTTGTATAGATAAAGCCATGGTCACTGGTGATCAAAAATCGATAAACATTCGCTCCGTTTGAAATAAATGGTATTAAAGCTTTGATTTCATCAACTGTTTTTTGTGCAGCATCAAAAACTTGTGATTCCTGACCATGATCCCCTGTCCTATCAATTTGATCATGATAAAGATAAATCACTTCTTTGCCATTAAATATCTCACGAAGTTCTTTTGCATTCGTTTTAGTCATCACTTCTTCATACGTAATAGCCAAAGAGTTGGAATTTTTTGCTTTTAATATTTTATCTCGTGCAGGAGTCCCCTGTGTTTTCATTCCATTTACCCGAATATCGGTTCCTTCAACATATTCATACGTTTCGTGTCCACTTCTTAACAAAGCCGCTTTTCCAAATTCCGTTACTGATGGAAGAACAGAAAAAAGTGTATTCATCTTTGTTGTAAATTTCTTTTCATACTGCAGTACTTCTTGAATTTCTTTCCCAATTTCATAACGAAGTGCATCAGAAATAATCACAACTGTTTTTGTTTTATTATTTGCAAAGTCGTCATAAAAATCAAGGAGTGACGAACGTTCTTCTAAAGACAATAGATCATTCCACAAACGGGCACTCTCATTTAAAAATATTTTGTATTGTTTTTCTATGCGTAATTTAAGTTCTGTAAATAAATCTGGAGATAAAACTTTATCAAAATGCCAAATAAATTTACGATAAGATTGATCAATATTAAACGAGATATTTTCATAATTTTTAACAACTTCTGAAAATTGGTTAATATTAGAAGAAAAAGTATTATTCAACAATTTTTGTGCATTCAATATTACTTCATATTCATGAATATACTTTGCACCAAAGTGCGCTCGCTGCTTCAATGTAATAACTTCAGAAAGTGTCATCCCATTAATTATCGGTGTTAAATCCCCACTCAATAGCTGGCCAATATAATACTTGATTATGTTATTATGAACAGATTCAAAAATATCAGCTGCAATAAGTTCCTCAATGGGCACCAGTGAAATCAACTTCTCTCCGCTAATTAACCGATATGTATTTCCACTCAATTTATCGAAAGCTTGCGTATAGCGAGAGTCATTCATTACCCCATCCATAAAGGAAATAATTGCTGTAGTTTGTTCTAAAACTTCGTACTCTTTTAACTGTATAGGTAATTCTTGATGTCCTAATTGCCCATAAAAAGCATTAACAAAAAAAGAAACTGTCAACTTTTGGATAGTTGGTGTCTCTGAAATAAAGCCATAATAAAGAGATACATATTTCCAAAAAGCATTCTGTAAATCAAAAGTCACTAATTGTTCATACAGGCTACTTGATTCATACGCATATTCGACCAGTAAAGATTGAATGATACTATAAAATTGGGCAGTGTTAGCTTTGGTTAGGACGGCCATCATTGCTATTTCAAGTTCTTGCTTTGATTTAATTTCAGTAGTTATTAGTTTGTTAAAAGCAGTAATTCGTGATCTTGCACCAAAGAATTTAGCATAATGTACCATAGCATCATGTAACTCATTTGGAATATTTAATTGTGTCATCACCAATGAAATACGATCTGCACTAAACTCGCTAGAATATTTCAAAATACTTAGTAAATGATTATCCTGGTCGTCATCACTTATCTTTTCAAATGGTGCATAGATTAAATAGTTATTATCAGTATCTTCAATTTCAAAGAAACGTTTTGTCATAAATTGAGTATTTGGTTCAAGGATAAAAACTTTCGCATCTTTTAATTCAATTTTCCCATTAATAATATCCTCTTCAAATTCTTTTTTTGGATCGAACCAAAAAATAAGCTTACGCTCTCCATATGTTACAAAAAGTTCATTTAGTCTGTTCTGAATCTGATTTAAATTCAAATCTGACATAATCACATCTCCTTAAGGTTCTTTAACACCTTTGGTTAAAATCAAGAATTTTTCACCTGTATCTGGATCACGTTGTAACTTATCATAATTTACAATCACTCCATCATCTAGATCAAGAGAAACTTTCTTTAGCGCTAAATGCCCTAATTTTTCATCAAACTCTTGAAGTTCTTTTAACTGTTTCTTGATTTTTTGAATTTCTTTTTCATAACGAGTGACTTCTCCAGCATTCGTAGTCGACATCTTTTGACTTTCACGTAGTTCAATACGAGAATTATAAGCTTGACTTAATTTTGTAACATATTCTGTGCGAAGCTGTCCTAATAAATTTTCATCAAACCGATGTAAATACATTAGCGCTTTAAAACCATTCGCTTTTCCTGAATCAAATTGCCAATAAATCGGGCGCTTTTTATAAGTTGCCATATGATCTGTAAAAAATTTTGACATAAAGTATTTACGTATCTTATCTCGACTTTTTCCACTAATGTCATGCCCGATATGACTGAAACGACCATTTTACATGCTGGGCCACCCATTACTTATGAAAATATGTGCGGACCGATGAAAGGTGCCGTTCAAGGAGCGCTTGTTTTTGAAGGATTAGCAAAAGATCTAGCTGATGCCGATCGGGTTGCTCGTTCTGGCGCAATTACGTTTTCTCCTTGTCATGAACATGATGCCGTTGGTTCCATGGCTGGCGTGACTTCTCCGAACATGTACGTTCATATTATCAAAAATGAAACGTACGGCAACACGGCTTTTACTAATTTAAGTGAACAATTGGCGAAAGTTTTACGATTTGGTGCAAATGATCAATCCGTCGTGGATCGCCTGATTTGGATGCGCGATGTTTTAGGTCCATTACTTCATGATGCCATGACTTTTTGTCCAGAAGGCATTGATTTACGCTTAATGCTTTCGCAAGCCTTGCATATGGGCGATGAGTGCCATAATCGCAATGTAGCCGGAAGTACGTTGTTAGTCCAAGCATTAACACCTTACATGGTTCAAACTGATTTTTCTCGTGAACAATTAAAAGAAGTATTTGAATTTCTTGGCAGTTCTGACTATTTTTCTGGTCCAACTTGGATGGGTGCCGCTAAATGTGCGTTAGATGCTGGTCATAATGTGGAGAATAGTACAATTGTCACCACCATGTGTCGCAATGGGGTCGAATTTGGAATTCGTGTCAGTGGAATTGGCGGAAATCACTGGTTTACGGGGCCTGCCCAACGGGTGATTGGTCCGATGTTTGCTGGTTACACACAAGAAGATGCTGGTTTGGATATGGGCGATAGTGCTATTACAGAAACGTATGGTGTTGGCGGATTTGCTATGGCAGCTGCACCAGCAATTGTCCCATTAGTTGGCGGAACAGTGGCAGAAGCATTGAATTATTCAAAAGAAATGCTGGAAATTACTACGAAAGAAAATCCCAATGTCACGATTCCTGTTTTAGATTTTATGGGGATTCCTTCAGGCATCGATGTCTTAAAAGTCTTAGAAACAGGGATGCTGCCTGTCATTAATACTGCTATTGCTCATAAAGAACCGGGGATTGGTATGATTGGCGCTGGATTGACTAATCCGCCAGCAAATGTCTTTAACGAGGCACTAAAAGCTTTAGTAGCTAAAATAAACTAATTTCAAAAACTTAGTAAAATGTCATTTTTTTGGAGCGATCATATGAAAAATAAATCGATCAATTACGAAGCCGTTTTAGCTCTTGTTGTAAAAATTTTTTTGGGAATGTTCCTGTATTGGATCATGAATGGCTTTCGACATGTGTCTAACTTTTTTCCTTACAATGACGTAGTTACCAAAGTGAATCAGCAGGGATTTTACAAATTTATCTATTTTGTTATGAACTTCACGGAAGGGGAATTTTACGGTGGACTTTTTACAACGCTTTTCTTACTAATCGGCGGTCTGATTGCTTGGCAACTTTATCGGAAAAATTCAAAATGGCAGGGATTTGCAATTGCTGGTGGTTCTGGTGCTTGGCCTTGGGTACTTGCTTCTCAGCTACTTTCCCTCTTTTTAACTATTTATGTTTTTGATTTTACACGCTTTTTTACAAAAGAAGTGTTGTGGTTACCAACGTTTATTGTGGTTGTCGGCACGCCGCCAGCTTTAACGCTCGTTTATGGTCCTGGCTGGAAAAAATTAGGAACGATTTCTCTGTTGAGTGCGCTTTTCACCTTTCCGTTTGCCAATTGGCTGAATGCGCAATTGATGCCCCTTTTAAATGTACCTGGGACAGTTTCCAACGTTACCACAATGGCTTTTGTTGGCTGGATTGTTTCAGCCATCTGTCATCAACTTCCTTGGATGGTTCCTTCTGTTGCACCAATCGCTCAGAAGCGGCAAAAACAACCTAAAATTGAAAATACGCAAACCTTTCAATGGTCAATACGACGCACTTTTGCTGACTTCTCCGAAGCTTGGTTTTATGGAAATGAGTTAGTTGGAGGTTTGGTAATTCTAGGCGTTTTAACAGATTGGTTTGTCAATATTAATCATATTACAAATGGTTCTGGCTTGGTTCCTGACATTTTAATGGGACAAATGATTGCTTCGGCTGTTGGTGTTTTTCTTTATCAAAAACATTTCGCTGAAGAAGGTTGGTATCCAACGTTTATGCCACTGGTCAGTATTGTTCCTGGTGTGATTTTAATGATGGGTGGTGGCTTTTGGCTTTCCCTGACCATCGCCGTTTTAGCAGGAATCAGTGCGGCCCCTGTCGGTAGCTATATTGCTAAACGATTACCTCCGTTTGTTCCTGGTGCTGTCGGCTTTGTATCAGGAATGGCTGTTGTAACCATTTTATTGTCAGCCGTTTTGCATACATTTGATATTTTTGTATAGTGAATAAAAAGAAGCGAATGACGATTCGCTTCTTTTTTTAATTGACCAATCCCCTTTTTATCCGTATTCTTAAGCAAAAGGAGGTTTTGCCATGTACTCCATGTTAAAACGTGTGATAACGGAAAAAGATTTGCTTCGGCAAATTCGTTTGTTGGAACAGTTGTTAAATGTTCCTCAGCTGACAGCCAAGCGTTTAGCCACGCAAATCCAAACGACAGAGCGAACCGTTTTTTCGGATTTACAGTATATTCGCAGTCAATTACCCGCCGACTGGTCCATTGAAACCGATAGCAGTGGTATTCGGTTACGCAATCAGGGGAATGCGCAAACCAATGAGCTTTGGTCATTATTTTTACCTCAATCCATTAGTATTCAACTATTAAAAGAGCTACTATTTACGAAAGAGTTAGTGACAACTTCTTTTTTGAGCACTAGTGGTGTTTCTTATGAAACTTTGAAGCGACATATCAAAAAAATGAATCTGGCCTTACGTGATTTTCATTTAACGATTCAGCTAACCACGACGACCATTCAGCTAATCGGGGCAGAAAGCAATATTCGGATTTTTTATCACCGTTTGTTGGTGCCTTTTACTCATAATAATTATTTTTTTGACGATTATTCTATTCATGAGGAGCATTATTTTCAATTTTTGAAACAAGTTTACAATAGTGAGTTGACGGTGGAAACGGAAGAAATTTTTGGCGCTTGTTGGTTTTTTATTAACACGATTCGCAACAAAGCCAATTGCCGAGTGAGTCAATTTTCTTTTGACTCAAAAGATGTCTTGTTTCAACTTTATCAACCGTCCTTGGCAAAACTTTATGCTTCTGAAGGCATCTATTTGCAAGGAGAAGAAAGTTTTTTTGCCTTCTTTTGTTTCTTAGAAAGCTGGAATTACGATAATGTCTATGGCGAAACGTTGGCTTCTGCGCTCCACACTCATTACAGTCAGCTGCGAAAGTCGTTACAGCAGTTTGTCACTAATTTGTCCACTGAAGAAGCCCGGCCTGATTTAATCCAAACAAATTTATTGGATAATCTGTTATTGTTATTCATTAAATATACCGAGTCCCCAACACTTTCTGAGCAATTTCAATTGGAATATCAAGAATTAATGACCGAACAAGCCGCAGAGGACCTTGCGTTATCAAAGAGCAACCAAGAACTTTTGGAGATTTTATCTCGCTACACCACGATTGAAGAACCAACTTATTTTCTTAGTTTGGCTTCTTTGTTAGAAAAACAAGCCATTTATTCCATTCAGGCGCAAACGATGACTGCCTATTTCCTCTTTCAAGGGGAACCTGCTTGGAAAGCTTTTTTACAACAAGAATTAGCTGCTTATTTAGGTACTCGTGTGAAATTACAAGCTATTGAATATGTGGAACTAAGCCAGTTGACGTTAAATGAAGCCGACATAATTATTTCCAATTTCCCCTTGGATCATCTTGATCTTCCTGTCTTTTATCTCTCTTTAATTCCAACAAAAAATGAACTCCGCCGACTAGCAGAGCTCACTCTTCATTCTTATTTTTAAAGGAACTAGCGAGGACATTCGCTAGTTTTTTGGCTTTCTTTCGTCATGAATCGTTTGGTTATATATTTTTCCCCTTCAACAAGGAAAAACAGACTCACAACATGGACGAAAATCATTGCTAATTGAAGGCCATTTAAAGAAGTTGTGCCAATTAATTGCTGCGCTACTGGCCAGTAAACTACTAGCGCTTGTAGTAAAAAGAGGATTCCTAATGAAGCAAACAACACTTTATTTTGGAAAAATCCTGTGCTTAACGACGGATCAACCAACTTACGACAGTTGATCATATACGCTGCTTGCGCTAAGACGATACTTTGTAAGAGGAACGTTTGCTGTAAGGCTTGGCCCTCAAATTGTAACGCCATGAGGTAACCTGGTACCATAATGAGTACCGACACATAGATGATTCTAAAAATACTGTACTTTGTTAAAATGCCTTCGTTGACATCTCTTGGTGGTCGTTTCATGGTATCAGCACTCGCTTTTTCAAAACCTAATGCATAAGACAAAGTAATCGTAGTTACCATGTTTACCCATAATATCTGGACAGGTGTCAACGGTAGAGGATGATTCATTAAAAGCGCCCAGACAACAATTAAACCTTGTGCTAAAGAGGTTGGCAAGAAGAAGGTAATCGTCTTTTTCAAGTTATCAAAAATGCGGCGTCCTTCTTTCACGGCTTTAGCAATCGTATGGAAATTATCATCTGCCAAAACCATATCTGCGGCTTGTTTGGTTACTTCACTTCCTTTAATTCCCATGGCAATTCCGACATCGGCTTTCTTTAGTGCTGGCGCATCGTTCACGCCATCGCCGGTCATCCCGACAATTTCACCATTGTTTTGTAAAGCCGTGACAATTCGTAATTTATGTTCTGGCGTCGTTCGTGCAAATACATCGACTTTTTGAACGTGCTGAGCTAATTCTTCATCTGACATAGCATCAATTTCTAATCCTTCAAGGACTTTTTTCGTATGCTTTAAACCAACTTGCTCGCCAATGGCTTGCGCGGTATCTTTATGGTCTCCAGTAATCATTTTGACGGAAATACCTGCTTCTTGAGATTCTTTGACGGCTTGAATGGCACTTTCTTTTGGCGGATCGATGATGCCTGCCAGTCCAGCAAACGTCAATCCTGACAATGTTTCATGTGTCAGTTCCTGTTGTGACGTAACTGCCTTATAAGCGAAACCTAATACCCGTTGTCCTTTTTGCGCTAATTGCGCAGCTTGTGCTTGCCAAGCACCTTTTTGATTATCAGATAACGTAGAAAGTTGTAACAATACTTCTGGCGCACCTTTGACATAAATAATTGAACCTTCTGCTTGCGGATGGCGAGTGGCCATGTATTTGTAACTTGAACTAAACGGAATTTTCTTTTCTACAGGGCGTAAAGACAGTTGATCCTGATCAACATATTGTAGTAAAGCTAACTCGGTAGGATTCCCTTGCAAGTCGGCGATTTTTTGTTGGTCTTGTAATTTCAATTCTTGACAGTTGGCCATAATCTCTTTGACAATGGTCATTTCTTCAGTCACTACATCCATTACCGTCATTTCATTTTTAGTTAGTGTTCCTGTTTTGTCTGAACAGATAACTGTCATTGAACCTAATGTTTCAACGGAAGGCATGCCTTTAATAATCGCATTTTCTCTAGCCATCTCATGAACACCCATCGATAAAATCATCGTTAACACAGCAGGTAAGCCTTCTGGGATCATTGCTACAATTAATGCAATCATCGCAGAAAATAAGAGGCTCCATTCCATGCCATGACGAAAAGTGGTAAAGAAAATCAGAAACACGATCAAGACCATAATCCCTTGGAAAATTTGCTTGTTTAATTGGTGCATTTTCCGTACGAGCGGCGTTGTTTTTTGATCTACTGACTGCAACGCGTGATTAATTTTTCCAACTTCAGTGGAATCTCCTGTTTCTACTACAACACCTAAGGCCGAACCTGCTTGGACAAGTGTTCCTGAAAAAGCCAAATTCTTTTGATCGCCTGTTGGCAATTCTTCATTCAAGGAACTGGTAATTTTCTCCACGGCTTCTGATTCACCTGTCAAAATTGATTCTTCAATCATCAGATTATGAACATCAAATAAGCGCAAATCTGCTGGGACTACATCACCAGCTTGTAACGTGACTACATCTCCCAGAACCAATGTTTCAGAAGAAACGGTTGTTTTTTGTCCATCAATTAGAACGACTGCCTCTTGGCCCATCATCTGTTTCAGGCCGTCTAATGATTCTTCTGCTTTACGCTCTTGCCAATAACCGACAAAGCCATTGACAAGTACCACTAGAAAAATGATACTTCCTTCGACCACTTCGCCTGTGGCAAATTTTAGAATTGCGGCAGCGAGTAAGACCACCATTAGTAAATCTGTAAAATGTTTGGCTAGCTTTTGCCACGTTTTCAGTTGTTGTTTTTCTTCAATTTTATTTGGACCATTCGTTTGTAAACGTTGCTGACGTTCTTCACTAGAAAGACCCGTTTGCTTCGTCTTAGTCTGCTCGATTACTTTTGTTGAGGAAAGTTGATACCATTTCATTTCGTGTACCTCCTATTTACTTGATACCTTTATTATAGAGAGGATTTTCTTCACAAAATGGTCGATAATTTCAGTGGCCCCTGAAAAAAATGGGGCCGAGATTATTAAAGAAAGGAACAACCCGCATTTTAGCGGGTTGTTCCTTTCTTTTAAATATTTTCTTGTTCGACCACCAATTGACTTTTGCCAATTAACGCTTTGACATCAATAATTTCACCATTTTTACGTCGGTCTGCTAACTCAACTGAGGTGGTAAACAACAAGTCACTAGAAGAGTTCAACGCTGTTTCAATGGAATCTTGGACTACGCCGACGATAAAGCCAACGCCGACGACTTGCATGGCAATGTCATTGGAAATGCCAAACAAACTACATGCAAGCGGAATTAACAACAAGGAACCACCAGCAATTCCTGAAGCCCCACAAGCAGAAACAGCGGCGATGATACTCAACAATAATGCTAAATAGATTGGCACGGACATGCCTAATGTGTGGACTGCCGCTAATGTCATAATGGTAATCGTAATGGCTGCGCCGCCCATATTAATCGTTGCGCCTAGCGGAATAGAGACCGCATAAGATTCTTCATTTAAATCCATTGCTTTCGCCAATTCCATATTAATGGGAATATTGGCCGCAGAACTGCGTGTAAAGAATGCGGGAATCGCACTTTCCTTTAATACAAAAAAGACTAACGGATACGGATTTTGCCGAATATTCCAAAAAACAATCGCTGGATAAACGACTAAAGCAACCACGGCCATCGTACCAATTAACAATAATAGTAACTGACCATACTTGGCTAACCCTGCAATGCCTGTTGTTGCCACCGAATGAAACACCAAACCTAGAATTCCAATTGGTGCAATGCCGATAATCATTTGAACGACCGTGGTAATCCCTGTTGAAAGATTGGCAATCACATCCTTGGTAGCGACCGAACTTTGACGTAGCCCAATACCGATTAATGAGGACCAAAATAAAACAGATAAATAATTGCCTTCAATCATCGCTTGAATCGGATTTTGGACAACGCTTGTTAACACATTGCTTAAAACATCACTAAGTTGCGTTGGGGCTGCTTGCGCTTCTTGCGCCGCCTCCAAGACAATCTTAACGGGAAACAGATAGCTTGCCGTCACGGCAACAACAGCTGCCAAAAATGTCGCTAACAGATACACAACTAAAATTGATCCAACATATGTTTTCGCCCCAGCCTTTTGTTGGGCTAGCGACGCAATAATTAAGACAAAAACTAAAATCGGCGCAATTGCTTTTAAGGCGCCCACAAACAATTCACCAAGAACGCTGATGAAGGTCCATTCTGGCACCAAGAAACCCAAGGTGGTTCCAATCACAATCCCTATCATGATTTTTTGAATTAACGATAATTTCCGAATCGCTTTGACCATTCACTTCACGCTCCTTTAAAATAAAATACAGTTTGGGACATACTACCATAATTATTAAGATAAAAAAAGAGTGTTTCTCAAAAAACTTTCATTTTTCGAGAAACACTTGGTCAACTCATCAATTTCGTCTATTTTTCTGAAGACTTTTCCGCTGAATGTTCTTTGTTTTTATGGTGATGGTGGTGATGACTTTGTTTAGAATACAAGTAGGATTTTGCTACGACCGAAATAAACATAGCCATAATCCCCAAGCCTACTGTAGCATAAACCATGGTGAAAATTTTTCCCAAGTCAGTAACTGGATGCACATCTCCATAACCAATCGTGGTTAACGTCATGAAACTTAAATATAAAGAATCTAATGGCGACAATTTTTCCACTGTTGAATAAAAAATGGTCCCACTCAACAACGTGGTTGCCAGTAAAAAGAACAAGGCACGAGTGTCTTCTTTTTTTAAGATACCTAAAAAAGATGAAAATAATTTTTTGACAGAAATAAGTAAAGATAGCAAAAAAATGACCTCTTTCTATTGTTAATCTCTTCTTAACGTTAGTACTTTTTAGATGAAGTTCAACTTTTTAATTGGTGTGGTTAAAGAAAATTTATTTTTTTGTTATTTATAATACACTTCATCTAAAAACAATCCTTGTGCAGGAGCCGTTTCACCTGCGCCTTCTCGGACTTTTGTTGCGAACAATTCATCAATTATCGCTAATTCTTTGGTGCCTGCACCAATTTCTAAAAGTGTCCCAACGAGGATGCGGACCATTTTATGCAAGAAACCATTGCCCACAAAAGTGAACTGTAACATTTCGCCGTTTCTTTCAATCGTAATCTTTTCAATCGTTCGAGTAGTCGATTTTTTGGTTTTTTTCAATGCTGAAAAGCCAATAAAATCATGGGTCCCTATTAATTTTTGGCAAGCTTGTTCCATTTTTTCTTGATCCAACGCTTTGGGAAAGTGAAAACTATGATACCGTTCAAAGGCATTAGGAATTGGGCTATTCCAAACATAGTAGCTGTATTGTTTGCCTGTGGCGTTATACCGTGCATGAAAACGTTCAGGCATTTCTGTAACTTCTTTAACAACAATATCGCCAGGTAAATATCGATTTAAAAAGGATAACATTTCGGTTGTTGTTAGTGAACTAGTCGTTTTAAAATTCGCTACTTGACCACGTGCATGTGTGCCGGCATCCGTTCTGCCTGAGCCAATAATTTCAATCGGTTCACCCGTCATTTGTGTTAAAATACTTTCAATTTTCCCTTGAATCGTTTTCTCTGAATTGCCTAGTCGTTGCCAACCTGAGTATCTTTTACCATCATATTCAATGGTTAATTTTATGTTGCGCATGGGCGAAGCTCCTTCGTATTCTTTTTCTCTCTTATCATAGCAGAAATAAGTGGATTTTTCTTCTTTTCCAAGAATAAAACACCTCTTTTCTATAGAAAAGAGGTGTTTTATTTAGTTTAATCCTGCAATTTTCAATTCTTCAACATTCGCTGCTTTAGCATTTTCAGTCACTACGGCTTTAAATGTCACTTGGTCGCCCTCTTTTAAGAATAGCGCCAGCGGACTGTTATTAGTCGTTACGCTAAAAATGGTTTTTTCATCTTCTAGTAAAAATGAAACTACCGTTTGCGCTTCCCCAGCTACTACTGAGACACGAGCTACTTTCCCTTGCATCGTTTTCAAGTTGGCTTTGTCTGTATTTTCATTGTTACTTCCTTTGGTTACTAACTCAATTCGATAAGCGTCTAATGCGCCTTGTGCCGTGTCTGCATCAATCACAATATCATTATCTACGGCGTTTATATAGACATATTTTTTGAAAATCCCTTTACTGTCCATTAACGAAACAATCCACGTTGGCACGCCATCAATGTTATAAAGGACTGGCATACTAGCTTTCCATTTCTTTTCTGGATAAATTTTTGAAGCGATAGAAATGGCGCCATCACTATCCATAATGCCGACTTTAGTATCACGATAATACGTAACTTGACCTGTTCGGGCATTGATTAAGGAGTAACCTAAAGCGGAATCTTGGTCTTTTTCACTACTTGTAAAGTCCGTAAAATAAAGCAACTGGTTCCCTTCCTTGTTCATCATCGGCGTAATTTGTCCTGATGCATAAATACCATTTTCAGTTGGAATTTTAACATCTTTTTTGGCACCAAACATTGTCTGGTTCCACCAACCTTGACTGTAACGACCAAAGAATTCATTTAAGCTATTCGCCGCTGAACTAGTAATCGGCGCATCAACGAAACTTGGGGCTTTTTGACTGTCATAAACGTTAACTTCTCCTGTTGTAGCATTTAATACCGCCGTTTTAAATTCATTATAGTGCATGCGACCAGAAACCCCATACTCTTTGTAAAGCGTTTGAATATAGTAAGGATTCCCTTGGTCGTCCAACTCTAAATTGATTGTGCCAGTTGCTGCATAACCTGGATAAGCGGAATAAATTTTTCGTGCGGCATCTTTGCCAAAGTAAGCTGAAGGAGTATAAACAATTGGTTTTTCTACAAATTCTGGCTGTGCGTTGATATCTGTCGCACTAATGATGAAATAGCCAGGTACTTCCCCCAGTTTTAGCCATTTAAAGAAGCCATTAAATTCGACTGTTGCTACATAAACATACTCGCCATTGACAACTTGTGCCGTTATACCATCCAAAGTAAACATATTGGAATTGGGAATGACAGAAAATTTCTGTAACATTTTTCGTTTCGCCGTTTGTGGTGCAATCGCAATGGGTGTTTCTTTCGCCGAAGTTAAAACTTCAGCTTTTTCTTCCGTTTTTAAAGGAATCGTTTGATAAATTTCATCAATAGAAGAGATTCTGGTAATACTACTGACAATAGTCAACAAAATCATTGCCAAAACGGCAACACCCAAAATTTTGCCAGACCAGTCTTTGTTAGCCGTTTTGTTGGTATTCTTTCCTACTTCTTTGCGGCCCTTTTGGATACCAGGAACTTCGACTTTACTAGCTAAGCGTGTACTTAATAACACCCCACTAGCAATCACTGCACCAATCAGATTAATCCATAACACGGTTGAAAGATTTTTACTTGGCAAAGTCACAAATAAAAAGATACCTAACAAGAGCAATTCCATCGCCATTAATAGAATGGTCCCCTTACTCTTTTTCCCTTTATTCGCTACAATTTTGGCGCCATTCGCAACTAAGATCCCGATACCAAAAAATAACGTTAACCCAATAAAATTAAAAAACATTCACTTGCCCTCCTCATAGATAAGTAAAAAAAGTGCTCCCACGCATTGTAGAAGCACTTCCTGTGATCCATTCTATTATAACGTTTTCTATTTTTACTGACAATATCGTTGAAGCAAAATCAGTCGGAAGGCTTAGAGTTTTGAAGAACGTTTATTTCTCTGGCTGAATATAAGGAACGATAGGTGCGGTCACGCCAATTGAAGCACCACGAACAAAAGGTTCATTTTGTAAGGCTTTGAAATTTTTAGTTTGTCCGGTGAGCATGACTCCCCAAACAGGTAATTTTTCGACTTTTTTATTTTTATTTTGTTGGATAAACTTTTGGCCTTCTTGGTTGTCAGCAAACATGGGGGATTTTTCTAAGGTTTCAAAAAAGTGTTGCTTGTCATTTTCAGGATCAAATATTTCATTTTGATCGTCCATGCTTAATTGAAAACCATAAGGCAGCGTACCAGAAGGCCCCTCTTTTTCATTAACCGTTTCGGAGTAAACATAGAGCCAAACTAAGTTGACATTGCTCGGTAACATTTTGCGGACTTCTTCATATGAATAAGGTTTATCAAAAGAAATCGCCACTTCCGCTACTTGGTTTTCCATTTTATCTAATTCACTTAATTCGTTTTTGATACCACCATAGTAATTGGTAATCGCTGGGTTATAAAAAGATGCTACTTTCTGCTTGGTTTGTCGGTTGTATTCATAAAAATTCTTAGAAGAATAATAGCTACCAGGATAGACTTCATTCCAGTCAATCGAATTTCTGAAAAAGCTATATCTGCTACGTAAATTACTCCACTCCACCGTGTAACCATCAATATTTTTTGAACGATTGGTCACAACTTCGCCCCCAAAAGGCGAACTATTAGCAATTACTTGGGAATCTAATTGAGTGTTTGGTGAAGCAATCATTTCTTGATCATTAATTACTTCTAGTAGGGTATGATAGTTTTTCGTCGAAAGTTTATCCATTCCCACAAAAAAACCGACAAACAATACGGCAAAACTAACAACGGTTATGGCACCAATCACGATAAATTGTTTTCTTTTCGCTTTACGAATACTTTTTTTTAAATCCACTTCTATTCCTCCAGTTCTTTTTTTAATTTTTGACGTGTGCGATACAATTTTTTGCGAACATTTTCAACAGATAATTCTAAAATCAACGCAATCTCGGCATACGATAATTGATAATAATATTTCAAAAGTAATAGTTCTTGTTCCTCATCTTTTAAGGAATCGATCAATAATAGTAGCTCTTGGCCTTCCATTTTTTCTATTGATTGCACAGGATGGCTGTTTGCCACAAAAGTGCGTTCTCGTTTCTTTTTTCGATACATCGTAATGTAGTAATTAAATGTTACTCGGAAAAACCACGGGCGTAGATTTTCTGATGTAATTTCAGGTAATATTGAAAAAATCGTTGTATACGTTTGCGACACTGCATCTTGTGCATCTTCAAGACTTGCTCCTCGGCGAATCAAGACTTGGATGACTTCTTGCCCCAAAGAAAATAGTACTTCGTCAAAATTTGCCTCCTTTTTCATCTGATTTCTCCTTTCACTTATACAACGTTTCAACTAGGGAAAAAGTGGACAGTTCTTCGTTCATTATTTTTATGTATTTTTCTCTCAATAAAAAATGCTCCTGCTTAAGCAGAAGCATTTTTGTTTTTGCTTATTTATCATTTTCTAATGACTAATCTTCGTGTATAAACGGCTTGCCCAGAATGCATCACTGCATCATCAATCGCTGAAACTAAACGCACTTGTCTAGTCACCGGCGGGGTCCAATTTTTATCAATCACGTCTGACAATTGTTCTTCTTTGATTTGGTCTAAATAGCTTTTGGTAAGTGCCACACTGGCAGCCAAATAGTCACTAAGCAATTGCTTTTCTGCCACCACGACTTTCGCCGCTTCTTCTGGTGTGTGATGCCAGTCTTCTGTCTCATCTGGCAAATCCAAGGCAAATTTTTCTGTCCAGTGTTGGCTAAGCCATAACGGTTCACTATGATTAAGTGCGGAAATTTGTAGGTCTAATTCTCTGGCTGTGTGCCACATCAGCCAAGTAACAGACTTGATTAATGGAGCGGGCATCGTGTTTGCTTCGGCAACGGTCATTTGCGCAAGTGTTTCTTCAAAACGTTCATGCGCTCGGTCAAGGGTTTCACTAGAAAGTTGAGTGACTTTCATAAAAATACCTCCTTTGTAGATTATTTATTGCGATTTATGCTTTTAATCATTAATGAATGTCATTGAATTAACTATTTTTGTACAAATATCCGATATTTCTTTATCTTCCATTAAGTCATATCTTTCAAGCAAACTATATACTAAATTACTTATGTTTTGTTCTATAAATATATAACACATGTATTTTGGTATGACTTTCCACGTCATGATATTTTCCTCAATTATTCCAATACCACTCATGCCATGTACATCTATAGATGTTAAACCATAATAAAAATTTACTATATTTTTTTTTATTCCTATATGCTGCATCAATTGTGTAAAAGATTTAATTTTCCAATCTAATGAATACCATTTTCTTTTATATTCCGCGATTTTATTAGGATTAGCTTCAAAAAGTGAAAACCATTTATCTTCATAATATTTTAAATAATCTTTATATGAATTTATAGATGAAGATATTTTTTGAAGTTGATTCAATTCTTCTGGTTTTAATATAATTTCACTGTCCGATGATCTAATGATAGTTCTAATTACTTGAATTTTTTGATTTAAGTAGTATGATGTCGCTAATTTTTCTGTATCTCCATTCAGTATATGAATAATGCTTACGTAAGTCTCAATAGATGCTCTTGTTAAAATAGATATGGATTCTCCTCTTCCTAAATAAGAAAGGTCAATTATTGTTTGTATTTTTTCTATATAATTTTTTGTTAAATTCATTAAAACATGATCTTCAAATAGAATTTCTTCTTTATTTAGCTTATCAATTATTAAATAGTAACATTTCTCAACCTCATTAACTAATTCAGCTTGTATTTTCTTATCACTATATTTATTACTTTTCACCCTATTCACTCCTTCACACTATTTAATTTTATCATACTTAAAACTTACCCTCCAAACCTTTAAACACTTATTTTTATGAGTTTTTCACAATGACTAACATTAACAATTGACATTATTTCTACTTTCCCTTATTATGTGGAAAAGTACCTTTAAGATAGTCCGAGAGGCTAACAAGGCAAAGTTCTGTAAAATTCTGTATTTTTGTATAGTGAATGATACGAGATGTCTTGCCCTTTTTTTGTGTGCAAGGCTTTTTTTTGCGCGGTGCTTAATCAATTTATTTGGGAGGCAACAAAGTGGAAAAGAAAAAACGTGAAGTGAAAGGTATCTCATTTACCAAAAAAATGGTGATTTCATTGGTGGGAGGATTAATCGTTGGGCTCGGCTTTTTATTTTTAAGAGAGCACCTTATTCGCAGCAATCAAGGCGCTGTGTGGCAGACAATCAATCAGATTCTTTTCCAAGATATTTCAGATCCTGAAAAAGGACAATCTGCAATTGGGCTTTTCTATATTATTGGTCAACTATTTATCAACGGCCTACAATTAGTGATTGTGCCGATGGTCTTTACTTCAATTACTTTAGCCATTTGTCATATTACCGATACGCAAAAATTAGGACGAATTTCCTATAAAACGATTTTTGGCTTTTTATCGATGTCACTGATTGCTCTATTAGCGGCTGGAATTGTGGGCTATAGCGTATATTTAACTGGCGCTTTTAATGTGTCGTTATCTGAAACGCTAGCTCCTGTCGAAGTAAGTACGAGCGGCAACCCATTAATGGTGATTGTCAATGCTGTCACAAAAAATATCGGTTCTGCATTTAGCGACAACGGTGCGATTTTAGCCGTTGTTGTGTTGGCAGTGATTACTGGTTTATGTATTAATGCATTAGGGGATAAAATTCGTGTTTTCAAAAAATTAATTGAAGAAGTCAATGCGATGGTCACGTTATTTTTAACCTTTGTAATTACTAAATTTGCTCCTATCGCCGTCTTTATGTTGTTAGTTCGGACGTTTGCTTCTTACGGGATTGATTATTTAAAACCAGCGTTAGTCTACGTCGTAACCACGACAGCGACGCTCTTAGCCTTTTTGATGATCGGTTACCCATTATTTATCTTATTTGCGACAAAATTAAATCCTGTTCCTTTTATTAAAAAGATTATGAAAGTTGTGGTCTTTGGATTTTCTACTTCTTCTTCGGCAGCCACTTTACCGTTAAATACAAAAACAACGGTTGAAGAGTTAGGTGTCGACAGCGATGTTGCCGCCTTTGTCTTGCCGTTAGGAATGACTATTAATATGAACGGCACAGCGATTATGCAAGTAATTGCGGCTATTTTTGTGGCGGGCGTAGCTGGTTATGAAGTGACACCAGCTAATATTGCCTTGATTGCCATTTTAGCTTTAATGTCATCTATTGGTACACCGGCGGCACCTGGCGCTGGCGGAATTATCCTTTTCACTATTTTAACTGGTTTAAACTATAACACTGAGATTGCGATTGCGACGTATTCATTGATTTTAGCCATTAATCGTCCAATCGAAATGCTCGTTACTAGCCTAAACGTGGTTGGTGATAGCGCCACTGCGATTTATGTCGCACATTCGGAAGATTTGTTGGATGAAGCCACTTATCTGACTGATGTCGCTGACTTGCAAAATGCGGAAGCGGAGTAATTAATGAAAAAGCAGACTTCTTGTATGGAAGTCTGCTTTTTTATTATGTTTTTAGTGAATCCGTAATTTTTTACTTCTTCGATTTACTTTTACGAAAAACTAAAAGACACCCACTGGCGATAACTAGAAGGCCAATAATCACAAGCGCGATCGATTTCTTTTCTCCTGTGCTCGGTAAAAATTGGCTAGCTTTTCTGAAACCACCTTGGCTTGATGGCTTAACTTGTTTCGTACCAGTTTGATCAACTCCCGCACTAGTATTTAAGTGTCCATTATTCCCCCCATTTTTTTGTTCCTTTTTATTTTCCCCACTATTTTTCAATGTTAATCGCTTCACTGCCGAACGTAGTTTTGCTTCTGCTTGGTCTACTTCTGCTTGCGTTGCTGTTGCTTGATCTACCACAGTTTGTGCTTGTTTCAATGCTTCGCTGTAGACTTTCCAGCTACTTGCGGTGTAGTCTTTTTCTTGGTGTTTCTCGTTTTCTTTGATGATTTTCAACAAGTTGGTTTTATCTACTTCTTTGGTTGGTACTTTTACCAATTGCTTCACTGCCGAGCGTAGTTTTGCTTCTGCTTGGTCTACTTCTGCTTGCGTTGCTGTTGCTTGATCTACCACAGTTTGTGCTTGTTTCAATGCTTCACTGTAGACTTTCCAGCTACTTGCGGTGTAGTCTTTTTCTTGGTGTTTCTCGTTTTCTTTGATGATTTTCAACAAGTTGGTTTTATCTACTTCTTTGGTTGGTACTTTTACCAATTGCTTCACTGCCGAGCGTAGTTTTGCTTCTGCTTGGTCTACTTCTGCTTGCGTTGCTGTTGTTTGATCTGCCACAGTTTGTGCTTGTTTCAATGCTTCGCTGTAGACTTTCCAGCTGCTTGCGGTGTAGTCTTTTTCTTGGTGTTTCTCGTTTTCTTTGATGATTTTCAACAAGTTGGTTTTATCTACTTCTTTAGTTGGCACTTTTACCAATTGCTTCACTGCCGAGCGTAGTTTTGCTTCTGCTTGGTCTACTTCTGCTTGCGTTGCTGTTGCTTGATCTACCACAGTTTGTGCTTGTTTCAATGCTTCGCTGTAGGCTTTCCAGCTACTTGCGGTGTAGTCTTTTTCTTGGTGTTCTTTTTGTTCCTGAATTAATTTTTCTAACGCTTCTTTCGTTACTTCAGGAGTTGTTTTAACTGTGATTGAACGCGAGCTGCCATTTAACCCCGCACTATTTAAAGTGATAATATTTTGGTCAACAGAAATTTCTGGGTCCGCTGCGACTACTTCAAGAATGCCCTTATCAAATTCAATAGAAACGGATGCATTATTTTGTAAAGGATTCGCAAGAGTTAAGCGATAAACACCGTTATCAATTTTTTCTGAAATAATCGACATTGGATCATACGCATACAGTCCTGCAATTTCTTGGTCATTATTCCATGTATTCATCATGACATAATTACCTGCTTCAATGGCTTGTAAGCTTGCTGTATTTTCTAGAACAGTATAGCCTTTGTTTTTAGAAAGAGCTGCGATTTCTTCATTCGTTTTCCCAACCACTGTTAAATATTCGTAAGTACCATTTTCAACAGTCTTGCCATAATTTTTACTAATTTTAGCAAATGTATTTGTATAGGTTTTATCATTAACAAAGTATTCGTTAATATCTCCGTAGCGACCAGAGCGTTCTTCTATTTGAACATCAAGCGTATTCATTGAATTAGGAAAAACATAGCCAATGTTATTCAATGGATTCGCTGCGCTTAAACTAATCCAAGAATTATCTTTGTCTGAACCTTGGTCAAGCTTCACTTCCTGTGGATGAATCATCCGATTATCGAGGATTGTTTCAATCGAAGCATCTGTCGTACCAGTAATGCCACTTCCCAAATTAATGATTTGACCATCTAATAAGAACCAAGATTTTTTAGCAACTAAGTTCATTCCTTCATTACTTTTATCTAAAAACATTCCTATAGAGGCAACCTGTCCATTATTTGAGCCACCTACCCATGACTGGGGACTGCGTTTCCCTGTATAAGCACCATTTGCCAATTCTCTTGTGTCAACTGTCGTTCCTGGTAATCGATATGGATCGATCGTTGCCCAGTATCCTTCATCAAACTGAGCAAAGTCTTGATTGTATAAATAAAGCATGCCGTCTGCTGTATGCCAGCCTTTTTTATTTTCCGTATTCCCAAATTCATAGTTTCCGACACGTTGTGAATACATACTAATACCCACCGCATATTCGTTATTTTTCTGTAGGACTCGATCCATCGAACCATATACATTTAAAGATTGCATTGGTGTCGCTTGGGCAGGTGACGCACTATTCACCACATTTTTCAAGTCAATTAACGCTTCAAAATCTCTTGGTTTTTTAAAGAAATGATAGTATGACCCACTTTGTTGAAGCCACGTTTGGATAGATGTATAAATGTCATTTCTTAAATTTTCTGGGGCAAATTTTGCAATTAAGGTTAAATTAGCTATTGTTTCTTTACCCGATTCAAACTCTGTAGTAAAAGGATTCGTTTCTGGCGCTCTGGAAATACTTCTACCAGAAACCATCGATGGCATTTTTCCATTCACCATCAATTGTAAGTAACCTTTATCAACAACATTAAATAAATTACTAATGTTAGGGTCATTCATCTCCCAGTCGGAACCTTGTAAAATAGTCTGAATTCGTCCAAACCCCTTTAGCAACTCATTCCCGTAACTGCCGTTGTACGGAAAATAACCATGTTGAATCAAGGAACCATCAGGATATAAGCCATCACCAGAGGAAACACTTTTTAAAACGGACGGAACAGCTTCTTGTACTTGTACTAGGCGTTGATTATCTTCTAACAAAAGTCCAGTACCTAAAACGGTGATTGAAATATCTGTTAAGTTAGCCCCTGTTGCACGATAAATTGGCCATTGTATGTTTGGATCTTTTGCATATAGCATCAGCGGAGCAGTAAATTTATTTAATTTTTCTGCATCTGTATTCAATAGGTCATCATGTAATAAAATCAATGTATCTGTTAGCGGCTGCGCGGAACCAATTTGCCAATCCCACCAGTTACCTGTGTAATACGTTCCATTGTATTTTTTTGTATCAATCATAAATTCAATGCCTTTAACAATCGCATCATAAACTTCCGGTTTTTCAAAAAGCTCACTTGATGGTTCATAGTAGCCTAACGCTAGTTTTTTAATATTGGTAAATTGAGTCGTGTAATCAGCAGACACTGTATCCGATGGTTTTCGTTCCCACAGATACCCACGATCTGCTGCTTGATTAAGCGTTTGCCATAATGCTAAACTCTCCGTAGCAATCTGGGCACGATACTGTTGCACATCTGCATCGTTATCATACTGCGTTGTACCTAACAATCGCATTTTCCATTTTGCTCGCATTTCCGCATATTGTTTATTTTCTGCTACAACAGTCACAGGAATTGTATCACTAATTTCTGTTCCTTTAATTTTGACTGTTACCTTCGCTTCACCACTCTTAACTGCTGTTAAATTACCCGTTTGGTCAACCGTCACAATGGTAGGATCACTACTCGACCACTCAATCTGATCCTCTGTGATATCTACTCCAGCTGGTGACACTTCAAAGGCTAGCTGTTGCTTTCTTTTTTCACTAATAGTCAGGTTCTCTGTTAAAAGTTTAATCGCTTCTGGCAGTCGTTTTTTTTCATATGCTTCAAACGAAATAATACTTGAACTGTAAAATTGCTTATTTGTGTGTTGCCACATTTTCATCTGCTGATATTTTACAAAACGTGCTTGTACATTATTGCCATCAATATATTTTTTAGTAGGTTGGCCACCTTCCCCATTCTCTTCTTTAAAGATAGATTGATAGCTTTCACCATCTGTTGAAACTAAGATTTCATACACAGGACTTTCTGCATGCAACTGTAAAACGAGTTCGCCAATGTTTTTTACTTCACCCAAATCAACAATTAACCATTGTTCATCTTGCTTATCAGCGGACCAGCGTGTTGTTTCATCGCCATCAACAGCTTTTTCGCCAACAAATTGAGGGTATTTCCAATTCTCTCCAATTTTTCCTCCTTCTACACCAGAATATGTCACTTCTTTTTGTAAAAATAAATCAGTTATTTCTTCTGCAGATGCACTCATCGCAGTTAGCGAGAAGCCTGTAAGCATGAAAGCAACAACGACTATTATTTTTTTAATCATATTTTTCCCCATATCTTTCTATTTTTAAGCAACCAATCCGACTTTTCCAAACACTTTTTTCTGATAATTTAATCAACTTCCTCCTCTACTAAGTATTCTATATAAAAATTAGGCATGAAAAGACAACCTAAAGTAATTACTTCAGACAGACTTTTCATGCCTAGTTTTCCCTAGTCACATGAAATATTATACATGTTTACGCTTTCACTTTAAGGTAATTTTTAATTACTGTCAATAGCGTTTTCTTCATTGAAGAGCTTATTCAACTTTTCTCGTTAAAAATATTGATTTTTATGATAATCCCTTAATTTTTTCTCATTTTAAAATAATAATTATGGGTGCTGAACCTGTTTCTGAGGCACAACAATTGGACAATTTTTTTGAAAAAACGAGAGGAATGAGCATTGTTTTTTGCCATTCCTCTCATTTTTATTTATTGTTTGAACGGTAACGTTGCTCTCAAACCAGTTTGATTGAATTTTTTTATTTTCTATCAGACAAACAGACTAAAGATATTTTACTTCATATATTTTTCAAGCAATGACTTGATTCATAGAAATTACTGAGCAACCAGCCTACTTCCTATTTATGATACGGTTCCCCTTTCATAATCCGAAAACCGCGATAAATTTGTTCCACTAATACCAAACGCATTAACTGATGTGGATAAGTTAAGCGGCCAAAAGAAATTTGTTGGTTACTTCGCTGAAGGACTGAATCACTGAGACCTAAGGAGCCACCAATGACAAAGGTTAGATTACTTTTGCCACTAATCCCTAATTGTTCAATTTCTTTTGAAAATTCTTCACTAGATAATTGTTTGCCATTAATGGCTAAAACAAAGACGTATTCGTTGTCATTAATTTTCCCCAAAATACGTTGGCCTTCTTTTTCTTTGACCTGAAGCATTTCAGCGTCACTGAGTTTTTCTGGGGCTTTTTCATCTGGTACTTCAATGATTTCCATCTTGGCATAGCTATTTAAACGTTTCAGATATTCATTAATGCCTTGAATCAGGTATTTTTCTTTCAGTTTTCCGACTGTTACTAGTTTAATTTTCACCTATTCCACTACTTTCTCGTTTTCTCTTCGTTCTTATTTTAGCACGAAGTTTGGCTACTTTCCACAACGTTTCCACATACTTATACACATATACACAGAGTTATCCACAGAACAAACTAAAAAATTACTTTATTTAACAGCTTTTTCAATACAAACACATATTCGCTACTGATTTGTCCACATTATCCACATTCTGTGGATAACTTTTCTGAAAACTGTACACAGAGTTATTCCCGATTTGTTCACATTTTTCTGTGTATAACTTTTTCATTCGTATTTTTTCTGTAATTTTTCCCTAAGTTGTTCATAAAAAATTCAAAGCTATTCGATAGACTAAAGGAGTAGGAAACAGATATACTTAATATAGAAAATTCAGATGCACTTATTGGGAGGTTATTTTATGCAACGAAAAGATGTTACACCTAATTCAGATAAAAAAAGTTTATTGCAAAAATTTGGGATTGGTTTAGCTGGCGGCTTACTTGGTGGCGCCCTTATTCTAGGAGGCGCTTATTCTGGGATTATTCCCACACCCAACGGCGGAAATAATGCGGCGACGACGACGTCCACTAATCACGGCGACACAAAAGTCAGCAATGTGAGTTACAATGTTTCTAGCGATGTCACAAAAGCCGTGAAAAAAGTTCAAAATTCTGTGGTTTCTGTCATTAATATGCAAAGTGCTAGCAACAATTCTTCGGCAGATGATCCTTTTGGGGGATTGTTCGGTGGGAATGAAGGTACTCAAGACTCTTCCGGCAACAATGGTAACGATTTAGAAGCAGCCAGTGAAGGTAGTGGGGTTATTTATAAGAAAGATGGTAAAACGGCTTATGTCGTGACAAATAACCACGTCGTAGATAAAGCGCAAGGATTGGAAGTTGTTTTATCTGATGGTACCAAAGTGAAAGGCGAATTAGTCGGAACCGATGCTTACACGGATTTAGCCGTGATTAAAATTTCTTCCGACAAAGTTGATCAAGTCGCTGAGTTTGGGAATTCTAGTAAAATCACAGTCGGTGAGCCTGCTATTGCGATTGGTTCCCCGCTAGGTTCTGATTATGCTAACTCTGTCACACAAGGAATCATCTCTTCTGTGAATAGAAATATTACCAATAAAAACGAATCCGGTGAAACCATCAATATTAATGCCATTCAAACCGATGCTGCCATCAATCCAGGAAACTCCGGTGGTCCACTAATCAATATTGAAGGGCAAGTCATTGGAATTAACTCAGTAAAAATTGTGCAATCAACTAGTCAAGTGAGCGTTGAAGGGATGGGCTTTGCCATTCCAAGTAATGACGTAGTCAACATTATCAACCAATTAGAAAAAGATGGTAAAGTGACGCGGCCAGCTCTCGGGATTACGATGTCTGATTTAACAGGTATCTCTTCACAACAACAAGAACAAATTTTAAAAATTCCAGCTTCTGTAAAAACTGGCGTAGTGGTTCGTGGTGTTGAAGCAGCGACCCCTGCTGAAAAGGCTGGATTGGAAAAATACGATGTTATCACGAAAGTTGACGGCCAAGACGTAAGCTCTACTACAGATTTACAAAGCGCGCTTTACAAGAAAAAAGTTGGCGACAAAATGGAAGTGACTTATTATCGTGGTTCTAAAGAAATGAAAGCAACCATCGATTTAACCATTGATAAGTCAGCTTTAACACAACAAAATAATCGCAACAATCAATAAAAGAAAGAAACGACCTGTTGTCTGAACAACAGGTCGTTTTTTTCTTTTATTCTCCTACCGCAAATGCAGAACCAACTTCTGCATCAAAAGGCAATTCTAAGATTCCTTTTTTAGCAGGTGCATTTGGTAAACGTAATTCTTTTGCTGAACAAATCATTCCAAAACTTTCTTCACCACGTAAAACCCCTGGCCAAATCATTAAACCATCAGGCATCATTGCGCCTGGTTTGGCCACAACTACTTTTTGTCCTGCTTTGATGTTCGGTGCGCCACAAACAATTTGTAAGATTTCGCCGTTGTCTACTTCTGTTTGTGTGATAGATAAATGATCTGAATCTGGGTGTTTCTTACATGATTTGACAAAGCCAACCACAATTTTAGGGGTGTCGTCTTTTTCAAGGGTTTCTGAAAATCCCGCATCTTTAATCGCTGTATTGACTTTTTCAATTTGTTCGTCTGTTAAAGTTACTTGGCCGGTGCCATTAATGTCACCTAGAAGCGCTGAAGCATTGAAAATATTCCAAGCTACCACTGTTTCTGGCGCCTCAACTAAACTTACACGTGCCACATCGCCGACACGTTTTACTTGGTTTTCCGCACCTTGATCGTCCGCAACGATGACAAGTAAGACATCGCCAACGTGTTCTTTATTATATGCAAAAATCATTTCTGTTCCTCCTCTGTCGTTTTCCTGTCTTATCTTATCAAAAATTAACCCATTGTGCATACTTTTTTGTCGAAAAACTAAAAGACTTGGAAAATATGTCGCTATGACTTATTCTCCAAGTCCTCAATTTTGAGTGACAAGCCGCTGATCCTTTGAAAAAACAAAAGAAACGTTAGGTCAACTCTCTATTCAATCAATAACTTTTTTTGCTTATTTTTCTTCAGAGTGAACAATTAAGACATCGCAAGGAGCTTGACGAATAATGTAGCTACTGACGCTTCCCATGACCACACGTTCGACTGCGTTTAATCCTGATTGTCCCACCATAATTAAATCAACATTGTATTTTTCAGGTAATTCATGACTCATGACTTCTTTGGGTGAACCAAACATGGTAACTGTTTCAACATTATGAAAATCAACGCTTTCAGCATACTTTTTACAATCGGCCATTAATTCTTCCGCAGCGGCTGTTTCTTGATCAATTAATTGATCATTTAACGTCGAATACCCCATCATTGTATACACTTGATTTTCTAAAATATTTGCAACAATGACTCGGCTTCCGTTTCGACGAGCAACCTCAATTGCACGTTCATAAGCTAAATTGGCTTGATCACTACCGTCTACGCCGACAAGAATATTTTTATACATTTGTTCTTCCATTTTCGTCACCTTCCCGATGGAGGCTGATCTAAAAGGCTTCTTTGACTAAGAAACTAGAGTCAAAAATGAATTTAGGACCCTTGCGCAGAACGCCCTTTTGTCCAGCTGATTCTCTCTTAATTTAATGGTTCCTCTGGTTCATGAAAATTAGCCTAAGCTAGTTAAAAATGCACTGATTTCTTCTTTTGTTTTTCGGTCTTTGTTTACTAAGCGTCCTAACTCTTGACCGTTTTCAATTACGACAAAACTCGGAATACCAAAAATATTCCACTCGGCAGCCACGTCAATAAACTGATCGCGGTCGACTTCGATAAATTGAAAAGCTGGAAATGCTTCTTCAATTTCAGGCATGACTGGTTTAATGAAACGACAGTCTCCGCACCAATCAGCAGTAAAGAAGAAAACATTTTTACCTTTTTCAACATAAGTTGCTAGTTCTTCTAATGAATTGGGATAAATCATTTAAACATCCTCTACTTTCCGTAAACAATTGTATTAACTGTTGATTTATCCAAGCCACGTAATGCTTGTAACAACATTTCCCGCGCTGCTTCATAATCCGCAATACTAAACATTGTTTGATGCGTATGGATGTAACGACCACAAACGCCGATGACTGTACTTGGTACACCATTATTAGTTGTGTGCGCTGCCCCAGCATCCGTTCCGCCTTTAGAAACAAAATATTGATACGGAATATTGTGTGTCGCTGCTGTATCCAATAAATATTCACGCAAGCGAGGCAATGTGATTAAACCTGGGTCGAAAATCCGTAATAACGTTCCTTCACCTAAATGACCATATGTCCCTTTTTTCGTGTGAATATCATCTGCCGCTGAACAATCCACCGCAAAGAAGATATCTGGATTAAATTTATGAACAGATGGTTTAGAACCACGTAAACCGACTTCTTCTTGTACGTTTGCTCCAGCAATTAATGTGTGGCCTAATTCTTCATTTTGTAACGTTTCCAATGCATCTAATACCAACGTACAACCATAGCGGTTATCCCATGATTTACTGATAATATTTTTGCCATTAGCTGTTTTAATCGTTTCTGTTTGTGGAACAATGGAATCCCCTGGACGAACGCCAAAGCTTTCAGCTTCTTCTTTTGAAGAGAATCCTGCATCAAATAACACATCAGAGACTTCTAATTGTTTTTGACCACTCGTACCACGCAACAAGTGTGGCGGAATAGATGAAGAAATACATGGATAGTTCCCTTTACTTGTTTTTAACGTAAAACGTTGTGCTGAAACAACATAGGGATTCCAGCCACCTAAAGGAACCACTTGGAATAAACCATTATCGTTAATTTGAGTTAACATGAAGCCAACTTCGTCCATGTGGGCTGCTACCATTACGCGTGGCGCTGCTTCCACTTTTGAACGTTTAATCCCAAAAATACCACCTAAACCATCATATTGAACATCGTCCACTAACGGGGTGATATGTTCTTTCATGTACGCGCGAATGTCGTCTTCAAATCCGCTGGTTCCTTGTAATTCAGTTAATTCCTTGATTCGTTGAAATGTTTTTTCTTCCATAGATGTATGTCCTATTGCTTTTAATTTGTTGGAAATTACGCCAACCAAGCGTCACTTTTCCTCTAAAAAGTCACTTTATCCTGTCGATAAAAATAGGTACTCCTTTCATATGATTTCACTCTTATTATAACGCAAATACTAGAAAATGCACATCGCTTTCTCTTTTTAAACGTGACAATGAGAATGCCCTAAAAGAATGATTGAAAAACTTTTTTTATTTCTCAGCGGCCCCTTCTCTATGGTAAAATAAGAGTGATACTGACAAAAGTAATAGTAAGCAGAAACCGACCAAGGGAGGTCATACAAATGAACGAAGAAAATGAGTTGACATACTTTAAAGGCGGCTTAGCGCTAGGCGTTGGTCTTGGTTTAGTAGGCGGCATTGCCTCAACCTTGTTCTACCATAAGAAAAAAACAATCTCCGCTGATCTCGTCTTAGAAAATGTAAAAGCTGCTTTTTTAAAAGAAGGACCGATTGAAGGTTCGTGGATTGAGTTTGAGAAAAAGCCCTTGCGGAAATTCGCCATCCACTCCAAAACATATACTGGAGGAATTTGCCGCATTGAAGACGACGGCATTGTTCAATACGAATTCACTGCAGATGCCTACACAGGAACTGTCATTGACATCCAACGATTAAAAGATTAAAAAGATTGTTACAAAAGCACTTATTTGCTTTTGTAACAATCTTTTTTTCTTCTCATTTGTTTTTTGTAAAAGGGATGTTTATTTTATGTCAAAAAAATCAAATCAATGATGAATAAATACTCTAAAATCGAATGCTTTCTGCATGGAAATCAGCTTAAATCTTTACTTATCAACGTTTGTCCACTTTTTTCATAAAAAAGATTAGACATTTTTTAAAAATTGATAAAAGAATAATCATTTCTAACGATTTTTTAATTTCTCCTTTTCATTTTTACATTATACTGAGAGTATTGCTAAAAATGAAAAGGAGCGTGTCAAATGAAGAAATCTGTTTTATTTACTTCATTACTTGTATTATCAAGCTTAGCTTTAGCGGCCTGCGGCGGTGGCAGTGACGATAAAGGAGCAAGCAACGGCGGCAGCGACAACCAAGTATACACAATGGTTGAATCCCAAGAAATGCCTAGTGCCGATCCGTCCCTTGCAACAGATGAAGTGAGTTTTACCACTTTAAATAATGTCTACGAAGGAATCTATCGTTTAGATAAAGACAATAAACCCGCGCCTGCTGGTGCAGCCGAAAAAGCAACTGTTTCAGAAGACGGTTTAGTTTACAAAGTTAAATTACGTGAAGAATCAAAATGGTCTGATGGCAAACCAGTTACTGCTGCAGATTACGTTTACGGTTGGCAACGAACAGTGGATCCTGTCACTGCTTCAGAATATGCCTACATGTTTGAACCAGTAAAAAATGCTGAAAAAATTTCTAAAGGGGAACTACCTAAAGAAGAATTGGGCATTAAAGCAATCAATGATCATGAATTGGAAATCACTTTAGAAACAGCAACACCATATTTTGATGATTTATTGGCTTTCCCTTCTTTCTTGCCGCAACGTCAAGATATCGTTGAACGTTTTGGTAAAGATTATACAAAGAGTAGCGATAAAGCAGTCTACAATGGTCCCTTTACGCTAACTGAGTTTGATGGTCCCGGAACAGATACTAAATGGTCTCTAACTAAAAATGAAGAATATTGGGACAAAGAGACTGTCAAGTTAGATAAAGTCGCTATCAACGTGGTGAAAGAAGCTCCAACTGCCTTAAATCTTTATGAAACTGGTGAAGTGGATGATACGTATTTATCTGGCGAACTGGCTCAACAAATGCAAAACTCTCCTGACTTGGTCCAATTAAAAGCCGCTTCTTCTTTCTATTTAGAAATGAATCAAGCAGATGAAAAATCACCATTGACTAATGCAAACTTACGTCGTGCTATGTCTTATGCCATCGATCGCGATTCATTAGCTAAAAATATTTTAGCTAATGGCTCTCTTCCTTCACAAGGCTTCGTCCCTGTTGATGTCGCGAAATCACCAAAAACGGGTGAAGACTTTGTTAAAGAAGCCGGCAGCGACAAATTAGTCAAATACGACAAGAAAAAAGCTGTGGAATACTGGAACAAAGCGAAACAAGAACTTGGTGTTTCCAACTTAACGGTTGATTTAATGGTAGACGACTCTGAAGGCGCTAAAAAAATGGGCGAATATCTTCAAGGATCACTATCTGATACTTTGGAAGGCTTAAAAGTAACTGTGACACCTGTCCCTATGGCCGTTCGTTTAGATCGTACCTTAAAAGGGGATTTCCAAATCGCTATTCGTGGTTGGAGTGCCGACTATTCAGACCCAATTAACTTCTTAGATTTATTAGAAAGCTCAACTTCTAATAACCGTGGACGTTACAGCAATCCTGAATACGATAAATTCATTGCTGCGTCCAAAACCACAGATGTTAACGATCCTGAAAAACGCTGGGAAGATCTAATCAACGCTGAAAAAACAGTAATTGCTGATATGGGTGTTGTGCCAATTTACCAAAAAGCAGAATCACACTTACGTGCACCAAACGTGAAAGAAATTATTTATCATCCAACAGGTGCTAAATACGACTTCAAGTGGGCGTATAAAGAATAAAATAAAGGTCTCCTTCAATTTTGGAAGGAGACCTTTATTATTTATAATGACACGTTTCTAAATGATCATTCACCAATCCCGCCGCCTGTAAAAAGGAATAGACTGTCGTGGCACCTAAAAATTTAAATCCTCGTTTTTTTAACACTCGACTAATCTCTTGCGATAATTCCGTGGAGGCAGGAACCTCTTCTGGGTGCTGCCAGTGATTAACGATTGGTTGCTGATCGACAAAGTTCCAGAGGTAGCGATCAAAGGACCCAAATTCTGCCTGAACTTCTTGAAAAACTTGCGCATTCGTGATGGTCGCTTGAATTTTTAAACGATGACGAATCACACCAGGATTTGCTAGTAAAGCTAAAATTTTTTCCTCATCATATCGCGCAATTTTCCGATAATCAAACGCATCATAAGCTGCTCTAAGCGTTTCTCGTTTATTCAAAATAATCGCCCAGCTTAAGCCTGCTTGCATACTTTCCAAGGTCAATAACTCAAATAACTGTTGCTCTTCATGAACTGGACGTCCCCATTCATCATCATGATAGGCTTGCATCTCTTCAGTTGTATCCGTTGCCCAAGTACATCGCTCCATTGTACTGCCTCCTTTTATTTGCTAAAAAAGATGCGAACAAAGGGTACTGCCTGTTGTTCCACACCTTTTCTTATTCCTAATAAAATGCCCAGAAGTTTAACGCTTCATTCATCACTTCTTCGGCTGTAAATGTCCGTTTTGAATGGCCCTTTTCTTCTGAATCGTTTGGATCATTAATCCAGAAATCGCCTTTTTCATCCACACCACTCATCACCATAATGTGACCAGTTGTAGTGAAATAGCCCGGTTTTACAGAAATAATGACTGGATGACCTTCCTTCAAGAAAGCTGCCACTGTTTCAATATCCCCAATTTCTTGACAGTTATAGCCTTTCATTTCAGCATATGCACTAAAAATAGACCACGCCGTCCCTTGTCCTTCCATAAAGAAGTCATTTTTTGCCCAAGCTAACACATCCAGAGGGGTAACTTCTTGGTGATCCATGTATGAACCAACCATTGCAAGCGACACAATCGCACAGCCATTAATTTCGATTGTATTCGGCTTATCCACATTGCCAAATCCGTATGCGGTGTCTTTCCATTTAGCATCTGTCTGCAATTCTAACGGCAAATCCAGATGTCCATCATATTGCTTCTTTTCAATTTCTTGATTGACCTGTTGTCCATAGCTTAAAGGTTTGACTTTTTTCTCAATTTTAACTGGTGCTGGTTCTTTTGTTTTACTTGATTCAGCACTAGCTTTGACATATGAATCATCAAACCAACTTGAAAACCCACCCGATTTCATCGGCGAAAACTGCGCTAACAACCCGCCAAAGCCAAACGATACCAACAACACCGCGAGAACTTTTCTTTGGTAACCTGATGGTTTTTTTGACATACTATTCATCCTTTTCTATCTATTGACTACATCCGATAATCTTATGTATTTCTTATATGCTCACACATTATACTACTTTCTTTTTCAAAAAACAGAAACGTTGGTAAATTCTCATAATTATTGAAGGCGAACATATTTTCTTGAATTTTATCACAAAATTAGGTAAAATACAGGTAATTAGTCATTTGAGTTTTATTCTATTTTATTCGTAAAGGAGGCAGAAGAATGGATCAACATAAAGCTACCATCAAGAGCATTTCTAAACTGATTACGCTCTCTTCCCAACATTTCTTTTCGGCATTTTTAGAAGATTCTCAAGATCAAAAGAATAAAGAAAAGGAACGCAGTGCGCTTTTACAAGAGCTCCAAGTCGCTGCCGCCCAAAAATCCTTAGTGGTCTTACAATTGAAAGAAGTCCCTACAGCGCATAAATTCGAAACGGTGATCGGCTGGATTGTCTCAAAAAATATTTCGGACAATATCGTTGTTCGTTTACAAACGGATGAACAACAGTTGCGCATGATTCCTGTTGCTTCTGTCATGAAAGTCAGCACGTTAGCCAATCGTCACCAACGTCAAATTCACTAGAATATTGAAGTCTTTATAAAATAAATGGAAACCACCAACTCTGGCGATTGCAGGTTGGTGGTTTCTTTTATTTATGACTTTAGTCAAAATCCCATGAAACTTCTGACTTAGGACTCAACTTATTTCTTAGGAACAAATAATTGCGGTGCTACTTTTGCCAATAAGCCTAGAACTAGACTTACATACAAACAATTGACGACGGTACTCGTACCGTTTAGTACAAAAGAATAGAGGTATGGGCTCATTCCTTCTGGTGCATACATGCCCCAAACCAATACACCCGCCCAAAAATGCCAAAACCAGCGGGCGAAGACTGCGACAACACTTCCTAAAATAATCGTACGAATGGCTGATTTTAAACGATTCGCTTGAAAATACAGTTGAATTTTTCTAGCGAATACGCCACCCATTCCTCCAAACGCAAAAGCAAAGGGATATTCAAAAATAATCTGTGGAACGGACAAGAAATTTTTCATGGCTGTACCGAGAATAATATTTAACATGCCCCAAACAAAGCCTGCTGCAACTCCAGGAAGCAACCCACGACGAAACGAATAAAGAACTAATGGGACCATTCCCAACGATAGGTCCAAGCCACTATTGGCAAATTCAATCGGTAAAAAAGAGAGGGCCATTGCCATTGCTGCGACGACTGTTCCTTCTACCCAAATACGTAAATCCATTTTTCTAGCCAAACAAATTTCCTCCTATGTTCTGACGCTCTCAACCACTAATACATCGTTATTTTACCATAGGGACTTTAGAAAAACACGTTTGTCGAACAAGCAAAAAAATAGCTGGACCAACGTTTAAGGGAATCAGCTCCTACTCAAACGCATGCCAGCTACTTTTTATCCATTAATCGTCCCACTCAGTTGTCAAAATTTTACCAGAATGAGCATCGATTTTTACCTCTATTTTTTGTTGGCCCTCTTTCACTTTCACTTCCCAATAGGTGATTCCTAATTCTTTCTCTAACTTCCAATCTGTTGCCTGGCCGACTTTCGCTTCTTTTTCAGCCAAGGTTGTGGCTTGTTCTCTGGAAATGATATTTGTTAAATCAAGTGCCTCTTCTTGCATTTTAACGCCATTTTGTTCATCGGCATCCAAGGTTTCGACTTTTTCTTTTGTGAATTCGCCTGTTTCTGCGTTCACTTCAACTTGATATTCTTTTTGCTTATCCACGCCTTCTATTTCATAAAAATAACGGCCAAAATCTGTATCTAACTGCAGACTTGTTATTTTAGCTTCTGGATATTTTTTCTCAAATGCTGTCGTTACTTTTTCTAAAGAGACAGCTACCGCAGTTGTCTTCTCTGATGTCGTCGTTGCTTCTTGTTGTACGGATGAACTTGTTTCAGTAGTTGATATTACTGTTTCTTTTTGTTCATTTGTTGATGAAACAGCTATGGGTGTTTTGGATGTACAGCCAGCTACCAAAAAGAGTGCCAAGCCAGTCATAGAGCCATAGAGTTTTTTTTTCATTAAACAACCTTCTTTCCTTTTTATCATTTTATTATACTTGATTTCTCATCCAAATCATAGCTACAAAAAAAGCCCTACTTTAGTTGATAAAGTTAGAGCTCTCTCAGCCTTCATGGGCCAACATAAAAATTTCACCGAAATCATTCTCTTGTTCAATGTGCCAAATGCGTTTTTCACTATTATAGACAAGCGTTGCCAAAATTTCTTCTTTTTGGTAAGAGGTATTTTTCATCTTGCTAAGTGAATCTTCCACCAAGTAAATAGGAATCCGATATTCTTCTTTATCCACTTCCGTTTGTTGGAAGCAAAAAATAACACCTTCTTGCAAGATACCTTTCATATTTTTAAGTAATTCAGGACTTAATTTTTCGACAGGCGTATTTCGTTTAAAGAAGGCCTTTTTCTGGTTGACTTTCTCTAAAACAACACGTGTAATTTTATCAGCAAAGATTCGATAAAATTCATCAATATAACGATAATAGACACGCGTCATCTGATCTGCAAATTCAAAAAAGACAAAATCATTTTGTAGCTTATAAAAGAAAGGCGAATGCAAACTATTCTTCATGTGTCCAAAATAAAGAAGTTCCGAAATTTCTAATGGCGTTAGCTCTTTTAGCATCGTCACATCGGAAAAGTCAATCCATTTAATTTCTTCAGTCATCCAACGACGTTGTAGCGATTGAAAATAGCGATTGACGCTTTCTTCTCCGCGAATAATTTTCAAGCCTGAATGCATATCGTATTCGCCAGCTTCGGCAGAAGGATCTAATAATAGTAAGTTCTGTGGATGATGCACAATTGAACGAACAAAATCGGAATGGGTAATTCCTTTAGATAAAACCGCGTTGCTGGTTACATCTATATGTACATAAATTAAATCAAGCAAATTCCCATCTCCCCTCTACTAGCCTCCTTACCATTTTACAATATTTTCAAAAGAAAAGCTTGTTTCTTTTACTTTAAAATTCCATTACAAAATGAGGATTTTTTTGAAAAATCAATCGATTCAGTTGTTTTTTATTAAATCAAGGTCCAGCTAGCTTACCTATTCACCAAAGAAAATAAATAGGTTTTTCAAATAAATTGTGGTAAACTTGATACATTAAAAGGAGGGAGAATATGCGCCCAAAAGAGAAAAAAAGAGGAAAAAATTGGTTAATCAACAGCTTATTAGTTTTACTATTTATCATTGGCTTGGCCTTAATTTTTAACAATCAGATACGCAGTTGGGTGGTTCAACAAAATAGCCGCTCGTACGCCGTTAGCAAGTTGAAACCAGCTGATGTGAAGAAAAACATGGCCCGTGAAACAACGTTTGACTTTGATTCAGTTGAGTCCTTGAGCACAGAAGCGGTGATGAAAGCCCAATTTGAAAACAAAAACTTACCTGTGATTGGTGCCATTGCGATACCAAGTGTCGAAATTAATTTGCCCATTTTTAAAGGATTGTCAAATGTCGCTTTATTAACTGGTGCGGGGACCATGAAAGAAGATCAAGTCATGGGGAAAAACAATTATACCTTGGCTAGTCATCGAACGGAAGATGGTGTTTCCTTATTTTCACCTTTAGAAAGAACCAAAAAAGACGAACTCATTTATATCACTGATTTATCTACTGTTTATACATACAAAATAACTTCTGTAGAAAAAATCGAACCAACTCGTGTTGAGTTAATTGATGACGTTCCTGGTCAAAATATGATTACCTTAATTACCTGTGGCGATTTACAAGCAACGACGCGAATTGCTGTTCAAGGAACATTAGCAGCAACGACGCCTATTAAAGACGCCAACGACGATATGTTAAAGGCTTTCCAATTGGAGCAAAAAACCTTAGCCGATTGGGTGGCTTAATAAAAAAATCCTTGAAAAGTTTTGACACTTTTCAAGGATTTTTTGCTTTATTTCATCGCTTGACGTTCTTGCTGTTTCAGACGAGCAAAACCATAACGAATACCTGCAAATAATAAAACTAACGGAGATAAGAAAACAGAGATCATTAACCATTCACTTGTATACATACTACTAAAAGATAAATGATACGTGACAGCATACACTAGCGGCAGACTCATTATCAACAATAAATAATACAAACTCAATTCAAAAACATAGGATAAATAACTACTGTTCATCTTACTTCCCTCCTGTCTCTTTTTCCCTGAACAATTTGTTAACACTATTGTACCAAGGGGAAACAGAAAGTACTATCGGACTATAGTCCTAATCTTTCAGCTGTGCTTTTATTTTTTTCAACCATTCTGAGGTACCTGCTTCCACTAAGCGGTAAGTTTCCTCAAAATCTCCAGTATAATAAGGATCAGGTACGTCCATGGTTTCTTTACCAGCCACAACTTCCATAAATAAATGAATCCGCGGTTGCTCTTCTTGAGGAGCTAATGCTTTTAAATCGGCCACATTATTCGTATCCATCCCAATGATATAGTCATATTTTTTAAAATCACTTGGCTGGATTTGTGTCGCCCGCATTCCTTGATAGGAAATTCCTTGTTGCTCCAAAATTTTTCTGGTTCCCTTATGTGGCTGACTGCCAACTTCCCAGTGGCTAGTAGCTGCTGAAAACACTTGAATAGTCGATTCTAAACCGGCTTGTTGGACTTTCTGACGAAAAATCGCTTCTGCCATTGGCGAACGACAAATATTGCCTAAACAAACAAATAACACAGTTACCACAACGTTTCACTCCTTCATAAAACTTTTTATCCTTCACACATTACTCATTGACTTCTTGTTCATACAAATGATAAGCCATAAATTCTGTATCTTTCGCTAAACGGAATAATTGCGTCGCCATTTCCAAAGGAGTCTGAGGATATTCCTCAAGAATCCATTTCGTTAAGACACCGCTACATCCATAAGAAAAGAAATTCGCATAAAATTGTTTGTCTTTATCTGTTAAATGGTTCTCAACATCGACTTGTTCAAATAATGAAATAAATAAGCGATTGGTCGAAGCGGAAAAAACATTAAGAAGAACTTCTGAATCTGAGGTCACCGTTGTATAGTAAAAATGACTCTTCTCTTTAATCGCTTTTAATAACTTCAGGGCTTGTTCCTCCCAGTTTTCCAAACAAATATCTGTTTCTAAGTAAATCAATGCATCGTGACGATAAATCCAACGTAATAAATCATATTTATCTGTAAAGTGATAATAAAATGTTTGGCGATTCAAGCCCACTTTTTTGGTAATATCTTGGACACTTATTTTACGAAAATCCTTTTGTTCACATAATTCTATTAAAGCTGAAGCGATTGCTTGTTTTGTATCGTGCGTTCCGCTCATGCTGATTCCTCCGCTCCTAATATGTATATACCTCTATAATTGCAAAAAAACGGCCAGATTACAATATTTTCAGATACATTTTATGCATATATTTAAAATTAAATGAATAAAAAAAGCGGCAACTAACGATTTTTGTTAGTTACCACTCCTTGTTATCAATTATTAATAGATGACTATTTAGCCTGGAAAACGCCATACAACAGCGCGGAATCCTGCTGGTGGTGCTGGTGACCAGTTAGAGTTAGAAGAAACATAACCAGAACCTCCTGGGTTGTTCGCTTCAACGATTTGGACACTTCCACCACTTACACCTGTAACTAAGACAGTATGCACGCCACCAATCCAGCTATCTGGACTATAGGCACTTTCATATTGAACAACATCGCCTGGTTGCACGTTACTCCAGCTAACTTGTGTTGCGCCAGAAGCAACATAGCCACTGTTTGGACCACCATAACCGAAGTTAATACCGCCTGCCGCTAACCAGCGACGAACAGATACTAAACATTCACCTGGTTGATTCCAACCTGTTGCATAAGAATTACCAACATCTGCTAAAGCTGCATTAATTGCGGCTTGTTTTCCTGAAGTCACGCCACCATTCCCTGGTTTTGCTTCATTACCTTTTTCAGGAGTCGTTGGGTTAGTTACAGGAACTTCTTTTTCTTTTTCAGGTGCTGCTGCCACAGGTGTTGTTACAACACTTTCTGTTTCAGTACTTGAAGTTGTTGTTTCTTGCGTTGTGGTACTTTCAGTAGTTGTTGATGATTCTACTGCTGGTGTTGCGGCTTTTTCTTCAGCGGCTGATGCTGCTGCCTCATTGGCTGCTTTTGTTGCTTGCGCTTGCTCTGCTGCCGCTTTTTGTGCTGCGGCTTGTGCTTGCGCTGCCGCTTGTTCTTCTGCTTTTTTAGCAGCTGCACGTTGGCGTGCTTGTTCTTCTGCTAAACGTTTTTCCGCTTCTTTTTTCTGTTTAATGAAGCCGTCTTTTTTCCCTTGTTCTTCAGAACGTTGCGCTTCTAAATCATTTTTAGCCACTTCTTGTTGAATCTTCAATGTTTTTAATGATTCTGTTTTGTCATTTAGTTCTTTTGTTGCTGCTTCTAATTCAGCAATTTGTTTTTCAACATTCTTTGTTTTCTTTTCAACAGTCGCTTTGTCTTCTTTTTGTTGTTCTAGTAATTCATTGTTGGCGCTCATCATTGTTGAGACCGCTTGAACGCGACCAATTGCATCTGCTACTGAATCTGCATCTAAGACAGCATCAATAATTGAATCACTTTGACCATTCACTTGGACATCGCGTGCTTGTTTTGTCATTTGTACTTCACGTTTTTGAATACGGACATTCAAATCAGAAATTTCACTATATAATTTAGATACTTCTGATGATAGCTTGTTCTTTTTAGCTGTTAATGTATCGATTTGTTTGGCCGTTTCAACCATATCATTTTCAATCGCGGCAACTTTTGCTTCTGCATCTGACATTTGGCTAGTTAACGCATTAATTTTTTGATCTTGTTGTTGAATCTTTGTATCGTATTCATCTGCAAATGCTGCGGATGGCAACGCTACGCTTGTTAATGTAATGGAACATACCATTAGAGCCGATAATACACTTTTCTTCAATCTGTTGTCCTCCGAAAATCCTTTTTTGTTAAGCTTTTTTATTATTTATTAAAATTTGAATAAATTTCTCTTTTTCAACGATAGAGCAATTGTAGCATAGCTGTATGTCACTGAGATAATATGGATGTTACAGTAATATTTCAATTTTCTTCTTGTAAATGACAAAAAAAAGCTTCACTTTTTTCACAACTTTCTTCATGGATCCAGGGTAAGCTTCTCATTGTTTTGTTATTTAAAGAGAATAAAAAAAGCGAAAAATGCTAACAAATGAGCATTTTTCGCAAACGAACAAAATTTTCAATTTTTATTTTACGGAAAACAGTTTTTTCAGTGGATAAGATAAAATAACATACCACACCATGTTCAATAGCAATGTAGGGCCTAACACACGTGTAATAAATAAAATTGGGCTGACATCTGCTAAATGAAAGGCCACTTGAATCAGTACCGCAATCAGTTCATACAACGTGGTAAAAATGACGATCCCAAAAAAACCAGTTAGTAAATTTGTTTGAATTACTTCTTTAAATGTATACATCAACATAACCGAAAGCGTCAGTGCAACTGTATAAATCCCGATAATGCCAATGTAGTAGCTATCGCAAATAAAGCCTAAAATTAACGAAGTAATTAATAAATAACGTTTAGAAAAATTAGGAACGGCAAACATAAACGCAAGTAATAGCAGATGAGAACTGGCGAAGTAAACATTACTTGTCCACGTTTCAAAAGACTTTGTTAAATGAGCATCAATTAACATTAAGAAAAACAAGAGAATAGGTGTGACGTATTTTAAATACTCTTTCCGAATCATTCGCTTTCCCCTGCCGATCTTTTCACGACCGTCACAACGGAGATACCATAGACATCCGCATAAGGTTTCACATAGACTTCACGATCTAAACCAAAACTATCTGGTTTCACTTTAATAACTGTCCCTACCGCTAAATCGGCTGGGGAATTACCACCTAAGCCAGAAGTCTGAACGACATCGCCTTCTTTCAGAGTGGCATCGCCAGTTAATTGTGACACAATTAATGCATTCGTCTTATTGTCGTAATTTTTAAGTAAACCAAATGATTCGCCATTTGCGGAAGTTACTCGCACAGGGAAATGGTTCGAGTTAACATTTTTAGACGTTAGTAGTTCCACTTTTGCAGTCGTTGCATTGACTTCAATAACACGCCCCACTAACCCTTTTTGCGCCATGACCGCCATGCCCGCTTCAATGCCGTCATTGGTTCCTTTATCGATAATTAATAAGTCTTGCCAAGTATCCGGCGAACGCGTAATGACATTCGCAGTTACTTTTTCATAGTTGGCCAACGTTTCGTTCAGATTCAATTCTTGTTTTAAACTATCAATTTCACGTTTATAGTTATTGTTTTGGACAGCTAATTCATTATAGCTATCAATTTTTTCTTTTAGACGTTCGTTTTCTTTAAACGTGTTAATTAAATTGCCCATTGAAGACAAGCCATTTTCCACCACACGAGCTGGAAAAGAAATCACACGGTCCACCATACTAACGCTATTATTGACGCCACCTTGAACGACATTGGTTTTGCCTTTTTCAGAACGTTGCGCAGCAGTTAAACTAATAATGGTTACTAAAATAATGACTAAAATTAAGGTAATGATTATATTTTTATTTGGATTAAATTTTTTCACAAAGACACCCCAGATATTCTTCAGACTGATAGTATTAATTTTACCACTAATTGACTATAAACAAAAGAGTTGGCGATCGTCTTTAGCTTTTTTTATCATTTCTTTTTTAGGGCTTGTTTTCAACGAAAAAACCAACGAAAAGAAAGGAAGCTTCCTTGGTTTTCGTTGGTTTAAAAAGAAATTATTTTTCTTTGTTTTCTTCGTTTAATAATGCTTTTCTTGACACGTTGACACGGCCTTGTTTGTCAATTTCAGTTACTTTGACAAGGACTTCGTCGCCTAATTTCACGACATCTTCAACGTTGTTCACACGTTCGTTTGCTAATTGAGAAATATGGATCAAGCCATCTTTGCCTTTAATTAGGTTAACAAACGCACCAAATTTTTCAATGCGGACAACTTTTGCTAAGTAAACTTGACCGACTTCGACTTCTTTGGTTAATTCTTCAATAATCTTGATGGCTTTTTTAATCATTTCGGCATCTGATGAAGCAATACTTACGTTACCGTCTTGATCGATATCAATCTTAACACCAGTTTCATCAATGATGCTGTTGATTGTTTCGCCACCTTTACCAATGACATCTTTAATTTTCGCTGGTTTAATTTGAATCATTTCAATTTTCGGTGCATATTGACTTAATTCTTCACGAGGAGCAGCAATCGTTGTTGTTAATTCTTCTAGAATTTCCATCCGTGCTTTCTTCGCTTGGTCTAATGCTTCCGTTAAAATTTGTTCTGTAATTCCTTGGATTTTGATGTCCATTTGTAAAGCAGTGATTCCGTCTTTCGTTCCCGCTACTTTAAAGTCCATATCGCCAAGGTGGTCTTCTAAACCTTGAATATCTGTTAAGATTGTATAGTTTTCACCATCACTAACAAGACCCATTGCAATACCTGCAACTGGCGCTTTAATTGGCACACCCGCATCCATTAATGCTAATGTTCCCGCGCAAATACTTGCTTGTGAAGAAGAACCATTTGATTCTAACACTTCTGCTACTAAGCGGATTGTGTAAGGGAAGTCTTCTTCTGATGGAATAATTTGTGCTAAGGCACGTTCACCTAACGCACCGTGACCGATTTCACGACGACCTGGTGAGCCCGCGCGTCCTGTTGAACCAACAGAGAATTGCGGGAAGTTATAATGATGGATGAAACGTTTGCTATCTTGGACACCCAACCCATCGATAATTTGATGTTCCCCTAAAGGCGCTAATGTACAAACGGATAAAGCTTGTGTTTGACCCCGAGTAAATAAGCCAGAACCATGCACACGTGGTAAAATACTTACTTCTGATGATAAATGACGAATTTCGTCTAATTTACGGCCATCCGGGCGAATCTTATCGATCGTAATTAACTCACGTACGACATCTTTTTCAAGATCTTCCGCAATTTGTTTCACTTCTTTTAGTAATTGCGCTTCTTCTTCGTGTTCCGCAAATTTTTCAGCGTAAACTTCTTTGACTGTATCTTTTACTTTGTCAATTTCAACTTCACGTGCTAATTTTTCTTCCGTCATTACGGCTGTTTTCATTGTATTGTAGTACGCATCAAAAATTTCTTTTTTAAGATCAGCGTCCACTTGTAATAAGTCCACGTCCATTTTTGGTTTACCTACAGCGGCAACGATTTCTTCTTGGAACGCCACTAGTTCTTTAATGGCATCAAAACCGAAAAGTAAGGCACCTAACATATCTTCTTCTGATACTTCTTTAGCACCACTTTCAACCATGTTGATGGCTTCTTTTGTTCCAGCAACAGTTAATTCAATATCTGTTTGTTCTGCTTGTTCTACCGTTGGGTTTAAGACATATTCGCCATTAATACGGCCAACGTCAACACCAGCAATTGGTCCATCAAACGGAATATCTGAAATTGCTAACGCTAAGGAAGACCCAAACATTGCAGCCATTTCTGGTGTACAATCTTGATCCACACTCATAACGATGTTTGTGATTTGGACTTCGTTACGGAAGCCTTCTGAGAACATTGGACGAATGGGACGATCGATTAAACGAGCGGTTAATGTCGCACGTTCACTTGGACGACCTTCACGTTTAATGAAGCCGCCAGGAATTTTTCCTACCGCATACATTTTTTCTTCATAGTTTACAGTTAATGGGAAAAAGTCTACATCTTTTGCTTCTTTAGAGGCAACAGCAGCACTTAAAACGACCGTATCGCCGTAACGTACTAAGACAGCTCCATTGGCTTGTTTGGCTAATTGGCCGATTTCTACTTCTAGTGGGCGGCCGCCCCAAGTTGTTTTAAAGACTTGTTTTTCTGTCATAATTCTTCTCCTTTACTCTTGCTCTTTGGAAAAGTCAGACGGCTACTAAACAAATGAAAAAGTAACAAGTCGTTGCTGCTCTTTCATTTGGTTAGTAGTTCCTAAAAACTTTCCAAAGAGGACCTTCAATAGTGACAATAAGATAAAAAGCGAGATTCTGATTGAACCTCGCTTTATACGTAATGATTAACGACGTAATCCTAAACGTTGGATCAATTCGCGGTAACGTTGGATGTCAGTTTTACGTAAGTAAGCTAACAAGTTACGACGGTGACCGATTTTTTTCATTAAACCACGGTAAGAATGGTGATCTTTTTTGTGTGTACGCGCATGTTCGTTCAATTGGTTAATGTCTTCAGTTAAGACAGCAATTTGTACTTCTGGAGAACCAGTATCTCCTTCATGACGTGCGTATTCTTTAATGATTTCGTTTTTTCTTTCTTGTGAAATTGCCATTTGTTCCACCTCTTTCTCTATTATTCGTCTGATCACTGAGTGAAGCGTTGGTGACTCGCTAAACCAAGTGATAGATGGTGTGTTTCCACACAAGCTTACTTTACAGGAAACACCGCTAAAATGCAAGCTTAATCTCTATTATTCGATAGTTTTTTTAAACAATCTAGCCCCTTTTTTGGTGATTTTGTGATACACTAAATGGTGGTAAACAACTGATTATTTCAGCGCATGAATAAATAAAAGAAGAATTTTTTTATGTTTCAAAGGAGGAACCATTGAATGATTACAATGAAAGATATTATTCGTGAAGGGAATCCCACACTTCGTGCTGTGGCAGAAGAAGTGCCTGTCCCTATCACTGAGGAAGACCGACAATTAGGCGAAGACATGTTGACTTTCTTAAAAAATAGTCAAGATCCAGTCAAAGCCGAAGAATTACAATTACGTGGTGGCGTTGGTTTAGCTGCACCACAATTAGATATTTCTAAACGAATTATTGCTGTCCATGTTCCTAGTAACGACCCAGAAAACGAAACGCCTTCATTAAGTACGGTGATGTACAACCCTAAAATTTTGAGCCATTCTGTGCAAGATGTATGTTTAGGTGAAGGGGAAGGCTGTTTATCTGTCGATCGGGATGTGCCTGGGTATGTCGTTCGCCATAACAAAATTACCGTCAGTTATTTTGACATGGCTGGCGAAAAACACAAAGTTCGTTTAAAAAACTACGAAGCGATTGTGGTTCAACATGAAATTGATCATATTAATGGCATCATGTTCTACGATCATATTAACAAAGAAAATCCATTTGCTTTAAAAGAGGGCGTTTTAGTCATCGAATAAAGAAAAAAACTGGGCCGTTTGTTTTCAGACAAACGGCCCAGTTTTTTTAAATGGCCTTCATTTCTTTTAAGGCTTTCCAAATCCCATCATTATCATTTGTATCTGTGACCATCGTAGCCGCTTTTTGAATGGAAGGACTCGCATTGCCCATTGCAACGCCAATTCCTGCATGACTTAACATTTCTCGGTCATTTTCGCCATCCCCAAAGGCAATGATATTTTTTGCATCAATACCCACACGTTTAGCTAAATACGTTAACGTAGCTGATTTTGAGCCATCTTTAGGCACAACATCTACGCTATGTTGATGCCAGCGAATAAAGCGAAATTCTGGGTATTCTTCTTCAAACGTACACTGATCTTCTGCGTCATAAAAAGCCAGCGCTTGGTAAATATCATTTTGACGATAAAAGTGTTCATCATAAGCAGGTGAATGAAAATGAAAAGAGTTCATCGCAATTTCCATTTTTTCAGCACGGTGCTGGTTGCTCTTCTTAATATCATCTAAGCCCACACAAGCAAATCCTAAGCCGCGTTGATCACTGTCTTGTGCCAAACGTTCCAACGCTTCAGCGTGCAACAAATTTTGATAATATTGCTCATGATCCACAAAAGCCGCGGCGCCATTACATAATACGTAATTGGTAAAATCTAAATCCCAAATCACCTCTTGCGCCATATAACGACTTCTGCCAGTTGCCAGCGTAACTAAGTGTCCTTGCTCCCGCAATTTTGCTAGCGCTTCTCTCGTGCTATCCAATGCTTTCTTCTCCGAATTTAACAACGTCCCATCAATATCAAATGCAAAAAGTCTTCTTTCCATCATTTCTCCTTATTCGCTCGCTTTCGCTAAATATTTACTGCCTTCTCGTTGTGCTAAAGGACTCAACACTAATTCTTTCATCAATTCCTCGACCCATTGCGGATTCGTTTTACTATATTGGCGTAATGACCAGCCAATCGCTTTTTGAATGAAGAACTCCTCTGTAGTTCTATCATAAATAATCGCCTTTTTCAACAGGTCCTGATTGGTCTTTTCTTTCAACATCAACTGTAAATTCAGCGCAACACGCCGATTCCAGAAATTTTCAGCGCCATAAAAAAGGGCAAAAATCGTTGGCAATTCAGTCAGATGCAACGCCACCCACGACCCAAAAAATTTTCGCCAAGCATCCACACTGTCCCACCACGCTTTTTGTGGAACATAGGCTTTAAACGCTACGACCTCTTCTAATGAAAATCTCCGAACATTTTGAAGGGCTAAATCAATAGCGACATACTGATATTCTCGTTCTGTTTTTTGATAATAAGCCTCAATCTCTTGGCATAATTTTTCCTTTGGCCACGTATGACTTTCTTTTAAAAGTTGTTTACTTAACGCTTGACGTTCTGGGGCGGGGATGCCTGCAAAAACAAATTGATGTTTCATATAAGCAGACATTTTTGCTGCTGTTTCTGGGTTCTTCTGAAATTGAAGTGTGTCCATTCCTTCGCTCCTTATAATAAAAAAACTATACTAAAACAGTGTACCATGTTTTAGTATAGTTGGTTGGTCAATTAATCAAAATACGTTAAGTTTTTGTTGTCTTTATCTAACCAGGCATAGCCGAGACCCATAATTAAGCCACCACCGATAAAGTTACCGATAAAGGCCCAGAACAGATTATGAACAACATTACCAGCTGTGAAAGCTTCAATTGCGCCGTTCGAAGCAAAGTAAGCTAAACTGAAGGCTGGGAAGTTGGCAATCACGTGTTCAAAACCAAGGAACGCAAAGATAAAGATAATGAAAATAATGGCCGCGACTTTGCCGGCGTCATCTTTCATTCGCATACTCACTAATACGGCTGTATTAACTACAATATTGGCGAACATAGCTTCAACTAAAATCTGTAGGGTGGTTTTTTCTAATTTTCCAGCAATCGATGTAAAGAAGAAACTATCTTTTGGCAAATCTTGGAACGGCACCGTAAGTGATACCAAGAAACCAAACAAGACGCCACCAATTAAATTGAATAAGATACAGGTAAATAAAATTTTTGCAGCTAAGGAAAAGTTGACTTTTTTACGATAGACCCCAACAGTCATGTACAACATATTCGAGGTACCAAGTTCGGCATTCATATATAAAATCATTACAAGTGACCAACTGAACATGAAGGCGTAAAGCATTTTCCCTAAACCATGAGAAATTCCTTCTCCTTTAATTGCGATTGCAAAAGCAACGGCTGTTCCCAACGTTAAAAATAGACAAGCAAGCATTGCACGAACAGCGTAGCGGGAAAAGCTGTTTGAGAATAAATTCACTTTCTTGTCGATGGATTTATCAATTTGTTCAAACAATGGTGAACCAGACTTCATTGTAAACTCCCTTTCATTCCGTTTTCAACTTATATTTTCAAAACATCTCCCCTTATTCTAATGAGGAAAAGTGTTTTTGTCTACCTTTTTTTCATATTTCACTTTAAAACCTTGACGTTTCCTATCCTATTAAGTATACTAGATTTTGTGTAAAATAATTGCAGCAGAAGAATAATAACTCGTCAACAGTTCATTGCCAAACTTGGTTCAACTGCGTAACCGCGGCTGCAAAGGCGAAGGTTGAAGAATGAACTGAACGAATATGAATTTTTCATCTAATTATTTTACTCCAAAAAAACATTTATTTATTGGAGGAATTTTTAATGTCTCGTTATACTGGACCATCATGGAAAGTATCTCGTCGTCTAGGTATCTCTTTATCAGGTACTGGTAAAGAACTAGCTCGTCGCCCTTACAAACCAGGACAACACGGACCTAACAGCCGTGGTAAAGTTTCTGAATACGGAATGCAATTAACTGAAAAACAAAAATTACGTCATATGTATGGCATGAACGAACGTCAATTCCGTACGTTGTTCATTAAAGCAAGCAAAATCAAAGAAGGTAAACACGGTGTTAACTTCATGGTTTTACTAGAACAACGCTTAGATAACGTTGTTTACCGTTTAGGTCTTGCAACTACTCGTCGTCAAGCACGTCAATTAGTTAACCATGGTCACATCACTGTAGACGGCAAACGTGTTGATATTCCATCATACCACGTTGAAGTTGGTCAAGTGATCGGTGTTCGTGAAAAATCTCAAAACATCTCAACAATTAAAGAAGCGGTTGAAGCAACTGTTGGACGTCCAGCATTCGTAAGCTTTGACACTGAAAAATTAGAAGGTAGCTTCACTCGTTTACCAGAACGTGATGAACTTTACCCAGAAATCGACGAAGCACTTGTCGTTGAATACTACAACCAAAAACTTTAAGATTTCAAAAGGTCGAACTACGGTTCTTACCTTCTTTCAAAACCTTGCCTTTCTTGGCAAGGTTTTTTTCTTTGCCCTCTTTACAAAATTGTTTACTTCCGCTAAACTATTGTTAACCAAATAAAAATAATTGGTTAACAATAGAAAGTGAGGCTTCTTATGAATAAAGCATCGTTACGCTCTTTAATTTTAGCAGCAGAATTCGCTGTGATTATTGCTGTACTTTCACAATTTACAATTCCATTGGGGATTGTCCCCTTAACTGGACAAACATTTGCCATCGGCTTAACCGCTACCGTTTTGGGCAAGCGAACGGGGACCTACGCTATTTTAATTTACTTCTTATTAGGATTAATTGGTTTACCCGTTTACGCTGGGATGTCTAGTGGGTTCGGTGTACTCTTTGGACCAACTGGCGGCTATTTAATCGGATTTATCTTTAACGGCTTATTAACTGGTTATATTTTAGAAAAAACAACCTTTAACTATACTTGGGCCATTATCGCAAATATTGCCGGTGCCTTAGTTACCTTAGTTTTCGGCATGATTTGGTTGAAATATTCCGCAAATCTGCCGTGGCCAAACGCTTTCGCTGGCGGGTTTGCTCCGTTTATTATTCCTGGTATCATCAAGGCTGTCGCAGCTGCTTATGTTGGTATTTTAATTCGCCAACGCTTTATGAAACGTTTTTTAGCACATCTTTCTTAAGGGGAAAACTTTTTTCTTTTCCTTGTCTGTAGTACACTAAAAGGACAAAGGAGTGAAGTCCATGTCCTCATTATTAAAACGATTGGTTCAGTTGGTTTTGTTAGTCGTCGCTGTCTTGCTAATTCGACACTATGTTTTCTCCCCTGCTGCGGTGAACGGCTCTTCAATGGAACCAACACTTCATAACAACGACCGTTTATGGGTGACCTCGATTAAAAAGCCTCAGCGCTTTGATATTATCGCTTTCCCTAGTCCTCGCAACGGCCAACGAGTAGCCAAACGTTTAATTGGTTTACCTGGCGAAACAGTCGAGTATCGCGATGATACCCTTTATATTAATGGTGTATCACTCAGTGAAGATTACTTAGCAAGTGCTAAACGAAATGTCTCTAAAAATGAAAATTATACCCAAGATTTTACGCTAGAGACCTTAGAAGCCACCCAATCCCTGACCGTTCCAGAAGGCATGTATTTTGTCTTGGGGGATAATCGCCCGCGCTCAGATGACAGTCGTTACTTTGGCTTTGTTAAACAAGCGAGTGTGGAAGGTGTTTTGACTTTTCGTTATTATCCATTAGATAAAATTGGCTTTCCATAAAAATAATAAACCGCCCTCAAAAAGTTAGACTTTTTGAGGGCGGTTTAGCTTTTATTCACGTATTCTTGTTAAGGTCCAGTCACAAGATTCCACGTAACCGCGGCCTTGTATTGTTGCCCTTTAATACCTTGATTGGCTGGCACTTCAAGTTTGACATTATTGAAGGTGAAGTCCAACTGGTAAACATTACTACCTGTGAATTGCTTGTTGGCAATAATACTCGTTGCCGTGTTGTTGGCTGTTAAGCTAATGGCACTCGTGGTACCGACCGCATTTTTCAACTCGGTTGGTTGATTGTAATTGGTGAAGCTAAAGACAGGCGCCGCCCCTAATAATAAGCGGGTCGCTGTAGGCAAGCTGTCTGTCGCTGATTTTGGTTGTGACAGTTGCGCTGTTAAGCTCCAATTTGGTTGAGTTTTCTTAATTCGGACATACGGATTCCGTGTGCCGTTACCGTAGTAATCCGCGGCTTTTTTCAAGTTGTGTTGTTGCTTACTTCCTGCAACGCCCACTTGGCCGAAGTCGAAGGTTGGCACACTGATGAAGCCTTCGGTCGTTGGTGTGACTACTTCTTGATCATTTGGACGAATTCTCACGAAGTTGTCCACTGTACTATCTTTAATACCACCAAATACTACAACTTCTGCTTTCAAAACAGTGTTTGGTTTCCCTGTTGCGCGAGTTGTGAAAGCAATTGAAACTTTTTTGCCGATAGGAAGAGCATTTGGTAAAGAAACCCCCTCTGTCCAAAGTGTACTATTTACTGGGATTGATTTTGTCGTTTCTCCTTCTGGTGTCACTTCCATAAAGGTCGGGATCGTCAGACCAGCTGACCAATTGGGCCCTTTTTTCAAGTTAAGATTCTGTAAGGGTGCTTTGCTAGTATTCGTGATCGTTGTTGTCCAGATTACATTGGTATTCGTATCGATCACTTCTTTTGGTCGAGTTAATGTGACACTAGCCGTTGGTATTTCTTCCTTATACATGGCGGTCATATCATCATTGCCATCAAAAGTCGCATTGAACGTTGGTGTTGTGGTTTTGTTCAACGTACTTGGCTTGGTTTTCCCTTTATACCACCCTTGGAACGTATAGGTCTTGCCACCTGCAGTATACGTCGCTGGTAAAGCTTCTGCCGCTGTGTACTTGAAGGTGTTACTGTTCATTGGTACTTGGTTACCTTGGGTGAAGCCTGTTGGTGCGGTGATTTTGGCACCGTTGGCATCCACGAAGTTTTCAGTGACTTGTTTCCGTGTGACTTTATAGTTCATGGTTTGTTTATAAGTAGAAGTCCCATCAAAGCCAATTAATACCATTTGCTTTTCTGGAGGATTATCAGAGACCGCCACTCTTAATAGTCGAGGGTAGGTTGTATTGGAACTACCTGCACCAAAAGTTGTTTTCATAGCAAATTTATTATCTGTTCCTTTTTTAAAGCCTTTATCTACGGCATTTAAAAAAGTAGGGGCCCCATTATTGAAAACAGGATTGACTCCCACATAACCGATAGGATACCTTGCTACAGGAATTTCTGTAGTTGTTGCTTCAATCTTATCGACATAATTCAACGTATTCGTGATGGTGATATCATCAATTGTATAGCCACGAAGATTATAAATATCACTGACTTGCGTATCAAAATTTGCAGGCATAGCGACTCGTGATTGTGTTCCTATTTTATACTTGTTGTTTTTTGAAGTATCTTTTGTCCCAACGATTGGTGTACGCGTTCCCGTTTGATTTATCGTGTTATCCGCTGTTTTTCTTAAAAATTGAGTATAGTTACCAGAAAACGTTAATGATTCATTGAATGCTTGACCATTCTCATCGACAAATTCTGCATAGAAACCTGGGTAAATCCACGTATCTTGTGGAATCATTTCCTCATACACCACATTTAAATCATCATTATCATCATACGTCACCGCATAACTTGGTGTCTTCGTTGTTTTTAAAGTCGCTGGTTTGGTTTTACCTTTGTACCAGCCTTTGAACTTGTAGGTTTTTGTGCCGACTTTGTAGGTATCTGGCAAGGTACCTGCTTGTTTGAACGTATAGTCATCACTTGTGATTACGGTTTGTTTTCCTTGGGTGAAACCTGTGGGCGGTGTGATTTTGGCACCGCTTGTGGCTACGAAGTTTTCGGTAACACGGCGGTTTTCTAAATAATAATAAACAGTTTTATCTGGGGTAGCTAAATTGTAAGTCGCTCCTACGTTACCAGAGTAAACACCCATTGCATAAAGTGTCTCAGTCGTATCCCAGTTCCAATAATATTGTTTGGTGTTATATGATGTATTACTGGTTTTACCTAATTCATATGCATTTGTACCAGGACTTGAACTAACAACCGTACTTGGATTTACAATATCTTTTCTGACCTCATTCGCAAGTGGATATTTCGTTTTATCCCCTGTATAAGTTGCCGTTGGTGAGATTGAAATGGTGCGATAGTATTTCGGAATTTCATGTGTAACACTTCGTGTACCATATGTGGTACCTTCCACAGACTCTGGTAAGGTATAGACTTTTTGTGGAATCGTTAATTTTTTAAGATTCGTTGTCGTTACATTGGTTCCTGTAATCGTTGAAAAAGGTGTTGTTGTACCACTTTTCGTTGTTTCAGACATCGTTGCTTTCAATGTGAAATTAGCAGGATTGATTAAATTACCTTTTTCGTCTACATAGCCAAAAGTAATTTCTTTGCTAGGTAATGTATAGGTTTTGGTGACTACTTCCTCATACACCACATTCAAGTCATCATTCCCATCATACGTCACCGCATAGCTTGGTGCTTTGGTAGTTGTCAAGGTACTTGGCTTTGTTTTACCTTTGTACCAACCTTTGAACTTGTAGGTTTTACCACCTGTTGTGTAGGTGTCTGGTAAGGTGCCTGCTTGTTTGAAAGTGTACGCTTCACTATTTATAACTGTTTTCTTACCCTGAGTGAATCCCGGGGGTGGTGCGATTTTTTGTCCACTACTATTAACAAAATTCTCATAAAGTTTTTTGTAATAAATATAGTAGGTAATCGTTGCACTATTATTTCCTGCATTAAATTGTCCTGTTGTTCCCACAAGATTGTCACTAAACATAATATTAGTACTTACTCCGCTATGAGGATTAAGATTAGTTATGCGCCACGTCTTACCAGTCGCTTTAGTAAAGTTATATGCTGAAATATCATAGTTGCTTCTCGTATAAGTTGTTGATGTATATGCTCTGGAAGTCATCACACCTGTTCGGCTATCTGGAAATGTTGTTTTAGGCGGCGTTAACACAATTTTATCAATTCTATTGGTGGTAGCTGTAGCAAAATTAATCGCAATGTCGTTACTAAAGAAAAGCCACGAACCCCCATTACTAGTGCCTACAGTTTTTAGTCCTGTATTAAAACTATAAAGTCCATTGCCAGCGTTTGTCATAGTTAAAGGATATCTTAACAGTGTTCCTTCAACTTTAGAGTTGGTTGATTTAAATAGTACTGGATTCATGGAAAGGCTCATTTGTTCCTTACTAGACTGTCCATCCTCATCGTAAAATTTTAAACTCCCTTTTAAACCTAAGTTACCAGCAAATTTATCCACATATGTCATTTCATTTCGTCTATTGACTGCACCAAAACCATTAAATCGAATCGTAGAATCGATATATTTTTTTCATTGTGTATACCAGAAGTAATTCTTGTCTGAAAATACAACGTTTTGATATACCCAGTATTTCCAGAAGTTCTCCCGTGTAGACGATTAATAAATGCAGTGACCGTCCTAGTGGACTCTGTCCAAACAAAATATTCGCCACCACTATTGGCATTATGAGAGCCTTCCCCTAGAACTACATTTTGTTCCTCGGGGCCAACTTTAATAATAACTGAAGTGGGTCTAGTCATTCCTGCTGCCAATTTTGATTCAATTCGAATCGGACCAACAATATCTGAATTTGTGTCATCTGTTGTAATATTTTCAAATTTCAACCGATAATCAACTACATCATTAAGACGAACCGTAGTTTTATTCGTTGCCCCTGTAGCTGCCCAGACAAATGCCCTAGGCATAATTTTCGCTTGAACACTGGATGGTTCAAGTATATTTTCTTCTTGAACGATTTCCGTTTTTTCTTTTTGTTCCGCTTCTTTCGTTTCTTCTTCCTGACTTGTGTCAGTCGTTACTTGACTATTTTCCGTGCTGGCTTTCGTTGTTTCTTCCTTCACGCTACTTGCTGGCGTCTCTTCCTTGGCACTACTTTCGGCGGTCGGACTACTTTCAATCGTCACGGTTTCCGCAACTGCCGTCACACCAGAAAAGGCGTTAATTACTAAAGAACTACACAAGCCAATGGTTGCTAATCGTTGCCACTTAGTTTGCTTCATGTCGTCCCTTCTTTCTATGTACGATTCCCGCCAAACCGATTAAGGCGAAGCCGAGAATGCTCAAATTTGCCTGACTCTTGCTCCCTGTACGAGGGAGCGTTGAGCCAGTTGTGGTGGTCTGTGTCGAACCACCACTTCGTTGATCTCCTTGCGGAGGACCAGCTGGTTCCTTGGGATCAGCAGCTGGCGCATCTGTTTTCGGTGGGGGATCTTTAGGAGCGGGTGTTCTCGGATTTTGGTAAAATTCAATCCCCACCGAACTAGAACCACCATCAGATGCTTCAACATTTATAAAAAAACTAGGGGAAAATAGTAGACACGCAATCATTAAATAACGCTTTTTTTTCATTTAAAAACCTCCTTTTGCATTTAAATATCTCTCACAACCTATTTTCATAGCTCTATAATAGCAAAAAAAAGACTCTTCAAAACAACAGTTTTTTCCAGTTGATAACCCTTATTTCAACAAGTTCCTTATATATCGTGTCTTTTAAGCTACGTTATTTAAAGGAAACAAGGGAAAACAGTAAAGACTATCCCCTTTTTCAAAAAAAATCATCTTTAATTTCTTAAATTTCCATCACCTAAACTAAAGAAAAGCTCACAATGTTAGTGTTTAAAACTAACATTGTGAGCTTTTCTCATTTTTGACGATTAGATAATTCGATAAAATAACGCTAAAACACAAAATAACTGTCTGTTTCTCTTATTGGGCAACAGCTAATTGATACAATGGCAGGAGTTGTTGATAGGTTGACAACATATAAGCGCGTGCTTTTTCAGGGTTTTGCCACAAGGCACTATCTTTGGGAATGATGCGCCCAATTTCAAACTCACCTTTTTTTACATCTCTAAAACGAGTTAAGGCTTTTTCTAAATCCGTCTCCGTCAACGGAGTAATTTGAGGAACCGTGTGATCCAAAGAAACATACGTATCTTCTGGTAATGCTTGGAATAATCGCTGATTCTCTAAAAAGGCTTGCGCAATCTGCTTTTCATTTTTAGGATTATCAATGAATGACAACCACATAAACACATAGTCGCCCCAAATGCCTAATTGAAAATGCGGCTGCATTTTATACCCGCGCTTATTCGGACTAAGTGCTGACCAAGTATTTTCTGGTGGATACACGGTGCGACGGCGATGTTGCGCAATATGGACAAACAACTCCGTTCCTAGTTCAGGCGCTAGTTGTTCGGCAAAATATGTGTCTAATTCTTGAAAAATAGGTTGAATTTGCGCACGGATAACCGCCATTCGTTCATCTAATCCAGCAACTTCAAAGGCTGCGAATTCTTTTTCTGTAAACATCAACATTTCTCTAATTCCTCTCTCAACTTGTCTTACGCTTCTATTTTTGTCGATTTTGCCATGTTTCCAGTGTCATCCCACGATAAACATCTGTGACAATTTTCCCTTTACTAATTCGGGCATTGGGCAGTGTTCCTTCGTAGGTAAAACCAATTTTCTCCATGACACGACCAGAAGCTGGATTGTCTTGATCATGTAAAGCAAAGATTCTCATGAGTTTCATTTTTGCAAAACCCAGTTCAACTAACGCCGTCGCGGCTTCAGGCATGTAGCCTTTGCCCCAAAAGGCACGGTTCAAGACATAGCCTAATTCTCCAATATTATTGGTTTCATTGACCCGCAAATCAATCGTGCCAATCATTTTGCCCGTTTCTTTCACTTCAATCCCATATTTTCCTAAAGGTTCTCCCATAAAATATTTAGCAATGTTTTGTCGTGTTTCAGCGATTGTTTGGTTTTTCAAAAACACATAGCGGACCGTTTCCTCATCTGAAGCATATTCGTACATATCTTCTGCATCGGCTAATGTGACAGGTCTTAAAATCAAGCGTTCGGTTTCAATTCGTTGGTTTTCTGCAAAAATCAATGGATAATTCATGAGCAAAACTCCCTACTTTTCTACATACTTTACCGAAAAATAGCGAAACACGCAAGGAAAATCGGCATTTTCCTCGCGTGTTTCTTTAATTAGCGTTTAAGCGAATGATGGCAATAATCGTTTGAACAGCTTTGGCCATTGATTCAACGGTAATGAATTCATATTGCCCGTGAAAATTTTCGCCTCCTGTAAATAGATTAGGCGTGGGAATGCCCATGAAAGAAATCTTAGAACCATCTGTCCCGCCACGAAAAGGTGTGATAATTGGTTCAATGTCACAACTTTCCATTGCTTGGACGGCTAATTCCACAGGGGTCCAATCTTTTTCGATGATTTCCTTCATATTATAGTATTGGTCTTGGAAAGTAATTGTTAGTCTGGGTTTATCCGCCAGCGCATTTAAACGTTGGACTTGTTTTTCCAAAAATTGCTTTCTCGCTTGAAAGTTTTCTCGATCATGATCCCGAATGATATAGACAAGTTCTGCTTTTTCAATACTTCCTGTAAATTTATTGAGTAAATAAAATCCTTCATTTCCACGTGTTTGTTCTGGTACTTCCTTTTGCGGCAGTGATTGATCAAGTTGTTCGCCTAATTTAATGGCATTTACTAACGAACCATAGGCCGTTCCCGGATGGACACTGGTTCCCTCAATTGTTATCACAGCCTGAGCAGCGTTAAACGTTTCATACTCGAAATGCCCCACGCGGCCACTGTCGATCGTATACGCAAAAGCGACTGGGAAGTTCGGCGCATCAAATTGATCGGCCCCGCGTCCAATCTCTTCATCTGGACCGAAGGCGAGCCAAACATCCCCCCGCGCTACTTCTGGATGTGCCAAAAAATACTCAACAGCAGCTAAAATCTCGACAATTCCCGCTTTGTCATCTGCTCCTAAAAGTGTGGTTCCGTCTGTAGTAATCAACGTTTCCCCTTGATACTCTTTTAAATTGGGAAATTCAGCAACCGATAATACGATGCCTTGTTCTTGATTCAAGAGGACATCTTGGCCATCATAATTAGTGATGACTTGGGGACGGATATTTTCTGCTGAAAAATCCGCCGTATCCAGATGTGCAATCAAGCCGATGCTCTTTGCTGCAGGTTGGTTACCAGGCAACCTTGCCGTTAAAAAAACGTTTTGTTCGTTATAATGCACATCGGCCAAACCTAGTTCATGAAGTTCTGTTTCAATCATTTTGGCTAAAACCACTTGCCCGACCGTCGTCGGTGTGGTTTGACTGTTGGCATCTGAACGGGTGTTAACTTTCACGTAAGTTAAAAATCGTTCGACTAATTTTTCCATTTTTTACTCCTTCTTCCTGAATCATTCTGTTAAATAAGCATTGCGCAAGTGGAAATAATCCCCATACAAGTGATAACTAATGCCTTTCAATTTAGGATTGATTAGATAATTTGAGGCACTTTGATACAGCGGTACTTGGGCAGCATCTTGGTTCAACAAGATGTCTTCCGCTTCTTTGTATTCTGCAAACTGTTTCTCTGGATTATTGGCATTAATCGTTCGTGCATCTTCTACCAATTGGTCGTATTTGGCATTATGATAATTGCCATAATTGTAACTTGATTCTCCCGCATATAAGTTAAAGTAAGAGTCTAATTCACTACTGCCGGCAATCCATCCTGAAAGAGACAACTCATAATTTTTTTCACGTCGCGATTGATTCACATTATTACTTGGTTGCGATGAGATGGTAATTTCTAAACCTGGCAGATTTTCTTGTAACTGACTTTGAACATATTCAGCAATTCGTTTTCCTTGATCTGTATCTGCCGCCAGCAATGAAAGTTTCACTTTTTTACCGACATCCGCTTGGGCTTTCGTCCATTCTGCTTGGGCTTTTTTGACATCATTTTTCAAATATTCGCCACTGTAAGCTCGGAAATCTTCATCTGTTTCTGGATTCGCATAAAGTTTACTTGGAATCAATCCGTTGAGGGGTTTTGACCCATCGTTTAAGACACTTTGTGTTAAGGCTTCTTTATCAATTGCTTGCCCAATCGCTTTTCGTAAATGAACATTCGCTAATGGCGTTCCTTCTTTTTTGTTGAAATCTAAGAAGTAGTTGGCCACATCTGGATGACTGACATAGCCTGGATCATCTTGATATTGTTGAACATATTGTCCGTTAATGCGAACTAAGTCTAGTTCATTCGCTTGATATAAGTTAATCCCAGTATTATCTTCTTTGATTGTGCTAACCGCAACTTCTTCCAGTTTCACTTGATCCGCATCATAGTATTCTGGATTTTTTTTCAATGTCCAAGTATCTGAAGTCGCATCCCAATTGGCTAGCGTAAATGGCCCGCTATAAAGTAAATGTTCACTATCCAAGGCGTAATCTTTGCCTTGCGCTTCGACAAATTTTTGATTTTGTGGCGCTAACCAAGCAATCGAAACGACTGCTAAGAAGGAAGGTTGGGCCTGTTTTAATTCAACAATGAATTCTTTGTCATTAGGGGCTGAAATCCCTAATTCATCGACTGACTTTTCACCGTTACGTATTTCAAAACTATTTTTAACACTGTCTAGTAAATAGGCATTCGGTCCAATCGTCGCTGGTGTCACCAGTTTTTTCCAAGAATAAACAAAATCTTGGGCCGTGATTGGCTCGCCGTTGCTCCACTTAATCCCCTCCCGCAAGGTAAAGTGGTACTTGCGCCCATCGTCACTAATCTTGACATCTTTAGCTAGAGCTGGCACCGTGGCACTATCATCATCAAACCGATAAAGGCCTTCAAATAAATGTTGTGCCATTGTAAAGGTATTTTTATCTGTTGTTTGTGTTGTATCCAATGTTGAGATTGGTGCAGGTGAACTAATACTGATTTTTTGTTCAGCTGCTAAATTTCCCGAATCTACTTTCTCTGCCGCTTCTTTGGTTCCGCCACATGCGGCTAAAAGAAACCCTGTTGCAATCAAACCTACTACTTTTTTCCCCAATTTCATGTTGTTGCCCCCTCATATTTTTTAAACAAATAAAAAAAGCATTCGTCCTAAAAAGGACGAATGCTTATGCAATCGCGGTACCACCTTTGTTGATCTCTTCGCTAAAAAAGATCCGCTCGTTTCCAGTACAATCATACTGTAGCGCTATAACAGGCGCACCTGAATTGGTTTAAGCAAACGGCTTCAACCAACCTGTTCAAAGGCCATTTTCCCCTTTAACGTCACTACCTCTTCTCACCAAACGAGGCTCTCTGCAAGCTATTTTAAAAAGTACTTTCCTTCTCATCACATTTTGTTCTTTTATTTGTTTCATCAATCATACTGATTTACGGATAGTTTAGCAAACATTTTCGAGGTCGTCAACCACATTTTTAATTTAAAACTTTTTTGTTTCTCATTAAAAAAAGAAAAGAGGTTTCAATTCCTCTTTTCTAAAACAATTTTACTCTAATCCTTTTTTAACGTCTTCTATCATCAAATGCATTGATTCTAATCCACCACCGCTTAGATACCAAACATCTGGTTGAAGCATAATGACTTTATCATTTTTACCAGCATCGGTTTTTTGAATCAATTCGTTTGCAGCAACGTTATCTTTTGAATCGTCGCCACCAATTGCTTTGGTGCGATCTACCACAAAGAGAATCCCAGGATTTTTTTCTAAAACATATTCGTAAGAAACACTTTGCCCATGAGTGGAAGCTTCAATCTTATCGTCTGCTGCTTTGAAGCCAAATGTATCATGAATTAAACCGAAACGAGAGCCTTTTCCGTAAGCGGAAAGTTGTCCTTCGTTAACTAACACGACAAGCGCATTATTCGCGCTAGCTTCTGCTTGTTTTTTCACGTCAGCAATTTCTTTTTCTAAGCCAGTTATTTTTTCTTTGGCTACCTCTTCTTTATCAAAAATAGTGCCTAACGTTTCGATATTTTGTTTCGTTGATGCCCAAGGATTTTTGGCATCTACAGCTAAGTAAATGGTTGGCGCAATGGCTTTTAATTGTTCTTGATAATCTTGTTGCCGACCAGAAATAATAATTAAGTCTGGTTTTAGTTGATTGATTTTTTCTAAATCTGGTTCTTTAATGCCGCCTGCTGATTCAACTTTTTGGTATTTTTCTAAATATGCAGGGATATTTTTAGTTGGCGCACCTACCACGCGGTCACCGACACCTAGTGCGTCCATTGTATCCAAGGAACCATTGTCAAAAACAACGACTTTCTTAGGATTTTTGGGAACGGTTAATTGACCATTGGTGTCTTTGACTGTGACTTCCGTTTTAGCTGTTGTTTCTGTTGTTGCAGAATCTGCTGTTTTTTTATTTGTTTGACAAGCACTTAACATTAACAGTCCCATCATTGAAACTGCCATCATTGCTAAAAATTTCTTTTTCATTCTTTTCCTCCAAAAATGTTATTTTTAAATTGCCCGATTTAGTGATAAAGACAAAAGCGTTTTCCTTCAATTTCACAAATCCGGATATTCATTTCATAAAGATCATTTAAAATACTTGTTTGAATAACTTCTTCTGTTGCGCCATGCGCATAGAGCTTGCCGCCTTTCATGGCGACAATTTCATCTGCATAGCTTGCGGCAAAATTAATATCATGTAGAACAATCAGAATCGTTTTTCCTAGTTCATCTACTAAGCGTTTAAGAATCTGCATCATTTGAACCGCATAATTCATGTCGAGGTTATTTAAGGGCTCATCCAATAAAATATAATCGGTATCTTGGGCTAAAATCATGGCAATATACGCCCGTTGTAATTGCCCTCCAGAAAGGGTATCAATGTATTCTTCCGCCATTTCAGTTAAGCCCAATTGTTCCAGTGCTTCTGTTACTTTTTCATGGTCAGCGCTTTTTAAGCGACCTTTGGAATAAGGAAAGCGGCCAAAATTGACTAGTTCTCGCACAGTTAATTTAAGTTGTACACCGTTGGCTTGTTTTAAAAGGGCAATTTTTTGTGAAAAAGCTGATTGCTTCCAGGTTTTTACTTCTTGCTTGTCCAGATAAATTTCCCCGGTATCTTTGGGAATTAAGCGACTCATCATGGCTAGCAGCGTGCTTTTCCCAGCGCCATTTGGCCCAATAAAGGCCGTTAATTTGCCTTCAGAAATAGGTAAATCAATGTCTGAAACGACAAATTTATCGCCATATTTTTTTGATACATCACTCATCTGGATCATGTGCGTTGCTTCCTTTCTGCAATAATTTTCCATATAAAATAAACGCCCCCAACAAATTGAATCACCACACTGAGCGGGGTATTCAAATGAAAGACCTGTTCAACCATCAATTGGCCGAACACCAGTAAAAAGACTGCTATTAAACTCCCTGCCACAAACAGTTCTCGGTGGCGATAGGTTTTCATGAATTGATAACTCATATTGGCCACGATAAAACCTAAAAATGTAATCGGTCCCACTAATGCTGTTGATAAGCCGACCAGACTACTGATCAAACACAACAACACTAATTGAAACTGATTCACAGCAATCCCCAAATTCTGGGCTTGATGGTTCCCTAAATGTAAAACGTCTAAACGGTAACTTTCCCGCCAAAGTATCCCACAAATCATGAGTACCGCCACACCAACGAAAACGAGATACTGACTATTGACGTTACCAAAACTGGCAAACAACTTTCCTTGGAGTAAGTCGTATTCGTTAGGATCCATAATCACTTGTAAAAACGTACTAATACTACTGAAAAAAGTACCTAAAATCATGCCAATCATCAATAATAAAAATAAATCGGATTGATTTTTGCGTAATAGAAAATACGATAAACTAGTACTTAAAAACACCATTAAAAAGACGTTCATCAAAAACGAGCCAAGACTTACTTGACCTAACGCTTGTGCGCCTCCTAAAAGAAAAAATAACACCGTCTGCACAAAGACATACAAGGAATCCATCCCTAAAATGTTTGGCGTTAGGAAATGATTTTGCGTGACCGTTTGAAAACTAATAGTTGAAAAAGCCGCAGCGATTCCAACAAAAATAAAAGCCAATAACTTTTTGCCTCGTAACGCCAAAGCAAAGGACCAATTGCCATACGTGTTATAAGTTAAATAACAAAGACTCACAATTACTACGGCAGCTAAAAGCAAAAGTAATGAAAGCCATTTTTTTAAAGGCCGTTTCATTGTTTGCGCCCCCTTAGTAATAATAAAATGAACAAAATGCTCCCTAATGTTCCGACAACCACGCTGACAGGAATTTCATAGGGGGCAATCAATACTCGTGCTAAAATATCACAGATTAACAAGAACAAACTCCCGCAAATCCCAGTTAACCACAAGGTATTTTTCATATGATCGCCATAACGTAAAGACACGAGATTAGGAATCACAACCCCTAAAAACGGAATATTCCCCATCATCAATAAAACGATGGCACTTGCTAAAGCAACCAGCGTCAAACCTAAAAACTGAATTCGCTGGTAATGGACGCCAAGACTATTTGCAAATGCTTCACCCATACCAACGACAGTGAAATGATAAGCAAATAAATAAATAACAAACCACAAAGGAATCATTAAGAATAACCATTCATAATTCCCTTTCATAACTGTGGAAAAATTTCCTTGTAACCAAGCAGACATATTTTGAACCAATTGGTATTGATAGGCAAAAAATGTGGCAATTGAGCCTAGAATGTTACCAAACATCACGCCCACCAAAGGGACCATCACTTGATTCTTACTTGGTAATAATCGAATGAGCGCTAAGAATAATAAGGTCCCGCTTAGCGCAAAAATAAAAGCAATTGCCGTTCGATAGAGAAACGGAGCTGTTGGGAAAAATAACATTGCGACTAAAATACCCAACCTTGCACTATCGGTTGTTCCAGCGACACTAGGAGCGACAAATTTATTTTGTGTGAGTTGCTGCATAATCAATCCAGAAATACTCATCGTACTACCAGCAATGATTAAACTCAACGTGCGGGGAACACGGGTGGTAAATAAAACAAATTGTTGCTGCGCATCTAATTGAAACAACTGAGAAAGTGCAATGTCCTTCACCCCTATCACTAATGACAATAAACTGAAAAGTAATAGTAGAACAAACAAACCAATCTTTTTCATGAGAAAACTCCATTTTTATTTAATTGAGAATGATTCTCATTCTTAATTACAGTGTATGAGAAAACCATCACAAATGCAACCACTTTTTTTCCTTTATTAAAAACTTCTTCTCAAGCCGACTGACCAACGACTTATCTAAGATATGCTATAATGGAGGGAAACGTTAGGAAAGGAGTGTTACTGAATGGCGAATGATGACTTACAACAACGTCTGGATAAAGGAATGTACGGTACGCCCCTCGTTAATCCTGAAGAACAACACAAATACATGGGCACATTTCGTGAACGCTGCCGTCTCTCCATGACCGTCGCTGAAATGAAAGATGCACAGAACCAAAAACATTTATTAGAAGAATTAGCGAAGCATCCTGAAGTTACAGTACTTTTAAATGGCGAAATCTCTTCTGACCTGCAAAGTACCTATATTAAATTATTAAATCAGCATGGCGCAAACTTTAAGATTGTTAACAATTTTGTGGAGAACAACCCTGACTCTCTCGGCTTACTGTTAGCTGAAAAACATGCAGTCGATGAACCTGTGATTGACGTTACAGAAAAATATCCTCAAGCAACAGAAACGCCAAAAGAAGAGCCAACAGCTAAAAAAGGCTTTTGGCAAAAACTATTTCACTCATAAAAAGCTCAAGGAAAGTTATGAGCGCTTCCATTTATAATAGAATTATGCTATTATGAAAATGAAAAAGAGAGGTATGCGGGTACATACCTCTCTTTTATACCAGCGCCAGTTATAAGAACTGGTGGCTTACTGAGTTAAGTTTTTATTACTGTTTAACCGTTCGGCCTGTCAAGCTTATGAACGGTTATTTTTTATCGTTTTTCGTTGCTTCAAGGATACCGAAAATCAGTAGTGCAACAAACGCTGCAAAACTAATCATCAATTCCAATGCCGCTTCGATTGACAAAAAATGCTCCTTTCGTTAAAGTGCATCGGATACACATAGGCATCACCTGCCTCTCTAACTCAGAGCCACCGTCATACAACTTTCATTGGTAATAGTTTTAGTATAACCTATTGGGTTCACCAAGAAAACGTTTTTATAGGAATTTTCTATAAAATGATATAAGTTATGAGCGCTTCCATTTTAAATAGAATTATGCTATTATGAAAATGAAAAGAGAGATATGCTACTACATACCTCTCCTTTATACCAACACCAGTTATAAGAACTGGTGGCTTACTGAGTTAAGTTTTTGTTGTTCTTTAACCGTTCAGCCGTCTAAGCTTATGAACGGTTATTTTTTATCGTTTTTCGTTGCTTCAAGGATACCGAAAATCAGTAGTGCAACAAACGCTGCAAAACTAATCATCAATTCCAATGCCGCTTCGATTGACAAAAAAATGCTCCTTTCGTTAAAGTGCATCGGATACACATAGGCATCACCTGCCTCTCTAACTCAGAGCCACCGTCATACAACTTTCATTGGTAATAGTTTTAGTATAACCTATTGGGTTCACCAAGAAAACGTTTTTATAAAGAATACCGCCAAAAAATCTATTATGAATTTTTTGGCGGTATTCTTTTTTTATTGAACCACTTCTGGGTATAAAAGTTTTAAAACGTCCATTGTTAAACGGCGTCCTTTTCCAGCGTAAGGATACACATGCATGTGCATGGCTGGATTAAAGTTTGCTTCGATAATCCCGTACGTTAAGCTATCACGTGTGCCTTTTACGTCTTTGTCAGGAATGATTAAATCAATACCACAAATTTTGGCTCCTAAAGCAGCTACGGCCTCAATGGCGATTTGTTTATAACTATCATCAATGACATCGGTCATATCAATCGAATCCCCGCCCGTGCTAACATTAGAATTTTCTCGCAAGTACACGATTTGCTCTTTTTCTGGCACAGAATAGATAGTTAAACCTTGTTCTTTCAACATTAGTTTTTCTAAATCATTTAACTGGATTAATTCTAGTGGTGCACGGTGATTGGTCCCCCGCAATGGATCACTATTTTTAGCGGCCACCAATTCTTCTACAGTGTGTTTGCCATCTCCGGTAACATTGGCTGGCACGCGCAACATGATGGCTTTTACATCATTATCTAACACAAAGAACCGATATTCTGTTCCAGGTAAAAATTCTTCAATTAAAACCGCTGTGTCCTCTTTAAAAGCAATCCGTAACGCTTCCGTAAAGTCTTCCAACGAAGCGCCTTCTTTAAAAATGGTAATTCCTAAACCGTAATTCGTTGATTTTGGTTTCACGACAAACGCTTTATTGGCGTAGCGTAAATGTGCTTCTTGTGCCTCAATAAAAGATGAAAATTCTTCACCGCCAGGCACATGGAACCCTGCTGCAGACAAAATTTTCTTTGTCACGGTTTTGTTTTCCATAATCAATGGTACCACGTAGTTATCTTTGCTAGTCATGTTGGCATTTTTGACGTATTCAATGTGCTCACCATGTTGCAGTTTCAAAAATTGCTCTTGTTCATCTAAAATTTCGATTTCCAAACCTTTTTGAATCGCATCAAACAAGAAAATTTGTGTGGATAATTCCATCTCACGGAAACCAGCTAATTGATAAGGGCGTTCAAAGGCCATACTTTGATATTGGTTTCCAAAAATATTTCCCAGTTCACTGTTGGAATTTTCTTGAATAATCGTCCACATTTTGCCAGAAACGGTGTCTTGTGGATTCCGCAGTTGTTGATAATACTTACCGACAACTTCTTTACCTTTACGAATGCCTAGAGCATCTAACATATCAATCATTTCTGAAAAAATCCGATCGCCTTCTGCAATTAACTTAATCGTTTCATGAGGATGACCAAGAGCCACTTGTTCATTAAAAATATCGCCAGTTTTTACCCATTCATCCGCTTCTTCTTTTTCATCTGTCCACAATAAATACAACATGAAATAATGTAAGAAATCCACGGTATCTTCCACAATGCCTAAACGTGAAAAAGGATTTAAGTCTAAATTACGCAACTCGATATAGCGAATACCTGTTTTAGGCAGATCAGACATTTTTTTCCCGCCACGTAAGCGCACAGGCGCATAAAATTCTTTTTCTTCAGAAAGTAAACCATTTTCCACCATGCGATGAATATCTTCTAAATAGCGTTCCAATGAGGCATACGATACTTTCACATTGTCATGATTTCTGTAGCCATACGTACTATTCCGAATACTGCGAATAGGTTCTTGCGGTTGGTCGTCATAGACCCTAAAGTAGCCGTCTTCACTAACTGGCGAAGCCCCAAAAAGATACGTAATTAACCAACGATAACGTAAAAAGTTACGGGCAACTTTCATGTATACTTTCGTTTTAAATTGTTTGCAATCTGTCACTTCGGATTGTTCATCATATAATTGCTGAATCAGGGCTTGGTCATATTCAAAATTAAAATGAATTCCGCTGACCATTTGTTTTCGTTTGCCATACTCTTTTGCCAAATAACGACGATATAACACCGCATCATATTGATCTAATTTAGCGATTTTAATCTCTTCATCTTTTGTTGGTAATTGTGGCGGCATACTTAATGGCCACAGCATTTCATCTTCTGGAATCGAACGACGAGCCACATCGTGAATGGCATCTAAAAAACGAAGCATTTCTGTGCCGCTATTTGCTACAGGCGTGATTAGTTCTAATTGTGTTTCACTAAAATCTGTTTGAATATATGGATGATAAGAACGGTTACCAAAAACCGTGGGATGATCAGTTGTCGCTAAAAGCCCTTCTCGTGTACTACGTTGGTTTTCTTTTTCTAAACCAAAACGAGCCATCAATACGTAAGGACGAACATTTTTCTTTTGCATTAATTCTCTATAATTCATCTTGTCGCCTTTCTTTCTACAAACTATCTGTTTCTCTTACTATTATATAGGAAAATGAGTAAATATGCTGTTTTTTTGAACGTTCACTTGGGAATTTTCGAGACACTTTTAGAGAGCGCCTTTTTCCGTTAGACTGAAAACAACTAGTTTATAGAAAATGGGGATTGCTCATGAAAAATCGTGCATTACTTTTAATTGACTTTCAAAAAGGCATCGAAAGTCCGTCGCAGCAATTATACCGTCTGCCAGCAGTGTTGGAAAAGGTCAATCAGCGTATTGCTGTCTACCGCCAACACCATGCGCCCATTATTTTTGTTCAACATGAAGAAACCGAATTACCTTTTGACTCAGACTCTTGGCAACTTTTTGAAAAGCTGGATGCACAGCCCACAGATTTTTTCATCCGCAAAACGCACGCGAATGCCTTTTACCAAACAAATTTAAATGATTTACTGACGGAACAAGCCGTTCAAACGTTAGAAATCGCTGGTGTCCAAACCGAGTTTTGTGTGGACACTACAATTCGGATGGCTCATGGTTTAGGCTATACGTGTTTGATGACACCGAAAACCACTTCCACCTTGGATAATGGACATTTAACCGCGGCACAAATTATCCAACATCATGAAGCTATTTGGGCTGGCCGCTTTTTGACTTTTTTGAGCCTGTGACAAAAATCACTTTGGATTTTTGTTCCGGGCTCAAAATCTGATAAACGGCGGGAACAGAACCAACTCCTTCGGAAATAAGCCGAAATTCTCGGAGCTAAACGGTTCTGTCCCGACCTCTTTTCCAAAAAATTGTTTGTTCACTATGTTTTCTTGTCGTATTTCATGTTAGTATAAGGAAAAAGTGTTCAGTTGATTAGTTGAAGATTTAGAGTGTGGGACATAAGTCGATTAGGCTTGTCTCTCATGTTCTGTCTTTTTTTATGTCATCATTCACTAAACTAATAAATAATTGGAGGTATTTTATGAACAAATTTTTTACAGCCCAACGTTTAAAAGACACCGCCTATGTAACAGTCGGTGCATTCATTTTGGCCATTTCAATCAATGCAGTCTTATTGCCAAATAAACTTGTCGCAGGCGGAGCCAATGGCATTAGTATTGTTATTAATTATGTTTTCGGGATTAGTCCCGCCATTGTTCTTTACGCCATCAATATTCCTCTTTTAGTGCTTTGTTTCTTACTTCTTGGGAAAGAGGTCGGTGTCAAAACCATTTATGGCAGTCTTATTTATCCATTTTTTGTAGGAATTACTTCGGGGATGCCTGTTTTAACACATAATATTTTTCTAGCAGCATTATTTGGCGGTATTATTACAGGTGCTGGCCTAGGCTTGGTTTTCCGTGGCAATGCTTCAACTGGTGGGACAGCAATCATTTCACAAATTGTCAATAAATACTTCAAAGTTTCCTTAGGTATTGCTATTTTATTCGTCGATGGTTTAGTCATTTTATCAGCAATGTATGCTTTTAATGCAGATATTGTGTTATTCTCTTTAATTTGTTTATTTACAATTGGTCGTGTCGTTGACATGATTCAAGTTGGTCTGGTTCGCTCGAAGAATGTGATGATTATTTCACCAAAATATGTCGCTATTCAAGAACGCTTATTACGTGAACTAGATAAAGGTGTGACCTTGGTGCCAATCGAAGGCGGTTATCGAAACGCGAAAGGCATGCTCTTAATGACTGTCATTCGTGAAAAAGATTTTCCCCGCTTAAAAGAAGCCATTCTTGAGATTGATGAAGAAGCCTTTTTGATTTCAATGAGTGCAAGTGAAGTCTACGGGAAAGGATTTAGCTTGAAAAAAGTAGCTGATTCTTATGGTGTTGAAGCTACTAATGCCAATAATTTACAATAGTTTTTTGTAGGAAAAGAGCCGCAAAATCTGTAGAGATTTTGCGGCTCTTTTTACATCTTCATCCAGACAGGTTCTAAGCTATTGCCATCCAAATCTTGCACTTCTAAGCCATACATTTGCTCTTCTGGTATTCCCATATCAACTCGGTAGCAGTTGCCTCCGTTAGCTTTGGCGGTTTCGCCAAACTGTTTTACGGCTTCGGCACTCTCTAAACTAAAGGAAATTAATGCCCCACTGGTTGTTTGCGCATCAATAATTTGCTTTTCTTGGATAAATTTTCCATAAAAGTCATGGTTCAACAACATAATCCAAAATTGATCATCCCACATCATCGAACTAGCTTCCTCTGTTGAAAATTCCTCGTTCTTTTTGAATCCAAGTTTTTCATAAAAGGCTGTAGAACGTTGGACATCCGCTACTGGGAAGTTAACAAAAACCATTGTGCCCATGTGATTCATCCCTTTCTTTTAATCATCTACGACAGCTAAGTGTGCGTTGCGACAAAATCAACAATCTTGTTTGATTTATACTAGCATATTCATAAAAGAAATGTTACTAAAACGTTTTCTTAAGGTAATTCTCGATAAGCCAAGTGCTGAATGATTTCACTATGTTGTGGATAATCGTTTAACAATTCCGCTTGAGTAAATAACTCGAAGTCTTCAAACTCAAAGCCTGGTGTAACCACACAACTGACTAACGCAAATCCTGTCGCTACTGTAGAGCCAAAGATTGTGCCGGCAGGAACTGAGAACGAAAGCTGTTGTCCTTGAACTAAGTCTTTCCCTAACTGAACAGCTTGATACGTTCCATCAGGAAAAATACAGTGAACAGTTAATGGCTGACCATCGTGAAAAAACCATAATTCATCCGCTTTTAAACGATGAAAATGTGACGGACTTTCTGTATTTAATAGAAACAAAATCGCTGTATGCAACGCCCGTTCGCCTCGTTTGGTTGGAATCAATTGTTCACTTTTATTGGTTTGTTTAAAATAACCGCCCTCAGGATGCGCTTCTAATCCTAACTTCTCAATCCACATTTGTTCTGTCATCTTCTCCCTCACTCCTTCATTTTTTTCAGAAACAATTTAGAAAGAACTTAGAACATCCGTCCTAATCCTAAAATAAACGGCGGGACAGGAGTAGCTTCTTCATTCTTGAAGCTAAATACTCCTGTCCCACGTTCTTCCCAAACCTGTTATTTTCTACAACTAAACATCTTTTAATAAGCCTTTAAATAAGCCCATTGCGAAATCGTTGGCATTAAATGGTTCTAAATCGTTAATGCCTTCACCTAGACCAACTAATTTCACTGGCAAGTGTAATTCATTCCGAATAGCAATGACAATACCACCTTTGGCTGTTCCGTCTAGTTTGGTTAAAACTAAGCCAGTGACATCGGTTGTTTCTTTGAACTGTTTGGCTTGTGTCATCGCATTTTGCCCAGTAGTTGCGTCCACGACTAAGAGAACTTCGTGAGGCGCATCTGGAATTTCTCGTTGGATGACTCGTTTGATTTTTTCTAATTCTTTCATTAAGTTGACTTTATTTTGTAAACGACCTGCTGTATCCACTAGCAAAACATCGGCCTGTTCTGCTTTGGCACGTTCCACTGCATCGAAAACGACCGCTGCTGGATCGCCGCCAGCATTCCCACGCACAACTTCAACGCTAGCCCGTTCACCCCAAACAACTAATTGATCGATGGCGCCCGCTCGGAACGTATCGGCAGCGGCCATTAAAACTTTCTTTCCTTCCAACTTGTATTGATGGGCTAATTTACCAATGCTGGTTGTTTTACCAACTCCATTAACACCAACAAATAAAATCACGGTTAAGCCATTTGGCTGTAAGTTAATCGCATTATTTTCATTAATTCCTGCTTCTTCATACAAATCAACCATTTTTTCAATGATGGTATTTTGAACTTGAGCTGGTTTTTTCACATTTCGCAGTTTCACTTCTTGTCGCAAGGCTTCTGTAATTTTTAAGGATGTATCAAAGCCTACGTCTGCACCAATTAACGTTTCTTCTAATTCTTCAAAGAAATCTTCATCAACGCTCCGGAAATTAGCAAACAATTCGTTCAACCGTTGACCAAATGTCTTACGTGTTTTTTCCAAACCTTTTTCATATTTTTCTTGGACTTGTTCTTCTTTCGACTCTTCAATTTCTTCTGAAACCTGCGTGTCTGTTGGTTCTGCCAACGGAGTTACGACACTACTTTCTTCCTCAGGCGCTTCCACAACAACTTCTTGTGTTTCCTCTGTCAGGATTTCTTCTGGCTCTTCTTCTAATGCTTCTTCTACGCCAGCTAATTTTTCCATTTCAGCGTTATCTGTTAAATCGGCTGTTTCTGCGACTTCTTCCGCTGCCGTTTCTGGCGTTGTTTGCGCCTCTTCTGCTGCGGTTTCTTTTGATTCAGCAGGCGCTGATTCATCACTAGGTGTTTCGTCTACTGTTTTTTCAATTATCTCTTGTTTTTCTTCTTCCTTTTTTTCAGCGGAAAAAGCTTTTTTAATTTTATCAAAAAATCCCATTCTTATTGGCCTCCTTCCAACGGCGTTAAAATATATTTTTCGACCGCTTTGGCAACGCCATCTTGGTCATTCGTGTCTGTGACGACATCTGCGGCTTCTTTAACTAATGGAATCGCATTTGCCATGGCGACACCTAAGCCAGCGTATTCAATCATCGGTAAATCATTTTCTTCGTCCCCTAGGGTCATGATTTCTTCTGCACGGATTCCTAAATCTTTGGCTAACAAGGAAATACCATAGGCTTTCGTAATCCCTTTTGGCATAAATTCTAATAAGTTATTTCGCGTTTTAATAATTTCAAAACGCTCATAAAAAGAGGCTGGAATTTCCTTGATTCGTTCATTTAAATACGCTTCATCAATCGCAACAACAACTTTGTTATAAATTCGATTCGGGGTTAACTCTTCTAATTTGTAGGACTCAAAGGTTAATAATTTGTTTAGAGAACTATAAATTGAAGGATAATTAGGTGCAGAAGGCAGTTGCATCACGACCTCATCAGATAAGACATCAAACGGCATGTTGAGTGTGGTTGCTAATTGGTACAGCTCATGAATCGCTTCCAAGGGCATCAATGTTTTCTCAATAATGGCCCCTGTATCATTTTTTTGAACCAACCCGCCGTTAAAAGTAATGCTATAATCGCCTTCATCTTGTAAACCTAATTCTTCTAAGTAAGGACCAATAGCTGCCAAAGGTCGACCTGTGCAGATAACAACTTTCACGCCTGCTTGTTTCGCAGCCATCAGTGCTTGTTTATTCCGTAAAGAAATCTCTTTTTGGCTATTTAATAATGTTCCATCTAAATCAATAGCAACTAATTTTATCAAACGTTCGCTCCTCCTTGCTTCTGGCTAATTGCTTTTTTCAATTGCGCCACCTTCTTTGACCTCTTCCAAGCGAACTGAAACGATTTTTGAAACCCCAGATTCTTGCATAGTCACGCCATATAAAACATCTGCGGCTTCCATTGTCCCTTTACGATGCGTCACCACAATAAACTGTGTACCATCTTCAAATTCGCTTAAATAATGGCCAAAACGAGCAACGTTGGCTTCATCTAAAGCTGCTTCTACTTCATCTAAAATACAGAACGGAACGGGTCGAACACGAATAATTGAAAAGAGTAACGCAATCGCCGTTAATGCCCGTTCGCCTCCAGACAACAAGCTTAAATGTTGTAATTTTTTCCCTGGTGGTTGCGCCTCAATCTCAATCCCTGTATTCAAGAGATCCTCTGGGTTAGTTAGCACCAGTTCTGCCCGTCCGCCACCAAACATATTAGGGAATACCACTTTGAACTGGCCACGAATTGCTTCAAAGACTTCTTTAAACCGTTCTTTCACTTCTTGGTCCATTTCATCCATGGTTTCAAATAATTGTTCTTTCGCATTTAATAAATCATCACGTTGACTGACTAAAAATTGATGGCGTTCATCGACTTGTTCAAATTGCTCGATGGCACTTAAGTTAACAGGTCCTAACCGCTCAATTTCTTGTTTTAGGCGTTTCACTGTTTGCTGTGCTTGCGCTAAATCATCGATTGGGAAATACGCTTCATAGGCAGCTTCAAAGGTTAAGCTGTATTCTTCCTGTAAGTAACTTAATGAGCTATCTAATTGCATTTCTGCACGATTTTTTAGGACTTCAATTTGTGTTTTATCTGCTAAATACTGTTGTTGGCGTTTGTTTTCTTCCGCTAATTTTGTATCTAACTCGTCTACTTCTTCTTGCAACGCTTGTCGTTGACTACGTGCCGTTTGTAAAGAGGTTTGCAACGCTGTTTGTTTCTCCGCTAATTGAGCGACTTGTGCCGCTAAGCCTTCTTCGGTTAACTGGTGATCGCTAGAATGGCTACTTAATTGTTGTAGCTGTTGACGGATGGCCGTTTCTCGAATCAACAATTCGTCCAATTGTTCTTGTTTATCTTGCTTTTGACGAGCAAAATGGGCACATTGTTCCGCCGCTACTGCTTGTTCTGCTTGAACTGTCGTCAAGCGTTCTTGCGCTTGGGCTTTAAAGGTTTCCATTTGGCTAGCTTCTTGTTCCACTTGTTTCATTTCAGCATCTAAACGTTCTTTCGTTGCCGTTAAGTTTGCTTGTTGCTCTGTCAATGTGGCTTTTTTCGTTTGATATTCGGTTAAGAATTGATGCAATTCCCGTGATTCATATTCAAACAGACGTTTTTCTTTTGTTAAACGAGTAATCGTTTCTGTTTGATTGGCTAATTTATTGTCAATTTCTTGTTGTTTTAAGCGATTTTGTTCACCAGCAGAGCGCAACATTTCTGCACGTTCCGTGGCTGTTTTCACTTCTTGCGAGAGCGCTTGGACTTCTTGTTCCACACTTCTTAGTTGTGTTTCTAATTGAGTCATTTGTTCAGTAATTGTTTGAAGTTCTTGCGCTTGTGAAAATAGGCTTCCTTGGTTGCCACGTTTATTGGCTCCCCCAGTCATCGAACCGCCAGGATTCATCACATCGCCTTCCAATGAGACAACGCGATATTGGTAATTGACTAATTTTGCTAACTGGTTGGCACTCGTTAAATCTGCCGCTAAAATCGTGACGCCTAAGAGATTTTGAATAACGGTTTGTACTTGTTCTGGATAACGAACTAATTCACTGGCAATCCCCACGAAACCCGGTGCACCAGCCAAACGATTCTGAACCATCGCCGATACAGAGCGCGGCTTAATGGTGGTCAATGGTAAAAAGGTTGCTCGGCCACTGTGTTGTTGTTTTAAGAAGGTGATGCCTGCTCGACCATCTTTCTCATTTTCCACAACAATATGTTGCGCCGCACCACCTAAGGCCGTTTCAATCGCCAACGTATATTCTTTAGGCACTTCAATTAACTCAGCCACTGCGCCAACAATCCCAGTTAGTTGGTTTTTGTGACGCAATACAGCTTTCACGCCTTGATAGAAGCCAGCGTAATTTTCTTGAATTTCTTGCAAACTTTTTTGGCGTGCCTTCGCTTGTTGCACTTGATTCATCGCTTGGTACATATCGTTTTGACGCTGTGCTAATCGTTCACGTTTGGCTTCAAGCGTTGCTTTCAACGCAGTGTATTCTTCCAGCTGTTCTTGTAAGCCTTGTTTTGCGACTTTTTGCTCTTTTTCTAGCGTTTCTTTCATTGCAAAAGCTTCAACCATCTGTTCTTCTAGCGCTTCGTGTTTTGCTAGCGATTGTTGATTTTTAGCTGTTTCTTGTTGATATTGTCGTTCTAAATATTTTAAGTCATTGGCTGTATTGGCTTGTTCTTGCATGACTTCCACATACTGACTGCGCAATTCTTCCATTAATTCTTTAGAAGACTTACTATATTTTTCCACATCTTTCGTTGCCAAAGCCAATGCTTCTTTTAACGTCTGACGTTGTGCCGTTTTTTCTGCGATTGCTGTTTCCAGCGTCTGCAATTCTTCTCGATAACGAACAATTTTTTCGGCCGTTTCTGCCAACGTCTCTTCGTATTCGCTTGCCGTTTGGGAGGTGTGTTTGGAACGTTCAATTAAAACATTTTTTTGTCCTTCTGCTTGTTTCAACGCTTCTGTCACTTGTAATAATTGTTGTTGTTCCGTTTCAATTTGTTCATCTAAACGATTGCGCTTGCTTCGTAAACGTACCAATTTGCCTTCTAGGTCATGGACTTGCTTACTTGCGCTAGCTAACTTTTCTTCAATGGCTGTTAATTCTTGCGTTTTCGTTTCCCAAATAGCTTTTGCTTCTTGAATTTCGGTCACAGTTAAATTGACATCAATTTCGGTAAGTTCTTCTTTCAAAGCTAAATACTTTTTGGCCGCATCTGCTTGGGCGGCTAGAGGAACTAATTGGTCTTCCAACTCGTAAATGATATCTTGGACACGGCTTAAGTTGTCCTCGGTTTCGAAAAGCTTTTGTTCAGCCTTTTTCTTCCGTTGTTTGTATTTTAAAACGCCCGCTGCTTCTTCAAAGATCCCACGACGGTCTTCAGGTTTACTATTAAAAATCGCTTCAACTTTCCCTTGTGAAATAATTGAAAAAGATTCTTTGCCTAACCCTGAATCCATAAATAAATCTTGAATGTCTTTTAAACGGCACGCTTGTTTATTAATAAAAAAGTCACTTTCGCCCGTTCGTTTTAAACGACGGGTGACACTAATCTCACTATAATCCAATGCTAAATAATGGTCGCTGTTGTCTAACGTCACGGTAACTTCCGCAATATTTAGCGGCTTACGACCTTCCGAACCGGCAAAGATAATGTCGTTCATTTTGCCACCGCGAAGGTTTTTCGCAGATTGTTCACCTAATACCCAGCGAACGGCTTCCGTGATATTACTTTTCCCACTTCCATTCGGACCAACCACTGCTGTCACATCATCTTCAAATTCAATAATGGTTTTATCTGCAAATGATTTAAATCCTGTAATTTCAATTCGTTTTAAATACACGAATATTGCTCCTTCCAGCCTTACTGAGGAATACTTTTCAGTGCCCGCTCAGCGGCATCCTGTTCAGCTAACTTCTTCGATTTTCCTTGGCCTAACCCAATGAGTTCACCATTCATGTAAACTTCAGTGAAAAAGGTGCGGTCATGAGCAGGGCCTTCTTCTTTAATTAAGCGATATTCAATTGAAACATCGCCTTTGCGTTGTAAAACTTCTTGTAATTGTGTTTTGTGATCCATCTCATGTGAAAAAGCACCGGCATCAATTTTCGGAAAAATAACGTCTTCAATAAATTTCTTGGCTGCGCCAACTTTTTGGTCTAAGTAGAGGGCACCTAAAAAGGCTTCAAATAAGTCACATAATAATGATGCACGTGTTCGTCCGCCCGATGCTTCTTCTCCTTTACCTAATAAAATGTAGTTGTCGAAGTGACATTCTTTCGCAAATTTGGCTAAACTATCTTCCCGAACGATGGCTGCGCGCATCTTCGTTAATTTTCCTTCTGGAAGTTCTGGGAATTTTAAATACAAATATTGTGAAACAATTAATTCTAAAACTGCATCTCCTAAAAATTCAAGACGTTCATTATCGGATAATTTTAAATAGCGATGCTCATTCACATAGGATGAATGAGTAAAAGCTTGCTCTAATAGATTGACATCATGGAAAACAATGCCGTAACGTTCTTTTAACTCTGTTGTTAACTGATTGTCCATTCTCCACATTCCTTTACATTTATTTACACCTTGTTTCATTATACTTTTTTTTTCACTTTTTTTAAATGGTTCTATTCAGAAAAAGCCTGTTATTCACTGTGTTCTCATTATTTTTTAGAAAAAAATAAATAAATAGAGCTGCGACTGAGATAAAAGCGTTTGTTTACGTAAGAGATAGAAAGAGCGTGGGACAAAAATCACTTTGGATTTTTGCGCCACGCTCAAAAACTGATAAACGGCGGGAACAGAAGCAACTCCTCCTTATTTCTCGGAGTTAAACACTTCTGTCCCGACCTCGTTCTATCTCTATTAAATCAGCGGAACGTTGTTTAACGTTTTTCCGCAGTGACACCCACCGTTGCCCATGGATTATCTTTCGTATCAACTGCCCAAGTAAAGTCAACTACACGGTCGTTGACAGGCAAGACTTCATTTCTGTAAAGCGTTGGGATTACAAACGCTTCATCAATGGCATACTCTTGCCAATCGTAGAAGGCTTTTTTACGTTTTTCTTCATCAAATGATGCTTTTGAATCAATCGCATCAAGTAATTTAGTATTTTCTTCTGACTCAAAACGTGTATAGTTAAAGGCTGAGTTTGGACCATATAAGCCGGTTGGTGAAGGATCTGAACCTGTGCCCCACGCGCCTTGATAGATATCTACTTCTGGGTCATCATTTTTCAATTTATCATAGAATGCTTGGAAATCAATTAAGCGTCCTGTTGTATACGTTACGTTTAAGCCAATTTCTTTCCATTGTTGGACATAGTAATCAGCAAGTGGTTGTGCAGTTTCGCCGCCTGACATTGAAGCAAACTTGATTTCTAGTGGTTTGCCTTCTTTGTCTTCGCGAATGCCATCGCCGTCTACGTCTTTATAACCAGCATCGTCTAATAATTTTTTCGCTTTGTCTAAATCAAGCGTATAGCCTTTCGCTTCGCTATCATGCAAGCTCTTGAAGACTGGTGGGATTAACGTTGTTGCCCCTGTTCGTAAGCCATTGTAGAATTTTTGGCCGACTGCATCATTGTCAATTGCATAGCCCATGGCTTGACGTAAGCTTTTATCTGCCATTTTAGCTTTTGGATTGTATTTCACTGTATTGGTTTCTTTGTCAAACGTACCCATTTTAAAGCCAATATACGTGTAGGCTTGTTCGGGACGTCCTAAGATTTGATACCCTTCAGTATCTTTGTATGTTGGATACGTATCTGTTGGCATTGATAATGCAATATCATATTGTTTCGCTTTCATCGCTTCTACAATGCTCGCAGAAGGAACAGATTTGAACACTAATTTATCTAATTTAGGTTTACCACCGTAGTAATGCTCATTTGGTAGGTATTCAACAGATTCACCTGTCACAATATTACTCATGTAGTATGGTCCAATAGTTACAGGGTTTTTACGAACTGCATCGCTTGATTCCATGTCTTTAACAGCAATTCCTTCAAAGGCATGTTTTGGTAAAACTGAGCCCCAAACACCGCCACCTAATTGTTGCATTCCTGGGTGAACTTCTTTATAAGTGATTTTAACTTCTTTATCATTGACTTTTTCTATGCCAGAAATGGTTGGCGATTTACCATCATGGTAGTCTTCCATGCCAACAATATTCGTAAAGTTATCATCATAACGAATCCCTGTATAGTCTTTATGACCAATGACTTCATAAGAGAAAATCACGTCATCTGCCGTCACATCTTTACCGTCAGACCATTTCAAATTGTCACGTAATTTAATGGTTGCTGTATTGGCATCTTCATCTAATTTCAGATCCGCAGGACCCCCATCGACAATCTTAAAGTCTGCATCATTGTTAAATAATGGCTGTACCGTTGGAAGCATGTATTGTGCATCATAGTTGTCTTGATAAAATTCTTGCTGGAAAAGTCCTTGGAATTGTGTATCCATAACTACAGCGACATCTAATGTCCCGCCATCAATTGCTTTTTTATCATTTTTAACAGCGATTGGCATTTTTGAAATGTCTTCTGTTTCCGTTGCTTTATTGCCCCCGCCTTTATTGCCGCCACCACATGCAGCTAACCCGAATACTAACACAGAAGCTAACGTGATTGCACCTAAAATCCGTTTCTTGTTCATCTCTTTTCCTCCCTCATTTTTTGGCTAATTAGCCTAATCGTTGTCGTGCATCTGCTGAGCGCTTAAATGCTTGTCCAACATAGTTTATACTTAACATCAAGACTAAAATTAGAATTGATGCAGGTAACCAAACCCATTGTTTATTGACTAATACATCCCCACTGCTGGCGTAGCCAATTAAGGTTCCTAAACTTGGGACACTTTGTGGTAACCCGAAGCCTAAGAAAGTTAACGTTGTTTCGATCCCGATATTGGCCGCGAAATTAATCGTTAAGTTCGTAATAATTAATGAACTTAAATTCGGCATAATTTCTCGAAACATAATTTTAAAATCGCTTGTTCCCATTGTCTTAGAGGCACTAACGTAATCTCGGCGCCCTTCAGATAACGTTTTACTGCGGAACAACCGCGCTTTTCCCACCCAATAAAACGCACACATAATCCAAATAAAGGACCAGATACTATATTTAGGAATCACGGAAACGAACACAATAATAATTAACATAATTGGCAAAATCATAATAAAATCCACGATACGCATCAAAATATTATCAATCATGCCTCCATAATAACCGGAAATAATCCCTAAACCGACCCCGATAATAGACGTAATAATCGTAATGGCAAAACCGATTAAAATCGAGTTCCTAGCCCCGATAATCAATTGTCCTAAAACATCACGACCCCCTTCATCGGCACCTAAAATGAACTTGGTGCCATTCATTGTAACGGTACCTGGTTCCGCATATTTATCTAAAATACTTACATGCATAACGGCACTTTGGTCTAACACTAACGAACCGATAAAAACGGCTAATAAGATAATGACCAAAAGGATTAAAGAAAACATCGCCATTTTTTCTTTGACGAATTCTCGCGCAATCATCCGAAAGCCCATTGGTGGAATACTTTCTTGTAAGACTTCTTCTCTTTTTTCTTCTGTCAATTCCATTTTTATCACCCTTTCTTCGTGTTTTTTCTACTGAATTCGAATTCTTGGATCAACAATACTCATTACAATATCAGAAATTAAGGTTCCGATAAGGGTTGCCAATCCCAAAATCAACACGAGAGCGGTAATAACGGAATAGTCACGTTGAATGATACTATCAATAAATAATTTTCCAATTCCTGGGAAAGCAAAAATCTTTTCAATAACGACTGATCCGGCAATCAAAGCAGTAATTTCATAACCTAATTGAGAGGCAATTGGTAATGCTGCATTTCTAAAAATGTGTCGATTAAAAATTTTATTCGTTGGCACTCCTTTTGAACGAGCAGTACGAACAAAGTCCATGTTTTTAACATCAATCACTTCACTGCGCAAATATTGAATAGTGACCGCTGTCCCTAGCAACGCTTGAGTGACCCCTGGTAAAATTAAATGCTTCAGTTTATCTAAATAATACGGCCACGTTCCCTCAGCCAAACCAACAGTCACGGTTCCACTCGTTGGGAACCAGTCTAAGCGATACCCAAAAATAAAGAGCATAATCAAGGCAAAGATGAATAATGGCACAGCAAAACTGAAGAAGTTGTAGATAACCACCATTTTGTCAAACCATGAATTTTGGTAACGGCCAGCAATTAAACCGAAAGGAATGGCGATTAAATACGTGATTATAACTGACACAGCGGCCAATGCAATCGTATTCCCCACCCGACCAGCAATGAGCGTGGACACAGGTAATTTAAAGATAAAACTATGCCCAAAATCTCCATGTAAGGCATTGCCAATCCAACGGAAATATTGTTCGTACCAAGGATCATTTAACCCGGCAGCTTCGCGCATGGCTTCAATCACTTTCGGGTCTTGGTTCGGATTAATCAATCCTGTAAACGGATCACCAGGCATCATTTTAGCCAACAGGAAAATCAAGACACTTAAAATAATCACTTGCGGAATCATCAATAACAAACGGCGTAAAATTGTTTTCCACATTATTCAGCACCTCCATTTTTTAACGCTACTTGGTGGGTTGGACTAATCGCATGTAAGTTATAAACCCGCCCATTTTCATCATAATAGTCTTTATGATTTTCCCGATACTCTTGCTCAACTCTTCTTCGTTCTTCTTTGTGAGCTTCTCGGTTCGCTACGTCAATTTTAGGAATTGCTGAAAGTAAGCGTTTGGTATAAATGTGTTGTGGATTAGTGTAAATATCTTGGCGTGTACCGATTTCAACAAAACGGCCTTTGTACATAATGGCAATGTTGTCACACATATGTTTAACTACGCCCAAATCATGGGAAATAAATAAGTAACTTAACCCATATTCCTGTTGAATGTTTTTCATAAAATTCAATACCTGTGCTTGCACAGATAAGTCCAGTGCTGAAACAGGTTCATCTGCAATAATTAATTTGGGGCTGGTAGCCACCGCTCGGGCGACGCCTAAACGTTGGCGTTGTCCACCAGAAAATTCATGAGGATATTTGTACAACGCATCTTCTGGCATCCCCACAATATCCAACAAACTTTTGACTTTTTTCTTTTCTTCTTGGTCACTTAACCGTTCAAAATTTCGAATTGGTTCGGCGATAATATCTAGTACTCGTTTTTTAGGGTTTAAACTTGACATCGAATCTTGGAAAATCATTTGGACATCTTTGTTGTATCCAATCGCTTTTCGACTTCGCGGCTTGGTTACATCTTGTCCTTGATAAATAATTTCACCATTTGTAATTTTTTCTAAACCAATAATTGCTTTTCCTGTCGTTGATTTTCCAGAACCCGATTCACCAACTAACCCATACGTTTTACCTTGTTCAATCATGAAATCCACACCATCAACCGCCAAAACATGATCAGTGATTCGATTGAAGAAGCCGCTGCGAATTGGATAATGAACTTTTAAATCTTTAATTTGAATAATTTCTGTCATTACGCTTCCCCTTCCCCGTCTCTAAAATGAAAATGTTTATAACATGTACAACGAACATAATGATTCGGTGCAACTTCATGTAATGTTGGATTTTCTTCATGTTCCGATGCATCAATCCAAGGAATTCGTGGGGCAAACCGACAACCTTTTCTAGGTAATTTGGTTAACGAAGGAACAATCCCTTCAATCACATGAAGTTCTTCTTCATCTGAATTCTCTTGGGGAATGGACTGAAGTAAGGAACGTGTATATGGATGTTTCGGATGACTAAACAATTCTTCAGCAGTGGCTACTTCTACAAACTGACCCGCATACATAACCGCTACACGATCAGCCATTTCCGCAACTACACCTAAGTCATGGGTAATTAAAATAATGCCGCTCCCTGTTTCTTCTTGTAAATCTTTTAACAAATCGAGAATTTGTGCCTGAATGGTAACGTCTAAGGCCGTTGTTGGTTCATCTGCAATTAAAATCGGTGGTTTACACGCGATTGCAATGGCGATAATTACCCGTTGACGCATGCCGCCAGACAATTCATGAGGATACTGTTTCCCGACACGCTCTGGGTTGGGAATCCCCACTTGATCTAACAGTTCAATGGCCCGTGCTTGTTTTTGTTGTGCGGTCATTTTGGTATGATACGTGAGACTTTCTTTAATTTGGTCTTCAATTCGCATGAGCGGATTCAGTGCAGACAACGGATCTTGGAAAATCATCCCAATATCGTTTCCTCTGACTTTGTTGTACAGTGTTTCATTAAACGTAGTTAAGTTTAAATTGTTGTATAAAATTTCCCCAGTAATTTTGGTATGATTGGGATCATGTAAGCCCATAATCGTTGTTGCTAAGGTACTTTTTCCACAACCAGATTCTCCGACGATTGCCAGAATCTCATTTTTCTTCAATTCAAATGAAACATCATCGACGGCATTATAATAATCATCTTTGATTCTAAATGCTGTTTCTAATCCTGAAACCTCTAGTAATTGTTCATTTCCTTGCATCCATACGCACCCCTTACGTCCTTTCAAAAACATTATATAAATTAACTAATATTTAATGATAGCACTTTCTAATTTTTATCAATGTTAATTTACAGCTCATTGTTTTTTCATAATTTTATAGAATTATTCCATAAAAAGCAAGATAAAATAACTTTTTTCGCAGTTATTTTTTTACATGTATGATTTTTTTTACAAAAATATGTGTAAAAATAGCCTTATTGCTTAATAAAATAACCATTATGTACGCAAAAAAAGTCGATTAACAGGAATGTTAATCGACTTTGTCTTATTATTTTTTATGAATTACTCACAATATAATCTACAGCGGCACCAACTGTTTCAATTTTTTCTGCATCTTCATCTGAAATCTCTGTTCCAAATTCATCTTCAAGTTCTAAAACAAACTCCATTACGCTAATTGAGTCAGCGTTCAAATCATCTTTAATGTTTAATTGATCTGTTACTTGATCCGCTTCAATATCAAAGTGGTTTGAGATAATCTTCGCTACTTTTTGAAGTACTTCTTCACGAGTCAACTGTATTCACCTCCACTGCTTTTGAAAAAAGGTTCTTTCTTTTACTAAAACGCTAAGATACATTGTACTCACAATTTGGGTATTTGTCCATCTTTTTTTCATTTGAGTAACAAACTGATGTCAAGACAATTGCAAATTACTCTACTTTGCCTTCATAATATTCCACTAATTGTGGGACAACTTGGGTTTCTAACATTGTATGAATTTGACGAATGGTGTAGCGGACGGCATCAGGACCCGTGGCCCCATGCGTTTTAATGACTGGCGCTTTTAAGCCAAATAAAACCGCCCCCCCATGTTTTGAGTAGTCCATTTCGTCTTTCATGCCACGCAACGCATTCTTTAATAATAAGGCGCCCATTTTTCCTTTGACACCTTCAGAAAGAATCGCTGTTTTCAGCAAGCTCATCATGTTCATAGCTGTGCCTTCGATGGATTTTAAAACGGCATTCCCTGTGAAGCCATCTGTCACCACCACGTCAGCTACGCCATTTAATAATTCTCGTGCTTCAACGTTTCCGACAAAATTAATCGTTTCATCTGCTGCTAACAATTCGAAGGCTTTTTTCGTTAATTCACTGCCCTTTGTTTCCTCAGTTCCGTTATTTAATAGACCAACACGAGGATTCTGAACGTTCCGAACTTTTTCAGCATAGAATGAACCTAAAACGGCATACTGAACCAAATGTTCTGGTTTATTGTCTGCATTGGCTCCTAAATCTAACATGTCAAACCCTTTGTCTGGTTCTCCCATGACAGGTAAAGTTGACATCAAACCGGGACGTTCCACATTTTTGATGCGGCCGACAATGAACAGACCCGCTGCTAATAGCGCTCCGGTGTTGCCTGCAGAAAAAATCGCATCGGCTTCCCCATTTTTAACTGCTTGCGCTGCTAAAACCATGGAAGCAGTTTTCTTACGACGGATTGCTTTAACTGGCTCATCGTCACTAGCAATTTTTTCATCGGTATGAATAATCGTAATGTTTTTTTCATCGGTGATGTATTTTTTTATTTCGGCTTCTTTTCCATATAATTGAAATTCAATGTCTGGGAAGTCTTGTTTGGCTAGCATAACCCCTTCAACAATTGCTTGTGGGGCGTTATCTCCACCCATTGCATCTACAGCAATTTTCATGAGTGATTCCCTCCTACTTTTTTGTTTCCTAACAAGTATAACATATTTTTTTCAAAGAAATACGCATTGGCTTTTACTTTCTGGCTTCAAAAATTACCTCTTCTAATCGAAAAATTGGACCGCCTCATCTTGGGGTTTCACTCGATTGGCTAAGCCTTGATAAGCAGGATATTGCCACCACTCTTTCACTTTCCATAGGGCACTTGCTTCTTGGCGCGCAACTTCTAAAATGTTAAAGTCCGTCACGATATCTCCTACCGCAAATTGAGGCACCCCTGATTGCCGTGCACCGAACACTTCCCCAGGTCCGCGAAGTTCCAAATCACGCTCACTCAAGACAAAACCATTGGTGGTTTCTGTCATGATTTTCATACGCTCAACGCCCATTTCATTTTTCGGATTGGCTACTAAAATACAATAAGAAGCACTGGAGCCACGCCCCACACGGCCCCGTAACTGATGTAACTGTGCTAACCCAAACCGGTCCGCATCCATAATTAACATCACCGTGGCATTTGGTACATTCACGCCAACTTCAATAACTGTGGTAGAAACCAATAATTGTAGCTGATTGTCTTTGAACTCCTGCATAATGTCATCTTTTTCTTGGTTTTTCATTTTACCGTGTAGCAATCCCACTTGATATCTTGGGGAATAAAAGCTTTGCATATGTTCAAAAATTTCTGTTGCGTTTTTCACATCTAAGGCTTCTGATTCTTCAATCAAGGGACAAATAATATAGGCCTGATGTCCTCGAGCTAGCTCTTTTTCCATCCATTCTAAAACAGTATCTAACTGCGGCGGCCGAATCCAACGTGTTTCGATTGGAATCCGTCCAGCTGGCATTTCATCAATGATTGATACATCCATTTCGCCATAGGCTGTAATGGCCAGCGTTCGAGGAATCGGAGTGGCCGTCATAAATAAAACATCTGGTTTTAAGCCTTTTTCTCTTAATATTTTTCTCTGATTCACACCAAAACGATGTTGCTCATCGGTGATTACCAAACCTAATTGATGGAAACTGACATCTTGTTGTATCAAAGCATGGGTTCCTACCACAATGTCAATCTCGCCATTGGCCAGTTCTTCGAGAATTAGACGACGTTCTTTCGTTTTGGTGGAACCTGTTAATAAGGCCGTTCGCACTTCTAATGGATCAAACAACTGCTGTAAGCTTTCCATGTGTTGTTGCGCTAAAATTTCAGTTGGAACCATCAACGCTCCTTGAAAGCCAGCGGTCATGGTGGCGTATAGCGCAATCGCAGCCACTACCGTTTTCCCACTCCCCACGTCACCTTGAAGCAATCGTTGCATATGCTTCGGACTTCGCAAGTCTCGACAAATTTCATTGGTCACTTTTTTTTGGGCGCCTGTCAATTCAAACGGCAGTCCTTGGGTGAACGTTTTTAAGCGATCCACGTCATATTGAATGGCTAAACCATTTTTTTCCGCTTTTTCTTGTTTCTTCAGTCCTTGCATTTTAAGTTGGAAAAGGAAAAACTCTTCAAAGACTACTCGCCGTTTGGCTTGATGGCTTTCTTCTGGATTACTGGGAAAATGCATCGCCCACATTGCTTCTTTTCTAGGCATCAAGCGGTACTTTTCTAATAAATCATTCGGTAAAATCTCTTCAATCAGCGAACCATACTCTTCAAAAGCAGTGCGGATTAACTGAACCAACGTGCTTTGGCGGACTTTTTTATTCACATGATAAATGGGGGCGAAATCTTCATTGTCTCCTTTAGAAGCTAAGATTTTCATGCCATTTAATGATTTTCTCTTGGCATCCCACTTGCCATAAACAGCAATTTCTTCGGAAAGAACTACTTTGTCTTTTAAAAAAGGTTGATTGAAGAAGGAAACATTAATGACCGCATGTTCTTGCATCATTCGAAACGTTAACCGGCTCTTCTTATAACCGTACCGACTAACGACTGCTTCCGAAACCACTAGCCCTTTTAGCGTAACTTTTTCCTGATCCTGAATCTCGCTTAAATCCTTTTCTTGGATATCATCGTAGCGGAAGGGATAATACGTCAATAAGTCTTCAATTGTAACAATCCCCAGTTCTTGTAAATTTTCAGCACGTTTTGGGCCAACACCGGGCAATACGCTGACTAAATCTGTGATGTCCATAAAATCCCCTCCTCATTAATATACGCAAAAAAATGGATCATTCATTAAATAGGCTGGTTCATTAGCCCTAACTAATGAACCAGCCTATTCGTTTTTATTTTTTCATCACGAAAACCTATTCTGCTGAGAATAAGTATGGATATACAGGTTGTCCACCTTCATGAAGTTCTGTTTCTAGTTCATCGTTTTCAGAAACTAAAATAGCAATTAGCTTTTCAGCTTCTTCAACCGAGCCATCTTCGCCGACAATAATTGTCACGATTTCAGTGTCTTCATCAATCATGCGGTTCAACGTGTCTAATGATGCATTAAAACGATCTGCTTCAGAAACGACGATTTTACCATCAATCATTCCTAAGAAGTCATCTTTTTTAATTTCAACGTCATCAATGGTTGTGTCACGAACAGCTGTGGTTACTTGACCACTCACAACGCTGTCTAACATTTCCGTCATACTTGCTTTGTTTTCTTCTAATGATTGTTGATCATTGAAAGCTAACATTGCTGTCATTCCTTGAGAAATGGTTTTAGATGGAACAACCGCTACTGGTACATCGGCAACTTCTGCTGCTTGATCAGCTGCCATAAAGATGTTTTTGTTATTTGGTAAGATAATGACTTGCTCTGCATTCACTTCTTTGACTGCTTTTAAAATATCTTCCGTACTTGGGTTCATTGTTTGGCCACCACTAATAATGTAGCTTGCACCTAAACTTCGGAATAATTCTTGAACGCCTTCACCGGCTGCAATAGCAATCACAGCAAACGGTACGCGAACTTTTTCAGTCAACGCTTCTTGCTGAGCATCGCGTTCAACTAACGTTTCATGTTGTAAACGCATATTGTCTACTTTTATTTTTACTAACGAACCAAATTTTTGGCCGTAGTTCATCACTTCACCTGGATGCTCAGTGTGTACGTGAACTTTGATAATTTCGTCATCGTTAACGACTAATAGAGAATCGCCTAGTTCATTTAAGTAGTTTCTGAATGTTTCATAATCAAAAGCGCTGTCCACGGTTGGGCCTTCGCCGATACGAACCATAATTTCTGTACAATAGCCAAATTTAATGTCTTCTGTCGCAACGTGACCACTAACACCACGATGATGTTCAGCATTAACCATTTCGTCCATTTCGGCAGGACTTGGTTCATACGTTTCAGTTGGTAAAAATTCACCACTAAGCGCTTCTAAAAATCCTTCATAGATAAATAGTAGTCCTTGACCCCCACTATCTACAACGCCGACTTCTTTTAGGACAGGTAATAAATCAGGTGTTTTCGCTAAGGCACGTTTAGCACCTGCTACAACAGCTGTCATAACTTCGATACAGTCATCTGTTTCTTTCGCTTTACGTTCACCAGAACGCGCCGCTTCACGAGAAACAGTTAAGATTGTTCCTTCAACGGGTTTCATCACTGCTTTATACGCTGTTTCTACACCATGTGTAAAGGCAGCGGCCAAGTCTTTGGCATTTAATGTTGTAACCTCAGGAATTTGTTTTGAGAAGCCGCGGAATAATTGAGATAAAATAACCCCAGAATTTCCACGAGCACCCATTAATAACCCTTTGGATAACGCACCTGCTAATTCTCCTACTTTTTCAGAGCGAGAATCGGCCACAGCCTTTGCACCACTGGTCATTGATAAGTTCATATTTGTTCCTGTATCACCATCGGGTACAGGGAAAACGTTTAATGAGTTGACATATTCTGCATTTGTGTGCAGACGAGTCGCACCTGCCTGGACCATTTCCTGGAACTGACCTGCGCTGATTTCTGTTACATTCACCTAAAAAATCCTCCTTCAGATTTACCGCTAACGGCAACACACGACTTCCTTGTGCAATTGCATCGTTGACAGTACACTACCTCTAATCCGGTAATACACGAACTCCTTGAACAAAAACGTTAACTGAATTCGCAGTGACACCTAATAATGTTTCAAGATTATATTTTACTTTTTCTTGGACGTTACGAGAAACTTCAGAAATTTTTGTACCATAACTAACAATCGTGTAGACATCCACTGCGATTCCGTTGTCTTCTTGACGAACAACGACACCACGTGAGTAATTCTCACGACGTAAAATATCGTTTAAGTTATCTTTAATTTGATTTTTGCTTGCCATTCCGACAATTCCGTAAATATCTGTCGCAGCTCCGCCAACTACTGTAGCGATCACATCATTGGTAATCTCAATGGTACCTGCGGGTGTTTGAATTTTTACAGCCATTGATGAAAGCCTCCTTATAAGAGCACATTCGCCCTATTTTCTTCCATAACATTTTATCATATCCAGCCTTTAATTAAAAGGAAGTTCGTCAGATATTTTCATTCTTCCACTTCTAAGTGAACATTCTAGCAAGATTTCAATTTACTCTTTTTGATTGCTAAAGTCAAATCATAGAAAAAAATCTTCTTGCAAATCAGTGCCTAATATGATAAATTAATTTAGTATGAGCTGAATATTATCGCTCCAAGATCAAGGCAAAGGAGGAAACTTAAAATGGCAAAAGTATGTTACTTCACTGGTCGTAAGACTTCAAGTGGTAATAACCGTTCACATGCGATGAACTCAACAAAACGCACTGTGAAACCTAACTTACAAAAAGTTCGCGTATTAATCGATGGTAAACCTAAAAAAGTTTGGGTGTCAACTCGTGCTTTGAAATCTGGTAAAATCGAACGTGTTTAATAAACTTAAATAAGCAAAGCTGGACGTTCGTTGTTCGGCTTTTTTTATTGCATAAAAAAAGAGGTTGGACCTTCATCGCATTGATGAAGGTCCAACCTCTTTTTACTTGTCTTTACTTTGAATAACCGCAATCATCCCTGCATCGAAGGAAAAAGCAGCGGCTTCTTCGATAAATTCATTACTTGCATACGATGTTGGGTAAGGAACATCTTGATTGGTTAATAAATATTTACTGCGTCGTAGCGTCAAGTTTTCTACAGGCGTCAAACAGCAGTATGCCAGATATTCTTTATCTGGCTCTTTTGGTACGATATACGAACCAGGGGCGTAATACTGGATGCTATTTTGACGATCGCATAGACGGATTTGACGAAGTACGCCTTGAAATCGTGGTTCAAAGGGTAACCAAAGATTGGCTAACAGGTGGTCAATTCTGCCCCCTGTCGCACCGATAATCGTCATCTCTGCTTGTGGAAATCGTTGTAAAGCTTCTTGAAGCGCTAATTGTGTATCTGTATCATCTTTTTCAGCAGGTGCTTGAATGAGTGTTTCGGCAGTTTCTTGGACAAAATGGTATTCTTCTCGTGATAATGAATCAAAATCGCCCACCGCTAATTGTAACGGTAAATCGGCCTCTAATAAATGGAGACAGCCGCGATCAATACCTACGAAATAATCATACGTAGCTGGTTCAATGGTTGGCCAATCACTTGGATTGCCGCCAGCTACCAGTAAGACACGACTCATTTGTCTAGCACTGCTCTCAGTGCATCGATTCGTTCTTGAGGATTTTCAGCATTATAAATGTAGGAGCCTGCAACAAACACTTCTGCACCGGCTTCTTTGCAGCGTGCGGCAGTTTCAGGAACAATCCCGCCATCGACTTCAATTTCATAGGTGTATCCTTTTGTTTCTTTCCATTCTTTTAATTGAGCAATTTTTTCTAGTGAGTTTTCAATAAATGATTGTCCGCCAAAGCCTGGATTGACAGTCATTACCAAGACTTGATCTGCCAAATCTAATACATTTTCGATCATCGAAAGTGGTGTCCCAGGATTGATGGTTACGCCAGCTTTCACACCCGCATTTTTAATCATTTGTAAGGCACGATGAATATGGGGTGTTGCTTCTTGATGGACGGTAATAATATCCGCACCGGCTTCCGCAAAGGCATTGATATAATTTTCAGGTTGTACAATCATCAAATGAACATCCAATGGTAGTTTTGTCACTGGACGAATCGCTGAAACGATATTCGGTCCTAAGGTAATGTTGGGCACAAATTGACCGTCCATGACATCAACATGAATATAATCTGCTCCTAATTCTTCTACTAAACGGATATCTCTTTCTAAATTGGCAAAATCGGCACTTAAAATGGATGGTGCTAGTTTCATTTGGCTCGCTCCCTTTATATTTGCTATGATTTTTTCTTATAAACAGGTCGTCGATTCTCGATTTCCATTAAAAACTGTAAATAATTTTCGTAACGACTCGTCGCAATGGTTCCCGCTTCCACTTGACGTTTCACTTCACAACCAGGTTCTTTGTGGTGCATACATTCACGAAACTTACAGTGAGAGGCCGCGGCAACAAATTCAGGAAATTGCTTTGGTAATTCCACTGCTTCCATCTCCAAGAAATCGATGGCACTAAATCCTGGTGTATCAGCAACCAAACCGTCGTATAACGGAATCAATTCCACGTGACGGGTCGTATGTTTGCCCCGTCCTAAAGATTGGGAAATTTCCGCAGTTGCTAGTTGTAATTCTGGTGAAATTTGATTCAACAATGTTGATTTTCCAGCGCCTGATTGTCCCATAAAAACAGTCAACCGTTCTGGGAAAAAGCGTTCTAATTCTTTGGTGGCTTCTACGTCTTCCGAAGCGATTACCGCATAACCTAACGCTTCATAAATCTGTTTAATTTCAGTGACTTCTTGACGTTGCGGCTCATCTAATAGATCAACTTTCGTTAAATAAATAACTGGTTCTATATCCTTATACTCTAAGCTGACTAAGAAACGATCCAACAAATTAAACGAAAAATTTGGCGAAACCATACTCATGACAACCACACCTAGATCCACATTTGCAACAGGCGGGCGCACTAATTCATTTCGTCTTGGTAAAATTTCCAACACATAACCATCTGTTAAATTATCGCTTTCAAAAAGCACTTCATCTCCCACGAGTGGCGTAATTTTTCGATTACGAAAATTCCCTCGCGCTCTTGTTTGATATGTTTCTCCATCTGCGTATACATAATAAAAACCGCTTAACGCTTTTCTGATTTGACCTTTCAGATAAACCACTCCTAACTACTTTCGAATATACAGGATAGTGGCAGAGAAATCAAGGGAGCCTCTCGATTCTATTAATTAAAAAGAGCCTAGGACATAAGTCGAAATGACTTACCTTCCTAGACCTAAATCTTAAGATAAATGGCGAGACAGGAGCAGCTTCTTCTTATTGCTGAGAAACACTATTTGAAAAGCAAATAGATGTTAAACAGTACCTACTTGGTTCTTGAAGCTAAACACTCCTGTCCCAACCTCTTGTCTTAATTACTCGTACTACTTTCACTAGTGGTGCTTTTTGAATCATTTGCTTTTGAATAATAAACCGTAACAGAGTCGCCTTTTTTAACTTTGCTGCCAGCGGATGGGCTAGTTCGTTCAACGACTTGGCCATCGCCAGAGCCAGATAATCCTTGTTCATTGATTTTAAGGCCAGCGTTATTGATGCTGTCTTCTGCAGCTTTTGGCGAATAACCTGAAATATCAGGAACAGTTACTGAGTCACTGCCTTTGCTGACATGTAAAGTAATCGTGTCATTTTTCGGATCAACAGCGGTACCAGAAGCTGGTTCTTGACTAATCACGGTATCTTTTTCAACTTTGTCGCTTTCTTCGTCCACTCGTTTAATTTGAGATTCTGGGATACCTAAAGCAATTAAGCGACTTACCGCATTATCGTAAGAAATTCCGCTATAATCAGAAAGTGTCACTTTGTCGCTACCTTTACTTACATATAATGTCACTTGACCATTTTTAGGTGTCACGGTGCCCCCTGGTGCGGGGTCTTGCGTAATGACTAAACCTGGTTCTACCGTATCGCTTGCTTGGTCGACACGCGTAATTTGAGATTCAGAAATGCCTAACTGTGCCAGTGCATTTACTGCATTTGTGTAAGAATAACCGGCGTAACTAGGCAAAGTAACCGCTTCTGGTCCTTCACTGACCGTTAAAGTGACGTTGTCTTTTTTCGGATCAACTTTTTTACCTGCAGCTGGTTTTTGTTTAATAATGTTATCTGTAGACACAGAATCACTGTATTCTTTTTTCGTTGTAATTTGGTCTTCTGAAAACCCTAGTTTTTTCAAGGCTTCGACAGCAGATTCATACGATTCGTTTGTATAATCGGCCATCTCAATTTTTTCTGTTCCAGAGCTGATGTACAAAGTAACAGATCGGCCTTTTTTCACAGATGATTTTGCTTCGGGGTCTGTTTTGACCACCTTGCCTTCTTCAATCTTATCATCGGGAATTTTTTTGGTTTCACTATCGACTTTCAGCCCGGCACTTTGTAGCGCTTGTGAAGCGTCCGCTTTCGTTTCATTTGTAACATCAGGAACTTCAACGTCTTTACCACCCGACATTGCAAAGGCTAAGCCACCTATTGCTAAAGCAATTAATGCCGCAATTGCTAAGCCAATCCACAATTTTTTACGGTTTTTCTTCGGCGGTTGTTCAGCTAAAATGTCATCTGCGATATCTTCTGGGACTTCGACAGGCGTTGTCTCTTCCGGTTCAGCGATGTCTTCGGGAATCGGAGTTAATACTTTCGTTTCTCCTAATAAAGCCGTTGGTTCCCACGCAGGTTCGTTTAAACGACTGGCTGACAAGGACGTGTATAAGTCTTCTGCCATCTCATTCGCTGTTTTGTAGCGATCGCTTGGGTCTTTTGCTGTTGCATGACGAACCACATTTTCCAATGATTGAGGAATCCCTGGATCAAACATTTTGACAGAGGGAATTTCTTCTTGAAAATGTTTTAAGGCAATCGTTACGGCTGATTCACCATCAAAAGGTACATTCCCTGTTAGCATTTCATAGAGAATAATTCCCACAGCGTAAATATCTGATTGGTTGGTCGCCATGCTTCCGCGCGCTTGTTCTGGCGATAAGTAATGCACCGAACCTAACATTGTGTTCGTTTGCGTAATTGACGTTTCTGACAAGGCAATCGCAATCCCAAAGTCAGTAATTTTGACTGTGCCGTGTTCGTCAATCAGAATGTTTTGCGGTTTTAAATCCCGGTGAATAATTCTATGTTCATGTGCCATTGCGACAGCAGATAAAATTTGTTGCGTAATGTCCACAACTGTGGAATAAGGAATTGGGAAATGCGTTTGGATGTACCGTTTTAAGTCCATTCCTTTCACATATTCCATGACTAAATATTGTAGTCCATCTTCTTCGCCTACATCGTACACACTGACGATATTCGGGTGAACCAGCTCAGTTGCGGCTAGTGCTTCACGCTGAAAACGTCGGATGGCGGCTTGATCGTTTTGGAAGTCAAAGCGCAAGACTTTTACTGCAACGTCTCGGTCTAAAATTAAATCGTGTGCTAAATAGACGTTGGCCATGCCGCCGCTTCCGATGCTGCCAATAATGTGATATCGACCATTCAGCTTCTTGCCGATTTCTATCATTGGTTTTCCTCCTTCTGTTCGTCAAAGTGTATCACTAACACGGTAATGTTATCTAAACCACCTGCTTCATTTGCTTGGGCAACGAGTTGGCTTAATTTGGATTCTAAGGGATCTGACGTCTCTAAAATTTCTAAAATTTTTGTCTCAGGAACCATATTGGTTAAACCGTCCGAACATAACAGTAAATAGTCATTAGGCAGCCATTCATGATTGGTTACATCGACTTCGACAGTGCCAGGCATTCCCAAAGAACGTGTTAGGACATTTTTTCGTGGATGATTTGCAGCCATCTCACGAGTAATCTCCCCTGATTTTACTAGTTCATTCACTAAAGAATGATCTTCTGTTAATTGTAACATGTGTTGGTCACGAACTAAATAAGCACGACTGTCCCCCACATTTGCTAAGACAAATGAATCCGGTAAAAGGATGGCACCAACCACGGTTGTCCCCATTCCTAAATACTCTGGTTTCGATTGTCCGCGTTCATAAATTTTTTCATTTTCCTTTTGAATTGCTTGAATTAACCACTGTGCAGATTTTTCAGCTGAGTCGACAGACGCATTGGACCAACTCTCACCTAAATTATTGACTGCCATTTGGCTAGCGACATCACCTGCTTGGTGACCACCCATGCCATCTGCTAAAACAGCAAAGGTTATGTGTTGTTGGTTCTCAAAAACGTTGGCATAATCTTGGTTCGTATTTCTTTTGCGACCGACATCTGATTGAACGTTGATTTCCAAATTATTTCACCTCATTTGAACTAACTTTCCGCATACAGCAAATAAAGAAGCCATCTGTCATGTATTGATGGGGATACAGAACCAGTTCTTGCTCTTTTACTACTGCTTGGACATTTTCATTTGCAACAATTTCAATTTTTTCAAATTCAGGGTGTTTGGCTAAAAAGGCTGCCACTACTTCCTGATTTTCTTCTGGCGTAATAGTACAAGTGCTATAGACCATTATACCCCATTGTTTTAGTGTTGGGGCAACACTTTCTAAGATTTCTAACTGAATTTTAGGTAAATTTTGAAAATCATTGGCCGTTTTATGGTATTTAATGTCTGGTTTACGGCGCATTAGCCCTAAGCCTGAACATGGTGCATCAACTAAAATCCGATCAAAGGTTTCTGCGGGAAATTCTTCGGCCACTTGTCGCGCATCAAGCTTTTCTGCTTGGACGACATCCGCCACATGGAGGCGTTGCGCATTTTCATTAATTAGCTTAATTTTGTGCGCATGAATATCTAAAGAGGTCACACGACCACCTGCTTCAGCCTCTAAAAAAGTTGCGATATGAGTCGTTTTGCCACCAGGAGCCGCACAAGCATCCAAGACACGATGATGCGGTTCAATTTGCATCGCTGGAGCCACGAGCATAGAGCTTTCATCTTGAATGGTTAAACAACCGTTAATAAACAGTTCACTGCCAGCTAAGTAGCCTTTTTCAGCGACAACACCATAAGGGGAAAGTTGACTTTCCTTCGCGGCAATCCCTGTTTCTTGTAATTCTTCCAGCGCTTCTTCTCGTGAAATAAACCGTGTGTTTACTCGGCCACTCGCATGGCTTTTTTCAAATAATGATAAACCTAACTGCCGTGTTTCTTCTTCGCCTAATTGGGCAAGTAATTTTTCTGTTAACCAACGTGGCATGCTAATTTCCGTGGCTAAACGATCAACTGGATCGCTAATTGCGGCCAAACTAGGTGCTCCATTTCGTTGGAACGCCCGCAGCACGCCATTCACGAATTTACCAATCCCAGGATTGCCACGACGTTTGCCAATTTCAACCGCTTCATTAATGACTGCATGATCGGGCACTTTATCTAAATAAAGTAATTGATATAACGATAAAATCAATAAATTTTTCACCCAATTATCGACTTTTTGCGGTTTCTTAACAAATGGTGTTAAGTAGTATTCCAACAATAATTTGCGACTAATTGTGCCGTAGACAAGTTCTGTAAACAAGCGGCCATCTTTCTCGCTTAGTTCTGATTTTGTCATCATTTCATTAAGTAAAAGATTGGAGTACGCCCCACCTTTATCCACACGTTCGATGGTTTCTAAAGCAACGTATCGAACAGAACGTTTTAATTTCTTGGGGATTTTTTCAGCCATTTTTGTTAGTCCACCTTATCTTTTTCTGCGACATTTTGACCAACGCCATTTAAAAATTCTTGAATCGTTAATTGACCTTTACCTGCTGGTTGCAGGCGATCAATTTGAAGGACTGTCCCTTCACCACAAGCAATCCATAGCGCTTTTTTACTACGCTGGATAATCGTTCCTGGGGCGCTAGTTGTTGTTTCAGTCAGTGGTGTCACTGCCCAAATTTTCCAGTTGGTCCCTTGATAGGTTGTGAACGCTGTTGGCCAAGGACGCATACCACGCACTTGGTTATCGATTGCCTCAGCAGTTTTTTGCCAGTCAATTCGTTCTTGTTCTCGGGTAATATTTGGTGAAAAAGTAGCCTCTTCTTCCACTTGTGGAATAGGCGTGATTTCGCCAGCAATTAGCTTGGGTAACGTTTCTAATAAAAGTTCTTTTCCTAGAATGCTTAATTTTTCAAACATGGTGCCTACATCGTCTTGTTTCGTAATCGGAATTGCACGTTGCGCTAAAATCGCGCCAGCATCCATTTTTTTCACCATTTCCATAATCGTGACGCCTGTTTCTTTTTCTCCTTCAATAATCGAGTAATGTACAGGTGCGCCGCCACGATATTTTGGTAAAAGTGAGGCATGGACATTAATCGCACCTAGTTTGGGCGCTTTTAAAATTTTCTCTGGTAAAAATTGTCCAAAGGCTGCTGTCACAATTACATCTGGTGCTAAGTCAATCACTTTTTCCATTTCAGGAGAACCTGAAATTTTCTCTGGTTGTAAGACTAATAAGTTATGTTTTAAAGCTGCTTCTTTGACAGGCGTTGGGGTAATCACTTTTTTTCGGCCAACTGGTCGATCTGGTTGCGTGACAACCGCTTGAACGTCATAGCCTGCCTCGATTAAACTTTCTAAAATCGGAACAGAAAAGGCTGGTGTGCCCATAAATACAATTTTAGTCATCAAAATGTTCCTCCATATACGCTTCTAAATCTTCTGGTGCAATTTTCTCAATCATTTTATCGATAAATAACTCGCCGTTCAAATGATCAATTTCGTGTTGAAAAGCTCGAGCTAAATAACCGTAAGCCGTAACTTCCATTTCTTCACCTTCACGGTCAAAATAACGGACAGTCACTTCATCTGCTCGTTCAACGGTTCCATATGTTTCTGGAATACTTAAACAGCCTTCCACATCAATACTGGTTCCCTTTTTTTCAATAATCACTGGATTAATTAGTTCAAAACGACCAGATTCTTCATCGATTTCAATCACTGCCATTTGCAAATTTTTACCAATTTGCGGGGCTGCTAAGCCAATCCCATCATGGGCCAGCATTGTTTCATACATATCCTCTAGTAACTGCACAATTTCATCGGTAATAATCGTCACAGGTTGAGCCTTCATTTTTAAGTGTTCGTTCGGGTGAATCACAACTGGATAGCGCATAAGTGCTCCTTTCAAAGCTGTATTTTTTAAATAAAATTCATGGGTTCTGCATCAATGGAAAGCTTTAAGCCACGAGCCGTTGCTCGTTGTGTATCGGTCAAAATTTCTTTCAATAATGGTTGAAGCATTGGTTCTTGTTTATACTTGATAATCACTTGATAAAAGTAACGATTATTGACACGCATGATTGCGTTGGGCGTTGGTCCCAACAAAATAGCTTGCGGCGATAAGCCTTGTTTTAATTTCGTCGCGATTTGAAACATTTGTTTCGCTGCTTCATTTTCTTCAGGATGGCTAGCCGTAATTTGGACCGTAAAATAGTACGGTGGATAATCCCCACGATGACGAATATACATTTCTTTTGTATAAAAATCTTCATAATCTTGGGCTTTTGCCAATTGTATCGCATAATGCTCGGGGTTAAAAGATTGAATGATGACTTCCCCCGGTTTTTCAGCGCGACCAGCGCGACCGCTGACCTGTGTCAATAACTGGAAGGTCCGTTCACTGGAACGAAAATCGGGTAAATTCAAGGCGGTATCAGCATTTAAGACACCGACTAACGTCACATTTGGAAAGTCCAGTCCTTTGGCAATCATTTGTGTGCCTAATAAGATATCCGCTTGTCCTTCACCAAATGTTCGCAAAATCTTTTCATGCGCACCTTTGCGACGGGTCGTATCAACATCCATTCGGAGAATACGACTGTCTGGTAACAACGTTTGTAATTCTTCTTCTACTTTTTGTGTGCCTGTTCCGTAGTAGCGAATTTTATCTTGGCCACAGTTAGGACAGCGATAAGGAATCCGTTCTTCATGTCCACAATAATGACATTTCATTGTTTTGCTATCCATATGCAAAGTTAAGGAAATATCACAATTCGGACACGGCAACACATAGCCACAATCGCGACACATCACAAATGACGAATAGCCACGGCGATTAAGTAGGAGAACACTTTGTTCGTTTTTCTCTAAGCGTTCTTGGAGTTTTTCTTGCAACGACATGGAAAAAGAAGAGACATTGCCATTTTCTACTTCTTGCCGCATATCCACTACATCAATCGTGGGCAAGGTTGCCGCTTGATTGGCACGCTGTGTTAATCGTAACCGCTGATAAACATTTTTTTGTGCGCGAGCGCGTGATTCCAAGGACGGCGTGGCACTACCTAAAACAACAGGGCAATGATGGTACTCCGAACGCCAAATCGCTAAATCTCTCGCGTGGTAGCGGGGGGTTTCTTCTTGTTTATAACTTGCCTCGTGTTCTTCATCAATAATGATCACACCGATGTTTTCGATTGGCGCAAAAATGGCAGAACGCGCGCCAACCACCACTTCCGCTTCTCCTCGTTCAATCTTCCGCCACTCATCGTATTTTTCACCTTGCGATAAGCCACTGTGCATTACAGCAACATGTTCGCCAAAGCGACTTTTAAAGCGTTGCACCATTTGCGGAGTTAAAGAAATTTCAGGGACAAGCATAATGGCTGTTTTGCCTTGGTTAAGAACTTCTGCAATGACCTGTAGATAAACTTCTGTTTTCCCGCTTCCTGTAATACCTTCCAATAAGTAGGTTTGGCTTTGCTGTTCTTGGACCGATTGTAAGATTGTTTCCACAGCCACCTGTTGTTCTGCATTCAAAGATAACGCAGTCGTTTTTTCAAACGTCTGATTAGCAAACGGATCACGATACGCTTCTTTTTCAATGAACGTTAACCAGCCATTTTTGGCGGCTTCATTTAAAAATGCGGTACTGAAACCTAATTCTTTCATTTCCTTCACAGCGGTGACTTTTTCAGTGCCCAAGCGTTGTAAATAGTAAAGAAGTTGCTCTTTCTTCTTAGCTCCCTTGCGTAACCCCAAACGAATTTCCTCTAGTTGTTCAAATTCCTTAGCGGCTTGAATGAAGCGGACCATTTTGACTTTATTTCTCGTCGTAACTTCGTAGCGAATATCGACTTTTTGCTGTTTACGCAACGCCATTAGTTGAGGCAAAAGCCCACGTTCTTGCGCTTGGTCCCACGAAATTTCCTCTAAACCATAAAATAACTGATCTTGTAATTCTTCAGAAAGCTCATCCGTTAAATAAATATATTTTTGGTAATCGGCACGCATTACGCTAGGTAACATGGTTTGCAAACAAGTGATTTTAAAGGCAAACGTTTTTTCCTTCATATAATCAGCTAAAGCCAACATTTCTGTATTTAAGACAGGTTTTAAATCCAACACCGCCACTAGTTCTTTCAACTGAACATTGGTTTCGTCAAGAACCGTTGCAGCCATTGGTTCAATGGCTAAAACAAACCCTTGAACATGCCGATTACCGTTACCAAAAGGCACTTCTACACGCATGCCGACAGCCAATTGCTCATTTAAATTTTCAGGAACTAAATAAGTGAATGGTTGATCGGTTTGCATCGTTGGTACATCCACAATAACTTTGGCTACTTTTTGCATGGTGCATCCTCCTTTTTATGTAAATTCTCTTTGCCTATTGTACTAAAGATTGACTGATTTGTCTTGTGTGTCTCGTTGTTGTTAAGCTTAGTTAATTTCCCCTTAAAATATAAAAAGCTAGCTTTCCTAAACAAATGATCTAAGAAAGTAGCTTTTAGTAATCCTCTTAAAATACTTTGAAACTTACACTGCTAACTAGTGTTAGCACTCTACATTTTTTTATGGTATAATCATTTTGAAAGAGAGATGTTGGTCCATCTCTCTAACTGTAGAATCATGACAGTAACTTAGTTTTTACTTAATTAAAAAGAAATAACCAGTTAACCGTTCAAAGTTTATGACTGGTTATTTCTTTTTGTCTTTTTTTAGCAAAGTGACAACCAAACTAATCAACGCAATGGTATATAAACCAAAGTCGAAAATTAGTCCGATTACATCTAATGCGGACAAATACGGCTTTCCCCTTTCATAGATTTCAGTACTTATGCTCATAAGCACCACCACCTTCCAGAAGTAGCCACCGTCATAACTTATCTACAAAAACAGTATACCACAAAAGTCATCCCACAACATTTGCAATCACAAAAAAACAAGCCTTTACTTGAAGAAAGCTTCAATCATAGACTTGTTTTTCATTCAATTAATTTTTTTCGTCACGTAAACGGTTTTCTAATTCTTTTTGTTCTTGTTCACGTTGGCGTTTGCGTTCTTCACGTTCAATGCGTAGACGTTCGCGTTTTTCTTCAGGATTTGGATCACTGATCACTGTTCCTGCTTCGATTTCTTCTAACGCACGACCTACACTTTTTACAGAATCAAAGGATTCAACGGTTGGTTGAACGCCTTCATCTAATTCATGCGCACGTTTGCTTGCTAAAATAACCAAAGAATATTTTGAAGGGACTTCTTTTAATAATGAGTCAATTGACGGTTTTAACATCATAAGGCTACATCTCCTCTAACATTTTAATATATTTTCCAATTACACGGTCAACACGGAAGTGCTCACTCGCGATAATGTCTTTAATTCGTTGCACGGCTAAAGGAACTTCATCATTCACTACCGCATAATCATACAGCGCCATCATTTCGATTTCTTCTCTGGCCACAGCCATTCGTTCTTCAATCACAGACATTTCGTCTGTTCCGCGGCCAATAATTCTTGATTTTAATTCCGCTAAATCGGGGGGTGTCAAAAAGATAAATACGCCATCAGGCACTTTGTCTTTGACTTGTTTAGCCCCTTGGACTTCGATTTCTAAAAAGACGTCTTTGCCTTCATCTAGCGTCTGGTTAACATACGTTAATGGTGTCCCATAATAGTTACCAACATATTCCGCATATTCCAACATTTCTCCAGCTTCAATCATCGCTTCAAATTCTTCTCTTGAACGGAAATAGTAATCTACTCCATCCACTTCGCCTTCTCGCTGTTTCCGAGTGGTCATTGAGATTGAATATTGAAAATCATTTTCTTCACTGTCGAAAATAGCCTTTCTTACAGTCCCTTTCCCCACTCCTGAAGGACCTGACAATACGATTAATAACCCGCGCTCTGACATAACGACTTCCTTTCAAAACATAATTTCACAGTATTAGTTCTATTTTGCACTTTTTTTCTGCAATTTTCAAGACTTTCTTGGAGATTCACTGAAAAAATAACATTTCTTCTTTAATTTGGCTTTCATAACTTGTTCTTTTTTTAAACAAATTACCTAGAATTCCTATACAGGCAGCCATTTTTTAAGTAAAATGAAGTGATGACTCCTTTAGGATGAAAAAACGTGAATAAGAAAGGACTGAGAAACATCGCACGAATTAAACCATTTACATTGTTTCTGCTAGGCTTAGTCGTCAGTTGTGGGGCCTTTTTTGCCCAACCTACTGTGACTCACGCAGAAGAAGATATTACCGCGATTGCTAAAAAAATGGGGACGACCCTGAAAGAGGATGGCATTCCCAAAGCAGCCATCGTTGTTGATGCTGATTCTGGAGAAATTCTCTGGTCGCAGCAACCAGATTTAGCGTGGAATCCTGCCAGTATTGCCAAAGTGATGACCATGTACTTGGCCTTTGAAGCAATGGAGCAAGGAAAATTTACAATGGATACCACTGTGACTGCTACGCAAAAAGATGTCGATATTTCTAAAATATATGCCATTAGTAATAACAAAATTACGTTAGGTGTTGCTTATCCAGTCCGTGAACTATTAAAAATGATTGCTGTCCCCTCTTCTAATGTGGCGACTCTCATGTTGGCAAATTTAATTTCAGGGGACCAGCCTACTGACTTTGTTCATTTAATGAATCAAAAAGCGGCTGAATTAGGGATGACAAATACTACCTATTACAACTGCAGTGGGGCGCAAGCAAGTGCCTTTAACGGCCTGTATCAAATGCAAGGAATTGACCCAAATGGCGATAACGTCTCTACAGCTAGAGATTTAGCTTCACTAACCTATCATTTTCTGAAAAATTATCCAGAAATTTTAGAAATCACCAATAAACCAGTGGTGAAAACAATGGTCGGCACGCCTTACGAGGAAACGTTTGAAGCATACAATTATTCTTTACCAGGCGCTAAGTATGGTTATCAAGGCGTGGATGGTTTAAAAACAGGCTCTAGTCCAACAGGCGGCTTTAACTATATTGCGACTGTCAAACAAGGAGATTTCCGTTTAATTGAAGTCATTTTAGGCGTTGGTAATTGGCAAAACCAAGATGGTGAATACGAACGGCATGTGGCTGGGAATGCTTTGCTGGACTATGCCTATACGACATACGAACGCAAAAAACTTTTAGACAAAGGACCACAAACCATTGATCACAAAAAAGTCACTTTGGCTAACGATTTATACGGTGTCGTTCCCAAAGGCAGTCAGCCTACTTTTAAATTAGTAGCAGGGCAGGTGCAAGTCGACACGCCCTTGACATTATTAAATAGTACGGTTCAAGCGCCAAAAGTGGCTTACCAAGAAGTTAAGCCAAAACAAACAACAGCGGAAGCTGCGGAAGAATCAAACGAACATTCTGGGGACACCACCGTTGCAGAACCGAATCATTTTATTCCCAAATCGATTGCCACAAGTGTTTTAGTCCTTTTCGGGCTGATTTTCTCAGTAATTACCCGTCAGCTTCAAAAACGTTTAGAACGTCAGAAAAAACACGGCAAAGAAAGCAGTAAAACTGCATCCATGCGGACAATCTTTTTAAGTGCCGCAGTTCTTTCTTTCCTATGCGCCGTTGGCTTGTTTCTTTTATTCTAATTAAAAAAAATACCACCAAGCGTGAAATGCTTGGTGGCATTTTTTATAAGCCCATATTAGAAAGCGTATTGACCACGTTCATCAATTCATCGCGACGACGAACTTGTTTGTCGACAGGGCCGTCAACTTCTTTCACGTCAATGCGAACAACAAAATGACGATTCAAAGTAACAAACGTGTCTTCGTTAATTTGGATATTTAATTCTGTTTCAGAATAGCTTGCACAAGCATCTTGCCAGACGTCAAATGGTTCTCTGTCTGAAGCGACTTCTGTTTTTACCACAGAACGACCACTTAATTCTTGAAAGGTTACATCATAAAATTTAGTCATTGCTTTCACCTCTGTCATTTATTCGTTACTTCTATATTATAGCGTTTTCTGGAAAAACACGAAACCATTTTCTCTATTCGACATTTTGAATTTGTTCACGAATCTTTTCTAAGGTTGTTTTCATTTGAACGACACTATTTTTTATTTCAATTGGACTTGATTTCGAACCAATCGTATTGACTTCACGGTTCATTTCTTGAATTAAGAAATCTAGTTCTCGGCCCACTGGTTCTGTTTCGTCAAGCAACTGATGCAACTTATCAATATGGATATCCAAACGATCTAATTCTTCATGAATATCGCCTTTTTCCAATAAAATGGCCATTTCTGTTAATAAGCGTGTTTCATCCACTTGGCTACCTAACCATTCGTTTAATTTCGCTTCAAAACGTTGACGGTATTCTTGTTCAAAAACGCCCACAAACGCTTGCAGTTCTTGAATTGATTGGGTCAACACTGCTACATAGTCAAGCAGGACTTGTTTAATTTGCGTTCCTTCTTGCACACGGCTTTGGTCAAGACTAGCGATGGCTGCTTCAAATGCTTGAACAAGAAATGGTTCAAATGTCTGATCAACGATTTCTGCTTCCACTATTTCGACAAAATCATTTTGCTTTAATAAATGGTTGACCGTGTCCCCTGCATCAAACGTTGCTTCCGGATAGTTTTCCTTTAAATGTTGATCTACCGAAGTTAATAATTGATCAATTAAGTCCCACTGCACGCGTACTTCTTTTTGATTGTTGCCGATTTTTTGGAGATTTACATAGACTTCCACACGTCCACGTTTTAACGTGCGTTTGATTACTTGCCGAATCACCAGTTCATAGGCATTCAGTTCCTTTGGCATACGCAATAGAATATCTAAAAACCGCTGGTTGACACTTTTGACTTCAACATCCAATTGATAATTTTCATTTTGAATGGTCTTTTTTCCAAATCCAGTCATACTTTTCATTGACAGGGTGCTCCTTTTACATGGATTTAATTGTTTTGCTTAATTCAGCAAATTCTTCGTTAGTTAAGGTGATGCCTTTACCCATTTTTTCGTGATCAGGGGCCCACTCACGCAAATCAAATTTTGGTGGACGACCATTCCAACTAATTAAATTCAATTCTTTACGCCAGCCACGAGCATTCTCAGATAACACAGCGACTTCTTCTAAAATTTCATATGAAAATTCTTCTTTCATAACATTCACTCCTTGTTAGTATTCCTTAGGTTATTGTACCATCTTTTCCTCGACACTTAAAATACACATCTCTTTTCTATCACCCTGTCTATATAAACATACGCAACTTTTTCAAAAAATCAGTAAAAAAAGCGGCGACTGCTCGTTTCAATCGTGTCAGTCACCGCTTCTCTGTCTATTCTTTTTCTGTATAAAGATCCACCACTTCAAAACTTTGGCAAACTAACAGCATGTCGGGATAAAATTGTAGCTGATAGGGGACCAGTTCTTCTTTAAAGAACCGCGCATGCTCTTCATACCAATAATCCAGCGTCAAATCTCCTTCACCTTCCGCTTGTGCAAAAGATTCTGAGACCTTGTTCATGGGCATAATTTCAACTTTGGTTGTTCGAATAATAGCCAGCGGTTGAGACTGACCATCTAAAATTATGTCGTATTGACCAGCTTTAGGGAGTTGTTCTTCTTCCATCTTATAAATATCTAAAGAAGAACATGTCGCTGTCTTACGTCCAGAAACAACCAATTGACCCAAACGATTACCCATCTCAGAAGAGCCATCACCAAACATCCACACATCGGGCATCAACATATCTAATTCATGTTTATCTAAAAAGTTTTGCCAGAACACTTCTACATTTTTTAACATCCTTTGCTCTCCTTTTTATTTTTACTTCACGCAACCTTCTTTCACTAATTATACATAACTGATTGCTTTTCTCCTATACTATTTTTACAAAATGAAAACTAAAATAATGTCAGTAACATTTGGACAGAAAAAAGAGGACTAAGTAACAAAACTTAGCCCATCTTTTTATTTTGCTTGTCGTTCTTTGATTTTCGTAAGTAAAGATTGAACATGCTGGCGTGCCGAAGCTTCATCTTCTTGAAGCATCTTTTCCGATAAAATAAAGGAGCCGCCCACTGCTAATACTTCTTCTGCTTCCACATACTCTATAAAGTTTGTTTCATCAATCCCACCAGTTGGTAAAAATTGAACATCATAAAACGGGCCACTTAAACTTTTGATGGCTTTTAACCCGCCGTAAATATCGGCTGGGAAAAATTTAACCACTCGTAAGCCATACGCCAGCGCTCGCTGAATCTCCCCAGGCGTAGCTGTTCCTGGAAAAATAGGCACCTCATTTGCCAGACAAAAATCAATGACTTCTGGAACAATCGCTGGGGAAACAATGAACTGTGCACCGTTCGCTACTGCCTCTTGGGCTTCTTTCAAGGTTCTAACAGTTCCTGCGCCTACTATTAAATTCCCTGAAGCAGCAAGTTGTTTGATGGCAGGCAAGGCCAGCTGACTCCGAAAAGTGACTTCAATAAACGGTAATTCGTTTTCTACTAAGACTGATTCTACTTGTGGCAAATAGCGTAAATCTGTTGCAGTGTATAGTGGTAAAAGTTTACATGTCGCTAATTGTTGATACAGTTGATTTTTTTCAACTTTTGTTTCCATTCTGTCACTTCCTATTTTGTTTGGCTTTGGTTGCTTCGTACAGTCCTTGAATATAGGTCAACCCCATTGCTCGATCATATAAACCATAACCAGGCATCGCTTTTTCATCCCAAATTGCCCGCCCATGGTCAGGGCGAATAACGCCTTCATACCCTACGTCTACCAGTGCTTGCATTAATTCCGCCATATCTAACGAACCAGCGACACTCGGATGCGCCGTTTCTTCAAAACGATGCTCACCTAAATACTTCACATTGCGGAAATGAACAAAATTAATTCTGTGACCTATTTCACGAATCATAGTAGGCAAATCATTCGTCGGGTCCGCACCGAGGGAACCTGTACAAAATGTAATCCCATTTGCTGGTGAGTCCACCAAGGAAAGGATCCGTTTTAAATCCGCTAAATTTTTAGTGATTCTTGGCAAACCAAAAATTTCCCAAGGTGGATCATCGGGGTGAATCCCCATTTTGATATTTTCTTCTTCACAGACAGGAATCACACGTTCTAAAAAGTAGCGCAAATTTTCGACCAAATCTTCTTCTGTTACGCCGGCATACATGGCTTTCAATTCTTGAAATTGTTGCAAACGCTCCTCTTCCCAACCTGGTAACCGGAATCCTTTTGACTGACTGTGAATCAATTGATACATGTCTTCTGGCTGCATGTTCTCTACCACAGCTTGATCAAATAACAACGATAAGCTGCCATCTTCATTCTCATACGCCAAGTCCGTTTTAGCCCAACCAAAAATAGGCTTGAAACTGTAGCACACTAAGGAAATTCCGCATTTCCCCAAGTTACGCAACGTCTGGCGATAATTATCAATATAGTGGTCTCGTTGATCCGTCCCCGCTTTAATGGCATCATGAATAGCAACACTTTCAATTCCTAAAAGTGCTAATCCTTCTTGTTCCACCGATTGTTTAAGTGCCTGAATTTCGGCTACTGTCCAAACATCACCTGGTAGTTTATTTAACAAGGTACCGACAACACCAGTAATTCCTGGAATCTGTCGAATATGTTTTAACGGAATGGCATCGCCTGCCGCTCCGTACCATCTAAATCCCCATTTCATTGCTTTCACCCTTTACTACATTCTTAAAAATCATCGTCCTCATCCTCTTCATCCTCAAAGGAAGTCATAGAAATATCCCATGCTTGCACACTTTCTTTGCCTTGCGCAACAATCGCTTGCGCCGCTTCAGCAATCGGTGTGCCCAATAATTGATGGTTTATCGCTTCTAAGACCATTGGTAGGTTGGTACCACTCACCACAAAGATTTTCTTTTGTAGTGCTGGTTCTAGTTCGTTAATCACCAAAACTGCCTGATTGTAAGGACTCGCACTTAATAAGTCAACCATGACCACCACGCCATCCCCTTGTTGGACGTTCTCAATCGCTGTTTTAATTTGCCCGCCTAGTGCTTGGACATCGTCTCCACTATTTAGATTAACGGTTTCGATATTTTCGGTTGCGCCCATAATCACGGTAGCTGCGTCTTTCGCACCGTCACTTAGTGCACCATGTGTAGCAATCACAATCCCTAACATAAAAGTTCCTCCTTCAGTTCAGTGGCTTGAGTCATTACTTCAAACAGTCATGCAATGACTCAAGCGACTGGCCTTTTTTATAAATTAAATTTGCCTAAAACCTCTTTTAAACTAGTTTTTGGTGCAGAAGGCGTTGCTTGGAAATAAATATCTTCTACGCCATACACCTCATGTAGCTCTTTTAATTTTTCGGCATCTTCTTTGTTTAAATAAACAGATTTGGTTACTAATAAATCTTTTTCTGGATTTTTCTGTGCAATACCGCCGATGTTTAACTCCTTCATAGGGACTCCGTGTTTTACTAAGTCATAAATTACAGAGACGGTTTTAGCGATTAAAATACAGTTGTACTCTTTGAATTGGTATTCATCCCAATAAAATTTGGCTTTTTCCGGCGTAATGACAATGGTTTTTTGTCCTGTCCGACTGCCTGCACTTTTGTATAAATCACGCATAAATTTATCCTTTGCCACCACTTCATCGACAACGAAAATGGAATTAACGCCACTTTTTTGGGACAAGGTCACCATCACTTGTCCATGAATTAATCGTTCATCTACTCTTGCTAAATTTACTACGCCCATCTGATTCACGTCCTTTTCTTTTTATAAAATACCGACTGTTGCTAAGACAATTAAAATACCTGTTAACCACAATAATGCTTGCGTAACTTTCAAACCTTTTTTCGTATAGAACCAATACACGCCCATTACGACAGCTAGCGGTAAGAGTCCTGGGACAATCTGATCAAGAATATCTTGGACCACAAACTCACGGCCAGAAAGTTTAAATTGAAGGGTTGAAGAAACTTTGACATAATTACCAGCTAAAATTCCCATCATGAACAACCCTAAAACAGATAACATTTCAATGGCTTTTTGAATCCCAGCACTTTGCATTAAGCCTGTGGCATTCCGCCCCATTTTGAAGGATTGTCTCGCAAAGAACACACCTAACAGTACTTGATAAAGGGCAAACGCGACAAAGGGGAAAATCGCACCTAATGCGCTACCTTGTTGCGCCCACGGCACCGCAATCGCAATAAAAATATATTGAACCGTACCTGAGTCAATCGCATCACCAATCCCCGCTAACGCGCCCATCAAGCCAGCTTTGGTGTTATACATTAAATCATCTTGCATCATGATTTCGCGGCCTTCATGTTCTTCTTTGGCCCGCTCTTGTTCCATGGAAGCCATCAACCCAGTAATGACCCCGCCGCCCCAGCTTAATTGCGTATTGAAAAACAGCAGTTGACGCATATAAGCGGCTTTTAATTGTTCATCGTCTTTATATAATTTCTTTAAAAGTGGCATCATTGCGTACAATAACGAAGGCGCCAAGTAACGTTCAAAGGAATGGGGAATTTCATTGGCAAAATGCCAACGGAGATAGGCTTTTGTAACATCTTTATTGGTAATTTCTTCTGGTGCTAAATTCGTTGTTTTCGGCACGACTTTTTCTGTTGTTTCCGTCATTTCAGTTCCTCCTTTTTCTTTTAAAACCCGTCATCGTAATCGTCATCATCATCAAAATCAGTGGTGGCACTGGCGGAACCAGCACTTTCTGCTACAGGTTTGCCTTTTTGGACTTGCACAAAAATTAACGCAATAATTACGCCAAAGATGGCATACGTTACCATGGTAATTTCCAATGACTTAAAGACGATACTCATGAAGTATGCAAGGAAAAAGAAAACCAAGAAATCTTTTCGACCAATGACATAGACCGTTGTCGCAATCCCAATTGCGGCTAAACCACCACCGACTACTTCTAACACGTGAATCACAACGGTTCCTTCTAATGCTTTAATAATATCGGCAATGACTGGTGCCCCTAGATAAAGAGCAAAAAAGACTAATGGAACGAATAAAATAAATGAGGCAATCGTTGGATACCAGATAATTGAGCGGGCAATTTTTTTAGAATTTAGTTCAGCCACCGCACGATCGGTATACTTCCCTAAAAACGTGTTAATAAAGAAACGGAATTGATATAAATAACTTCCTAAAAGACCGACAGGAACCGCTACGGCGATAGCCGCTTCCGGCTTCAAATTCCCTAGCAACGCAACTGGCACAGCAATCGCTGCCGCAATTGATGGTTCTGCTGGCATAGAGCCACCTGGTGAAAAAACACCCATGTAAATCATTTGTAATGCTGCGGTGACAATCATCGCTTTCGGGACATCGCCCATCACTAAACCTGCTACTAACCCTGTCATTAAGGGCGAGAAACGCAACGTTAACGTTGCTCCTCCTCCAAGCCATCTGGACATAATTGCTGCCACCCAAAGCGCCATTATCAAACTTTGTAAAACACTTAACGTTTCCATAGTTCCTCCTTCTTATCCTTGGTTTTGGATATACTTTTCTAGTTCTTCAATCCCTTGACGTAAACGTTCTTCCGAAATCTCAATAGGAATTAAATGAACCTTTTCTTTTGAATCAATAAATTGAACCATTGCATCGAGTACTGCTTCTTCTTCTGGGTAAAGGCCCATTTGTCGTAACGACATGGGCAAGTTTAGCTCTTGATAAAAGGGGATTAATGCGTCTATGATGGCCCACCTTTTTTCCAATGCTAATTGATAGAAGATGCCGTAAGCTACTTTTTCGCCATGTAAATAGTCATGACTTTTGGGTAAAAATTTACTCATAGCATCATGCATGGCGTGTGCTGCTGCATTGCGGGCGTATTTGTCACCGAAGCCGCCGACTAATCCAGAAACAGCGAAAACAATTTCTGAAAGATGGACAAATTCAGGCGTGAGTTTGCCCTCGTCCATCGCTGCTAAGGCTGCTTTTGAGTCCCGCATAATCGCTTCTTGCGAAAGCTTGGCGGTCGCTCCCGCTAATTGTAAAAAGGGTTCCCCTTGCAAATGGGCTTGGCGTAAAATGGTCTCTGATTCATACCATTTCGCTAACGTATCAGCTAAACCAGCGACAAAATAATCACGGGGCGCATCCAGAAGCAACTTAGGATCAGTGATTAAAAACGCAGCTTGGCGAAAGAAATGTTCCGTTTTGCCTTCGGCCGCGCCATTTTCTTGATACATCACAGCTAACGGTGTCCACGGCGCACAGTTACTAGCCAAAGTAGGGACTAAGCCAAAATTCAGATTGTTTAAATGGGCGCTGTAGCCCACTAAATCGGCTAACTTACCGCCGCCGACTCCCAGAAGAAAGTCAATCTGGTGTTCCTTTATTTGCTGTGAAATTTGTTCGGCGCCAAAATAACTACATTCTCCTGTGTAAGTGTGATAGAAGAATTGATACTCTGAATCTGCCAAGAATGGCAAAAATGGCTGAGCTTTTTCAAAGGATACGGTGCCATGCACCACCAAAATTCGTTGGGCGTGATATTCCTTGAAAAGTGACGGCACCGAAGTTAAGGCGCCTTCGTGGTAACGATAAAATTGCGGTCCAACTTTCACTTTTAAATCAGTTAACATGCTCCTCCTCCTTCTTAACTAACGTAACGACTGACTTCTTGCACTGCCCGTTGAGGTAAAATACCTTGCACCACGTCTTCCACATCTTGCACGCATTTTTCTCCCATCGCTTGCAGGCATTCCATGGTATAAGCGGAGGTGTGCGGCGTCATTACTACATTTTCAAACGCAAGATAAGGATGATTTTTCCGACCTGGTTCCTCTTCTAAAACATCTGTCCCAAGCCCAGCAATTTTGCCCGATTGTAAGCCGGCAATCATGGCTTCTTCATCAATCAAGGCGCCTCGTGCGCTATTGGAAAGATAGACGCCGTCTTTCATCTTGGCAATTTCCGCCGAGCCAATCATGTGATAACTTTCTTCAGTTAAATTGGCACATAAACAAATGATGTCAGCTGAAGCTAGCAACGTATCTAAGTCTACTTTTTTGGCTCCATAACTTTGCAGATAAGTGGCGGATTTATAGGGATCATACGCTAACACGTCACAGCGAAATCCGTTTCGTAACGTCTCCACGACACAACTTCCTGTGTTCCCAACACCAATGACACCCACAGTTTTGTTAAATAACGTCCGACCGACAAAATTCGCTCGTTTTTCCCATTGATCTGCTTTAACGCTGGCATCTGCAGCCACAGTTTGCCGTAAAACAGCTAGCAAATTTGTGACATTGTTTTCCGCCACGGCATCTCGTTCTACTAAAGCTGGGATGATGGAAACAATTGTGTCGTGCTGTTTTGCAGCGTCTAAATCGATGTTGTTATACCCAATGCCATGACGAGAAATCAGCAACAATTCATCTTTATGTTCAAAAAATTCTTTCGCGAAAAATGGCGTCACGCTAGCAATAATAATCGTATATCCTTGTAAACGTTCCGCTAACTCTTTGCCACCAATTTCACTGTCGACTGTAAAATGCTTCACGGTGCCTATTTTTTCTAAGCGCGTCAAGTGTTCAGGAAAAATTTGACCAAAACTACTGGAATTCACTATGGCAATTTTTTGTTTTTTTAACATGACTAAACTCCTTTACTGACTTTTTACGACTTCATGCCCGCCAAATCCTTGTCGCAAAGAAGCGACCACTTTGTTTGAAAAATGATTTGCTAGCATACTTTCATTTCGAGTAAATAAGGACAACGCCGTAGTTGGGACGGGCATCTCCAAACGCAATGCTTCTTCAATCATCCATTTGGCTTCGCCATTTGCTGCCACTTTCCCTTCTAGATTGGCTAACGTAGGATTTTCCGCAAAAACCTCTTTCGCTAAGCCCATCAAGCGAGCTTCAATAATCGAGCCGTGATTCCACACATCGGCTACTTTCTCCAACGCAAAATCATATTCGGCAGCTTCTAATAAATTGAATCCTTCGCCCATGGCTTGCATCATGACGTACTCAATCCCGTTATGCACCATTTTCAAATAGTGACCAGCTCCTGATTTCCCAGCATAAAGATACCCTTGTTCACAAGCTAAATCTTCAAAAAATGGGGTTAACACTTTGACAGCTTCAGGCGCACCGCCAACCATTAAACACGCTCCTTCCCGCGCTCCTTTGATGCCACCAGAAGTACCACAATCAATAAAATAAATTCCTTTTTCCTTGGCAAGTTGAGCATTCGCGACACTATCATGAAAATTTGAATTGCCACTATCCACAATGATATCCTCTGGTGCTAATTGCTCTACCAATTCTGCCACTAATTGATTGGTAATCTGACCAGCGGGGGTACTTAAAAAAATCACCTTCCTTTTATTAAGCGCTTTCAATAATTCCGGCAACGAATCTACAACGGAAAGACCCTGTTCTCTAGCAGTCGCTCTTGCTTCCTTTGTTACATCAAAGCCAATAATGGGCCAGCCTTGTTCGTGAACATTTAATGCCATGTTCAAACCCATTTTCCCAAGTCCAATAAAGCCAATGTCCATTTTTCTTTCACCTGCCTCTTTTGATACTTCAATCATAAAGGATAAAAAAAATAATGTAAACGATTACACTAATTAAAAAATATTTTTTTATTTTTTAGCAAAAATCTTGCCTACTCAAAAGGTAAAACGTTTTTATTTTTAAGGAGCTTTCATACAAAAAACACAAGTAAATCTCTTGGTATCACGTTCTTTTTACTGGCTACTTTCTTTAGTTGAGAGAAGTCTTTTCAAGACCCCTTCATTTTTCAGAAAAAAGATTATTTATTTTTTTTTGGCTTTTTTTAAAGAATTTCTTTTTTGTGGAGAAAAAGAGAAATTGTATTTGTCCTCTTTTTCCACTATAATCAGTCTATACCAACAATGAAAAGGCATTCATTTTATTTTAAAAAAATAAGATTGGAGGAACGTGTTAATGAAAAACCACTATTTGGATCAACGGATTCGGATCAAAAAACCGAATTTGAGCCTCACAGAAAAGAAAATTTCCGATTACTTTGTTCATTCTGAATCATTATTGACACAAATGACGTTAGAAAGTCTGGCCAACGAAATTGGCGTCTCCCAATCTTCCGTGTATCAATTTGTAAAAAAGATTGGCTATTCTGGGTTCCAAGAATTTAAAATTGATATCGCCAGAAATTCTAATTATCAGCCGACTTTTCAAAACGTCAATAGCGTGAATGGCGCCGATGATATTTCACCAGATGATGATAGTATTACCATTGCTAAAAAAGTCTTACAAGCCAATATTTATTCCCTCAGTAACGCCACACAGTTCTTAACAAAGGAGCTGTTAGATAACGTGTTGGCTTTGATGTACTCTGCCAAAACACTTCACTTTTTTGGGCAAGGCGGCTCCTCGATTGTGGCTTTTGATAGTTTCCATAAATTCATTCGGACCAACTATCGATGCAACTACATTTTTGATTACCACATGCAGTTAAGCTTTGTCACAAAATTAACCAGTGAAGATTGCGTGTTTATTTTTTCCCATTCAGGCAAAACCAAAGAATCAATCAACCTAGCACGACAAGTAAAAAAAACCAACGCAAAAATGATTACGTTAACCGGTAACAGCGGTTCAGAGTTGGCAGGCTTGTCCGATGAAGCAATTATTGTCGTCACCGAAGAAGGCTTGTTTCGTGCGGAATCCTTGGCTTCACGGATTAGTTACTTAACGGTAATGGATATTTTATATACAAATACGATGTATCACAATTTTGATCAAAATGCCGATTCCTTGAAAAAAATCCGTGATAACATTAGCACAACTAAGACCGATCCGCATTATTTGTCGTAAAGAAAAGTCTTGTTTGTTAGTAGTTGCTTCTGCTCCCACCCTTTATCATTTTTAAGCCTGGAACAAAAATCCAAAATGATTGATGTTCCAGGCTTTTCCTTTGAAGTTTTAATCCTTTGCTTTCTCAGTGCAACTACTCAGGATTTATATTTTTTATCCTTACGAACAGTATCATTAGAATCATCCAGATATCGACTACTCTGAAAAGTAGATTATACTCATACAGCCAAGTTGCTTGCGAACAGACAAGAAAGACTGAAAATATAATGGGTAGGCAAAATAACCTATCTTCTTTTTCCGTTATTGAAATAATTAATAGCGTTAATAAAAATAAAGGAATAAAGAGGAAGTGCATAACCATTTGAGTAACAACTATCGATACAGTAATCGTGTGCTTGTCAAATAGCTGAACTAGTATTGGATTAAACCAAACAATGGCGACTATTACTAACGAAAAATATTTAGTCACGCTTTCCAGCCTTATTACATACAACAATCCAAAGAAAATTAGTAAACTAATAATGATATCTTTATAAGTAAAAAAATGTTCATAATTCATAATTTTTTTCGTTTCATCTCCACTCAACTTGCTTAACTATTCAAGGTTTAGGTAAATCACGTTTCCCATTTTCTCACATGATCGTTCAAAGAAACAGAACGTTGTTTGGTGTTTTAAAACGTAAAAGTTGAGCAACATATCCTGTCTAAACATTTACTTGGCAGTTTATTTATAGAAAAATTGTTACTTTCCAAATTTTTGTATGCTTTTTAGAAATGAAACCAAGCTTATGTTTTAATGTTTCTTATGCAAATCATTAAAACGAAATCCCCCAAATTTCGCAACTCTTATCATTTCAGATTGTGATGTTCGTCCAATTAAAAAGTGATAGTACTTCTTAACGTATCGTTATTAAATTTTAAATTCAAAGGGGCTACTCTCTTTAATTTTGTTTCTGATTTTTTCTAAAAGTACTGTTATGTAAGTAATAAGTTCTATACTGGACTTGTAATAGAAAATAAATTTAATTCTTTACAAAAATTAGTATAAGAGAACCCCTTTTTTCATTCTACGACATCATTAGCTGACGATATATAGCAAATTACAAACTAAGTTAATGACGTAATCTTACTTTTTTCTTCTTTTTTTCTTACTTTTTTCTGCCTGTATTTTTTTAAAAAATTCTTGCCTATCTTCTAATTTCCAAGTACCCTGTTCTGTTCTTTCATATATCCAAATTTTTGTACACCGACAGGCGTTACGAAACGAGGTATGTTGTTTCGCTTCTTTATCCTGAGCAAGATTTAAACAAGAACGAGGAATTGAGAATTCTGGATGATCATGATATAAGCCAATCCCTAAACCAATCTTAGGCGTACTGATTGTGTTCGTCATAGGAATTGTTCTTAATTGTCCGTCAGCGCCTATTCTGACCACATCTGTCTTTATGCTTTTAATGTATTTCAATACCTGAAGCTTATCTTTTACTTTTCTTGTACTTTCTACCCAACATTTTGAAAAGTTCAATTTATTTCTTTTAAAGTCTCTATAAAATTCAATAGCATACTTACTTTTCGTTCTTGACTTAGAGGTTTCTCTTTCATTAATATCATAATAACTTATCCCAATTAAGTGCAGAATACTCTCTCTAGTAAAACAAACTTCTAGTTTTTCTTGTTTACTTTTCACGTTTCTTTTATAGAAATAAACTATTTTTTTATTAACAACTTCTACATCTAAAATTTCTAAAACGGCAATAAGTTCATCAAATAAATCTTTACAACTTAAATCACTTGCCACTAATTCTGTTAATCGGAAAGTTTTAGTTACTTTAGCTTCACCCATTCCATCCCTCCTCTACGTTTTCATTTTGATAAAAAAAAACAAACGTGCAAAAAGCACGTTTGTTGAAATATCTCATAAGAGGGTGCATTATTTTCAGCTTTCGCCTAGGCTCCTTCTAAGCCTTCGTACTTTAAATAAATATGCTGATAGTTTATCAACCCTCTGGCTACTAAATGTATCAGCCTCTAGATCCTTTGTTCATAACGACTTGAAACAGTCAGCTATGAATTGAGAAGTATCATTGGAGTGTCATGCACCGTGACACTGAAAGTAAGTTTTCGATGATTGGCTCTATCATCACTCCAGATAATCTGGTACCCTTTCAGGTGAGTTTTACCTCCAGAAATTCTATATGAGCCATAAGAATTTCTGACTTCTTTCATCCACATTATAGCTAAATCATAGCCTCTTGTCAAATAAAAGCAAACAATTGTTCTCTAAATTCAAACAAGATATCTATTCCCACTGAACAGAAAAAAGATTCACCAATTTTACCTTTGAACCTTTTTTCATTTATGCTTTTATCAAGCAATTTTTTTATATGGTTACATCGAACCTTTAAAAACATCTTTATTCTTAGCAAAATAATCAACACCAGAGTAAATGGTGAAAATCAAGCAGGCATATAGCATGATTTGATCTAGTGGTAGGTGGAGTGCTGAAAATGGAATGTTGTTAATGAATAGTAAAATAATTGCAACCATTTGGGTAGCTGTTTTTACTTTTCCTGGCCAAGCTGCTGCCATTACTTCGCCATGTTCGACTAATAACAACCGTAAACCAGTTACTGCCAATTCACGACAAACAATAATTGCTACAATCCAAGCAGGTACTTTGCCTTGACCAACTAAGACGATAAAGGCGGTCATCACTAGCATTTTGTCCGCTAATGGGTCCGCAAATTTTCCGAAGTTCGTCACCAAGCCTTGTGCACGGGCAATTTTGCCATCCAACCAGTCTGTAAAACTAGCAACTGCAAAAATAATCGCGCCCACTAATTGGGTAACGGCTAACGTTGTGTCGCCAAAACTAATCGTTCCCCAGTCCATCGGCACCGACACAATAATAATAAAAATCGGAATCATAAATATTCTTAAAACTGTTAATTTATTTGGTAAATTCACTTCAATTGCCCCTTCCTTCTCCTGTTCTATTTTACGTTATCTTGCTGGCAGTGTCACGAAAAAAAGAAAAGAATCTGGAATAATTGCCGTTTGACCGTTTATTCAGAAATATTCTTGCCTTTTTTTAGAAAGAGCTGGTAATAGCCTAAACCTAAATTAATCATTCCAATCAATGTGATACTGTCTAAAAATTTAGAACCATAGATAAAGTAGAAATACAGTTGTAAGCCAACAATCAAGAAGCCCATGACCAACAGAGCGATTGAAAATATGGTGATAAGATTAAATTTTTTATTAACTATTTTAAGCATTGATAACCCCTTCTCTCTTGAATTATTATTGTCGTCTTTTTCTAGCATGTAATGCTCAAAGCCACGTGATTTATCATGAACACGAATAATCGTACAGCCTTCTAATAATTGTTTGTCGATTATTTCATTTTTAGTATCTTTTTTAATTTCCGTGAAGTAACTTTTATCAACACCACTTGGTAAGGTGTAGAGGCCGTTGCTTTTGACAGTTGTTTCATTCAGGACTAAGATACCTTGCATCGCCAACTGCATTTCCTCTAAGCTAGTGGCGAATAAGTTTTTGGTTTGTCGATCAAACTCATTGAGCTTTTGTATTTACTTGTGGAGCTTGTCAATGTCCTGTTAGAGTCTTGTATCAATTGTGTGTTGTTTATCTGCTCAATATTAATCTTTCATCAAAATTTCCCATGTAATTGATTTTGCTTTATCAATCGGTTCATTTAAATCTATTCTTTTATCGTAATCATCATCCCAAACATAAAATTCACCTAATCCACCTCTTGGAGGATATAACGATTCATTCATTGTTTTTATCTGCGTCATGTCAGGATTGCTGTCTAATAAATTTAAAATATATTTAATTGTTTGAATTTGAGGAATATTTGATTTATCTCCATAATGTATTAAATTGTCTAAAAGTATCTGGTATTGTGTTTTCAATATTTTTATATCTTTCATTAGTAGACATTATTTTATTAAATTCCATAATTTGTCAGTTAAATCATCAATCGGTTTATTAATAGATATTCTTTCTTCTCCATCTTCTACCCAAACGTTGAAGTCAGTCAAGCCTCCACGAGCAGGAAATAATTTTTTACCTATTTTATATAATTCTTGATTTTTTTCAGTTATTGAAATATTAGAATTAAGAATGTCTAGGACCGTACTTAACTGGTCAATATAGTAACTCATGTCACCCGTGTTGTATTTTTTAAGTAAGGGAAGTAACTCTTTAATAACCTCTTCTATTTCATTACAATTCATCATAATTATTCATCTCCTATCTTATTTATTTTAAAGGACTGGAACCTAAAATAGTTATTTTGTCTCCAAATTCCCAAGGCCTTTTAATGAATATTTGATTCGTATTCATCCCTCCTTGGTATATACTACCTTGATTACCTACTGGACCTGAGTAAATAGTTGTACCTGCAGGAATCTCAATTTTATATACTCTATCTATATTAGAAGCTCCTGTAAAAGAACCATTTCTATCTATCCATTGTGGTTTTACTGCAGTATCAATACGTACATTTGCAACTGAATTAGGTGGACTTTCTGTAAACCATTGTCCTAATGGATTTTTCCCATCTCCTGCACGATATAATATTTTAGGTTCTTTTAAAACTTCCATATCATATCTACCACCATAAAAGTTTCTATTTGGTTGCCCTTTAATGTCGTTTAACGGTCCAGGATTATCATAACCATTGTATTGATAAGTATATATATCATCGTACTTAGGCTTTATTGATTTTTTCCCTTGTCCAGAATTTTTCAATCGTGAAGCTGTTTTATTCCCATAATAAGAACCTAGCACCACATTACCAACTTCTGTTAGTGTGCCTGCCCACGCCGCATACTTGAATTTATTGGCTTCTTTTTGACTAATTTTCTTTCCTGTATAAGGATTAATGCCTATATTTGCACAAGCAATGGTTTTTCTGCTGATTTCTTCTAGACTGTCGGTTTTATTGATTAGCTCTATTTTTGGTTTGGCTGTTTCAAGAACCGTAGAAGCTTCTTTTTTAATTTCCGTGAAGTAACTTTTATCCACACCACTTGGTAAGGTGTAGAGGCCGTTGCTTTTGACAGTTGTTTCATTTAGGACTAAGATGCCTTGCATCGCCAACTGCATTTCCTCTAAGCTAGTGGCGAACAGGTTTTTGGTTTGTCGGTCAAACTCATTGAGCTTTCGTATTTGCTTGTGGAGCTTGTCAATGTCCTGTTGCATGCTTTCTGCCATCTTAATAAAGGTCCGTTGGGCATTTTGTAAGAGTTCATAAATTCCTGGAATCGGCTGACTATGGGCTAATGTGGCGACTGCCCTAGCAGAATCGTGCAATAATTGTTGGTTGGCTTTCATGATTTTTATTTTTAATTTGAGTTTGTCTTCATCTAAAAAACCTTCACTGGCAATAAACGCATCCGCAGCGCTGTATTTGGCCAAATCACTTTGGACGTTATCAACGGCGGCAGTCATTCGATGAATCGTCGGAATCACTAATTCTGAAAATAGCCCTTTTCCCGCATTATAGGCAGCGCCAGACAATGTATGACCGTCGATGGCTGCGATTAGTTGCTGACAACCAGCTGTTAGCTCACTGGTGGTTGTTCGGGCAACTGCTAGGTTGCTGGACAGCGCACGCATCATTGCTGAAGAATCGCTACTGGAGTAGATTAATCCCATGACAACCGACTCCTTTCTCTTTGGAGCTGTAGTCGTTCTTCATTCGATTGTGCGGTTGCTTTTGTGTATCTTTGACTTAATTCATGTGTCTGTTGTTGTAAAAAGCCCCTTAAATAGCGTTGTTTTCCAGAGAGCTCCTCTTGCTCCCAACGCGTCGACTTACCGCCTTTATGAATCACTTCTGCGTTGAGTTGCTCAAGTTCGCGAAAATTTCTGGTTAGTTCAGACTCTAGTGTACCAAAAATGGTTTGGATTTGCTTCTTTTCCTTCGACAATTGATCCATCGCTCGTTCTTTTTCGACAATCTGTTCCGCATAGTTCCTTCTTAATTTTTCATTCGTATCCTTTTCCATCGTTTCTCCTTATTTGAACGTTGTTTGGCTATCTCTAGCCGCTATCGTTGCCGCTAATTTGGGGAATTTATTGGCTTGTGCGTTGACACCATTGACTACTTTTGCTAATTGATTGAGCAGTTGATTACTGACTTTAACCCCTTTTTTCATACTTGAAATATTGCTTTCTCCTAAATGACATGTTTGATTTTTACTCACAGATACATTCTTGATCCCGGCAATTGCCTTTTGGGCAGTGCCTTGATTGGATGCAATTTTTACCATCAACTTCCTCCTTTTTAACTTTTTTATTAAATGTGTAATTAAATTATATACAAAAATATTGATAACAATAAAATGTGAATTCGCATATTTTTGTATAAAATACCTTTAAAATAACATTTGAATTATTTTTTAAAAAAGAAAAAAAACATATAATGCATAAATTAAATCATTTTTCACCAAAAATAAAAAATATGGTTTAGCTATCGTAATAATATATATAAATATATTATTACTTATAAACAAAAATAACTGCCCAAAATTCTTTAAATAAGAATTTTGGGCAGTTATTTTTTTATCTTCTTCTAACGATACGTAATCCCTAATGTAACATCCTTACGAATTAAAACTGGCGTTTTTTCCAGTGTTAAATCGGCGCCATCGACTTGAATGGCGACGTTATTTGAGGCGCCTAGAATCAGTGTTGCATTGGCGGCATTCGCAGGTAAAGCTGTTGTTTCTGTTTCTCCTGCTTGCAGGGTGTGTTGGTACGTATAGTTGCCATCGACCATCACACCAATCCAGCAAGAGCCTTCAGTCCCTTTAAAGGTAATGTTGATTGGACTATTCGCATCTTTAACCGTTGCAGTCACTTGATTGTTAGCATCGCTCACCACAGCCACAGCTGTTTTCTTCTCTGGTTCGCTTGAAGAAGACGGCGGTGTACTACTTTGTGTGCTACTTTCTGGGGCTTGACTTGATTCTTTGGGCTTTTCCACACTGGCACTAGTTGCCGGTGTTTGAATAATCGGTTCGGCTTTTTGATCTTGCCACATAATATACAGCACCACGACCGCAATGGCTAAACCAATTAACGAAAAGGCAATGGCTGGTAAGTTCCGCAGTAACCAACTGGATTGCTTTTCTTCGTCATGCAATTGCTTACGTGATCCTTCAAGCTCTTCATACACTGGCTTGGGTTCTTCGACAATTGCTGGTTCTTTGCCATCATAGATATCTACCAATTGATTGCCATCTAAGCCGACCGCACTTGCATATTGGCGGATAAACGCCCGCACATAAAAGGTGCCTGGTAAGGACTCAAAATCGTTTTGTTCAATAATTTCTAAATATCTTTTTTGAATTTTTGTCATTTGTTGCAGTTCATCAATTGAGATGTTCTTCTGCAATCTTGCTTCTTTTAGTGTTTCTCCAATATTTACGCTGGCCACTCGTCCATCTTCTCCAGTCTATTTTGTTAATTTATCGATTGTCTCATCAGTCTTTTTCAATTGCCAAGGAAAACATTCCCGTCCTTTAAGAATACCACAAAAGAAGCCAACTGAGGATAACAAAATTGAAAGATTTCAAAGATTTTTCTTTTTCTTAAACAGTTGGTTTATTGCTCGGTTTCTCCTTTAGGATACATGTAGAAACGGCTCAATCCTTCTTCACGAATAAAGGTCTCTGCTACTTGGCGGACGTCGGCTAATTGAATGCTTTCAATGACTTCAATCTTATCAAACAGCGTGGTTTCCCCAAACAATGATTGTGAAAATTGGTTGGCGATATACTCTAAAGAGTTTAAGGATTGGAAGTATTTACCAATCATTTTTTTCTTCAATAAGGACAAATTTTCTTCCGTTAATTCTGGACTTGTTGTGGCAGATAATAAAATAGCTTCAATTCGTTCTGCTAAGACTTCTGGTTGCTCACTATCGCCGCCAATATCCGCAAAATGGAAACTGCGATCTAAATTAAAGTCATAACTAAAACTATCATCTAACAAGCCTTCATCATAAAGAGCCAAATAGTTTTGAGAGGTATTACCAAACAATAATTGTAACAACAAGTTCACGGTGACTTGATATTTCATTAAGTCACGACCCGTTGTTGGCACTTCATCTAAACCTTTCAAGCCAACAAGCACTTTTGCCCGTGTGACTGCCATTTCAATGGCGCTCTCTTTGACAATGTCAGCAGCTGTTTCTTCAGGAAAATGCCGACGAATAGGTTGGGCGGCAGGAAACTCTTTCGCCGCTTGGTTTTCACGAATGAAGGCCATTAACGCTTCAGGGTCCATTTTCCCTACCACGAATAAGGTCATATTACTTGGATGATAAAACGTATTGTAACATGTATACAAATCCTCTGCGGTAATCTCCGCAATACTTGCCACTGTACCGGCAATATCAATATGCAATGGATGTTTCGGATAAAGGTTGCCTAAAATGCCAAAGAACAAGCGCCAGTTAGGATCATCTAAATACATTTGAATTTCTTGTCCGATGATGCCTTTTTCTTTTTCGACCGTTTCCTTCGTGAAATACGGCGATTGCACAAAATCAAGCAACGTTTCTAGATTTTGTGTCACTTGATCCGTCGTTGAAAACAAATAACTCGTTTTCGTAAAACTGGTAAAGGCATTCGCTGAAGCTCCTTGTTGTCCAAATTTTTGGAAGACATCGCCATCTTCTTTTTCAAACATTTTATGTTCTAAAAAGTGGGCGATTCCGTCAGGTACTTCAATCATTTCCTCTTGACCAATTGGCACGAACGTGTTGTCAATGGAACCATAATCGGTCGTAAACAAGCCATACGTTTTTTGGAAATCATTTTTCGGTAATAGGTAAACTTTTAAACCATTCGCCAGTGTTTCTGTATACAATGTTTCTTTAATTTGTGCATAGTCTTTTTTAATCATTTTCCGTTTCTCCTTCCAAAAAGAAGATCGCTTGAAGTTCCAAGCGTTTGGCTACTTCTTGGATTTCTGGAATAGTCACGGCATTAATCCGTGCAATCCATTCCTCCGCCGTCAGCATCGTCTGCGGCATTAATTCGTTCAAGTATTCTTTTTCCAGCCACGCGCCTGCATTATCTAACGCTAAGATATACTGATTTTTTAGCATTGCTTTCGTTTGTTCAATTTCTAATTCGCTAATCTTACCTAAGCGAATATTTTCCAATTCTGTCGAAATCAAACGCAAGACCTGATTCCGATTTTTGCCATCGATTCCTGTTTGAACCGTCATGAAGCCACGGAAAGTGTCGATACTACTAGAAGCATAATACGCTAAATGCTCTTTTTCACGGACATTCATGAATAATTTAGAATGCGGGAAACCGCCAAAAATCCCATTAAACACTTGCAACGCAAAATAATAGCTATCGCCATAATAAATATCCGTGTTGTAAGCCAAGTTTAATTTCGATTGGGCTAACACCTCACGCTCGGTCCGCTCTTCAATCACGTTGCGAATTGGTTGATTGTAGAAAATCGCGGCTTTGCCTTCTTCACGAGGCGTAAACGGTAATTGCTTGAATAATGGCACTAACTCCGCCTCATTGACATCACCTAAAACAAAAATATCCACTTGATCTTCCGCCAGCATTTTTTGATAATACGCTGCTAATGATGCCGCAGTTTCCTCAGCTAACGCCGCAACGGTCCCGAAACTAGGGATTTTTTGATCCTCCGATTGATTAAAATAGACACTTTGAAGCGCCAAAGAAGCATAGGTTTGCTTATCCTCCACAATACTTTCCAAGTACGCTTTCAAGTTCTCTTTTTCCCGTTGGAAGGTTTCCGCCTCAAATTGGCCCGCTTGAATATTGGGGGCAAAAATAATTTCCTTCAAAAAGTCCACCGCTTCGGCGAGAACCTGACTATCCTGTAAATAATGATCATTGACAATGTTCATAGAAATATTAAACCAATGTTGATTGCCTTTTTTGGAAACGCCAATCCCGAAGCTGGCGCCGTAAAGTTCCGCCAAACGCTCACTTAACTTGACTTGATTCGGGTAATTCAAGCTGTTGGTTTCCATCAAACTGGACAACAGCGTTCTTTTTGTAATAGTTTCATGATTTAATCGTGTATTAAAGCGGACTAAAAGACGCACCGTTTTATATTTTTCTGTAGGAATGACGTGTAAATTCACGCCTTTAACTAATTGAACAGACATTGCCGCATCGCTCCTTCATTTGCTTCATCTTACCTAAAGAATGCTGTGAAATATATGTATCGCGTAAATTCTAAAGCATTTTTTAATGTTTTTTCCAATAGCTCCATTATAACACAGCTTCAGGTGCTTTCTGAATGATAAGAGTTTTTCAGTTCAAATTTTCAAGAAGATTCGGTATACTGTTTTTAAAGTGAGGAGGGAAAAAAGAATGATTAAAGAATTTAAAGAGTTTATCATGCGCGGGAGTGTCTTAGACCTAGCCGTTGGTGTTGTCATTGGTAGTGCGTTTACAGCGATTGTGACACAAGTGGTGGAAGGCTTGATTACCCCGTTAATTAGTCTGATTTTTGTCTTGACGACTGGGAAAAAGAGCGCCGACGATGCATTGGGTGCCCTTGTTTATAAAGTCGAAGGCGTTGAATTCAATATTGGTAGCGTGATTAGTGCACTTATTACATTTTTAATTACGGCCTTCGTCCTCTTCTTGATTGTCAAAGCGGCGAACAAAATGAAAAACCGTGGCAAAAAAGAAGAAGCGGCAGAAGAAGAAGTGGTACCAACGAGCGAAGATTACTTAAAAGAAATTCGCGACTTGCTAGCGGCGCAAACACCGCCTGCTGAAACTGTCAAAACAGACAGCACTTTCACAGAGAAATAAGCAAAAAGTCATCCTGAGGGGATGACTTTTTTGTTTGGACTTACACAGATGGTCCTGCGACGAGGTTCCACGTGATACTGCCTGTGTAGGCCCCTGCTTTAATATTGTTGGCTGGTGTTGTGATGTTTAAAGCTGTATTAAACAGTGAAAATTGCCATAATCCTTGGCCTTGACCAGCTGCTGCGTTCGCCATTAATTGGGCTTCCCCGCCTAAATCAAGGGTCCAATTTTGCGGAGCAGCCAGTTGTGGTCTGACTTCTGGTGCAGAGACTGCTGTCGTCAGAGCTACATAACTATTGCTTGTTGCCTCGTATTCCAAATCAAGTTGAGTAATCAGCGCCACTTTAATGTTGCCTTGTAAGCTTTCAGTGCCTAATTTTAGGCCATTAGATTGGGCCGTTAAATGCCAGCCTTCTTTGCCACCGCGTACGTCACCGACACCAATCATTTCTGTATGGCCGTTGGTGGCTTCGGGGTCTCTTTGGTTAAGAATTGGTTTCGTTAAATCATCTGAAATTGATAATTTCCCAAAATTAAATTCGCGAGGAATAAACAGTAAATCAAAGTTACTGTTTGAGCCATTCGGGTCTGGATCAACGGTATTGGCATCGCCGTTGCCATCTGGCAACGTGCCGCCTTCAAATTCTGCTGTGACTGGTGTATTCCCTGTCGTAGTCGCCTGTGCCGAAAGTGGGGCTAAACTAGCACCAACCACAGCGCTACCAACTAATAAACTTGCTATCATTTTCTTTTTCATTTGTGTTCTTCTCCTTTACGATTGAATGATTATTAGAGGGCAGACCAGTAGCAGTTACCAGCTTGGTCCGTCCTCTTTTTTTCGTTGCTTGTGCTTAGATTGATGGACCTGCGACAAGGTTCCATGTGATACTGCCTGTGTAGGCCCCTGCTTTGATTTGTTGGTAAGGGGTTGTGACGTTTAGCGTTAGGTTATCAAAACGTCCTGTCCATGTTCCTTGCCCTTTACCAACAGTCGCACTTGCTAATGGCGTAGCTCCGCCACCAATCTTCATGCTTGTTCCACTAAAGGTTGGTGCCGTTGGATCATTAGCAATATCCATGCCATTTAGGGTATTAAATCCTCCATATGAACCTGTCTCAGTATTAAATATGGCATAAAACGGTGTCATACCAAAATTAAACTGTCCGTCTAATTTATCTGTGCCATTACTCATTTCCGCAATTTCGCCAGTTACATGCCAGCCCTCTTTAGTACCACGGACATCGCCCACCATGACAGATTTAACCATTGATGAACTTTCCTTGAGAGCAGACAAATCTTCCCCAATTTTTGCAAGAGGAAAATCAAAACTTTTCGGAATTGCCAATAAATCAAAATCTGTATTTGGTTTCGTTGGATCTGGGTCGACACTTCCGCCAGTATTATCTTCTTGGTCTGGCAACAAACCTCCACCAAACTCTACCTGCACTGGTGTATTCCCTGTCGTAGTCGCCTGTGCCGAAAGAGGTGCTAAACTTGCGCCAACGACTGCGCTACCAACTAATAAACTTGCCATCATTTTCTTTTTCATAATATGTACGTCTCCTTTAACTGTTCTGAATTTCCAGAGCGCGTTGTTCTTTTTTTCTGCGCTTCCGAAGCTATAGCTTTATTATACAAGAATCTGCCCTCTTCGTAATTTTAAATATTTAACAGCCATTCGTAAAAACTGATGATTCCTTTAAAACCAAGCATTCCTCTTGATTTCAAGCTTTAATTTCAGCACTTTTTGATATTTACAAATGTTATTTAATGATTTTTTCGTCAAATTCGTTTAAAAAACAAGGAGAAAACGTCAAAAAGTAAGAGTTAGACCTCTACTTTTTGACGTTTTCTCTTAAAATCTTATACATTTACCGGCGGTTCTTGTGAAAAAACCGTCAATTTTCATTTAATGACAGCCGTTTTTATATTTGTTCGTCACTAAGACTTACAATTTACGGCGACGGGCGAATTCCACAAACTTAAATTTGTTTAAGCGGTGACGAGATTCCGTATAGCCAAAACAGCGGGTATCTTCCAAGTTCATGATACTGCGGACCACGACGACATGATTGCCTTCGACTTCACCAATCAGCTGCTTGTCCATCTCTGTGAGCGGTTCCACGGTAATCTCTTTCTGGGCGTAACTAATTGCCAAGCCAAGGTCGTTTTCCAGATAATCGAAAATCGAATCTTCGGCACGGTGCTTCGGCAGTTCAGGGACAATCTCTTTAATCAAGTAATCAATATCTAAGATATCGACTTCCCCTTCAATCTCCCGTTGCCGAACTAAGCGCCACACAGGGGCCCCTTCCCTCCAACCAGTCAACTGAGCCAAGTTGCGCTCCACAGGAATTTCTTCTAAGGAAACCACATGCGTATGACTTTCAATATGCTGCGTTTGTTGCAACTCCTTGTAACTGGTCACCCCTGAAATAGGAAAATTAAACTTTTTAAAGTTGAGCACAATCGAGCCTTTGCCTTGTTTTTTCTGAATGTAGCCAGCGTTAATCAGTAAATTCAAGGCTTTCCGAATTGTTTCACGGGAAACATTGTAGGTTTCCACTAATTGATTTTCACTAGGTAATAAATCGCCCGGCTGATAGTCGCCTTGGACAATTTGTTGTTCTAATTCTAAAAATATGTCATGAAACTTGTTCATGCCGATCCTCCTCTACCAACAATTTCTTTTCTAAAAGCATAGCATATTCCCTCCGAAAAACCTAGAGCTGGTCAGAAAAATCCCCCGCACTTTCTGCCTTGCTTACGCCACTGACTCCCCCAGCCAAACCACTGATTGACCGCTTTTTTTCGGACCCAGCGCAGTCTGTTGCTGCCCCCTTCTGGAAAAGTTTTCCCAAGAATCTAGGGAAAATCCTTGTAATTCTGATTCGTTCATACTATACTGTAGTCAAACACAACATGTCTATACAAGTTTACAAGGAGGCGCCAAACATGACCATTTTAGAATTAACATTCGCAACGAACCAACTAACGACGACTTTTTTTAACCATAAATTGGAACCGCTTCATCAAAAAACGTTCCCTTTTGAAGCCTTGACTATCGAAGAAACGGTTCCTGAACTGTGCCAATTGATTGTGGCAGAGGCTGCGCCGATTCTGGGAGGGATTGTGGCTGATTTTCCAGCGGACTTCTTTTCTCCAGAGGAAACGTTGGCGCTGGTTCCGCAAGCGGTGATTCAAGCATTCGCGGAACAGTTGAACACACCACTTTTAACGGCAGCCGAACAAGCGGCGGCACCGAATCTGCTAGAAGCATTTGAAGAAAAACGGCAGTATCTGGCTTGGCATTTGGACTATTATGGCTACGTGCCTGGGAAAAATGAATATGCGGTGGAGTCCCTGTTAACTGTCGGCAATGGCTTTTTAGGCTTGCGCGGCACAACACCTGAGATGACGATTTCTGATGATCATTATCCAGCGACCTACATTGCGGGGCTTTATAATACAGCGGCTTCGGAAGTTGCGGGTCAAGTAGTGGAAAATGAAGATTTCGTCAATGCTCCTGATAACCAACACATCGCTTTAAAAATTGGCGATGCCACTGACTGGTTAACGATTTCCCCAGACACGCTACAACAATTACATCGTCAATTGAACTTGAAAACGGGGTTGTTTGTCGCAGAAATGATATTGAAAGATGCGGACAATCAGCAAATTAAATTAACGACGAAAAAAATCGCCAATATGGCGCAGCCGAATGACTATCATCTGCAATATACGTTTGAGCCGTTAAACTTTTCAGCCCCGATTACTTTGAAAACCGTCACGGATGGCAGTGTCTACAACTATAACGTGGCGCGGTATCGCAACTTAACAGCAAAACATTTTCAGGTGACAGCATTAAGCGCGCAGGAAAACAAAACCGTGATTGAGGTTTGTACCAATCAATCTAACTTAAGCGTCCGAGAAACGGCCTTGATAACTGGTGATTTTTTTGAAAAAGAAGCCATTATGATTCAAGAAGAAGCGGAAAAAATCGCCCAAGTGGTGACCGTGATGGCGCACCAAGGAACGCGCTATACGCTAGAAAAACAAGTCTTTGTGCAAGCCAGCCACGCCGAACAAAGTTGGCAGGTACCGTTTACGCCGAAGGACTCTTTTGCGGCCGCCGCTCAGGAAAGCGCCCGCGCTTGGCAAACCCTTTGGCAACAAGCCAACATTACCGTGACAGGCGATTTGATGTCTCAAAAACTTTTACGGATTCACAGTTATCACTTGCTGGCTTCGGCTTCGCCTTTTAGTAACCAAGCGCAAGCATTGGACGTCTCGATTACCGCCCGAGGCTTGCATGGTGAAGCGTATCGTGGACATATTTTCTGGGATGAAATTTTTATTTTACCTTTTTATATTCAACATTATCCTGACACAGCGAAACAATTATTGCTGTATCGCTACCACCGATTAGAGAAGGCGAAGGAGAATGCGGCGGCTAGCCAGTATCGTGGCGCAATGTATCCGTGGCAATCAGGACGTGACGGGCGTGAAACCACGCAAAAACTTCACTTAAATCCGTTGAATGGACATTGGGGCGAGGATCATAGTATTTTGCAACGGCATGTGTCCCTAGCGATTGCTTACAATGCTTGGTTGTATTGGCATAGTACACAGGATCATGAATTTATGAAACAATATGGCGGCGAAATGTTGTTAGAAATCGCTCAATTTTGGAACAGCGCTGCGACGTTAGATGACGCAACAGGACGGTTCTTTATTGATAAAGTGATGGGACCTGATGAGTTTCACGAGGGCTATCCAGACCAAGCGGAAAGCGGCTTGAAAAACAACGCCTATACGAATTTGATGGTGGTTTGGCTATTCGAAGAATTAACCAACATTTTGGCACTTTTCTCTGAGGAAGAACAGGCACAACTTTTTGCCAAAACGCAGACCACTTCGGCTGATTTAGCCCGCATGCAGCAAATTCAAAATTCACTGGAAATTGAAGTTAATTCTGACGGCATTATTGCGCAATATGAAGGGTATTTCGGCTTAAAAGAGATTGACTGGGCGGCGATGAAAGAGAAATACGGCAATATTTACCGCATGGATCGAATTTTAAAAGCCGAAGGAGAATCTCCCGATGATTACAAAGTGGCGAAACAAGCCGACACGTTAATGTTGTTCTACAACTTAGACAAAACTCGGGTGGATCAAATTTTAGAAGATTTAGGGTATCAATTGCCTGCGGATTATTTGGAAAAAAATCTTTTGTATTATCTAAAACGGACGTCTCATGGTTCGACTTTGTCACGAATTGTTCATGCCCAATTGGCAGAAATGGCGCAATTCCATGAGCTATCTTGGCAACTTTATCAAGAAGCGTTGTATTCCGATTATCGTGACATTCAAGGTGGCACGACCGCTGAAGGGATTCATACAGGGGTCATGGCTGCGACGATTCACGTTACTTTAGCGACGTATGCAGGCGTTGACACGCGCCAGAACGAGTTATCAATTTGTCCAAACTTACCTGAACATTGGCAATCGCTGGCCTTCCAGTTAATTCATCAAGGCGTGACGTATCAATTTTCATTAACACAAACCAGTGTCACGATTACAGCAGATAAAGACACACAATTATTGGTTCAGGGCGCGTTGATTCCGTTAACCGCCGAACGACCAAAAGAAGTACATTATCAATAAAGGAGCGAACCACAATGACGATTGGATTTATTTTTGATTTGGATGGTGTCATTACTGACACCGCCAAATTTCATTATCAAGCTTGGAAAGCGTTGGCCGATTCGCTAGGTATCCCCATTGACGAAACCTTCAACGAAACATTAAAAGGCATTAATCGGATGGATTCCTTGGACCGTATTTTAGTCCATGGCCACCGCGAAAATGCGTTTACTCCAGCAGAAAAAGAAGCCTTAGCTCAGCAAAAAAATGACCACTACGTTCAATTATTAGAACAATTAACAACAGAAGATGTTTTACCTGGTGTCGTGCCATTGCTACAGCAAGCCCAAGCACGTCACATTCCCTGTGCCGTGGCTTCGGCATCAAAAAACGCGCCTTTGATTTTGGAAAAATTAGGCGTGCGCGCGTACTTCGCCACAATTGTCGATCCCGACTCGTTAAGTAAAGGCAAACCTGATCCTGAAATCTTTTTAGCCGCCGCTGACAGTATTGGCGTGCTACCGCAAAACGCCATTGGCTTTGAAGATGCACAATCAGGCATTGACGGCTTGAAAGCCGCAGGCATCTATGCCGTCGGCTTATCGGCCAGCCAACCCTTAATCGGAGCCGACATGCAAGTCTCTGAAATGACTGAACTAAGCATTGATGCACTGCTCAATTGCTAAAGAATGACAAGAACCTTTAGCAGCAGGCACCTCTTTTCATCTACATTGTATCTATGCTAGAATGTAGATGAAAAGAGAGAGATGCGTCAACATACCTCTCTAGTGTAGAGCCGTTTGAGACGGTGACCGATTGTATTATTTAAAAATAACCGTACTGGTCAAAGTAGACGGTTATTTTTTATTGTCATTACACTCCATTATTGGATTAAAAAGGATTGAGTTGAACGTGGTTCTGTGGTAGACTTTTATTAGAAACAAGTAGATGTTTCTTGATGATCAGGCATCATAATAACTCAATACTGAAATCGGAAGTAATAGCCGATAGTTGGCGAGCAACAGAAAAACTCGATATAGAATTGGACGTAGAGCCAATAGTTGGTGAGCAACAGAAAAACCTGAATTATATTTGAAGTTTAAAGAAGGCAAGCTAAGCTTGGCTTCTTTATTTATAGGAGAAACTAATGATTGAGAAAAAAGATTTTGACACAATTAGAAAGGCGTTCTTAATTTATGACACCAACTTCAATAATCATATGTTCACTTATACATATCAACATCGGAAAACAAAGAAATTGTTAGAAATGAACGTTCAATTTGAAGCTGGGAATTTTATGCATTTATGCGGAGTTGACTATTATCAAATAGATAAACAAGGGAGCTGTAAATTTCGTTTTAAGGCTACTCAATTTTACAGAGCTTTAAAAAATAATAAAGTTTCACTGCGCGGGATTAAACCTAAAGATGATGGAACCACAGGCCAAAAATTACAAGTAATTCCTCTATTAGAAATGCTTATTTCTCCAGGTGTACGAGTATGCGATGGAGGAAAATTTTATAATTTACAGTATGAAAAAGCAATTCGCTCAGGCAAAATGATTGTGGCGTTAACATGTAAAGAGAATAACAAAAATTACGTCCCACAATCTTTATTATCGTTAATAAATCAGCCACGAAAGAGCCAATCGAAATCTTTAACTGAATCCCATGAAGTAATTAAAATAAGTAAGTCTGAGCTGAATAGCACCTCAGTAATTGAAGTTTACGATAAATTTTAACAAAAAAGCGGGCTAAACAGACTATAGGGAAAGAGAAAAAGCCCAGAGGTTTTTCTCCTCTTTAACAGCTTTTAGGATTGCACGGATTAACGCTAAATTTATTCGTGCTTTTCGGGAAAATGTGCTATAATGAAAATGAAAAGAGAGATATGCTTCAACATACCTCTCTGATGTAGAGCCGTTTAAGACGGTGACCGATTTTGTTACAAAAAATAACCGTACTCGATCAAAGTAAACGGTTATTTTTTATTGTCATTTTTAAGCAATTTCACAATCAGCGCAATCAAAGCAATGGTAAACATACCAAACCCTAGGATCGTCTGAATTGTTTCATATGCTGACAAAAGGCCTCTCCTTTCTGTAAATTTTGGAAGTACGCTCATACGCACCACCTCACCGAAAGAGGAAAGTCTCTGCTCCTACGCTTCTCACTTTGTTGCGATGCTCGTCGCAAAGCGCATGTTCCTTTGCGCTTGCCTCCGCATTAACTTCTCTACACTTATCGTATATCATGAATGCCTAATAAATATTCAGGTTACAATATATTTTTAGATAAAATGATTTAGAGAAAAAACCGCCCACATCAGAAAAATGATGTGGGCGGTTTTTTGTAATTATTTATTTTTTGTTTCAAATAACGGACTAACTGGTTTGTTTTCGTGGATACGTTTAATCGCATCTCCGATTAATTCACCAACGCTGACTTCGTCAATTTTTGCAATTTTACGATCATCAGATAGGTAAATAGAGTCTGTTACAACTAAGCGTTCAATTGCTGAATCTTCAATACGTTGTAAGGCTGGTCCTGATAAAACGGGATGTGTACAAGAAGCGTAAACGTCTTTTGCTCCGGCTTCTTTCAATGCGTTTGCAGCAAGAGAAATTGTCCCCGCTGTGTCAATCATGTCATCAATTAAGACACATGTTTTGCCTTCCACATGACCAATGATATTCATTACTTCTGCTACGTTCGCTTTTGGACGACGTTTGTCAATGATCGCAATTGGTGCTTTTAAGAATTCTGCCAATTTACGTGCACGCGTTACACCACCATGGTCAGGGGAAACAACAACGACGTCATCGCCTTGAATGCCGTGTTCGATGAAGTAATCGGCAATTAATGGTGCACCCATCAAATGATCCACTGGAATATCAAAGAATCCTTGAATTTGGACCGCATGTAAGTCCAATGTCAACATTCTTGTTGCGCCAGCTTTTTCAATCATGTTTGCAACAAGTTTAGCAGTGATTGGTTCCCGGGCACGTGCTTTACGGTCTTGACGTGCATACCCATAATAAGGCATAACCACGTTAATTGTTTTAGCACTCGCACGTTTTAACGCATCAATCATGATTAATAGTTCCATTAAGTTATCGTTAACAGGGCTACTTGTTGATTGAATGACGTAAACATGTGCACCACGAATACTTTCTTCAATATTCACTTGAATTTCGCCATCACTAAATTGTGTTACAGAGCACTTTCCTAGCTCCACACCCACAGCATCCGCAATTTTTTCTGCTAAGGGACGATTAGAGTTCAAAGAAAAGATTTTCAATCTTGGATCAAAATAATGTTTCGACATTAGAACCTCCACTTTCTATTTCAGCCAATTCGTTAAAACTGAACAATACTTTCCTTCTAAAATAATAGTAGTCCTAGCCAAATAAATCAAGAGATTTTCTGTATTTCATACAAGATATTCATCAAAAGTCGCTTTCTTCTAACTATTTTATCGTATTTGTCTAAAAAATGAGGATTATTTGAATAAAGAAAGGTACTCGCCATAGCCTTCTTTTTCTAAATCTGCCACTGGCACAAATCTCAAAGCTGCCGCATTAATGCAATAACGTAAGCCACCTTCTTGGAGTGGGCCATCAGTGAAAACATGCCCTAAATGTGAATCCGCTTCTTGACTGCGAACTTCTACTCGGTGCATGCCGTGACTAAAATCAGCTTTTTCTTTGACGCCACGTTTTTCAATTGGTTTGGTAAAGGATGGCCAGCCGCAACCAGCATCGTATTTGTCCAGGGAGCTAAACAACGGTTCGCCACTAACAATGTCTACATAGATTCCGTCTTGGTAAAAGTCATCATATTCTCCTGAAAAAGGGCGTTCTGTTGCGTTTTCTTGTGTGACGGCATATTGAAGATCCGTCAAGGTTTGTTTTAATTCTTCTTCTGTTGGTTTTGTCATTCTGTCCACTCCTTTTCTTCTGTTCAATTTATTGGGTTCAATGATACCACGTTTGCCAAACAGGCACCTAATAGTTTGCATAGTAAAAGACAGTCCTTTCTCTTTTTGACGAATGAAAAGGACTGTCTTTTATTAGTTGAATTCTTTTAGCAGTCGAGCTACTTTGGCAATTGGTAAGCCCATAATGGCGTAATAATCGCCAGCGATTGCTTCAATTAGTAATGCTCCTTGTCCTTGGATACCATAAGCGCCTGCTTTGTCGGCATATTCTGCGGTGTCTAAGTAAGCATGGATTTCCGTGTCTGTCAGTGGATAAAACGTCACGGTTGAATGAACTGTCGCGGAGCGCTCTTTTTCCCCTTGTTTCAACGTCACACTTGTATACACGTCATGTGTTTTGCCACTTAGGAGGCGCAACATGCGATAACCGTCTTCCCGAGAAGTGGGTTTGCCGAGGATCTCTCCCGCCAATGCCACAATTGTATCGCAGCCAATGACTAGTGCTTCGGGGGATTGCTCTGCTATAGCCGCTGCTTTTTGGGCAGCCATTTGCGCCACATATTCTGCTGGTAAGCCGTCTTTGCCAACAGTTTCATCGATGTCGGCTGGTGCAATCGTAAAAGTTGGAACCACACGCTTTAATAACTCCTGACGGCGAGGAGATTGGGATGCTAAAATAATTTGCATAAATTGATGACGCCTCGTTTCTTTTTAATGGGGGTCTTGAATGCGTTTAAACATTCGTTCCATATCTGAATTCGTAAAATGAATCAGCACCGGACGTCCATGCGGACAATTAAACGGATTTTCGCACAAGGCTAAATCTTTTAATAGCACGCGTGCTTGTTGCTCATTGAGGTAATGATTGGCTTTGATGGATCGCTTACAGCTTATCATAATGGCAGTTGCTTCACGGAATTTTTTCACGCTGACCGAGCCAGTTGTTAGCAACATGTCAATCATCTCGCGAACAATGCTTTCCTCTTCGCCTGCAGGATACCAAGTTGGGTGCGCCCGCACAATGAAACTATTTTGTCCAAAGTCTTCCAAATGGATGCCAACTTCCGCAAGGGTTTCTTTCTGCTCTTTAATTTTCAAGGCATCGCTATTTGGATAATCAATAACGATTGGTACCAATAGTTCTTGTAAATCATCACTGACTTCGCCAATTTTTTCACGGAAGTACTCGTATTTAATTCGTTCTTGGGCAGCGTGTTGGTCGATAATAAACAGGCCATCTTTGCTTTGTGCGAATAAATAAGTTCCGTGCATTTGACCGAAGTATTCTAGCTCAGGAAAACGCTCTGTCGGTCGTTCTTCTTCCAACTTGTTCAGGGCTTGTTTCAGTTCTCTTTGACTCGCAGCGCTATTGGCATCGAATTCTGGGTGAAGTTTCATTTCTTCTTGGAAAACCTCGTCAGCAGCCTCTGATGAACGCAGAGAAGGTTCTGAATCAGGCACTTCAGTTATTTTCGTTTCTTCGGCTATTACCTGTTGCTCATTACTAGCTGTTTCCCAATGATTTGCGGAATCAGCAGCTGCCGAAGAGGTTTCGTAAGCTGACGTTTCTTCCGCTACACTCGTTGATTCTGGCACTGGCGGCGCAAATGGATCGTCCATTGGGTCCACTGCTCTTTCTGTCTGGTTGACAGCTTCAGGGGCGCTTGAGGCTGGTGTTTCGTCTGTCGCATGTTCCGCATAGAAGCGGCCTGTTGCGGGATTATAGCTTAAGCTGCCCGGTCGTTGTTTTACCGCAGGTTGTTCAGTCGATAAAGGAATTTCCATTTGTTCGGCTTTAGGTTCTGGCGGTAGTTTCTTTTTAAAACGCAAATTGTCTGCCGCATTGGGAATCAACTGTTCTTGGCTCAACACTTCTTGAATCGCCTGTTCAATTAATGCCATTAAATCTTTTTCTTTACTTAAACGAACTTCTTGCTTAGTAGGATGGACATTGACATCGACTAACAGCGGATCCATTTCAATTTCTAACACAGCAATTGGAAAACGCCCCACCATTAGTTTCGAACCATAGCCGGCTACAATTGCTTTATTTAACGCGAAATTTTTAATATAGCGACCATTGATAATCGTTGATAAATAGTTGCGGCTGGCCCGTGTGACTTCTGGCAATGAGACATACCCTGTCAAAGTAAAATCAAGGTCTTTTCCTTCAATTTTCAACATTTTCTTTGCGGTGCTAATGCCATAAATCCCCGCAATCGTTTGTTTTAAATCACCATTGCCTGTTGTACTCATCATTTTGTGGCCGTCATGAACTAAGCGAAAAGCGACTTTAGGGTGGCTTAACGCCAGACGATTGACAATGTCACCAATATTGGCCAATTCCGTTTGGATCGTTTTGACGTATTTCAAACGAGCGGGCGTATTATAAAATAAATTAGAAACGGTCATTTTTGTGCCTTTACGGAGGGCTGCTGGTCGGTTTTCTTCGACCTTGCCCCCTTTTAGAATCACATAGCTGCCTTCTTCTTCCTCAGCTGTGGCAGTTTCGACAATCATTTCAGAAACTGAGGCAATACTTGGTAAGGCTTCGCCTCGGAACCCCAAGCTGCGAATTCGGAACAAATCATCTCTTGTATGAATTTTGCTTGTGGCATGGCGTTTGAAGGCATTCAGTACATCTTCTTTGGCAATTCCTTCACCATTATCAATAATTTGAATGGTTTTCAAGCCAGCTTCTTCAATAAAAATATCAATTTGGGTGCTCCCTGCATCCAGTGCATTTTCCACCAATTCTTTGACGACAGAAGCGGGACGTTCAACAACTTCACCAGCAGCAATCTGGTTGGCTAGTTGTTCGGATAGTTCTTGAATTTTCCCCATTTCACGACCTCCTAACCGGTTCGGTTCCTAATTAGATACGTTTTTGCAATTGATGAAGCATGTTTAACGCATCTAGTGGTGTCATTTCTAATAGATTCATTTTCTTCAATGTGTCAATGACACTTAATTCTTCTGTTGAAACTTCTTTAAATAATGAAAGTTGCTCGGTTTCTTCATGGACTTCTGAAACTTCTTCATGATGAACTGAACTTGGAATCGTTGTTTCTTCCGCTTCTAAAGCGGATAAAATGGTGGCTGCTCGTTCTAAAAGCGGGCTTGGTAAACCAGCGATTTTAGCAACGTGTATCCCATAGCTCTTATCAGCAGGTCCTTCCATCATTTTATGAAGAAAGACCACTTCGCCATCTTTTTCGACAGCGCCCACGTGAATATTCTTCAAGCCTTTTAAGGTTTCATCTAGAACAGTTAGTTCATGATAATGTGTAGAGAATAACGTTTTGGCTTGTACTTCACGATGGATATATTCAATGATGGCTTGCGCTAGCGCCATCCCATCATAGGTTGCCGTGCCGCGTCCTAATTCATCAAATAAAATTAGGCTGTTAGGCGTGGCGTGCCGCAGTGCTTGGTTGGCTTCCATCATTTCTACCATAAAGGTACTTTGCCCTGCAATTAGATCATCAGAGGCCCCAATCCGTGTAAAAATTTGATCGAAAATTGGCATTTCAGCACTTTCCGCTGGTACAAAACAGCCAATTTGCGCCATGACCACCGTCAAAGCCAATTGACGCATGTAGGTACTTTTCCCTGACATGTTTGGTCCAGTAATCAAGAGAATATCTGTTTCTGGGTTCATGCGGATACTGTTTGGAATGTATTCTTGATGCCCTAAAACTTTTTCCACGACTGGGTGTCGTCCTTCGACAATCGCCAAATTTTTCGTGTTACTTCTTAACGTTGGTCGAACGTATTGATACCGTTCACTAATTGTTGCAAAAGATTGTAAAACATCAACCGCACTAATGGTTTTAGCCAGTGTTTGCAACCGATCAATGTTCGTTTTCACTTGTTCTCTCACGGCCAAGAACAATTGATATTCTAGTTCAACTGATTTTTCTTCGGCTTCTAAGATTAAACGTTCTAGTTCTTTTAGTTCGGGCGTAATAAAGCGCTCCGCATTAGCTAATGTTTGCTTCCGCTCGTATTTTCCTTCTTCTAAATTCGCTAAATTTGACTTAGTGATTTCAATGAAATAACCAAAGACACGATTGTAGCCAATCTTCAAGTTTTTAATCCCTGTTTCTTGGCGTTCTTTCGCTTCTAACTCCGCTAGCCATTGCTTACCATTGCGCATGGCATCACGGTATTCATCTAATTGGTCGTTATAGCCGTCTTTAATAACATTTCCTTCAGTAATTTGTAAAGGGGCTTCTTCATTAATCGCCGTCGCAATCAATACCACTAAATCTTCAACAGGGTTTAAGTCGACTAACAAATCATCCCATTCCCCTTGATTGATCCCGACAATTAACTGTCGAATCGTTGGTACTTGTTCTAAAGAGGTCCGTAATTGAATTAAATCACGCCCATTCACACTGCCGAATGCCACGCGTCCTGCTAACCGCTCTAAATCATAAACGTTCGTCAATGCTGCTTGCAAATCTAAGCGTTCAAAATAGGCATTTAATAAGGATTGCACCATTTCTTGACGCGCCTTAATTTGACGTTCCTGAATCAGTGGACGATCCAACCATTGTTTTAATAAACGGCCGCCCATAGCTGTTTTCGTTTCATCTAATAGCCACAAAAGAGTCCCTTTTTTCTGTCCTGTTCGGATCGACTGACTCAATTCTAAATTGAATTTAGAATAATGATCCATTTTCAAGAAATGATCTGGCTGATATTCCACAGCTTTCTGAATATGGGACAAGCTCCGCTTTTGGGTAACGGATAAATAAGATAATAATTTGCCTGTAATTTCAATTTCTAATGGATTAATCAGTTCATTGGTTAAAAAACTAAACTCGGCATTTTCTTCCACCGTTTCTTGTGTCGAAAAGATGATGTTTAAACGTAAACTTAAGTTCTCTTTTAACGATTCAGGAATCCCTGAGCCTAGGACCATTTCTTTTGTTTGCAACGCAGAAGCTTCGTTTAAAACGCCCTCTTCATCAGCCAAGACTGCTGTTTTTAATTCGCCTGTACTCAAATCTACATAGGCAAAACCAAACTGATTACCATCTGTTAGCACAGCGGTTAAGTAATTATTGTCTTTGGCTTCCAAGCCTTTACTATTCATCACCGTTCCTGGCGTTACCAACTGCACCACTTCTCGTTTGACCATGCCCTTGGTAGTCTTTGGATCTTCCACTTGCTCACAAATCGCTACTTTATAGCCTTGCTCAATCAACGTATCAATGTAGCCTTGCGCGGCATGATAAGGAACGCCACACATAGGAATCGGATCATCCGCATTGCGGTTACGACTGGTTAACGTCAATTCTAAGATTTGCGCTGCATTGATAGCATCTTCATAAAATAATTCATAAAAATCACCTAAGCGATAAAATAAAAACGCATCCTTGTATTGGGCCTTAATGGATAAATATTGTTCCATCATGGGTGTATTTTTTGTCTTTTGTGGCATTTAATTCCCTTCCTTCTCTAGCTCTTCGTTCACGCGGTATTGAATGAGCGCCGTGACATGTTGGACTAAGTCATTGGCTTCGATCAGTTGTTCGCGGTAGGCTACAACGAGTGGGTGCTCATCAAATTCTTTTGTTTTCGCATCAGCTCGTTGAATGGCTTCTTTTTCAGCAGTTGGTTTGCCATAGTGAGCAAATTGAACCGCATCTTTTTGCGCAGCTTTAATTTCTTCCACTAATTCTGTCAGCTTTTTGTTTTTCTTTACCTTTTCTTCAATCGCTTGGTAGCGCTGAATGACTTCATCTTGTCCAATTAAATGTAACAATTTTTCTAATTCTTTATTACTTTGTGCATCTAAATTCAACGGCTCCATTTTTTTCACCTTCATCTTTCACCGGCACTTTTTCTATAAGAGCAGAAAAAGTTAACCTCTTAATGATCCGAGATTAACTTTTCTTCTATTATTCTTGAAACGGGCGATCTTCGCTAATCTGAATCGGCTCAATCATCTTCGCTTGGCCCGTTTGGTCATCAATCTCTAAAATACAGGCAGATAAAATCGTCCGCCCTGTTTCGACTACCTCAAAGCGCTTCGGCAATGCTGTCATAAACTTCTCAATAATCGGTTCACGCTTCATTCCTAGAATCCCATCATAAGGTCCGGTCATACCGACATCACTTAAGAAGGCTGTCCCTTTCGGTAAAATCCGAGCGTCATTTGTTTGAACATGCGTATGTGTTCCAACAACGGCTGAAACTTGGCCATCTAAAAACCAGCTCATGGCTTGTTTTTCACTCGTCGTTTCGCCATGAAAATCCACAAAAATGAGCGGTGTCCGTTTGCGAGCGATAGCCACTAGCTCGGCGGCTTTCTTGAAAGGATCTTCCAATGGCACCATAAATGTGCGGGCCTGTAAATTAATCACCGCTAGTTCCAATTGATTGACTTTCACAAAAACCATTCCTTGACCAGGCACATCTTCTGGAAAGTTCGCTGGACGAACCATTTTCTTCGCATCATCAATGAATTCAAAGATATCCTTGTTGTCCCACGTATGGTTACCCATCGTAACAACATCGACACCATCTTGCAAAAATTTCTTATAAATCTTGCCAGTAATTCCCCGACCAGATGCCGCATTTTCACCATTGGCAATGGTCACTTGTGGACGATATTTTTTCTTTAATTTAGGGACATACGTTGCTAAGGCTTCTCTTCCTAAAGAACCGACAACATCTCCTATAAATAATATACGCAAAAAGGTTCCTCTTCTCTTTTTAACATCTCTTGTTTATTATAGTTGTTTTCGCTTTGAAAAGAAAGTTTTGGTTTTAAAAGATTAAAAAAAGTGTCTCAACGAACAATCCTTGCAATTGTTCGTTGAGACACTACACGCGATACTTATTCGCTTTTTATTTTATTTCGCATAGTCAACGGCACGTGTTTCACGGATAACCGTTACTTTGATATGTCCTGGATAATCCAAGTCATCTTCAATTTTCTTCCGAATGTCTCGAACTAAACGAACAGATTCTAAATCAGAAATTTCTTCTGGTTTCACCATGACACGAACTTCACGTCCTGCTTGAACAGCAAAACTTGAATCAACGCCTTCAAAACTATTAGAAATATTTTCTAAGTTTTCTAAGCGGCGAATGTAGTTTTCTAACGATTCACTACGTGCACCTGGACGGGCTGCAGATAACGCATCTGCGGCTGCCACTAAAACAGAAATAACTGAGGTTGCTTCCACATCACCATGATGCGAGGCAATGGCATTAATAACTACTGAATTTTCTTTATATTTCGCAGCTAATTCTGCGCCAATCTCAACGTGAGAACCTTCAATTTCATGATCCAATGCTTTCCCAATATCATGTAGTAAACCTGCACGTTTGGCTAATTGAACATCTTCGCCTAATTCGGCGGCTAAAACGCCAGCCAGTTTTGCTACTTCGATTGAATGGTTCAAGACATTTTGACCATAACTTGTTCTGAAACGTAAACGGCCTAAAATTTTAATTAAATCAGGATGTAACGTATGAGCACCTACTTCAAAGGCTGCTTGTTCTCCGTATTCACGAATCCGTTCATCCATTTCTTTACGTGATTTTTCTACCATTTCTTCGATACGAGCGGGATGAATCCGACCATCTTGGATTAATTTTTCCAAGGTCATTCGAGCGATTTCTCGTCTGATTGGATCAAATCCGGATAACACAACCGCTTCTGGCGTATCATCAATGATTAAGTCAATCCCTGTTAATGTTTCCAATGTACGAATATTACGTCCTTCACGACCAATAATGCGACCTTTCATCTCATCATTTGGTAAAGTGACCACGGAAACAGTTGTTTCAGAAACAGAATCGGCGGCGCAACGTTGAATTGCTAGGGAAAGCAAGTTCTTCGCTTTGCGATCAGATTCTTCTTTGGCACGTTGTTCTGACTCCTTGACCATCAAGGTTAGTTCATGATTCAACTCTTCTTCTGTTGACTTCATAATAATCGATTTTGCTTCTTCTTTTGAAAGGGAAGCAATTCGTTCTAATTCTTGATGTTGCTGATTAATTAAGTTTTCTACTTCTTTTTCTCGCTCATCAATTAATTGCTGTCTAGCACCAAGTTTCTCTTCTTTTTCTTCCAGTGAGCCTTCACGTTTTTCAAGAGAGTCATCTTTACGATCCAACGTTTGTTCCCGTTGAATTAAACGATTTTCTTGAGATTTAAGTTCTAATCTGCTTTCTTTCAACTCACTTTCAATTTCTGAACGATACTTCTGGTTCTCTTCCTTAGCTTCTAGCAATGCTTCTTTTTTCAGTGTTTCTGATTCTTTCCGAGCGTTCTCAAGAATACTGGACGCTGAAATTTTTGCACCATTTATTGCTTTATCATGACGTGACTTTGCAATAACAAATCCTAAACCAAGACCGACAATCAAACCGACGATAGCGAGGAGAATATTTAAAACCATATTTCCACCTCCATACTATCTTTTTGTTAATTCATATCTTGTAGTTTTTTGATAAACTAAAATCAATTATCAATATGCCTACTTGCATATTTGTGCATACACACAATTTTATTCTAATGTTTGTCGCGAAAGGTGTCAACTTAAAAAAGCCCTTTCTTTTGGAAAGGGCAGCAAATATTAGACAACGTCACATTTTTAGGTTTCCGCCGTCACGAATTGTTTAAATTTTAGAACAAACGCCGCATAGTCTGCTGTTTGACTAAGCTGCTTGATGTGGATGGGTTCGGACATGGACAACAGTCTATTTAACAATTTAGTTCTAAACAAAAAAAGACAACACCTGTCCTGTTCAGTAAGTGTTGTCTTTCTTCTTAACGAGTCGTATTCACTCGTTATTTATTCGTCTAAGGGTAATTCTTCTTGACCTTCTGCTTCTTCTGTAATGGTTGAACCGTCACCGATGCCGTATGCATCACGGACCAATTTAGACACTTCTGCCATCATTTCAGGATGATCCGCCATGTATTGTTTGGCATTTTCACGGCCTTGGCCAATTCGTTCTTCTTTGTAGCCATACCAAGCACCACTTTTGCTGATAAGGTCTTTTTCCACAGCCATATCTAGTAATTCGCCTTCTTGGGAAATCCCTTGGCCATACATGATATCAACTTCTGCCACTTTAAATGGTGGCGCCACTTTGTTTTTAACGACTTTAATTTTTGTGCGGTTACCGACGATGTCTGTTCCTTGTTTTAACTGTTCTGCACGACGGACTTCTAGACGAACCGTTGCGTAGAATTTCAATGCACGTCCACCAGGAGTTGTTTCAGGATTTCCGAACATCACGCCAACTTTTTCACGAATTTGGTTAATGAAAATAGCAATTGTTTTTGTCTTATTAATTGAGCCTGATAATTTACGTAGTGCTTGAGACATTAGTCGAGCTTGTAAGCCGACATGGCTCGCTCCCATCTCACCATCAATCTCTGCACGAGGAACTAACGCAGCAACCGAGTCGATGACAACGATGTCAATCGCACCACTTGAAACTAAGGCATCGGCAATCTCTAAGCCTTGCTCACCCGTATCTGGTTGAGATAAAAGTAATTCATCAATGTTAACGCCTAGTTTCTCCGCATATTGAGGATCCAATGCATGCTCAGCATCGATAAAAGCGGCTGTTCCACCATTTCGTTGCACTTCTGCAATTGCGTGTAAAGAAACAGTTGTTTTACCTGAACTCTCAGGACCATATACTTCAATAATTCGGCCACGTGGATACCCACCTACGCCCAATGCAACATCTAACGCTAAAGAACCACTAGGGATAGTTGAAATTTTTTGATCAGCTTTTTCGCCTAATTTCATAATAGAGCCTTTCCCAAAGTTCTTTTCAATTTTTTTCAGTGCGGCATCTAAAGCCACTTTACGATCATCTGCCAATGGATAATCCTCCTTTAATTTATATAAACTTATTTTTCATTTCCTGTTAGTAGGTCTATCATATCTCTTTTGTACCAAAAAAGCAAGAAAAAACCGAACAAACATTCGCATATTTATTTTTTATTAATGATTCGGCGTCGCAAAAGATCTAACCCTCGCATAACCGCACTCTGTCTAATATAATTTCGGTCACGGTTAAAATGGAAACATTCTGCAACGGTTGGTTGGCCTTCTTCCGCCAGCCCAATCCAAACAGTGCCTGTCGGTTGACCTTCGATTGGGTCACCAGCGACCCCAGTAAATGATAAACCATAGTTAGATTTAGCTAACTGACGCGCTTTCTCTGCCATTTCTTTGGCACACGCTTCACTTACCGTGCCATGCTCTTCTAAAAGTTCATGAGAAATTCCTAAAAAGTTCTCTTTTGTTTCTTGCGAATACGTCACGAAGCCTCCCTTAAAAATCTTCGAAGCACCCGCAATTTCCCCCAGTGTACTTTGGAATAGGCCAGCGGTGAGGCTCTCAGCAGCCGTGACGGTTTGTCCGTTTTGTAATAACAAATCCACTGTTACCTTGGCTAAACTATTGTCATCCCCATACCCATAAAAATAGTCTCCCACTTTAGCTAAAACCTTTTCTTCCGTCGCTGTTAATAATTCTTCGCCAGCTACTAAGTCTTTTGTTTTAACTGTTAAACGAAGTGTCACTTCATTAGGCTTAGCATAAGGCGCAATGGTTGGATTCGTTTGGTTCGCAATCAACGATTGAATCTCGGTCACCAGCTGTGATTCACCAATCCCATAAAAACGCAAGACTCTTGAAATCAATTGTTCTTCTTGTGGAAACGCATCAATCAATAAAGGTCGTGCCGCTTGTTGGAACATCGGAATTAATTCATTGGGTGGCCCTGGTAAGAGCAAATAGCTTGTTGTGCCTTCTGTTACGAAAGAACCAACCGCTAATCCTGTCGGGTTTTGAAGAACTTGTCCACTTTCAATGGCTAACACTTGTCGTAGATTATTTTCCGTCATTGGCCGCTTAGACTGTTGGAAAAACTGGTGCAAGCGGTTCAATCCTTCTTGATCTTCTACTAATGATTTATGGAGATGTTGTGCGACAACTTGCTTGGTTAAATCGTCTTCTGTAGGTCCTAGCCCTCCACATAGGACAATTAAATCACTTCTTTGTTCTGCTTCTGTTAGTAGCGTTTCTAAGCGGCCGCCGTTATCGCCAACAACGGTCTGATAGTAAACGTCGATGCCTAGCGCAGCTAACTCTTCTGATAAAAAGGTGGCGTTGGTATTCACTACTTGTCCCAGTAATAACTCTGTTCCGACTGCAATGATTTCTGCTTTCATTGATTTCCCCTTCTCTAATAACATACGTAGTTAAACTCACTTTCCATTTTAGCACAACAAAATTTTTACAAAAGAATTTGAGCTTCAGGAAATAATTTTTTTATCAGGAAATTTATTAATTATTACGAAAAAAATGTTCATTTTCTCACAATACATTGTATAATAACGTTATATCGAAAGGAGAGAAATGAATGAGTGTAGTATTAGGACTTTTGGGTCTATTAGGGTTACTTGTCAGCGGGGGACTGACTATCAAAGCATTAATTAAGAAACAACCTAAAAAACAATATGGCTATGCCGCATTAGCAAGTGCCGCTCTATTTATTGGTGGGGTTGCCACGACAGATTCTTCCCCAACGCTTTCACTTGATGCAGAGAGTGTTGAAACCGATGCCAATGGCTCAGCCACCATCAAAGGCGAATACGACGGCAACAGCAAACTAACGGCCAATGGCAAGGAAGTAAAAACGAAAGACAAAACGTTTGCTTACAAAGTAAAACTGTCCGATGAAAAAACGCAAAAAATCACCTTTGTTGCTGAGAAGAAAGATACCAAAGTTGAAAAATCAGTCGAAGTCACACCATCAAAAGAATTTATTGCGAGCATCACAGATTCTGAGCAAGAATTGGCCAAAACAGAAAAAGCCTTAGCTTACGCTGAAAAACAACCTTCTCAGAAAAACTATGATGAAGCCGCAACCTTAGTATCTTCATTAAGTCAAGAATACGAGGAATACAATGATCGCCTTGAAAAAATCAAAGAAGCAGTACCTGTTGATGAAGCAGTTACAACTGCTGAAAAATCTAAAAGTAAAAGCGATTATCAAGCAGCTGAAAAATTAGTAGCTGCTGCCCCAGTTGGCAAAGAAGGATTTCAACAACGATTAACGACTGTTCAAACCGCTATCGCTGAAAAAGAAAAAAATGAACAATTAGTCGCCAGTGCAACTGCCGCTGTTGAAAAAGCTGAACAAGAACCAACCAATGAAGCTTACTATAATGAAGCGGTCAAACAAATTGACGCTTTAAACTCCCCAAATCAAGCTTTAACAAAACGGGTAACCGTTGTTAAAACTCAATTAGATGCCCACAAAGAAAAACAACGAAAAGAAGCAGAAGCTCAGAAACTAGCCGCTGAAAAAGCGCAAAAAGAACAAGCCGAAGCGGCAGCAAAAGCGCAAGCTGAAGCAGAGGCGCAACAAGCCGCACAGGCGCCGGCGGAAGTCGAGACGGCTGCTGCAAATGCTGGTCCAGAAACAAGCGCAACTGTTCTTGTGACACCAACTGGCAGTAAATACCATGCACGTAAATGTGGAAATGGAACCTATACGGCAACTACGTTGGCAGATGCCCAAGCAAGAGGCTTAACACCTTGTTCTAAATGTTATTAATTTTTGTGTAAATAAAGAAAGAAGTGAGAGATAAAACATTTTATCTCTCACTTCTTTCTTTATTTATGATTTTTTTCTTTTATTGATACACACTAATTCGTTGATTTGGGTGTGCATTACTTTCCACTTCATCTAACATGGCAACGGCGTAGTCTGCGTAACTAATGTAGCTGTCACCTTGACTATTGGTTGTTAATTCTTCGCCAGCGACTTCATAATGGCCTGTCGCAGGACCTTCAGCATCAAACATGGCTGCAGGACTAATATAGGTCCAGTGGATGTTTTGAGCTTCTTTCAATAAGTTTAAAGCTTCGCCCATCGCCGAAGCTAATGGCTGAATTTCTGCTGGAAATGATGGTGTATCTTTTAATTGAGTTGTGTGTTCTGGGTCCACATACAAGGTTCCAGCGCCCCCAACGACAAACAAGCGCGTTTTTTGATTGGTTAAAATCTCAATCAAATGCTGGGTAGATTTTGGGAAATCTTGCACATCAGGGAATCCTAAGGCACTAATTAATACATCAAACGCTTGAATATCTTCTGTTGTTAATTGATAAACATCTTTTTCAATGGTCGGTGTGCCATCTGTTATTTTTGAGGCATTACGAACGATGGCTGTCACGTCCATCCCGCGACGTTTAGCTTCTGCTAAAAGTAATTGTCCTTCTTTTCCTGTTGCTCCTAATACTGCTACTTTCATGTAAATCATCCTTTCATTTTTAAATAGAACTAAAATAGTTACATTTAATACTTTAAAAGTAGAGAGATTACTTATCTCTCTTAACTTCTATTTCATGAATCACATCTGCTAAGGTGATGCTTTTCAATTCTTCTTCCATTTTTTGTTGCACTTTAGTAAATTCAGTTTCTAGTACCGATTGGATATTTGCCCCAACGGAACAGTTTGGATTAGGATTTTGATGGATATTGAAAATCTCTCGTTCCAATTCAACCGCTGTATAAATTTCATACAGTGAGATCTCTTCTGGTTTCTTTAATAAGGTATTTTTATTGGCTCCACGCATGGAATGAATCAAGCCGGCTTTTTTTAACTGACTCATTAGTCGTCGAACAACGACTGGATTCGTATTCACGCTCGAAGCAATGTATTCAGAAGTCACTTGTTCTTGAGGACCTGTTTCAATCAAACTTAAAATATGAATCGCAACACTTAATTTCGTTGACATGGCCATGTCTAATCACTCCAAACTAAATGTAACGTTATTTGTTACATTTACAGAATACGCTGTTTCGTTTTATTTGTCAATGAGAAACCTCTGACTATTCAAAATAAAAATCATTTGTTGAAACAACACGGGCCCCAAACGGCATTAACGCTAATTTCGCCAATTTAAAGGACTGTTGCCCAAACGGAATACCGATGATTGTCAGACAAAGCAACAAGCCACTAATACAATGCCCAATTGCTAATGGTAGTCCACTGATAATCAGCCAAATAATGTTTACCACCAAAGATACGCCGCTATCACTATACACGACTCGCTTTTTAAACGGCCAAAAGCTCAACCCCGCTAATTTAAAACATTGTAAACCAATCGGAATACCGATAATTGTAATACACCAAATCACGCCTGCGAATAGCCAAGATAAGCCACCAAAAAAGCCGCCAAAGATGAACCATAAAATATTGCCAAGTGTTTTCATTCTTGTTCCTCTACTTTCCTCATTAAAAATTATGTATGTGAGTAAGTATACCACGAAAGCTTCTTTTTGTTTCAAACAATATTGTAAGGTCGCTGACTCGTTAAAAGACGAAGACGCTATTTCATGATACAATGAAGAGACTAACGATAAAGGAGCAGACTTCATGGACTTACATTTAACCGTTGATCTAAAAAAAACAAAGACACTCATTGATTTAGCCGATCAGGCCCACTTAATCATTGAACAAACAACTAAATTACCGAAAAAAGAGGCAGCGATTCTTTTCTTGCTAAGAGATAACCAACTAGTTGCTTTAGGACTTGCTGAAGAAAAAGCTACATATAAAGAAGTTTCTTTTGATCACTCGATTTTGTTGAAACCGACTTGGGACACAGAACTTGCCTATTTAGCGCAAGCTTTCCTAGATGATGCGAAAGAAAGTGGTTTAACATTGGAAGCAACCCCAGCGACAGTCAAAATTCCGAAAAGTGCGGTAGCGACAGTGACTAACTATAAAGAAACAGTCACCTTTATCTTGGAACGTTTTGGCTACTCTCTGTTTAAAAAACCGGCGCCGAAGAAAGCCAGACCAGCCAAAGCACGCCACAAATGGACAAAAGAAGTCAGCCAAATTCCTTTTTATATTGATACTCGACAAAGCAAAGCAACTGTTTTTTGGCAAAAGCGCAATGAAATGCTTATTAAAGCTGGCGCGACAATGATGCCAGAAGCCCCTTTAAATAAAGACGGGTCTGTCGGTTTCTCCGCTAGATTTGGTGAAAAACTTCGTGATGAACGCAAGGGCCAATTTAAAGACTTTGTCACAACGGAAGATATCGTCTTAAAAAGCGTTAATGAAGTCGGCTTGTTTCTCTATTTTGCTGGAACAAACAGCTGGTTAGAGCTAGTTGATGAGAACGGCAAAACCTTAAATGAATGGACTGTGGTGGAATAAACCTTATAAAAAATGTCACGCCTGAACTTTACGATTCAGGCGCGACATTTTTTTAATTTAAATAACTTTTTGCTATCGCTTGATACTTATCAATCATATCTAAATAATTATCAATTTCGACATATTCGTCGACTTGGTGTGCAGTAGTGGTCACACCTGGTCCAAAGACAACGCAATCAAATGTATTGTCTGATTTAGTAAATTCAGCTAAGTCTGTGGTCCCAGCGCTTGTCACTAATGGTAATGGTTGATCAAATTGGGCTTGAATGGCTTGAATTAACGCAGAATCTTTCTCAGCTTTTACAGGAATTTTATTGTAATCAATCGTTAATTCTAACTGATGTTTTTCTTTTTTGTTCAATTCATCGACAATTTTTTGTAATAATGCAATGACTTGATCGTTGCTGAATTCTGGAATTGAACGGATATTCCCTTGCAAGGCTGCTTGACCTGGAATACTGTTCACTTGTGTGCCACCTTTAATGACGGTTACATTGTGAATCGTTCGACCTAATTCAGGATTTTCATAGTTTGCTGTGACTTCCGCCATTTGTTGGTTTGCTTCTGTAATAAATTCGTTCAAATTATTAATCGCGTTAATGCCTTCTTCTGGCATCGAACTGTGGGCTTCTTTTCCGTGTGACACAACAGAATAGTTAATTGAACCCATGTGCGCATACATCAAGTTATAATTGGTTGGTTCTCCAATGACTAAGGCACTTAAATCATCCGCATAGCCTTTTTCAGTTAATTGGCCAGCACCTAGCTCACCGACTTCTTCACCAACTGTACCTAAAAATTTAACCGCTCCATTTAATGGAACTTCCTTTTCTTTTAATTCAATCATTGCTAAAACCATTGCGACTAAGCCGCTTTTCATGTCCGTTGCGCCACGGCCATACAATTTATTTCCTTCAATATGGGCCGCAAATGGTGGGAAAGTCCATTGACTTTCATCCCCTTCAGAAACCACGTCCATGTGGCCACTAAACCCTAAGACTTTTTCTCGGTTTTCACCTAAATAAGCAACCAAACTACTACGATTTGGTGCATAAGAAACAAGTTCAGAAGGGATCTCATATTTTTTCAAAAGATTTTGTAAATAGATTGCCACTTCTTCTTCGTTTCCATTTACAGATTTAATTTTAACCACATCTTGTAAAATACTAATTTTTTCTGATTTTTCCATTGCCATTCGCCCTTTCTTGTTATGCTTAATTCTAGTGTACGCTTCTCTCAGTAAAACCGCAACTGACTTGGTTAGGTCAGCAAAAAACACGCGACAGTTTTAAGAAATGTCGCGTGTTTTTTACTGAGTTTATTTTAAATAATTAGGCGCTGCCAATTCATTCTCAATGACTTGATTAGGGATCACAAATTCAGGGGTGCCCATATAGTAAGGCGCAATTTCTCCTTGAGGAAACACAATCACTAATTGGTGTTTTTCATTGATATAGAAAGGTTGGTCCTTTTTAATTTTTTTGAAGGGTTGAACATCACTGGGGGCATCCTCTTTTTCGGACCAGTATATTTTATTGCTATCGTTCTTCATTTGGTCTGATATTTGTTGTTTAATTTCACTACTAATGACATCAATGTAAAAATCATTTTTAAAAATTAAGGGGAGTGAAACGACAACATTGGCTCGTTTATCGATGGTGTCATATTTTGTTGTCGTCGCAGAACTGCCTTTAATTTCTGTGAAGGTTCGTTTGACCACTAGGAAGCGACGGTCGTCCACGACTTTTTCATAATCTCCAGTGACTGAAACACGAGAACCATCAAACAATTGCCCTTTGACTTGTTGAAATTCTGTTTGGGCTTCTTTCAAGTATTTTTTGTTGAGCGTGTCGGCTACTGAAGATTCTTGGGATGTTTGGATTTTAGGGACATCGATGTTTACTTCACTTTCCTGTTTTTTCGCTGTCAACGTTTTGATGGTGACTAATTGAACAATTTTATCTAACACAGGGATGTTGCGGGCTGCTTCACTAAAACCTGGAAACAAATTGACTGATAAGACAAAGCCACAAGCCACTACTAGACTACTTTGCAGTGAGCGGTTTCTAAAACGAAGCCAGGTGTACCGCTTTTTCTCTTTATGAAAACGCGCTTTGACTTCCGCTTGTAGATCCGTTGGCAACGGTTGTTGGCGGTATTCTTTTGAAAAGTTTTTAACAACGCTTTTTACAAAATCTTCCATTATTTTTTCGCTTCCTTTCTTTTACTAATTCAATAGACTTCGGAGTTCATTCAAACTGCGGTACATCTTCGTTTTAATCGTGTTTTCGTTAATATCCAGGATCAAAGCGATTTCTTTTAGCGTAAATCCTTCAAAAAATTTTAATAGAATAATTTCACGATTGGGACTATCTAATTGATTAATAATTTCTTCAATTTCTAAAAAACTGCGTTGGGGATTATTTAAAAGGGCTAACACATGTTCATCTTTTTCAATATGAACAGCTTCTCGTTTCTTTTTACGCCAATAATCTGTCGCTACAGAAAGCAGAATTCGAAAGAACCACGCGTCAAAATCCTTAATATCGGGTCCTTTTTGGATGGCCTTCAGTGCCTTTTCAAAGCTTTCTTGAATCACATCCAAGGCATCTTCTTTCGAATGTGTATAGTTAAAGGCAATGCGATACATTTTTTCATATTTGGTATCCACAAGCGTTTCTAACGCGCGAATTTGTTTTTTTCTTTTCCAACCATCGAAAACCATCGATTTCTGGAGCCTCCTTTCCTGTACACTTATATAGACGAATCACAAGCATAAAAAGTTTCAACTTTTTTATTATTTTTAATTTTTATATTCTAAAAGAAAAAGCGTGGTACAAAAATCACTTTGGATTTTTGCTTCACGCTCAAAATCTGATAAACGGCGGGAACAGAACCAGCTCCTTCGGAAATAAGCCGAAATTATCCAAGAATTAAAGAACAATTTCCGGAAATTTCTTCTTATTTCTCGGAGCTAAGCGGTGCTGTCCCGACCTTGTTTTCTTCTCCCGAGTGCGGTCTTAGTGCACTCAGCGTTTTAATAAAATGCGACCAATCAACAGGACGTGGTGGCGCTAGCCAAATAATTTGGGTAATCTCAGGCCAATCGACAAAATGAATATCCGATAAAATTAATTGTACACTTTCATCTACATGTGCTTTGAAAATGATATTCCATTCCGTAATTTTTTCAATATTTTTTTGTATCATACGATTATAGGCTTCACCAAAGGAAAAGTCGACACACAATGTAATCGGAGCCAAAACTTTTTTCAATGGTAACGCATCCACCATTAACAACAGATACCGATAAAATAAAAACCGTCTGGCATCCCAAACAGCGGGATTCGTTTTTTGTTCTTGAATAAATTGTCGACTAGCAGAAAAATACTCTGTATACGTTTCTGCAAAGTAGGTTATATCCATTTTGCGATAACTATAGTTTGCTTCTATTGGAAAATGGAACAATTTAAAATGAACGATTGTTACTTTTTGTTCAAAACCTCGCAGGACTTCCTCGGAAAGCTGAAATTGTATTTTTAAATAGCTTAACAAGTCACGATTCAATTGTTGAATTTCTGCAAATCTTTGGCAAAGTGCTGCTGAAGCTACTTGAAGCCACTCTTCAGCAATTAAAAATAAGAGTAAATAATTGCCTTCGTTTGTTCGTTGTGGTTCTGGGATTTGAAGACTCTCTAACCAATTGAAAACATTCTGCTGATTGTCACCGGCTAATTGTTTTAACACTTGCGAATCTACTTTTTTCTCTACATAAAACTGTTGCTGCGTTCGTACTAAAGAAACCGCCAAAAAATGAAAACATTTAGCTTGTGCATAGCCCGCACGCTGATTAAGATGAACCTTCTCAGAAAAAAATAGCTCAAAGTTCCGAATCTGCTCTAAAACTTTTTTACCGTACAATGAAAAATCACGTTGGTATAATTGTAAAAAAACCAGTGTTGTTACTTCGCGTAAATTGGTTTCATTTCCCACCAAGTGAAATTCTTTATTAATTGTAATTTGATAATTTTCCAGCATTTTCTTTAATTCCTTGAACTCCTTATAAGCCAATGTGTGACTAACAAAGTGTTCTAACGCAAACTCATTTACAGAATCAAAACGCTGAAAAAAGAAATCTTGAAACATAGCAAAACGTAACGACTCTTTAATATAGCAATCAATCAAAGTAGCAGAAGTTTCCGTTCCTGATTCATTAAGCGTTAAGAAAATACCATCGCTCACAATTTGAAAATCCTCTGATAAACCAAATTCAATAAAATCGGCATTTAATTCAGCGACCGTTTTGTTTACGATAAATTCAGATAATTCTAACTCCTGCATTACAGTTTCTTTTGACTCTGTTAACATCGGTGCATTTTCCAGTAACTGAAATAAGGCGATTTTTCTTTTATCCACTTTATTTAAAAACATCATCAATATCATAGACTTCTCTCACATCCATTTTTTTCCCATACAATCCATTTCCTGAAAGAAAGTACCCAACCGCTGCTAAATAGCTTTCAGATTCTTCATCGCCGCCTGCACCAAGTCCGTTAGGAAAGACAAAATCTTTATTCACTTGTAAAGGATGAGCCGTTGTTTCTTTTGTTTGTTTCTTTTTTTCTTTTGACATTGCCGGTTTCTCCACAGGTTTGTCTTTTTTCTTTGGTGAAGGCTTTTTTTCTTCAGAAGGAACCGTAGTTTTTTGATCTTCCGGAGGGGTTGGCGCAGGTTGTTCCGGTTCTGACTTTTCCTGAGGGGTGATTGATTCTGGTTTTGGTTGAATTTCTTCCGTTGGTTCTAAGGGATTATAAATAGGTGTCGCCAATGTTTGAATTGGTTCTATTTCGACAGCCGTAAAAATTAGCAAAGAACTAAATAAAAAAAGATACTTTTTTCTCATGGCTTCTCACTCTCTCTACCTCTACTTTATGGGAAGCAATTCCTTGTAAAAGTACCTTTACTTTTACAAGGAAAACCCTTTTTGTCAATAGATAGCCCTTTTTATTGCTCAGATTGTTGTTCTTCCTCTTTTTTCTTTTTACGATACAAGAAGAAAATCAATAAGAGCAGCGCTAGAATGATTAATGCAATCAGTAGATACAACCACCAATTGGTTCCTTTAATGGTTACGTCTTTTTCATTTAATTCTTTAGCAACGTCCCCAGAAATAGTAAATTCTTTTGTAAATTCCCATTTGTACAGGTACCGTTCTTCACCATTGGCGCCTTTGACTTGATAGGTGCCCTTTTCATCTTTTACACCATAGGCCGTTGATTTCAAGACATATTTCCCTGGCGTTAATCGTTCCCCTTTTAAAGAAATTGGGTAACTAAAGTTAGAGTTTGGTGCCACCTGCATATCCTCAGTATCGGATTGGTAAAGCGTTTCGCCTCCTTTTGAAACAGTGTTGATTAAATGTAATTGGTTTAAATAGGCCGCTTGTGGGTTTTGTAAAGAAACATTGATGACGTTTCGCGCGTTGACTTGGCCTGGTTTAACCCCCAGTAATTTTAAATCTGGTTGAACCTTTGTCTCATTTTGCTGAAGAATAATGGCCACAACATAGGAGTATTCATTATTAATAGCTAACCCTTTTGATTGATCCGCAGAAGTCGTGGTTTCTTTCTTTTTCTCTTTGAGTGTTATACCGCCAGCCATCACGCCATCAAAAGAATCTTTAGGCATCGTGATGGTTAAAGGTAAGGTCTTTTGGGAATGCTTCGGCAAGATGATTTCTTTCGGTGCTTCCACATAATCTTTTAAGTTAAAGCGTAAAGTTTTGTCAGGTTTGATCCCGTTTTGGCCATATTCTACTACGCCATTTAAATTTGTTGTCGCTGAGTTCACCGTATTTTCAATGGTAATGTCTTCATCTGTATCATTGCGTAACTGAATTTCTACGGTTTGTTTGGCACCAGGCGCCATTTTTAAGTCAAAGTAGGTTTTTGATTTATCCACTTGATTTTCGGGAATTGTTGGTGTGACCGCAAAATTAAATTCAGAAGCGTGCGCCTCCACGCCAATCCAGCCAAATAACATACAAGCGATTACCGTTGCATATACTTTCCATCTGTTCATATTCATTCTCCTATGTCTGTCATTCTTTGTTGTATTATAAGCACCAAAAGACCGAAAGATAAGCCAAAAATTTTTGACTTATATCCCGATCTTGCGTGTATGCTGTCGTTCTTAGTTTCCTGTGTTAGCAGGTGTATCTGTCAAAGTCCAAGTAAAAGTTGTCGTGTATTTTTTCGCATATTTTGTGGTTGAACCAGGTACTTCTAAGGAAATACTTGTTTTAGCGGTATCTACACTATCGCCCCAGCTCATTAAGTACGTACCCGCACCTTCTTTATCGCCAGCAGCCATGACCACTGATTCAGCCCCAGTTGGGTTTAATTCAATCGTAGCTGGCGCTGTCGTTGGTTTTGCAGATTGTGAAGCTGAAACCACGCGTCCGTTGCTTAAAGTTACTTTGGCCGCTGTTAGTTCTTGGTTGGCTTCAGTTTTGAATTGACCATTTTGTTTTACTTTTAGCGTCCAACCTGTTTCAGTCCCACGATTATCTGAGACTTGAACAAAGTTCGGGCCTTCTTGGTCGGCACCAGCATTATCTTTGTATTTTTGTGTTTCTGCATAGTAGGTCATATTTTTTGAGGTAATCGTTTGTTCCCCAAAAGATAAACTAGATGCATAGTCAATGGATAACGGACCTGCTGTCCCTGGCTTAGGTCCTGTCGGATCAGTTGGATCAACTGGCGTAATTGGTTTATCCGGATCTGGATTCGTCGGATCAACTGGATTCGTTGGGTTCGTATTTGGTGCAAATTGAATCGCTCCGTTTGTTTGGTATTCACCACCGTCAACTGCTAATGCACTCATTGGTACAAGTGCCAATGCGCCTAAAGTTGTGGTTGCCATCAATGTCATTACTTTTGTCTTTTTCATTTATTTCCCTCCATTATTTACTGGTACATCTGAAAGTAGCCAAGTCAATGTTGTTTTATATTGTACTGCATCCTTAGGGGTTTTCCCGGGAACAGTTAGTGAGATTGCCCGTGTGATCGTGGCATTTACTTGCTGTCCTTGTTGATTTTTTTCGGTCACTTTTTCTGCTTGCCCCCACAGCGTGATCCACGTTCCGGCGCCGGTCTTTTCTGGGGCTTGCATGACAACAGTTTCTGCGCCCGCAGCATCTAATTGAATGTTTGCGGTAGCAGTTGGCGGCAATACGTCCGTCGCATTTGAGCGAACACTGGGCTCAGTAAAGGCGACGGTGGCGCCTGTTAATTCTTTGTGTAATGTTTCTGCATTACGAAATTGACCATTTTGTTTCACTTTTAAAACCCAGCCAGCATTGGTTCCCCGTAAATCACTTACTTGTACATAATTAGCAGTTGCCAATTCACTTGCTGAACCATCTGGATTTTTATAGGTTTGCGCTCTGGCAAAATACGTTTGATCCTTATTCGATATCTCATTACTCCCAAAATCCAAACTTGAGGCATAATCGATGGAAAGTGGCCCAGGGGTACCTGGATTAGGTCCATCAGGATTCGTTGGATCGACTGGTCGAACTGGTTTTTCTGGATCGGGATTTTCTGGATTTACTGGATCCGTCCCATCTGTGCTTGGGGTAAAAACAATCGACTGTTCGCTATCAAAAACGACCGTCGCCGCTTCAGCAGGAACAGTGGCGCCAAGCAACATTGTTCCGAATAACAAGGAGTAGACGACTGTTTTTTTCATTTACTTAGCCTCCAACATTCGTTGGTACAGATTTCAATGTCCATGTTAAGGTCGTACGATATTCTTTTGCTAATTTAATCGCTTTACCTGGGACATTTAATTTCACGGCAGTAGCACCTTCTGTCGCATCTTTCCCAAAACGATAGACCCAAGTCCCCATTCCTTTGCCATCTTCTGCTTTGACTAATTCTACTTCTGTTCCAGGAACAAAGGTATGTGCTGCTGTTGGTGTTGGCGCGTATGCGGCATCAACAATCGATGTCACACCTGCATTGGCAATCGATAAAGCGGCCCCCACTAATTCTTCATTTTGGGCTGTTTTGAATTGCCCATTTTGTACAGCGCTTAACGTCCAGCCTTCTTGTGTCCCACGTTTATCCGTTACCTGAACATAGTTGGGACCTGTTGTTCCATCTTTAAATGTTTGAATTTGTGCGTAATAATCTTTCGTATCGGAAGTGATTTTTTGGGCGCCAAATTGAAAGCTTGAAGCATAGTCAATTGATAAGGGGCCTGCAGTCCCTGGTTTTGGTCCAGTTGGGTCAGTTGGATCTTCTGGTTCAACTTTTTCATCTGGATTGGTTGGATTAACTGGCTTCGTTGGATCTGTATCTGGTTCAAATGTAATGGCGCCATTACTTGTATAGTTCACGTTAATGTCTTCCGCAAATGCTTGTTGTGTCGCTAGGACACCGCTAAATCCTACAATCCCTACTACTGCTAATACTGTTTTTTTCATCTTCTCTTCTCCTTTTAATAAATAATATGCCTATAGTGATAAGGCTGATTCCCAAATAAATAAATGGTGCTTGATTGATGGTACCTGTCGCTGGTAATCTTCCTTGTCGCGACCCATATACGCCAGAAGAAAGGACGGATGAAGCGCCTCCGTCAGCTGGCTTGGTGGGTTCGGTCGTTGTGGAAGAATTACTAGTCGCTGTTGTCGACTCTTCTGTGGGATATTCATACGTTCCATAAAAGGAGACAACACCACTATTTTCATAAGCTGCTTCCCCAAACGCAGTGTCTGAATGACAGAAGCTGAAAAGACCTAAAAAACAACTAAGCAAAAGGTATTTTTTCATCTCACTTCTCTCCTCCTTGTTATGGTGCCATGACTAATGACCATGACAATGTCCCTTTGAATTCGCCAACTTTTTGTTTCTCGACTGGCACAGATAGTTTAAGTCCCCGTTGGTTTGCCGCACCCCAACCTTGGTTAATTGTATAACTACCTGAACCGGAGCCTTCATTTTCTGTAACAACCGTATCTCCTTTATTGAGTAAAAATTCTCCTTTGTCTGTAACCAATGACAAATCTTCCAATTGATTTGTGCCGTTCGTTAAGGGATTCGTTACCTGAACATTCAGTTTCCAAGGCGTACTTTCTGTCCCGCGTGTGTCTTGAACGACTAAATCATCTGAAAGAGTTGGCCAGTAAACTTCTGGCTTGGCAGAAATTTTTTGTTTGCCAAAATCAATTGTTTTAGGTACTTTTTCTAACGTTAATTCACCTGAAATAGACACATTGACTTTTTTATTTAACGTTTCACCAGCTTCTGTAAATTGATAATTGGCTGGCACCGTTTTGGCTAATTCTTCTGGTTTCGCTTGCTGAATGGCTTGGAAGGTTGCGGCATCAAGACTTGGTGTTTGATTGGCCCGACCATCTGCGAAAATCACCGTTGCTTGTGTCCATTGTGCCAACTCGTCTGAATTCGTTAAGCCATTTGCTTCTTTTAATTTCAAATGCGCACTTGTCGCATACAAGGCAAACGAACGATCTTTGGCAAGGACACTTTCATTTTTCACAACAACTAAATGAACCGTTTTGTTTTGCAAATTATCTCCTGACGTCCCTGCTTCTAATTGAATATCATGTGTCCGCGATACAGTTTTTTCTGCTAACGGCGCTTGAATTTGTGGTAAATCCGTCTCTTTTAATGAGGTTTTGAAAAACGGCCGACCTTTTGCACCGAGCATTTCTATTACTTTATCGACAGTCGTTAGTTGCGCTGCCTCATCTTCTGTGACAATCACCGATTGCCCCGAAAGTTCCACTTTATTTGAAAATTGAACTTTCACCTGATAACTGTAGTTCATATTCGTCGCTTTCCATGAAAGCGGGGTGGTATCTTTTTGCTCTGGAATTTGCTCTATCGCGCTCCCAACTTCACTAGACTTAACCGTTCCTTGGTGCAACCAAGAACCTGTTACTTCGTCAGGAAGGAAGCTTAGGGTTGGTGTTAAAGCACTTGAGGTCGGAATCATCAAACGTCCTTTTTGAACTTTTTGTCCAGCTACTTCGGTGCCCCACGCTTGTAAGGTTAATGGCGCATTGCCGGCTTTGACCTCTTTTACATCATGAGAAATAGTACCTGCACCTGCCACAATTCCAGGCGTTTCCACTTCATAATCGATGATAGAGCCAGGAATTGCTATTCCATAGCCATTGGCGCCCTTGGTCACATCGTTATCGCCAATAAATGTTTTTCCAGTCGCTTTTTCAATCCCATGAAACGTTGTTGGCGTAAGTTTTGTAGCATTATTGACCGTTGGATTAATCGTCAAGACCTGATAGGCTTTGACATTTCCAAACCAAGTCCCTGTGCTATCCACCAAAGCAGTTGTATCTGTCGTTGGTTTAATCCATAAAAGTTCATCTTTTGTTGGATCGACAGCTTCAAAATCCGCAATGTTTACTTTACCTGTACCAGGAATTGTTTCTAATGTTGCATGATCCTGAACCGTTAGTTTGCTAGCTGAAATTAAATTGGCTGTGTTGGTGATCCCAATTCCAGCGTTTTTAGATAGATGAATTGATCCGAATTCATTGTAAGTCGTACTATGGTTCGCGGCAGTAGCAGAAACGCCATTTTTGATGTTCCCACCATTAGCCATTAATTTAATGCCATTGGTGACATTTAATTCCGTAAAGTTGACAACGCCTAAGCCTGTCGCATTTAGTGGTTCTGTTTGATAGTTATTGGTGCCGTCAACGTTCTCGCCAATGTTAATGACAACTTTCTGAGCATTTTTAGAAACAATGGTATTGGTGAAACTATCTGTTGCATTTCCACCAGATAATCCATTGATTGTTTTGGCACCTTGTAAATTTATCTCGACATCACGTAACAGCCCTGTCGTAGGGGCATTACCATAATTTGTTGCATATAAGTTACCAATACTTGAACCTGTTGCTTGAATATTCATAATAATTTTGCCACTTTTTGTATATGAGGACGTCCGCGCGCCATCTCCGTATATAGCTGCACCATTCAAAACATCTGAACCTGGTTTTGTATAGATATTTAGCGTAATTGTATTAGAATCATCTGTTCCTAAATTAGTTGTTCCGTTATAAGGAACACCTCCTGAAATAGACGTTCCCGAAGGCAATTTAAACTCGCGATTGTAGTTTCTTAAATCAATGGTCAAATTTGCGTTTCCTAACAAAGAACCAACATTTGTTATTCCGCCAGAAAAACCATTCGTTCCTTCACGAGGAGTACCAGAAAAGTCGCCACCGTAAACAATATTATTAGAATTTCCAGTAACAGTATGATCACTTGAAGCACCATAAGATGCTCCCATTGAGGCATTAATGACACCATCATAAACGGTTACTCCAACATTCCCGACAATTTTTTTATCATTCCAGCCACCACCAGATAAGAACCAGTCAACTTGACCATTCCTGACAGTTGCTTGGGCATTTCCATAAACTCGACCGCCTTCATAACCACTTCCTTCTAAGGTATCGACAATACCTCCATTCAATGTATTAGAGGTGTTCCCTTCAACAACGCCAGAAAATAAACCACCGTATGTTCGTCGAGCTACAGCATTATTAATTACTGTATTTGACTCACCGCGAATGTAGATAGTCCAAGCATCTCGGCCAATGACAAGACCACCGCCAGCAATATCAAAATCTTTCGCATTCGCTAAATTATTTCTACTAGAAGAATAATTCGTGTCAGTTGGACGACTTCCTTTATAAACCAAGCCATCGCCGCCAGCTGTGCCATCGCCTGTTTGTGTTCCAACTTCTATAGTTGCCTTACCTTCTACGTAACCACCTACACCAGCTGCGGTTGTTCGCCACAGATCCGCATTACCAAATGAACCTTTAACAAGATGTGAGTGAATATTTCCTAAAATTTTATAAGTTGCACTATCAAAAGCTAATTTTGCCCGTTGCTCTGATGTATAAGCATCATAGATACCTTCATTGGAAGCCCCTAGTGCTGCTTTTGATAATCGATCAGCTTCCGTTCCACTACCACCATCAAAATTACCTATACCGCCTTGAGCAGCTGTTGTTCCACCAATAACCGTATTTTCAATATTTCCTGTTATTGTGCCGTTATAACGATTGGCTCCAATAATACTTGGTCCATAGGTTGTATAATTACTTGCATCGAGGGTTGTGGAAATTGCATTTGTTCCACGATTTGTTCCAATATTCCCACGACCTGAACCACCAACATAAGGCCCTCTTGAACTCCAACCGCCATATCCAGATAATGAATTTTTAATGGTACCATTAATGTTTCCATAAAGTGCGCCACCATAGTAAGTGGACATCCTAAAAGAACTATTTGCTTCCGCTGCAATGTCTAACTCATTGAAAACACTCCCGGTCACAGAAATTGGGTTTGCTGCTGTACCAATTCCTGCACCATAATAATTAGAAAGAGCACCATTGATTCGTTTAACAGAAACGGTTACATTCCCATCGACTGTACCTAGATTTGCACCGCCTGATAGCGTATTGATTCCGGAGACCGTGTTATTAATGAGCAACGTTGGGTTTCCTTTTAAAGTTCCACCATTATTATTTCCGCCATAAAAATACCACGTACCTGAACCTGTGCTATTTACTGTAATCACAGGATTTCCTGTAACATCGCCTGAATCCGTTCCGCCAAACACAGAGAAACCATTCCCGATAGAACCACCATTCAAGGACAAACTATGACCGTTTAAATACATTTGTGATCCTGTGTAAGAAATATTTCTTAAAGTAATATCTGTACCGAAGTGAACAATTCCTAGTGCCAATGTTTTGGAACCTGTAGGTAAAGTTGTATCCATACTAATCGGATCCGCGCTGTTTCCAGTAATCACTAAATGATTGACCTTGCCTTGCAAGGCGTAAAAGGTCATATTACTTGCCGTAACGGTGTCAGGAATCACTTTAGCGGTGGTCGCCGCACTCGTCGTAATATTGTTTCCTATATAAAGAGTGAAATCGCCATTGTTCCCCTGTTGATACAAATCAAACAAGGCTTCTTTCAAACCAGCCTCTGTCGATGCATATTCTTTGTACGCTGCTCCATCTCCTGCAGGACTTGGCACAACAATCACTTTTGTTTTATCTGCAGGGGCAATTGTGTCCGCAATGGACTGATCAACTGAGATAGCTCTGGCCATGCGTGTCAGTTTCTGTTTAAAGACAGCCGTAAGTTGTGTATCTTCTGAAAACTCTAATTGAAGAAGTTCTTCATTTGTATATGTTTTTCCTTGGTAAGACCAGCCAACGAAAGTCGCATTTTCCTCACTATTCGCCCATTTTGGTAATTCTTCTGTCCGAAGTGGCTGATTTTTTTCTTTTACCACTTGATAACTTTTGGCATCATTTTGAAACAAAGCTTGATCCGTTGTTTCAAAGGTCAACGTGATTTGCTTCTGCTCTTCGCTTGGTTTTGTTTCTGTGGAAGAGGTGGTTACTTTTTCTGTGATAGCACTAGATTCAGTCATTGATGACTGTTCTGTAGAATGTGCGCTGCTTTCTTTTGTTGCTTCACTTGTACTGGTTTCTGCTGTTTTTGGCTGTGTCTGCGTACGTTCCGTTTGTTGCTCCCCTTCAATCGCCCACGCTGAAACAGATAAAAATGGTTGTACAAGTAAACAAGTTGCCAATAAAACAGCGATTTTCTTTTTCATTAACTTCATCACTCCTCCCTCGAAGTAAACTTTCCACAACCAACCTATGGCTCAAGTATACGAAGTTTTCTTCTGATTTTTTTAAAGATATTTTCTTAATTTCAAAAAAAAAATTTATTTTTTAATTTTCTTTTTGTTAACTAAACGAATTTTTTGCTGTTTTTGTAAGATAAAAATGTTAATTTGTTCACAAAAATAACAAAAACGTTGTTTTTAACATTAAAATTAACAAACGAGTTCGTAGTATAGCACGGATTTTTTCTCATGTAAACATCATTAAATAAACATTTTTGTTTAATTTATACATATTTCTCAGCTAAAAAAATGACAAAAATAAATAAACAGAGGCCTTAGAAATATTTCTAAGGCCTCTGTTTATTTATACGTATTCACAAACTGGACTGTTTCTTGGTAACATTGTTTAGCTTCTTTTGTTTGATAGTCGAATTGATATTCGTGGGTGATCGTTGCTTTCTTATCTTTGAAAAAGAGAGCTGAAACTGGAACATTTAAAGTTTTTAACCGCTGAACCAAGGCTAGTCCTTGCTCTTGGAATGAAAAGCTATTGCCATCTGTTAGATACGTCGGGGGAAATTCTTTGGTGACTTTATCCACTAAACTCACTTCTTGCAGTTCTGCACTCGTCTGCCAGTCTTTAGTGCCGAGCAAGGACCAAGCCACTGTTTTAACGAAAAATTTCATAAAACGATTATCACTTTGTTGGTTGGCCATTTGTTTCAAATCCACCGGACCACAATACGAGAGCGTGCCTTTTAAATGGCTAGCCGGCAATGCTGCAGTCATCCCTAGTTCTTTGGCATAGTTGGCATTGGTTTGAACTGTTGCATATTGTAGAGCAATCTGTGCACCCGCACTGTCCCCGCCAATAAAAAGCTTAGATAAATCTAACATGGGATACGCTTGTTTCTTTTCTAATAAAAATTGAACAAGTTCATTGACCTGCTGGAGCTGGCTTGGATAAGGTGCATCTGGTGCTAATTCATAATTCATTGAAATAAAGGCAACTGAGGAATCAGCCACTAAACGTGTCGCAAACTCTTTCATCCCAGACTTATCTCCTCCCACATAGCCACCACCATGGACCCATAAAACGACTGGTACCGCTTGTTTTGACGTTTGGGGATAATACAAATCAAAGGTATTCTTTTTTCTTGAAGAAGGGTATGTTTGATTTTCTTGCAATTGGACATTGGGCAATGCTTTATCATAGGAAGCTGAATCTTTTATTTCAACTTCACCTGCGAATAACTGGTTGATGACCCAAGCGCCTGGCTTAGGAGATAATTGAAAGGCGAGAAACACGCCTAAGCAAATAACCACAAGGATTCCTAACAACCAAAGGATAAAACGTACGATTTTTCTTTTCACTCTATTCACCTGCTTTAATTTGTAGCAAAATTATAGCATGTTTTTTAGCCAAAGCGTTTATTTTGAAACAGCTTTTTTAGAATTTGATGTACTTTTATCATTTGAAATGCTTTCTTAAAAGCTGTAAAATGAACAAAATGACTTTAACCTTTAGGAGGTTGCCAAATGAAAGCTCTGATTTCCATTGATTATACGAATGATTTTGTCGCCACAGACGGAAAACTAACCACTGGTGCCGCTGGACAAGCCATTGAAACGGCCCTTGTTCAACAAACAAAGCACTATTTTGACAATGGCGATTTTGTGGTTTTTGCCATTGATGGGCATGACCCCCTAGATCACTATCATCCTGAAAATAAACTTTTCCCGCCCCACAATGTCTTAGGAACTGACGGGCGTAATCTGTTTGGCTCGCTAGCTGATTTTTATCAAGCTCACAAAAATGAGGCAACCGTTTATTGGATGGACAAACGGCACTATTCTGCTTTTAGTGGCACAGATTTGGACATTCGGTTACGAGAACGAGGAATTACAGAGCTTTGTTTAACTGGTGTTTGTACAGATATTTGCGTGTTGCATACGGCTGTCGATGCCTATAATTTAGGCTATCAATTAATGATTCCCGAGCATGCCGTTGCTAGTTTTGATGAACAAGGACACGAATGGGCATTACGCCACTTTAAACAAACTTTAGGAGCAACCATTCTATAAAAAGACCGGTCAATCCGACCTATCTATATTCAAAAAATCCTGTGAACAACACAAAAGAGCCTGGGACAAAAATCACTTTGGATTTTTGTCCCAGGCTTAAAAATTGATAAACGGCGGGAACAGAATAAGCAGAGACTGCTAGCTGATAGAAATTAGCTACTCATAAAAGAGTGGGGAAGCCCACTTTTTTATAGACCAATGACCGTTGCAAAGAAAGGAACTACTAAAACAGTAACTACACCAACCACTACGACAGAAATACTAGCCATAGCAGCCTCTGTTTCGCCCATTTCTATGCCAACTGCCACACCTAGGGCATGTCCGGCCGCACCTAAAGCTAAACCTTTGGCGATTGGATTGTTAATTTTAAACCATTTCAATGCAATTCGGCCCAAGGCATAGGTTAGTACACCATTGAAGATTACAGTAAACGCCGTAATGGAAGCAATGCCGCCAACAGTTTGAGAAATAGGTACGGCAATCGCTGTTGTAGCTGCTTGTGGTAAGATTGAGGCCACTAAATGATTATCCATGCCAATCACTTTTCCTGCAAAATAAACAGCCACTAGCGAACCAAAAGAACCAATTGTTAACGCCGTTAAAATTTCTAACCAATATTTTTTCAACACGTCTCTCTTTTTATATAAAGGAATCGCAAACGCTACTGTCGCAGGCTCTAGAAAGAAGCTGATATATTTGCCACCTTCATTGTATTGCTCGTAACTAATTCCTGTTACTTTTAAAACGACAACGCCTAAAATCATCGCAACGAATAATGGCGTAAATAAGAAGAAACCTTTACTTTTTTTAAACAACCAAGTACCTATGCCAAATACAGCTAATGAAATAATAATGCCAACATACGGATTCATGCGCGAACCTCTCCTTTCGCTTTCTTCGTTGCTGCGGGTTCTTTTTCTTTTCGAGCATCTTTCATATGCAATAAAAAGGCGCCCGTCCAACCAGTCGTTGCTAGTAACGCTAGTGTCGCTACTAAAATAACAAAAACAATTTGAACGCCAAATTGTTGCATAATCCCTAAAGAATTAACTAAGGAAATCCCTGAAGGAACAAATAAAAATGTAATAACCGTTGATAAGCTATTACCTAGCCCTTCCACTTGCTCCAATTTAACAACTTTTGTACATAAACCAATGAACAATAACACCATGCCAATTACTGAAGCAGGCATTGGTATTGGGGAAATGAACGCCAAGCCGTTGGCGATTAACATAATAATGGCAAAAACTGCTGCTTGTTGTAAAAATGAATATACTTTCTTTTCCATTCTTCTTCGCTCCCTTTTGTCTGTTTTCTATGGGTTAAGTATATAAAGAAAACGTTTTTTTAAGGGCTTTTTTTCATGAAATGCCAGAATTTCTTCACCAAATGCAAAAATCACCACTTGAAATGCATTCGACATTTCAAGTGGTGATTTTTTAACTTAAGCCAAGTTTTTCTTTAAATTCTTTGACGTATGAACGGCTAACAGGTACTTTTGAGCCGTTGGTTAAAATTACTTGCAACGTGTTATTAAACCACGGCTGGATTTCTTGAATTTTTGTTCGATTTAAGATGAAACTTCGATGCGTTTTAATAAAGAGCGTGGCAGGTAATTTTTGTTCGATACTGTTGAGGGTCCCTGTCATCTTGTAGACCTGTTGATCTACAAAAATGCTCAGTTGCCGTTCTTCGACAGAAACGAGGTAAATATCTTCTGGCGCCACAAGATAAATGCGGTCTTCCCCTTGAATAGGTATTGCTTCAGATTTTGGTCCTTTTTCGGCAGTGTTTTCTGGGACAGCTTGACCCATTTCTTTCGATGCTTTTTCAATGACTTGTGTTATTTTTTCTTCTTCAAAAGGTTTCAAAATATAATCTTTTGCATTCACTTGAAAGGCCTTTAACGCATATTGATCATAGGCGGTTGCAAAGACCAAGTAGGGCGCTTTTTTAAGATGGGTTAATTTTTCCGCTAAATCAAACCCGCTTTCATCGGTCAAATGAATATCTAAAAATAACAAATCTGGCTTTTGATCCATCATCTCTTCCATTGCCTCCGCCACAGAATCCGCTTCTGCAACGCTCGTCACTTGCGGATGTTGGGAAACAAGATAGCTCAATTCTTCTCGTGCTAAGGGCTCATCATCAACGATTAATACGTGCATCTAATTCCTCCTGTTCCATCGGGATTTCTAAATGAACATGGCTCCCGCCTGTCTCTAAATTTTCAATTAAAAAACAACCTTCTGATCCATAAAGGTTCGCCATTCTGCGGGACAAGTTTTCCAGTGCCGTGCCGGTGCCTTTTTCCGAAGTCACTGTCGTCTTTCCTAATAGCAAGCGGCGTTCTTCAGGAATCCCTTGCCCATTGTCATACACATCCACATGTAATTTGTGTTGTTTTGCTTTGACCACTACCCGGACTTGATTGTTCTCCTTCCGGCTGCCAAATGCATGCTTGATGGTATTTTCCACTAACACCTGAATCGCATACGGCGGTACTTTTTCTGAAGCAACCGCTTCTTCCACGTCAAATGTTACTTGATAACGATTCGGAAACCGTGCTTGTTCTAATGACAAATAGGCTTTTACTTGTTCTAGTTCTTGTGAAACTGGGATCGTAGTTTGCACGGCTCCCTGCAAGTTGCCTCGAAAGTATTTGCTTAATTGGAGCAATAGTTTCCGCGCTTTTTCACTGTCTTTCCGCATTAATGCGGAAATAGTATTGATGGCATTAAAGAAGAAATGCGGGTTCACTTGCGCTTGCAAGGATTTAATTTCAGCTTCTTTAAGTAATTTTGATTGTACTTCCGCTTCACCTAATTCAATTTGTGAAGAAAAAATTGTCCCAAGACCTTCTGCTAACTGTTCCTCGACATGCGTTAATTGCGCTGGATCCGTAAAATACATTTTTAAGGTACCAACAATTTGCTGATGGGAAAATAATGGAATCACAATCGCCGCTTGCAACGGACAATTAGGGTCCGAACAACCAACTTCTTCTTTGGCATGCGCGATGGTCATTTGGCCCGTCCGTAACACTTCCCGAGAAAGCTCCGTGATGACTTCTAGCTCTGGAATATGATGGTCGCTTCCTGCGCCAACATGAGCTAAAATTTGATGACTGTTTGTCATGCTAATCGCACTGACTTTTGTATAATGCTTAATAATCTCCGCAACTTTTTTGCTGGAATTTTTATTGAGTCCTTCTCGAAAATATGGCAGTGTTTCCGCTGCTAATTCCAAAACATCGTGCGTCTGAACCGCTTTGGCCTGCTCTTCTTGTTTCAATGTCGTCGTTAGAATCGACATAAAAATGAACGTTCCTACGCTATTTAACAAAATCATCGGCAGCGCAATAAAACGAACCAACGTGGCCCCATCCGCTAGATCACCGCTGAAAAAGAAAATAAAAATCATCTGAATCATTTCCATGCACGCTCCGACAATGGCAGAAAAGCCGGCAGACGGAAAAACGGTTTGCTTTGCCATGCGGCTCCCTAAAAAACCGGCAATTAAGCCAACAATTAAAGAAGCAGGCACATAAAAGAAACTATGCCCCCCGCCTTGAATAACCCGATGAAAGCCAGCAATTAAACCAACCGTACTGCCGACAATCGGACCACCCACTAATCCAGAAACGCCAATTACTAACGTACGCGTATTCGCAATAGAAGCATTGCTGCTTAAATAGGTTAGTAAATTGTTGGGAACAATCTGATTCTTAGCGATTTCGATACCTGTAAAATTAGAAATAATAGCAAATAAACCAAAAATCAAAATCAATTGAACTTTTGAAGACATTTTTTCACGACTTAATAAAACACGCTTAAAATAAGGCACATTCACTAAAAGAAAGGCCAGTAAAATAATTAAGCCCACCCGTTCCATCATTAAAATAAATAATTCGACCACACCGGCACCTCCTTCCTATTAACTATACTATAAATCAAGGAAAAGAAAAAAATGAAGCTTCTCAAAAAAGAGGCTTCATTTTTTCTATTCATTAAAACGCAGGAATATTGGCGCCTTTAGAATTTTTCTTGATGTATTCAGCAACTTCTTTTGTTGTCATCGCTTCTTTTAAAACCTTGATCTTTTCGCTATCTTTTTCGCCTTTACGTGTCACAACTTGCAATGCGTAATGTTTACTTGCTTCTTCATCTTCTAACAAGATCGCATCTTTCGTTGTTAAACCAGCAGGTTCTAAGTAGGCTGGGTAGCAGAACACCATAGCGATGTCTTTTTCATCATAGGCTTTAGCTAAATTCAGTAAATCAATGCTTTCAAAAGTGATGTTTTTAGGATTTTCCACGACATCTGCCACCGTACCGTTAAAGCCGACACCTTCTTTTAATTTAATCACACCGTTTGCATTTAAAATTGCTAAAGCACGACCTTCATTGGTTGGATCGCTAGGAATCCCCACTTTGGCATTTTCAGGTAAATCTTTCGCATCTTGATATTCTTTTGAATAGAAACCACCAGCAAAATAATAAATCGGTTGAACAGCCACTAAATCAGCTTTTTTCTCTTTGTTAAACATTTCCATGAAGGGTTGATGTTGCGCAAAATTAGCATCCGCTTCGTCATGTTGCACGGCATCGTTGTAGGCAACATTGTCGCTCACTTCCATAATGTTAATTTTGTACCCTTTTTTCTCAGCTTCTTTCTTGGCAATCTCCAAGATATCTTTTGAAGATTCCAATTGCACGGCAACGGTAATCTCCTTGTCTTCTTTCTGGTCTGCTTGTTTATTTCCCCCACAGGCAGCTAAAATAACTGTTGCAATAACAGCGAATGTTGCTAAATAAAACTTCTTCATTCTTTTGTCCTCCTACTTTCTTTTGTCTAGTTTTTGGGCAATGAAGTTCCCAAGCATTTGTAAAATGAAGACCAGTGCAATCATAATCACAATGGCAACATACATAATACCGTATTCATACCGTTGATACCCGACACGAACTGCAAAATCGCCAATCCCGCCGCCACCAACAACACCCATCACCGTGGAATATGAAACCATACTCACTGTCGTGGTTGTGTAAGCAAGGACTAATCCGCTACGTGCTTCCACCAATAAAAAGTGCCAAATGTATTGGACTTTCGAGGTACCTAACGAATTAGCTAAAAAATAAATTTCTTCTGGAACATCCAACAGCACTTGTTCAACCAAGCGAGCAAAAATCGCGATCGCAACAATACTCAATGGCACAGATGAAGGAATTGGGCCAAACGCCTTTCCTAAAACAGAACGAGTGACTGGAATCAACGCAATCACAAATAATAAATAAGGAAACGAGCGAATAACAGTTACAATGAAATTTAAAACCCAATACAGCCAAGGTTGATGTCCTTTGACTTTCGGATTAGCCAAAAATAGTCCTAAGCCTAAAGGCAAGCCAACAAGCAAACAGATAGCCATCGAAATCGACATCATAATCCCTGTTTCTTTTAAACCAACCAGCATAGATGGCCAATATTCGGCAAAGGTTTCTGAAAAAGTCATGGACGCAAACTCCTTTCCACTTTTTCTAAATAGGAAAGCGGTTCTTCCTCATATTGCTGAGGATTATTCAGAAATTCGCCAATTAACTGACCTTTTTCCATCACTAAGATACGATTACATAAGCGCTTCACGGTTTCTAATTCGTGACTGACAAAGAAAATAGTCGGTCGGAATTCCTGATGCGTCTTATGTAATAGTCGAACGACACTTTCTGTATTTTCTTCATCTAATGAACTCGTTGCCTCGTCACATAATAACCATTTTGGATTACGGCTCAACGCTCGAGCAATAGAGACACGCTGTTTTTCCCCACCAGAAAGCTGAGCAGGATACGCTTCTGCCTTATGGGCCATATCAACAAACGTTAATAAACGCTCAATTTTTTCAGGCTGTTTCTCTTTTAAAAGTTTCAAAGGCAACGCAACATTATCATAAATTTTCAAATTTTCTAACAAATTGTAATGCTGAAACACCATCCCCATTTGTTGTTGCTGCTGGCGAACTTCTTTTTTAGAGAAGGTTTGAACATTTCTGCCATCAATACGAATCTCCCCTTCACTCGGTTGTTCCATTAAATTCAACAAACGTAACAACGTGGACTTGCCAGAGCCACTTTTCCCAACAATCCCAACGATTTCTCCTGGTTGGACAGAAAAGTGAATATTTTTTAACGCGTGTGTCTCTTGATAGACTTTCGACACATTCACTAACTCAATCATGATTACCTCCTAAAGGCCGACAAACAAACTATAACAACTAAAAAAACTGTATAACAATTAAAGTAATTCTGTGAAACGATTTAAAAAAACTATTACGAATTAAAAAATAACACACGTTTCAAAAAACAGCGTTATACCAGAGATGTAACTACTTACATCATCTACTAAAACAGAAAAAAAAGCAACCTTTTTATTTGTGAAAAAAACACTATCTGTTTTTTGTCTGTATTATTTTGTACAAATGAATTAAAAATTTCCTGTTTCTACAGCTATTTCCCCACGCTCCTCTAAAAAAAGACATTCTCAGAAACAAGGCATCCAAAATGGGAAAAGCGCTCGTAACGATAATGTCTCTAATAGTTTACTTTTTAAAGACAACTGTTTCTTCGACAGTAATTCTTTCAGCCAATGATTGAATCACTGGACAGTTTGGGGCGACAAGCTTCAAACACCTTGTCGCCCGTGCTTGAAAGGCTTCTGGAACAGACACATAAAAGAGAATCGTCACCTGTTTTAATGGTTGTGCGCGTCTCTCTACTTCTCTTGAATACGTGACTTCTATTTTTTCAAACTCAAAGGGAATGTGCGAATTTTCCAAAACGGATTGATACACGTACCCCCCACAAGCGCCAATTGCCGAAACGAGCATTTGAACTGGCGAATATCCCTCTTCTTTTGCTAACACCCAGCGCGCTGTTTTCGTTTGTAATTCAAATTTTTCCACACCACGAATAATCGTCAAACGTTCTACCATTGCCATCTTCACTCCTTTTTACTCTTTCTTAAAAGATACTACAAAACAGCGCTAAAACAAACATTTCTAACTTCTCAACTTAGCAAGTCCTAAAAAAAACAAAATTCTCACTTGACAAACAACGTAACACCTGATAATATACTTCCGTTCAAATCGTAACCATTACGATTTAGATTTTATAAATCCAAAAAGAAAGGAAGTGCCTTATGGCTAAAAAATCAAAAATTGCTAAAGCAAAAAAACAACAAGCAATGATTGCAAAATATGCGCCTATTCGCCAAGCCTTAAAAGAAGCTGGCGATTATGAAGGTCTTAGCAAATTGCCCAAAGATGCTCATCCAAGTCGCTTAAAACTCCGCGATCAAACAGATGGGCGCCCACGTGGCTACATGCGTAAATTTGGCATGTCTCGGATTCGTTTCCGTGAATTGGCTCACCAAGGCTTGATTCCTGGCGTCAAAAAAGCAAGCTGGTAACTCATTATTTCGATAAAGACAACTAGCGAGGACAGTCGCATTTGGGCTGACCTCGCAGCCCCCTTTATCTTTTATACGCAATTAAAAAAATCAAATTGGAGGACGGCACTATGCGCCAAACCATTACGTTAGCTTGCGCTGAAACTGGCGAGCGCCTTTACTTAACAAGTAAAAACAAACGAAATACACCAGAAAAATTACAGCTGAAAAAATATTCACCAAAACTACGGCGCCGCGCACTTTTCACTGAAGTCAAATAACAGGAGGAAAAATTGATGGGCATTCCAATCACCATTGTTTCTGGCTTTTTAGGCGCAGGAAAAACAACCTTAATTAACCATGCGCTTGCGCAATCACCGTTTCCTAAAGAAGAAATTATTATTATTGAAAATGAATTTGGTCAAACAGGCGTTGACCACGCATTACTTTTACAAACCACGGAACGAATTATTCAATTAAATAATGGTTGCATGTGTTGCAGCTTACGAGGAGATCTTCTTGCCTCTTTATCAGCAATCTTAGAAGTGTACCAAGAAGAACAACAACCCATTGCCCAAGTCATTTTAGAAACAACGGGCATTGCTGATCCGCAACCAATCATTCAAACAATTTTAACGACCCCGCACATCAAAAATCATTTCTATATAGACAGTCTCTTAACGGTCGTTGATGGGCATCATTGGCAACAGCAGCTTCAAGAAGCCGAAGCCATCAAACAACTGGCCTTAGCAGATCGCCTCTTTTTTTCTGTCAAGGAACCAGCAGACAGCACTCAGCTACCAACGTTCCAAGAAACCCTTCGTACCATTAATCCTTTTGCTGATATTTTATCCTTTCAAGCCAACGAGCCTCTTTTGGCTAGTGACTTTTTTCAATTAAATAAGTTTACGGCAACACTTACAGAACACGAAATGACTCATTCCCCGCATGAGCACGCCCACGAGCATCATCACCATACCTTTCACTCCCTTACGTTAACGGCGTCCTCAGCCCTCAACGAACCTCTTTTCACTCGTTGGCTTGATTGGTTAATGTATACACATCAGGAAAAGTTATACCGTTTCAAAGGGATTCTCGCCTTACAGGAGCATGACTTGGCCATTGCCATGCAAGGCGTCAACCAGCAAGTGGCCTTTCAAATGACGAATCAACCCCCTCAAGAAACGACAATTGTTCTGATTGGCAAAGAATTAGAGACAAAAAAAATTCAAGAAACCTTTCAAACCCTCAACAAAATAGCTACTCCGTAAATTATTTTTTACGAAATGGAGGTCCTATATATAATGGAAAAAACTGACTTATCTAGCGCTTATCGTCGACTGAAAAGTCCCAACATCAAAACACGAAAACGCGCACTTAAAATCATTAAAGAACATAAGCGCAATAAACAAAAGAAAATTGCGTAATTCACTAAAGGAGCACACCTATGAAAAAATTTACTCTTCCCCTGTTAGCCGCCTTATCGCTAATCCTTTTCGGCGCTTGCGGCAAAACAAACACCTCTGATAAAACCGCTGACGGTAAAGAAAAACTATCCATTGTCACGACTTTTTATCCTATGTACGATTTCACTAAAAATATTGTAGGCGATGAAGGAGACGTCAAATTGTTAATCCCTGCTGGTTCTGAACCACACGATTATGAACCATCCGCCAAAGATATGGCTACCATCCATGATGCGGATGTTTTCGTTTACCACAATGAAAATATGGAATCTTGGGTACCCAAAGCTGCTAAAGGCTGGAAAAAAGGAGCCCCGAACGTCATTAAAGGTACCGAAAACATGGTCTTACTTCCTGGCAGTGACGAAGACGGACACGACCATGACCACGAACATGGCGAAGAAGGCCACCACCATGAATTAGATCCGCATACTTGGGTTTCACCCCATCGTGCCATCCAAGAAGTTACAAACATCAAAGAACAATTAGTCAAACTTTACCCTAAAAAAGCCAAAACATTTGAAACAAACGCAGAAAAATACTTAACAAAATTAACGGCCTTAGACAAAGAGTTCCAAACAGCTTTGAAAGACGCTAAGCAAAAAAGTTTTGTTACCCAACATGCTGCATTTGGTTATCTTGCCTTAGATTACGGCTTAAAACAAGTGCCAATAGCTGGTTTAACACCTGAACAAGAGCCAACTGCAGGGCGCTTGGCAGAGTTGAAAAAATATGTCACAGACAACCAAATTCGCTATATTTATTTTGAAAAAAATGCCAACGATAAAATTGCTAAAACGTTAGCTGACGAAGCGAATGTTCAATTGGAAGTCCTAAACCCGCTAGAAAGTTTGACACAAAAACAAATGGACAATGGCGAAGATTATCTTTCTGTAATGAAAGAAAACTTAACTGCTTTGAAAAAAACAACAGATACAGCTGGGAAAGAGGTTCAGCCAGAAACCTCTGAAAAAACAGAAAAAAACGTGGCTAACGGCTATTTCAAAGACAGTGAGGTGGCTGAGAGAACACTGGCAGATTACGCTGGAAATTGGCAATCCGTCTATCCTTTATTAAAAGATGGCACATTAGACCAAGTCTTCGATTACAAAGCGAAACTGAAAAAAGATAAAACACCAGCCGAATACAAAACCTACTATGATGCCGGCTATCAAACCGATGTCGACCACATCAACATCACTGATTCCACCATCGAGTTTCTGGTCGATGGCAAACCACAAAAATTCACCTATAAAGCAGCCGGTTATAAAATTTTAAACTATGCAAAAGGCAACCGTGGCGTCCGTTTCCTTTTTGAAACAGACGATGCCAATGCTGGGCGGTTTAAATACGTCCAATTTAGCGACCACAACATCGCACCAACGAAAGCCGCTCATTTCCACATCTTCTTCGGCGGCGATAGCCAAGAAAGTCTGTTCAATGAAATGGACAACTGGCCAACGTATTATCCAAACGACTTAAGCAAACAAGAAATTGCCCAAGAAATGATTGCGCATTAAGCATTCAAAAGAGAGGAGGTCGGGACAGAAGTGTTTAACTCCGAGAAATAAGAAGAAATTTCCGAAAATTGTTCTTTAATTTTTGGAGAATTTCGGCTTATTTCCGAAGGAGTTGCTTCTGTTCCCGCCGTTTATCAGTTTTTGAGCGTGGAGCAAAAATCCAAAGTGATTTTTGTCCCACGCTCCTCTCTTTTTTTATTTAGTCAAGCACACCATGTTCTGCTTCAAACGTCGCTAACAACTGGCGCACTTCATCCGTTGATTTTGTATTCATTAATTGTGCTCTTAAATCACTGGCACCTGGAAAGCCTTTGACATAAATTTTGAAGAAGCGATGCAGCCCAACGATGGAGCGAGGCACCAATTCTGCATACTTGTCTTGCAAATCCAATTGTAAACGTAGCAAGCCCAGCAATTCTTGTGGCGTATGTGTTTTGGGTTCTTTTTCAAAGGCATAAGGATTTTTAAAAATCCCCCGGCCAATCATGATGCCATCTACACCATATTGTTCTGCTAATTCTAGGCCCTTTTGACGATCGGGAATATCCCCATTAATCGTAATTGTCGTTTGCGGTGCGACACGGTCCCGAATAGCCATAATTTGCGGAATGACCTCCCAATGAGCATCCACTTTGCTCATCTCTTTTCGTGTTCGCAAATGAATGGATAGATTCGCAATGTCTTGCTCTAATAAATGCGTGATCCATGCCTCCATTTCCGCCATTTCAGTAAACCCAATGCGTGTTTTGACACTAACAGGTAAGCCACCTGCTTTGGCGGCGTCAATCAATTCAGCCGCGACTTCTGGGCGCAAAATCAGCCCGCTGCCTTTTCCACGCTCAGCCACGTTGGGCACAGGACAGCCCATATTTATGTCTAATCCTTGAAAGCCCATCTCCGCTACGCCGATACTCATTTCACGGAAAAATTCCGGTTTATCCCCCCAAATATGTGCCACCATCGGCTGTTCATCTTCTGTAAAAACGAGGCGCCCGCGCACACTGTCTTTTCCTTCAGGATGACAATAACTATCTGAATTAGTAAACTCTGTAAAAAACACATCTGGTGCTCCAGCTTCTTTCACGACATGACGAAAGACCACATCAGTGACGTCTTCCATCGGTGCTAAAACAAAAAAGGGCTTTGGCAATGTTGCCCAAAAATTCTTGCTCATCTTCATATACTCCGTTTCTGATTTTTTCTTTATTTTCAACGACAATTGTCGACATATTCTGGTGCGAAACATTGCTATTATACAGGGAAATGCACGAAGAATCAAAAAAGGCATACTTAGAAACAAGAAAACTGTCTGAATCTGCTCGCTAGAATGAGTGATTCAGACAGTTTAATCTTTTTACGGCTTAACTACGTAAGCCACGCCCTGTTTCTACAAGGTACCAACAAATGCCATATAAAACGACAATAAATAAGATTAAAATGGTCATAGAAATACCAATTGGCACATCTTGAACCCCTAGGAAACCGTAGCGGAACCCAGAAATCATGTAAACAATCGGATTAACTTTTGAGACAGCTTGCCAAAATGGCGGCAACATGGAAATGGCATAGAAAACCCCACCCAAATAGGTTAAAGGCTGTAACACAAAGGTCGGCACAATCGATACATCATCATAGGATTGCGCAAAAATACCATTTAACAAACCAGCTAAAGAAAAGAGAATCGCTGTCATCAATAAAGTCATGATGACCATCAGCCAAGAAACAACGTGCAATGGGACGAAAAATAGAGAAATGATGGTGACTAACGCACCGACCAAAATACTACGACCAACGCCACCAATCACAAATCCCCAAATAATCACATGAGTTGGAACTGGCGCCACGAGAATTTCTTCGATATTTTTCTGGAATTTTTGTGAGAAAAAGGAAGATGAAACATTGGCGTACGAGCTTGTAATGGCTGACATCATAATTAAACCTGGCACGATAAATTCCATATAAGAAAAACCGCCCATGTCGCCAATTCGCCCGCCAATCATTTTCCCAAAAATCACAAAATATAAGGACGTCGTAATCACTGGCGGTACCAGTGTTTGGACCCAAATCCGTAAATAACGGTTGGTTTCCTTCACAGCTAAACTTTTTAAAGCAGTAAAATACAGACTAAACATGTTGATCCTCCCTTTGGTACGTATCCTCGGTAATCTTCAAGAAGAGCTCTTCCAAACGGTTGGACTTATTCCGCATTGACAATACTTTGATTCCTTGTTGACTTAGCTGTTCAAACAAGTGATTGACTCCTTGGTTTCGTTCCACTTCCACCGCTAACGTTAGCTCGTCCTCAAACACACTTTGATAGCCTTCAATAACTGGCGCCTGCGTATAAGGTGCTAAATCAAAAATAAACGTTTCAAATTGTAATTTTGCTAACAAGTGCTTCATGCTGGTGTTTTCAATCAATTCACCAGACTGAATAATCCCAATGTTGCGACACAACATCTCAGCTTCTTCTAAGTAATGGGTCGTCAAAATAATCGTGGTTCCCTGCGCATTTAACTCTTGTAAAAAGGCCCACATTTCACGGCGCAATTCAATATCGACACCTGCAGTTGGTTCATCTAAAATCAATAACTTCGGCTCATGCATCAGCGCACGAGCAATCATCAAGCGACGTTTCATTCCGCCAGAAAGCATTCGAGCCCGTTCGTTCCGTTTTTCCCATAAATTGGATTGTTTTAAATACTTTTCACTCCGTTTCATGGCTTCTTTACGAGACACCCCATAATAGCCCGCTTGATTGACCACAATCTGTTGGACCGTTTCAAACGGATTGAAGTTAAACTCCTGCGGCACTAACCCAATCTGTTGCTTCGCCCGCACCATTTCCGTATCTAAATCATACCCAAAAATTTTGACTTTCCCCGAAGTCTTATTAACTAACGAGGTCACAATCCCAATCGTCGTTGATTTTCCTGCGCCATTCGGTCCCAAAAGAGCATAAAAATCGCCTTCTTCGACTGTTAAATCAATCCCCCGCAACGCTTCAACACCTGAAGCGTACACTTTGCGTAAATCTTGTATCACAAGAGCATCAGTCATTCGTAACTCTCCTTAATGTATAAATATTCATGAGTATTATTGTAACACTTCTCGATAAAAACGGGGGTTATTTTGATTAAATTTCACAGTTTTGCTTAGCTATTTTTCAACAACAAACTAGCCAACGATTAACGTGTTTATTTTGACTCGAAACTGTTTAAACAGTTTCGAGAGCGTTAAAACCCTTTCAAATAAAGGATTTAGAGTTCTCTTTTTTTGGCATAGAACTTGCTTTATATAAAAGTGAGGTGAAAAGAATGAAAAGAAAATTTTTAATTGCTAGTCACGGAAACTTAGCGAAAGGCTTCCAAAGTTCCTTGGATATTCTCGCAGACAAAGGAAAAGAGCTGGCGGTCATCAATGCCTATGTGACTCCTGAGGACTACACGCCAATTATTCAAACGTTTCTTCAGTCCCTTGGCGCAGAAGAACAAGCTATTATTTTAACAGATTTATATGGTGGTAGTGTCAATCAAAAAATTGTTCAAGAAGTCATGACGACAAAACCAGACAATGTTTTTATCATTTCCAATGCCAACTTAGCCATTGCCTTGTCGCTGATTTTCTTAAAAGAAGGCGAAAAGCTAACCAAAGAAGATATTCAAGCAGCAATTGCTGAAGCACAAATTCAATTCGTTGAATTAAACCCATCAAATGAAGAAGAAAACTTTTTTTAGGAGGAAATTAAAATGATTACACAAGTACGAGTAGACGACAGATTAATTCACGGCCAAGTAGCCGTAGTTTGGACCAAAGAATTGAATGCCCCCTTATTAGTTGTAGCGAATGATGAAGCAGCCAAAAACGAAGTAATGCAAATGACGTTAAAAATGGCTGTCCCTAATGGCATGAAACTATTAATTCGCTCAGTTGATGATGCGATTGATGTCTTCAATGATCCTCGTGGTAAAGACAAACGAATTTTTGTAATTGTGAACAGTGTAGCGGATGCTACTAAAATTGCGAAAAACGTGACAGATATTGAAAGTGTGAATGTTGCCAACGCTGGCCGCTTTGATAAATCAGATCCAGCCACCAAAACAATGGTTTTCCCAAGTGTCCAATTAAACCCTGAAGAGTTAGAAGCTGCCAAAGAATTAGCCAGTTTGACTCACGTGGAAAGCTATAACCAAGTCCTGCCAACCAACTCAAAATTAAGTCTAAAACAAGCCGTCAATTAAAAGGAGGAAATGAACAATGCTTATGCATGCAACAATGGCAGCCTTAGCTGTATTTATCTGTTTTGCTGGGAATTATTTAACTGGTCAAAGTATGATGGAACGTCCCTTAGTCGTTGGATTAGTCACAGGAATTTTAATGGGCGACATGAAAACAGGGGTTCTAATGGGGGCCTCTTTAGAAGCAATTTTCTTAGGAAATGTTAATATCGGTGGTGTTATCGCAGCGGAACCTGTAACTGCGACTACTTTAGCCACAACGTTTGCAATTATTTCAAATGTCGAACAAAAAGCCGCCATGACGTTAGCCGTGCCAATTGGGATGTTAGCCGCTTTCGTGGTGATGTTTTTAAAAAATGTCTTTATGAATATCTTTGCTCCTTCTCTTGACAAAGCAGCACGTGAAGGCAACCAAAAAATGGTTGTGACACTGCATTACGGAACGTGGATTATTTATTATTTAATCATCGCTTCGATTTCATTTATCGGAATTTTAGCAGGAAGCGGGCCAGTAAATCTGTTTGTTGAAAGTATTCCACAAAATTTGATGAACGGCTTAAGCGCAGCTGGCGGACTTTTACCTGCCGTTGGGTTTGCTATGTTAATGAAACTGTTATGGGATAATAAATTAGCCGTCTTTTACATTTTAGGCTTTGTTTTAACCGCGTACCTACAATTACCAGCCGTTGCGGTGGCGGTCATCGGGACAGTAATTTGTGTCGTGAGTGCCCAACGGGATGTAGAATTTCGCGACATTCTAAAAAGAAAACCTGCGGCGTCTTCTGCGGTTGAAGGCAGCGCGAAAGAAATCGAAGAGGAGGACTTTTTCGCATGAAGTTAAAAGAGAATTTATCTAAAGAAGAGAAAAAAATGATGCGCTCTGTTTTCTGGCGTTCTTGGACGATGAACGCTAGCCGGACAGGAGCTACACAATACCACGCAGTGGGTGTCATGTACACTTTACTCCCAGTTATCAATCGTTTTTATAAAACCAAGGAAGAACGGGCCGAGGCATTGGTGCGTCACACCACTTGGTTCAATGCAACCATGCATATCAATAACTTCATCATGGGGCTCGTTGCTTCGATGGAAAAACAAAACAGTGAAGACGAAAATTTTGATGCTAGCTCTATTACAGCAGTTAAAGCCTCACTAATGGGGCCACTTTCAGGCATCGGTGATTCCTTCTTCTGGGGCATCTTACGTGTTATCGCTGCTGGGATTGGGATTTCATTAGCCAGCACTGGTTCGCCATTAGGGGCGATTGTCTTCTTACTTTTATACAACGTCCCTGCGTTCTTAATTCACTATTATGCGTTGTATAGCGGCTACTCAATCGGTGAAAGTTTTATCCAAAAAATGTACGAATCAGGCGGAATGAAGATACTCACAAAAGTATCGAGTATGCTAGGCTTAATGATGATGGGCAGTATGACTGCTTCGAATGTAAAATTCAAAACGATTCTTGAAGTTTCCGTTAAAGGAAGCGAAGACGTAGTTAAAATCCAAGACTATTTGGATCAACTATTCGTCGGTATCGTACCATTAGCCGTGACGTTACTTGCTTTCTGGCTATTACGCAAAAAAGTCAATGTTAACGTAGTGATGTTTGGCATCATGTTCTTAGGCATCTTGCTAGGATTACTAGGCATCTGTTAAAATTGAAACAATAAACATTTAATCATTAAACACTTAGAGCCTGAGATAAAAATCCAAAGTGATTTTTATCTCAGGCTTAAAAGCTAATAAACGGCGGGAACAGAAGCAACCCCTGTCCCGACCTCTCTTTTGGAAGGACGATGAATCATGCGCTTGGAGACCTACCAACACTTAGTTGATATTTTAGAAACCAGCAACACCCCGATGAGCACACAAGAAATTGCCACAAAAATTCAATTAAGCCGCTCGGTAACCAGCTTATACTTAAATAAATTATTGGAAAAAGGTGAAGTCCAACAAACGGGAAAAAAACCCGTTTATTGGCAATTAACCCGTGCAACAACCCCCACGACCGATGTGTTTCGACAATACATCGGTAGCCAAGGCAGCGCCAAAAAAGCCATCGAACAATGCAAAGCCGCTATGTTGTATCCCCCATTGGGTATGCCTTTATTAATCCATGGAGCCAGTGGTGTCGGCAAAAGCTTTTTGGCAAAGCTGATTTATGAGTATCTGAAAAATGAACAAATCATTGGCCTGGAAAAATTCTACACCTTTAACTGTGCCGATTATGCCAACAATCCCGAATTGCTATCATCCATTCTCTTCGGCCATACCAAAGGCGCATTTACTGGAGCTGAATCAGAAAAGCAAGGACTCTTGGCCCAAGCCAATAATTCCGTACTCTTTTTAGATGAAGTACATCGATTATCCAATGAAAACCAAGAAAAACTCTTTCAGTTTATGGATACAGGGACCTTCCGCCCCATTGGTGAAGAAGGAAAAATGGTGCATTCCAAGGTCCGGCTACTATTTGCGACCACCGAAAACCCGAAAAAAGTCTTATTGCCAACCTTTTATCGCCGAATTTCCGTAATCGTCTCACTTCCGAACTTCAAAGAGCGCCCCATTCGAGAACGGATTGCGATTTTAAAAAACTTATTCCACCGAGAAGCGAAACGAATGACCAAAGACATCAACGTGGACGAAGAAATCTTTACGGCATTATTAGAAAATGACGAACCTGGCAACGTGGGGAGTTTATCCAACAAAGTGCAGCTCCTTTGCGCGTCGCAATTACGAAAAACTTTGCCCAATCAACCTGTCGTCATTGGCGATGCGACTCAACCAATGATTGCGATTCCTTTAGACAAAGAAGTGTTAGAAGAAGACACACTTTCTTCCGATATTTTCGCAACATTTGAAGCCTTATTTACAAAAGAAAAAACACTGGCCCACTTAAAAACTGAACTGACACAATTCATTAAATATTGTTTAGACGATGAAATAACCTTAGAAAATGATTATTTTTTACAAAACCTAGTCACGGAAGTCCAAACCAAAAACAAACTAATTATTAACCAACCTGAACAAACTGAAAAACCGATGAAAGATGTTGCCAAATTGCTGAAAATTTTACCGCCAACATTTAACGAAACAGTGTTCCTTCCAGTCCAAACACAATTAAAAGAACACTATCCGCGAACGGTTTCCCTCGTCAAAAACTTAGTCAGTCCGCTGCCAGAAGAATACCGTTTCTTGACAGAGGTACTCTTATCTGTATTACTTAGCGGAGAAATTTCTGAAACGATTCCTTACCAAGCGCTCCTCGTGGCGCATGGTGAATCGACTGCCACAAGTATTCAAGCCGTTGCCAACAAATTATGTGGTACCTATATTTTCGATGCGATTAACATGCCCTTAACCTCTTCCGTCCGAGATATCGTCGCCGAAGTTAAAGACTGGCTTTCTCAGCGGGACACATCACAAGGCGTCATTATGCTCGTCGATATGGGTTCCCTGACACAACTTTATAAAAGTTTGAAACCGCAAATTCTTGGAGAACTTTTGGTGATCAATAACCTGACCACTGCCTATGCGTTGGAAATTGGTCATCAATTAATGAACGAACAACTTTTCTATGGTATTGCTAAAACCGCTGAAAAAAAATTTAAAACCGATGTACAGTACTTTGAAGGCTTTTCAGTGGAAAAAAATATCATTGTCTCTAGTATTTCAGGTCTGGATATTGCCAAGCAAATCAAACAAATCTGTCAAAAATACCTGTATACTGATATTAAAGTCATTACTCTAAAATACAAAGATTTGGTAAACACGTTAGACATTGCCAACGCCGAAGAAAATTATTTAAAAGAAACCTCGCTCATTTTGACGACGTCTTACTTAGACAACCATACGAATGTTGCTAGCGTGAATCTCTTAGACATGTTAGACGAAGATGCAGGAACACAGTTGATGGAACCTTTCCAAAACTTGATGCATCCCAATAACATTGATAGCATGATTAACGAATTTGTTCACTTCTTCTCGAAAGAAGGCTTGTCAGAAAAACTAGAATTTCTAAATCCTGACGTCATTATTAAACAAGTCGAAAACGTTACAAAAAACATTGAAAAACGCTTCGACCTCACACTCAGCGGCAAAATGAAATTTAACTTAATGATGCACAACGCGCTCATGGTAGAGCGGACAATGCTCGGCGTTGAAGACTATGAAATCCCTGCTAACCTCGAGGAACTAACCATTAACCAAAAACCATTTTTCCAAAATGCTAAAAACATTTTCTATACCCTAGAACAGTTTTATCGAATAGAGATTTCCAACTGGGAACTCTATGTGATTTATGAAATTTTGTCTTCTCGGTGAGAGGGGATGGGAAAAGCCACTTTCCTCTGGAAAGTGGCTTTTTTTAGTTTTTTGTTTAGTAAGATATTTCAGTCTGCTCCTTGTTACTCTCTTCTTTAGAACTCAGATTTTTTTCAGTAATATCTTCTTTTAAACTTTCCTTATTTTCTTTTCCATCATTATCAAAATCTATAAATTCATCCATACTGTCTTGTGTTTTCAGTACGTCTGTTTGATTCATATCAGGATTTTCCTTAAATTTTGATTCACTAACTATATCTTTTACTGCCCCACTATTCACATACCCACAGAATGTGTTTCCTTGATACAATTCATGATAAGATGCATTATTGGTAGAGTTATAAAATACTCGGTTTACCGTGTATGCATTCCCAGCTACTGACATCCCTAATTTCCCTTGATAATTTAAATCTTTCCAAAGTGTTGTCGTACTGTTTGTTAAAATTACTTGTTTTTTATCAAACGTTTCTATTGGTGTATATTCAAACACATTCTCTTTTACATAACCTACCCATTCCGACATTGTCTCGTCTCTATACAATGAATGTAAGATTGTTCCATTTCCTAGATCGTAAGAAACATTAGAATAATAAATTCTTCCCCGCTCTGTCTTTCCTCTGATATTTGTTTGTTCATAATTACCAAAAATCTCTTGGTTATCTTCTGTCACCGTCACATATTTTTTAATAGATTCACTAACTATATCTTTTACTGCCCCGCTATTCACATACCCATAGAATGTGTTTCCTCGATACAATTCATAATAAGATGCATTATTGGTAGAGTTATAAAATACTCGGTTTACCGTGTATGCATTCCCAGCCACTGACATCCCTAATTTCCCTTGATAATTTAAATCTTTCCAAAGTGTTGTCGTACTGTTTGTTAAAATTACTTGTTTTTTATCAAACGTTTCTATTGGTGTATATTCAAACACATTCTCTTTTACATAACCTACCCATTCCGACATTGTCTCGTCTCTATACAATGAATGTAAGATTGTTCCATTTCCTAGATCGTAAGAAACATTAGAATAATAAATTCTTCCCCGCTCTGTCTTTCCTCTGATATTTGTTTGTTCATAATTACCAAAAATCTCTTGGTTATCTTCTGTCACCGTCACATATTTTTTAATAGATTCACTAACTATATCTTTTACTGCCCCGCTATTCACATACCCATAGAATGTGTTTCCTCGATACAATTCATAATAAGATGCATTATTGGTAGAGTTATAAAATACTCGGTTTACCGTGTATGCATTCCCAGCCACTGACATCCCTAATTTCCCTTGATAATTTAAATCTTTCCAAAGTGTTGTCGTACTGTTTGTTAAAATTACTTGTTTTTTATCAAACGTTTCTATTGGTGTATATTCAAACACATTCTCTTTTACATAACCTACCCATTCCGACATTGTCTCGTCTCTATACAATGAATGTAAGATTGTTCCATTTCCTAGATCGTAAGAAACATTAGAATAATAAATTCTTCCCCGCTCTGTCTTTCCTCTGATATTTGTTTGTTCATAATTACCAAAAATCTCTTGGTTATCTTCTGTCACCGTCACATATTTTTTAATAGATTCACTAACTATATCTTTTACTGCCCCGCTATTCACATACCCACAGAATGTGTTTCCTCGATACAATTCATGATAAGATGCATTATTGGTAGAGTTATAGAATACTCGGTTTACCGTGTATGCATTCCCAGCTACTGACATCCCTAATTTCCCTTGATAATTTAAATCTTTCCAAAGTGTTGTCGTACTGTTTGTTAAAATTACTTGTTTTTTATCAAACGTTTCTATTGGTGTATATTCAAACACATTCTCTTTTACATAACCTACCCATTCTGCTGCAGTCTCATCTTTGTACAATGAATACAGAACACTACCGTCGCCTAAATTATAGCCTATCGTAGTATAATAAATTCTTCCTCTCTCTGTTTTCCCTTTAGTACTTGTCAATTCGATATTACCAAAAATATCGTGATTAGCCTCTGTGATAGTGCTATATTTATTAACTGTTTGCGTTGTTATATCTTTTACTGCCCCACTATTCACATACCCACAGAACGTGTTCCCTCGATACAATTCATGATAAGATGCATTATTGGTAGAGTTATAGAATACTCGATTTACCGTGTATGCATTCCCAGCTACTGACATCCCTAATTTCCCTTGATAATTTAAATCTTTCCAAAGTGTTGTCGCATTATTCGTTAAAGAAACTTTTTTTCTGTTAAAAGTTTCTAACTGTGTAAATTCTGAAGATCCTTGTCTTAAATATCCAATCCAGGCTGTTCCTTTTTCATCTTCATATACAGAGTACAATAATTGTCCGTTAGACAATTTGTACGCTATCTTTACATAATAAATTCTTCCTCTAACTGTTTTTGCTTTTTTGGTAGTACACTCAATATTTTCAAAAAAATCTTGTCCATCTTTAGTTATAGTAATATATTTATTAATAGCTTGTTTTTCAGGAGAAGAGGATATATCTTTAAAATGTATATACCCATCAACAGAGTTTTTACTAATCCATCTAGAATTATATCTTCCTGTATATCCATAATTATATTCTTCAATCAAAACTCTATCCCCATCAACTGCCGCTACCCAAGCTACATGATACATACTGTTCCAATAGGCTACTGATCCTCTTCTGGGTATCATATCTACCTTATAGCCTTGCCTTCTAGCATTATTTCCCCATTGGTTAGCATTCCAGTCTAAACCATCACGTCTAATATCAAACTTATTTTCCACACTCAATCGATTTGCCACAAAGGAAGTACAGTATCTTGTAGCCATACCCCAATCATCAGTAGTTGCACCTAAAGGCAGATTTTTCCATTTAGCAGGATAATCATCACCTATTACTTTATCTTCTGCATTTACTACCCCTGATTTAAAAGAAAAGCTCATAACAACTAATAAAATCCCTAAAAACGCCCATATTTTTTTATTCTTTCTCATAAAATAACCCTTTCATATAAATATATTTTATAACATTTAAATTATAACACTTAAAGTTGTGAATTAAAACACAATCACGACTAAAGTTATTAAATGTTTTGTAAATAAAACAAAGATATAAAATACCGATTTTTCATGCTATACACTTTCCGACTCCGTCACCGCATTTTTCAACTCTTCTTGCGCACAGCTTTTGACTTTGTGATTTTAAAGCTGTTACTTTTGCTTGTTCTTTCTTTTTAATTTTTTCTTACTGTTTCTTTGATCGGCGCAGGCCTCTATTTGCTACATAGTTACTAATGTTGATTTTTTGATAGTTTTTTTCAATTTGTAAAAGTTATTCCTGTAAACGTGCGAGTATTTCTGCTACATCTTCCATAACCTCATCAAACATTTACTGATTCTCCTTTCGTCGTAACCCCTGCCACTCTTCTTCATATGTATTCATTTTCTTTCTATACACTTGTCTGTTCTCTTCTAACTTTTCTTCCTGTTGGAACAACGATCGACGGATGGCTTGTTGTCCATCATTTTTCGCTTGCTCAAGCACTCGATAAACAGTTGATAGTCTCTAGACCTCCCTCAACTTCTGCTTTTTTAGCATTTCTTTGTGCTTGCCGTGCTAATTGATCTAATTCTTGATTTGTCGCTATTTGGTTAGCAATTGTTTTTTCAGTTGACAAATCAGTTCATTTAGTTTTTTTCGATTTTTGTCATTTTCCTTCATATAGTTGAATTGGCTGATTTTGGATAATCATTTCAATCGCTCCCTCCTATGCTAAAGTATTTCTTTGTTCAGATAACGAAATCTTTATTTCCATATCTCTAGCCTCGGACAAAGTATTTTGCCAGATTTTTTTAGTTTTTTCGCTTGACTCTTCTTGTTCATATAACTACTCAATATACCGCTCAACACGACTCCCCTATCATTCCCATTAGTAATTTTTTATTATGATTTTATTTAGGCTAAACACATGATTTTATGTTTTGAACTATCCTTCTATAATATTTTATAGACATAAGTAAAAGCACAGGTCAATGCTTATTTTGATGACATACGAATGATTAAATTAATCAATTTCAATTATGCATCGAGACAAAAAAACACTTTCTATCAACAGAAAGTGTTTCAATAAATATTTCGTTTAGGCAGCGCCATTTCCTGTAGTGTAAACGAACAGGACAGTGAACAGGATGGACACGCCAACCATTATTAATTTTTTCGTTTTGTCGGGGTCCTCTTGAAGTAGCCATTTAATCAACAGACTGCCTCTAATCCGTTGACTTGCCTTCTCTTTTTCAGTCGCTGACTTTGTATAACGCCAACCATAAAAGTGCCAACGAAGTAAATTGGCGTACCAAGCTCGATAGTTTTTAGAAAGAAAACCACCACAGATAAACAATGCTCCTAATAAAATATCCAAATACAACCAAACAATAAATGTTAACGGAATATCGATTAATGAATAATTCTTCACTTCAATCACTTGATCTTTCAAGCCAAATTGATGAATAATCCGTTCTTGGTATTCAGAATCCGTCTCCGCTTCTTCTTTTCCCCCAACAACTTTTATGGCTGACTCGACGCCCATACCTTTTATAAAAGCTTGCTTGGAATGACAATACTTACATTCCACCACTTGATCAGCGGTATCGTACCATCTAAACGCATTCGCCCCACAACTTTGACAAACCACACTACTCATTTTCTGCCTCCGATATTCGTTATTTTTTATGGCTATGTTTCATTACTTAATGATACCATTTTTTGGAGAATTCGGCTTATTTCTGAAGAAGTTGCTTTTGTTCAGCTAATTATTTTAAGATATAGCTAGTAGGGCATAAGTCGTTTCGACTTATGCCCTACTTTCTTTATATAACATTTTTATTGCCAATCAATTCACTTTTTTTTCCGCCCAATCTGCTGAATATTGTTTTCCTGCGACTAGGTCATACTGAATCAATTCATAATCATGAAGCAACTCTTTTTGCTCCTTAGTAAGATCTTTTTCTTCTGTCGTTTTATTTTGATCACTAGCAAATACTTTTTTACCATTCTGAACGTTTTGACTACCAGAATTAGGGTCAATTGTTGTAGCTGGTAAATTATTTGTCACTGCTGTTAACAAGGCATAAAATGGTGTCACTTTAATATTAGCTTGCTCGAGCGCCAATGAAGAAAACATATACGGAGATACTAATGAATAATTTGGCAGTTTTCTTTGTTGTTGTGCATATTTATTGTTATATACGAAATAATCTGTTTCTCGATACAACAAAGGATACTTCGCTAAATCTTGTTCCTTATAGATACCTGGTAAATGATCTCCATACCAAACAATTGTAATTGGTTTTTCAATTTTATCAATTTCTTCAATAAATTTCTGCGTTGCTTGATCTGTATAATTTAAACCTTGAAGATAGGTCTTCATTTGATTTCTATTGCTTTCTGAGACACCAGCCCCCTCGAAATCAAATGTGTCTTCTTTGTAGTAATTGTTATATGGCATATGATTTTGCATTGTAGATAGTTGGATAAACTGAGTCTTACCTTCCGTTGCATTTATCGCATCAACTGTTTCTTGATAGGCTGCTTCATCTGAAATATACGGATTCGCTTCAATCTTTTGTGTATAATTCAATCCATCTGGACTTCCAATATAATGAAACTTATCAAATCCAAACTTTTCAAATACATTTAAACGACTATAAGTATTTGCAGAAAATGGATGAATTGCCACAGCTTCATCAAATAAATTTAAAAAAGTAGGCGTCTTTTTTTGCTTGTTCACTAACTGAGTGTAAGGCACAGGCAAGGTAGCCCCCAAGTTACTTAAATCCATCCCTGTCAACGATTGCCACTCCATGTTTGCTGTACCTCCACCATAACCTGAGGAAAGCATTAAACCCGATGTTGTTTCTTTAGATAACTGTGTAATAAACGGAAATGGATTATTGTTCAAAGTTATATCCTTCAATCGAGACGGATCACTGAAGCTTTCGCTAAGAGTAAAAATAACCGTTTGCTCTTTTTGCCAATCCTGACGCTCTGAATTTATTTTTTTAGCCTCTGCATCATACTTTGCCATAATTTTTTTAATGTTCTCTTGTGAGTATCCAGAGGGTTCCTCCATAATTTTCACATCAATATTACTTAAAAATTGGATGACTGGACCATTAATCTGTGTCCCACGTCTTTGATTATAAAATTGACTATCAATACGAAAAAGCTTAAACACCAAATTAGGCAGCGAGTTCTGATGGTTAACGAAAAAGACCCCTGAAAAAAACACTAAAATTGAGACAATTCCTAATACTCGTTTTTTTATGTTTATTTTTAGATGATAGGTTCTTTCCAAACGTTTTTGTAGAATCCAAGAATAAATTCCTACTAAAACTAAACCAATGACGCTAATAATAAGAATGACAGGATTTAGCATATCTAAAATTTCACTAATACTGTTTAAAAAAGCTAAATCCGCCGGTAAAATTGGTTCAAGTCTATATTTAATTTTCAAAACTGTCGCGATAGTTAAAACAAGATTTATCACTAAGGTAAACGCAAACGCATACCAAAATCTATTAATCAATAAAATAACTAACATTAAGAATGCCATGATTACGATTACGTTTAAGAAAACTTGTGCTTGTCTATAGATAAAAATAGTAAAAATAGAACGAAGTGCTATATCCTTCGATCCGTAATCTGCAATTAATAACAATTGCATAATCGTGAATAAGTAGAAAAATAGCGCACTATAAAATAATCTGCGGTAAGCGCAGACCCAGTTCCATAGCTTACTTAATTTCAATTTTAGTTGTGAAAAATTTTCTACTCTTAAATTCTGCTCAATTTTACGATATAGCGGAATTTTTTGTAAAAGTAATACAACACAGCTAGAAAGAAGTGCTACTATCAAATAAGCAATAGTTAAATAGATAATTTGTTTTGCCCAAACAGTACCAGATTTCACCTCCGTTTGAACAAATTTCTCAGAAACTAGACGTGTAACAATTGGCCAGTTCACTAAGATTTGTACAACCAATAAACTTGTAGATAACACATTAAAATTTAAACGCAATAAGGAAAATCGTTTATTTACATTTTCTAAAAATATAAATAAAGAAATCGAATAGTACACGGAAAAAAGAGACCAAGGAACATTGAATCGAGTAGCAGTACTTGTTCCTTTGTTTAAAAATAGAGAGATATGTGTCATTAATAAGACTAAACTTGCTAATATTACTATTCCAAAAGTCACCTGAATAAATTTCAAATGATAACGAGGAAGAAAATTAAACCGATAAATGGCGTAGCCAACTAAGTAAAAATAAATTAAAAGTAAAATGCTATTACCGCTAGCCATTCCCCAAATATCTTTTCCAAAAAAAGTTGGTAAAGCGATTAAAAAGAATGTTAGTAGTGACATGGTCCATTTGATTTGTTCGTTCTTTAACCGATCTAAATACTCGTATAAATAAGGGCTTAATAAAAACAAAAGCAAGTAAGCCGTAGCAAATGGAAAAATATTTTGACTAATTGGAAAGAGTATCGTCCAATAATCACGTATATTTAATGAAAAAGAAGCCAAAGACAAATTTAAAACGAGTGTTCCAAAAACATATAATAAATAAAAATTTGCAAATTTAGCTAGCGGCTTGGTTCCTACTGATTTTTTTCCGTGGTACCCCATATATAAAGCCAATAAATTCCCACCAACTGCAACTAATCCTAATGCTACTGAATAAAGATAAAAACGCGTACCATTTTGGTCATATTGTGGAATCGCTGTACCCGAAAATAATACACGTTGAACAATTATAAAAATACATGCCATAATTGGTGTAACTATTGGGTATTTTTTTGATTCTATCATATTTTCACCTATCTTTAATTTAAAAAAACCGTCCAAAATGGACGGTTTATAATTTTAGTTTCCTCATTTGGAAAGTGTCTTTCAAAATGATAATTGAGTGGCACTCGATTTCCAAGGAAATCTTCGTCCCAGATTGTTTGCGTAAGCGAACACGTTCGCAACGACTCCAAATAATTAACGTTTTGAGAACTGTGAAGCTTTACGAGCTTTTTTAAGACCTGGTTTTTTACGTTCAACCATACGTGCGTCACGAGTAAGTAACCCAGCGCGTTTTAAAGCAGAACGGAAGTCAGGATCTACTTGTAACAATGCACGAGCGATTCCGTGACGGATAGCTCCTGATTGTCCAGCATAGCCACCACCGTTTACGTTTACGATTACATCGTAAGCGCCTTTTGTTTCAGTTACGCCAAATGGTTGGTTGATAACTTCACGCAAGTCAGCATGTGGAATATATTCTTCTACGTCTTTTTTGTTTACAGTAATTTTACCAGTACCTGGTACTAAGCGTACGCGGGCAACTGCATTTTTACGACGGCCTGTGCCGCTATATTGTACTTGTGCCAATGAATTTCCCTCCTTAAATTAAGTTCGTGATATCTAATACTTCTGGTTGTTGTGCAGCATGTGGATGCTCAGCTCCACCGTATACGTTCAATTTAGTAAATTGTTTACGTCCTAAAGTGTTTTTAGGTAGCATACCTTTTACAGAAGTTTCGATAAGACGGCGAGAGTTTTTGTCGCGTAATTCACCAGCAGTCACTGATTTTAATCCTCCAGGATACATTGAGTGACGGTAGTAAATTTTGTCTGTAGCTTTTTTACCTGTTAATTTTACTTTATCAGCGTTAATTACGATTACGAAATCTCCAGTATCCACATGTGGTGTGAATGTTGGTTTATTTTTACCACGTAGTACAGAAGCAACAACTGCTGATAGACGTCCTAAAGGAACATCTGTTGCATCTACTACGTACCATTTACGTTCTACTTCGCCAGCTTTGGCCATATATGTTGTACGCACGTTTCTTTCCTCCAATTTTGTTTTCGATGTTTGACATACACTTGAGTTTCCGGGGCTCATTGTGGGGCAAACAATACCATTTAATATTTTACCTTCAATCACTGATAAAGTCAATGTTTTTCTGCGCTTTCAGAAAATAGATTTTCACTTATTTTTTTGTGCCTTTTAAACAGAAAAAAACCGCCAACGTCAACGTCAGCGGCTTTGGGAGTTGTTTTAAATTATGCGTCAATACCAGGCGCTTTGCCAAGTTTGGCTTGTAACATCCAAATATTTTTTTCGATGTCTGTTTTGTTTGCGATGAAAATGTCTTGTGTGCAGTCGTCGCCTTCTTCACCAGAAACTTCGATTCCTTTTGCGTAAAGGTCTGCTAAATAACGGTAGCCTGCTACTAATTTTTCCATACGTTCTGGAATGGTGCGGTCCCAGTTACCAATTTCATCTTCAATTTTTGTATTTTCTGCGAATTCACGCAATGTTGAGAATGGAGAGCCGTCCAATGTGATTAAACGTTCTGAAACAACATCTAATTGCTCATTGATTTGATCCATGTATTCATCCATTTGTGGGTGAAGTGTTAAAAATTCAGGTCCACGCATATACCAATGTGTTTGATGAATTACCACGGAAAATTGGCTTAAATCTGCAACGAGTTGGTTCAAAATTTCTTTTGTTTTTTCAAATTTCATTCTTTGTCATCCTCCTAAATATTATTTCTACACTCTTAGTGTAATATGAATTGTGAAAAAAGTACACTGAAAACCTTTCTTTTTTAAAATTATTATCAAATTATAATAATTACAATTAAGAATCTAATTAATTTCCTGAAACGACTGTTCCTTCATCCGCAGTGACGACTTTTTGTTCCGCTTGAGTGAGGATCGTGTCGAGTGCCTCTGTCAACTCGTCAGTATCTTCTTTTCCTGTGACGAAAGCTAAAAAAAACTGATTCAGTCTCAGTTGCTCCGCTGCCGGTAAATACCATTGCCCTTCTACTTGCTTAACCGTTAATGGCAGTTCAACTGGCTCATGGCTGACATTGATTTGTCGGATTTCTTTTTTTAAAACGGCTAACGTGTGCTGCATGTCTAGCGCTTGTGTTGCCTGTTGCGTTTGCTGAAGAAGAGCAGTGGTTGTATCTTCAATCGCCGTCACAAAATCTAAGCCCTTAATCTGAAAAGTGATTGTCGCTTGCCCATTCAATTCTTTCGTGGCTACTAGTTGATATGACGCTTTTTTCTTCACTTGAGCCAGTAATTCTGTGCTAAGCTTCTGGGCTTCAGTTTCGGTGACTTCAGCGTTCATTTCTTTTAAGCTATTGAAAAATTGCTTCTGGAACTGTTGACGACTTGTCTGCAAATGCTCCACTAAGACTTTCGGTTCACGAAAAGTTTGAGAGAATGTCGCTGGCTTTTCTTGATAAATAAAGTAATCTACCAACTGTTGCGCTGCTTTTTCGCCGGAACGAGACGGTGCAATGCAGCTTGCTAACGCCCCAATGAATAACAGAAATAGTGGTAGTAGCTGTTTCTTCATTCCTCATCCTCATTTCCTCAAGTCTTCGTCTCTCTTCTAGTTAAGCAACTTCTCAGTCATTTGTCAAAGCTATTTACTATCAATTATTTGCGGAATTCTGCTAATTTTTGATAACTTTGTGCTAAAACTTGTTGGGTTTCTTGAAAAACAGGATACAGTTCTTGATAAACTAGCAATTGATCCGCTCGTGGCGTGACCGTTTCATGAATCAGCACCTGTTGCGCCGCTGCTTGTAAATTTGGTAACTGCCCTAAGCCTTGCCAACCTAGCAAAACAGCGCCTAATGCCGAAGCTTCGGTACTATCAGTGAACGATAACGTTTCTCCCAGCACATCAGCCATGATTTGACGGAACACAGGGGAATCAGCAAAGCCGCCTGTCGCCCGAATCTCCTGAACGGGTCCACCGAGTTGTTTCAAATCCTCTAAAATGGTTTTTAAATTGAAACAGATGCCTTCCACCACCGCTCGAGCTAAATGTCCGGCATGGTGATTTTTGCGCAAGCCAATAAAACTTGCGCTCGCCTCTGCATTCCACAGCGGTGCTCGTTCACCTAGCAAATAAGGATGAAACAGTAAGCCATTTGCCCCGGCTGGCACGGTTGCAATTTTGGCCATAATTGGGTCATAGAGATTGGTCCCGTTTTGGATAGCTTGCTGACGTTCTTCTGCAAAAATCGTTTGGCTCGCCCAATCTAACGCAACTGCACCATTACTACTTGCGCCACCAATCACCCAGTGCTGTTCATCTAGAGCAAAACAAAACGTTTCACCTTGCGGATGCAAAAAAGGTTCCTCGACAATATACCGAAGTGCGCCGCTCGTACCAACGGTCAAAGTCGCTACACCCATTCCTAGCGCTCCCAAACCTAAATTAGACAATGGACCATCCGCGCCACCAAGAACTAAAACCGTTTCCTCCTCAACACCAAGCATCTCTTGCCAAGAAGGCGCTAATGCTGGAAAAATGAACGTTGACGGGGCAACTTTTGGCAACTGTTCCTCCTCAATAGATAAATACGCTAAAATCGACGATTCCCATTGCCGCGTGTGAATATTAAATAAACCCATCCCTGAAGCACTACTATAATCTGTCCAGTATTCGCCAAAGAAACGGTAAAAAATGTAGTCCTTAATCCCAATAAACTTGGCCGCGCTCTGCGCAACGGCTGGCTGATTTTCCTGCAGCCAGCGAATCTTGTACAAAGGCGCCATTGGATGAACTGGCATGCCTGTCAATTGATAAAACAATTGGGCCGCTGGCGTTTCTTTTAACGCTTCCGCATAATCAGATGCTCGTGTGTCAGCCCAAGTAATCACTTGGGTCAATGGGCGTCCTTGCGCATCCATGGCAATTAAGCCATGCATCGCTGAAGCAAAAGAAATGAGCCCAATTGGTTGATTCTTCACTTGCTGTGTGACGGTTCGAATACAGTTCACCACAGCTTGGAACAGCGTTTCTGGGTCTTGCTCCGCCATTCCTTCAGTCTCTTGAATTAATGGATAACGCACATAGCTAGAAGCTACGACTGTGCCATTTGCTTGAAAAGCCACTGCTTTGGCTTGCGTAGTGCCAACGTCGACACCAATCGCTAATTTTTCCATTTGATTCCCTCATTTCTTGTTTCTTTTATTATTCCTAACAAAAAAAGATTTGTCTAGTCAAACGAAAAAGTTTAAAAAAAGCGTAGTTTATTTTTAAGGAGGTAACCTATGTTTTTCTTGAGTCTCTTTTTGATTGGTGCCTGTTTCGGTTCTTTTTTATGCTTAGTGGCGGAGCGCTTACCAGTAGGGCGTTCTTTGTGGTGGCCCCCTTCCCACTGTCAAGGTTGCCACCAGCCTCTACAACTCTATGAATTAATTCCAGTTGTTTCGATTTTGCTGCAGCGCTTTCGTTGTCGAAAATGTCAACAGCCAGTAGCTAAGAGTTATCTTTTAGCAGAACTTGTCATGGGCGGCTTAACCGCAAGCTGTTTTTCAGCTGGCCTGACGATTGATGCTTTGATTCTCTGGTGGTGGCTGACGAGTGCTTTCACATTATCCTTGATTGATTACTGGTATTTAGTGGTTGAACCGAAGATTCTTTATCCTAGTTTTCTTGTGCTTTGTTTGCTGAAAGTGACGGGTCAGCATTCGTTTTACTTACTGACTGGTCTTTTTTGTTTTTGTTTTTTCCGAGCCGTCTTACATTATTTTCCGGAAGCCATGGGGCGAGGGGATCTTTTGTTACTGGGTTTGTGGGGCTGTTTTTTACAGGTACCTCAGTTGCTGATGCTACTATTTTTTGCCAGTAGTTATGGTCTAATCTATGGCTACAGTTGTAAATTTTTAGGGTATCCAGTTGAACAAAAACTTCCCTTTGTCCCCTTTTTAAGTTTGGGCTTACTCACAATCAGTTGGTTATAGCAAATAAAAAAAGCCGTAAGGAGCATGCTCCTTACGGCTTTTTAGGGTTTATTTATTGATGTTTTTCATCGCATCTTCAGCAGCCATTTGTGCTTCAATGTCTGAAATACTATAAACGTTTTCGCTAGCTACGCCAACTTCTTTTGGTTCCATGTTACGGTAACGCGCCATACCAGTACCAGCTGGGATGATTTTACCAATGATAACATTTTCTTTCAATCCAAGTAATGGATCTTTTTTGCCACGGATAGCAGCATCTGTTAACACGCGTGTTGTTTCTTGGAAGGATGCAGCAGATAAGAAGCTGTTTGTTTCCAATGACGCTTTGGTAATACCAAGTAAGACTGGACGACTAGTAGCAGGGACGCCACCAGCAACTAATGTGTCGTAGTTACGGTCTTTAAATTCTGCGATGTCCATTAATGTTCCTGGAAGGATTTCAGTGTCACCTGGATCCATTACGCGGATTTTACGTAACATTTGACGAACCATTACTTCGATATGTTTGTCGCCGATTTCTACCCCTTGCATACGGTAAACACGTTGTACTTCACGTAATAGGTAGTTTTCAACAGATAAAACATCACGAACTTGTAATAATTGTTTTGGATCGATTGAACCTTCTGTCAACGGTGCACCACGGTGGATGATGTCGCCTTCAGCAACTTTCATACGTGCAGTGTAAGGGACAGTATAGGTACGTGTATCTGTTTTTCCTTTGATGGTTACTTCTTTTTGACGTGTGGCAGGATCTTCAGAAATATCGATAACTTCACCGGTTACTTCTGTAATCACTGCTTGTCCTTTCGGATTACGTGCTTCAAAGATTTCTTGGATACGAGGTAAACCTTGAGTGATATCGTCACCGGCAACCCCACCGGTATGGAACGTACGCATGGTTAACTGTGTACCAGGTTCCCCGATAGATTGAGCGGCGATTGTACCAACTGCTTCTCCGACTTCAACGTCAGAACCAGTTGCCAAGTTACGTCCGTAACAGTGCTTACATACACCATGTTTTGTGTTACATGTAAAGACAGAACGGATGGTTACTTTTTCAATACCAGCGTCCACGATTTCTCTGGCAAGATCTTCAGTGATTAATTGATCCGCACCAATGATGATTGCACCAGTTTCTGGATGAACAACTGATTTACGTGTATAACGACCTAATAGACGTTCGTCTAATGGTTCGATAATTTCGTTACCTTCACGAATTGCTTCGATTTCAAGACCACGGTCAGTGCCACAGTCGTCTTCACGAATGATTACGTCTTGGGCAACGTCAACTAAACGACGTGTTAAGTAACCTGAATCGGCTGTCTTCAAGGCCGTATCGGTCATCCCTTTACGAGCCCCGTGAGTTGAGATAAACATTTCTAAGACAGAAAGTCCTTCACGGAAGTTTGAGATGATTGGTAATTCCATGATTCGTCCATTCGGAGCGGCCATCAAACCACGCATACCAGCTAACTGTGTAAAGTTGGAGATGTTACCACGGGCTCCAGAGTCAGACATCATGAAGATTGGGTTACGAGCTTCCATACTTTCGATCAGTTTTTGTTGGATTTCGTCTTTGGCACCGTTCCAAACGCCGATTACACGTTCATAACGTTCGTCATCAGTAATTAAACCACGACGGAATTGTTTAGTAATTGTTTCAACTTGTTTGTGGGCAGCATCAATGATTGCTTGTTTTTCATGAAGAACCATGATATCGGCAATCCCTACCGTCATCCCAGCATAAGTTGAGTGTTTGTAACCTAAGTCTTTCATGCGGTCAAGCATTTTAGAGGTTTCCGTAATGTGGAATCTCTTGAAGACTTCAGCAATGATATTTCCAAGATTTTTCTTCTTGAATGGTAAAACTAATTCTTGCTCTTTAATGTGTGCAGGAATGTCTGTACCAGCTTCTACGAAGTATTTATCTGGTGTTTGAACAGTTAAGTTATAGTCTGTTGGTTCGTTCAAGTAAGGGAACTCAACAGGCATGATTTCGTTAAAGATGATCTTACCAACTGTGGTGATTAAGATTCGTTCTTTTTGCCAATCAGTAAATGGTTTGTCACCTAAAAGTGTTGTTTGAACCCCAATCCGTGAGTGTAAATGCACGTAGCCATTTTGCCATGCTAAAACAGCTTCGTTCATGTCGCGGAAGATCATGCCTTCCCCTTCACGGCCTTCTTCTTCCATTGTTAGGTAGTAGTTACCTAAGACCATATCTTGAGATGGTGTAACAACTGGTTTACCATCTTTCGGGTTCAAGATATTTTGGGCAGCAAGCATTAACATACGAGCTTCTGCTTGTGCTTCTTCATTTAGAGGCACGTGAACCGCCATTTGGTCTCCATCGAAATCGGCATTGTAGGCTTCACAAACTAATGGGTGAAGACGAATCGCACGACCTTCAACAAGAACAGGTTCGAAAGCTTGGATCCCTAATCTATGCAACGTAGGTGCCCGGTTAAGTAAAACTGGGTGTTCTTGGATAACTTCTTCTAAGATATCCCAAACTTCATCTTCGCCACGTTCGATTTTACGTTTCGCATTTTTAATGTTTGTCGCAATTTCACGTTGTACTAATTCACGCATTACAAATGGTTTGAATAATTCAATCGCCATTTCTTTTGGTAAACCACATTGGTACATTTTTAAGAACGGACCAACGACGATTACGGAACGACCAGAATAGTCAACACGTTTACCTAGTAAGTTTTGACGGAAACGACCTTGTTTCCCTTTCAACATGTGAGAAAGAGATTTCAATGGACGGTTACCTGGTCCAGTAACTGGACGGCCACGACGACCATTATCGATTAAAGCATCGACCGCTTCTTGTAACATCCGTTTTTCGTTTTGAACAATGATGCTTGGCGCATTTAAGTCTAATAAACGTTTTAGACGGTTGTTACGGTTGATAACACGGCGGTATAAGTCGTTTAAGTCACTTGTTGCAAAACGACCACCTTCCAATTGAACCATCGGACGTAAATCTGGTGGAATAACTGGGATAACATCCATTACCATCCAGCTTGGTTGGTTACCAGAAGCACGGAAGGCTTCTAAGATGTCTAAACGACGGATGGCACGTGTCCGTTTTTGACCAGAAGCTGTTTTTAATTCTTCTTTTAATTGCGCAACTTCGCCATCTAAATCGACGTTATCTAATAATTGTTTCACGGCTTCGGCACCCATAGCAGCTTTGAAGGCTTGGCCATATTGTTCACGTTTTTCACGATATTCGCGTTCCGTTAACAATTGTTTTTTCTCTAATGTTGTGTCACCTGGTTCGATGACAACGTATGAAGCAAAATAAATGACTTCTTCCAATGCACGAGGGCTCATGTCTAAAACAAGACCCATCCGAGATGGAATTCCTTTAAAGTACCAGATATGTGAAACTGGTGCGGCTAATTCAATATGTCCCATACGTTCACGACGTACTTTTGAACGAGTGACTTCAACGCCACAACGGTCACAGACAATACCTTTATAACGGATACGTTTATATTTACCACAAGCACATTCCCAGTCTTTGGTTGGACCAAAAATGCGTTCACAGAATAACCCTTCACGTTCGGGTTTTAATGTACGGTAGTTAATTGTTTCGGGTTTTTTAACTTCCCCATAAGACCAGCTTCTGATCTTTTCTGGTGAAGCAAGCCCTATTTGCATACTTTCGAATTTATTTACATCGATCAAAAGGAATTCCCTCCATTTCCTTATTTAGAGAAGCTGAGTCAGCAACTTGTTAGCAAATGGCAAGCATCACTTGAAAGAAGGTCTGACGACACTTGGAACAAGTAATGGCTTGCGCAGTTGCAACAAAGTCGCAGTTGAATCAACTCATCAGAGTGGTAGCGACAAATTAGTCTCTGTCTTCGGCTGTTTCAATTTCTTGAACAACGTCTTGTGCTTCTTCTTTCACGACTGATTCTGCTTCTTTTTCCAGCTGTTTCGCTGATTGTTGTTCCGCAAATTTGGTTAGTGCGTCAACGGTGATTAAATCATCATCGTCATCGTCCATATCGCGTAACTCAATCTCAGCTTCCTCAATGTCCAAGACACGCATGTCTAAACCAAGTGATTGTAATTCTTTCACTAATACTCGGAATGATTCAGGCACACCTGGTTTTGGAATTGGTTCACCTTTAACGATGGCTTCGTATGTTTTCACACGTCCGACAACGTCATCAGATTTGTAAGTTAAGATTTCTTGTAATGTGTAAGCAGCACCGTAAGCTTCCAGTGCCCAAACTTCCATTTCCCCGAAACGTTGTCCACCGAATTGAGCTTTACCACCCAACGGTTGTTGCGTAACAAGAGAGTAAGGTCCGATTGAACGAGCATGCAATTTGTCATCAACCATGTGGGCTAATTTAATCATATACATGACACCAACGGAAATACGGTTATCAAATGGTTCACCTGTACGTCCATCGTAAAGAACTGTTTTAGCATCGCTAGCCATACCAGCTTCACGAACAGTTTCCCAAACGTCTTCATCGGTTGCCCCATCGAAAACAGGTGTTGCGACGTGAATACCTAATTGGCGAGCAGCCATACCTAAGTGTAATTCAAGTACTTGTCCGATATTCATACGAGAAGGTACCCCTAATGGGTTCAACATGATATCAACAGGTGTTCCGTCAGGTAAGAATGGCATATCTTCTTCCGGCATAATACGGGAAACAACCCCTTTATTTCCGTGACGTCCCGCCATTTTATCTCCTTCGTGAATTTTACGTTTTTGAACGATATAGACACGAACTAACATGTTGACACCTGGTGATAATTCATCGCCAGCTTCACGAGTAAAGATTTTCACATCATGAACGATACCGCCGCCACCGTGAGGTACACGGAGAGACGTATCACGAACTTCGCGGGCCTTTTCCCCGAAGATTGCGTGTAATAAACGTTCTTCTGCAGATAATTCTGTAACCCCTTTAGGTGTGACTTTCCCAACTAGTAAGTCGCCATCTTGAACTTCAGCACCAATGCGGATAATCCCCATTTCGTCTAAGTCTTTCAATGCGTCTTCCCCAACGTTTGGAATTTCACGGGTAATTTCTTCAGGTCCTAATTTTGTATCGCGTGCTTCTGATTCATATTCTTCAATATGCACAGAAGTGTAGACATCGTCTTTAACTAAACGACGGCTCATGATAATGGCATCCTCGTAGTTGTAACCTTCCCATGTCATGAAGGCAACTAAGACGTTTTGCCCTAAAGCCATTTCGCCTTCTTCCATAGAAGGTCCATCCGCTAAAGTATCGCCTTTTTCAACTTTTTCACCTAAGTGAACAATTGGGCGTTGGTTGTAGCTTGTTCCTGAGTTAGAACGACGGAATTTTGTAACCATATATTTGTCTAATGCGCCATTGTCGCGACGAACGCGAATTTCTTTTGCATCGACGAATTCTACGACACCGTCATGTTTACATAGTAAAGCAGCACCTGAGTCATGGGCTGATTTATATTCCATACCTGTACCTACCCACGGAGAGCGTGGTTGAATTAACGGCACCGCTTGACGCTGCATGTTGGCACCCATCAAGGCACGGTTGGAGTCATCGTTTTCTAAGAAAGGAATACATGCTGTTGCGACTGCGACTACTTGTTTTGGTGAAACGTCCATGTAGTCAACTTTGTCTACGGCAACTTCTAAGTTTTCACTTTGTAGACGCGCCATAACAACATCATTGGCAAATGTGCCATCTTCATTTAAAAGTGAGTTCGCTTGCGCTACGATATAATGGTCTTCGATGTCTGCTGTTAAGTAATCTACTTGATCAGTAACACGGCCTGTCGCACGATCAACACGGCGATAAGGCGTTTCGATGAAACCAAATTTATTCACTTTTGCGTAACTAGATAAACTATTGATCAACCCGATATTTGGTCCCTCAGGCGTTTCAATTGGACACATACGACCATAGTGAGAGTAGTGAACGTCACGAACTTCATAACCGGCACGGTCACGAGTCAAACCACCAGGCCCTAAGGCTGATAGACGACGTTTATGGGTTAACTCACCTAATGGGTTTGTTTGGTCCATGAACTGTGATAACTGTGAAGAACCAAAGAATTCTTTGATACTTGCTACCACTGGACGGATGTTGATTAATTGTTGTGGTGTCAATGTTTCTGTGTCTTGAATAGACATTCTTTCACGAACCACACGTTCCATACGGGCTAAGCCAATACGGAATTGGTTTTGTAATAATTCGCCTACTGAACGGATACGACGATTACCTAAGTGGTCGATGTCATCGACATTGCCGATATCTTCCATTAAGTTGAAGAAGTAGCTCATTGAAGCAACGATATCTGCTGGACGAACTGTTTTTACGCTGTCGTCTGGATAGCCGTTACCAATCACATTTACGATACGTTCAGGATCTTTTGGTGAAAGAACTTGAATCACTTGGATTGTCATTGGTTCAGTTACTACCGCATCTTCACTTGGATAGTAAGTTACGCTGTTTAAGCCGTTGTCAATGTATTCGCCTAATGTTTCCATGATTTGGTGTGTTAAAACCGTGCCTTTTTCGACAATGATTTCACCAGTTTCTGGATCAACTAGCGTTTCAGCTAAGGTTAAGTTTAAGAGACGTGTTTTTAAGTCTAATTTTTTGTTAACTTTGTAGCGACCAACGTTTGCCAAATCATAACGTTTTGGATCAAAGAAACGTGCAGTTAACAAGCTACGTGAGCTATCTGCTGTTTTTGGTTCGCCTGGGCGAAGACGTTCATAAATGTCTTTCAAGCCTTCTTCTGTACGAGAATCACTTGCGTTTTTGTGTAAATCTTTTTCGATTGTGTTGCGTAAGCTTTCGCTGTCGCCGAAAATTTCGAAGATGGTATCATCTGAACCGAAACCTAAAGCACGAACTAACACAGTTAAAGGAATTTTACGTGTGCGGTCAATCCGAACATAAGAAATGTCTTTCGCATCTGTTTCCATTTCTAACCATGCACCACGGTTAGGAATGACTGTTGAGCCAAAACCTTCTTTGCCGTTTTTGTCCACTTTTCCATGGAAGTAAACACCTGGAGAACGAACTAATTGGGAAACGATAACACGTTCTGCCCCGTTGATGATGAAGGTACCCATTTCTGTCATTAATGGGAAATCGCCGAAGAATACTTCTTGGGATTTAATTTCACCTGTTTCACGGTTGGTTAAACGTAATGTTACATGTAATGGCGCAGAATAGTTGGCATCATGTGCGCGGGCTTCTTCTACTGTGTACTTTGGTTCTTTTAATTCATAGTCAACAAATTCTAAGGATAAGTTTCCTTGGAAATCATCAATTGGTAAAATGTCTTCAAACATTTCACGAAGTCCCTCATCTAAAAACCATTGATAAGAGTCTGTTTGGATTTCAATTAAATTTGGTAATTCCAATACTTCACTGATACGTGCGAAACTTCTACGTTCGCGATGCTTTCCGTATTTTACTACGTGTCCAGCCAAGCTCTTCACCCCTCTAGTTATAAGTCTATCAAAACACCGATCCGAAAAATTACATTTACGTTACATATATTAAATATATGTAACAAAAAGCATTTTTTGCAGTTTTTAAGCAAAAAAAAACCAAAAATAGAACATGCTTCCGAAAAATTTTCTGGCGTTTCTACTTTTGTTTTCCTATAAAAAACCGGAACGGACAATATTTCGCTCCTGCTTCGTCACTTTCAGATAGTTTTTGCTCTATAGATTCTACTACCTTTGTCCAGAAAAGTCAAGGGTTTCTTTAAGGTTTTCTTTTTCATAAAAAGGAGTTTTTTTGTAAAGGGTTTTAATGAAAAAATGCGTAATAAATAATTACGCATTTTTTCAACAACTAGAAAATATATTCAATTATTTGGTCAATTTTCGCCATATCTTTTAATGGCAAATGCTCAATTTGACTTAATTTTCTTTCAGTGAAGTCCAAAGATTTCAGTTGTGAGATCACTACTTGCCCATGGGTTTCTATGTCATCGGGCAACGTATATCGAGTGGGAATATTTTTAATGGTGGAAGTAATCGGGCAAATCACAGCAAACATGGTTTTCCGATTAAATTCATATCTTGACACGACTAAACCAGGGCGTCTCTTCTGAATTTCTTTACCTGCAGCAGGATCAAAATCAATCCATACAATATCTCCTTTTTTGGGAATGTACTTCTTTTCAACGTTCATTAAAAAAGTTCTCTCCCCTCAGGTGCAAGATCATGCCACTCATCTTTTTCATAATACTCACCTTCTGGACCTTCACTAAATGGATCCTGAATTTTAGGGACTAATGTAATTGTACCATCGTCAGAATACATCACAATATATTCTTGGTCGACTTTTGGTTTTTTACCATTATCAGTGGGTAAAGTTAAAACGACCGAGTTTCCTTGTCTTCTTGATTTAGTTGTTAGCATGAAATCACTCCCTCGCTTCATTATACTATGCCTTTGCAATGATAGAAAGAATTTTAAATCACACTTAATGTGACTGAGTTTACTATATAATGCGTGTGGGACAAAAATCACTTTGGATTTTTGCTCCACGCTCAAAAACTGATAAACGGCGGGAACAGAAGCAACACTACGCGTTGCTCCGATCTCAACAACTTCTAAGGTGTTTTCTCGACATGCGTCTCGTCACAGTACAGCCTTCAAAAGAGCTACAGCTCTAAGAGTTGCGATGTTTCACTGTGAAGCATGAACTGATGAAATCATCGTACCTACTTGGTTCTCGGAGTTAAACGCTTCTGGCCCGACCTCCTTTTCCCCTATCTTCCTCTTCACACAAAAAAACGAATGCAAAGATGCATTCGTTTTTGACTAACCGCCACCTAATAAAAAGTCTAGGACATTCATGCCGCCGCTTGTTTGGCTGCGGTAAAGTTCGGTGTAGCCGCATTGGGTACAGCTAATTGTAATAAATTTTTTATTTTGAACATCAAAAATTTTCGCAAAGTTCCCACCTGTTGCTTGAAATTGGTCCGATACATAGTGCATGTTGCCACATTTCTCACAAACATATTGTTGCTTTTCCATTCCCCTCACTCCTTCTCAATAAAATAAGTATAACAAACGCCTGCTTCATTTTCCTCCATCCTAAGATGGATTTTTTCACTAGTTGACCAAGCCTTTTCCTTTCCGCTACAATAAGCATAACGAATCGGAGGAAAAAATATGTCGACAAAAAGCCAAGTCCTAACTTTATTGATGAAACAAACGCCCGCATTCCTTTCGGGCGAAGAGATGGCACAACGTCTATCCTTATCTCGCACAGCTATTTGGAAAGCGATTAATGAATTGAAAAAAGATGGCTATCAAATTACTAGCGTGCAAAACAAAGGGTATCGCCTTGAAAAATCAGATGTCCTTTCTGCAGAAGGCATTCAGTTGGCATTATGGCCACAAACGCCGCCTTTAACAATTACCGTCCTAGAAACATCTGAATCTACCATGACCGATGCTAAGCGGGCGATTTTAGACCAGACGCCCGACAATACTTTGATTGTTGCTGACATGCAAGAGATGCCCCGGGGCAGGTTCGGCCGGCCGTTTTTCGCTACGCCAGGTAAAGGGATTTATATGAGCATGGTGCTTCAACCGAACCAAAATTTTGAAGAAATCGCTCAATATACTGTGATTATGGCCGTAGCGGTCGCTCGAGCAATGGATGCTCTGGCAGGCGTTCACACAGAAATTAAATGGGTCAATGATCTTTATTTAAACGGCAAAAAAGTTTGCGGGATTTTGTCGGAAGCCATGAGCAATGTGGAAACAGGGCAAATTTCCAATGTCATCATCGGCATGGGGATTAATTTTTCAATTACAGAAACCGAATTTCCTGAGGACATTCGGCAGAAAGTGACTTCCCTTTTCCCAGATGGTGAACCGACGGCGACGCGAAATGAATTAGTCGCCAACATTTGGAATCATTTTTATCAAATTTTAGACGAACGTTCAACGAAAGACTTTTTAGAAGAATACCGACAACGCTCCTTTGTGATTGGCAAAGACGTCGCTTTTACCCAAAATGGGCAAGACTTCCGCGGCGTTGCGACAACCATTAATGGAAATGGCGAATTGATTGTCCAGTTGCCTGATGGCACGGTCAAAACGTTGTCTTCTGGGGAAATTAGTTTGGACCAGATTGGTGAATGGCGTCGAGGATAAGTGGGGAAGTTTAGAAAAAAGAAAGAGGGACATCAGTCGTATTGACTGATGTCCCTCTTTCTTCTTCTGAAGATAATTAGCTGAACAAAAGCAGCCCCTTCGGAAATTTCTTCTTATTTCTTGGCGCTAAGCACTTTTGTCTCAGCCGCATTATCTTGATACCTGATTATTGAACATTAACATCTATCGCTTGATAAAATGAATTAATCGTGTCATTGATATCCCAAACGGCATAAATAACATGGTATCCTTTCCTATCAGCGGGAATCTTTATTCTGTGTGTTTCTGTATCATTGACCATAAATCCTTGACCAGGAGGTAAATCTTGACCGATTGGTTGCCCTACTATGCCAATCAGTTCCATTTCGTCCATCGTTAATGGTGCATTAGGATTCCATCCAGGTTTCGTCATATAGTATCTAAAACGATTGGTCTTATGTTTTGCCGTCATCACCCATTTAAAATTATTCTCTCCTGTTGTTATATTACTTTTTACCCAACGAGTGGCTGTTTGTTCATCTAGTTTGGAATAGCTTGCTAATCCAGCTGAAGGCAACCTTCCATTTAATTGACCCGTGTCTAATAATTTAGTTGGCGCTTCAATTCCTTGGGGTGTCGTGATAATTTCTGGCTGTGAGCTGTCTTGACCAGGTCCCCATCCAAATCCGTTTGCTTCCGCATTTTTGACTCGACTGACTGGGCTATCAACATAGCCGTGTGCATAACTCTGCTGTGCATCTCCTAAAGCAAAAACACTGATCATCGTTGCGCCTACTGCAATTATGAATAACATCATTTTTTTCATGTATATCGCTCCCTTATAAGCAAAACCCTTCAAAAAACATGTAATCTTAATCAACTGAAACGTAAAATCTCCACAACATCATTTTTACTTTTTCGATAGCGACCATCAACTTTGTGCACAATTATTGTCGACATATTTATTTTAAATGAACTAGCAATTCAATAGCAACTGTCCGCCTTTTTTACTGAGAAAAACTTATAGCACTCTTATAAAAAATGTTTGTTTTTTAATTTATCATTATTGAACACCAACTATTTATAGCGGTTAACCGAGAACAGCCTTGTACACTTTTTTAAGAATGCTCAAGTACTGTTTTTTTAACTGCTCACTTCCCCACACCTTTAAATTTATTTAAAAAACAATAAATTTTCTTAAACTTCATTGTGAGAACCGCTGCATAAATTCTATACTTCTAGCGTTAGATAAAATAACCTTGTTAGGTGAGGCTCCTATCCAAACATAGGCTATTGCGCAGAAATGTCGAAAGACACCAATGTGTAAAACAGGAATGGTCGAATTAAGGCTCTTCTAAAAATAGCTAAGAGAAATCTTTACGTTGGATAGTGCTAAAGCTCAGACGATGAGAACCGATTGGCTTGCTATGTCCTGTTTAGTCGCAAGCGCTTATTTACGATCGATGCTGGCTTAGTCTACTCTTTCAAGGGAAAAAGAAAGGGATTCTCATGCAAACATCGAATAAAAAATTTCCACTTTATGCCCTAACAACGCTTGGTTTTACTTTCCTCACTTTGTTAGTGGCGGCTAGTCCAAATTGGTTTCAACAAATGGACGAAGCTATCTATCACATCAAATGGCAATTAAATGCCCCACTTTTAACAGCGGTCAATCTGTTAGCAAAAACAGCCACAATTGGACCAATGCTGCTATTCTTCTTATTATTGATGGTATACCTTTTACGCAAAAAAGAAAAAATCCTAGCCTTTTGGGCTGTCAGTAACCTATTAGCTGTCGGATTCTTAGGGAGCGTTTTTAAACATGTGGTGGGTCGGGCTCGACCAAACCTAGGCGCTTTAGCTGACCGGAGCTCTGCTAGCTTTCCCAGCGGACATTCATTATTAGCAATGGCGCTAGTCTGTACGATTTTGATCATTTTGGCCTATCTTCATGTCGAAAAAACCAAAGGCATCAAAATTTTCTTACTCACTTATTTAGTTTTGATTGTGTTAGGTCGCTTAATCTTACGCGTTCATTATCCTAGTGATGTCATCGCTGGGATGCTCCTAAGTTATAGCTGGATCAACTTTTCATTTCAAATTGTTCAACGTTATTTGCCGGCACCTGAACCAGAGGAAGCAGAAGTACCGACACAACGCCGGCGCCGCCATTCTCGTAAAAGAAAAAGTTTATTCGTGGTCTTCAGTTTAACCCTTTTATTTTTAGGCACACTTTCTGTTTCGGCTTACGGCGTCAGCATGTATCGCAATTTGCAAAAAACGGCGAACACCATGTATAAACCAAGAAAATCTTCCACGAAGAGTCCCGATTTAGCCAAAGGGGAACCGGTTAGTTTCTTAATTATGGGGATTGCGAATGACTCAAAACGCAAAACCGATTACCGCTCCAACGCCTTAATGGTGGTTACAGTGAATAATCAATTACAAAAAACTACCATCACTAGCATCCCGCGCGACTACTATGTGGAAATGGCTGGCACCAATGGCGAATACAATAAAATCAATGCGGCCCACGTTTTCGGTGGTGCCGATATGCAAATTAAAACGGTTGAAAATGTCTTGCACATCCCAATCAATCATTACTTTTCAATTGATATGGATGCTATGAAGGACCTTGGCGATGCGGTGGGCGGCGTCACTGTCGACAACGCCTTTGCTTTTGACGCTGAAGGGATTCATTATCCGAAAGGCAAACAACATTTAGGTGGCTGGGAAGCTTTACAATACGCGCGTATGCGTTACGAAGACCCTGAAGGCGACTATGGTCGCCAACGTCGCCAGCGAGAAGTTTTAATTGAATTAACCAACAAGTTACTTTCTTTTAACAGCTTGCTAAAATATCAAGAAATTCTGGACGTAATCGGCGAACATGGTGAAACCGACTTGTCCTTTGACCAAATGATGGCAATGCTAAAAAAATACACCCCCGCACTAAAAACAATCGAAACCGATCAATTGAAAGGCTACGATTATACTGGCGATGGCGTGACAGGTATTGAAGGTATTTCTTATCAACTTGTGGAAGAGAGTGAACGTCAACGTGTCGAAAATGCCATCAAAGAACAAATGAACCTCTCTACGAAAGACACTGAACAATCACAATAACGACTAAAAAACAGCGCCCCTTAATGAAAGGGGCGCTGCTTAACTTTGCCTAGTTAGACGGTCATTTCAAAATGTAAAAATTTTGTCACCGTTAGTAACGGCTCTACATCAGAGAGGTATGTTGGCGCCTCTCTCTTTTCCTTGCTATTATAGCACACTTCCCTAAAAAAATATATTGAAAACTAATTATTTTTTAGCACCACATGGTATAATGTATGTGTAGAGAAGTTACGACGGTGGCTATCTAATCTGAAAGTGAGGTGGTGCGTATGAGCGTACTTCCAAAATTTACAGAAAGGAGAGGCCTTTTGTCAGCATATGAGACAATTCAGACGATTCTAGGTTTTGGTATGTTTACCATTGCTTTGATTGCGCTGATTGTGAAATTGCTTAAAAATGACAAGAAAAAATAACCGTCTACTTTGACTGAGTACGGTTATTTTTAAATAATTAACACGGTCACCGTCTTAAACGGCTCTACATCAGAGAGATATGTTGGAAGCATATCTCTCTTTTCTTTATCATTATAGCACAACAACCCTAAAAAGACCATCAATAAAAAATGCCTGAGCCTCCTATTTCAAGGCTCGGGCATTTTTATTTTAGGGACCAGTCACTAAATTCCAAGTGACCGCAGCATTGTACTGTTGTCCTTTGGTTCCTTGGTTGGCTGGTACTTCTAATTTAATGTTCTCAAACGTAAAATCCAGTTGGTAGACGTCACTACCTGTGAACTGTTGGTTTGCGACAACACTGGTTGCCACATTATTCGCCGTTAAGCTCAAAGAACTAGTCTTACCAACTGCTTTGATTTGTTCAGTTGCTTCGTTATAATTTGTAAAACTTGAAACATTCGCAGGACCTAACAATAAACGAGTCGCTGTTGGCAGACTATCTGTGGTTGCTTTCGGTTGAGATAGTTGCGCTGTCATCTGCCAATTCGGTTGATTTTTCTTAATTCGCAAGTAAGGATTGCGTGTACCATTTTCGTAGTAATCGGCCGCTTTTTTCAAGCCTGATTGTTGCGTTTTACTAGCAATATTCATTTGTCCAAAATCAAAGGTTGGCACGCTGATAAAGCCTTCTGCGGTTGGTGTAATTGTTCCTTGGGTTGTATCTGTCAGACGTACCGCATCCGCAGCGCTCACTGTCGCAAAATTTCCTGTGACATCAAGGGTTGCCGTCAAGCGTTGGTCTGATGTTCCTGAAATTTTGGTGCCAACAAGCGTCACGTTGGCTGTTTGACCTGCCGGTATTTCAAGACCTGTTAAGCTGATTCCTTCAGACCAAGTAGTCGCCGTTACTGGATAAATTTTCGGTGCTTGTCCGTCCAATTGGACAGAAAGTGACGTCGGCGTACCAATTCCTACAGGCCAAGTAGTCGCTGGTTTCACTGTCAGCGTTTTAAGTGGTGCCAGGCTGGTATTTTTCAGTGTTGCCACCCAATCTACACTATCGCCATTATTCACGACACGGTTGGTGCTGGTCAAAGTTAAAGCAGCAGTCGGTGTTTCTTCTTCGTAGACCGCCGTCATATCGTCATTATCATCAAAATCCACCTGATAAGTTGGCGTAGCCGTTGTCTTTAAGGTCGTTGGCTTGGCGGTTCCTTTATACCAACCAACAAACTTATAGGTTTTTGCCCCAGCCGCATAAACGCTTGGTAAAGCTTTTGAAGCAGTATAAGTAAAAGGATCACTGGTGACTGTGACTTGATTCCCTTGCGTAAATCCTTGAGGTGGCGTGATTTTTGCGCCAGATTTATCTACAAAGTTTTCAGTCACTCGGCGATTGGTCGCATAGTAATAGATTGGCTTATTAGGATACATTTCTACGCCTGTTGGTGCCACGCTACTTCGAATTAACGTAGCTTTGTACAAACTAGAGAAACTTTGTGTAGGCTCTTCTTTCCAATGAAACTCAATTATTTTGTATTGATTGGCTTTGACTTTCGAAGCAGAAAAGTAAGGTGGTTGTGCCCCCGCATCATACGGATTACCACTAAACATATTCTCAACACGCCCTGCAACTGGATAATCTAGTCCTTGGTAGTTGGCAGGTTTGGTAAAAGAAATTTCTTGGTATTGTCTTGGAATCGTAATCAATGAATTTTTTGTTCCATAGAAATTCATCTGGGGAGTCAATACATATTCCTTTTGCGGGATCGTCAAAGTTTTAACGTTGCCTGTACTGTCGACAGCTGAAACATTACTTAAAACCGTACTCAGCCCATCGATTGTTTCAACAATATCAGTAGTCACCTGAAACCCTGTCGGCTGAAGCAATTGCCCATCTTCCCCAACAAAACCAAATGTCACCGTATTTCCGCCGTATTTAATTTCTTCGTAAACAACGGTTAAATCATCGTTATCGTCAAACGTTGTATCATACTCAGGCGTTCGACTCGTTTCTAACACCTTAGGCTTGGTTTTGCCTTTATACCAGCCTTTAAATCGGTAAGCTTTATTGTTTAAAAAATAACTAAACGGCAATTCCTTCGCCAATTTAAAATGATAAGTATCACTGTCAATCACCGTTTGATTCCCTTGCGTGAAGCCTGTAGGCATTAGTACCTCAGCGCCTGCTTCATCAACATAGTGTTCAGTGACGCGGCGGTTTTCTAAGAAATAGTACATCGTGTTATCTGTCGTGAAATACGTTGGCTGAGCTTCCGTCGATGCCATACTTAAAGCTGCACTATATACCGTTTTGGTAACATCAGGTAGCCAATTACTTCTGTACATACGATAGCTATGAGGCGTCGGTAAATTGTATAAACTATAACGAGTACCATCCGTTGTTATCCGTTCATCTGCCTGACCACTAATATATCTTAACAACGTTGTCGCCAAAGGATAGGCGGTCGTTGAGCCAGTGTAGAATGAACCAGGTGTGACTGTTGGGATTTGATAGCGCTTGGGAATAGTCAAACGAAAATCGGTTACCCCAGAAGTAGAAACTTTAATTTTAGGTACATAGGTTAGTGTTTGGCTAGGAACGGTTAACTGTTTTAAATTACCTGCATTAGCGCCTGTAACAGTCCCCACCTTCTGGACCACATTATCCTCGACAGTTGTTAAGTTCGCCTGAATGTCTACATTCGTTGGCGCAACAAGCGCCCCTTTTTCATCAACAAAGCCAAACTTATAGGTAACTTCTGGAATAGTAGTGGTCATTTCTTTCACTTCATCATAAAAAACATATAAATTGTCGGCACCATCGTAAGTGACATCAAATTCTGGCGTCAATGATGTTTCTAATTTAACAGCTTTCGGATCCGCTGGTCTTACTGCCCCTTTGTACCAGCCCTTAAATCGAAAATAACGATTCCCAGAAGAGTAAGTTGCTGGAAACGCCTTAGGTGCTTTGTAGTGAAACGCGTCTGAATCAACCACTGTTTTTGAAAGACTGGCATTATACCCTGTAGGATACGCAGGTAAAGCGCCTGGTTCCATGGTACTATAATAAATACTAACCCGTCTGTTGGGTACATAATAGTAAACAGTGTCATCCGTCGTATAATAATCATTGGCACCACTTGTTGTGGCCATACTAAAGCCATAAGCAAACTTAGTCTTTGATACATCGCTTTGCCAAGAAACTGTGGTAAACGCGTATTGCTTCGGAGTAGTTCTAAGCAACCTAAAGCGCGTACCACTCTCATCTGTTTCTGTTACTTCATTGTTTGTAAGACGAACTCGCTTAGATTGAGCGATTGGAAATGTTGTGCCTGTATAATAAGTAGTGGGGGACATTTGAGGTAAATCATAGTAACCAGGTAAACGAATTTGACTATTCCGAACTCCTGAATACCCCGTATTTCCCGTACTATCATCATCAGCCAACGTCACTGTCGGCACCGTCATTTCTTTAAGATTACCGACATTGCTTGTGACAACATCACCAACTTTGCCAGAGGTGCCTTGCGCTTCAACCTTCATTGCCTCGCCAGTAATCGTGACTTTAGCGGGATCGATATAATTACCCGCTTCATCAATAAACGCTAATTTATACGTTTTAGCGGGAATAGCAAATGTACCTGCCGCTCGATTTTCTCGTTTGCTCCCTTGCTGGAGGTCAGGCATAAGCGGGACAGGCTGATCCAGTTGGAAGTTTTCAGAAACTTCTGTCACTGGCGGTTCTTCTGGTTGCGCTTCTGCCACCGTTGTTGTAATTGGTGGAATCACTGGTAGTCCTCGAAGAGCTGCTCCGCTCTCTGAACTTTCTGGTGGTGCATCAGCTTGCGGTTCTTCTTGTGGTTTTTCTTGAGTGATATTTGGTGCGGTTATAGTTTCAGCAATTGCTGGGATGCCATTTAATGAACTGATTAGTAAAGAACCACACAAAGCGATTGCAAATAAACGGTTTCTTTTTTGATTCATGCCATTCTCCTTTTTTATGTAACTTTTTATTGTTATTTTTATTGTCCTATGTATGATTTTTTGTATGATTTTCATTTTATCAAAAAAAGTCCCCGCTGAAATTTTAAATTTTGATACGACAACTTGATATTTCCAATGATTCCTTTTATACCAAGGAGGAACCACTGTTTTTTGGTAAAAAACAGCCTGGAAATCAGTGGAATTCACCATTTTCTCTCTAATTTCCGCTAATTTTTCTTGATATTTATTGAAAAAAGCTCAAAATGTTAGTAATCAGAACTAACATTTTGAGCTTTTCTTCTCTATTCTTAACAATTAGGGAACAGGAAAATCTTTTAAAGCTGAAAAATGACAAGAAAAAATAACCGTCTACTTTGACCAAGTACGGTTATTTTTAAATAATAACGGGTCACCGTCTTAAACGGCTCTACACTAGAGAGGTATGTTACAGCATATCTCTCTTTTCATTGCTATTATAGCACAATTACCTAAAAAAACATATTGGAAACTAATTATTTTTTAGCCCTACATGGTATAATAAAATTGTAGAGAAGTTATGGCGGCGGCTATCCAATCTGAAAGGTGGTGGTGCTTATGAATGTAAGTACTAAAATCTATGAAAGGAGAGGCCTTTTGTCTATCGCAGAAGCTTTAGCTCTGATGATTAGTTTCGGTTCTTTTATCGCAACGTTAATCTTCGGAATCCTAGAGGCTGTTAAAGAAGACAATAAAAAATAACCGTCAACTTTAGCGAGCACGGTTATTTTTTATAAATCACTAAAAATCGCTACCGTCTTAAACGGCTCTACACTAGAGAGGTATGTTACAGCATATCTCTCTTTTCAATGCTATTATAGCACAACGACCATCAAAAGACCATCAATAAAAATGCCCGAGCCTTAGAAAAATAAGAGGCTCGGGCATTTTTATTTTAGGGGCCAGTCACTAAATTCCACGTGACGGCGGCTTGGTATTGTTGGCCTGCCATGCCTTGGTTGGCTGGCACTTCTAGTTTGATGTTAGCAAACGTGAAGTCCAGTTGGTAGACGTCACTGCCTGTGAACTGTTGGTTTGCGACCACCGCTGTTGCGGTATTGTCGGCGGTTAAAGTCACGGTGCTGGTCTTGCCAAATGGTGTCCTGGTTTCTGTTGGTTGGTTGTAATCGGTAAAGCTGGCAGCAGCGGCCGTTCCTAGCAACAAGCGAGTCGTTGTTGGCAGGCTGTCTGTGGCTGATTTCGGTTGTGACAGCTGCGCCGTTAAACTCCAATTGGCTTGGCTAGTATTCAGGCGTAAATAAGGGTTGCGAGTGCCATTGCCGTAGTAATCTGCGGCCTTCTTCAAACCATATTGTTGCTTACTTCCTGAGATTGCTAGTTTACCAAAATCAAATGTCGGGGTACTAATAAAGCCGTCGCCGTCAGGGCTCGTAATTTCTTGATCTAAATCTTTAATACGGACCGTATCTTTGGCGGTTAAGCTGCCAAAGTTGCCCGTTACCTCAACATCAGCGGTTAAAACTTGACCAGGTTGACCTGTCACGGTGGTTCCTAATACGTTCATTTTTAATTGACCGCCAGCTGGTAAAGGCTGATCCAACGTGATGGACACTCCTGCACCGGTCGTCCATTGTTCTTTGGTGACAGGAAAGGCTTTGGTGTTTTGACCTGTTCCTTGTACAAATATCGTGTTGGGTGCGCCGATGCCAGCCGCCCAAGTTGCCGTTGGCTTGATTTTAATGGTGGTTAACGGCGCTTCGCCTGTGTTCTTCAGTAGTGCTTCCCAGTAGTCCATTGTGGCGCCATTTTCGATTATGTCAACGGCACCTGTTAACGCTAGTTCCGCGGTGGGAATCGCTTCTTGGTACACAGCGGTCATGTCGTCCTCATCATTAAAAGTTGGTGTAAAACTTGGGGTCGTTGTCGTCTTTAATGTTGCTGGCTTGGTTTTGCCTTTAAACCAGCCTTGGAAGATATAAGTTTTTTCACCAGCTTGGTAGATCTTCGGTAAAGCTTTCGTGGCGGTGTAGACATAGTTTTCACTGTCCATCACTAGCTGGTTTCCTTGTGTAAAGCCAGTTGGTGGCGTGATTTTTGCACCACTATCATCTACAAAATGTTCTGTGACCCGCCGATTTTCTAAGTAATAATAAATGGTGCCATCGGGGGTCGATAAATTATAGTTGCCCCCAGCAGTTCCTGAATAGATACTCATTGAGTAAAGTGTCTTCGTGGTGTCCCACGTCCAATAAGAACGGCGGGCAGTATAGCGCGTAGCACTTTTTTGGGTCAAGTTATACGCAGTGGTTCCCACTAAACTACTAACAATATTGTCGGGGTTTTCGATGCCACGGCGCACTTCATTTGGCACTGGATACTTGGTTTTATCCCCGGTATACGTAGTAGTTGGTTTAATCGAAATCGTCTGGTAATACTTAGGAATTTCAACACTCACTTCTTGCGGGCCATAAGTCACGATTGTCCCATCGTCTGGGCGTGTATAGACTTTTTGCGGGATGGCTAATTTCTTTAATTGACTTGCTGGCATATCGATTCCATCAATTGTGGGAAAAGTCGTCATTTCCCCTGTGGCTCCGTCACTTTCACCCATGGTCGCACTTAGCTTAAAATTGGCGGGATTAATCAAGTTTCCTTGCTCATCAACATAGCCGAACAAAGCTTCTCTCGCTGGCAACGTATAGGTTTTCATCACTGCTTCTTCATAGACCACATGCAAATCGTCATTGTCATCATAGGTCACCGCATAACTAGGCGTTTTGGTGGTTTCCAACGTGCTAGGTTTCGCATTCCCTTTGTACCAACCTTTAAATAAATACGTCTTCCCATCACTGCCTGTGTAACGCTCAGGCAAGGTGCCTTCTTGGGTAAAAGTAAAATCCTCCCCCGTCACAATGGTTTTCTTATCCTGCGTAAAACCTTCTGGCGCAGGAATCGCCCCGCCTGCGGGATTCTCAAATTTTTCCGTGACACGCCGCTTGGTTAAATAATAATACACAGGACCCGCTGTTCCTCGTCTTTGGTGCGAACTAGTTGGACCGCCGACATCTCCATAAAAATAGGTCAGTGCATACGTAACGCCTCCTGGTGCCGTAGCTACCGTATATTTAAACGTCTTTTTAGGACCAAACGTCAGCTTATTGGGCATTTTTTCATTGGTTAACTCTAATTCCGTCTCCGCATTGGCGCCCACATAGTTCGTCACTTTGCCCCCAACGTTCGCAAAAACCGTTGGCACTGGATATTGCGTAGTGTCTCCTGTATAAAACGTACTTGGTCGAATGTCCAGGCTTTGATACTCCTTAGGAATAGTAAACGACACTTCAGAAACGCCATAAATATTACTTGGATTCTGGTTATTTGTATCATATTTAAAAGCTGGTGACGTTGGAATAGACAGTAGCTTTCCGCCATTCACAGTGGTGGGCTCAAGGGGGGTTCGTTGTAATTTCTCTTCATAAAACGAAAACGAAGAAAGATTGACCGCCATCGTAATTCGGTCGGGATCAAACAACGTCCCGTCTTCCTCCACAAAGAAAAAGGGAATCTCGCGCCCTTCCACAGAAGAATAACCAATCGCTCGAGCAGCAATTCTTGCCGTTTCCTGTGGCGGCACTGTTTTCGCTTCACTAGCGACCGTTGCCTGTGACTCTTCGGTTGTTTGTGTCGTCTGGCTCGCTTCGTCACTAGACTGAGATGTTGCTACTCCTTGCTCCGTCTCCCCAGTAATCGTTTCCGCTAACACAGTCACACCAACCACTGAATCCATGAACAAAGAACAACTTAACCCAACAACTAGCCATCTTTTCCAATTTACTCGCTTCATCTTGCTCCTTCTTTCTATGTAAAAATTCAATCTATAGTCTCTATAAAGTCCTTTCTTAATCAGTATCCTGTTATTATCGATACTGATAACTAGCATTTTTTTATTTATTTTACCAAAGAACACACCGCTTGAAATTTCAAATTTTGACATATTGAGTGCCGTTTTTTAGTGATTCCTATCCTTTCAAGGCTGAGCGCCTCTGTTCTCTTTGAAAACAAGTGTTATTTTAGCGAAAATCAAGGATTTAAACGCTCTTTTGATGAACCCCAACTGCTTTTTCCTTAATATTTAAACCAAAAAGCTCAAAATGTTAGTGATAACCACTAACATTTTGAGCTTTTCTCACGATAACTTAACTATTTTAAGGACCTGTAACTAGGTTCCATGTAACTGCGGCCTTGTATTGCTGCCCTTTAACACCTTGATTGGCTGGCACTTCAAGTTTGACATTATTGAAGGTGAAGTCCAACTGGTAAACATTACTACCTGTGAATTGCTTGTTGGCAATAATACTCGTTGCCGTGTTGTTGGCTGTTAAGCTAATGGCACTCGTGGTACCAACCGCATTTTTCAACTCGGTTGGTTGATTGTAATTGGTGAAGCTAGAGACAGGCGCCGCCCCTAATAATAAGCGGGTCGCTGTAGGTAAGCTGTCTGTCGCTGATTTCGGTTGCGACAGTTGCGCCGTTAAGCTCCAATTCGGTTGCGTTTTCTTAATCCGCAGATACGGATTCCGTGTGCCGTTACCGTAGTAATCCGCGGCTTGTTTCAAGCTGTGTTGTTGTTTACTTCCTGCAACGCCCACTTGGCCGAAGTCGAAGGTTGGCACACTGATGAAGCCTTCGGTCGTTGGTGTGACTACTTCTTGATCATTTGGACGAATTCTCACGAAGTTATCCACTGCACGATCTTTAATACCACCAAATACTACAACTTCTGCTTTCAAAACAGTGTTTGGTTTCCCTGTTGCGCGAGTTGTGAAAGCAACTGAAACTTTTTTGCCGATAGGAACGGCATTTGGTAAAGAAACCCCATTTGTCCAAAGTGTACTATTTACTGGGATTGATTTTGTCGTTTCTCCTTCTGGTGTCACTTCCATGAAGGTCGGGATCGTCAGACCAGCTGACCAATTGGGACCTTTTTTCAAGGTGAGATTCTGTAAGGGTGCTTTGCTGGTATTCGTGATCGTTGTTGTCCAGATTACATTGGTATTCGTATCGATCACTTCTTTTGGTCGAGTTAATGTGACACTAGCCGTTGGTATTTCTTCCTTATACATGGCGGTCATATCATCATTGCCATCAAAAGTGGCATTGAACGTTGGTGTTGTGGTTTTGTTCAACGTACTTGGCTTGGTTTTCCCTTTGTACCACCCTTGGAAAGTATAGGTCTTGCCACCTGCAGTATACGTCGCTGGTAAAGCTTTTGCAGCTGTGTACTTGAAGGTGTTACTGTTCATTGGTACTTGGTTACCTTGGGTGAAGCCTGTTGGTGCGGTGATTTTGGCACCGTTGACATCCACGAAGTTTTCGGTGACTTGTTTTCGTGTGACTTTGTAGACTAACTTCGCATCATTGGTCGGATTATTACTGAAAAGGTTCGTAAAAAAAAGATAACTTCCATTAGCATTCATACTACTGCCTATGGTCATGCCCAAAAATCTAAAACTAGTATTGGAAAAATTGGTTCCATCTGTCTTAAAATTTAGTCCATTAATATCTGCTGTAGACAGATTACTTACCGTAGGCGCTACACTCGAATCGATTATCGTTGAGCTACTATTTGTATAGTCATAGCCATACACATTCAAACCGCTACTTTGAGCAGCTTCTACTTGAATGCTATCAACATATTTTAACTGTTGATCAATTGCTAACTTGTCTAGCCTAAAAGCAAGTGAGTTTGGAACCATTGGCAGATAGCCATTCGTATACTTTCTAAATAACTCTTGGGATAATGGGACACTCCCATTGTTAATACTTACCGTGTATTGTCCATTACCCTTACTTTTTGAGGTCACGTCATATAAATTGGTAATTACGTTGTCACTATTTCTTCGTACATAATACTTACCACTAAAGGTTAACGCCGGTGTGAAAGCACCACCTTTTTCATTCACAAAGTTCATATTGACTGATGGATAAAAGGTCGTAACTGTTTCTTCCTCATACACCACATTCAAGTCATCATTCCCGTCATACGTCACCCCATAACTTGGCGCTTTCGTAGTAGTCAAGGTGCTTGGTTTGGTTTTACCTCTGTACCAGCCTTTGAACTTGTAGGTCTTACCGCCTGTTGTATAGGTGTCTGGTAAGGTGCCTGCTTGTTTGAAGGTGTATGGGTCACTGGTAATCGCCGTTTGTTTGCCTTGGGTGAAGCCTGTTGGCGGTGTGATTTTGGCACCGCTTGTGTCTACAAAGTTTTCGGTGACTTTGCGGTTGGTTAAGTGATAGTAAACTGGACCGCTTAACGTTTGATAGGTTGCACTCCCAGAAGCCACATCGATACTGCTAATAAGTCTACGTAAAAGGGTTGGGTATCTTCCCTCCCCCGAAACCTGCTCTTTTGGTGTATAGCTCTGATCTGGTCTCTGTGTTGCTGTTAACAAAGAAATTGCCGCTGTTTCAGACAGAACCACATTATCTGAAGCGCTATAGTTCTGAGTGATTACTGGTAACGGATAGTTTGGATTGATTTTGTTCGTCTTATCATAAAGATTTAACGATTGATAGTATCTTGGCAGTTTAATTGAGAAATTAGAATACGCCTCTCCATTCCAGCCTCCCTCAGTAGGACGAGCTATATATGTCTCAGGAAATGACACATTTTTTAAGTTGCCCACTGTTGGTGCGCTTTGATTGTCGGCAATTGTGCCGTAAGAAAAAGCGCTAGTTGCTCTTCTATAATCAACACTCTTATAATCATACGTAATCTTAATATCAGCAGGATTCACTAATTGTCCTGCTTCGTTCACAAAACCAAATTGATACGTGACTGCTGGGAAGTTTGTTTCCTCATACACCACATTCAAGTCATCATTCCCATCATACGTCACTTTATAACTTGGTGCTTTCGTCGTGGTCAAGGTACTTGGCTTGGTTTTCCCTTTGTACCAGCCTTTGAACTTGTAGGTCTTACCACCTGTCGTATAGGTGTCTGGTAAGGTGCCTGCTTGTTTGAAGGTGAAAGCATTGCTAGTCATTGGTGTTTTCCTATTTTGGGTAAACCCTGTTGGCGGTGTAATGGCTACGCCGTTCGCATCTACGAACTTTTCGGTGACTTTGCGCCTTTGAGTATACAAATAAGAAATATTCATATTATTAGTTGGAGTCACTGGAGTATATACCGAAAACGAATAATTACTTGGAACACTTGGTGTCGACCAAGCACCCAGAAATAGATGGGCACCACTAAATTTTACAGAAATATTTCCTAATCCACCTGTTTCACGTACACCATAGGTATTTCCAGTAGTTAAAACAAGAGCCTCATTCATAATCACACGAGTTTGAAGTGTCTGTCCATTATTTCCATAAACTGTCGCATAAGTTAGTGGCAAGCTTCCTGCTGTTCTCTGAAACGTTAGCCCTTGATACATTCTAGGTAATGTGACTCTCAAGACTCTTAACCCATAAATATATGCTTCTGATGTATCACTAAACACAAGTCCTGGTACCACCAATCGATTAAAGTGAATCGTTTTTCCTGCATAACTTGTTGAATATGGTGTAGAGTTAACACCACCATGATTGACATGCTTCCCGAACTGACCTGAATATCTATTCCCACTAATTGGTGTATCTAAAGGAACACTATTGCCCATTTCATCAATTACTGCCCAATTAAGAGTTGTTTGAGGAAGACTTATACTTGCTTTGGGAGTAATTACTCTAGGTTCTATAACAGGACTTTCTGATAAGCCCAGATTACTCTCCTCTATAGATTTCTGCGCTTCTTTTACTTCTGTTTCTGCTTGTTTCTCCGCTTCTTTCGTTTCTTCTTCCTGACTCGTGTCAGTCGTTACTTGACTATTTTCCGTGCTGGCTTTCGTTGTTTCTTCCTTCACGCTACTGGCTTGTGTCTCTTCCTTGGCACTACTTTCGGCAGTCGGACTACTTTCAATCGTCACGGTTTCCGCAACTGCCGTCACACCAGAAAAGGCGTTAATTACTAAAGAACTACACAAGCCAATGGTTGCTAATCGTTGCCACTTAGTTTGCTTCATGTCGTCCCTTCTTTCTATGTACGATTCCCGCCAAACCGATTAAGGCGAAGCCGAGAATGTTCAAATTTGCCTGACTCTTGCTCCCTGTACGAGGGAGCTGCGAGCCAGTTGTGGTGGTCTGTGTCGAACCACCACTTCGTTGATCTCCTTGCGGAGGACCAGCTGGTTCCTTGGGATCAGCAGCTGGCGCATCTGTTTTCGGTGGGGGATCTTTAGGAGCGGGTGTTGTCGGATTTTGGTAAAATTCAATCCCCACCGAACTAGAACCACCATCAGACGCTTCAACATTTATAAAAAAACTAGGAGAAGATAGTAGACACACAATCATTAAATAACGCTTTTTTTTCATTGAAAAACCTCCTTTTAACTCGCTAGCCTTTCTTGCCCTTTTACACAAGAAAGACGAAACAACCTTTTGTTACTCCTCTATAATAACAAAGAAACCCCCAGCAGAAATTGACGATTTTTTCGCACCCCATGCGAAAATTTTGAAGGTTCCTATTCTGACAAGGGTTACAACAGCTGTTATTTAATAATCGGCTCAAAAAAAGGGCGATTTCGGCAAATTTTTACCAAAATCCCCTGACAAAATTTTAAGATTCCGCTCTTTTTAACAAGAAAAGCTCAAAATGTTAGCAACGAATACTAACATTTTGAGCTTTGTTTGATTGTTTTGACGCAGGCCTCTGAAAAAAAACAGTATTTTTTTCGCCCAGCCCACGATTTTTCCGCAAGACTAACCAAGTAAGGCGCTAATGAATAGCCCTAAGGCATAGGTGCCATTGAAAACCATTAAGTTCTTAATGGAATGACGGAAACTTTTCGGCTGCGGCAATTCTTGTTTAAACGTTTGAATATTTTTCCAAATGACAGGCAGAGTGGCAAACGTGATTAACACAGGCCATTGATAAATACCACTAATGAAGCCGAATAAAATCACCAGATAGCCAGCTAACGCTAACACTTGAAACAGCACAATCCCTGCTGGGCGCCCGATGTAATAGACTAACGTATAACGATGGTTCTCAATATCCGTGTCTAAGTCCCGTAAATTGTTGGCGAGCATGATGTTAGCAATCGAACAGACCAAGGGCAAGGACGCCACGACAATCGCAAGCACCGCCCAGAGATTGCCGTCTAAGCGAAAGGCGCCACTGGCGAAATCAACCGTTAAGTAAAACGGCGGCTGGTTAACCACGTTCAAGTAAACGGTTAAGACGAAGATGCCTAAGCCCATCGTGAAGCCACTGAAAATTTCCCCCAAGGGCATGCGGGATAACGGAATCGGTCCATACGTGTAGAAAATACCAATGAAGCAGCAAATCCCGCCTAATACGAGGAAGAGCCAGCCTGTTTGAACCGTTAAGTAAGCACCCACAACGGCAGTGAAGGCAATCATGGCGAAAATCATGTTGCGGACCAGTTGTGGTGAAACGCCTGATTGTCCGATAATATTTTCTTCATATTTATAGACGTCCGATTTGGCTTTTTTGAAGTCCATGTAATTATTAATGGCGGTGGTGGCCATATCAAAGACCACCATGCCAATGAAGAAAACCAGCGTGTTGCCCCACTGAACTTCCCCAAAATAGGTCATTGAAAACAAGACCCCGATAATAAAGGGAAAGAGACTGGCTAGCTTCGTCTGAATTTCCACTACTTTTAAAAACACATTTAAAGACATTTTTAGTCGCTCCTTATTTCAAATCGGCCCGATTACCCATCGTATAGCCAGAGTCTTTGCCGATTTCAAAGTTGCCTTCGATATCTTTGCTGATGTAGACTTTGTCGTCTTTTGTGACGAAAATGGCATCGGTTCCTTTCAGACTTTCGACATATTCTAGTCCTTTTTTGACGCCCATTGAGAAGACGGCTGTTGAGAGACCATCACCATCGATGGATTTGTCGGTGATAATGGTGACACCTGCGATGTCGTTATCAAACGGATAGCCGGTTTCACGATCGAAGAGATGGTGGTACGTTTTGCCATCGACTTTTAAGTAGCGTTCATAAATTCCTGATGTGACTAAGGTTTTGTTGCTTTCTTTGACTTGACCTAAAACAGTGTTGCGGGCTTTATTCGGGTCTTGAATGCCGACTGTCCAGTCCATGTCTTTGCCACGCGGGCTGTGTCCTAAGACGTAAACATTCCCACCTAAATCGACAATAGCGGTGGTAACGCCGTTGTCTTTCAGAACTTTCACAACTTCATCGGTGATGAAGCCTTTGGCAATTGCGCCTAAATCTAGTTGCATGCCTTTTTCTTCAAGGTAAACGGTTTGCTCTTTGTCGTTGAATTTGACTTTCGTGTAATCGACAAGTTTCAAGGCTTGATCAATTTCGGCTTGGCTTGGTTTGCGGGCATCATCGAAGCCAATGTGCCACATAGAGGTGATTGGGCCAATCGCCATGTCGAAGCCGCCGCGGGAGTCTTTGCTGTATTCATAGGCTTTTTTCAACAAAGGATACAGGTCATCTGAGACTTTGACTGGTTTTACGCCTGCTTCTTGGTTGATTTCATCAATTTCTGAACCTGGTTGGTTGACGGTGATTTTATCGCCTAGTTCTTTGACACGGGCAAAGGCTTTCGGTAAGACGTCTTCTTTGCCATCATCGTAGATGCGAATTTGAACGTAGGTACCAAGCATTGTTTGACGGTCAGAGTATGGTTCTGTATTAATTTTCGCTTCTGGTTTTGAGGAACAAGCAGCTGCCACAAACAGCACTGCTAGAACACTCACCATGAGCAGAAGTTTCTTTTTCATAGGATTCCCTCTTCTTTCCTTCTTTAATTAAAAAATAAGTTCTCTTGCATAGTAGCCTTTTTTGGAAAAAATGAAAAGTCTTTCTCTTGGAAATTCACAAATTTCTGTGAAAAAATTTGTGAAATGATGGACAGAACTAGCGAAGAAAAAGGGGCGGGAAAGTCAGCCAACCGACTTTTTCCCAACCCCTCAATGGTGTCAAGTAATTGCTGAAAAGCGTTTCAGGAACTACTTCACGATTCAATTTATTATTACTTATTTTGTTACGATGTTGTCAACAACGATTTCAGTTGTGTCGCCTTTTTCAGCAGCGTTCACTAATTGTTGTGCGTAGTTGATGAATGAATGTGTGCTGTGTGTTGCACCAGTTACCACTTCAACACCTGCAGGTGAGCCGTCTTCTTCGCCCATTGCTTTAACAAATTCTTTGTTTAATGTTTCGATATATTCTTTTGGTCCAACGCCAGCAACGTCTTTCATTTTGCTTTCGTATTCAGTGTCATCTTTTTTAGATTTGCCGTCAGCGTTCACGTTATCGTAGTTAGATTCAGTCACTTTACCATCTTTCACAGTCATTGAGAATGTTGTGTGGTAGCCGTTTGAGTCATTTTTTTCTTTCAATGAGTACGTACCATCTTTCAATGCTGCGCCATTGTCGATTTCGATTGTGTCTGTGTTACCAGCTTGTGCTGCTTGGATTAATTGTTGTGCGTAGTTTTGGAATGATTCAGATGAATGAGTCGCACCAGTTACTACTTCCACACCGCTTGCGCTTTGTGCTTTAACAAAAGAATCGTTTAATTGTTTGATGTATTCTTTTGGTCCAACACCAGATTTTGCTTTCATGCTTTCTTCATACTTAGTGTCTTCTGTTTTAGATTTGCCGTCAGCATTGATGTTGTCATATTTAGATTCAGTGATTTTGCCGTCTTTTACAGTCATTTCAAAGACTGCACGGTAACCATTTTTTTCATTTTTTTCTTCTAATTTATACGTACCATCTTTTAAATCGCCACCGGCAACTTTTTTCGCTGGTGCTGATGATTCAGTTGATTTTTTCGTTTCTGAAGATGCTGCGCTAGAAGAGTTCGTTGTGTTGTCTTTCTTGTCTGCGCCACAGCCTGCTAATACTAAACTAAATAATGCAATTGCCGCAAAACCTTTAACAAATTTATTCACTTTCATTGATAGTCACCTTTTCTTTCATGATTTTCACAAACATCAAAAGTTTGTGATACATTACACATTATAATGGTTTTAAAAACGTTGTCAAGACCATCCCCTAAAAATATTTACATTTCGGTCTTTTTTTCATCAAAAACTCATCGTTGGAGTAAATTTGTTGACAATTAAAATTTATATTAGACAAATTCGTGAAATACTTATATAATGTTAGTCGATTGTGTACTTATTAATCATTATCACTATTTTACTACTTACAATATTAAGGAGCGGATTGTCAATGACAAAGCAAAATATTGTCGTTGTAGGTGCTGGGTATGCTGGCGTTTCAGCTACTAAATTTCTAGCAAAGAAATTTAAAAAAGATACGGACGTAACAATCACATTGATTGATCGCCATTCTTACCACACTATGATGACCGAATTGCATGAAGTAGCAGGCGGACGTGTTGAACCAGAAGCAATTCAATACGACTTACAACGTTTGTTCTCACGCAAGAAAAACGTAAAATTGGTAACAGATACTGTTACTGGAATCGACAAAGAAAACAAAGTTGTGAAAACTTTAGCAGGTTCTTATCCATTTGACCAGTTAATTCTGGGTATGGGTGGCGAACCGAACGACTTTGGAACACCAGGCGTGAAAGAAAATGGTTTCACCTTATGGTCATTTGATGATGCAGTGAAAATTCGTCATCACATTGAAGCAACCGTTGCTAAAGCAGCCATCGAACCAGATGCTGAAGTACGCAAAGCAATGTTAACATTCGTTGTCTGTGGTTCTGGTTTTACTGGGATCGAAATGGTCGGCGAATTAATCGACTGGAAAGATCGTTTAGCGAAAGATGCCAAAATTGATCCAGACGAAATTACATTAATGGTTGTTGAAGCAATGCCAACCATCTTAAACATGTTATCTCGTAACGATGCTGCCAAAGCAGAACGTTATCTAGAAAAGAAAAATGTTCAATTATTATTGAACTCACCAATCGTTGAAGTTGCAGCAGATCACATTAAATTAAAAGATGGTTCTGAAGTACCAACGCATACGTTAATCTGGACAGCTGGTGTGAAAGCAACTTCTGATGCCGCTGACTTTGGTTTAGAAGCAGCCCGTGGTAGTCGTTTAGTTGCGAATGAATACATGCAAGCAAAAGGCTACGAAGACAAAAACATTTATATCATTGGTGACTTGGTTTATTATGAAGAAACACCAAATACACCAACTCCTCAAATCGTTCAAGCAGCTGAACAAACAGGTCATACTGCGGCTGCCAACATCGTTGCAGATATTAAAGGCGGCGAAAAACACGCCTTTAAAGGAAACTACCAAGGATTCATGGTTTCCATCGGCGCGAAATGGGGCGTTGCCAACTTATTCGATAAAATTCATTTGAGTGGTTTCTTAGCCATCATTATGAAACATATCGTTAACTTGAAATACTTCTTTGATATTCGTTCTGGTTACTATATGTTCCAATACATTATGCACGAAATCTTCCATATTAAAGATGATCGTTCTGTTGCTCGCGGACATACGTCACGTTACGGCAATGTCTTGTGGAGTGTTCCGCTACGTGTCTTCTATGGTATGGTTTGGTTAGTCGAATCAATGAAGAAAATTGTCGGCAACGGCGATTACTTGAAACCAAGCACTTGGTTTGGTGACGGTTCTTGGTTCACAGATAAAGTCGTTTTCCCATTCCCTTGGTTACAAGAACAAGTAACAACAGGTGCTTCTCAAGCAACTGAAACAGCAACAACTGCTGCAAGTGGTGCGGCGGATGCGGCGGCAAGCGGTGGTGCCGATGCGGCAACACAAGCAGCGCACTTTGGTTTAAGCTACGCTTACGGCGAAACACCAATGCAAGTGTTTGATCACATGCCTAAATGGTTCGAAAGCGTAATGAAATTTATGATGCCAAACCAAGAAGTTGCTTTGTTCATGCAAAAATTCATGACAATCGTTGAAGTATGTATTGCTTTAGCATTGATTGCTGGTTTATTCACTTGGTTATCAAGTGCTGCTACAATTGGTTTAACAATTGCCTTCTGTTTATCTGGCATGTTCTATTGGGTAAATATCTGGTTTATCTTTGTCGCTTTTGCTTTGATGAACGGTTCAGGCCGTGCTGTCGGTTTAGACCGCTGGGTAATTCCATGGATTCAACGCAAACTTGGTAAAGCGTGGTATGGTACCCCGAAAGCTAGATACGGCGGTAAGTAAGCAATCAATCATCGATTGACAACTACGAGCAAAAGCTGAGACACATGTCTCCAGCTGACTATCATAGGATTTAGTATGTGGGACAGCAGTCAAGCATGACTTTTGTCCCACATATTTTCTTTTATATAATATGGTGGCTCAACTGAGGTCGGGACAGAATCGTTTAGCTCCGAGAAATAAGAAGAAATTTCCGAAAATTGTCATAAAATACAACGAGGAACGAGTTGATGTTGCATGATACCTACCCGGTGCTCTTTAATTTTTGGAGACCAAGTAGGTATTGTTCATCATCGAATCACTACGTTCTTCGTGATTCTCAACAATTTCGGCTTATTTCCGAAGGACCTTCAACTCTTAGAGCTTTAGCTCTTAGAAGTTGTTGAGATCGGAGCAACGCGTAGTGTTGGTTCTGTTCCCGCCGTTTATCAGTTTTTGAGCTTGGAACAAAAATTCAAAATAATTTTTGTTCCAAGCTCGTTCACTGTGTTATGATAGACAAGAAAAAAACACCAAAGGAGAGAGAAGAAAATGACGATCAAAGAATTCATTAAGAAAAGTCGCTTGAAAACATGGGACGTTATTATTATTGCTATTTTAGTTCTTGGTTCTTTTCTGCCCCTTGTTGTTTTTGCCATGCAAAACCGTGGTCAAGAAGCGGCTACGTATCAAGCAGTCTTGAAAGTAGACAACAAAGTAATCAAAGTCTTTGACTTAAAAAAGGACGGCCCGCATTATACATATAAATACGAAGCAAAAGACGGTGATTACAACCTGATTGAAGTAGATGGTGATCGTATCCGCGTGAAGGAAGCCAACTGTGCTGACTTAGTGGACGTTCGACGAGGCTGGATTTCCAAACCTGGTGAAACCCCGATTGCCTGTCTACCCCACAATTTGTTTATCACCGTGGAAGCTTCTGATGGGAGTGAAGACGGTAGCTTAATTTATTAAGCACGACAACTATGAGCAAATTACACAAGAATATTTATATTGCTATGCTCGTTGCCCAAGGGGTCATTATTGGTTTAATCGAAAATATGATTCCTTACCCTTTCGCATTTGCTCCTGGGGCAAAGCTCGGTCTAGCAAATTTAATTACCATTATTGCGATTTTCACCATGCGTAAGCGTGATAGTTTTTTCCTAGTCTGTTTACGTTTGATTTTAACGACATTACTGGGCGGCACACTTTCGACCTTTTTCTATAGTGCCAGTGGTGCCTTATTAAGTTATTTCGGCATGTTGCTTGTCAAGCAGCTGGGGCCAAAGCGGGTCAGCATTATCGGGATTAGTGCCGTTGGTGGTTTCTTACACAACGTTGGTCAGTTGCTAACGACCTCTTTCTTTGCTCATTCGTGGGCGCCGATGCTGTACTTACCATTTCTATCTCTGTTTGGGTTACTCTCAGGGATTGCCATTGGGATTGCCGCTAACTATTTACTACAACATGTCCAGACGTTACGAAAATTCCAACTGAATTATGAACAAACAACGAAACATAAGTGGAGTCAATTTTTCTAATTGAAAACCTGTCCGCCACAATTAAAGGAGTCATCTTATGAATATACATCCTATGTGGAATACCTATCCTACGTTATCAAAAGAATTAACAACTACTCTTCGCTTGATGGAACAAGCGGTTCAAATCGATAATCAAGAGATTCAAGCTGCTGTCCATGACATGATTCATTCTGGCGGCAAATTGCTACGTCCAGCCTACCAACTGTTGTTCTCTTATTTTGGTGAGCAGCGGGACCCTAAAAAGGCGACAGCGTTAGCGGCTTCCATTGAATTACTGCATACCGCCACGTTAGTTCACGACGATATTGTCGATGAAGCCGATACGCGTCGTGGCTTGCCAACATTGCGTTCGCGCTTTGGAAATAGCACAGCCGTGTATACAGGCGATTATCTTTTTGTTTGCTGTTTCAAGCTCTTATCTGATTATTCTTCTTCATTAAAAAGCATTCAATTAAATTCGCGCAGTATGGAAAAAGTCCTAACTGGTGAGCTTGGTCAAATGGACAATCGCTATAATTTCGAGGTAACGATTGACCAATATTTAAAAAACATTTCCGGGAAAACTGCCGAACTGTTTGCGCTAAGTTGTTTTGTCGGTGCCTATGAAAGTGGCACCTCCCAACGTTTTGCTAAACGTTGTGGTGAAATCGGCGAAAATATCGGACTGGCTTTTCAAATTATTGATGACATTTTGGACTATACACAAACTGCTGACGCTATCGGCAAACCCGTCTTAGAAGACGTACGTCAAGGCGTGTATTCTTTGCCATTGATTTATGCACTTGAAGCCAATCGTGAAGTCTTGTTGCCACTTTTAATGAAAAAAGAAGCCTTGACCGATGAAGAAACACAGGAAATTTATCGTCTTGTCCATGAACTAGGTGGCGTAGAAAAGGCCCAACAATTAGCCACTCATTACACAGAAAAAGCGCTGAAAGAAATCAGCAAACTTCCTGAAACAAAGGTCCAAGCGAAAGAACAATTGTATGAAATTACACAAACGATTTTGACAAGAGAAAATTAAAAAAGCCGCTGGATCCTATTGAGGATTTAGCGGCTAGCTTTTTAGGTGATACCTTGCTATAATAAATACGAAGAGAGCGTACTAGACATACGCTCTCGGGTAGACCGTTTAAGACGGTAGCTTGATTTTAATACGGAAATAAACCCGTCAATCTTCGCTAAAGGTTATGACGGGTTTATTTTTTGTCGTTTTTATTACTGATTTTAACAATTAATGTTGTTACTTATACAACTTAACTACTTTTGTTGCTTCATTCCATCTCTAATTTGTATTACCTAGTGAATACATGTTATACTAATTAAAAAATGGAGGTGTTAGCTATGACATCAACAAAAACAAGAAAACAAGGAAACTCATTAGTTATAACAATTCCTGCTACTTTAGGAGTTAAAGAAGGGGAAGAATTTGTTATTCTTCGCAAAAATAATGGCTCCATCGCATTGATTCCAAAAGTAGAAGATTTTTTTGAAAATACTGCTGAAGGAGAGTTTTATCTTCCTGAATTAGCGATTGATTATTCACCTAGCGGAGGAGAAGTTGATGGGCTATAAACCAACTCAAAGAGATATTGTTATTATCGACTTTGCGCCTTCTAAAGGTTATGAAATCAGAAAACGACGACCTGCTCTCGTAATGAGCAAAGACAGTTACAATATTTCAACAAATTTAGTTATTGTCTGTCCAATAACCTCGTTGGATAAGGAACGTCCTTTTCTTGTCCCTATTTATAGCGAAAAACTTCATACCTCCGATAATGCAGTAAGTAAAGTGAATACGCTCCAAGTCTATTCACTCGACTATACAGAACAGGCACAACGCAGAATAAAATATGTAGATACGTTAGACGAAGAAACATTTTACGAAATTGCTCAAAAGTTTTTACAAAACTTTTCTTTTGCTGTTTAATTCGGCTTCAACTGAACACGCATATATGATTTACTATTCGACTTTTCCGTTTCAACTTGCTATAATAAACACGAAGAGAGCGTACTAGATATACGCTCTCGGGTAGACCGTTTAAGACGGTAGCTTTAATTGTGGATAAATAAACCCGTCAATCTTCGCTAAAGGTTATGACGGGTTTATTTTTTGTCGTTTTTATTACTGATTTTGACAATTAATGTTGCGAAAGCAATCGCAAGCATCAATGCTTCAAAGACAGTCACTACTATTCCTTTCTAGGGAAAGAGCAAACAAGCAAAAACATTGGCAGTCCCCCTTTTTTGAGAAATTGCCACCGTCATAAACTTCCTACTTGTGTAGTATAACACATTTGTACCTTCCTAGAATACGCTTTCTTTTTTATTTACTATTCGACTTTTCCGTTTCAACTTGCTATAATAAACACGAAGAGAGCGTACTAGACATACGCTCTCGGGTAGACCGTTTAAGACGGTAGCTTTAATTTATTGGTTAATAAACCCGTCAATCTTCGCTAAAAGTTATGACGGGTTTATTTTTTGTCGTTTTTATTACTGATTTTGACAATTAATGTTGCGAAAGCAATCGCAAGCATCAATGCTTCAAAGACAGTCACTACTATTCCTTTCTAGGGAAAGAGCAAACAAGCAAAAACATTGGCAGTCCCCCTTTTTTTGAGAAATTGCCACCGTCATAAACTTCCTACTTGTGTAGTATAACACATTTGTACCTTCCTAGAATACGCTTTCTTTTGTAATAAAAATCGTGCACCGTTTACTGGGATAAAACGATTCAGCCAACTAAAATTTTTTAGACTAAACAGACCGACCATCTTTTTTGATGGTCGGTCTGTTTAGTCTATTGCTCCGCCTTTACTCCTTCTCCGACAATGCTCGCCAGACATCAAATGTTTGTTTTAAGCCTTGGACATTATGAACACGTAAAATTTCTACGCCTTGTTGTGCTGCATACAAGGAAGCAGCGGCTGAGCCAAAATCACGGTTGGCTGGTTCTGGTTCGTTCGTTAAAGCGCCAATAGTTCGTTTGCGAGAAACGCCGTACAGTAACGGATAATCTTGGTAGCGAAAGGCGTTAGGATCTTTTAACAGTTGAAGGTTTTCTGCGACAGTTTTATGAAAGCCAATCCCTGGATCGAAACAAATTTTTTCTAAGGAAAGCCCATATTTTTGGCATTGTTCAATTTTTTCTGTATAAAATTGGTGCAACTCTTCTTTTAAAGAAAGCGATTGGCGTTTTCTAGAATGCATAATCACAACTTGGACTTCAGGATATTGTGCGAGGACTTCTGCCATCCCCGGAGTGTCTAATCCTTTGATGTCATTAATCATTGTGGCGCCAGCTTGAATCGCGGCTTCTGCTACTTCGGGATAGTAGGTATCCACAGAAATCGGCGCTAGAGAAGTCTCACGTATTTTTTTAATTAACGGTAATACTCGGTCTGCCTCAACTTGTGGAGAAACTTCTTCGTAGCCAGGACGTGTGGATTGGCCGCCAATGTCTAAAATATCGGCCCCCGCTTCTAGTAGATGAAGCGCATGTTGATAGGCCACGTCGACCGTTGTGTAGCTACCGCCATCAGAAAAAGAGTCGGGGGTCGTGTTGACAATCCCCATAATTTGGTAATTCTTTTTTAAATCAATCATTGTCACATTGCTCCTTTATCTGCTGAATCATCTTTCGTAAAGCCCGCATTCTAGGACTTATCTTCATTCGTTCACTCGTGGACAACTCCGCTAAGGTTTTGCCTCGGTCTGGTAAATAAATAATCGGATCAAAGCCATAACCGCCTGTACCGCGCGGTTCAACTAATTCACCAGTCAAAGTGGCTTCCGTTTGCAACAGTTTGTCGTCATCGAGTACATAGACCAACGTGGCTGATAAGGTTAACTCTCGGGTCGACTGTTGCCCTTCAAATAAGTGCAACAGTTCGCGGTTCTGTTCTTCCGAATTGGCTGAATGGAAAAAGCGGCTTGTATGAATACCTAATAAATCAGGAAAAGCAGTTAACGTTAAGCCGCCATCATCACCTAACACTGGGCGGCCAATTAATTGTTGGAAAAAGCGAGCTTTTAGATAAGCATTTTCAGCATACGTAGTGCCAGTTTCTGCAGGTTGTTCTTGACTGGTTGTATACTTTCGATAAGAGACAAGTTGAATAGCGGGGCCCTTAAGTCCTGATTGCATTTCTTTTAACTTACCTTGGTTATTCGTGCCAACAATGATTTCCATTTTCTAACGTATCTCCATTAAAAATTGATTTTTCCACTCTTGTTCTTTAAATAGTCCGGTAAATTGAAATGTTTTGGTGCTACTTTGTGGTGTTTTCACGCCGCGCATCGTCATACACATATGTTCCGCTTCAATGGCTACTGCAATGCCTTTGACGGGAATATTTTCTTGGAGTTTGCGGGCAATTGTCACTGTTAAATCTTCTTGAACTGTGGGACGTTTGGCACAATGTTCTACTAATCTTGGTAACTTGCTTAGTCCCAATACTTTGCCACCTTCTGGCAGATAAGCGACATGTACTTTTCCATAAAATGGCAATAAATGGTGTTCACACATTGAATAAAAGGCAATATCTTTTACTAGAACCATTTCGCCTTCATTTAAGCTATCAAATAATTTATAATCGTCAAATTCAGGTTCGGTTAATCCACTAAAAACTTCTGCATACATTTTAGCTACACGTTTGGGTGTATCAATGAGTCCTGCCCGTTGAGTATCTTCCCCCACCGCTTCTAAGATTGTGATAACTGCCTGCTCAATTTGCGCTTGTTTTTCCTGCTCCATCTCTACCATTCCTTTTCGCTTACTCGCACTTCTTCTTGATTGCCACTGCGCTGAATCCACGTAGCTATTGGCGCGCCCAATAGTTGTTCCTCTGCGTAAACATCACTTAAGGGAATCAAAACAAATGACCGTTTTGTTAATTCTTGATGAGGAACTTGTAAGTGGGGCAACGCGACTGACTGTTCCCCTAATAATAAAATATCAATATCAATAATCCGCGGACCCCAGTGAATTAATTTTTTACGTTTCATTGCTTGCTCAATCCCTTGGGTAACAGCCAATAACTCTTCAGCGGTATAGCTAGTATCAATTTTCAATACGGCGTTCAAAAAATCATCTTGGTCTGTATAGCCGTAAGGATCCGTTTCATAAAGTTTTGAAGAAGCCACGACCTGAATCTGCGGGTCTTCGTTTAAATAATTGCGGGCTTTCACTAAATTTGCGTATGGATCGCCGACGTTACTACCTAATGCTACATAGCCAATCATCTATACTTCTCGCTCCATTTCAATTTCAATATTGTCAAAAAGACCGGGCATAGGCACACTATATTTTCTAATTTTAATGATAATTTTGTTCAATTGTTCTTGATAATCTGCGGAAATATCATCTAAAATAGCACTCGCTAAACCTTCGATTAAATCGTACGAGTGATTGTTTACTCGTTGGGCAATCAATTCATTCACTTCGGCATAATTGACAGTTTGAGTGACATCATCTGTTCGCCCTGCCTCAGCTAACGACAACTGCATTTCAAGGTCGATTTCTACTTGCTGTCCTAGACGTTTTTCTTCTGCCAAAACACCATTTTTTGTGAAAAATTTCAAGTTGTTGATTCTAATTTTATCCATCCTCTAACTCCCTACCCTCTGTTTTGCTGATTTTTTTAATCATAGCATATTTCTTGGAAAAGTCAGTAGTTAAAAGATGGAAAAGTGGTTATTGGTATGATATAAAAAATTACTTTTTACGAATCAAATAGTATAACTCGTGTATTCAAAAAAGAGCGTTGCTGATGCAACGCTCTTTTTCGGGGTTTATTCTCCTTTTATCGCATTGTTACAAATTCTTCTGATCCTGTTGGATGAATCGCAACAGTATTATCAAAATCAGCTTTGGTCGCGCCCATTTTAATAGCGACTGCAAAGCCTTGTAGCATTTCGTCAACACCGATGCCGATGCCATGCAAACCGACAATTTTTTCTTCTTTGCCGACACAGATTAATTTCATGTCGCATTTTTGACGGTATTCTCCTAAAGCAAAATACATTGGTGTAAAGCTAGAGCGATAGATTTTCACTTGGTCTTCACCATATTCTTCAAGCGCTGCTTTTTCCGTCAAGCCAATTGTCGCAACTGGTGGATGGGTAAAGACCACCGTTGGCACCAAGTTATAATCCAGATATAAATCGGTTTGTCCGTTAAATAAGCGTTCAGACAGGCGCCGACCAGCGGCAATCGCGACTGGCGTTAAGTCGATTTTACCAATGACATCGCCGACTGCGTAGATGCCATTTTGCGTGGTATTTTGGAATTTATCTACTTTGACGTAGCCTTTTTCATCAAGGGCTACTTTCGTATTTTCTAAGCCTAATTGATCCGTGTTCGGCTGACGGCCTGTCCCGAAAATCACGGCATCTGTCGTGATTGATTCACCATTTTCAAATGTAATAACGTACTCATTCTGCGCCGTTTTTTCAATTTTAGCTGGTGTTGCATTCGGATGAATTTGCATGCCCATTTCTTGATAGCGTTCTACGACTTTTTCAGAAAGCATGTCATCAAAGCTTCGTAATGGTCGTTCATGACGGAAGGCCCAATGTGTTTCTGCGCCTAAGCCATGTAAGGTTCCTGCTAATTCGGCTGCGATGTAACCCGCACCGACAAAGACCACACGTTTTGGCATTTCTTCTAACGCAAAGAAGCCGTTTGAATCTAAGGCATATTCTTCTCCTGGAATACCTAGTTTTTTCGGACGACCACCTGTCGCGATTAAAATGTGCGGCGCCGTATATTCTGTCCCATTGACTTCAATTGTTTGCTCCCCAGTAAACGTAGCGTAACCATGGATACGTTCAATGTTGTTACTGTCTAAACCACGATTATACGCACCATGTAAGAAGTCAATATATTTTTCACGATTTTCAACTAATTGTTTAAAGCTAAAATTTTTGATTTCAACATCAAACCCGTAGCCTGCTGTATCTCTTTCCATCATTTCCATCATGCTGCTGGCTTGCCACATGACTTTTTTAGGCACACAACCAACGTTGACACAGGTCCCACCAATTTCGTTGCCCTCAATTAAAAGGACGTTAGCTCCGTGCATTCCTGCGCGGTTAGCAGAAGCAATCCCGCCACTACCGCCACCAATAACAATATAATCATAGGTTTTCATTTATTCTGGCTCCCTTTCAATTTGAACTTTCTCCCTTATTATCGCAAAAAATAGCAAAAAAAGACAGTCGTATTACTTACTTTTGTTTAGTTTTCTGCTGCTTCTGTTTCATGGATTCGTTCCGTAAAAGCACTGGGGGAAAGGAATTCAATCGTAGCATTGTCGAAGGGAATTCCTAAATCTTCTTTCGTTACGTTTGGGTTCATTGTAATGACGTAAAGTGTTTTGCCTAAGGAAAGTGCAATCCCAATTTCTAAATAACTTAGTCGGTCAAAGTCACCATTAATAAAAACGTAGGTTGCTTCGTGAAGATACCGTTTTATCACTTCAATATCTGTAAACATTCCGGTTTGAACACAATCTGCTAACCCGAAGCCCACTGCACCCATACAGCCATGCTCATCTTCAAACAGCTGAGGATCTACCAAAAGGTCCGTTTGAATACGAGGGTTTTGACCAATTTGGTAGGCGAATAATTTAGCCATAGTTATTCCTCCTTCTTTTTGATTACTTGTTAGAACGTAATAATTCAAGAACAATTTCTGTTTTGTCCTGCTCCGTTTGAATAGCTGTTCCTAATATCTTTTCTATTTCTTCTTTAGGTAATTTAAAAGCTTGATTTAGTTGACTTGCAGGAATGACTTGGTGCTCTAAAATCATGTGATAAACTTTTTGGAAAACTTCTGGCTGTTCGATAGTCAGTTGTTCATCGTAAGGCTCTTTCGTTTTCCATTTATTTTTAGCAATTCTTTTATTTAAATAGAGACGTTGATCATCATTAATTAACGCTAATGTGTATGTTTTTTGAATCATTGATTGAAGAGAAACTTTCCAATACTTTTTCAAATCAATATAGTATTCTAACGAAATAGACAAGAGCGAATCAGAAAAAGCCGCTGAAGGAAGGAGAAAATGCGCAGCAAATAGATTTGCTTGATACTCAATAATGTTCTTTAATTCTGTTTGCGAATACTCATGAATACTTTCAACACCGTTGTGTAATAAAATATGTCCTAGTTCATGCGCCACGTTAAAACGACGACGGACAGCAGATTCATGATTATCTGTGAGCATAATAAACGGCCGACCAATCATCCAACGCGAGACCGCATCTAGTGTTGGATTTGACATGTTGGCTTCTGAAATAATCACACCATTTTGTTCAGCCAACTGAATGAGATTAGGGACTGGCGAAATCAAGTCTAAGCCCCAAATTTTCCGTAATTCCTCAGCCTTTTTCACAATTTCTTCTTCTGTGATTTCATAAATACTCTTTTCAATTAATTCTGGTAAACAAACTTTGGGAAAGTTCACATATGTTGCTAATACTTTATACACTTCTTGCACATATTTTAACCGCTCTTTTTGCATATCTCTTACTTTCTTCGTCGCCGCACTTCGGCTTCTAAAAAAAGTTGCGCCTGAATACAATTCAAATGTATCTGCTGAAAAGAAACTACGGGGAAATTGTAAAACAGAAATTAGTTTTAATATGCTATCTGCTTTAGGAATTGTTTTTCCCGATTCGTAATTCGAAATCATTTGCCTAGATAGCTCTGCTTTTTCGGCTAATTCTTTCATTGTTAATCCTCGTGCAATGCGAGCCGAAGTTAATTGCTTTGGATTAAAAATCAACCTCTCGTTCATTTTCTAGTCCTCTCCTTATCAGTTCGTCAGCGGTTGACGTAAAAGTCAAATGTAGGTCCTTACGAACTTCCTCTGGATTTTTTAAAAGAACTGGTGCCTGCGTAATATCAATTTGGTCAATCCAACGACCAACTCCAATATCTGGTAACCCTAATCGAACAAAACGTAATTGATGATTCGATCCGCCATAAGTTAGTAATAAGAATGGCGGTTGATTGGCATCATAATACTCATTTAAATCTTCTGGTTTGTCAAATAAATTATACTGCTTATTTAATAAGCTCCCACGATTTCTAAATAATGCCTTTTTAGGAACTGAAGCTTCTGATAAAACTTTCGCTGGCGTTAAAATTGCGCCTTTGGTTTCAATCATTAAGTACGTATGACCATTGACATATCGACTACTAGCTTTGTCAGCTATTTCATGTGGGATTGCTGATGAAGTTAACACTTGTTTTAAACCAACATCAACCAATCCATGCCGAACGTGTCCCCAAACTTTTTTCATTTCTGCTCGTTGAAAAATAGATTCTCTTTCTGTTAGCTCCATTAAGTAGCGATATGCTTCTCTTATGCTTAACGATAAAACACCAACCATTCGTGCATCACAATTTCTTTTTAAATGTTCTTTTAAAATACTCATTATTTTCTCTCCTTTTTTCATAACACCCCAACAACATACCATGTTAACATTTTGCCTTTTCTAAAAAAATATGTCAACACAAAAAAAATGAACTTAGGAAGGTAAGTCATTTCGACTTACCTTCCTAACTCTGAATTTTAAAATAAAGGGCGAGACAGATATAGCTTCTTCTGTACTCTTCAGGATAAAACTTCAATCGACAGCCCTAGCCCGACCTCATATTTCAAATAACTCTTCTTATAACTTTTGCTTTGCACTGGTCCTCAATACATGTTCCCAACCACTTTTACTCGTAAGCGGGTTGCATTTTCTGGATGATAGGCGAGTGGTGTTTCTTCCACCTCGACTAACTCGATTGTGCCAGGGACTGCACCCGCAAGTTCAGCTTGTTGGACGGCTTTTTCTTGGGCATCGGCCAACGCCGCGTCTCGTTGGATTTTTGAATAGACATAAATTTGTTCGTATTGTCCGCTAATCTGAGCGATAGAGGCACCGATGGCATTCGCCACTGCTCCGTTTTCGTTGCGGATTAGCGCTTTAACGCCTGTCAATTCTTCGGGGATGATAATACTTCCACCACCAACTAAAACGACCGTCACGTCTGCGGAACTGGTTTTCATGCGATCAATCGCTTCACTGACCAATTCGCCAATTTTTTGGTACACTTTTTCCGCAAACGCTTGGTCTAAATGAGCCACTTTACTAGAATCACCAACTTGGGCATGGCCTAAGCGAACCGCAATATCAGTGGTCGTTAATTGTGTGCCGCCAAAAACAAGGGCCTCTTGTGTAATACGGTAGCCGACACTATCGGGGCCAACTGTCACAGAACCATCTGGTTGTTCACGCACTAGACTGCCGCCGCCGACACCAATTGACACGATATCTGGCATTCTAAAATTGGTCCGTACCCCGCCAACATTAACGGCCAGTGAAGATTCTCTTGGAAAGCCATCCACTAACACGCCAATGTCGGACGTTGTGCCACCAACATCTAAAACAACCGCATCTTTCAAGCCAGCTAAGTATGAAGCGCCACGAATACTATTGGTTGGTCCACAAGCAATGGTTAAAATAGGAAACTGTTTGGCATACGTTAACGACATTAACGTACCATCATTTTGACATAAGTACACTTGGGCGTGATGAATTTTTTCTTGTTCTAAGGCTTGTTCAAAGCCTTCGCTGGTCACTTTAATTACTTTGTGCAACGCAGCATTCAAAATTGTCGCATTTTCCCGTTCAATTAAACCGACAGACCCAATCATTGAGGAGCAAGATACAGGAACATCTGCCCCTAACACTTCCTTCGCAAGCGCTTGAACAAACAATTCTTGGTCATTTTTTAAAGAAGAAAAAACGCCAATTACTGCGATTGCCTCTACTTCTCCTCGCCAAGACGCCAAAATCCCACGTAATTCTTCTTCGTCCAGTGCAGTCAATGGTTGTCCATCATATTCGTAGCCGCCATGTGCTAAAGCATACGTTTCTGAAAGAGTAGCCACTAAATCCTTGGGCCAAGCTGTGTAAGGCAAGACCGAAGCGGTTGCTGGATAGCCCAAACGAAGGACCCCAACTTTTGCTAATTTTTTTCGCTCAACAATGGCATTCGTACATTGGGTCGTGCCCAACATTGCATGTGTGACTTTGGTTGGGTCCACTGCTGATTCTGCCAAGACTTTATTTAAGGCACCGGCAATCCCTGTTTGAATATCATCGGTTGTTGGAACTTTCACTGAATGAATCAAGTTTAATTGATGATCTAAAATAACAGCATCTGTATTTGTGCCACCGACATCGATACCAATTTTATACATTTATTTGTCCTCCTTCGCTACTAAGTTTTCTAGTGGTTGATAATCCATTTCGTAGCCGAAATACCGAGGACCCACTGTTTCGATACCTTTTTTCGTTCGCCAAGCGGCATTCGCTTTCAAGCCCATTACTTGGACACGTTTGCCGTATTTCAAGCTTTCTGTTGTCACAGGCGTTAAAGTTTCTAAATCTACCATACAAATCAAATCAGGCGTCATCGCAATCACCTGACCATCTTTCTCGGCAATTAAATTTTCATTTTGAAAATGGACGACTGCTTCTGAACCAGCGTCACTGTTTAAGCCACTCAATTTGACACGTCCCAAATTGAAGCCACCTTTTACTTCTCGTTCTACATCTAGAATTTTTCCTTGGAACAATTCAAAGCCATCCGTAACTTCTACTAATGCTTGGCGTTTTTCTTGTTCATCTGCATAGGTACCTCGAATCACTTTGCCAATTTCTTCTGATAATGTCACGATGTTATGAATACCATAGTCTTGTAATTGTTTGCCTGTCGCGGGATAAATGCTCACTAAAGCACTAGCGCCCATTTCAACCGTTTGAACACGAGCAAGACGTTCTGTCCAAGTATTATCAATCGTTTCCATAATGCCAATATTTCCTTTTTCATCGGTAATTGCCATAGGGGTCGCTGACATCCCATTCAAATGGAACGTTACCATAGGCAATTCTGGAAAGGCCCGCCCCATACCATCACAATCCACCAAGGGAATGCCTAGCTTCGCTGCAACAACAATTGGAATCATTGAATTGACGCCCCCAGCTTCCATTGGAAAGGTTCCCGCAATCGTTTCTTGGTCTAAATATTTTCCTAACTTCTCAAAGACACGGACGAATTCGTCGCCTTTGGGAAATTTTTCAATTGCGACAGATGGGGCACCCATCATTGCGGCGGGTAGGAAAAAATCCTCCGCGGCAATTTCTTCTGGAGAAACCAGTTTGACAGGTCCGTTTTCTTCGATGGCGGACAAAGCCATCATTTTACCAATGTAGGGATCACCGCCACCTCCTGTCCCTAAAAAAGCTGCTCCTGTAGCTATATTCTCAATTGCTTCTGCATCTAAATAACGCATTCTCCGACACTCCTCTTCTTCATTCCATTTCTAATGATTCGGTGTTCGTCTGTTGACGTTTTGCACCGAAATAATAAATAACAAACGATAAAACAATGCCAATTAGCGGTTGGTTAGGCAATTGAGGGGCATTGGGAAAGAAACTCATAATCACCGGAATGCCCCCCACTGCAGCACCAATTAGCCATGAAAAAACACCTAATTTATTCACGCCAGGCGTTGGCTGCCATTTGGTTCGATCACCTTTGTTAATCAACCAATAGGCAGCAATCATTACACCAGCCACTGGTGGAACCATCGCAGAAAGGACAGACATAATCGGCGTAAAGTAATTTAAAATCCCCACGACTGCTAATAAGGTTCCAATGGCGCCGGCCGCACCGACAGCGACTTTTTCTTTTTCTTTTGGAATATCAAAGACATTAATCAAGGCCAGTCCGCCAGAAAAAGCATTCACGGCATTCGTGGTCCAAGTTGCTAAAATTAGCGCAATAATTCCTAAAACTGGAAAACCGAGATTCATAAAAACTTCCGTGATATCTGCGGTGTTCGAAGCAATGGTCAAGACCGCACCAACGCCAATCATCAACAAGCCTGTCGGTAAAATCCCTAAGGTGGCCGCTTTAACCACATCTTTACGAGAAGAAACATATTGAGAGTAATCTCCAGCAATTACTGCGCCTAATGCAAAAGAACCGACAGTCATTGAAAGACCTGACATAAAGCTTCCTGCTGTTTGAGGTGTATATTGACTAACAGCTTCCCAACCGTTGTTTCTTAACGAAGCCACCAAGCCATAAAGACAAACCAGAACTAACACAGGAACCGCAAAATAATTCAGAATTTTCAATATTTTTATGCCATAAAGAGCCGAAATAAGCATGATAATTCCCCAGATTAAGGAAGAAAGCGACACAGGTAAATCAATGCCGTAAATTTTTAAAAAGTTCGTGAAGGCGCCGCCGCTGACATTGGCTTGCAAACCAAACCAACCTAAGCAAGCAATCGCTAGAATAATGGAAATAATCTTTTGCGAACCTTGAATGCCAAACACTTGAGAAGCGACTTTGACAGAAGGTTCTTGTAAGTCGGAACTTTGAATTCCTTGTAAAATCATTAAAATAACAATAATACCGTAACCAATAAATCCTGTTAACAAAGCTTCCCATAAAGGCATGCCTGCAACTAACGTTCCTCCAATAATTAATCCTGGCACGCTAATCATTGCGCCCGCCCAAACAAATGCTAAGCTAAGCCACGATTGTTGTTGCTCGTTTTTTAATTTCATTCTCATTCCTCCTTAATTATTTTTTCAATTATAACGAAAAATCAGTCATAGGTCTTTTTCAAATTGAAAAAAATATCGAGGAAGTTTTGGCTTAAAATAAAAAAGCAGACAAATCGGCTACTGCCGATTGTCTGCTTTTTTCATTCATTCGTGACCAAGCGATATAAGATCATCGCCAAATAGACTTCATAGGCTTCGGCGGCGTTAGTCATATCATAGCCGAGCGCTTCATTAATTTTACTGATACGATATTTGACCGTATTTTTATGAACAAATAGGCGTTCGCCGCATTCTTTAAAATCACTACTTGCATCTAGTAAAAACGTCCCTAATGTCATTAACTGCTCTGATTCTTTTAAGAGAGGTTGGATAACTGCTAAGCGTTGTTGGATTGCTTCTTCTCCTGCTTGGAGACACGTCATCATTTGTTGAACTGTACGAATTTCCGCGATTGATAACACTTTTCTTTGTGGATAGACGCGCTTTAAAAACGGCGCGACTTGATTAGCGGTTTGGTAGCTGACACGCACTTCAGTCGTGTTACGAACTTTCGGACAAAGGATGATTTCACCTAAATAGTCCTGATAGTCTGTGGCTTGCAAGTATTCTTTACTAATCGTGGCTTCAGGCTGTTTGTGTAAATAATTACCTAAGAGAACAATCAGGTAATTTTCTGTTTGCTGGACAATCGTTGTTTGGTAATAGTAACGTAGGAAATCTTTCAAATCTTGCTGAATAGCGTGGATTTCTTGTCCTTGTTGCCAAATAGGCAAAAGCCACATCGTTTCGACAGAAGAAATATCAATCATTAATTTTTTGGCTAATTGGTACATCTTATCACTTTCGTCGTTAATGATTGCTTGGACTAAGGCATACTCACTGACTTCGTCATAGTTTTTCCCCCATAAATTCAGAGCCATCTGAACGACTTCCACCGCTTGATTCATCTCAAAAGAGGTTAACTGCTCTTCTTCTCGAATGAAGTAAAGCTTCAATGTTTGTCCATCCTTCTGAGGAAGTTTTTGCGAGGTAATGAAGTAGGTCGTTTCTCCTAGCGCTACTTTCTCTTGTGATTGATAAAGTAACTTGGTTAAGGGCAATTTCGTGCTTCGCGGCCAATTGATGGTGCTGATGATTTCATTGGTATAGGTGGTTAACGCAATATTGACTTTTAAAAAATCGGATAGGATTTTCAAGGTCATTTCCACACTGCGGTTTTGTTCAGGCAAAAGGGAAACTTTTTCCAAGAGGTCCGTTGCAAAAGAAGTCATTTTATTTTTATTGACTAACAATTTCATGACTTCATAAATGACTTCGTTGTAGCGTAATGTGGGATCATTTTTAGGCATTTGGATTAAAATGAAACCTAAAGAATCCGCTAATTGAATCACTTCCTCTGCAACTTTCGGTACGATAATCCCAACGTAGTACAAGATTAGGCCTACTTCGCCTAATTCATGGAGATGCCGAATCGTTTCGCATTGCTTCACCACATCATGACGAATGGCACAAAATGAACCAATCAAAATTTCGCCAGCATGGTATTCATTTGTTTTGTGAAGTTTTTCCGAAAACAAAGACATATCAGAGACTTCTAAAAAAGAAAGAGAAGCAACAGATGTGTCCAATTGGTTTTTACCAGAAAGTACCGTTGCTTCTCGCAAAGACGGTAATTTTAATAAATCATTCACGCGGACACTCATATTTACTCCTCCTTTTGGCTGGTTTATTTTTTCTTACGAATCATATCGCCGACTGCAACAGGTTGCGTCACTTCCATTGTTAATAACATCATGGGATTAGGTGCCCGATCGATCGCTTCACCGTCTTCATTATACATCTCTTTGACGGTTTGGTGGAAATGGGTAAACCCAGGACCATAAAATTCAATTTCATCGCCGACACTGAAAAGGTTCCGTTGACGAATTGTCGCGACTTGCGTCTTTTCGTTATACGCAATCACTTCACCAACAAATTTATATTGTGGAATTTTACGACGTTCGCCGAATAATTGTTCATTTTCACTTGGTGTATTGTAATAAAAACCAGTTGCTAATTCACGTTGTGCTACTTTCCATAATTCATCAATCCACTCTTGTTGGCAGACATAGTTTTCAGGGTCTTCCATGTAAGAATCGACGGCTTTTTTATACACATTAGCGACTGTCGAAACATAGTGAATGGATTTCATGCGGCCTTCAATTTTAAAACTATCGACACCATTTTCAATTAATTCTGGAATATGTTCAATCATAGACATATCTACGGCGCTCATTGAAAACTCTTCTTCAACTTCCCCTTCGCTGGTTTTGCTCCGACGTTCTGTCCCAAAAGGCATATCAAATAACTCATATTTCCAACGACAAGATTGAGAGCAACCGCCACGATTGGCATCCCGCATCGACATATGGTTGGATAAAGTACAACGACCTGAATAAGAAATACACATTGCTCCATGAATAAAGGCTTCAATTTCAATGTCCGTATTTTCACGAATCGCTGCAACTTCCTCCATTGAAACTTCGCGCGCTAAAACCACACGTTCTAAGCCTTCATTTTTCCAAAATTCTAATGTTTCATAGTTAGTTGCTGAAGCTTGTGTCGATAAATGGATGGGTAAACCTGGTGCTTCTGTCGCACAAATTTCGATTAAAGCTGGATCGGAAACAATCACAGCTGAAATTCCGATGTCTCGCAATTCTCTGAAAAACGCTCCTGCCCCTTCCTGGTTTCCTTCATGAGTGACCATATTGGCAGCGACATAAACTTTCGCATTATGTTCGCGGGCAAAGGCTACGCCTTCCGCCATTTCTTCTGGCGTGAAATTTCCTGCGCGGCTACGCAGACCGTAGGCATTCCCTCCGATATAAACGGCATCGGCACCGTAACGAATTGCGACTTTTAGTTTTTCTAGCGTCCCGGCTGGAGCCAACACCTCGGGACGCTTCAATGTTCGTTCTGTCATTACTTTCATGTTCTTCTTCCCCTTAAATGAATCAATTTATTTTATTGCATCGGCACTTAAATCAAAGAAACCATTGTCTAAGCCACGACCTGTTGGATGTAATTTTTCAATTTCAGCTGTTGCATGAGCTGCTTGATCTTCTGACCAAGTTCCCGCTTCAAGTGCTGCTTTCGCTTCAGCAAATAAGCGAGCAATCGCGACAAAATTTTCACCTGGTGTGTAAAGGCCATCGAGTTTCCATGTGCGATAGTGATGGTCATACAAGTTTGTTAACTCATTCATCAAGTTCACATCGTTATTGGCAAAAATATGCGTACCATGACTATCTTCATAAATGGAATAGTGGGTTTCTGGTTTTTTGGGTTCAGAAATAAACAGCCCTTCGTCTTTCGTAACCCCTTTGTCGTTCTTTGTGTAATTGTAGTAATTTTGAATTAATGGGCGTTTCGATTGATGAATACAGGTCGCCCCATAGACAAGAATTTCAGCTGGAACTGCTAAGTTTTCTTCCATTGCGACCATTTCTTCAAAAGGTACTTCCCGAGCTAGGACAGCTCCGATGGCTCCTCGTTTACTCCAAAAATTGATTTGACGTGAGCTCGTTACCAAGGTTTCGCCATCATAAACGTAAGGAATTTCTAATCCATCTCGTTGCATAATAAACACAATCCCCGGATCACCCAAAGTAATTTTATCGACGTTGATTTCTTTTAAAAATGTCAGATACTCTGGAACTAATTTCATTTTTTCAGGGTGCATAATGCCATTTACTGCAACTAGCACTTGTTTGCCCATTTCATGTGCACGTTTCACAATCTCGCGTTGTTCATCTCGTGTAAAAGATACGGGCAAACGCAACCCGAATGTCTCTTCTCCAATATATAATGTATCCACACCTGTTGCGAGTAATTCTACAGCCTGCTCAACAGATTCTGCAGTTGCAATCAGTTCAATCATAAATATAGCCTCCTTCTTTATGACCGTTTAATAGTATCATACGTTCACAAACTTTAAAAGAGCCTATCTGTATTAAACGTACATTTTTCACAATGTTTCCGAAAAAAATTTTGGTAGAGAAGCACCGTCCGCTTACCTACCAAATGTTCTTTTTTAATTACTGATCATCTGTTCTTTGGTCACTCGTTCAAGTGGTATTTTCTTTCATAAAACGTTACTACAACGGTGAATAACCACGCTGCCGCTAAGCCTAACAAGCTGCCTAAAACAATCCCCAAAAAGCGGAATTGAATCAACGTTATCACGTACTGCTGACGAACGAGCAATGAAAGCATCAGAGCCATAGGCGTTGTGAAAAATTGCGCCAATCCATAATTACGACGAATAAAATACTCAACGGTCACAAATAAGATTGTAATCACGACAATCGATTCAAAAGTTGTCAAAGCTAAATTAAGCAGAAAAGCGGAAATAACCAATCCAATCGTTGTGCCAAAAATTCGCTGAATATTTCGCTGCTTAATCGCACGTAAATTGTCTCCTTGTAAAATGGATGCACAGGAAACGACTAACCAATACGGATTCTGTAAATGTAAACTTTCGCTGATATATACAGCAAAAAATAAGACAAAGCTATAATATATGCTATCTAATGGCGCTTCTGGATGCCGATAAATTCGTTCCCGTAATGATCGCTTAGCTAGCGGGGCACTGATTTCCTTCTCTGTAAAATGCAACACTAGTGCAAACAAAATAGAAAAGCCAATGCCTAATAACATACAGCCACTCATGAACGGAATTTTTGCTAACGGAATACTCGTACTGGCACCCATCGCTGTCACCATCACACCAAAGAAGGCCCCTGGTTTTGAAATATCGTAGACTTCAAAGAAAAAGCGGCCACCAAAACCGACCAGTGCAACAACAATGGGAATAAGCCATGCAATATGGGTCGATAACATGCCTAACAAATTTCCTAAAAAAAGGTAACTACCGACCACAGATAAACGAGTCATTAACTGTTTTAATGGTAGCGGCTGATAATATAAAAAAGTAAAAATACCTAACGAGCCAAAGCTTGAAATCAATAATTGATGATTGATATAGCCCAAAAAAAGAATGCTGAACATAACCAAGCCAGCAAACACTAGTCGAAAAGGATTATCCTTTGGACGCTGATAATGTAGTAATTCTCGAAAAAAAGATTGTTCCATTCCATCACCCCTCCTTATTAACGTAGCACAGAAAAATCAATCTGGCAATTCTCAAAAAGAAATCGCCACTGGAAAATAGAAAAGCCTGGTATAAAAACCCTAAATGGTTTTTATACCAGACTTCGCATCTCATCTATACAGTTTGTAATTCTTTCGCTTCTGTCTTTGGTGCTTTTGGTGCCCGCACATTTAACGTAATTTTGCCTTTGCTAGCACCTAAGGTTACTTTATCCCCTAACTGAATTTGACCGGAAAGAAGGGCTTCACTTAAACGATCTTCCACTTCTTTTTGCAAGGCCCGACGAATTGGACGTGCGCCATATTCTGGATCAAACCCGACTTTACCAATAACTTCAATTGCAGCTGGTGTGATTTTCACTTTAACCTCTTGTTCGGCCATCCGTTTCACGACAGATTGACTCATAATTTTTACGATTTCATGAATTTCCTCTTGTTTCAAGGAATGGAATACAACCGTTTCATCAATTCGGTTTAAGAATTCTGGACGGAAGGCTTTTTTCAATTCTTCCATGATTCGTTTTTGCATTAATTCATGATTTTTAGAAATGTCTTTCACATTGAAGCCGACATGTTTTTCTTCACGAATCGCTGTTGCTCCTAAGTTGGAGGTCATGATTAAAATCGTGTTACGAAAATCGACTTTTCGTCCTTTGGCATCCGTTAAATGGCCATCATCTAAGACTTGTAATAAAATATTAAAGACATCTGGATGGGCTTTTTCTACTTCATCTAGCAAAATAACGGAATAAGGACGTTGACGAATTTTTTCAGTTAGTTGGCCACCTTCTTCGTAGCCGACATAACCTGGAGGAGAACCGATTAAACGGCTAGTACTGTATTTTTCCATAAACTCAGACATGTCCACGCGAATCAAAGCTTCTTCGCTGCCAAACATCGCTTCGGCTAAGGCTTTGGCAAGTTCTGTTTTCCCAACCCCTGTTGGTCCTAAGAACATGAAGGAACCAATCGGTCTTGCTGGGTCTTTCAAGCCACTACGCGCACGACGGATAGCGCGTGAAACAGCTTCAACTGCTTCATTTTGGCCAACGACCCGTTGATGTAAAATGGTTTCTAATTCCATCAATCGTTCGCTTTCTTTCTTCTCTAGCTGCTGCAAAGGAACGCCTGTCCATTGTGAAACGACTCCAGCCACGTCTTCTTCTGTTACTTGCGTACTGTAACCAGACAGACTTTTTTCTTTCACTGCAATCAATTCTTCTAGTTTTTCCATCACTTGTTTTTCTTTTTGACGAATCCGAGCAGCACTTTCAAATGATTGGTTTTGAATGGCCTCTTCTTTTTCCGTAATTAATTGAGAAATTTCGGTACGCAATTCATTAATTTCTGAAGGCTGATCTGCCTTATCTAAACGAACTTTTGCTGCAGATTCGTCCATTAAATCAATTGCTTTATCTGGTAATTGGCGGTCATTTAAATAGCGAATCGATAATTGAACCGCTGCATGTAGAGCTTCATCTGTAATTTCTACGCCATGATGTTTTTCATAGCGGGAACGCAAGCCTTTTAGAATTTCTTCTGCTTCTTCTGGGGTTGGTTCTGCTACTTGAATACGGGCAAAACGACGTTCCAAAGCGGCATCTTTTTCAATATATTTTTGGTATTCATCCAGAGTTGTCGCACCAATTGTTTGCAACTCGCCACGTGCTAAAGCAGGTTTTAAAATATTTGAAGCATCAATCGCCCCTTCTGCACCGCCAGCACCGATCAAGGTATGCAATTCGTCGATAAATAAAATGACTTGTCCATCTTGATAGATTTCATCGACAACTTTTTTCAAGCGATCTTCGAACTCACCTCGATATTTGGTTCCAGCAACCAAGGCACCCATGTCTAGCATCATTAAACGTTTGCCTTGCATATCTTCAGGGACTTCTCGGTTGACAATTTTCTGGGCTAAGCCTTCTGCTATCGCTGTTTTCCCAACACCTGGTTCACCGACTAAGACAGGATTGTTTTTGGTACGGCGACTCAAAATTTGGATCAAACGACGGACTTCGGTACCGCGACCAACTACTGGATCCAAGCTTTGTTCTCGTGCTAACTTGGTTAAATCTCTTGCTAAAGAATCCAATGTTGGCGTCCCTTGTGGCGTATTTTTATTTTGACCATTCCGACGACGTTGTGCGCCATTGGGTTCGGAAACGCCCATTTTTTTCAATAATAATTGACGCATTTTGGATAAGCTTAATCCCAAATTCACTAAAATTCTAGACGCTAAAATTTCTTCGTCTCTTAACAAGCCTAATAATAAATGCTCGGTACCAATCTTTTGAGCCCCTAAGCGTTTCGCTTCATCTCCAGCATAGGCAAAGATTTGTTTGGCTCTTGGTGAATAAGGCAAGTATAAGTTGTTATTCCCCATTGGACTTTGCATGGTGCCATAGCCACTTAAATGCTCAATTTCTTCACGGATGTCTTCTGTGTCAGTATTCAATTGTCGTAATGTTTTTCCGGCAATCCCATTCGGTTCTAAAACGAGTGCTAATAATAAATGCTCAGAACCGACGGATTGGTGACGAAAATACTTCGCTTCTTCTTGGGCAATCGCCAGTACGGCTTTCGCACTTTCTGTAAATAGTTCATCCATAGTTATTCCTCCTCATAGCTCAAGCGCTCTAAAAATGAACGCATTATTTGAGCTCTTAGAAAATCTTCGTGATTTCCCAGACCATTCAATGTGCTTTTACTTAAAGCAGCTAGCATTAAATTGCCTTCCTTTTTCGTAATCACTTCTTCTTCATACAATGTTTGAATAAATGTTAGCGCATCTTTTTCTGTTAAGGTTGCGCCAATCAATTGATCCATTTGTTTTAGTAATTGATCGTTATCTGAAATTTGTACTTTGACAATGCGAATATAGCCGCCTCCACCACGTTTACTTTCAACTGCGTAGCCTCGTTGGATGGTAAAACGTGTATTAATTACATAGTTAATTTGTGAAGGAACGCAATTAAATAAATTAGCCATTTCCGCCCGACGGATTTCAATTTTATTACTTTCTTCTAAAATCTTTTTTAAATAAGCCTCGATTAAATCTGACGTATTTTGATTACTCATAGTCTTCCATCCTTCTTCTCTCTTGACTAATATTGACCATTATTATATCGAACTTTGCCTATTAAATAAAGAGGAACGCTTTGACTTTAATAAAAAAATGCAAAACAGGAGGAGCAACCTCAGTCAAACTGACTTAAGTTCCCCTCCTAAAATTGAAAATATGTTATTGAATCACAGAGGCTGAGACAAAAGTGTTTAGCTCCAAGAAATAAGAAGAAATTTCCGAAAATTGTTCTTTAATTTTTGGAGAATTTCGGCTTATTTCCGAAGGAGTTGCTTTTGTTCAGCTGATTATCTTAATGTCTCACAAAAGCGATTCTTCGCCATAGGCTTGATCCAAGGCTTGTTGAATATCTTCGATAATAGATGTTGGCTCTTCCAAACCAACGTACATGCGAATGTGCGCTGGCGACAAGCCTCTTTTCTGAACAGCCGCCAAGTTATTGCCTTTGAATACAGGCAAGGCCAAACTTTCAAAGCCACCCCAACTGACCCCAATTGTGACCAGCGTCAATGCGTTCACAAATGTTTTCAAACGTTCAAAATCGGTATCTTTTAAATCAATCGCAAACAATGAGCCATAACCTGTCAAATATTTTTCTGCTAACGCTTGTTGTTGTTGATTTCCTACAAAAGGATGATATAATCGACTGATTCGCGGATCCTTTTGCAAAGCCGACAGCACCGTTTGGATGGCTTGAGACTGATGCGCCAACCGAACAGGCATGGTACGAATACCTCGTAACGCTAACCAAGAATTGAAGGGACTATTGACTGCTCCTAAAGCTTGATGACCATGTTCAAAAATTTGATCTACAAGCGCTGCTTTGCCAATGACAGCCCCCGCTACAATATCCGAATGACCACCAATATATTTGGAACAAGAATGAATCACCAGGTCCACATTATGGCATAAAGGATGCTGAAATAACGGTGACGCCCACGTGTTATCAATGACAGTGTATGCGCCAATTTTTTGTGCTAACACAGTTATTTTTTCTAAATCTAGCAGTTCAAACTTTTGTGAGGACGGACTTTCAAAGTAAATGACTTTGGTGTTTTCCTGAACAAATTGAAAAAGTTCTTCTGTTTCTGCAACGTCTACTTTGGTCAAGGATACGCCAAATTTCTCTAAATATTGCACAAACGAAACAGATTCTCCATAAATTGTATTGACCATTAAAACATGATCACCTTGTTGGAGCAACGTAAACAGCGTTGCCGAAATAGCGCCCATTCCTGAGGCAAAAACTTTACATTTTTCTCCACGTTCCAAACGAGCAATTTTTTTCTCTAAAATTTCTGTTGTGGGGTTGGTGCCACGTGTGTAAACATAATTATTTTTTTCATCTATACTCGCTGCCATAAATTCTTCGTAAGTTGGAAAATAAAAGGAAGAGGTTTGAACCAACTCGGGCACCATCGGATGATACATTTTTTCCATTCCTTTTTCCACTTCACAGCAAATATTTTTATCATTCTCAACATGCATTTCCTTCACTCCTCTTTCTCTACAATGTTTCTGGTACTTCATGGGCTTCTTCTTTTTGATATTGTCGATCTAAGGCTTTTACAAATGGATAATAAATAACGACACTAGCGGCAACAGCTAAAACTTGCGTCACTGCACCTTGCCATTTTCCCACTAAAAAGCCCGAAAACAGAAAGGGCGTAGCCCATGGTGCTTGAATGTTTGTAAACATTGGCATGAACCCAATTTTCATTGACAGAAAGGCAATCAAGACCGATACAATCGGCGCGACCGCAATCGGAATCAATAATAAAGGGTTAAAAATAACTGGGAGTCCAAAAATCAAGGGTTCATTAATGTTGAAAAATGCTGGAACAAACGAAATTTTCGACATGGCTTTCATTCTAGATGAATGTCCGACGATGGCCATTGCAATAGCCAAGCCAATCGTACAACCAGCGCCTCCAATTGTGGCAAATTGATCGAGCATTTGGACCGTGCCAAAGTTGCCACTTTGAGCAGTTAATTGTCCTAATTCCGCTAAGCTTTGGTTTTTGTCTGCATTCGCATATAAAATAGGATATAGCATGGAATTGATGACAGTTGGATGAATCCCGAACCACCAGAACAGTCCATTTAAGCCAGCCACAATAATAATTGCAAAAGGGGTTCCGATTAAACCTTGCAGTGGCGCTTGAATCACCGCATAAATTAATTGCGGGAAGGAATCCGCAAACGAAAGCCCAATCCCATTAATCAATAAAGCCACCGCTACCACAAAAATCCCAGGAATCAATGCACTAAAAGCTTGGCTCACCATAGAAGGCACGCTGTCAGGCATTTTGATGACTAATTTTTTCTTAATACAGAAACGAGTCAACTCAACCGAAAGAATTGACATAATAATGGCCGTAATCACCCCTTGCGTTCCTAACCAATCAAACGATAAAACTTTCGTCACAACTTCGCCTGATTCAGTGGTCACCGTTTTCGGTAAAACGACTACGTAAGCGACAATTCCTAAAATTAATGAAGTTAAACGATCCATTTCGTAACTTTCCGCCAATTTATAGGACATCGTCCCAGCAAAAATAATTCCCATCATGTTGAAAGTTGCTCGATAAGCTGGTGAAATCATATCCGCCCAACCTGCACCGAAAATTCCAGCCATAAAATCGCCATACCCTGCTACTGGAAAATCTGTAATCAACATAAAAATCGATCCAATAATTGTTAACGGCATAATTGCAAAAAAACCATTTCTTAAGGCTTGAAAATAACGTAAACTTGTAATCCTTGAAACTTTAGGCACTACGGCTTGCTCCACCCAGTTTGTTAACTTATCCATTTCACTTCTCTCCTTAATCCTTTGTGATATCCTCATCATAAAGAAACCGCTTTCTGATGTAAATACAACTAACTGATTCTGTAACTATGTTTCATAATTCATACGCTTAAGGTATACTGAAAGCGAAACAAAGTACCACAGAGAGGTGAACCCATTGAATCTAATCGAATGTTTAGAACAAAAAGAACGCTATACATATAACGAAGGGCTAATTATTGATTTTATTTTATCTCATACTGAACGAGTCCTGCATATGTCGATTTATGAACTAGCAAAAGCCACCAACTCTTCAACTTCCACGATTGTTCGTTTGTGTAAAAAAACAGAAACTAGCGGTTTCAAAGAATTTAAAATCCGCTTGTCCCGCGACTTAGAAATTCACTACCAAGCAATCCGGAATGTTGATGCGAATATGCCTTTTTTAGCGCAAGATTCTGATTTACTAATTGCCAAGAAAATTGCGCAGTTAACGACTGAAACTGTTCAATCCACCCAACAGTTATTAACCGAGGCCATGTTAAATAAAAGCATTGATTTACTTTTAACCGCTGAAAATATTTTAGCAGTGGGTGTCAGTAACTCCTACATTCGCTTAACGGATTTTCAAACAAAGTTATTACGCATTCAGCTATTTATCCATTTAATCCCTTATCAAGCTGAACAATTTTATTTAGCCATCAATGCCACCAAAAATGACGTAGCCATCCTCGTCTCTTACAGTGGTAACACTGCAGAAATCGTAAATGAAGCACGGATTTTTGCAGAAGGAGGCACCCCGATTATTGCCATTACTTCAGACTTGAACAGCCAATTAGCTAAATACGCTACAGTGATTTTGCCCATTCCTAACGTTGAACATGCAGATTTCAAAGTCTCAACCTTTTCCTCTCAACTAGCCATCGAATATATTCTGAATGTCCTTTATTCCTGTATTTTTAGTCGCAATTTCGATAAGAATTACACATCACAAAAAAATACACCTACTTCGATACTTAAATTTTAAACAAAACAAAAAAACAGTACTGATGATCAGTACTGTTTTTCACAATCGGGAAGACAGGATTCGAACCTGCGACCCCTTGGTCCCAAACCAAGTGCTCTACCAAGCTGAGCTACTTCCCGGGCTATGAAGTTAAAGTAATAAAAAAAGACTATCGAATTAAAAAGAAACTCACGTGCACCTTTTTAAAACTTAGTCAATCACTCAACTATGCACCCAAAGGGAGTCGAACCCCTAACCTTTTGATTCGTAGTCAAACACTCTATCCAGTTGAGCTATGGGTGCTAAATATAAAACAATGCCGAGGACCGGAATCGAACCGGTACGGTGATCACTCACCGCAGGATTTTAAGTCCTGTGCGTCTGCCAGTTCCGCCACCCCGGCGTAATGAATTGGCTAAGCGGAAAACGGGGTTCGAACCCGCGACCCCCACCTTGGCAAGGTGGTGCTCTACCACTGAGCTATTTCCGCAAAATGGTGCCGGCTAAAGGACTTGAACCCTCGACCCTCTGATTACAAATCAGATGCTCTACCAACTGAGCTAAGCCGGCTAAATATGCGGGTGAAGGGACTTGAACCCCCACGCCTTGCGGCGCTAGATC
>NZ_CP172959.1:2747500-2799039 GCF_050548355.1 Enterococcus sp. AZ011
CTATCTCCAAGTTCGTTTGGAATTTCTCCGCTACCCACACCTCATCCCCGCACTTTTCAACGTACGTGGGTTCGGTCCTCCAGTGCGTTTTACCGCACCTTCAACCTGGACATGGGTAGATCACATGGTTTCGGGTCTACGACTACATACTCATTCGCCCTATTCAGACTCGCTTTCGCTGCGGCTCCGTCTCTTCGACTTAACCTCGCATGCAATCGTAACTCGCCGGTTCATTCTACAAAAGGCACGCCATCACTCATTAACGAGCTTTGACTTGTTGTAGGCACACGGTTTCAGGATCTATTTCACTCCCCTTCCGGGGTGCTTTTCACCTTTCCCTCACGGTACTGGTTCACTATCGGTCACTAGGGAGTATTTAGCCTTGCGGGATGGTCCCCGCGGATTCCGACGGAATTTCTCGTGTTCCGCCGTACTCAGGATCCTCCTAGGTGTTGTCAGCATTTCGTCTACGGGGCTTTCACCCTCTTTAGCGGAATTTTCCAAATCCTTCAACTATACTAACAGACTACCATATCGGAGTCCTACAACCCCAACAAGCAAGCTTGTTGGTTTGGGCTCTTCCCGTTTCGCTCGCCGCTACTCAGGGAATCGAATTTTCTTTCTCTTCCTGCAGGTACTAAGATGTTTCAGTTCTCTGCGTCTACCTCTAATCAGCTATGTATTCACTGAAAAGTAATATCCTATAAAAGATATTGGGTTCCCCCATTCGGAAATCTCTGGATCATAGCTTACTTACAGCTCCCCAAAGCATATCGGTGTTAGTCCCGTCCTTCATCGGCTCCTAGTGCCAAGGCATCCACCGTGCGCCCTTATTCACTTAACCTTATCAACCTTACGGTTGGGTCTTGATCACTTCTTCTAGCGATAGAAGGTTAATCAATAAATAAGCAATTGAACTTATTAAAAAACTCATTCAACGCGGTGTTCTCGGTTTGTTTTGATTCTTTTTACTTCAATATCCAGTTTTCAATGAACGAATGTTTTGAGAGTAGACCTCTCAAAACTGAACAAAGTAAAGACGAAATGTGTATTTCCGTAATATTCCTTAGAAAGGAGGTGATCCAGCCGCACCTTCCGATACGGCTACCTTGTTACGACTTCACCCCAATCATCTATCCCACCTTAGGCGGCTGGCTCCAAAAAGGTTACCTCACCGACTTCGGGTGTTACAAACTCTCGTGGTGTGACGGGCGGTGTGTACAAGGCCCGGGAACGTATTCACCGCGGCGTGCTGATCCGCGATTACTAGCGATTCCGGCTTCATGCAGGCGAGTTGCAGCCTGCAATCCGAACTGAGAGAAGCTTTAAGAGATTTGCATGACCTCGCGGTCTAGCGACTCGTTGTACTTCCCATTGTAGCACGTGTGTAGCCCAGGTCATAAGGGGCATGATGATTTGACGTCATCCCCACCTTCCTCCGGTTTGTCACCGGCAGTCTCGCTAGAGTGCCCAACTAAATGATGGCAACTAACAATAAGGGTTGCGCTCGTTGCGGGACTTAACCCAACATCTCACGACACGAGCTGACGACAACCATGCACCACCTGTCACTTTGTCCCCGAAGGGAAAGCTCTATCTCTAGAGTGGTCAAAGGATGTCAAGACCTGGTAAGGTTCTTCGCGTTGCTTCGAATTAAACCACATGCTCCACCGCTTGTGCGGGCCCCCGTCAATTCCTTTGAGTTTCAACCTTGCGGTCGTACTCCCCAGGCGGAGTGCTTAATGCGTTTGCTGCAGCACTGAAGGGCGGAAACCCTCCAACACTTAGCACTCATCGTTTACGGCGTGGACTACCAGGGTATCTAATCCTGTTTGCTCCCCACGCTTTCGAGCCTCAGCGTCAGTTACAGACCAGAGAGCCGCCTTCGCCACTGGTGTTCCTCCATATATCTACGCATTTCACCGCTACACATGGAATTCCACTCTCCTCTTCTGCACTCAAGTCTCCCAGTTTCCAATGACCCTCCCCGGTTGAGCCGGGGGCTTTCACATCAGACTTAAGAAACCGCCTGCGCTCGCTTTACGCCCAATAAATCCGGACAACGCTTGCCACCTACGTATTACCGCGGCTGCTGGCACGTAGTTAGCCGTGGCTTTCTGGTTAGATACCGTCAGGGGACGTTCAGTTACTAACGTCCTTGTTCTTCTCTAACAACAGAGTTTTACGATCCGAAAACCTTCTTCACTCACGCGGCGTTGCTCGGTCAGACTTTCGTCCATTGCCGAAGATTCCCTACTGCTGCCTCCCGTAGGAGTCTGGGCCGTGTCTCAGTCCCAGTGTGGCCGATCACCCTCTCAGGTCGGCTATGCATCGTGGCCTTGGTGAGCCGTTACCTCACCAACTAGCTAATGCACCGCGGGTCCATCCATCAGCGACACCCGAAAGCGCCTTTCACTCTTATGCCATGCGGCATAAACTGTTATGCGGTATTAGCACCTGTTTCCAAGTGTTATCCCCCTCTGATGGGTAGGTTACCCACGTGTTACTCACCCGTCCGCCACTCCTCTTTCCAATTGAGTGCAAGCACTTGGGAGGAAAGAAGCGTTCGACTTGCATGTATTAGGCACGCCGCCAGCGTTCGTCCTGAGCCAGGATCAAACTCTCATAATAAAAGTTAGAACAATCTTGCGATTGTTAAGCTCAATTTGTTTGCTAGCATATTGCTTGCTTGTTAAAAATGTTTGTTGTCTTGAATTGAATCAAGACGCCCTACACATTTGGTTCGTCTATTCTTTGTTCAGTTTTCAAAGGTCTACGTTACCTCGCAGCAACTTTTATATCATAACAAACTTTCGTTTGAATGTCAAGAACTTTTTTAAAAAAGTTTTTTAAGTTGTTTTGCTCGGTTGTTGTTGTCTGTTGTGACAACTTCTATATCTTATCATCTCGTTTGTTATTTGTCAACAACTTTTTTGTTGTTTTTTCAAACTTTTTTCGAGAGATTCGAAATCAAGAATTGTTATTTAATTATTGATTTCTGAATCGCTCAGCTGTGTGACTCGCCTTGCGACATGTAATAATATACCAAGATTTCAAGCATTGGTCAATCATTATTTTCACTTTTTTTAAACTTTTTTTCAATACCGATTATTATGATTGGTATAGGTATTTTCGTTCGTTTTTTACCCCCTTTCATCCTTTTTTGGCTATAGTTTATTAACTTTTAGCAAAATCTTCTAAATTTATCGTAATATATCAAGGATTTTGTCCTTTTTAGCAATTATTTGTTAAAATATGGAAAAGAGATTTTTTATATATGGAGGAAATGAACGCTTATGAAAATTTTAGTTGCAGATGATGATAAAGAAATTGTAGAACTATTGAGTATTTATATTCATAATGAAGGATACGAAGTCGTGAAAGCTTATGATGGAAAAGAAGCGTTATCCAAATTGCACACAACACCAGATATCGATTTATTAATCTTGGACATTATGATGCCAATCATGGATGGAATGGAAGTAGTGAAAGAACTTCGAAAAGAATCGCAAATTCCAATTATTATGTTAACAGCAAAAACAACCGATATGGATAAAATCAAAGGCTTAGTTGCTGGTGCAGACGATTATGTCACCAAGCCTTTTAATCCTTTAGAAGTAATGGCTCGGGTAAAGTCTATTTTACGTAGAAGCCAAATGCAATTAACCAAAGAAGAACCCGATGAATTAGAAGTCGGCCCATTAATGATTAATAAGGACTCTCACGAAGTCAAAACAATAGAAGGAAAAGAAATTCAATTAACCGCTCTTGAGTTTGGTATCCTCTATCTATTAGCTAGTCATCCAAATCGTGTGTTTAGTGCGGATGAAATTTTTGAGCGTGTGTGGCAACAAGAAAGTATTGTTTCTGCTAAAACCGTGATGGTTCACGTCAGTCATTTAAGAGATAAGATTGAAGAAGCAACTGGTGGAGAAAAAGTCATTCAAACAGTGTGGGGAGTTGGATATAAGATCGATGCTCGTTAAACCTAAAAAGATTGAAAAACAAAAACGAATTACCTTAACTTCTAAAGAAATCAGCGAGTTATTAGCAGAAGCAATTGTGACAATTGTTTTATTACTACTATTAAATGTCTCAATTATGTTCCTTTTAGGACAACTACTTAGTGAAAACTCGCCCTTAGCTGGTGTCATCTGGGCCACTAAGGATGCGGTCGCTAAAGAATTAAATACTGATTTGTTTTGGAGCTGGAATAAATTTGTCTTACCCATTTTCTTTTTAGTAGATGCAGCTGTTCTCTATTGGCGCTTAATTCGTCGCTACCATCAAATGCAATTGCGTCATATTATCAGTGAGTTACATTACATCGCTGATGGTAATTACAATCACCGCATTCCGTTTGAATTAAGTGGTGATTTAGCAAAAGTCGTGACGAGTATTAACGGTCTGGTGGATAGTACTGTCGCAGCCATTGAAGATGAACGGCGAATTGAAAAATCAAAAGATGAATTAATTACGAATGTCAGTCATGATATTCGGACACCGTTAACTTCTATTATTGGTTATCTGGGATTGATTGAAGATCGTCAATTTCATAGCCAAGAAGATTTACTGAAATATACGCATACCGCTTACGTCAAAGCGAAACAAATGAAATTATTAGTTGATGATCTTTTTGAATATACAAAAGTCCGTCAACCAAGTGTACCGATTCATACGACGACTTTTGATATGGCACAATTAATTGAACAGCTTGCTGCCGATTTTGAATTGGAAGCGAAAAAGATTAATATGCAAATCCAAGTAAAAGCCAATCCAGCTTCTTTAATGATGGAAGGCGATACGGAAAAACTAGTCCGAGTCTTTAACAACCTTCTTTCAAACGCTTTGAAATATGGCAAAGGTGGCCATCATATTGTAATGGAAGTAGACAAAGTCGGCACCGAAGCAATTATTGCTGTTCGCAATGATGGACCAGCTATCCCTAAACATTCTTTAGATCAGTTGTTTGACCGCTTCTATCGTGTCGAAGAATCCCGATCACAAGAAACGGGGGGTACTGGTTTAGGTCTGGCTATTGCACAAAGTATTGTCGCTTTACATGGTGGATATATTTATGCGAAGTCTGATCAAAAGTGGACTTCCTTTATTATTCATCTACCCTTACAGCGTACCAACAAGAAATCAGAGAGTTAATTGACATCCCTGAACTTTTTCGGTATTCTATAGAAAAGAGAAAACTAAGAGAAAAAGTATTTATGGCACTGAATTCCAGAGAGTTTGCGGGGGTGCGAGCAAACATTCATCTATAAAGAAGTCCGTCTCTTCCAGGTGTCCAGCGAAATAAGTTGGAACGGTCTGCAGCCGTTATCTGCAAATCAAGGGCAGTAACATTACTGAACTTGGGTGGTACCGCGAGATTTCCAGTCATTTCGTCCCAAGAATATTTATTTTTGGGGTGAGATGGCTTTTTTGTTGTTTTCTACAACAGTTATTATTGATTATGTACTAATTTTAAGGAGGAAAAAATATGTTAGATGTAAAAATGATGCGTCAAAATTTTGACGAAGTAAAAGCAAAGCTACAAACCCGTGGCGTGAAAGAAGAAATCTTAGTGGAATTTCTGCGTTTAGATGAAAGTCGCCGTGATTTATTAGTCAAAGTCGAAGAAATGAAAAAATACCGGAATGATGTGTCTGCTGAAATTGCTCAATTAAAACGAAACAAAGAAGATGCAACGGCCAAAATCGCGGAAATGAAAGAAGTCGGCGGCAATATTAAAGCATTAGATGCAGAAATTAACGCTATTGACGAAGAGCTACGTGGGATCACAACTACTTTACCGAATTTGCCAGATGATTCTGTGCCTGTTGGTGCTGGTGAAGAAGAAAATGTAGAAGTACGTCGTTGGAGTGAACCAAGAACTTTTGCTTTTGAACCAAAACCACACTGGGAAGTCGCTGAAAACTTAGGCATTCTAGATTTTGAACGTGGTGCCAAAGTAGCTGGTAGCCGTTTTGTTTATTACAAAGGCTTAGGTGCTCGCTTAGAACGTGCGTTATACAACTTCATGTTAGATTTACATGTTTATGAACATGGCTATACAGAAATGATTACGCCTTATATCGTTAATGACACCGCCATGTTCGGAACTGGCCAATTTCCTAAATTTAAAGAAGATGTCTTCCAATTACAAGATACGGATTTAACGTTAATCCCAACGGCAGAAGTCCCGTTAACTAATTACTACAACAATGAAATTTTAGATGGCAAGGATTTACCGATTTACTTTACGGCCTTGAGCCCTTCTTTCCGTTCTGAAGCTGGTAGCGCTGGTCGTGACACACGTGGGTTAATTCGTTTACACCAATTTAATAAAGTCGAAATGGTTAAATTTAGTGATGCAGAGCATTCTTATGAGGAATTAGAAAAAATGACGAATAATGCCGAAGAAATTCTGCAAAAACTGGGATTACCTTACCGTGTCATGGCTCTTTCAACAGGTGACATGGGCTTCTCAGCTGCGAAAACTTATGACTTGGAAGTTTGGATTCCCGCTCAAGAGACATACCGTGAAATCAGTTCATGCTCAAACTGTGAAGATTTCCAAGCGCGCCGTGCGATGATTCGTTACCGTGATGAAAATGATAAAGTCCAATATGCGCATACACTCAATGGTTCTGGTTTAGCCGTGGGACGGACAGTCGCTGCTATTTTAGAAAACTACCAAAACGAAGATGGCTCTGTGACTGTACCAGAAGTCCTAGTTCCTTACATGGGTAACCTAACAGTTATTAAATAAAGGGAAGATGAAGGTCGTTGTCTGATATCAGATAACGGCTTTTATTCTATAGGAAAAGGAGCCTGTAACAAAAATCACTTTGGATTTTTGTTACAGGCTTAAAAATTGATAAACGGCGGAAACAGAAGCAACTCCTTCATTCTACAGAAAAAGAGGCAGACGTCGAAATGACGTCTGCCTCTTTTAAATTTTAAAAAAATCAGCTTTTATTTTATTGAACAGAATAGTTTGGTGCTTCTTTTGTGATTTGAACGTCATGTGGATGTGATTCTTTCAATCCGTTACCACTCATTTGAACAAATTGTGCTTCTTCACGCAACGCTTTCAGGTCTGCTGCACCGACGTAACCCATCCCTGATTTCAAGCCACCGATTAATTGGAAGACAATATCAGAAACGCTTCCTTTGTAAGCAACACGTCCTTCGATTCCTTCTGGCACTAATTTATTTGCTTCATTGACACTTCCTTGGAAGTAACGATCACTTGATCCTTTTTCCATTGCACCCAATGAGCCCATGCCACGGTAAGTTTTGAAACGACGGCCTTGATAAATTTCAAATTCGCCTGGAGATTCATCTGTACCTGCTAACATACTTCCTAGCATTACAGCATGTCCACCAGCAGCTAAGGCTTTCACGATATCACCAGAATATTTAATACCGCCATCAGCGATAATTGCTTTACCATATTCTCTAGCTACAGAAGCAGCATCATAAATCGCTGTTAATTGAGGAACACCAACACCAGCAACGACACGTGTTGTACAAATTGAACCAGGTCCAATACCAACTTTGACAACGTCAACGCCGACATCATACAATGCTTTGGTTGCTTCAGCAGTGGCAACATTACCAGCAATTAATGTTGCTTCAGGGAACGTTTCACGAATTTCTTTAATTTTGCGAATAACGCCGGCACTATGGCCATGTGCAGTATCGATAACAATCGCATCGGCACCTGCTTCTAATAATGCTTCCGCACGTTCGAACGTATCACTAGTGACACCGACTGCTGCCGCCACAAGTAAACGACCGTGTTCGTCTTTGGCAGCATTTGGGAATTCAATCACTTTTTCAATGTCTTTAATTGTAATTAAGCCACTTAAGCGACCTGCTTCATCAACGATTGGTAATTTTTCGATTTTATGTTTTTGTAAGATTTTTTCTGCATCTTTTAAAGATGTGCCAACTGGCGCAGTGACTAAATGATCTTTTGTCATGACTTCTTCAATTTTGATTTGGTAGTCGGTTACAAAACGCATATCACGGTTTGTAATAATTCCGACTAATTTACGGTTTTCCATTGTTTCTACAATCGGCACACCGCTAATACGGTAACGACTCATTAATTCTTCTGCATCCGCTACTAAGTTTGTTGGTGTTAGAAAGAATGGATCAATGATAACGCCGCTTTCAGAACGTTTGACTTTACGTACTTCGTCTGCTTGTTGGGCGACAGTCATATTTTTATGTACGACACCTAGTCCACCTTGACGAGCCATCGCAATTGCCATATTACTATCTGTAACAGTATCCATACTGGCACTCATCAATGGAATATTTAACTTGATATTTTTAGCTAATTGTACACTCATGTCTACATCATTTGGTAAGACATGGCTTTCTGCAGGGATTAATAGCACATCATCAAATGTAAGACCTTTTTTCGCAAATTTTGTTTCCCAATTTGACATTTTTTTGTCCACTCCTCGACTTAATTTTATATATGAAAATAACAGATAATACTAAGGAAGTCAACTAGATTTGTTTAAATAATCAATGAGGAATAAAGGACAAAACGCCGAAATCGGTTTGTCCTTTATTCAACTCTTCCTAATTAAGCTCCTATTTTCATCGTTGTTCTTTTATCTTGTGTTTCTTTTTTTGTTGTAAAAATCGGCTAAATCCAAAACTGCCGACAGAAAACAAGGTAATCATTGTTCCTATTTTTTGCACTTTTGTTCTTTGGTAACGGATGTCGACATGTCCTGTACCAGATAAAGAAAGAGCGGCTAAGCCTCCTTGATTGGTTAGGCTCATTTTTTTAGCGCCCGTTTGGTTTTTCATTTGAATCGTGGCTTGATAGCCTAAGTAATAAATAAAAGGAACGGTCACCTTCGCTGATTGATTCACCACTTGGTAGTCAAATGAAATTTTCCCATAAGGCATTCTAACATTTGTAATGGTTACTTGTTCTGCCGAATAATCAAGTGGTCGTTTTTTCTGTTTCAATAATTCCTGATAATTGATTTCATCTGGCAAATATTCATGGCCCGCACCGATATAAAAAGGCGTTGGTTGCTCATACTCAGCTTTTGTTAACAGGTGGCCTTGTTGTGACTGAATACTTTGATATTGATAAATGCCTAAATTGCTGATGGCAAGGAAAACCAACAAAGCCACGGTCCAAGATTTACGGAAAACGCCCCATTCGTCTTGTGCAATGAAAAAAGCGAGCATTACAGAAAGAATCCCTAAAAACCGCCAAGGAAACTGAATCGTATTTAAAGGCGTGTGGTTCAGCCAGTGCCAAGGAAAAAGCGTGGTAACCATCAATAAGAGTACCAGCGTCAAACCAATAAACCGTTTGTCCTGAATTTTTTTGCTGGCAAGCGAAACCACTGCTACAACAAGCCCTACAAACAAAAGGGTTCCTAGATTCGCTGTTTTCGCGTGAAAAACACTGCTCTTTAAACTATTAATGAAAAGAGAAACAATGGGATAACTTCTTTCGGAAATATAAGTGAGTGGATTGGATGTAACTTTAAACACTTGATTTTTCATTTGTTCAGCAACTGGTAAAAGATAAAAGGCCAGCCAAAGCAATGTCAGACCTGCAGCCTTCGCTAATGCCCACAGGACCTCCTTTTTAAAAAACTGCTGCCAATAAAACAGAATGTATAACCCAATCCAAATAGAAACCATTTCAATAGAAATAAAGTGAGCCAACCCAATCCCAGTCATCGCCAGCGTTAACAACGGCCAATATTTCGTGGTTCCCTTTCGTAATAAAAACAGGCTCGCTAAGACCAACGGAAAAAAACTTAGCGCCAAAAATTCTCCTAACGCTTGGCGATTAAACAAGTCTTGCATGCGGTAAATAGATAAGCCATACAAAATGGCAAAGAGATAGCTTCTTTTTTTAGAGAGCGCCATTAATCGGCCTGCATAATAAGTAAGACTGAATGTTGCCAAATTTACCGCAAACACAAAAATCGCCATACTAGCGACAAAGGAAAGCCCCAGAACACGCAAAAGCGCAGGTAAATAAAGATACGCATCTGGATAAAACAAACTAGAGGCATAGCCATAGCCTCCCAAGAAAAAATAATTGATTTTAGGAAACCAGTCGTTGTTTTTAATTGCTAATGCGAGACCTTCCACCCGATTTTGATGAAAGCGGAAATCACTTGCTCGTAAAAAATTCTCTTGAAAATAGACAAAATAGAGAGAAAGTCCACTTAATAAGAGAAAACTAATAAAAATGAGTAGCCGCTCGTGTTGACGGCACCAAGACTTCACTTGTTGTCCCATAAGAGGCTCCTTTCTTTAGCAAACTTCTGAAAACAGAAGCCTGGGACACTAGTTTTTTCGACTAATCCCCCAGGCTTTAACTGTTAAAACGCTCTATTGAGAGAGCGACTTTGCTTGTTGCAGTTTCTGCGTCAGCCGAGCGCATTCACAATTGAGCGCGCGCCGTTTATTGACGTGTCATGAAACTACCTTGAATATTGTATTTTTTCTTGAAGAAATAGCGTGCTACAAAGGCTAACGCACCGATTACTAAAGCAATCATCGGATCTAAAATGGGATTGATCACTGGTGGCAGCATTGCTGAACCAGCGAAAACTGCAATCCACAAGAACATTCCGCCAAATAGAATGGCAGTCGTTTTTAACCAACCAGGACGTTTGCTTTTGTCGCCACCTTGACGATCAAAACGGTAAACATATTTGTGCATTAGATAGAAAACATAACCCCCAGCCATCGCACCTAAGATATATGTGGTTAATCCGAGAGGTTGTGCGGTTCCTTTTGAAAATAGAGACATCGCCGCTAACATGATTGTTAATAAACCAAGTAATAGTAAGGTATTGTCGAGCCAAATCATCCAGCCCGCTGGTTCTTTGACTTCTGCTGGTTTATTTAAAATTGCTTCCGTCCGTTCTGAAACAGTGCCAAATAACTGACGGGCTGTTTTGCCTGTTTTTTGACCGGCTACTAATTCTGGTAAAATACCGTGTAGAGCCAATGCTAGCTCTTCTTCAGATAAATTAGCCGCTTTTAATGATTTTTTTAAGTCAAAAATGTATTGTTCATTTCTTTTAGTCAAATTCTGTTCTAATTGACGATTCTCAGCCACGATTGCTCGTAATGCTTCTGCTTCCATAGTTGTATCCTCCTCACCCTCATGTAGAGGGAACCTCTTTCTAAACGGCTGAATGGCCTTAAATATGTGGGCTTACCCCAAAACAAATTGCTTGTTGGGCATGGGTCTTTTCTTAAACGTTAAAACGGAACAACATAACATCGCCATCTTGAACGACGTAGTCTTTTCCTTCTAAACGAACACGGCCCGCTTCTTTGGCAGCTTGCATATTGCCATATTTATCTAGGTCTTCATAAGAAACAGTTTCCGCACGAATGAAGCCTCGTTCAAAGTCACTGTGGATAATCCCAGCTGCTTGAGGTGCCTTGATTCCCTTACGGAACGTCCACGCACGAACTTCTTGTTCACCAGCTGTAAAGTAGGTAGCTAAGCCTAACAAATCGTACGCCGCACGAATCAATTGATCTAAGCCAGATTGTTCAATGCCCATTGCTTCTAAAAATTCAGCCTTGTCTTCTTCAGAATCCAATTCAGCAATTTCTTCTTCTGCTCGCGCACTAACCACGATTACTTCCGCATTTTCACTAGTTGCAAAATTACGAACTTGTTGTACATACTCGTTGTTGTCTGGATCCGCCACTTCATCTTCTGAAACATTTGCTACATAAAGGACCGGCTTTGTGGTTAATAAGAAAAGAGATTTAACAATTTTCTCTTCTTCTGGCGTAAATTCAATCGTACGAGCAGATAAACCTTCTTCTAAAACTGGTTTAATTTTGTCTAAAACAGCTAATTCTTCCACCGCTTCTTTATCTTTTGCTTTCGCCATTTTTGCCACGCGAGTATAGCGTTTATTGATTGAATCTAAATCTGCTAAAATTAGCTCTAAATTAATTGTATCAATGTCTGCTAAAGGATCAACGAAATCCGCATCCCGATTTTGTTCACGCATGATATTTTCGTCATCAAAACAACGAACCACGTGACAGATTGCATCTACTTGACGAATGTGACTTAAAAACTGATTTCCCAGCCCTTCTCCTTTGCTGGCACCTTTAACAATTCCGGCGATGTCTGTAAATTCAAACGTTGTGGGAACTGTTTTTTTCGGTTTTACTAGTTCTGTCAAGCGTTGTAAACGGGCATCTGGTACTTCAACCATGCCGACGTTCGGATCAATCGTTGCAAAGGGATAATTTGCAGCTTCTGCTCCTGCTTTTGTAATTGCGTTAAATAGGGTCGATTTACCAACGTTTGGTAAGCCGACAATTCCAGCTGTTAGTGCCATTTGTTTTCCACTCTTTCTCTCAGTCTATTCTCTTTTCTATTAGAGGCATCAAAGCATTAGTCTGCTTTTTTCTCGATTACTTTTTTTAATTTTTTAGTAAAATCACGACGCGGCATCATGACAATATGCCCGCAATTCGTGCACTTGATTTTGATATCAGCGCCCATGCGAATGATTTGCCAACGATTTGCTTGGCAAGCATGCGGCTTTTTCATTTCGACAATATCGCCTAAATCATACATGTTCCAAGCCTTCTTTCTTCTCTTACTTATATAAAAATACCATGATTACAATACCATTTTTTAACGAAACTAGCAAAAGGATTTGTGACTTTCTGTCTTACTTTCTCACTTTGCTTTTTATTCCTCGTCAAAATGAATATCTAAAATATCTAAAATTCTAGCCAAATCCGAAGAGGACAAGTACTCAATTTCAATTTTTCCTTTGCCTTCTTTTTCTTGAATCGCTACGGTTGTCCCAAATTTATCCATTAAGCGGTCTTCACTTTCTCGAATATAAATGGGTTTTTCTTTGATGGCTTTTTTCGCTTTTTTGCCCTTTTTGCCTTGTGTTTCGTTTAATTCAGCGACAAGTTGTTCTAATTGTCGAACCGTTAAATTGTCTTTAATACAACGATTAGCTAATGGCAATAGCTGTTCTTTGTTCTTCAAGCCTAATAACGTCCGTGCTTGACCCATTGACATGCTTTGTTTTTGAACCATTGCTTTGACCGCATCTGGTAAAGTTAGCAACCGTAAATAATTGGCAATATACGGGCGACTTTTTCCCAAACGTTCTGCGACTTCCGCTTGTGTTAATTTCAAATTTTTCATTAGCATTTCATAGGCTTCTGCTTCTTCTAGCGGATTTAAATCTTCCCTTTGTAAGTTTTCCAAAACAGCAACTTGCATCATGGATTCTTCATCAAATTCGCGAATAATTGCGGGAATTTTTTCTTTGCCGGCTAATTTAGAAGCCCGGAACCGACGCTCACCTGCAATAATTTCATAGCCTTTAACTGCCGATTTACGAACAATAATCGGTTGAAACACACCGGAATGTAGAATCGAGTTTGCAAGTTCTTGTAAAGAGGTTTCATCAAATGTTTTCCGCGGTTGGTAAGGATTGGGACGAAGTTCGTTTAATAGAATTTCTGTCACTTGTTCGTTCTTAACGTCGACATCTTCTAGCTTTGCGATATCTTGAAACAAGGCATCGATGCCTCTGCCTAAACCTTTGCCTTTATTCATTCTCCAACACTTCCTTTGCTAGTGCTTGATACACTTCGGCACCTTTTGAGCGAATATCATAGTCAATGATTGGTAAACCATGACTTGGTGCTTCGGATAAACGGACATTTCTTGGAATAATCGTGTCATAGACTTTTTCACGGAAATATTTACGGACTTCTTCAACGACTTCGGCACCTAAATTGGTCCGAGCATCGTACATGGTTAACAAGACCCCTTCAATTTTCAATTCAGGGTTAAAATGTTTTTGAACCAAGCGAATCGTATTTAGCAATTGACTCAAGCCTTCTAATGCGTAATATTCACATTGAACAGGAATTAGAATCGAATCACTTGCTGTAAAAGCATTGATTGTTAAATGCCCTAGAGAAGGCGGGCAATCAATTAAAACGAAATCATACATGTCTCTTACTTCATCAATTGCTAATTTCAAGCGCGATTCTCGAGCCATCATTGAAGTTAATTCAATTTCAGCGCCTGCTAATTGAATAGTTGCAGGGACAATATCTAAATTTTCACGGCTGGTATGTTGAACCACGCTAGTGATTGGTTCTTCATTTACAAGGACATCATACACATCGTGTGCGACATCTGGTTTAGGGACACCCATGCCACTGGTAGCATTTCCTTGTGCATCAATGTCGATCAGTAAGACTTTTTTGCCTAAGTTTGCTAAACATGCGCCTAAATTTACAGTGGTCGTTGTTTTACCAACGCCGCCTTTTTGGTTCGCTACAGAAATAATTCGTGTCATGTGTGTGCCTCCATCTTATTTAATCGGTTGTTTATTTGGTAATCCAGGTTTTCTGGGATATTTTTTAGGGGTTTCTTTTTTCTTTTGAATCACGACAATGTGGCGTTCGTCTGCCGTAATCGGCAAAGTAAAACCAACTTCTTTTTGAAATTGACCGCCTAATGTAGCGATTGCAGGTTTTGCTTCATTAATTTCTTCTTCACTTTTCGATGCTTTTAAGGCTAAAAAATAGCCTTCTCTTTTAACTAAGGGTAAACACAGTTCACTTAAAACATTTAATCGTGCAACTGCTCGCGCTGTAACGTAATCAAATGCGCCACGAAATTCTGCTTTTTGACCAAATGTTTCTGCACGATCATGATACAAAGAAACATTAGCCAAACCTAGTTGATTCACCAACTCTGTTAGGAAAGTAATTCGTTTATTTAAAGAGTCAACAATTGTGACATTTAATGAAGGAAAAACAATTTTCAAAGGAATACTTGGAAATCCTGCGCCTGCGCCAACATCACAAATGGCTTTGTCACTGGCAAAGTCTTCAAAGAATGCCAACGAAACAGAATCATAGAAATGTTTCAAATAAACTTCTTTTTCTTCTGTAATGGCTGTTAAATTCATTTTTTCATTCCATTCTACTAATAAATGGAAATATTGGTCAAATTGTGTCATCTGTTGGTCTGTCAATTCAATGCCTTTTGCGGCTAATAGTTGTCTAAATTCTTCGGGTAGCATAAAGACTCCTTCCTTTTTTGTGAAACAGAAAAATGTTTCACAATCATCTTTTCCTACTTTAACGCAAATAGCAATTTCTTGCAATGCTTTTCGGAAGATTTTTGCCTGAATGATAAAAGAAAAACCCGCCTTTTTATGTAGTAAAAAGTCTCTAGCCACGGGCCAAAATGTTCAATTGGCGGCAACGAAAACCGCCTTTCTCTAAGAGTAAAACAAGCCAATGTTTCATGTGAAACATTGGCTTGTTTTACTTACTATAATCATCGCACTTTATTTGTCGTTCTCTGCGGTAGTCGTATTCTTGGATACGGGGACTTAACCAACCTTTTTTGGCTGTTTTTCGTAATTGATGATCAAATCTCCCTGGTGGTGAACTATCTAGTAATTCATGGGTACGATTATTCCGATTTGCATAATTAAACGATTCACCATTCAAGACTTTTTCCTGGTATTCACTGTTTTTGGCCGCTTGATAATAGGCTGGATTACTAATTAATCTGCCTCGCCAGTCCTCAACTAACACATCCCACTGGGTTACAAAGGTCCCTTCTTCATTCAAAATAAACTCACTGTGAAAATTAGGCGTCAATCGTTTCTTATTAATTAAAGAATAAGATGCCCCCTCAGGGTATTTGTTGTGCAAACGAGCAGAGCTTTTTTTCAGCTTCCGCCCGCCCATCCCTTGCGGCTTGGCCGCAAAAACATAGCGTTTTAATGCCTGTTCATCGGTGTCCCCTTCTTGTTTAAAAAAATCGCGGATATACGTGATATTTTGACGATCAATATACATTCTTAATTGATGTATCTTTTTCGCTTTCTCTTGATTAAAGCTCCCAAGAAGACCTAACGGATAGGCTTTTTGAACTGTTTTTGCCAACAAATCCCAAAACGTCGCATGCGGTGCAACCGCCTTCGAGAAACGATAAGGTCCTACTAATTGCAACATGCCATGCTGATCCAACACTGCACCTAATTGCCATAACAGTAACGAGAGCTTTTCTTGCGGACGATAAGCCGAAAAGCGAAATAATCGCTCATACGCTGAAGAGCCCACTTCTTCCACTTCAGAAAACAGTTCCGCAACTGCTGTTTTCGCTTGCTCAAGTGGCAAGAAACGCGTGTCTTTTATGGCGCTTTCCACTAAACCATAAACAGCTTGGCGGTCCCAACCAGCGTCAATCGCCGCCTCTACACCAGCACTCATTGCTTGTTGTAATTCTTGCCAACGTCCCATCTTCTCGCCGCCTTTTTCTATATACTTCTTCTATAATGATAATCCTTTCCCCGCAAAATGCCAACTACTTTAACGCAAAAAAACAACCCGCCCTTTGGGGAAGGGCGGGCGGAGGAGTTAAAAAATGAAAAAGTGTTTTGTTAGGGTTTTGTTTATCGGGTATGTTTAAATAATAGCCGTTAAATGTGAAGAAACTATGGTAAAAATGCGCCTTCTTTTCAACAAAATTTCGAAAAAGTCTCTTCAGAAATTAAGATTTTTTTGCGAAGTTGCCCGCTGGCCACTCCCGTTCAACATATTATATATTTAATATTCATAAAATCATAAAAGAAATATACACAATAATGAATATTTATTCATCGGTTAATAATCCAACAAAAAAGAGCATGGGACAAAAATCACTTTGGATTTTTGCTCCACGCTCAAAAACTGATAAACGGCGGGAACAGAAGCAACTCCTTCGGAAATAAGCCGAAATTCTCCAAAAATTATAGAACAATTTTCGGAAATTCCTTCTTATTTCTCGGAGTTAAACACTTCTATCCCGACCTCTTTCAACTAAATTAAATGATTTTCTCTTAAAATATCACCAATATACGTATCCTCAAATTTCTTCACAAAGTGTTCAACCATTTTGCGTTCCACGAACGGCATATCCATTTCTGTTAATTTTTTCTTGTCAGATAAATAATAAACAGAGTTTGCTAAGACGCGCAAGTCGTATGCAGAAGCAAACACTTCTGGTACTCCGCGTTCAACCTCTAGCAATTGATAAACAGCTTCCATCGCTGTCCGTACAGAATACTCTGTTGTAAACACCGTATCTCGTTCAGTATCTGCGAAGTTCCCAATGAAAGCAAGATTTTTAGAGCCGTTTGGTACAACTAATGGTCGATCGCCTGGTTCTCTTAACATAAAGTAAGAAGTGATAAACGGCATATAAACCGGAATAGTGGTAGCCGATTCTTCTGAAATACGTTCAATTTCCCCTTCTGGGACCCCTAAATGATAAAGTAACTCTTGCGTAATTTCTTGGCCTGTACATTGTTCGATTGGTTTTTTGATATAATTTCCTGGTTTATTAGAAAGTAATCCATATACCCAAGTTATAGATTGTTGATCATTTTGTTCTTTAAAATGCGGTTGTCTATGCATAGCAAAACTCATCATCCAATTAGAGTCTTTGATAGTAATAATACCACCTGTGACAATTTTTCCTGTGCGTAATTTACGATGTGTTAACCGAGAAAGATACGGTTCAATATCGAAATTTTCCCACGTAATCGTTGCTGAGACAAACCAACTTTCATCTGGTAAATTTTCACAGAAAACTTCTGGGTGCCCAAATTCTGGGGATTGTTTTGCTAAGTTTTTCCAGAGATTCCAACTTCCCCCTAGTTCATGAGTAATTGGTGCTGGTGTATGATGATCTCCTTGCGTCGAACTTTCAGTAATTGAGCCATTCGTTACGAAGACTAAATCATTTTCAGTTAAAGGAATTTCTTTGGTTTTGCCCGCTTGTGTCAGCAATAATCGCCGAGCAACTTTAGTAGCTCCTTTGATGTCGACTTGGATATCATTGATCGTTGTTTCATATTGAAAGTCTACCCCTTGATTGGTTAAAAAGCTTAGTAATGGTTTCACTAACGATTCGTATTGATTGTATTTGGTAAACTTCAAGGCTGTAAAGTCAGGCAAACCTTTGATGTGGTGGATAAAGCGCATGATGTAGCGGCGCATTTCAATGGCAGAGTGCCATTTTTCAAAAGCAAACATTGAACACCAATAGATCCAAAAGTTGGATTCAAAAAATTCTTCGCCGAAAACATCTTCAATTTTTTTGCCAATTAATTGATCTTCAGAAGTCATAAATAAATCAACGATTTCTTTTTGTGCTTTTTTGGATAAAGTAAATTGTCCATCATCGGGGACACGTTCGCCACGGTTATGAATAATGCGGCAATTTGAAGAATTCGGATCATCTAAATCTAACCGGTAAAACTCATCTAGGACAGAGGCATCTTCTACTTCTAATGATGGTACCGAACGAAATAGATCCCACAAACACTCGAAATGGTTTTCCATTTCGCGTCCGCCGCGAGTGACAAAGCCATCATGGGGAATAAATTTACCATCTAAAGAACCGCCAGACAGCGTGAGTTCTTCAAAAATGTGAATATTTTCGCCCTTCATTTGACCGTCACGAATTAAGAAAACAGCCGTTGCTAAACCTGCTAGGCCACCACCAACGATATAGGCACTCTTGTCATCTACACCTTTTGGTTTTCTTGGTCGAGCAAATGCTTCATAATTTCCATTTGTGTATCTCATTCTCGTTTCCTCCTATCATTTGATACCCTCATCATACTGCTACCAAAAAAAATACCCAAAAGATAACCCTTTTTTTTAAGAAATTCTTTGACAAATAAAGAAAATTGTCTAATTTTTAAGCAAGTGAATAATCGTAGATGTTTCATGTGAAACAAAAAAAGAACGAGAAGAAAAATGGCCGCTTTTTCTTCTCGTTCTTTTTATGCTAATTCGTTTACCGTTTCTACTCCAAAAACAGCAACCCAATCTTCCTGAAAATCAGTTACTGCTTTTTGAATGGCGGGCATTGCCAAGCCTTGTTTCACGAGTTCTGGTGCGATAGTGACCGCTTGCGCCCCCATTTGACAGGCTTGATTAATTTGTGCCACGTTTTTAAAACTAGCAGCTAAGATCTTACTCTTTGCGTTCGTCCGTTTAATTTCTGCAGCTAAATGCTCAATAACCTTTTGAGAATCAATTGTTAAATTCTCCATCCTATTATAATACGGCGCTAAATAATCTGCACCTGCCGCAATCGCTAGATAACCTTGAAATTCTGTATAAATAGCGGTTGCTGTTATCCGATAATTTGCCTGCTTTAGTTGTTTGATGGCTGCCAAGCCTGCTTCATTGACTGGGATTTTAATGAATGTTTCTTGGCCTAATTGTTGTACAATGGTTTGGGCATCTTCTAGCATCTCTTCTGTCGTTTGACCGACCACTTGGACATGCAAACTCGCTTGTCCAATCGTTTTTTTTATTTCTTTCATCTGCGCAAAGAAGTCAATTTTTCCTGCTTGCTTAACAATACTAGGATTAGACGTTACGCCTGCCAGTGGTAAAATTTTCTGATACTTTCGAATAGCCTCAAGATTAATTGTATCTAGCATAAATTCCATCTTTTACGTTCCTCCCTTAAACGATAATTATAGAATAGTGATTGTTGTACCAACAGTTATTTCAGGAATAGCTTTTTCTTCAACATATAATGTACCTGGTAATTCAGGTGTTGTTGCGCCATCAAATTTAATAGTAATGTGACCCAATGTGTCTAAATTAGTTAATACTACCTCGCCTACAGCGGTAATCTGGTAAGTTTGTTCATCAATCACTAACGTTTGCTTGTCCGTAATCGCTTCTGTGACTGGCTGAACCTCAATGTTATAACAATAATCTGCTAAAGCATCTGGTGCATCTTTTCCAAATAAGATGACCATTTTTTCTTCTTTAAATAATTCGGCTTCTGGTCCAATAGACTGAACCTTTGTTGTAAATACTGACATTTCCCATCCTCCAAAAAAATTTTTTAACTATACAATCCAAAACTTGCTAACCAAGCAACTAGTACTCGAGGGGCACCATTTAAGAAACGAGAATATAAAACAGAAGGGACCCCGACTTCAACGGTTTCGGCTTCAGCTTCTTCCAAGCCTAAGCCCACGGGAATAAAGTCGCACGCGTTTTGTGTATTAATAGCAAACAATGCTGGTAAGGCTAGTTGTGGCGGAATGTTGCCTTTCCCAATTTCCACACCAATTAACGTACCAATTACTTGGCTGATTACTGCTCCAGGACCTAATAAAGGAGAAAGAAATGGCAGAGAACAAATAAAACCAATAATTGTTAAACCCACAATGTTTCCTGCCAATGGCGCCATGATATTGGCAAAAAATTCACCAATTCCTGAACCTTGAATCACACCAATTAATAAAGAAACAAATGCCATAAACGGAATCACTGTGTTGATCATCGTTTGTACGCCTTCACGGGCTGATTGGTTGAATGTCGCTACAACTTTTCCTGCACCCATACCAATTTTCGCAACAAAACTTTGTTGTTCCGCTTTTTGTTCAGTAATTTTTTTACTTGTATCATATTTAAATTCTGTTTTTTTCGAGGTGGGCTTTTCTGTATCAGCAGCAGCTTCTTCTGATGTCAATGTAATCTGTTTCGGGCCTACAGCGGAAACATAAATTGTCTCATTAATGTATTGTGCTAAGGGACCACTTTTGCCAGTTGGAACAACGTTAATAGTAGGAATTCCTTTTTTAGGATAAATTCCGCAACGAAGAGTGCCTCCACAATCAATAATGGCTAATGCTATTTCATCATCTGGAATCGATGTCTTAAAACCATTGACCGCTTCCATTCCTGTCAATTCTACGATTTTATCAACGATTGCGGGTTTCTCGCCGCCACCTGTAATGTAAATAAATTTATGTTTTTCTTCTGTCGGTGTAATCACTAAGGGCCCACCATAACCGCCATTTCCTTTAACTACCTTAATACTATTGTACGTCATCTCACCTTGCTCCTTTCTAATCCACAGCAATCTCTACTGTTTTACTAAGGGTAATTCCTTGTTGTTTGCAAACATAGGCGGTAGTGAAATCGGTAACCCAACCGCCAATAAAATTCATTAATATCCCTACAAACATATAGCGAATCGCTAGGTCCATCGAATTTAGTCCTAACGTATCAATCCCTTGCGCAATCCCTAACCAAACGAACAATTCACCAGGATTAATATGAGGAAAAACTCCATTACTGGTATGACAAAATTGCGCTTGTGCAGCATAATAGCTAGGTTTATAGTATTCTGGTAAAAATCGAGCCATCGTAAAGGACATTGGATTGCCTAACATAAAAGCGGATAAAAAAGGCAACACTAAATACCGCGTAACAGGATTTTTGGCAGAAAGTTTGGCTACCTTGGTTACTCTTTCTTCTCCTAGAAAAGCAATTAAAGTATTCATAGCTACCATTAACATCAAAACAACAGGTACGATGCCTGTCATCCAAGAAATAAATGTTTCTGCTCCTGTTTGGAAAAGGTGCATAAATCCTTCCGCAAATTTTGTAATATAAGACATTACTCGACACTTCCTTTCAATTTTGTTTGTACTTTATTTTTCCATAATTGCCATTGAATTTTGGCTCCATTAAGCGGCGTTAATGGTTGTGTTTCTTGATAATTGCCAAGCTCAACACGTAAGTAAATTTCTCGTGCATTTTCCATCGCTTGTTGGGTTAATTTATTTTCCTTTTGTACGAGTGGATGGTAATGATCCATATAATGAATATCCTCGTTCACGTACTGAGGTAAGGGATGAAATTTAGCTAGAACGGTGACACCTTGCATCTTTCTAGCGGCTAAGATTTTCCCTTGCGAATCCACAGCAAACAAGATAATCGTGCCTGCTTTTAACTTCCCTGCACGTCGACCAATCGCGACTTTTCCTAATTGTCGCAATTCTTGGTAGTTTTGATTAAAGTGTTTAATCTGTTTCATTCCCATAGCTATCTGAACGAAGTAAGCTGTTAAAAAAAGCGCCCCGAATACGTAGATAAAACTCATATGATAATCCCCTTCCTTTGCATCCACTCTTTAACCGCTAAAACATCTCGTTGCTTCCGTAATTCATTACGTAAACGTTCGTCTCCTGCGATTGTAAACAAGCGGTCATATAGTTGTAGTAACTCTGCTTCAACAGTGGCCGTCAGCTCTTCTGGAATACCCAACAGCAAAATAACATCAACTTTACCTTCTGGTGTAACCAGTGATTCTTCAAAAACCCCAATCGATAAAATAATCGTTGGTAAGGCTTGATTAATTGTATGGGGAAAGGCAATCCCCGATTCAAAAATAGTTGTTTGTTGATCTTCTCTAGTAAAAATTCGTTCGATAAATCGGGGATCTACTAATTTTTCTGCTTCTAAATCAGCAATCATTTTCTGGATATTCGCTCGGTAACCTTGAGTATTCTCTAATAATTGATAGGTCATATGAATATTTTGAGATTCCACGGAACGAATTTCTTTTGCTCTCTGCCACTCATTTCTGAGCCAAGTATCGTTAAATAAATTAGTTAAATGGATCATCGGTGTTTGTGGTCGAATATTTTTTAAGGGAATGGTTGTAAAAATAGCAAAATATTGATTCAATTCTCTTCTCTCTGCCTCTTCTTCAGAAAAATGGGCAATCTGGACGTCTGGACCCAAAACTTTTTCTAATTGCCGCTGAATGATCAAGGCCGTTCCATGACCTGTACTGCAGATTACAGCGATTTCTTTTTTGGCTCCCGCTTCATAGTTCCCTCTCAATGCTAGTTCAAAATACAAAGCGAGATACCCAAATTCAACCGTCGGCACACAACGATTTAACAAACGGCCCAATTCTTGCAAGCCAATCTTGGCTAATTCATAGGCCAAAGGATATTGTCGTTCAATTTCTCCGTAAAATAAATCGTGACACTCCACATGAAAAACGAGTCGATTCATCACGTTTCTTAAATGATCTTTCATTTCTGAAAACAAGAAGTCCTCATCAAATTCAACAACAACTGAATGATGAATTTTTTTCATCATTTTTTGAAAATAGTCAGCTAAGAGTCCTTCATCAGCCAATAAAGAATTACGAATATGGTTTGTGTTGATGTTAAAAGGAAAGCTGATAAAGGAACGTTCCCATTGGCTTAACGTTACATTATAGGTTATTTCCAAGTGATACATCAGTTCTTCAATCTGCTCGTTATGACGAACATAATCAACATATTCTGGTGGTAGTTCCGTAATGAGTTTTCCAGCTAAAACACGCTGCAAAACAATTGAAACCACTCTTCGTAAAAGAAAACTATCTTGTTTTGCTAGTCTTGTTTCTTTGATTATTTTTTGTATCATTTGTTTGGTAGTTTCATGAAGAAACTGTTCTTCAAAATATTCTTGGACGTAATTCACATGAAGTAAGCGTAAATCAAACTCTTTTCCTTCTAAATGAATGCCACGGTTTGGCGTGCCTACAACCGCAACCTGCCAAGGAGCAATCAGCTCTTTCATGCGCTTAATGTCTTTATTAACTGTGCCGCGACTAACGGCGAGTTCTTCGGATAAATCATAAGTTGAAATAAATTGATCTTCTTCTATTAATCGTTTGATAATGTAGGAAACACGCTTGCTTGAAGAATTAAAATCAGATTCCCTTTTTAGCCGTCCAGACAAAACCTCTTCAAAACCTTCAAAGTTATTGATTTCTAACTGAAAGAGATTTTCCTTCTGAATAATTTGGGCAATACCGATTAATTCATCATTCAATGTATCAATGTTTTTACGAACTGTTTGAGGACTTGCGGCTAATTTCTCTTGCAATTCCTGTAAGCTCATTCCTTTGTGATCAACTAGTAATTTTATTACTTGGTACCATCTATTTACTAGCGTCATTTAGTTTTCCCACCTCTATCCTCTTGTTTTACCTCCAGCTACGTTTGTGGTGATGCCTGTAATATAGCTTGAACGGTCTGATAAATAATAGCATACTAAGTCAGCGACTTCATGGAGTTTTCCGCTACGACCTAATGGAATCGTACTTGTTTTTGAATAACCTGCTCGCAATTGCTCCACAGAAATGTTTCGTGTATAAGCCAATGCTTCTTCGTATGCTAAGGTGCGCAAGCCCGTTTCTTCCATAATGCCTGGCGCAATCCCCACGACACGGACGTTTGATTTTCCTAACTCTTTAGCCCATGAACGTGTATAACTGCTGACCGCTGCTTTCGTTGCAGCGTAGGCGCTTTGCCCTTCGGAGCCTTCTAATCCAGCTTCTGAAGACATATTAATAATGACACCTGCTTGTTTTTGTACAAGAATCCGGCCCACTGCTTGGCTCATTAGGTAGAGCCCTTTTTGATTGATGGCTACAATTTTGTCGAATACCTCATCCGATAATTCATAAGGCCCATGAGGATGATTTTTATCCACCAATAGACGAGGAATATTGATTCCGGCATTATTTACTAGGCCATCTACGGTTCCAAATTTTTCCACCACTTGAGCGACACCCGCTTCTACTTCTGCTCGAGAAGTTACATCGACTTTCACAAAGAGTAAATGCTCATGTTGCGTTTCTGATGCTGAAATATCAAAATTAGCAACATAGACCTCTTGTGCTAACAAGCTTTCAACAATGCTGCGACCAATACCAGATGAGCCTCCTGTAACAATCACTACTTTTCCTTTAATTCCTAACCAATCTGTCATTTGTTCCACTCCTATCATTTGTTTGCGCTTTCAGTATAGGTCAGTTTGTGAAATTATTTAAGACAGTCTTTTTTTGCAGTTTAGAAAAAAAAGTAGACTAATTCAAAACAAAAAAGCAGTTGCTTCTTCACAATCAATCATCCGTGAAGAAGCAACTGCTTCAAATTTTTATTATCCTTGCACTTTCGCGATTTTTCCTTGTTCGATGTAGACTAAACTGAGTTATAAGTAGCTATTTCCAAATATTCCAACTTTATACTGCTGTTAAAATTAATTTTGCTGTGTCGGTCGGTACATCATGTTTAGAGTTGTAGAAAGAAGTAGAAATAATTTCTCCCTCTTTTAACTCAATTGCTACATCTTGATTCCCTGGATTAAAATTTTGCGACCTAGAATTTCCTTCATTATCATTATATATATCTAAATCCCAACCCAAATTAGCAAACTGTGGATCCATTTCCATGTTTGTACTCAATTTGTATTTTCCAGCAGGTACATCTCTTCCCACTATATATTCGCCAATACCTAACTCTGTAGCTTCTGTAACTTTTTCTGGTACAGCATTTAGTTTGATTTTAGATATATTTCTAAAACTTAACACATCACCATCAAATAAAATTAATCTTACTTTTGAAGCATAATCTGCACCTGAATCAGGTGTACCCAAGACCCAATTAAAAAATAATCCGTTAATATCTTTTCTAGTTCCTGTGAAATTACCACGTCCACCAGTAACTTCTAAATCATAAATACCAGGTTTTACTGTAGCATCATTCCCCACAGTTATATCTCCAGTTACATAGATTTCATCAACCGACTGGCCATTAGCTGCTAATTTATTCATTATTTTTGGCAATGAATCTTCTGTTTTCTGTGAATCACTCGAACTATTTGTCACTTTTATCGGTTCTTCTGAACTTTTTTTTGAACCAGTACTTTCACTATTAGATGCACATGCAGTCAAACTAATCAATAATAATAAAGATATCCCCATATACCATTTTTTACTCAACACAAAACTTCTCTCCCCTGACTTTTATTTTTGTTCAGATAATTGTGGTCACTTATATGTTACTTTTTCCACTAATATAAATCAAGAACATTCTAATATATGTTAAAAATATAATTATTTCTATGAGTTAGCTTGTTTATTTTTTCTATTCAAACTAAATTAACTACAATAAAACTCATCCATACAAAAAGAAAGCTGCTATGCTAGTGCATTTAAAAGTTAAATCAAAAAAAATTAATTTTTGAGTTTAACTACACCATTTAAATAGCAACTTTCTTTTTTCACTTATTATCCTTGTACTTTCGCGATTTTTCCTTGTTCGATGTAGACCATCAAAATGCTAATGTCAGCGGGGTTCACACCGCTGATACGGCTTGCTTGGGCAATCGTTTCTGGTTGGATTTTTTGTAGTTTTTGTTTTGCTTCTGTAGCCAAGCCGTTAATCGCTTGGTAATCGATGTTTTCTGGAATGCGTTTTGCTTCCATGCGTTTTAGTTTCTCAACTTTTTCCATGGCTTTTTTAATGTAGCCTTCGTACTTGATTTGAATTTCTACTTGTTCAATCACTTTTGGATCGAGCGCCTCTTCAGGTGCGGGAATAAATTGAGCGACTTCTTGATAACTGATTTCTGGGCGTTTCAGAAAATCTCTAGCTAAAATACCGTCTTTTAAGCCAGCAGCGCCTTTAGTTTCCAAAAATGCTTGCACTTCTTTGGTTGGTTTAATCCGATGTTTGCCTAAGCGGGCAATTTCCGCTTCAACAGCCGCTTTTTTGACTAGATAGGCGGCATATTGTTCTTCTTTGACTAAGCCAATTTCATGACCCATTTCTGTTAAACGTAAGTCCGCATTGTCATGTCGTAAAATTAAACGATACTCCGCACGTGACGTTAATAAGCGATAAGGTTCGTTAGTACCTTTTGTAACTAAATCGTCAATCATGACGCCAATATAGCCATCACTACGTTTTAAAACAAGAGGCTCTTTGCCTTGAATTTTCAATGCAGCATTAATTCCTGCCATCAAGCCTTGACCAGCAGCTTCTTCGTAGCCACTAGTTCCGTTCGTTTGACCTGCTGTATAAAGATTCTCAATGACCTTTGTTTCTAATGTTGGGCGTAATTGGTGAGGGACTACCACATCGTATTCAATGGCGTAACCTGTACGCATCATTTCTACTTTTTCTAATCCTTCAATAGAATGAAGCATTTCTGTTTGGACATCTTCTGGTAAAGAAGTAGATAAGCCTTGGACGTAAACTTCTTCGGTATTCAACCCTTCTGGTTCCAAGAACAATTGGTGTCTTGGTTTGTCTGCAAAACGAACAATTTTGTCCTCGATGGATGGGCAATACCGAGCGCCCACACCTTCCACAATCCCAGTAAACATTGGGGCGCGGTGTAGATTTTTTTGAATAATTTCATGCGTTGTTTCATTCGTATAAGTTAACCAACAAGGTTCTTGGTTTTGATTGTAGGCACTATCTGGCGTGCTGTAACTAAAGTGGTTGGGTTCTTTATCGCCTGGTTGTTCCTCTGTCACAGAATAATCAATCGTACTTGATTTTACTCGTGGCGGCGTTCCTGTTTTAAAGCGATCGATTTCTAAACCTAATTCTTTTAAATGATTGGCTAAACCAACGGAAGGTTGCGAATTGTTTGGTCCTGAAGAATATTTTAATTCACCAATAATAATTTCGCCACGCAAGGCAGTACCGGCAGTAATCACCACTGCTTGACTACGGTATGCGGCACCTGTTGAAGTTACAACACCACGACAAACGCCATCTTCCACGATTAATTCTTCAACAATCCCTTGACGAAGGGTTAAATTTTCTTCTTTTTCAATGGTATGTTTCATTTCTGTCGCATAGGCATGTTTGTCAGCTTGCGCGCGCAACGCACGCACTGCTGGACCTTTACCAGTATTTAGCATCCGCATTTGGATGTAGGTTTTATCAATGTTTTTACCCATTTCGCCGCCTAATGCATCGATTTCTCGGACAACGACTCCTTTGGCAGGTCCACCAACAGAAGGGTTACATGGCATAAAAGCAACCATATCTAAATTAATCGTTAAAAGTAACGTTTTAACGCCCATTCGTGCGGCTGCTAAGGCTGCTTCAGAGCCAGCATGTCCAGCACCGACGACAATAACATCATATGATTCTGCTTGATATTGATTCATAAAAAATTCCTCTCTTGTCTTATTTTCCTAAACAAAATTGACTAAATAACTGTGTAATTAATTCATCTTGGACACTATCACCGACGATTTCCCCTAAATAATCCCAACAACGGGTCATATCAATTTGAACTAAATCGACTGGCATACCTGCTTCGATGCCGTTAATCACTTCTTGTAACGAAAGCGCTGCTTGATCTAGCAAAGCAATATGACGTGTATTAGAAATATAGGTAGCATCTTTTTCGCCTGTTTGGCCGCCAAAGAAAAGATCAGCAATTTTCGCTTCTAACTGGTCTAAGCCTGTGTTTGACAACACCGAAACGGATAAAATTTCTTCTGCAGGGACTAATTCTTGTAATTCGTTAGGATCTAGTTTTGTCGGTAAGTCCATTTTATTTAAAAGAATAACGCGTTTTAAGCCTTTCGTTGCTTCCAACAGTTGACGATCTTCCTCTGTCAATTCTTCGCTTTGATTTAAGACTAACAAAATTAAATCCGAATCTGCTAACGCTTTGCGGCTACGTTCGACACCAATTCGTTCAACAATGTCTTCTGTTTCGCGAATCCCCGCTGTATCAATTAATTTTAAAGGAACACCGCGAACGTTAACGTATTCTTCAATGACATCACGTGTCGTTCCAGCAATATCTGTAACGATAGCTTTTTCTTCTCGTAACAGATGGTTTAACAAACTGGATTTCCCGACATTTGGTCGGCCAATAATTGCTGTACTTAGACCTTCTCGCAAAATTTTTCCTTGTTTAGCGGTCGTTAATAATTGTTGAATCTGCGCTTTCACAAATTCGGCTTTTTCTAAAAGTAATTTCGTGGTTAATTCTTCGACATCATCATACTCTGGATAATCGATATTAACTTCTACTTGTGCTAAAGTATTTAAAATTTCTTGTCTTAATGAACGAATTAACGCCGACAAGTTACCATCCAATTGATTCAATGCAACATTCATCGCTTTATCCGTTTTAGCACGGATTAAGTCCATCACTGCTTCTGCTTGTGAAAGATCCATTCGGCCATTTAGAAAAGCACGTTTTGTAAATTCCCCAGGTTCGGCCATTCGTGCGCCTTCACGTAACAGTAATTGCAATAATTGGTTCACCACGACAATGCCGCCATGACAGTTAATTTCTACCACGTCTTCTCGTGTAAATGTTTTCGGTGCCCGCATCACAGAAAGCATGACTTCATCAATCAATTGATCGTTTTGCGGATCAACAATATGACCATAATGAATCGTGTGCGTGGGGACTTTAGCTAAATCTTTAGTGCCTGACCGATAAACTTTGTTTGCAATAGCAACTGCTTGCTCGCCACTTAAACGAACAATACTAATCGCACCTTCACCTGGCGGCGTAGAAATCGCCGCAATTGTATCAAATTCCATTGTAGCTGATTGCATAATTAGCTTCCTTTCTTCATAACAACAAAAAAAGCGCCCACTCCTCCTGCATTAAAAAATTCAGGTTGGATTTAGCACTTTCACTGCTTGTTCCTTCGATTTTCTGAAAATAGAATAGCACATTTTATTCTATTTGGCAATTTTTCTTCATTAAATGGAACGAGAAAACGTATCATTGAGTGGGGAATTCTCAACAATACGTTTTCTCATCTATAGGAATTAAAGGAGAGAGCTAGTTTTTACGTTTGCGTTTGATGATTCCCATGCTCGCAAGGAGTGCGACAAAGGCGCCAAACAAACTTGTTGTCACGGCTGAAGACTCTTTTTCACCTGTGCTAGGTAAGAAGCCTGTTTTCCCGTGATTTCCAGTGCCATAACTGATGGTGCTTAGTTTAGGGTGGTAGCCACTACCATTTGTACCGAGGCCATTGCCTAGTGAACCTAAGCCAGAACCTGTTGTGCCTAAACCAGAACCTCCATTTGGATTTGAACCTGTGTTTGAACCATTCCCATTATTCCCACCAGTTGCGCCATTGTTTCCTGTGTTGCCGCCTGTATTGCCGTTATTTCCGCCAGTGTTACCATTGCCTCCTCCAGGATTCGTTGGGTCGGCTGGTGTCATGAAGGTTGTAGCCGTACTGTAATGTCCTGCGCCATCTGTAGCTGTCGCAAGTAAACTTTGTTGAGCAGTCGCTTGTCCCGCTGTTAATTGGATAGCGAAGTTGCCTTCAGCATCGGTGGCACCTACAGCAATCACACTTCTTAATAGTCGGTTACTAATTTGAATGATTCGGTTTGGTTCAGCTGTTCCTTTGATGAGGTAGCCGGCTTTAGACGTTCCTAAAACTGAAGAAACAGTTGGTGCCGCAATTTTAATTTCTGGTTCTCCCGTAATATCGGCTGGCGTCATAAATGTGGTTTTAGGACTCACATTTCCTTGTGTATCTGTGGTTAGTGCGGTTAACGTTTCTTTTTCTGTTGCTAACCCTGCTGCAATATGAACGGAGAAGGTGCCTCCAGTAGTTGTATTGCCACTTGCCAATAATTGTTCACTGCTATTGTAAAATTGAACCGTGACATTTGGATCAGCAGTTCCAGTGACTGTATAGCCATTGGCTTTGTTTCCTTCAACCTTCGTAATAGTTGGCGCCGCTAAAACAACATCCGCTGGAATAACGGCTGTAGCTGGTTGACTTTCATTGCCAGCGCCATCTTTGCTAATAATCGTAATCGTTTCTCCTGGTGTCACTACGCCAGCTGGTAGAGTCACCGTATATTGGCCGGTTTCGTTAGCAGTGGTAGCAGCAATGATGGTTCCGTCTGCGTCACGGACATCAATAGTGGTTTTGGGCTCCGCCGTTCCAGTGATTTCGTAACCTTTACCAGAATTTCCGGTAATAGAATCAATGGTTGGTGTGGCTAAGTCGGCTGGTGTAGTTGCTGTAGCTGGCTGACTTTCTTTTCCTGTTGCATTTTTCGCTACGACAGTTATTGTTTCGTTAGCTGAGGCCTTCCCTGGCTCTAAAGTCACTGTGTATTTGCCATCAGTTCCAGTAGTTGCCATGCCAAGGACTGTGCCATCGGCGTCACGCACCTCAACTGTTGTACCAACTTCTGCTGCTCCTACTACTTGATAGCCGTTTGTCGTGCTACCAGTGATTTTGTCAACAGTAGGTGTCGCGACTGGTGCATCTGGATCAGCAGGTGTTTTGAAAGCAGTCGGATTACTTTCTTTCCCAGCAGCATCTTTCGCAATGGCAGTTAAGGCTTCGTTAGCTGTTGCTGTGCCCGTCGGAAGAGTGATTGTAAATGCGCCAGCACCATCAGTCGTTCCCGTAGCAATAACTAAACCTGCTTCATTGTGAATCTCAATGGTGACATTTGGCTCTGCCGTGCCGGTTACTTGATACCCAGTGGCAGTTGTTCCTGTAACAGTCGTCACAGTTGGTGCTGCTACGGTTGCATCTTCAGGGACCGTCACTTCCGTTGGTTGACTTTCATTGCCGTCACCGTCTTTTCCAACAACTGTTAATGTATCACCAGGATTAGCGGCTCCCGCTGGAAGGTCCACAGTAAAGTTTCCTTGATCATCCGTTGTCGTTGTACCAATAATTGTTCCATCTGGGTTCCGTACTTCAATGGTGGTATTAGGGTCCGCCGTCCCAGTGATTTCATAACCAGTTGTTGAATCTCCAGTAATGTCACCAATTGTTGGTGTGGTAACATCAGCGGGTGTCATAGCTGTAGTTGGTTGACTCTCAAGTCCAGTATCATTTTTAGCAACTACATTCACTGTTTGTTTAGCTGTTGCTTTTCCTGAAGCTAACGTCACAGTATATTGGCCAGTCGGTCCAGTTGTTGCGGTGCCTAAAACTGTTCCGTCTGTTGCACGAACTTCAATGGTGGTGCCAAGTTCAGCGGTACCTGTCACTTGATATCCTTGTGTTGTATTCCCAGTAACTTTGTCGACACTTGGCGGTGCCACTACTTCATCTGCTGGTGTTTGGAAGGTTGTCGGTGTACTTGTATTGCCATCAGGATCTTTGGCTAACGCTGTCAATGTTTCATTCGCATTTGCCGTCCCAGCTGGAAGGTTCACAGCAAAGGAACCAGTCCCATCGGCAGTCCCTGTTACAATCACGTTCCCATCTGCATCACGAATTTCAATGGTAGCATTCGGATCAGCGGTGCCTGTCACCTGATAACCAGCAACTGAATTACCTGTTACTCCTGTTACAGTTGGTGCTGTAACCGTGGCATCAGCAGGAACAAGGACTTCAGTCGGTTGACTTTCATTTCCTGCGTTATCCTTTCCAATCACTGTTAACGTATCCCCAGGATTTGTCGTTCCCGTTGGTAGCGTTACAGTAAAATCACCATTCGCATCAGAGGTACCTGTACCAATGACTGCCCCAGCTGGATCACGAACTTCGATTGTTGTGTTAGGGTCTGCTGTTCCTGTAATTTCATAACCCGAACCAGAGTTGCCTGTGATGTTATCAACTGTTGGTGCAGTGACATCAGCTGGTGTTGTCGCCGTTGCTGGTTGACTTTCCGTGCCACTAGCGTTTTTCGCTACAACGCTCAGCGTTTGATTTGCTGTTGCTTTTCCTGGATCTAAAGTCACTGTATATTTTCCGTCAGTTCCAGTTGTTGCAGTACCAAGGACCGTGCCAGCTGCATCGCGAACCTCAATGGTGGTGCCAACTTCAGCAGTCCCTTTGACCTCATAGCCTTTTGTTGTACTACCTGTTACAGTCTCAACAATTGGCGTCGCTACGGGTGTATTAGGATCCGCTGGTGTTTGGAACGTTGTTGGCGTACTTTCTGTGCCGCTGGCGTTTTTCGCTACGGCGGTTAACGTTTCATTGGCACCTGCTTCACCTGCGGGAATGGTAACTGTAAACGCTCCTGTCCCATCAGCGGTACCTGTACCTATTACGGTGCCTCCTGCATTTCGGATCTCAACCGTGGCATTGGCGTCGGCGGTGCCTTTGATCTCGTAACCTGCTGTTGAATTGCCTGTTACTCCTGTGATTGTTGGTGCGGTTACGGTTGCTTCATCCGCTGGTGTTTGGAACGTTGTTGGCGTGCTTTCTGTGCCGCTGGCGTTTTTCGCTACGGCGGTTAACGTTTCATTAGCACCTGCTTCACCTGCGGGAATGGTAACTGTAAATGCCCCTGTCCCATCGGCGGTACCTGTACCTATTACGGTGCCTCCTGCATTTCGGATTTCAACCGTGGCATTGGCGTCGGCAGTTCCTTTAACTTCGTAACCTGCCGTTGAATTACCTGTCACTCCTGTGATTGTTGGTGCGGTTACGGTTGCTTCATCCGCTGGTGTTTGGAACGTTGTTGGCGTACTTTCTGTGCCGCTGGCGTTTTTCGCTACGGCGGTTAACGTTTCATTCGCACCTGCTTCACCTGCGGGAATGGTAACTGTAAATGCCCCTGTCCCATCAGCAGTACCTGTACCTATCACGGCACCTCCTGCATTTCGGATTTCAACCGTGGCATTGGCATCGGCAGTTCCTTTAACTTCGTAACCTGCCGTTGAATTGCCTGTTACTCCTGTTACGGTAGGTGCGGTTACTTCACTAGTAGTACCTGCAGCAAAATAAATGTTGGATACACCGTCTGCTGTTGCTAATAAATTAACGTCTAAAAGATCTGTTTGAACGACTGTTCCTACAAAACGAGCATCTAAATTATTGGATAAATTTTGAGGTGTTGAAACGGTAGTTGGTAAAGTAACCGTAGTTGCGCCTAGTAAAGAAGCATCCACTAACTCATTCACACCTGAACCACCAACCGCTAATAAAGGCAAAGCACCTGAAACAGCCACGTTTACCGTGCCTTTGACAGGAAGCAAGGCTGCATTTATGGCTGTGGCGACAAGATTACTTGGGATACTGGTTCCTTTTGCCTCCAAAGCTTGAACTGCCGCATTCAAATCTTGTAAGATGTTTGAAACATTTTGGGCTAAAACTAACCCTAAACCATCACTAATTGGTGCGCTAATGTATGAGCCGTCAGCTGCTAACGTTTCCGGAGCTGTAAATGAAGCAGCACCTAAGTTTTCAATGTTATTCACTAATTCCAACTGACGATTCACTTCCGTCAGATCAATATCAACACCAGTTAAATTCCCTAACGCTCCACTGGTAATTTGAGTAATGACATTGGTTAAATCATTGGCTGCATTCAAAACGGCGGTCAAAAAAGTAACTTTTGAAAGATCAATCGTGACATTGGTATTGATTGCTGCGCTGCCTGCTGCAGCTACATTTCCTCTTAACTCAGGAGGAACCACTAACACCGCTTGTTTTTGTCCACTAAACACAGCGGAAGCATCTGCTAAAGCGCCACCAGAAACCGTGAAATTAACTGGTTGATTTTGGTTTGCGGCTGTCCAACGATTACTCGTTGAAGTGCCACTGTCATTATTTGACGTAACATTTGATAATAGTTCGATATCCAAGACCGCTGCTGATGCACTGATTGTGCCAGAGGTAACAGCTATACTTACAGGGATTGCTAATGACGTAAATAATAAACCACTTGATATTGCTAAATTAAGCATCTTGCGTTTTGTCCATTTTTTATGCTGACTTTTCCGATTAAAATCCTCAACAATTTTCTTTTTCATCTGATCGTCCCTCTTTTCTTTAAAATAAACGATAAATACCAAGATCATTAGCTTCCCCTAGTTGTTCATCTCCCCCTTTAGCGATTTAAATGGATTTAACACCTGCAGTTTAGTACATTTCCTCAGCTTTTCAAAATATAATGCTGTGAATTTTTATATAAAAATTCATTTGATAACAAGCATCCTGGATATGTTAAAAAACTCACTAATTCATTAGTGAGTTATTATACAATGAGAGGAAAATGAGGAAGTTTATACATTTCTCCCCAATCATTAAAGATAAATAAATTATTTTATTATAACTTATCGTTTGATAAATCGATAATTAAATAACGGAAAATTTTTTTATTTTTTTGAGAAATTCCACTATTATTTTTTCTGCTTCTTTGACTGTTTTTATCAATTTTATGGCTGTAAGTCATAAAAACTTTACATCAAAAAAATGACTCTAATCTATAACAATTTTTTCTGTTTTTAAGATTTTTTTTATGAAATTTTTTATATTAAAAAAATTTCATAAAAAAAGGCGACAGCCGTTTTTGAACGAATGCCGCCTTTTAGATAAACAAAAACCTGATTCTAAAAGAATCAGGTTTAGGAAAAGCAAATCAAGATTCGCTTCAACTGTTTATCATCGTATTTGTATACTCTGATAAGAATGATTTCGTAATAAAATATACTGTGTTTCGTGGTATTTGTCAATCGCTTTCTTGAATTCTCTTGAGACCTTTCCATAAGCATATAAGGTCAAAACAACTGACCAAATCAGCGTTGTAACTATCTTTTTAATTAAGGCGTCAGCCAATTTAATTTCATGAGTTTATCTAAAAACACCACCAAAATTAAAGCATCTGCACTGCCACCAATACTCCAATTTTTTTCTTTGAATAAGTGATTCAATCTTTCTAAACAAAGGGTTCCCCGTAACGTTTGTGTCCCCCCTAAAGCAAAATATTTCTGAATTAACGGTTGATATATTTCAAAAATTTGGACATTTTGACTTCGTTTAATCAAATTCGTATCCTCAACATAGAGCGATAAATAAAGGAGCGTATCAATGAGTTTTTGTTGTTGTGTGCCTTGATGTTTTTGATAATAAGGCACTCCCTGTTCAAAGACAGCGGGATAACCTTGTTGCGCCTCACCACGGATTCCAGTCAAGCCATGCTGAACAAATAATCGTTCACCCCAAGTCAGTTTTTCTAGCTCATTCGTAGCGAGGTTTTCAAAGTCGGCCAGTAAGTCTTGCGTCATTGTTTGAAGCGTTTGTTGAAACAATTGTAAGGTGCAAGGGGTCTCCCAAATCATTAGACGACCACAGATAGCTAAAAAAATACCTAGAGAAAAAATCGCTCCTTTATGTGTGTTGATCCCTTCTGTTGCCTCAAACATTGCTCGTTCTGCTTCTAAACCAACTTGTCGAATTGCGCGAAATGTTGCCTCAATCGGCAAATGACGTAGCTCTGTCCCAGCTTGAACGAAGGTTTCAAAATAAGGAGTCAAAACCACACTACTTTCTAAAAAAGTGAAAACATCCATATCTTGATGGGCGCCTGCATCGACTGGATCCACCAAGCCTGGTTTATTTAAACAGGTCACTTCATAGAGTAGTGCCAATTGTGCTTGCTGCGCTAATTTACTCCTTGCTTGCTTTGTCATTGCCTCTTACGTCCCTTCTTCTGCCGTGGTCTTTTCTTGTTTTATATAGTCTAGTACAGCATTAAAAACCGTGTCAACTACGCCGCCATCAAATACATTAGGTATGAATTTTTCTGCTGTGGGTTCTGAAATCATAGCGGCCAAGCTTCGTGCTACTGTCATTTGCAAACCGACATCGACTTTTCTGCCTTTCGCTGCCAATAACCCTTTAAAAAGACCTGGAAAAGCTAAAATGTTGTTCACTTGATTCGGATATTTGGAAGAACCAGTTGCTAATAAACGGACGCCATTGGCTTGGGCGAGGGCTGGTTCAATTTCTGGTTTAGGATTTGCTAAAGCAAAGATAATTGGGTCTTGGTTCATTGATTTAATCAGGGCTGGCGTTAGCACATCCGCTTCTGATAAGCCTAAAAAAACATCCTGATTGACGACAGCGGTGGCTAAATCTTTGTTTTCTACTGATGGTTTTATTACCTGTCGAAGCAAAGCACGTTGGTAAGGATTCAATGTCGGGTCTTCTTCTCTTAAAACACCTTGGCGATCTACTAAGGTGAGATGCGTAATCCCCGCTTGAATACATAACTTAGCGGTCGCTACACCAGAAGCTCCAACTCCGTTAATCACCACACGTAATTCATTTAAAGGTTTTCCTTTAATTTTAGCTGCGTTAATTAGCCCAGCTAAAACGACAATGGCAGTGCCTTCTTGGTCATCATGATACACAGGAATGTTCAAACGTTGTTGAAGTTTTTCTTCAATTTCAAAACATTTTGGTGCAGAAATATCTTCTAAATGGATTCCTGCAAAACTATTTTGTAAATTTTCAATTGTTTGAACCATCTCGTCCACTGATTTTTGTTCCAGTGCTAAGGGAATAGCATCGACCCCCGCCAAATTTTTATAAAGTAAAGCTTTGCCTTCAACAATTGGCAAGCCCGCTTGCGTGCCCATATTGCCGAGACCCAGAACAGCTGATCCATCTGTAATAACCGCAATTAACTTACCACTAATGGTCCACTCGCGCGCTAATTCATGATTTTGGGCAATCATTAAACTCAATTCTGCGACACCAGGTGTATACATTTTGGCTAAATCATGATGGTTTAACACCGCTTCTGTTGCTTCAAGACTTAGTACACCAATATTTTTTTGATGAATTGCTAGAACTTCTTCTAACACATTGTCACTTCCTTTCACGGGCTGCCTTTTTTCTATTTGATGAAGCAAGGGTTTGAACAACCGTTATCGTCGCTCAAACCCTTGCTTCTTTATACATTTGCGGAGCACTTGCCCGTTCTATTCTGGCAAGTCAAGTTTGACTGTCACTTTCTGTAACGGTACATCGTAAAAAGGATCTTCACGACGTCCTAAAAAGTCTTTTCCTTGTTGTGGGAACATCGCATATAATAGGACATCCTCTTCAGATTTTGCATATTGTTGGATTTCATTTTCTAAACTATGCAACTCTGGTTTCAATAAATCCGCTGGTCGACAAGTGATTACCTCTTCATCCCCAATGATTTTTTGCTTAATCTCTTCTGCGATAGGTGCTGGTGATTTGCCATATTCTCCGCGCACATAATCTTTGATTTCATTCGGTATTAAGGAATATCTTTCCCCAGAAATCACATTCATTAAGGCTTGTGTTCCGACCATTTGTGAAAGCGGCGTAACTAGTGGTGGATACCCTAAATCCGCTCTTACTTTAGGTACTTCAGCTAAAACTTCTTCATATTTGTCTTGCAAACCTTGCTCCGTTAATTGACTTAATAAGTTTGATAACATACCACCAGGCACTTGATAAATCAAGGTTTTCGGTTCCGTATCTTTAACTTTAGGGTTTAAAATGCCTTCACTTCTAAAACGATCACGAATCGGATTGAAATAGTCAGCAATCTCTGTTACTTTTTCCATATTTAAACCTGTTTCAAAGCCTAAATCTTCTAACGCAATGGCTACAGATTCTGTGGCTGGTTGACTCGTACCACCAGCGAAAGAAGAGATAGCTGTATCGATAATATCCGCACCTGCTTCAGCAACTTTTAAATAGGTCATCTCAGAAATACCACTAGTCGCATGCGTATGCACCTCTAAAGGTAAATCAATGGCATCTTTCATTTTGCTCACTAATTCAAAACCCGTTTGTGGCGTCAAAACGCCTGCCATGTCCTTAATACAAATGGAATCCGCTCCTGTTTGACTTAATTCTTTGGCTAATTTTACAAAGTAATCGATGGTATGAATTTCACTCGTGGTATAAGAGATCGCTGCTTGACAGTGTCCGCCAGCTTCTTTTGTTGTTTGAATTGCTGTTTGTAAATTACGGACATCATTCAAGGCATCGAAAATACGAATAATATCAATCCCATTTTCAACTGATTTTTCGACAAAGGCCCGCACCACATCATCAGCGTAATGACGATATCCTAGTAAATTTTGTCCTCGTAATAACATTTGAAGTTTGGTATTTTTAACTTCTTTGCGAATTTGGCGAAGACGTTCCCAAGGATCCTCGTTTAAATAGCGGACACAGGAATCAAACGTTGCCCCGCCCCACATTTCTAATGCATGAAATCCTGCCTCGTCCATTGTTTTAATAATCGGCAGCATATCTGAGGTTGGCATCCGTGTTGCAATTAAACTTTGTTGTCCATCCCGTAGCACCGTTTCTGTAAAACGAATTTTTTTACTCACTTGGCTGCTCCTTTCGTGTCAAAATTATTTCTGTTATTTTTTCTTGCATTGCTTCAAGACTGTGACGTCGATTTCGTCCACAGACTTTCGCCTCTTCTTGGCAAATAAAACAGCGCCGTGGTGGCAAGCCTAAATCTCCTCGATGAAGGCTTTTTAGTTCTTCATTTCCCCATAAAACATCTAGGTCCACTAAACGACCATAAGGATGTGTTTCTTCAATTTTGACCATTCTTTGTTTTAACTCTTGCGGGGCTAACGAAACCGCCAAATAATATTCAGGCCCTGTCTTTTCATTCCGGTAAAAATTAACAATCGGTACTTGATCCAGCAATTGTTGCTCGACTTCGTCAATTACTTCTAAAAAAACAGCCGTTAAAGTGGGCGAATTTTTTACTTCTCCAGGAATATTCATTGTGGCAGATAAGAGACTAGCTTCTGGTGCTGTTTCTAACAACTCCTTCTGTGTGGCAGCTCTTTGTTCGCGAGCATCCAACATCTCTAAAAGTGTTACTTTTTCCCCATTAAACATTGCGTACCACATCAATTAGACTACCATCTCGGTATTCAATTAACGCAACAACTTTGTCTCCATATTTAATTGGTTCCGGGGTGCCAACAATGTTGTAGGCTTTGTCTTTCAACTCTTCTAACGTAAACTGAGGAACATCTAAGGTTTTAAAACAATCAATTAAGTCTGTTCTTTTTGGATTGATTGCAATGCCGACTTCTGTTACTACGACATCGACACTCGTACCTGGTGTAACGACTGTATTTACTTGCTCAACGATTGTTGGAATCCGTCCACGAACAAGTGGTGCAATCACTAGACTCATTTTACAAGCCATACTTGTATCGGAATGTCCGCCAGAAGCACCACGGATGACACCATCTGAACCAGTAATGACATTTACATTAAAATCTGTGTCCACTTCTAAAGCAGATAAAATAGCTGTGTCTAATTGATTAATAACCGCCCCTTTGCTAAGCGGTGAGGCATACATATTGGCATCAATTTCATAATGATTGGCATTTTCCCCTAAAGAAATAGCTGATGGATGATCAAAGTCTTGGACGTCAATAATTTTTTCTACTAAGCCTTCTTCCAAAAGTTCCACCATTGCATTCGTAATTCCGCCTAAAGCGAAACTTGCTTTAATGCCATCTTTAAGCATTTGTTCTCTCATGAACCGCGTAACTGCTAGTGAAGAGCCACCTGTTCCTGTTTGGAATGAGAAGCCTTCTTTGTAGTAAGGAGAATGTGTAATTATTTTTGCGGCATATTCAGCAATCAATAATTCTTTAGGATTCTTTGTAAAACGTGTCGCGCCTTTGGCAATTCCATCTGGATCACCAATTGCATCAATTTCTACCACATAATCAACATCTGTTTGTGGAATACTAATAGGGGTATTAGGATATGGTACTAATGTGTCAGTAATGATGACCACTTGATCCGCATATTTTGCATCGACCATCGCATATCCAAGAGAACCACAGGTAGCTTTTCCTTTGGTTCCATTCGCATTTCCATAAGCATCTGAACTTGGTGCACCTAAGAAAGCTACATCAATATGGATATCGCCTGCTGCTACTGCCCGTGCCCGGCCACCATGTGAACGAATCACCACAGGATTTTCCATGATACCTGCTGAAATAGCGGCGCCTACTTTATCTCTCAAACCTGAAGAAGTAATGTTGGTGACTACTCCATTTTTAATGTGTTCGATCAAAGGTTCATGAACATTTGCAATTGAACTAGGTGCAATCGAAATGTTTTTCAGCCCCATGGCGGCAATCTCGGCTAAAACTAAATTCATCACATAGTCTCCTTCACGGAAATGGTGATGGAAAGAGATGGTCATGCCATCTTTTAAACCTGTTTTTTCAATTGCTTCACGAATACTTCCTAAAAGTTTTGTCTCCCGAGGTTTCACTGGTTTAATTGCTCGGCTCGCTTCTTGATAAGCATCAATGTGTGCTAATTCTCCTTCATAAATGCCATATTGCTCTGCATAAGATTGAGGAATGTCTTTGCCTACTTTATTTACTACCATGTCTATATTTCCTCCTCGGTAATTAATTTAGCCGCCAATGCTAACGCAATGACCCGTTCAGCTCGTTCAACAATTGGTTTATCAACCATTTTTCCATTTACGGAGATAACACCGGAACCTTTTGCTTCGGCTTCCCGAATGCCCCAGATTACTTCCTTAGCATTCTGGATTTCTTTTTCTGTTGGCGCATAAATAGTATTAACTAATGGGATTTGACGAGGGTTAATCACCGATTTCCCATCGAAACCTAGCTGTTTAATCAAACGAACTTCGGCTTCAAAGCCTTCCGTATTGTCTACATCTGAATAGACCGTATCAATAGCTGCAATCCCAGCTGCTCGAGCGGCATGTAAAATCATGCTACGAGCAAAGAATAGTTCTTGGCCATCTGGATGGCGCCGTGTTTTCATATTGGTAACATAGTCTTCGGCGCCTAACGCGATGCCAATCAATCGAGTTGAACTTTTGGCAATCGCGGGCGCATTTAGAACACCTTCAGCCGATTCGATAGCAGCCATCATTTTCGTTGTTCCTACGGGAATGTCATTTTGCTGTTCTACTTCTGTAATGACTGCCTCGACATCAATGATATCTTGGGCTGTTTCTGTTTTTGGTAAACGAATCACATCGACACCAGCTAAGACCATTGCTTCAATATCTTCTGCGCCACCGGCATCTAAAGCATTGATCCGAACAACAATTTCAATATTGCCATAATCGAAAGTTTTCAAAGCAGAATGGACTAAAACACGGGCAGAGTCTTTTTCTTTTAATGAAACTGCATCTTCTAAATCAAACATGATTGAATCTGCCCCATACAAAGGTGCATCTCTTAGCATTGCTGCGTTCGCTCCAGGGACAAACATCATTGTTCTTCTTAAACGTTCCATGAGTCCAACTCCTTCCAATCATACGTTTCTTTTTCAGCGCCTCGATGTAAAACTGTAATCATCCGAGCTTTGATTGTACAATCTAATGCCCCTTTATCAATCGCCTTGACCGCAACGCCTTGGACATCTAAATGTTCCAAAGTTGTCGTAATCACCTGACGAATTTGATTGCCAAATTGTTTTTCGACACTACTTTCTAATTCAATGGTATTTTCTGTTGATTCAATGGGTTGGACGGTAATCATAATATCACTTGATTCTACTGTCCCTGCAGTAGCATTTTTGATAATCTTCACTTTCTTCACCTCATTAGTTTCTTGTGTTCTACTAAGTATTGATAACTTGTTGCTGGTAAAAACTTCTTGAGTGTCTCTTTGTCGCCTTCAACCATCGCTTTGCGAACTTTCGTCGCACTAATCAGCTCTCCATCAATCGCTAATCGCGGGACAATGGTTAGCGTTATCGTTTGTCCGAAAACTTGTTGCATTGCTTGATTGTAGACATCGGTCACTTCTGAATAAGGCTCTTCTCCCACATAACGTTGCTGAATTTCAAGTATTGGCGCAATTCTTTCTTTAAATAACGTTGCATCAAGCGTTGCTTGAATTGCAGCTACCTCTAATGGCGCTTTTTCTTTCAAAAAATAGGTAGGAAAAGTCGCAGACGAAACTAAGTAATCTTCTGTAGATAGGACTGTCACATTGGGTAAATGGGCGACCCCTTTTTGCACCATTGCGAAACGTGCTTCTTTTGAAAATAGCGATTTATCTTCAGATAAAACAAACACATAAACGTGCGGACTTTCTTTGGCTGCTTTTTCGACTAAGTACTGATGGCCTTTCGTAAAAGGATTTGCATTCATGACAATGCTACTGGCTGGCCCTGCTTTTTTATGCTGTGTCAGGTAATCAAGATAATCGGCAAAATCTGGTTTGCCTTGCTCCATAAATAGCACCTCTTGATTCGCAACCACTTTTTGAAAGCCTAGCGACTGAAAAATTTGTTCATTTTTTGGTTTTGTATACAAAAAACTGTGTAATTGGTTTTCTTCTCTCAGTTTTTCAAGTAGATGAACCACCAATTGGGTTAACAAATTTTCAGATTGATATTTTTTACAAACGGCCACGCACTTAATCGTTTTGCCTGAAAGCGAGCCAGAGGCGATTAATGCTGTGTCATCATATATGCCAACGGTGTAATCAAGTGCTTCTGTCGTTTGCAATTCGGCTTTTTCCATTAATTCGCGCCAAGCTTGATAAGCTTTTTTATCTTTTTGCAACCAGATTCTTTTCATTGTATATACGCTGCTCACAGCAATAACCTCCTTTATTTTTTAATTGGAAATAATTTTGTTAGTAATTTAGATGCTAGATAAATGATAAATAAAACAACGAAAACGCCGCCCCAACCAAAACCTAACAGTTCAAAAGCAATTTTTAAATCTTCCATGTTAACAGACATGTATTCGTTCTCCTTTCCGTCCTATGTTAAAAAGGCTAATAGTAAGCCACCAGCAATTACAGAAGCGATTTGTCCTGAAACGTTGGCACCAGCAGCATGCATTAAAATAAAGTTTTGTGGGTCTTCATCTGTAGCCATTTTTTGAATGACCCGACTAGACATTGGGAAAGCGGAAATACCCGCAGCACCAATCATTGGATTGATTTTTTCTTTTCTAAATAAATTCAAGAATTTAGCAAAAAGCACGCCGCCGACTGAGTCCATAATAAAGGCGACTAACCCTAAGCCAATAACCATCAATGTATCGACTTTTAAGAACTCTGCATAGTTCATGCTAACGGAAATAGATAGTCCTAGCAAGATACTAATAATATTCACCAATTCATTTTGAGCTGTAATGGATAAACGATCCAAAACGCCACATTCTCTTAATAAGTTCCCAAACATTAAGAAACCAACTAATGGTAATGACACCGGCGCAATTAACCCTGCGACAATCGTAATAACAACCGGGAAAAGAATTTTCGCTGTTTGAGAAACTTCACCGGCCCGATAAGTCATACGGATCCGACGTTCGGCTTTCGTCGTCACTGCTTTAATCGCTACTGGTTGAATAATCGGAACTAACGCCATGTAGGAGTAAGCGGCAACCATTATGGCCCCCATGTATTTTGAATGTAAGGTATTTGCTACGAAAATAGACGTTGGGCCATCAGCGGCACCAATAATCCCAATCGAAGCAGCATCGTTTAAATCAAAACCTAATAAAACAGCCATAATAACTGTAAAGAAAATCCCAAACTGTGCAGCGGCACCAAACATCAACATAAACGGATTTTGTAACAATGGACCGAAATCAATCATTGCCCCAATCCCAATAAATAATAATAACGGGAATAATTCTGTTTTTATTCCAAAATCAAAAAGAACATTAAACGGACCTGGCTCGCCGCCAGCGCTCAATACGCCGGAATTAGGAAAGTTCACTAAAATCGTTCCTAAACCCATCGGCACTAAAAGTGTTGGTTCATACTCTTTTTTTATTCCTAAATACATTAATAGTCCACCAATCAGCATCATCACAATGCGTCCTGGTTCTTGGCCCATTCCTATAACACCTTGAATCAGTGTCTCCACACAAATCACTTCCTCTTCTTAAATTAATTCTAGTTAATTGTTATTAATGGTTCCCCTGGGTTCACAATTTGGCCTTGGGTAACATGAATTCCTGTTACCGTACCTGCTTTTCCTGCAACGATTTCATTTTCCATCTTCATTGCTTCTAAAATTAACAATGGTTGGTTCTCAGACACCGTATCACCAACATTGACTAATACTTTTAACACAGTTCCTGGCATTGGCGCAGGCATTGCATCTGCTCCTGCTGGGGCGGCTGGCTGTGCTGCTGGCGCTGGGGCTTCTTCAACAGCAGGGGCTGGTGTTTCTGTCGTAGCAACTGGCGCTGTTGGTTGTGGCGCAACAGGTGCTGGTTGTGGGACGCCACCGATTTCTTCCATCTCGACTAAATATTCTTTCCCATCAATTGAAATTTTAAATTTGCGTAACATAATGATCCTCCTCAAGGTTTTGTTTTGAAATTCTTTTGACAACTAGCTGAGACTCTTCTGAAAGCTCTGCAGCTATACTGGCTGCAATAATGGCAACTTCTTTTGCTTCTGGATTTCGTTTTGCGATTTTTTTGATAACAAAACGACTTTCTGGAAACTCTCCTGCTGCGATGGCAGTGGCCACAATACTTACCAATTGATATTCTTTTGGCTCAGAAGGAATATATGCTGGTATATCTATCCATCGCTTTTCCAAGTTATCCGCTTCACGTTGGATAACGCTTTCATTAATCTCGGTATCCTGCGTGTGTTGCTCTTTCTTGAATAAGGACTTAAATAGGCCCATATTGTCTCTCCTTTCACTAATTCTTGGTATACGTTCATTATAGAAAAAACCGTTAAAAAACCTAGTGAAAACACTAGCTCAGATTGTTCTTTTATTGTTTATTTTGTGAAAAAAACTCTGTAAACATTGGTATATAAGCATTTATCAGCCGTTAAGATTCTATTAATATTATATTAAGTTATTAATAAGAATTTGATTGTTGAATTGTTTTTTTGATGTTCTTTTTGTTTTAGGCTATTTATTCTCTGCGAAAGTTTGTATATTCTCACACTATAGACAAACACAAAAAATATTTTTTGTTGTAAACCAGAATACTGTGAAACATTTCTCATGGCTATTCTTTTTTATTAACACCGGTTGTTAACGCTTACAAAAAAGTTCTAAAAAAAGAAAGGAAGAAAAACATGTTACTCACTATTTTAGCTTATGGTATGATTATCATCTTTATGTATGTAATCATGAAAAAGAAATTGTCACCGTTTACATCTTTAGTAATTATTCCTCTTATTTTTACTTTGATTGCAATTGCAACTGGAGTAGCGAGTCCGCCACCTGGTGCTGACGGTGTTGTCCCTGAAGTCAACATTGGGAATTTCGTCTTAGATGGGATTTCAACTACTTCAAAAACTGGTATTATGTTATTATTTGCCATTCTTTACTTCTCTATTATGTTGGATGCTGGTTTGTTTGACCCAATCACTAAAAAAATGATTTACTTTGCTAAAGGCGATCCAATGAAAGTCTTGATGGCTACTGCGGTAGTTGCTGCTGCTGTTTCCTTAAACGGAGATGGAACAACTACGACCTTGATTTGCTGTTCTGCGTTTATTCCCATCTACAAAAAACTTAATATGAAATTGATGAATTTAGGTGTGCTTGTTATCTTACAAAACACCATTATGAACTTATTACCTTGGGGCGGTCCAACAGCTCGTGCCATGGCCGTACTAGAAGTTGATGCCGACATTCTTTCTTATTTAGCACCTGGTATGATTTTATCTGTATTGTATGTTATCTTCTTTGTTGCTTATCGCATGGGGAAAAAAGAACGTGCTCGCTTAGGCGTGACAACGCTTACTGATAAAGAATTGGAAGAAATGACTATTGTTAACGATCCTGAGTTATTAGAAATTCGTCGTCCAAAGAATTTTGCGTTCAATGGTATTTTAACGATTGTCTTAATCGGTTGGTTAGTCCTAAGTTCATTCGTTGGTCAATTAGGTTTGCCTTCGTGGATTGAAATGCCACCGTTATTATTATTCCTAGTTGGTACTTGTATCGCTTTAATGATTAACTATCCAAAATTAAAAGATCAAAGCAGCCGTATTAGTGCAAATGCTGGTGATGCTGTGCAAGTAGTTATCTTAGTTTTTGCTGCTGGCGTCTTCATGGGCTTATTCCAAGGTTCTGGTATGGCCAATGCCTTAGCAAATAGCTTTGTTAATATTATTCCAAAACAATTAGCCGGCGCTTGGGGCTTAGTGATTGCGTTCATTTCAGCACCAGGAACATTCTTTATTTCAAACGACGGTTTCTATTTCGGTGTCTTACCAGTCCTAGCAGAAGCTGGACGTTCTTATGGATTTGACAATATGTCTATGGCTTTAGCTTCCTTAATGGGGCAAGCGTTCCACTTATTAAGTCCATTAGTGGCATTTATTTACTTGCTATTACGTTTAACTGGTTTAGATATGGGCCAATGGCAAAAAGAATCAGCAAAATATGCCTTAGGAATTTTCGTTATTTTCGTTGTTACAATTGTTGCTTTAGGTCACATGCCTTTATTTATTCCACAAAATTAAACGTCGTCGCTGAAACCGTAGGAGTGCCTTTTCTCCTCGGTTTTCTTTTCATTTTGTCTTTTCTTGCGTTATATTTTCATTTTTAATATTATATTTATTATCTATAAAAATAACCTATAGGGAGGTGCCTCATATGAATCCAACGGTTGAAGCAGTAAAACGGAACTTAGATTTAACCAGCAGTAAACCTCTAAAAATTTGTACCTACGAAGCCTTTAAAAAAACCATTATTTTAGGGGATATTCCTGCAGGTGAACGGATTAACGAAAAAGAATTTTCCGAGCAATTAAACATTAGTCGGACGCCCATTCGCTTTGCTTTACAAGAATTGGTCAAAGAACAATTGGTGGAACATATACCTATGGTAGGTATCGTGGTTAAAGGGATTAGTATGAAAGATGCTTATGAAATTTATGATATTCGTAAATCTTTGGACACTTTAGCAACCATTAAAGCCATGGAACTCATGACACCAGAAGATTTTGATGAATTGGAAGCCTTACTTCTCGAAGGAGAACAATACAATAAAAATAACCAAGTAGATGACTTACTACAGAACTTTTCAGATTTTAATTCCTTTATTTATACTAAGAGTCAGATGCTACGTTTAAAAAAAATTGTGACTGATCTCCATGCTTACTTAATCTATTTCAGAGATATTGCGATTCGTGCCTCAGAACGTCGTAGTATTGCCCTAGAAGAACATTGGTTAATTTTCCGCGGAATGAAAACAAAGAATATTGACCAGATCACACTTTTAACCCATGAACATCTAAATCGTTCGCTTCAATTTATTTTGAAAGAAATGGAACATCGACAAATTGAATAATCAAAAAAGGCCCGCAGTCGCTCGTGCAACTGCGGGCCTTTTTTCATTTTTTTTGTACGCAACCATCTGGCGTAAAGGTATAACCAATGCCCCAAACGGTCCGAAGGTAACAAGGTTCTTTCGGGTTTTCTTCTAATTTACTTCGTAAACGATTAATAAAAACCATAATCGTATTCGCATCGACATCCCCAGTACCCCAAACACTGCTGTAAATTTGTTCTTTAGAGAATACTTGCTCGGGATTCTCCAGAAAAAATTGAATTAATTGAACTTCTTTCGAAGACAATGAAATAGGTAAATCCTTTTTAAATAGTTGATAACGACCATAATCAAAACGGAAATCGCCTACCTGTAGCTCTTCTTTTTTATAAACATTCAATTGTTTTCGAATCATTCGAGCTCGATTCAACGAAGCAATCACCTGAGCCTTAAAAACATTCAAGGAAAAAGGTTTCGTTATATAACTATCCACGCCCATTTCCAAGGCTGCAATGATATCCTCTTCTTCTTTTTTGCTACTAAAAAAGATAATTGGCACTAGTGGATATTTCTCTCTAATCATTTGGACTAAGTAGTAACCATCGCTGTCATGTTCCAAGTTATCATCTAAAATGAACAAATCAAAGGTAACTCTGGACACAATATCTTTTGTTTTTTCAATTGATTCACTTTGGTAAATAAGAATACCTGTTGATTGTAATGCTTTCCAAATCAAGCGACGAACTGCTGCATCATCATCTACAACCAGTATTTTCTCCGTACGCATACCTGTTGCTCCCCCTACGTCTCTTTACAAAACTTTTTCATTTGAATTTACTACTGGAGTAATTACTGATTATCATAACATAAAAAAAGAAACGGAGACGGCTAAAAAATCATTTAACAAAGAAACGTTGGCAACTATTCAGTCCCTGCTGAGAGTTGCCAACGTTTCTTTGTTTGTTTAAAAATACTTCTTAACTGGTTCAACCACTAAATACCGATAAGGTTCATCCCCTTCAGAATGGGTTTTGATTTGCTCATCTTTACTTAGCGTGTGATGAATTTGTTTTCTTTCAAAAGCCGGCATTGGTTCCAAGAAGACTGGCCGCCCAGTGCGTTTGGCTTTTTCCGCGGTGCGTTTCGCTAAACGTTCCAAAATTTCATGACGTTTTTCACGATAATTTCCGACATTCACAACAATCGATAGCTTATTGCTTGCAATGCGGTGAATAAAGACTTGCGCTAAATACTGTAACGCATTTAACACTTTTCCGTGTTTTCCAATTAAGATACCTTGTTTTTCTGTTTCTAAATGGAAGATAATATTGCCATTCTCGCGCGCTATGCGAACCATGGCAGGGGCGTTCAGTTCATTTGAAATATTCGTTAAATACATCGCTAATTCAGTAATAGCAGCTTCGTCTTCCAGATTTTCTAAAGAATGTGTTGATTCCTCTGAGAGACTAGGAATTGCTTCGGTTAATTCCTCAACTGCTTCTTCCACTGCTTTTGCTTCATCGGCAACAACAATATCTTCCACTGTTTCTTCGACCGCTTCTGTGACTTGCTCACTAATCGTTGGTTCCATTGAAATTTGGGCAAGTTTTTTTCCTAGACCTAAAAATCCTTTTTTTCCTTCGTCTAACACATCAATTGTAACATCCTCTTTGGTTAAACCAAGTGCTTGTAAGCCTTTCTGCGTTGCTTCTTCGATTGTATTTCCTTCATAAATCGGCATCTGAACGACCTCCTTTATTTTTTCTTCCCTTTTTTCTTAGGACTTTTTGCTCGTTCAAGCGCTCGCTCCCGTGCTTTGGCTTGACGTGCTGCTTCCTCCCGCTCTTTACGGATTTTGAATGGGTTGTTTAATAACAATGTTTGCCCTGTTTGGAAGGCATTTGAGACCACCCAGTAAAGAGATAAACTGCTGGCTAATGAAATCCCCATAAAGAAGATCATCGCTGGCATAACGTAATTCATAATTTTCAGTGAGGCATTTGTTTCTAGTTGGCTCATACTTGAAAGATACGTACTAGCAAACGTAAAGACAGCCGCTAAAATCGGTAAAATTAAATACGGATCCGGCTTATCGAGGCTTAACCACAAGAACGTTCCTTCTTTTAACTCAGGCACGCGTGAAATGGCTTGATACAAAGCCATCATGATTGGTAGTTGAACCAACAGTGGTAAACAGCCAATGTAAGGATTCACATTATTCTCTGCATACAAACGTTGCTGTTCTTCTCGGAATAAGCGTTGTGTTTCAGGATCTTTTGAAGAATATTTTTGTTGCAAGGCCTTTAATTGCGGTTGCAACTCTTGTGTTTTACGCATACTCTTCGTTTGGAAATGCATCAACGGCAATAAAATAATCCGGATGACTAACGTAAATAGGATAATCCCAATTCCGACACTGCCGCCTAATGATAGGAACTTAATCGCTTGGGCAAAATAATAAACAATGTATCGATCCCAAATTCCTGTACTACTTTCACTTACGGGCGCGGTTCCGCAGGCGGATAAAACAAAGACTAAGGTCACTAACCCAGCCATTAATAATAAGCGCTTATACTTCTTCACTACTCAATTCCCTCTCTTACATCTAATATTTTAGCTAAATTTAACACATGTGTTAAATTAGCTTTCACTTCTTCAGACGATAACTTTTCCAATCCTGGACGTGCAATCACGATAAAATCAATTTCTGGAGAGATACGGTCTTTTAATTGAAATAAACTCGCGCGGATTTTCCGCTTCACAGCATTCCTTGTGACCGCGTTTCCAATTTTCTTCCCAACAGAAATCCCCACTCGAAAATGGGCTTGTTGTGGTTTCTCTAAAACGTACACCACGAAACGACGATTTGCACAAGATTGTTTTTTATTAAACACCTGTTGAAATTCTTTTTCTTTCTTGACACGGTAGGACTTTTTCATCGGCATCCCTTTGTTTCTATATTTTTTTACTTCTTAATAATAATAGCATATTTCCGCTCTTTTTTAGTAGCCTTTTCTATAGAATCCTGCTTTCTTTTATTGAAAACAGAAAAAGAACCCTTAGTTATCTTCACATCTTCCAAAAAATTATGGAGATAACTAAGGGTTCTTAGAAATTGACTGTTTAAAAGACCAGACCATCATTAAGCAGAAATAACTTTTCTACCTTTACGACGACGGCTTGCTAATACGCGACGGCCATTTTTAGTGCTCATACGTTTACGGAATCCGTGAACTTTTTGGCGTTTACGTTTGTTTGGTTGATACGTTCTTTTCATGCAATTACACCTCCTGAAATTGTAACTATCCATCAATATATAGACATACTTTGATAGTATAACGAGTAATGGGGTCTTTTGTCAATAAAATTTAAGAAATATTTCCTGAGAAAGATTCGTTTCAATTATCCACAAATTAAATTTTCCTGTGAGTAGCTTGTGGATAGTTTTCCACATTTTTTTCTGTTCACAGCCATTTTTCCACTAGTTTTACACAAAAAAACAGCCTGTTAAAAAGTTTTGCACAGGTGTTTTTTCAGCTGTTGATAAGTTCTTGAAACATGATTGTGTCAAGCTTAATTATTCTCAACTTTTTGTGGATAACTCATTCAACAACCACTTTCTTCCGCAAGTGTCGACACCCTGTGGAAAACTTTTTTCACCCTTGTGTACTTTTTTTCCACATTGAACAATTGCTTGTGGAAAAAGTTTTAAAAAAATGCTAAAATCGACTATGCTCATTCTTTTAAGTTATCCACATTTTTTAGATAACCAAAATTTAAACATATAGGAGGTCACTGT